>JAEWSH010000038.1 GCA_023398375.1 Bacillota bacterium | reverse complement strand
CTCCCCGGCCCCGATGTTGTAGGCCGCGCCCACCTCTGCCGCCGTCAGCGTCCCGGAGTCCGTGCCATCTGCGATGGTCGCCGCCCCATCCAGATAAAAGGCCAGCCCCGCCGCCGTGTAAAACGGAGCGCCCGCCGGAACCGTAGCCCCATCCGTACCGTTAAAGGTCACCGTGCAAGAGGCAAGCGTTCCGACTTTACGGGTGATGCCCACGGCGGACGCCTGCTTGTCGATGTAGGTCCCGCTGGTCTCGTCCACGTAAAACATGGACTCCAGCGCGTCCAATTCGGACACATTATTTTTTAGGTACCGATCCAGCCTCCTGCTTATCCATCAGATTCCGAAAAAATCCAGAGATACCTTCGTGTGATAGACGCCGCCGGAAAAGCTGTGACTGTCCGACGTGATCCAGAACTGGCCATAGGTGCCGGTGACCGGCTCCTCCACCACTACGGCGTTGCCCGTGATCAGCTTGGGACTGCCGATACACTCGGCGGTGATGGTGGTCTCAATCCCGTTTTCCTCTAAAATCTCCTTGGCGGTGGTCTCCGGCTTCTCTTTGTCGCTGGCTTTGATGGCCTGTTGCATCAGTCCATACAGGGCCACGTAGTTGTCGGGGCTGTCAAAATGCTGTACCAGCCTGTTGTTGTCGTCGTAGACCCCCACCCGGGTCACCAGATTTTCCATGCTGTCCTTGCTGGTGCAGGAAAGCAGGTTGCTCCCCGGCACCCGCCGCAGCCTGTCCGCCCCGATGGCCTTTTCCACCACCTGCAGGCTGTTGGATGCAAAACGCACTTGGTACTTTTTTCCGTTCTACTCCGACGTCAGCGTGTACAGGGTCTGGATGATCTGGTACAGGCTCACGCCCAGTAAGTTCCTACTCAGACTCACGCCGGTGACGGCCAGCGTCCCGCAGGGGATGCCGAACTCGCTGGCAAGCTCACGCGTCACCGCCTCCGGCGTCTGCTTGCGCACCGCCAGATACGTGCTGTTGCGTTTTAAGTACAGTCCATTGTCCAGAGCCTCGCAGTCAATGGTTTGCCCCAGACTGTCCCGCTGCCGGGAGACCACGTGGCCGGAAAACAAAATGTCCGCCTCATGGTATAGCCGCACCTTCCCGCCCAGTTCGCACAGGGCCTCGGGCGTCACACTGAAGGAGAGCTGCCGGGCGCAGTCGCGGTAGCTGCCGCTCCACGTCTTACTCTGCACAAAGGGCGTGATGTGTTCCGTTTTCTTCCCGTCCAAACTCCATGTCCGGATTTTCAGTAGATCATTAAAGGCCATGGGCCGTCACCTCGCTACAATTTACTCTTATCAGGACACTTCACTTTCTGCCCCGGATAGATCAGATTGGCATTTTTGATGCCGTTGTACTTGGCCAGCTTCCAGCAAAGGCTGCCGTCCCCGTATTGCTTCCGGGCAATGCCCAAAAGGGTGTCGCCCTTGACCACCGTGTGGACCCGCTCCGGCTGTGCCGCCCGTGCGGTAGAGCGGGTAGAGTTTCCGGTGGCGGTCTTGACCTCCGTGGTCTCCGCCGCCAGCTCCCGGTAACGGCGCATGGTCAGTGTTGCGTACACGTCCCCGGTACCGTCCCGCTCCCCGTAGCGCACCGGCCCCAGCAGCACCGGGACATTCACCGGCGTGTCGGTGATGATCAGGCGCAGCACCTCGCCCGCCTCCGACCAGTCCACCAGCGTCTTCACCAGGGCGTAGGGATCGCCGCTGTAATCGCCCTGGGTGTAGTTCCGCTTTACCGCCGGGAGCAGAAACTCCAGCTGCTCGTCAAACAGGGCCGAGAGGCCCGGAAACGCCGCCTCGCCGGTCTGGGCCATGTCCAGCACCGTGATGTTTCTCCCGAACTCCACGGCAAACTCCGCGGGCGTCACGGGCATGGCGAGCTGCGTGTCCGTTTTCACGCTGCGATAAAAAAACTGCAACTCCTCATCCCTCCGCTCTCAGCTGCGCCAGCCGTATTTTTTGATAGAGCCGTTCCGCGATCTCCTCCAGATCGCTGTCTTTCCGAACGGTGACCGGCCCGGTAAACTCAACCTTAAGGCCGGGCTCCCCGCTCCCCGCGCGGCTCTACGTGGTCAACGTCGGTGGCCAGTGTACGGTTGCCACGCCGGGCACACTCCCGGCAGAACGGCTCCCGCAGGAGCTGCGTTGGCTGCGGTCCTTGGGTTTGTGTGCCGGGCAGTAACCCTCACGGGTCAGCGCGCTGCATCCTGGATGCCGACACGGTCGGAGCGGTTTCATGGCCATGGGCTATCACCTCCGGGCAAAACAAAAAGCGCCTGAGCCTTCAACATCCCTTCCGGGGTTGTCAAATGGCTCAGGCGCTTCAATATTCACGATGGTTTCCTGCCCGCATCGTTTGCATTTTCGTGGCAGGTGGTGGACGGTGGTTTCGGGGTCGATTTTCAGGATCCTCCCCTTGCCGCAGATTGGGCATATGACCCATCCGTCCCTTAAGATCAGTTTAGTACTTTTGGTATTCACTTGCAATTCCTTTCTCCTGTTTTCGTGAGTTATTCAACTAGATTCCAAGATAGAGATCATTCATTTAAATATGAAGCACTGTTTTTATCTCCGATGTACCAGCCATAGCAATAGGAGCCGAATCGGTTCTCCACGTTGTTTCGCCCAGACACCCTCACCATGTCCGGGATCTCAATGCAGCCGCTGTGATCGCGCCAGATATCTGGCGGCGGCAGCTTTGCTTTGAGACTGCGGTACGCTACCCACGTCCGGGCACCGATCGGGATGGTGATGCCGTCCGTAACCTCTTTGTAGAAATACTTGGCTGTCCGTCGGTAGCTGTCATACGGCCCGCGCAATAGCGGCTCGTCGTCCACATCGTCTCCGTATTTCCAGAGGTGCCGCACCTCAGCCGGTGCAAAGTCGCTGTCACGCAAAACAAGATGGATGTGGAAGCGGTGGTCTCCGTGCTTGCCCTCAATCAGATAAACATAATCAAACGATTTGTCATGATGCCACTTGCGCAGTTGATAGAGATAACGCCGCCAGACGTTACGCACCTCCAGAAAAGTAGCCGGAAGATGAATTGAATCAAAGGAAAGGGTGTACGTGCTGCCCTCAAACCCGAACAGGGCCAGCCCTGTCCACCCGCGTCCGGCAAACGGAGGAAGCGCGGGGCGGGCGGAGTATCTTGTTTTTCTCCGTCCGCTCATACGGCGTATCGTTTGCACTGAGACGAGGACGCAGCGCCCGGCATTCCTTCACCAGCGGACCCGCCCGCTGCCGGACGCAATACCAAAGTGGCCTAGCCATCACACACTTTCTGTCTTTTCACAGAATTTTTTTCAGATGTCACATTATCTACTTTCTTTACTATATTTTTTTGATATGCTCAGTTCATGTGAAGCAAATCTTCTTCAGGAGGAAACGGTAATGAAAAAACAGACCTGGAAACCGTACGTTACTTTTGTTCTTTTCAATTTAGTTGTATCCGGACTTGTTGGATGGGCTACTTCAGGCGCAATGGATACATATGAGACCGTCAGGAAATCACCTCTGACTCCCCCTTCTTTCGTGTTTCCTATTGTATGGGCACTTTTGTATGCACTCATGGGCATAAGTGCAGCTATGATCTATCAATCAGACTCCCCTGACAAGAAACGTGCCCTAACTATTTATGGAATACAACTGATTGTCAACTTAGTCTGGAGTTTTCTTTTTTTCAATCTCCAGATGTATGGGTTTGCATTTTTGTGGCTTCTGTTTTTACTTGTTTTAATTATAGCCATGATAGTTGCGTTTTGGCCAATTAAACGGACAGCCGCTCTTTTGCAAATTCCTTATCTGATCTGGGTGTCTTTTGCCGGATACCTTGCATATTCGGTCTGGATGCTGAACTAGCCAAGCAGCAAATCGTTTATATTCTCTAATTCCCGACCGCCCCATATGGGGCGGCCATTTTTTACGCGATTGTTCATACTCCGGAGAATCCCCCGTTTATAGCTATACATCATTTCAAGGTCTTTTCTTACAGCATGGATCATGGCATCGTGATCGGTGTTTCCGCAGCACCGTAGCGCCTGTACAATCTGATCTGCATTTTCTCAGCGCTCATAATTGCTCCCTCATATCCTGCCGTGCTGGTGCGGCACGGCGTATTTCCGCTTGGTCTGCCTTTTCCGCATAGCCCGGCACTTTGCACAGTAGGTCTGTTCGGCATGAAACTACTCTGTATATTTTCAAATCATTCAACAATACTAAAGATATTCCAAAATGAAAGGTGTTGCTGAATAATGAGTAATCTCGGATGTAGCGTGCGTTCCTGCGGCAACAATTCTTCCGGCCTTTGCTGCCTGTCTTCCATCGATGTTTCCGGAGGAAGCGCAACGTCCAGCAGCGAAACTTCCTGCCGTTCCTATCGCCCCGCAAGCGGTGCAGCCAACAGCGTGACCAAGGCTTCTGCAAGCCCCGAAACCAACATCACTTGCAAAGCCACTAACTGCAAGCACAATGATAACTGCAAATGCAATGCTGACAGCGTCACCATCAATAACTGCGGATGTGGCAACGGTTCTGGATGCCAGACCTTCAAAGAATAATCCAGCTTATTGAGGTGCTTCTATGTCATATGTAAGTCCAAAAGTGCACCAGCAGTTTGAATCCTTGTCCAATGATCTGAAAAATGAGATTCTTTCCCGCGATATTCAGATTAATAATCTATACGATCTGATTGCAGTGCTTCAGCAAATCGTAGATGAAGGGGAATCCGCCACTTAATTGTGGCGGTTTTCTTTTTGATTGCTTTCCCGACAGCAATCCCACAATCAAATCAAAACGGCAACTCCCCGTCTTCCGTATCGACTTCCGAAAAATCACTGCGGGCATCCACAGGAGCCGGAGCAGATGTGCCCGAATTGGACACATCTTTTTTTGAGTCTGCAAAATACACGTTATCGGCAATAACCTCAGCAGAGCGGCGCTTATTGCCTTGCTTGTCCGTCCAATCCCGGAGCTGCAAGCGGCCCTCCACCACGGCCATGCGGCCCTTAGAGAAGTATTTGCTGACAAACTCTGCGGTGGCGCGCCAAGCTACAATGTCTATAAAGTCGGTTTCCTTCTCCCCGCTCTGGGATTTATAATCCCGGTCTACGGCCAGCGAGAACGATGCCACCGCTGTGCCGCTGCCGGTATGCCGCAGATCCGGGTCACGGGTCAGGCGGCCCATGAGAATAATTTTATTGAGCATTACAGCGTCCTCCCATTGTGCCGGGAATTCCTCCGCCGTGTGAAGTCCCGGAGTATTCCGACCCGATAATTATTCATCAGGTTCTCCTCAGCCCGTGCCGTCCGGACGGCAGCGTCCTGCTCCGCCTTCTGCAC
>JAEWSH010000026.1 GCA_023398375.1 Bacillota bacterium | reverse complement strand
AAGGTTCGTGAGGATGAGAAAAAGCGAGCCATCGAACGCATCCGGGAGATTTTAAAGATTGCCCAGGAGCCGGTGTCCCTGGAGACCCCCATCGGCGAGGAGGAAGACAGCCATCTGGGCGACTTCATTCCCGACGAGGGCGCGTCGGAACCCTCCGAGGCAGCGTCCTATAAGCTTTTGAGGGAACAGCTGATGGATGTGCTGTCCACGCTGACACCCAGGGAGGAACAGGTTTTAAAGCTGCGCTTCGGCATTGAGGATGGTCGCGCCCGGACTCTGGAAGAGGTTGGAAAAGAGTTCAACGTCACCCGCGAGCGCATCCGGCAAATCGAGGCAAAAGCCCTGAGAAAGCTGCGCCACCCCAGCCGCAGCAAGAAGCTTAAGGACTTTTTGAGCTGAGCGGGCCGTAGCCATAGAAAGCATAAGGGAAAAAAATTTTCGGAGGGGTTGTTCTGAAACGAGGCTTTACTCTGAAGATTGACTTTTCTAAAACGGTAGTTTTGTTCTGAACAACAAATGATGAGGACTGAGCACAGTTTTGTTTTACTGTGTCCAGTCCTCATCGCGTTCTTGCAGAGGGGCTAAAGGTTCATCAGGAGCTATAAATTGGAACAGCGGAGCACCGATGGTTTATTGCAGAGCAAGAACCTGTTTGACCTCAAAAAAAAGAACTGCCGCACAAAGGTTTCCAGATTATAATAAGATGGTTTAAGTCAGGGGAGATCTTTCTGCCTTATAATAAAGAAAATATCATAGTGCAAGGCGTTTTAAACCTGCTGTTTTACAGCCTGAACAGCCGCTTCGCAAAAGCAGTCCACTAGGTTGCCGGGCTGACGGTTCATATAATAAAGAACAACGGAACCGCAATTATTCTTCATGCGGTCGGTCGAAAAATAAGCCAGTGGAATACTTACCTTGGTATAGTGGAGAGCCGATTGGCAGACAAAAGTGATGCCGCGGTTGCAGCTGGCAAGATTCAGCGCGCTGGCGATGCTAGCCGTCTCCACGATGGATTTGGGCGTCACCCGGCAGCAGTGCAGAGCCTCCGCCCGCGACCTTTCTGGTGGGCGTGTGTCACCAGTCCCAGATGCTGATTGGACTGGGAACGGCGGCAGTTTTCGGCCTTTTTATAAGTTTGCCCTATTAAATTCGGATATGTGGGCGTTTGGTAGCTATTGTGGGCATTGTGGTGGTACTGGGGCTGATTGAACGCACGTTGCTCTTAAAGATCAGCCCGGTTATGAAGGGCTTTCCACTGGTGGGTGCGGTACTGGTTTCCAGCATGATTGTGGACTTTGTAGCGCGCACCTCCAACAGGCCGTGCGTGATCACTGCGGAAATTGACCTCGACTATGTGGATACTGTGAAAAAGCAGCTCATTACGCTTGAAAACAGGCGGACAGATCTTTATACTCTGTGCCGGACCAAGTAAAATAAGGATGGTCGACGGATAAAAGGAGGACGCTTTCCAACCCGGAAAGCGCCCTCAGCGTCTCTTGGCAATTTCGGCCTTACACTGATAACCCGACCGTAAAGGAACAAGATATGAATCACAAAAAAGCGATTGGCCCGACCTGCGTTGCAGCATTGATGTGGAGCTTGGCGGGCCTGAACATCAAAATGATCCGTTGGACACCCTATGCTGTTGCGGGCGGACGAAGCCTGATAGCCATGCTGTTGCTGACACCTGTGGTACTCAAAAACAAGAAGCGGCGGATTGACCGGTATGTCCTAGGCGGAGCGCTGTGTTACGCCGCCTTTAATTACTGCTTTGTTGCGTCAACAAAGCTGACGACCTCTGCAAACGCCATCATGCTGCAATACACGGCGCCCATTTATGTGGCGCTGCTCTCTCATGGGCGTTTTTGAAAGAGCGCGTCACAAGGGCTGATATTTAAAGCATGATGTGCGTATTTGCCGGTATGGTGCTCTTTTTTATGGATCAGGCGGGGGGAGGAAGCATAGCGGGAAATGTCGTCGCAGTGTTTAACGGCGTAACCTTTACGGGTATTTCAATTTTTTTGCGGCTGCAAAAGAACAAAAACCCGGTTATGTCGATGTATCTTGGCAATATCATCGCGGGGGTTGTCGGCATTCCGTTCATGATCGGAGCCGGACGATTGGATAGGAGTGATTTCTTTTTTCTACTTTTATTGGGCAGCATGGTAGCACTTTCCTATATGATATATGCTAGGGCAAGTACGGGCCTTTCTGCATTGGAAACGGTTATCATTCCAATTATTGACCCCATTATGAATCCGGTATGGGTATTTCTGACGCTAGGCAAAAAGCCGGGTAGACTGAATCTGCTTGGCGCGGCGGTCGTACTCAGCGCGGTCACGTTCCGGGTGATTTGGGGGAGCAAAAATAATTTGGCAAAGACATCCGCCTGATTTAATGTTAGAACTGATCGATTTCGAAAGCTGTTGCAGCAGTATTTATCCAATGTCCTTTTCTCCAAGTAGGCCGCAGGCGTCAGAAGGCGCGAATATACTACGGGAAAATCACCTGGAAGGATGTCCCGTCCTCTTCGTTCTGTGCAGAGATTCTCGCATTGTGTCTCTTTGCAATCTCGCTTGCGATGGCGAGTCCCAGCCCGGTCCCGTTCTTGTTTTCCTTGGAGTTTGTTTTGTAGAAGCGGTCAAAGATATGAGGCAAATCCTCCTGAGGGATACCAACGCCGTGATCGGTCACCGTGAGCGTACAGCCTTCTGTTTTGGTGAGCGTAATTTGAATGGCCCCGCCTTCCGGGGAAAACTTTACCGCATTGTCCAGAAGGATAAACAGCAGCTGGCGGATGCGGCCGTAGTCGCCGCTGAGCAGACATTCCGTTTTGGGCACGGTGGTTTCAATGGCAATATGCTTAGCCTGCGCTGCGGGACGGATGGCGCGGACGGCGTCGCTTACCACATCGCAGAGATTGATTTCCTCCTTGCGCAGCTGGAATCCGGCGTCTTGCAGCCGTGATAGCTCCAGCAGGTCATTAACCAGGCGTTCCAAATGCCTGCTTTCGGTCAGCATCTGGTTATAGTATTCCAGGACTTCTTCTGGCCGACTGACGGTCCCGTCCCGCAAAAGCTCGATAGAGCCGCGCAGCACGGCTACAGGTGTGCGCAGTTCATGGGATACATCGGCGACAAAGCGATCACGCGAGCGATCCAGATTTTCGCGTTCCACTTCCACCGCTCTCAGCCGCTGCGCCAGAATATCCAGCGCCTCGGCAAGCTGCCCGATCTCGTCGGTCGAGCTGACGCCGGTCTTGGCCTCGTAGTTTCCGTCCGCAAGCGCCAGCGCAGCGGTTTTCATCCGGGACAGCGGGCAGGTAAAACGATAAGAAAGGAGGAATGCCGCCATTCCGGCGAAGAGAAGCGCCGCGGCGCAGCCGATGACCAGCGTAAGCATTCCCTGTGCAACCGCATCATTCACGCCGCTTGCGGGTGCATGCAGCAAAACCGCACCGACAACGGTATCTCCGCTGTAAATGGGCACACCCACCGTCAGCGCGTTCACGCCCAGCAGACCGGAAAACTCGGCTCCGTAGGTCTGTTCTCCGGAGAAGACTTTGGCGACAATCTGCCCGGCGTTTTCGGGCAGGTCGTCATAGTGGAC
>JAEWSH010000021.1 GCA_023398375.1 Bacillota bacterium | reverse complement strand
GTAGTGTCATATCGTTTCTGGTAGGTGATATCCATCATTTTGATATGGGTACATTGCTCGACCGTCTTGGCATTGCCGTACGCACGGGACATCACTGTGCCCAACCATTGATGCAGCGTCTTGGCATCGAAGGAACAGTGCGTGCATCTTTCGGGCTTTACAATACCCGGGAGGAGATAGATGTGCTGGTGGCAGGTATAGTTCGTGTCAGCCGGATGTTCTGACCAAAGCAAAGCTTTGCAACCTTTCTTTCATTCCTTGCGTCTAATATGTCAACAACTAAAAAAATGAATTATGTTAGTAACAACAACCCCGACTATTGAGGGTGGACGTATCACCCGCTATTATGGCATCGTTTCCGGTGAAACGATTATCGGTGCCAATGTATTCCGCGATTTCTTTGCCAGCATCCGCGACGTGGTGGGTGGGCGAAGTGGCTCTTATGAAGAAGTGCTGCGCGAAGCTAAAGATATAGCCTTGCGCGAGATGCAAGAACATGCCCGTGCTATGGGTGCCAATGCCGTGATTGGTGTAGACTTGGACTATGAAACGGTAGGAGGCAGTGGCAGCATGTTGATGGTTACGGCATGCGGTACGGCTGTAACGGTGGAATAAGTTCGCTCTACTATATTACAACATAGGAAGATATAAGAAATGGCAACCCTGTGAATGGTTGCCATTTTCTTTATAAGGAGTATCTTTTATCGGTTATTTGTACCAATCCTTATAATCTGTTCCATTGGAATTGACCCAATCCATAAAATGTTCAAAGCTCTTGTCTATCGGCTGGGTTTCAGGAGTATTGAAGTTTGTGGCTCCACTTAGATGAATGGCAAAAGGATAGTTGCCATTGGCTACATAATAGCTTGTCGGTACAGAGGACAAATCCTCTTCGGTATGGAATAGAGCCATGTCTGCCTTTTCAGTAGGAGGATAGTTGACCAAATGCACTTCGATGCGTGATTCTTTCAATTCGTCATGTACCATGATGAATGGATTATAAGGGGGAATTCCAAGCGTTTCGTGTGATAGTGGAGTCTTGAAGGTGTTCTTTATCTTATATGTAGCGGTTTTTGTATTTCTCTCTGTTACATCGAGCGCACTTAGAAATACATTGACGGTAGCTTTGGAAAGGTCTGTATCCAGTCCTTGTCCGTTGAAACTTGTGGGGGCTTCCAATATTTCAGTTGACATATTGCTGCGTTCTGTATTCAGTTGGTAAGCGAAACCATTTTTGAAAGTGGCACCGGACCAAAGCAACTCATAGGTGTCTTCTGTAGAAAGGGCCTGATTGGCATCATTGAAGTTCAATACGGACTGGTATTTTACAATAACATCATTCAAGTCATAGTCACCCTTTCTGGGCCAATTATCTTCGAAAGCGATGATTCCTTTGTATTCCAGACTGTATTTCTTATCCTCGTTGCCACCGTCAGGTTTGATATCAGGAATATCCGGATTGATGATGGCTTCGATGGGGTTGGACCATACGTTGAATTGTATATCATTATAGTCTTGGTCTGTCCAATCTTCAAAGGACAATACGACAAAATCATCGATGCGGAATGCGGCTGTATGTGTACGGCCGTCCCCATTCAGCTTTGTAGTAGAGTAGAAAGGCTTATTGTTTCCGCCATAGAAGCTGTCATTCAATAGGAACCATCCGATTTTTACTCCATTGGGAAATACGGTGCCTTGGTCCACTCCGTCGGGGTCTATGTAATGAAGCTTTACACTTTCACCGCCTTGTAGTCCGGAAGCCTTTTTATTATAATAATTATCCATCAGAGTGTTTGGAAAAACAATGCATTTGGGGGCTTTTTTAATTTCACTTAAAGATGCGTCTGCCCTATAGCAATAATAGCCAAAGGCGCTCGCTGCACCGCTGGTTCCTCCAATTATCCGGATGGATACTTCCGCATTGCGCCCTTCCGGATCATTGATTTCAAAATCTATGGCTTGTCGGTATTGCTTAGGGCATGTGCCTCCTTCCTTCAAGGTCGTATTGATGATTGTCAATACATCACCGGGAATTGTGATTTTGTTGTCTGTGTCTAAATAATGAGGATATCCTTTGGAGCTCCATGTTCCTAATACATGGTATCCTTTGGGTGCCTGCCATCCCTCCGCCCGTGTTTGCGGATTATCATCGGTGGAATCCCATTTGATGTCGGCAGTAATGGCATCTCCTGCAATAACTGTTTTGAAGAGGGTGGGGACCCCTATATAAGAAGTATAGATATATGCTTCGTCCCCATGGTCCGAATTGATGATTTCCTTGCCGCTATATGCACCGTTACCGTCTGTCATGCGTCTGATGACCGGTTCCAGGTCTGTGCGTTTTATAATCTGGCCATCTTTGTCAATCGTGAACGGGTCTTCAAGATAGATTTCAAAAAGTACTTTATAGCCTTCGGGGACATCATACTTTACATTTACTTGGATGGAAGATGTCGTAGAAAAATCAAAAGAGTTGGGAGTCTTCTCATCGTCTTTTCCATTATCGGGATTGTAGACGTCATGTTCGCATCCTATGGATAGGAATGCCAGCATAATGCTGCATAATGTCAAAGCCAGCATCTTGCATGTCAGGTTAGAATAGATTGGTTTCATAATGCCTTTGTTTTTAGCTTGTTTACTTGTTGCAAAGGTACTATAAAAGTTGTAATATATATCTATATGTGCTCTGTTCTTCTCATTAAATACAAAAAATAGGTAAAAAAGGGTACTGCTTGTTGTTTTATTCGCCAGTATAAATACATGCTTGCTTGGATTTCTTTTCTTTTTCATTTGCTTATTTCGTTTCAAATCAATATTTTTAGGCTTTCGTTCAACCTTTTAATACGAATAAATGCTATGGACCAAATCCTATTCTGGCTGGTTCCAGCCGCTTCTATTATGGCACTTTGTTTTGCCTGGTATTTCCATCGTCAGATGATGAAAGAGAGTGAGGGTACGCCTCAGATGATTAAGATTGCCGCTGCTGTGCGCAAAGGTGCTATGTCTTACCTTCGCCAACAATACAAGATTGTGGGCTGGGTATTTCTGGGGCTGGTTATCCTTTTCTCCATTATGGCATACGGTTTCGGAGTGCAGAACTCCTGGGTGCCGATTGCTTTCCTTACCGGAGGATTCTTTTCCGGACTTTCCGGCTTTTTGGGTATGAAGACGGCCACCTACGCATCGGCTCGCACTGCCAATGCGGCACGCACATCGCTGAATGCCGGACTACGCGTGGCTTTCCGTAGCGGTGCGGTGATGGGACTGGTAGTGGTTGGCCTTGGCTTGCTTGATATATCTTTCTGGTATCTGTTGCTGAATGCTGTAATTCCGGAAGATGTAATGACTCCCACCCATAAACTCTGCATCATTACCACTACCATGCTGACTTTCGGTATGGGCGCTTCCACGCAGGCATTGTTTGCACGCGTAGGTGGCGGTATCTATACAAAGGCTGCCGATGTAGGTGCCGACCTTGTGGGAAAGGTGGAAGCCGGTATTCCCGAAGACGACCCGCGTAATCCTGCCACGATTGCGGATAATGTAGGCGACAATGTAGGCGACGTGGCAGGTATGGGGGCTGATTTGTACGAAAGTTATTGCGGTTCTATCCTTGCTACGGCTGCCCTCGGTGCTGCGGCTTTTATCCACTCGGGTGATACGCTGATGCAGTTCAAGGCCGTAATCGCTCCGATGCTGATTGCAGCCGTTGGTATATTGCTTTCCATTATCGGTATCTTCTCCGTGCGTACCAAAGAGAATGCGAAGATGAAGGACTTGCTGAACTCACTGGCTTTCGGTACTAATCTCAGCTCTATTTTGATAGTTGTCGCCACTTTCTTTATCCTGTGGTTGCTGAAGTTGGACAACTGGCTGTGGATTTCCTGCTCCGTGATAGTGGGTTTGATAGTAGGTATCATCATCGGGCGGTCTACGGAGTACTATACTTCCCAATCCTACCGTCCTACCCAAAAGCTGAGTGAAAGCGGAAAGACCGGTCCGGCGACAGTCATAATTTCCGGTATAGGCTTGGGAATGCTTTCTACGGCTATTCCGGTGATTGCCGTGGTGATAGGTATCATTGCTTCTTATCTCTTTGCTTCGGGCTTCGACTTCTCTAATGTGGGTCTGGGGCTCTATGGTATTGGCATTGCCGCAGTAGGTATGCTTTCTACATTGGGCATCACGCTTGCTACAGATGCTTACGGACCGATAGCTGACAACGCGGGTGGCAATGCGGAAATGTCCGGTCTGGGTGAAGAGGTGCGTAAGCGTACCGATGCGCTTGACTCCTTGGGCAATACTACAGCCGCTACGGGCAAAGGCTTTGCAATCGGTTCCGCTGCGCTGACGGCGCTTGCGCTGATAGCATCCTTCATGAACGAGGTGCAGATACTCAAGCCTGATTTCGTGTTCCAGCTGGATATACTTAACCCAATCACGCTGACGGGCCTGTTCATCGGCGGCATGCTGCCCTTCCTGTTCTCGGCTATGACGATGAACGCGGTGGGTCGTGCGGCGGCCCATATGGTAGACGAAGTGCGCCGCCAGTTTCGCGAAATTAAGGGAATCCTTACGGGAGAGACGGAGCCTGATTATGAGCGTTGTGTGGCAATCTCGACGAAAGGGGCGCAACGCGAGATGGTGGTTCCGTCACTGATAGCTATCATTACTCCGATTGCGACGGGACTTATTTTCGGTGTTCCCGGTGTGCTCGGCCTGCTGATTGGCGGATTGAGTAGCGGTTTCGTGCTTGCTATCTTCATGGCAAATGCCGGTGGTGCATGGGATAATGCCAAAAAATATGTGGAAGAAGGCAACTTTGGCGGCAAAGGCAGTGAAGTCCACAAAGCTACAGTCGTGGGTGACACCGTAGGAGACCCGTTCAAGGACACATCCGGTCCGAGTTTGAATATCCTGATCAAGCTGATGAGCATGGTAGCCATTGTGATGGCAGGGCTTACGGTTGCGTGGAGTCTGTTCTAAAAAGAGTTTTTCCCCGTATCCCACCAAAGGCGGGTGGCGCCATTGTCTGCGCCACCCAGTTTTTCCGTGAGGGTAGCGTATTGTGCCGGGTCGGCAGTGGCGGCGTCCGTCGAGAACGGTAGGCGGCGGATCATGATATCCGTATCAATCACTTTTCCGGTGTTGCTTTGGACCTTGAAAAGTTTTGGGTATCCGGTACGGCGTTGCTCGGCCCATGCCTCATAACTTTCGGGCCAGCATGCCAGCCACTTCTGGGTAATAATCTTTTCGAGTTTTGTCTCTATGTCTGCATCTTCTTCCCATTTTGGGGAGATGGTAATCAAGGCTTTCATGTCCTTGCCCACCTTGCCGCCTGAGACTACATCTTTATAATCGGCAGGGGTTTTGTCGCTTTCCAGATATTCGGAAGCACCGGCACAGTCCCATTGTGTAAATGAAGTACTTACACCGTATTCATAGCATGTGCGGGGATTTTCTTTGGTATAGCCGCGGAGGGCTGCTTCGGCCCTGAGTAGCCAGACTTCTGCCGCACTCATCAATACGGCTCCGGTCTTTTCGCCGATGGTGCTTGTGCTGAGGGAAGAGCAGGAACTGTAAATGTTGGCGTCACCGTCTTTCATGGGTAAGCCGATGGGAATGCCTAACAATTGCTCTCTACAACCTTCGAGCAGGGCGGTGTTATAC
>JAEWSH010000018.1 GCA_023398375.1 Bacillota bacterium | reverse complement strand
CTGTTTGTCATGCAGTTTTCAATGTTCATTGAACTAATTTTTAGTTTATTATCTATCTGAAATGCATTTCTGCAATTCATTCAAAAAAAATCATTTTAAGACTTGACTTTTAATAGTTAGTCTTCCTATCTTATATATTGCAGTAAATTACAAGTATTTTCAAGTTTTTTATTAAAAACACATTTGTACACCGGCAACAAAGGAATCTCCTAAGCCAATTGTATACTTTGGTTTATCAATATATTTAGAAGGCACTAAAATAACATTCTTGGAAAAATACTTTTTTTCCACCAATTCTTTATTACTGATACCTTTTTCACTTAGCGGTAACTTTATAACTTCTCCGATCTGTTCTTTTGTTCCATACCAGCCATTGATCGCTTTTGCAGTTGCCAACATGTTTCCCATTATTAAACCTTTTTCAACATCGATATTCAATTTATCTCCCAAATACATGGAATAATCCTTGGTGTGTACAATAACTCCTTTTTTTATAAAAAAACCTTCCTTTATATATGCTGCACCTTTAATACAAGAATAGATATTATTGATGTCTACCGGAAAATCATACATTTTAAGTGTATATTCTAATTCTTCCTCGTTTAAACTTAAGATATCCACATATGGATAGATAGTCTCCAGACATAGCTGGCGGACTTCTGTGCTATGGTAATGGGCATCTTCAAAATAAATCATACCATTATTATTATTTGCTTTATACCTTTTGATATGCGCTTTAACAATGTCAAGCCTCTTTTTTAATATATCTTTATCCCGAATCGCATTAAAACTGGAAATTACATTACTTTTAATATCTGTAGCATGCTCCTCTATATAGGAAAAATAGGAATCAGAAAAAGGAAGTATCTCATTTACTGTAATTTTTGTTACAATCAGCCTGTTTGATACCGGAATCGTAATCTTCTGGCTGCCCAGACAAATCACATCTCCCTTTTTAAATTGAATAATGTAGTGTATTTCCTGTTCTGCAGTTTGAATGATTTGATCAGTATGAACTAAATCTCCTTCTTTTGTTATCGTATAAATAAAAGGAGATTTTAATATATCACATACATCTTTAGAATCATCTGTCAGATGAATAATGGAAGGACATCCTATCGCTGCCAGTGCCATAGCCGCCTGTGCAGCCGTTCCCCCCATTCCTTTTTTGATTGCAAAAGTATCCTTTATGATTTTAAAATCTGCAATATCAATTTCTCCGCCAATTCCATGTACACAAAAATAAACAATACTTTCTAAAAATTCTTCCATCTTAGTGATTTCTTTTGCTGCTTTCATAGTACTTAGTTCTGCATTTGGAAGATACTTATTTAGAAGCTGATTGAATATTTCTATTTGAAAATCACATAATATATCTAAATTACTAGTGTACCCTAATGCTGAGAAAGCATTATTCTCAGTTCTGGAGGCGATCAATGCTTCCATATCTTCATATGTTTTCCTATATTTCTCTTCTATCTTCATTCTATCTGCCCCTCTTCCTTATACTATGATTACTATTTTCCTCATTACTCGCGAACTGAAATGCCCTATAAAACTATGAGAAACACGCTTTGCGTGTTTCTCATAGTTTTACGGGGCCAATGACAGAATAAGCTGTTTTTTATCCTGCAAATTTACATTTCATTAATAAAGTGCAGCCTTTCCATCAGCCTTGAAAAGCTGGATTTTGTGATATGCTACTTCTTTCATAGCCTCAATACAAGGCGGCTCAATCATGTTTGGTTCTCTAAGACTATTATCTTTTAATACTTCTCTCATTTTAATATAATATGCTGCTTTAATATCACTGGAGATATTGATCTTATTTACACCTAATGTTACAGATTCTCCAATTTCCTTATCCGGGTTATTAGACCCTCCATGTAATACCAGCGGAATAGATACTTTTGACTTAATTTCTTTTAATAAATCTAATCTTAATTCTGGTTTCATTCCTGCCGGATATAATCCGTGGCATGTTCCAATTGCAATTGCTAATGTATCAACGCCTGTTTCCTTTACGAACTTAACGGCATCATCTGGTTTTGTATAAACAATCACCTGATTAGCGGTTTCTGTAGAATCAGTTGTTCCGATTGTTCCAAGTTCTCCCTCTACAGATATATTGGCTGCATGTGCTGCTTCGCATACTTTCTTGCAGAGTGCAATATTGTCTTCAAACGGAAGACTGGACCCATCAATCATAACTGATGTATATCCAGCATCAATTGCAACCATAACCTGCTCAAAAGATGCGCCATGATCCAGATGAATACATACAGGCACTGTTGATTTGAAGGCTCTCTGTCTAATTGACTGAATAACATCTGTTCCAATATGGCTCAATTCATCCGGATGAATTGCAATAATAACTGGCGCATTTTTTTCCTCCGAAGCAGCCATGATTCCATTCAACATCGCATAAGAGCTGATGTTAAATGCAGGCACCGCAAAATTGTTTTCGTTTGCAACGCTTAAAAGTTCTTTCATATTAAGTAACATAATTTCTTCCTCCGATTTTTTTATTAGATTTCCGTTTCATAAACACACTCATTTTTATCCATTACTGAATACATGTTGTTAATGTTTACATTTTGAATTGTAAATGTATTTTTATTTCATGTCAATATGTTTGTGTAATAATATTTCTTTTTGTCATCTAGTTTTAACATCATGGACATAACTGTTTTCAAAATATCTCTAGTGTTTTTTTTGTATCTGGGTCGTTGCCCGCGTATATTAAAAAAGATAGTTTGCAATTGCTTCCAATTGCAAACTATCTTTTCTCGCATTATTAATCCAAATCATCGCCATCCAAATTAATAAACACAAATGTATCTTCGTCATCCGGATCCAAATCATCAGAAACTGGTGTAAAAGCAGGCTTCTTTTTAATTTTTTTCCTGACCGGAATTTCCATCTCTTCCTCTTCCAGGAAGTTCCGAGGTTTACTTGTTGTTACTTTCTTAACTTGAGGTCTCGCAGCTTCTACTTTTTTCTTTGGTACCCGACGCACCATAACCACAGGTTCCGGTTCTTCTTCCTCTTCTATGATATCGTCCTCTTCTTCGTATACCGGCTTTACTTTTCTCTTTTTCTTCTTATACTGCCTTGGAAGTTCTTCTTCCTCTTCTTCTATTTCTTCTTCCGGATAATCATCATCTTCTTCGGAATCCCATGCAAGTTCTTCTTTATATTCATTTAGCTTAATCGTTAAGATAATAATAATAATTAACAAAATTACAAGAACAGCTGCCATACCAATTACGATGGGTTTTAAAAAAGCTGATATATCTTTTGTGTCATTCCCTTCCGGCATCTCAATGTTCGTCATGAAATATCTCTGATAAGTTTTTTCTACTGAATCATACATATAAAATCCTACTGTTCCATCAGCAGCCTGACCATAAAAAACATAAAAATCTCCATTCTTCCATGCTCTTACATTTTGATCATTCAATGTCACAGATACTTCTTGAAATCCTGACGGCAGCGCAGGTGTTTCCTCGGTATTCAGAACCGTTACAGTTCCTGTACCAGTCGTTGTACCTTCTGTTTCTCCGCCTGCAGCCTCTTCGGTTGACGCTTCCGTGCTGGCCGGTTCTGTAGTCGCTTCCTCCGTAGACGCTTCCTGTGTTTCTTTTTCCGGAGATCCTTGTTTTTCTGTACCCGCTGTATCTGAATTCTTTGTACCCGCTACTTCAGTTTCAGCTGCTGTACCTGCAGTCACCAGATCTGCACGAACAAATCCTGTAGATGCTCCATCATTATAAGAAATCTGAAACCATCTTTTACCATCATCACCTGTCGTTTCTCCGGTAATCGTTACAGCAGTGCCCTTTGGAATAGAACTTATGACCTCTGCTGTGGTAGAAGCACTTTTTCTGACATTTGCACTTGGAGTGGATACAGTAGCTGCCTGACTGTCCACCTGTTTCAGGCTTGCCTCTGGCGATTCTGAAGTATTTGCAGAATTATCCGTACCGGTATTTGCAGAATTATCTGTCGGAGAACCGGAAGAAGCTGCCTTTGTCACCAGATCTGAACGGATATACCCTTTTGTGCTTCCATCCACTTCTATCTGATACCATGTACTGCCATCATTTCCTGTCACTTCATCAACAATCGAAACCGTTTTTCCGGCTGCTGTACTGCCTACCGCTTCACTTGATGTGTTTGCCTCCGCTCTGATCTTAGCTGTTGCCGGTACGACCGTCCCGGTTGTTTTCGTATATGCATAAGAGCCAAGTGTAGTAAAATGAACACATAATACTATTGCACATACCCCAAAAGCTGCTTTCATCATCTTTTGCATTCCTGTTTTTCTCTGATTCATCATATTGTACCCCTTTTAAAACATTATCATTGTCTTCGGAAACGTTTCTCACCATTGGAATCGTGTTCTGTTTCCATCCCGTATCCTTTACTGCTTTTATGTAATTTAATTTTTCTTTGTTCTTCCTCTATCTGGTGATGATAATTTGCTTCACATTTCTTGCAAAATCTGCCTGAACGAATATTTGTACCACATATTTCACACTTCATAAAGATTCTTGATTCTGCAGCAATCTCTATCTTAGCATCACGAAGCATCTGCCTGATGGTCTTCTGGCTTACTCCTATTTCAGCTTCAATCTGCGCAGCTGTTGCACCTTTATGTTTCTCAATATATAGGCGTACCTTGCCATAATCATCATATTCTACATTTTTACAATCCTCACAGTGATACTCTCCTACACCAGCAAATATCATAATCCCACCGCACTTACTGCAATAAGTTGGCCTGTTATATAAATTTACTCCAATATCCATAAAGTATTACATCCTATCCCCTAATATTTGCAACATTAATTAATTTCCACTATGCATTACCTATCAGTTTCAGACCTCATCAATTGCTTTTCCGATATCATGACGCATATACTTGTTTTCATAATCAATCCAATCTGTTGCCTTATAAGCATTCTGCCTTGCTTCTTGCAGCGTTGTTCCTTTTGCCGTTACTCCCAGTACCCTTCCTCCGTCTGTAACGATCCCTTTCTCTGTTAATTTTGTACCAGCATGAAAAACATAGAATCCGTCTTTCCCATCAAATTTCTCAAGGCCTTTGATCAAATATCCCTTTTCGTAAGAAACCGGGTAACCAGCCGATGCCAATACAACACACACGGCTGCATTATCTTCAAATTGCAGGTCGATCTGATCCAGTGTTCCATCAATGCATGCTTCGATCACATCAATGATATCATTTTTCATGCGCGGAAGCACTACCTGTGCTTCCGGATCTCCGAACCTTGCATTATATTCCAAAACTTTTGGACCTTTTTCAGTTAACATAAGTCCAAAGAAAATAATGCCCTTAAATTCTCTGTCTTCTGATGCCATTGCATCGACTGTAGCCTGATATACATATTGATTGCAGAATGCATCAACTTCATCTGTATAGAACGGGCTCGGAGAAAAAGTTCCCATGCCTCCAGTATTCAATCCCTGGTCACCGTCTTCCGCACGTTTATGATCCTGTGCTGATGTCATAGTTTTAATCGTTTTTCCATCTACGAAGGACAATACGGATACTTCTCTTCCCTGCATGAATTCTTCTACTACTAATTTATTACCGGCAGAACCAAATTTTTTATCTAACATAATTGATTGTACACCTGCTTTTGCTTCTTCCAGCGTATTGCAAATCAACACACCTTTTCCAAGCGCCAATCCATCAGCTTTTAACACAAGCGGAAAATATGCTTTTTCCAAATAAGAAAGTGCTGCCTCCGGTGTTTCGAAATTTTCATACTCTGCTGTCGGAATGTTATATTTCTTCATCAGATCCTTAGAAAAAGCTTTGCTTCCTTCCAAAATAGCTGCATTTTTTCTGGGACCAAATGCACGTATGCCCGCTGCTTCGAGTTCATCTACCAGACCCCCGACTAATGGATCATCCATTCCTACTATAACCAGATCAATTCCTTTCTCTTTTGAAAAAGTAACTATTTTCTCGAATTCCATTGCCGTTATTGGTATACACTCCGCTATCTCACCAATACCCGCATTTCCCGGAGCGCAGTATATTTTATTTACCTTTGCACTTTTTGCAACACTTGTTGCGATAGCATGTTCTCTTCCGCCACTTCCTACAATCAATACTTTCATTGTCCGCTCCTTACTCCGCTTCACCCGCTTTTTTAACTTCTTTATTTCAATTCACCATTCGCAATCATATCAATTGCCTTCGGCAAAATCACCCATTCTGCCTGTTCCATCACACGTTTTTGCAATTTTTCCGGAGTATCATCCGCCAATACCTCTACTGGTTTTTGCAATAGAATCGGTCCTGTATCTGTTCCTTCATCTACAAAATGAACGGTTGCCCCTGTATATTTTACCCCCCGGCCCAAAGCTGCTTCATGTACTTTTAATCCATAATACCCCACTCCGCAAAAGGAGGGAATCAATGATGGATGAATGTTAATGATCTGATTTGGATATTTTTCAATCATCACGTCTGGTATTGCTACCAAAAAACCTGCCAGAACAATTAAATCCGGGCATACTTCATCTACTGCCGCTAACAACGCTGCATTAAAATCTGCACGCTCTTCAAAATCTCTGGGAGAAACACATATTGCATCAATTCCGCCTATTCTTGCCCTTTCCAGCCCAAAAGCATTTTTATTATTGCTGATCACACGGACAATCTGTGTATTTCGGACAATTCCCTGCTCAATGCCATCCATAATTGCCTGTAAGTTAGTACCGCCGCCCGATACACATACAACGATCTTTAACATAATGTAATCCCTTTTTCACCTGTCACGATCTTGCCCACTACATATGGCTTCTCTCCTGATGCTTCAACTGCCTGTAAGGCCGCATCAATATCCTTTGGATCTACTGCCAACATCATACCGATACCCATATTGTAGGTATTATACATCATTTCATCAGCAATATTTCCCTTTTGCTGCATCAGTTTAAAAATCGCCGGCACTGGATAACTGTTTTTTTCAACAACTGCATTTACACCTTCTGGTAACATTCTGGGAATATTCTCATAAAATCCTCCGCCTGTAATATGACTGCAGGCTTTGATTGTAATACCTGCATCTTTAAGACTTTTTAACGCTTTTACATATATTTTAGTTGGTTCCAAGAGTGCTTCACCAAGTGTTTTTCCCAATTCATCATAGTAAGTGTCAAGACTTTCTTTTGTCATATCAAATATTTTCCTGACTAGTGAAAATCCATTACTATGCACACCCGAAGATGCGATACCCACCAATACATCTCCATCTTTCAGATTTTTACCCGTAATCAGATCTTTCTCATCCACAACACCTACTGCAAATCCCGCCAGATCATATTCCTCTACCGGATAAAACCCCGGCATTTCTGCTGTTTCACCGCCGATTAATGCTGCATTGGATTGTTTACATCCATCAGCCACTCCCTTTACAATCGTAGCGATCTTTTCCGGCTCATTCTTCCCGCATGCAATATAATCTAAGAAAAATAATGGTTCTCCTCCTGCACATGCGATATCATTCACGCACATAGCCACACAATCAATACCGATCGTATCATGTTTGTCCATAAGAAATGCCAGCTTCAACTTAGTTCCTACGCCATCTGTACCAGATACCAAAGTAGGTTTTTCCATATTTTTAAAACTTTCCATCGAAAAAGCTCCGGAAAATCCGCCCAGCCCGCCTAATACTTCCGGTCTCATGGTCTCTTTTACGTGTTTTTTCATAAGTTCTACTGATTTGTAGCCTGCCTCAATATCAACACCTGCGTTCTTGTAATCCATTTTTTAATTCCTTTCCTATGTGGGATTTTAGTAGTTTTTATATCCGACTTCCTGTAATCTTGCATCTTTCTTCTGAACACTCTCCTTAAGAGAAGTTGTGTAATCTTTTAATTTCTCTAATAAAGCTGCGTCAGATGTCGCAAGAATCTTTGCAGCAAGAAGTCCCGCATTCGCACCACCGTTAATTGCAACTGTTGCAACAGGAATACCTGATGGCATCTGCACGATGGAATAAAGGGAATCTCTTCCTCCAAGTGATGTCGTATGCATCGGAATACCTATCACCGGCATAGGGAATATTGCCGCGCACATTCCCGGAAGATGTGCTGCCATACCTGCTCCTGCAATAATAACTTTGAAACCTTTCTGCTCCGCTGACTTTGCATATTCAAAAAATACATCCGGTTCTCTATGTGCCGATATAATTTTCATTTCATAAGTAATTCCAAGTTCTCCTAAAATATCAGCTGCTTTTGCCATGATCGGCATATCTGAGTCACTGCCCATTACGATTCCTACCTGTGCCATTTTTCGTTCCTCCTCAAACTTAAAAAGTTTCTCTTTTTTCTATAGTTTACAAATATAAAATTTACGCGTCAACCATAACTTTTTACTTCATCGTCTTTTCACATAGTAAAGGGCTCATTCAATTGTTCGCATCCTGTCAATACAAAACGACCTTTTTCAATAATTGGAAGTATCTCACCTTCCTTTGTCACCGCATTCAGGCTCTCTAATTCGTCATACGGTATCGTGATATCTGTATGACAGTTAAAATAAGCCTTACTGATGTCAGTTTTACGCAAGATAGAAATCTCATTTTCTCTTGCCACTATTTCTTTTCCATCCGGATTATATACTATCACATCCTCGGAATGAGAATAGCAGGTATCGCCAACTGCAAAGTGCGGTCCCATTTTTTCAGCGATCAGGATTGGTAATTTATCTGCAATCTCATACTTCTTTGCAGCCACATATGCTGTGGTATTCGTACCAATTGCGAATTCACCCATCGGAAGTGTTTCATGATGAAATAGTACATTATCTTTTATATACTTCCTGTTCTCTTCCTCTGTGTCGAAATTATCACAACAATAGGATGCTATCATACCATCCCTGAAGTTCATTTCCAGATTCTTATATTCCAGTTCACCTAAATACACCCTGCTCACATGCAACGTTCCGCTGGTTCCCTTTAATCTTGGGGATGTAAATACTTCGCCTACCGGAATATTTACATCTGCTACACAATTCTCAAAAATAGTTTGTGTCGATGGATTTGTTAATTTATGCAAATATATATTTAGATTTGTCCTGTTTCCATTCCCCCCCTTAACACTGACATATTCAGCTCTGTCAAGTGTGTCGATAATTGTTTGCTGAATCTTTTGATACAATTGATAGTCCAATGTATTGATCCGCACTACTTCATTAAAAATCTCCTGATACTGTTCTCCGATTTCCGGTATCGGAAATGCTATAATTGTAAAGCTTCTTTCTTCACCTTTAATATATTCATTCACAATACAACCAGACTTAGATGCATACTCTACGGACAGTTTCTGCTGCTCTTCCGACAATTTACAGGCAGTTTCCTTACTGACCGGATTAAAAGGTGTCTCTCCAAATACTTCCATGCAGGCAGGCCCGGCATGCACTTGTGCCCATTCACGCTCCTTCTCATAAGCTTCCCTCATTACTTCAAGTTTACGGTTCATGAGCATTTTATCCAGAAATAGCGCATTGTCCTCTTTATGATCATAATCGTACTGCTTATTCGCAATTGCTCCGTAATAGCCAATCTTCAGATTGCTTCTCTTTGTAAAAACAGAAACGCCTGCACGATAGATTGTCGGCTCCAATCCCAACGCACGAAAATTCAGAATTGCCTGTCTTATCACACGTTCAAATCCAAGGCTGTAACGGATATTTACGACCTTTTTTGAAGTTAAATCTTTATTACTATTTACGAAGCCTATCCGAAACCCTTCCGTATACGTATCCGCAATCTTACAGATCTGTTTTTCAGACATCCCATTCAGATGACGTGCCGTTTCAAGCTGATTTTCTGTTATATATTCACCGTAATCGAATAAATATCTAAGATCTGTCAAATCACTTTTCATAATAATATCCACGGCAAACTGTTCTGTTGGATCCAGTTGCTCTTTGATGTGTTGTTCCATTAGAGGCTCCGAATAATCACTGACAAACCAATAGACAATTTCCTGTATGGCTTTATAGGATGGAACGGAATGTTCTTCCGTCCGGGCATAAAAAAATGCATGATATACTTCTAAAAAAAGTTCCAGACGTATTATCATGTCAAACTCTTTTTGTTCATATGCATACACGATCAAGCTTCTCATTTCAGTATATAGAAACGAAAAAAGCTTTCCAAACTCCCGTCCCAAACAAGCTGACGCATAATCTGGATTCGCATAGCTCGCAGCATAGAATTCCGGTAAAATATCCTGATATAATTCTTTATTTCTCTTTTGTAATTCAGTAATTGTCTTTTCTCTATCATTTCCACTTGCGATTTGCCGATAGAGCTGATCCATCTGTATCAAAAATTTTGCTACCGTACAAAAATAAGCCGCATAGGGTTCAGCCACTACTTCTTCTGTAATAATTTCCTTCATTCTCCCAATACTTAATTCATAACGTTCATCCATCATAGTCCATAAGCTCCTGCATATAAAATAAAACTGATTGCTGCCAATGATAACATATTAAGAGCAATTCCCATGTAGGAAAAGAAGTAGAACTTATCCTTTTCCATACGTGAAGATACTCCAAGTCCAATTCCTATAAATGAAAATACCATAGTCAAAAAAACAACTGTACCATATCTGAATTCTGCCTGCCCTTTATTCCTGAATGTCAGATAAACGGCAATCCAAATAGACGCTATCGAAATAACGCCTAAAACAGTTGACATAATTCCCTTTTCCGGATGATTCTTATTGGTAAAAATATAATTCGATTTATGATTCATCCACAGTTTCTCCTACCTGTAATGATTTAAATTCTTGTGGATTAAAATATAATCTTACTTTTAGAAACCAGTAATCTGCCGCCACTAATCAGTAAAAGAATACCACTTGTAAGTCCTACTACGATTAAGACTACGCCAAGTACGATATTCCATGCGCCTGTTCTTCCCATTGTCTTATATATTTTTTCTTCCATATTGACACCTCTTTCAAATATATTATTAAGAATCTCTATTCTTTTACTTTACACCGTACTCTGCATAATATGCTTCAATTGCTGCTTTCATTTCATCATCAATAAAAATATTTTCTTTATATGGCCTGTTATAAAGATGTGCCACCACTTCTTCCATTGTTACAATCGCATGTGCATCGAAGCCATATGTTTCTTTGATCTCATCCAAAGCACTTTTTTCGCCTTTTCCGCGTTCGCAGCGGTTTAAGGATACCATTAATCCTAAGATTTCGCAATCTGCCTGTGCTCTGATAATCGGAAAAGTTTCTTCGATTGATTTTCCCGATGTTGTAACATCCTCTATGATAACAACTTTGTCTCCCTCCTTTATAGGGCTACCAAGAAGAATCCCTGTATCCCCATGATCTTTTACTTCCTTTCTGTTGGAGCAGTACTTGATCTCTTTTCCATATAATTCGCTGAATGCAATTGTTGTTGCGACACTAAGTGGAATTCCTTTATATGCCGGTCCAAATAAGATATCAAAATTTTCCCCATAGTTATCGTGAATTGCTCTGGCATAATATTCACCCAGTTTACGAAGCTGACTTCCTGTTACATAAGAACCTGCATTCATAAAAAATGGAGATTTCCTTCCGCTCTTTAATGTAAAATCACCAAACTTCAGAACCTTGCTGTCTACCATAAATTCAATAAACTCTTGTTTATATTGTTCCATTTTCAACTCCCGTCTGCGACCTTTGGTCGCGTTCAAATCAAGTGGTTGAATGTTTTTCATTCAACCTTATCTCCCATCTGCCGTTTTAGCTACGCTTATAATTATTTAATGCTGTTGCGATATCTTTTTGCATATCAATCACTGCCTGTCTGGAAGCATCCGCAAAATTATAAGCCCCAAAAGAAGTATATTTTTTATCCTGATAAGCTGCAATGATACCTCTTGAAGAATTTACAATAGCGCCTAGTCCGTCTTGATTGAAAAAGTGCACCAAATCCGCTCCTTTACCGCCTTGTGCACCATACCCAGGTACTAAGATATAGGCTTTCGGCATGATTTTGCGTAGCGCTTTTCCCATCTCCGGATAGGTTGCTCCAACAACAGCACCGATATAGCTATAAGAATCTCCCATATGGTTTGCGCCCCACTCAGCCACTTTCTCTCCCACTATTTCGTATAATGGCTTTCCATCTATTAGCCTATCCTGAAATTCTCCACTGCTTGGATTAGACGTTTTAACCAGAATAAAAAGGCCTTTTTTTTCTTCCTTACATATTTCTATAAAAGGATTTACACCGTCAGATCCCAAGTATGGATTTACCGTTGCAAAATCCTCATCAAAACCATAATACATCTTGGAACCAACCTGTACTTTTCCCAAATGCCCGGTCGCATATGCTGATGATGTAGAACCGATGTCACCGCGCTTGATATCACCTATTACGACAAGTTCTTTCTCTTTACAGTAAGCAATCGTCTTCTGAAATGCAATCAGTCCCGGTACCCCGAACTGTTCATACATTGCAATCTGTGGTTTTACTGCCGGAATCAAATCAAATGTATTATCTATAATTGCTTTATTGAACTGCCAGATCGCTTCCGCTGCACCTTCCAGTGTCTCTCCAAATTCTGCATATGCTTTCTTCGTAATATGTTCCGGAATATACTTCAACATCGGATCCAGACCCACAACAATTGGTGCATCAGTCTTTTGGATTTTCTGTACAAGTTTATTAATCATATGGTTTCCTTTCCCTCTTCTTATTTCTTCTATGATTATATAGCCATAGACATACCTTTAAAATTATTACATATTTATCTGTTTCTTTCAATAGTAGATTTCCGTTGGCACTTCTATTTTTAAAGATTTTCTCACAATACGTGGTTCATGGGTATGAAATCGCTCCCGCTCCGATTAAAAACGCAGCGCTACTAATCGTCAGAATCACTTCGCTCTCTGACGCATAAGGAGCGGCGTTTTTATAGGGTCCTTCATCGATTTTCATACCCATGAGCCACTCACCTTTTGAATATCTAACAAGTAAATATCTTTCTAAATATTGTAAAAAAGAAAACCCCATAATGCAATACATGTAGCATCATAGGGTTCCTCTGATTCATTATCTGGACTAAGGTGTCAAAGCGTATCATAGAACTTGGCTTCAATTTGCACCTATACTTGTAAAACAAAAATTGTGCAAATTAACGAACTCAATAACTTTTACACTTCAATCCTATCTGTAATCTTTTTATACGAATGCAACTGCTTCCGCATATTTTTTAATATTTGAGGCATTGACATATTTCTTAGATGTATTTCCATTGACTACAACGAGCGTAGGTGCCTGCATAACACCGTATCGCGAAGCCAACTCTATGTTTTCTTCCGCATCAATCAATACGTACTTCTCTTCCTTTAAATATTCTTTGGCAAGCTTACAATTTGGACAAGTCTTCGTAGTAAATAGATATTTCACATTTTCCGGTGTCTCAACATCCACTGTGACATCCGTGTCATAATTAGATAAGGTAACAACACTTGTCACTGGTTTCTTCAATGAAGAATTGTTAATGTCATATTCTGTTCTGTTCGCATATTCCTGCAATTTACCGTCATTCCAATTTTGTACGGGTCTGTAATATCCGGTGATACGGCTGTATACTTCTGTTCCAGCCCCACACACTGGACACTTTAATTGCTCTCCCGAAAGATATCCATGTTCTTTACAAATCGAATATGTTGGCGACAGTGTGTAATATGGCAGCTTATAATTCTCTGCTATTGTTTTTACTAAGCTTGCTGCTGCCTTCCAATCTGGAAGCTTTTCTCCAAGAAATGCATGAAATACAGTTCCCGATGTATACAAAGTCTGCAATTCATCCTGAATATCCAAAGCATCAAAAATATCTGTTGTATAATCCACCGGTAAATGAGAAGAATTTGTATAATATGGCGTATCTCCCTGATTACCTGCCGTTTTAATTGATGGCCATTTTTCTTTATCGTGTTTTGCAAGGCGATACGTGGTACTCTCAGCCGGCGTAGCTTCAAGATTATATAAATCTCCATATTCTTCCTGGTAATCAGATAAACGGTTTCTCATATGATTTAATACTTCTTTGGAAAATTCCTGCGTCTTTACCTCTGTCATATCTGCACGAAGCCAATTTGCATTCAGTCCGGCTTCATTCATACCAATCAGACCAATTGTCGAGAAATGATTCTCAAAACTTCCAAGATAACGTTTTGTATATGGGTATAGACCTTCTCCCAATAATTTGGAAATAACGCCTCTCTTTATCTTAAGGGAACGTGCTGAAATATCCATCATACGATTCAAACGTTTATAAAAATCATCCTTTGTTGCAGAAAGATAGGCAATTCTCGGCATATTAATCGTAACAACGCCAACACTTCCGGTGCTCTCCCCGGAACCGAAGAATCCTCCTGTCTTTTTGCGAAGCTCCCTGAGATCAAGACGAAGTCTGCAGCACATACTGCGTACATCGCTTGGTTCCATATCAGAATTAATATAATTTGAAAAATAAGGCGTACCGTATTTTGAAGTCATCTCAAATAACAAACGATTATTTTCATTATCAGACCAGTCAAAATCGTTTGTTATTGAGTAAGTTGGAATCGGATACTGGAAGCCTCGTCCATTTGCATCCCCTTCAATCATAGTCTCAATAAATGCCTTGTTCACCATATCCATTTCTGCTTTACAATCTTTGTATTTAAAGTTCATCTCTTCACCGCCAATGATTGCAGGCAATTCAGCAAGATCATTCGGAACGGTCCAGTCTAATGTGATATTGGAAAACGGTGCCTGTGTTCCCCAGCGGCTTGGTGTATTTACGCCATAGATAAATGCTTCTATGCATTTCTTTACTTCCTGATAGGAAAGATTATCTATTTTCACGAATGGAGCAAGATACGTATCAAAAGAGGAAAATGCCTGTGCACCTGCCCATTCATTCTGCATAATTCCGAGAAAATTGACCATCTGATTACACAATACAGACAAATGCCTTGCCGGTGCAGATGTAATTTTACCTGTTATTCCTCCAAGTCCTTCACTAATTAATTGTTTCAATGACCAACCGGCACAATATCCTGTCAGCATGGAAAGATCATGAATGTGAATATCGCCATTTCTATGTGCTTCTGCGATTTCATCATCATAGATCTCCGATAACCAGTAATTCGCCGTCACCGCTCCCGAATTACTCAAAATCAGCCCTCCGACTGAATAAGTTACTGTTGAGTTCTCTTTGACACGCCAGTCTTCTACCTTTACATAGTTATTCACTATATCCTTATAATTTAAAATGGTAGATTTCATTGTTCTCATTTTTTCTCTTTGTTTACGATAAAGAATATAAGCCTTAGCTGCTTCTGTATAGCCCGCCTGTTCCAATACCTTCTCAACACAATCCTGAATATCTTCTACATGAATAGAGCCGTTCTTCACCTTATTTTGAAAATCAGCAGTCACCCTGAGTGCCAATAGATCCACAATATCATTGTTATATTGTACATCCGTTGCATTAAATGCTTTCATAATTGCATCATTGATCTTGGTTAAATTGAAACCCGCATCTCTTCCATCTCTTTTGATAACATTGAACATCTAACATTCTCCCTTCTCTTTTGGAACTCCCACTCATAGGCTGTTTACATAATCTGGTAAACTCACCGTTATTGATATTGTATCATTATCACTTTTTAAAGTCAATCTGCAAACACAAGATATTGTGTCCATGCAACGTTTCTATCATAATATATAGTGTTTTTGTTAGTTTTTTCGTACAATTTCACCTAAAAAAGCAGGAGGAATTTGGTGTTTTTCCCCTGCTTTCGAGTCGATACTGTGACTATTTTCCTATTTCAAATTTGCTGTTCTATCTGGTCTGTAAAAATTCATATTCTCTTTGTGCTTTTTCATCATCCGGATATAACTTCAGATATTTCTCTATATTGACCGTTGCCTGCTTATACTCACCCAAATACTCATATGCAACAATTTCATTATATTGTAAAGTTTGTATCATATCGTTATTTTCTATAGAAAGAGCTGACTGAAAGGCTTCCAATGCCGCTTGATAATCCTGCATCTTCATCTTGCATAATCCTAATTGATTATATACTTCAACCTGCGTCGTGTCATCTTTCAGATAATTAAGATATACACTGCTAGCATAATTGTAGTCTCCCAGAACCTCATATGTCCTTCCCAGCATGAGAATCACATCCGCATTACCTGATGATTCTGTTCTCGCTTCCTCCAGCAGATTTCTTGCACTGTCATAATCCTGTAAATAGAAGCTGATTCTTCCCTTATTATAATTAGACATACTATCACCGTTGTGATCCAGTAAATCCTGAAGATACTTTTGTCCTTCCTCTCTATAACCATTCCGTTCAAAACTCAGATAGATATTAATATACATATCATAATCTGTTTTTGCCAGTTTCATTGCTTCATCAAAATCAGCAACTGCCGCCTCATATTCGTTATTGTCCAGTTCCACACTTCCGCGCAGATAATAAGCATCTGTTTCTTTTGGTTTCAATGCTATTATGGAACTGTATATCTGAATCGCCTTTTTTAACTCACCAGTTTTATAATAAGCCGTAGCCAGATAATAATTGATATCATAAGTAATATTATCCGGACCGGTTCTATTATAAGATATTGCTTTTAATAAAGCTTCTTTTGCTTCTTCATATTGTGTAAGTCCGATATAAGCGATTCCCTGTCCTCTGTAAATCAACTGCTGATCCTCACTATTTACAAGTGCCTTTTCAAAACACTCCTGCGCTCCCGAATAATCAAGATTCTGAATTGCCTTCATACCCGCATCTATATTCTCATGTTTTTTATTCAGTCCGCATCCTGAAAGCATGAAAGCTGTTATTATAATCGCTAACAGGAACATAACCCTGCCTGTCTTTTCCATGATTCTTCCTCCAAGAGTCTTATCTTACTTCAATAGAGACAGTATAACAAACTTTTCTATGTTTGTCATATACTATCTGACTCCTGATATATCTTTTACCACTTCACCGGCTATAATCAATCCTGCCACTGATGGTACAAATGCATTACTGCCCGGTATTGCTCTTCGTGAAGTACAGGTCCTGACTGCTCCCGGCGGACAAATACAATTCCCTTTACAGCTATTTGACATATCATCAATTGGTTTTCGTGCGATTTCTTTGGAATATACGACTTTCAGCTTTTTAATGCCGCGTGCCTTCAATTCTTTTCTCATGACTTTTGCCAGTGGACATATGCTTGTTTCATAAATATCTGCTACTTCAAACATCGTTGGATCTAATTTATTTCCGGCTCCCATACAGCTTATAATCGGTGTACTGCATTTCTGAGCCTGCATAACAAGTTCTATTTTTGCCGTTACCGTATCAACTGCATCCACAATATAATCATATTGTGTAAAATCAAATTCTCCTGCATTCTCCGGCAGATAAAAACAGGCATGTGTATCCACAATTGCGTTCGGATTAATATCCAGAATGCGTTCCTTCATTACATCCACCTTCTGTTTTCCTACTGTTTTTCTTGTAGCGATAATCTGTCTGTTTATATTTGTAAGACATACCTTATCATCATCTATAATATCAATCGTTCCCACGCCGCTTCTTGCAAGTGCTTCAACCGTATATCCACCCACACCCCCGATTCCAAAAACCGCTACCCGCGCACTTGACAACTTTTCCATCGCATCAGCTCCAAATAAAATTTCCGTTCTTGAAAATTGATTTAACATCTATTCTGCTCCTTCTTTCCACATATAACTACTCCTTTTCACACTTCCTGCTACAGTATAGCAAGCCTGCGCTTTCTTTTCAATCCTTTTTCCCTAGCTATCTGCTAGGTATTATGATCCTATTGCGCGAAATAAGCGTCAGCTTTTGCTGACGCTTTATGTATCATACTTTATAAAATTCTATTCCTCAGTTGTTGTTTCCTCCATAGAAGCATCCGTTTCTACTAGCGCTTTATCTCCGCCTCGACCCATTACTTCAATTGATGTAACGTTGCCATCCGCATCATATATAATAGAAATTATACTGCTTTCTGCAATATCATCGATTGTTCCTTCTGTTGTGTTCTCACCATTTTGCACTAGTATCGTAACTGTATCATCCGGTGTAATTGTAATCGTCTCTCCACTTTCTTTGAAAGGCATTCCCTTATTGTCTCCACTTGGTGATTCACCTTCCGGTTTATTTCCGCTTGCTGCTTCTCCTTGCAATTTATCTCCGCCCGGTGCTTCACTTTCCGATCTATCTCCGCCCGTTACCTCCGCAAGATTCATCTTGCCCAAAGCTACTGTAATCGTATCACCATCAATTGCGGCTACCTTTCCAATTGTTACTTCATCTTGCACTGACATCTCTTCTTCCGGCTGTGTTGATTCCACGGTTGATTCCGCTTGGATGCTTGCTGCTTCCTCAGTGACTGCTGTTGAGTTCTGTGTAACTGCTGCTTTACTTCCACATCCTACCAAAGACAAGGTCATTACCGCAGCAACTGCCATTGCTAATTTTTTCTTCATAATAAACATCCTTTCCAAACCATAATGAATTTTCTTTATTCTAACTACGATTTATATCCATTTTGTGAAAAGAATGTGTAACTTCTATGAATTCCTGCTCCGGCAAAGGTTCAGCCCCCCAGTGTAACATCCTGATGCTGATACCAGGCAATTGCCTCTTCGAATTGTTCTTCCTTATACTCCGGCCACATGGCTGGCACAATATAAAAATCTGCATATACTGACTGAACAGGCAAGAATCCAGACAATCTGCACATCCCACCCCAACGGATGATCATATCTATGCGTGAAATATCTTTTGAACAGAATCCGTTTCGAAGGTCCCAATCCCATCCGTAATTTACCAGAAAATTGACTTTCATCTTATTTGTATCCGCCTGTCTTTTTACCGTGTATGGTAAGAGTTCCTTGGGAAAAAAAGAAGAATCCGTATTCCCTATCACAAATAAGCTCGCATCCTCTTGTTCAATTAACTTAACAGCATCTACACATGCTTTTTGAAATGCTTTTACCTGAACGGCCGGTCTTTTACAATTATCTACTGTAAACCCGTAATACGTAATCTCCTCTACGCCTAGTTTTCTGGCAGCACGAAACAAGCTTAGACCTGGAGAGAGACCATATTCATAGCCTTTTTCTTTCTCCAATTCACTCTTTTTAGCCCATCTTCGGTTCCCATCCGGAATAATGCCTATATGCCTTGGAATTCTCATATCTAACCCCCATCTACGACCTTTGACTGCATACCACTACTATTTAGAGTATTCCACAAAACATAAGATTTAATCATAGAGTCATGTAGGAAAAATGCCTCTGAAATTCATCAGAAGCATCTTATCTCACCATTCTATATTTTAATAATTCCGCAGCATGTCACTACCTTCATCCACCGTTTTTTTAATTTCTTTTACTACAACATAATATCCATAAGAATCATTCACCTTAATATAGACTCTATCCCCTACTTTATGTCCTAAAATCGCTTTTCCAATTGGTGATTCCGTGCTGATCAGTCCTTTTAAGGAATCCTGGCGGACAGTTGTAACAATCCTGAACTGTTCTGTAATACCATCTTCTTCAAAAAAAAGTGCAGCTGTATTATTCATGCCAATTTCGTCTTCCTTTGATTCACCCGACACTACGACAGCTGTTTTAATCATTCTTTCCAGATAACGGATACGACTTTCATTCTGATTCTTTACTTTTTTGGCGGCATGGTATTCAAAGTTCTCGCTCAAATCTCCATGTGCTCTTGTTTCCTTCACTTCTTCCAACGCTTCTTTTCGCACAACAATCTTTCTATATTCGATTTCTTCTTTCATTTTTTGTATGTCTTGTTCTGTTAATTCATGCTGCATTTAATATACCCCCTTATGAATACCTTATCTTTTCCTGTTTTATTACCTGTCCGCCATCCTCTGCCGCGCCAGGTCCAAGTTCAATTACCCAATCGCAATGCCCACACATCTGTTTGTTATGTTCAATCATGATGACCGTATTGCCTTCCTCAATTAACCTGCGGAAAAGTCGATGTAAGTTATCAATATCTGAAAAGTGTAATCCGGTCGTTGGCTCATCAAATAGAAATAATGTGTTTTTTGTATTGTAGACAATTAATTCCTTCGCAAGTTTCAATCTGGAAGCCTCTCCGCCTGATAGTGTCGTGGCGCTTTGGCCAAGTCTCAGGTAGCCAAGCCCTACTTCCTGTAAGATAGCTAATGATTTTCTGATATCTTTCATCTGTGAAAAGAATCCATATGCCTCATCTATGCTGAATTCGAGTATATCTGCGATATTCTTTTCCTGATACATGACCTCCAAGATGGAATGCTTATAACGCTTTCCCTGACAGACAGGACAAGTAAGCCAGATATCTTCCGCATATTTTGCCTTAACCTTACCATTCCCATTGCAATGATCGCATTGTCCTTCTTTTCCATTAAAACTGAATGCCGATACCGTAAATTTTTGTTCTGCTGCATGTGCCTCTGCTGCAAATACTTTGCGGATCATATCCATGATTCCGATATATGTCGCAGGTACAGAGGCCGGTGTTCTTCCAATGGAAGTCTGATCTACCATGATCACTTTTTCAAATATGTCTGCATTCTCAATTTCTTTACATCTTCCGGCACTTGAATGTTCCTCTATATGTTTTGACAATTCCTCGTAGATGACTCCTTTGACCAAGCTTGATTTACCACTTCCACTCACACCGCAGATGCAGGTCATGGCACCAATAGGAATCGATACATCCACATCTTTTACATTGTTATAACTTCCTCCAACAATACGTAACCACTTTATTGCCTGAAGATTACATTTTATAAAACTTTTTTCTATTCTTTCTTTTCCAAGGTACCTGCTGATTTCGGTGCCGCGGTGCTGTATCATTACCTGAAAGTCTCCTTCTCCGGTTAAACAGCCTCCTTTTTCTCCGGCTTCCGGTCCGATTTCTATAATATGATCTGCAATTGCTATCATGTCTGTATTATGTTCAACCATTACTATGGTATTCCCGCTGTCTCTTAGCTTTTCTATCGTACGTGCCACTTTCACATAATCCTTGGGATGCAGACCCTTTGATGGTTCATCCAGAACATAGAGCATGCCTGACATAGCATGATTTATTATGGACATATATTTTAACCGTTGTGCTTCTCCTCCCGACAGTGTGTTCGTTGCTCTGTCCAATTGTAAATATGCGATTCCCAGTTGTTCTGCCATAACACTTAATTGGTACAGCCTGCGCACCTGTTCCCGGATACTGGCAAGTTGATATTTCGTTAAAATTTCTGGCAGTTCAAGGCACCAATCAGCAATCATACGAAAAGACAGCGCGGCTGCTTCCGGAAATCTTCGGTTTCCAATCGTTACCAAGCGTCCTTCCGCATTTAGCTTCTCCCCGTCACAGGAATCACATTTCACTTTCTTTGTATATTTTTCGGAAAAGGTCCGGTTTCCTTTTTCCAAACAGCAACGCGTAATAATATGATAAACGCCCTCTACAGGACGTGTAATCTCTCCTTTTCTGCCATTCTTCTTATTCTGGTATGCAAACGTGACTTCTTCTCCATCACTGCCATAGATTGCCTTCCGGCGGAATTCTTCCGGCAATTTACGCCATGGCTGCCGCAGATCTACATTCATTTTTTCTGCAAGTCCTATGACCTCACCCTTCATCCAGTTCGCATTAGGGTATTCTATAAATTGCTGTAGTTCTCCCCACCATGAGGATGCTCCCTGCAGAATAGACATATCAGGATGTTCCACCAGCTTGCTGATGTCCACCTCGGTTTTCTCTCCCAGACCAGTACAAACCAGACACATACTTTCCGGATTGCTGTACTGAAATGCAGAAGGTGTCAATTCGTATAATAGTTTATCACATACATAACATTTCTGCGTTGTCTGAAATAACAGCTGATCCCCATCTCCGATACTGGCATATACTGCTCCTTCAGATCGCCTTAACGCTTTATGAATACGTTCAGACAGATTTCCTTTATCTATTCTTTGCTTCTTAAGGTCATATATGGTTACATCCTGGCAAGAATCAAGTATTTGAATAATTTGTTCTTCTGTCATGGGCATCACCGGATTACCGCATACAGGGCAGTGCCGAATTCCGACCGCAGCAAAAATGCTCCGCAGATAATCATACGCATTGGAATACGTCCCTACCGTAGAACGGCTGTTCCTGTGAATTTCTCCCTGTGATAAGAGAACCGCCGGAATCGTACCATCCATACTGTCCATATCCGGTCTCTTCATTTCTCCGGACATTGTTGTTAAGAAATCCATCCTCCGGCGGCATTCTGCATAGAGTGTATCATTTACCAGACTGGATTTTCCACTGCCGCTCACGCCCACTACTGCTGTAATCTTATGATAGGGAACAGAACAATCAATATTTTTGAGGTTATTTTCACGCGCACCTTTTATCTCTATGGCAGTAGGTATCCTGCTATTATTTCCATCTCGATTTTTATCGGAAAAAATGCTTTTTTTCTCTTCTGATCCGTTACGTTCTTTCTGCTGCCCCAGAAAAATTTCCAATGCAGTTTTTTTCATTCGCATAGCACCCGTAAGTTCATCTTGGTCCTTTTCATCCAGCCACTTTGGCCAATGTGCCAGCCATTCCGGTACACATATATCATCTTTCAAATCACTTTCTTCCTTATATGGCAGTAATGCAATACATGGTGTTCCATCGAAGGCTTCTATCTCACTGACAAAAATCTGTCTCTGCTCATTGTTGATCCTTGTTATTTTGGCAGTCGTTATTGCAATGGGATTAGGTCTTACTGGTGAACGTGATGCAAATACCCCTGTTCGCCCGGCATTCTCATAAGGTGGATTGCAAGTTACACATCTCCTGTATTTCTTACTGTCGAACTTATCAAACCACCAGATAATCTTAATATGGGAGCAGCTTGCGGCCATTTGCAGGACAGTATCTGTTCCTTCCTGTAATGCGATATATTTTTTTCCTTCACTGACTCCGATTTTTCCTATTGGAGTTGTCTCATAGAATTCTCCCTTCAAAATTACACAAGGTTCTACACGCATCATTTTTATTTTATTTTCATCACATATAGTACTTTTTCTGACACGGTCTTCACAAGGAAAATAAGGCTTGATATCAAATACTGTTTGATACGCTGACCAATCATACTGTAACTGTCCTAGCAGAAATTCTACCGTACCTGCCTTTTCATCCACTGATAAAATCTGAAATACCTGCTCCTGTAACCTTGCACTATCTTTCTCATCCGTAAAAAATACAATCATATGACTGAATAATTCGAGATATTTTAACCCTTTATGGTATGTCTTCTCCAGACAGATCATTCCTTTTTTTTCGTCATACTGCATTTTTCCAATAGGTATTAATTCGTACATCCTGTTCCCTCTCTCTCTTCATGGTAGCATCATCCTAAACCATAACACCATGTGAGAGTCAAGCAGGTTTTAAAACATCGGTGTCTGCTATTACGATTGGAACTTGTATTTCCGTTACATATTCTGCCGGATCATTTGTATTACAGGCGCTCACATGACATATTTGTCTGTTTTTTCCACACATCTGATATTCCGGATGTTCCGCTAACCACATACCAAATTCACGATATGCGATTTCAATATTCTCATACGGTCCATACACCATAAAACATGCTGCGCGTGCAACTGCCATGATTTGTCTTTTCACAATATCCCCTCTCTTGCACTGATACGTTCCGTCATCCACCACACAAGCTTCTATCTCTACATCCTGCTCTTTATAGTCAAAATCATGATAGATCGAAAAACAGGATAATCCCTCTGCATCCGGCATTTTCTCTTCCAGTTCCTTCCATAATTCACATTCATGAAAATAATCAGGTATTACTTTTCTGACGGATAATACATGGCAGGCAGGCAGTGACTTTATTACAATCTGCGTATTGAGATGTAATTGCTGCCTTTCAAGGTCATAAAGAGAAGCCCGCAGACGTATTAATTTTTCCTGTTCCTGCTGAATGCTCTGCTCTATTTCTTTTGCCTGGGATTCCAAATCTGTCTGTATCTTATTACTCTCCCAGTTTTCCAGACATTCCCGTATCTTTGCACTATTGAAACCAAGATTCCTTAGAAATATGATTCGATTCACCTTGACAATCTGCCCGCTTGCATAGAAACGGTATCCCGTCGCCTCATCTACCCTCTCCGGTACGAGAATCTGATTCTCATCATAATAGCGCAGCATCCTTACCGAAACCTGTGTAATCTTTGAAAATTCCCCTATTTTAAACATTTTCGATCCTTTCTATTTGTTGCGGTTCAGCCTTACGGCTTCACAGCTATTCCTCCGTAAAAATCATTAGATCTCCTTGATATTTCTTTCCCATTTTGTGTCTTGCCTTGCGGTTTTCAACCGTATCGAAGATGATTGTGAAGTCATAGTCCTCCGGATAAAGTTCTGTGGCTGCCACCTTTAACTGCAGGCGTTTGTGGTTGATAAGCTTTTTCTCCTTCTTCACTTGTACCAGAACATTTCCTTCCTTATCTGCCCCAGATACTACAATTCCAATCTGGTTGCCAGGTGAAACTGTTACACTGTCCCCTCTTGCAAAAGTAATTTCTTTTGCAAGATCCTTTTTTACCGGAATATATTTTTTGATGCCTGGTACTGCTATCTTTTCAAGATCGGTATCCTGTTGCTCCAATATCAGTTCCTTCACTAAACTGTCAAACTTATCCTCGGACGACTGATATGCGGCTTTCGCTGCCATTCGTAGCATCTCGTTTGGAAACCCCAGTCTCTTGGCAATATATAACGCGCAGCTTTCTCCTGCTTTTCCTACTTCCAGCCTGTAAAGCGGCTTCAGGCTCTCTCTATCAAAGGCCATTCTGGCATTCAGTATCTCGACATGCCCTGTCGCATATTCCTTTACTTCCGGGTAATGTGTGGTCGCCAAAAAGATACAGTTGCTCTGCCGCAGCCGTTCTAAGATTGCAATTGCAATTCCCATTCCCTCTGCCGGATCGGTTCCGGAACCAAGCTCATCCAATATGACAAGACTCTCGGCTGTAACTACCTTCAGTATCGAAATGACATTCTTGATGTGTGCAGAAAAAGTAGATAAGTTGTCTGCAATATTCTGTCCGTCTCCAATATCACATAACACTTGATTATTTATTGTTATGTTAGCTTTCATACAAGGAATATGAAGCCCTGCACAAGCCATCAGGCTCATGAGTCCAATTGTCTTGATTGCTACCGTCTTACCACCAGTATTGGGTCCGGTAATGATCATGCCCGTATTCTCTTCTCCTATGATAACATCCAGCGGTACACATTCTTCTTTTTTTAGCATGGGATGCCTTGCTCCCTGCAGCATGATTACTCTATCTGTGTTGATTTCCGGCTCGATTCCTGCCATTTCCGCACTCAGTTTTCCTTTGGCAAAGATAAAATCTAATTTGACAATCATACGGATATTTTCCCGGATGATTGCTTCCTGTTCTGCGATCATGTTCATGAGCGAATATAGAATCCGACGCTCCTCACAGTCCTCTTCAATCCGGTATAGCTCCAGTTCCTCTTGCAGCTTAGCCACAGCAGCGGGTTCTATAAATAAGGTGTTTCCAGTTGTGGACTTATCAATCACACTTCCCTGTATTTTTGTCTTATATTCTTTTTTTACCGGTACACAGATTCTGCCATTCCGGTTCACCACAAAAGCTTCTGTCATATAGGATTGGTTCACACGCAGAATATTTTCCGCTTTATTCTTACATTTTTCTTCTAATAAGAGTATTTCCCTTCTAATGTCACGTAATGTTCCGGATGCATAATCATCAATTCGTCCATCCCGGATAGAACGTTCGATTTCTTCCGCCACATCGTTTATCGGAACCAGATTATCACTATAAAATGCAATCGCTATCTGATGTTCCTTTCCCCTCTCCAGATAGCCTTTCAGTCGGTTCACTGCACTTAAAAAAGTTCCTATCCCTGCAATATCCTCCGGTGATAACAGCTCTCCCTTTACTGCCTGATCCACATATTCTGCAACATGTTCCATAATTGGTATCGGTGGTGTACCTATCTTATCCAGCATCAATCTTGCCTGTGTGGTATCACGCATATTCTTCCGAAGTTCTGATTCTGACAGATAAGGCTCTAATTGCTTTATCTCTTCTTTTGCTTGTGCCGTATTGGCATACGTTTGTAACTGTTCTATAATCTGTTGAAATCCTAATATTTCAAATGTATGATTCATTGTATCTCCTCTTAATCATTGCATAAAGAATGTGACTTGGCATATTCTCCGCGCCCGAGCGGGTTGCATAGCAACTACTTCCTTTCCGCGAGGTACGCATTAAAAAAACCTATGAGATATCCATGTAAAAACATGTCCCATAGGTTACAAATACAATATCGCTATTCCTATCACATCTTACATGGATTATGGTAACAAAAAGAAAGCCTTTTAATAAATCAGGCTGCCTGCATTACCAACTCATAAAATTAACGGTTTCCATTAAGATACAATTAACAAAAAAACTCCTCGCTTTCGCTTATTGAAACTATGAGAAATACGCTTTGCGAGTATTCTCAAGTTATCGCGGCAGTCGCCAAATGCAAGCAAGCTTGTATTTGGCTCGTTGCTCGCGTAAATAGGTTACCATTGAACATATTAATTGTCAATGGTAACCTATCCATATTCTAAAAAATCTATGTTTTATCTACGCAAGTAAATAAATGAAAAATATAAAACGTACAAAGTGACTAGGAAGATACCTTCCAAACGGGAAACCTTTTTTCTTGTATAAGAAAAAACAAATAATAGAAATGTCAGCATTATCATAAAGATAACATCATACATCATCCCAATGTTGAACGAAATGGGTGAAATAAGAGAAGAAATCGATAACACAAACAAAATGTTGAATATGTTGCTCCCGACCATGTTCCCGATTGCAATACTATCTTTTTCCTTGCGGCATGCCACAAGGCAGGTAATTAGCTCAGGCAAAGAAGTACCAAATGCAATTACCGACAGTCCGATAAACGCTTCACTCATTCCCAGTATTTTTGCTATCGCTATCCCTGACTGTACAATCAGGTAACCGCCGGATATAACTCCGGCTAATCCAACCACTAACATAAATAAAATTCTAGCAAGACCGCTATCTTGCTTTTGTACTTCAACGTTTTTAACATAACTTGCTTTTCCAGTCAGCCATAAATAATTCAGATAGATAAAAAACAACAGTCCAAGAATAAGTCCGTCGCTGCGCGATAAATCATCTTTTACAAGAAGGGCAAATACGATACTGATCGTAAACGCAAAAGGAATATCGATACGAATAGCTGACCAATCGGCCTGTATGGTAAAAAGAATAGCCGTTATTCCTATGATAATACCGATATTAACAATATTGCTGCCAACAATATTACCAATTGTAATATCACTTCTATTATGCAAAGATGCAAAAATATTAACAGAAGCCTCTGGCGCACTCGTTCCAAAGGCTACTACGGTCAACCCTATGATGAGTGGTGAAATTCCTAAGTGATATGCCAAATCAGACGCAGCATCAATTAAATAATCTGCACTTTTTATAATAATTACAAAACTTAACAGTAATATAACAAATGGCATTCCCCTGATCCTCTTACTTTTTCCTGCCTTCCCTCTATATATATTAAAGTTAAGAATATTCTATGTTAGTTTTGATATTCCAAGGATAATCAATATAGTTCCGCTTATCCATAATGTTCTTATATTTTCACTATATAATTGAAATTTTTTACCCAGAAAAATCCCAAACGGCATTGCTATAACTGTAAAGAGGAAGGAAAAGCAGATCACCTGTAAAAAGTTTACATTTCCAATCGCACTGCCGAAACCCACACCAAGTGAATCCAATGATAGTGCAATCCCCAGATATACCGCTTCCTTATAAGTTATATTTTTTATCTCATCTGTGTCTTTTTCATCACAGTCCACTAAAATATTTACTACAATTCCCCATTTCGAAATTGTTATACGAGCCAGTTCATCTTCATTCATTCTCCTTTTTTTTGCTGCCAGCTGTTTTACATACCCCTCTAGCAGAAATGAACAGCCTAACCCAAGTAAGATCAGAAAACTAATAATAGCAGCCAGATTATTGGATAAAAATGTTTCCAATATATTTCCTAAAAGCATCGAAACAGCAAGAATACATACCGATACAAAACTTATAATGAAAATAACTGCCTTAGAAAATTTAATATCTTTTATCCCATAAGATAATCCAATCGCAAAAGCGTCTATACTGAGTGCCACAGCAGTAAATAAAGATTCTACTATTTTTATCACGTCCTTTTATGTTTCATTTGCAATCTTAAATTATACTATTCAGCTTATAATTATGTGACACCCTAAAAACTAATTCCTATTTCTGTAACTATAAAAAGCAACATACATATCGTAGTAAAGGCCCACATGTATTTTATTAAAGTGATTGTTTACTCAATAATTTCTTATATAGATTATCCACGCAGATCGCACCAAAAGGTGCCGTTATCAGAATTGATAATACTGCAACGGTCAGGACCTGCTGTCCGCAAGCAAGACCCATGGATAATGGAATGGATCCAATTGCTGCCTGTACTGTTGCTTTCGGTGTATATGCAATCATGCAGAATAGTCGTTCTCTTGAAGTCAACTTAGTTTTCAGCATACAGCAATAAACGCCGGCCATTCTGAACAGCAAAGCACCAATGACCAGAAGGACTGCCATTTTTCCTGCTTTTACTGCATATTGCAGATCAACTGTTGCTCCCACTAATACGAATAACAATACCTCTGCTGCCACCCATAATTTACTGTATTTTACGGATAATCTTTGAGATAATATATTGTATTTCTGATTAATGGCGATTCCCATACTCATAATAGCAAGTAATCCCGAGACGGGCACGATCCCTTCCAATTCATGCTGCAATTCAATTACTAAAAAAGATAAGCTGAGAATAATCAGTATCTTGACAGAATCTCTCATATGAACCTTTTTAAAAAATATAGTTAATACGATTCCCAAAACTATTCCAATCAAAATTCCCAAGACTATTGAAATCGGGATCTGCAAAAAGCTTACTGCTGATACACCTTCTCCGGTTGCCAGTGAAGTAAATGCTGTAAATAATACAATTACGAATACATCATCCACGGATGCACCTGCGAGAATCAACTGTGGAATGCTTCTTTCTGTCCCGTATCCTTCTTCCATCAATCTAATCATACGCGGCACAACAACAGCTGGTGAAACTGCTGCTATTACACTTCCCATAATGGCAGCTTCCAAGGTCGTTATTCCCAATAACTTTGGTGCAATAAATATCACGCCTATGATTTCAAAACAGGCTGGTACAAAGCACATGAGTACTGCAGGTCTTCCTACTTTTTTTAAGTCACCGATATCCAGCGATAATCCTGCTCTAGTCAAAATAATAACTAAGGCCAGTTGCCGCAGATCTCCTGATATCTCCAAAATAGACGAATCCAATAGATTCAATGCATAAGGACTTAGAATCATACCTGTAATAATCATACCGAGTAAACTCGGCAGCTTTAATTTGTTAAAAATACTTCCCAACATAAGACCTAATAAGAAAATAAGTGCCAGACTTGTAAGCATATTGCTTCTCCTTTCATCATCGGATATTTTCCGACCATAGAACAAAAAAACTGACAGCTCCTGCGTAAATTGCAGAAGTCATCAGCATAATAGCGGTTCTGGTTATTACCAAGGGAGACATTCATTCCCAACAAGCAGAAGTATAGCATAACCTCTTTTCAATAGCAACTTATTTTATTTTAAGTTTTTCCCAATACGTGGTACATGGGCTCCGACATTCATTTTATCTAAGTTGATGGTCAGCGTTGCATCGAATCCGAAGTCAACATTATGCTCTTATGTACCATTGCGCGCTGAGTTCAAGCAGAAGCGTGTTGAGAATGAACTATGATGTGTATCAATTTTATCTAAACATAAATTGTGCAAATTGACGAATTCAAATATATAAACAAGCTTTTGACACTTGGATCCTATAACTATTATTGCTTGCATAAAAAAACAGACCAGATTCTCATCTGGTCTGCAAAACTTACAGCCTACATATAATACAAATATTCAAATGGTTTTACAACAATAGAATATAATATTCTTACGACAACTCAGGTTTTTCTTGGTTTAAACTATGCTACACAAACATTAACTGCTTTGAGTTTTCTGCTGTCTTTTGGATCTTTTTCTACATCATAAGTAACTCTTTGGCCATCTTCTAATGTCTTAAAACCATTTGTTACGATTGCTGAAAAATGTACGAAAATATCTTCTCCGCCATTATCTGCTGTTATAAATCCAAATCCTTTTTGTGAGTTAAACCATTTAACTGTACCGCTATTCATATTCAGTACCTCCATTTTAATATTTGTACCAATATAGAATTTTAATCTGTAAAATTTTCTTTACAAAAAAGCCGACCCATCTACAAATCATAAAAGTGACTTGTAAACACAGATCAGCTTTAAAATTCAATTGATTACTTTTATATAATCTCACATTTTTAGATTTTTGTCAATCCTTTTATAATACTTTTATTTTTTATTTTTTTGCTGAATTTACTATGCCTACAATATAATCCTGAACTTTTTCTTTCGGCATTACAAGTGCCAGTGATAGTTCACTATACAAACTATCTTCCGCTAAATGTAAATACTTTTCATCTATAGCCGTTACTTTCTTTCCTTCAGAGATTCTTTCCTGTTTATGAAGATATAAGGTTTTTATTACCCTGATCCATTCACGGCAATCATATTTCCGCATTGCATCTTTAAAAATCTGCTCCCGCTGTTTATCATTAGCTTCCCATATAAATTCAATGTTCGGTATCTCATCAATTAATTTTTCTGCCTCTTCATTTGAGATCAGCTCACGCATAATTACTTTGTCGCTATCAACAGGTGTATAAACAGTGCTTCCCTTGCAGAACACCGGTTCCAATGTATAAAAGATTTTATCAGATTTGTGATTTCCTAATTTAATATTACCTATTTCTTTTACTTTGCATACTCCATTTGAACCATAAATGATGTACTCACCTATCTGAAACATAATCTTTCCTCCTTGCGAAATTAAGTTCCAGGCAACCACCAACTATAAGTCCGCTTATCCGGTCCGTTGCCTGCGTATTATAAATAAATGAAAAAGGAATTGCCGCACTCTATTATATGAGCCAAACAATTCCTCGTTTTACCCATGTATTCTGACTGATAATATCTGTCTCCTATACATGTATATTACCAAAAAACAAAGCTTTTCGTAAGTGAAATCATAGATAGAAAAACTTTTTCAGCAGTTTTCACATACTTACTTCTCTTATCTTTTGTACTATTTTATGAAATTTTTAATACTCTCTTATTTATTATAATAACACAATATCTTTATGAATGCCAACACTTTCGATTATATCTGAAAAGCAGAAACTTTCTTGATCAGCATATCTGCCGATGACTTCGTCCGTTCCACCTTTTCTATAACACCGTTTGAATGTCCTGCCATTTCGCAGTTTCTCTGCGCGATATCCGTCGTTCCTTCCGCCCCTTCTTCTGCGGCATGGGAAACAGCATCAATGGATGTAATAATATTCTCTACAGAAGCAAGCAGTTCTTCAGACACAGCGCTGAAATCAGTAATCATATTAGAATAATAATCCGTATCTTTCATGTAATCTTCCGTTACATTATCAAATAACTGAAGGTCATGTGTTACTTCACCATTCACAAAATCAAGTATTTCATTTGCACTATTGGATAGGCTGTTTACTGCTTTCATAAGATTTTCTGTAATTCCCTGTATTTCCATAACCGTATGCTTGGACTGATCCGCTAGTGAGCCGATCTCTCCTGCTACGACAGCAAATCCCCTGCCAGCTTCACCAGCTCTTGCAGCTTCAATGGAAGCATTTAATGATAACAGGTTCGTTTGTTCTGAAATACTCATAATAGCTCCTGATAAATCAGTAATCTTTTCTACTACCTTTACCTCTTCCAAAGAATCTTTAATTTTTCTGCTTACATTACTCTTGACAGCTTCTGTGCGCTGCAGGGTTTCTGTCAGCTCTCGTTTGATATCACTTACACGTTTTGATATGGCAACCGATTCTTCAGCGCCCTCCTGTGCGTGCGTAGCAATGTTTTTTGCAACAGAAGAGATTTCATTGGATGTACTTAAAACAAGTTGTGCTGATGCACTTGTCTCTTCCATGCTGGCCGCAAGTTCTTCTGTCGTGGCAGAGACGTTCTCGATCTCATGATTGAGTTTATCTACACTTGTCTTTACATTATCAACATTCTGATTTATTATATCTGCTTCATTTACTGTCTGCATTACAAGGTTCTTGATAGCGTTTTTCATTTCATCAGCATCCCGTGCGATTTCACTGAATTCATGTTTACCTTGCAATAGTTTCGTATCGCTCTGCACAGTAAAATTACCATTTTTTAGTTCACTTAGAAATGCTTTGATCTTTTTCATCGCATTATTAATACCGATAATAATAATTATCATCAACAAAATCTCAATGATAATTGAAAGTACTGATATCACGACCAGTCTTGCTATGATGGCTGTAAGTTTCTGTTGTTGTTCTGATTTTACTGCTGCTACTTCAGCATCGATATCATCCGTATAATTGCCTGTACCTACAACCCATTTAAATCCTTCAAACACTTTGGTATAAGAGCGCTTCGGCTGATATTCCGTCTCACCTTCCTTGGTAAAATAATAATCTTCATAATATCCTTCTGAAATATTATTTTTTGCACCTTCTATAATACTGGCGACCATTTTAAAATTGTTGCTGTCTACGGTGTCCAGACGATTTGTTCCCTCTGTATCTTTTCCCAAAAGGACAACATTATCACCTTCATAGGTATCGATCCAAAAGTAACCGTTTTCTCCATATCGCAGATCTCTTACCAAATCTGCTGCAATAACCTGAGCTTCTTCATATGTATATTCGCCGCTTTCATAAGATGCATACACCGAACCAATCATGGATATTGCGTTCTCTACCTGCGTTTTGATCAAATTATCATAATCTTTTCTCAGACTTGCCTCCAACGTACCCAATACCACTTTATTATTTTGGGCTATGGAATAAACGCTGTAACCGCTTACAATAATAGTAACAAAAAATACCAATACAACCATTAATGCTAACTTTGTTTTTACTTTCATCTTTAGCTCCCATCTGCGACCTTTGGACGCGTACGTTCATTTATTCAATCATTTAACTATCGCAAATTTCCGCACAGTTAACAACTACCTTATGTTCTAATCTTCTCATGACATAGAAGAAGAGCGGAATCAGGAACAATGTTGCAGATATCCATGCTGTCGGATCAGTAAAACAAGCAGCTGTATATCCGTATTTTGGTATAACGATCAGTGCCATCAGTGTTCTTGCGACCATCTCGAATACGCCTGCAAAAAATGCCGGTGCACTATATCCCAATCCTTGTATTGTACTGCGCAGAATATTCAAAAATGCCAGTACAAAATAGAAACATCCAATAGTACCTAAGTATTGCTGTGTTCTTGCCAGAATTTCTATATTGTCCTTAGCAACGAACAGAGTCGCTATGGTACTTCCAAACAAATTCAGAATCACACCTGCTAAGATACTATAGGACACGCCTATTATCAGACTATCTTTCATGCCCGTGCGTATACGCTTCAGCTTACAGGCACCCAGATTCTGACCTCCGAAAGTCGCCATAGCATTTGCAATAGCATCATATGGACACATCATGAGCATCTTAATTTTCATTGCTGCTGCATATGCAGCCACCACTATGGTTCCAAGACTATTAATAGCACTTTGCAACATAATGCTGCCAATTGCAGTAATGGAAAATTGCAGCCCCATGGGTACCCCAATAAAGAGTAATTTACGCATTCTTGATGATTCTAATTTTCTATCTTCCTTACCGCTTCTTAAAATCTTAAAGTGATGTCTCATATAATAAAAACATAAAATTCCTGAAATAGCCTGCGCCATGATTGTCGCAAGCCCCGCTCCCATTACCCCCATATGGAATACAAGGATCAAAAGCAGATCTCCGGCAATATTTAAAATCGTTGATATCACCAAAAAGAGAAACGGGGTACGGCTATCCCCCAGTGATCTGATAATTCCCGATAACATGTTATACAAAAAAGTGAATGGAATACCTAAAAAAATAATGAACAGATATTCATACGCACCCTCCAGGATATCGATCGGAGTTCCCATCCACACCAATATCTTACGGCATAGGAGACACGTTACAACGGTAAGTCCTGCCGCAAGGATTACTGCGAGTATCATTCCATTAAATACAAATTTTCTCATCTGTACTTCATCTCCGGCTCCGAAGCACTGTGCAACCGGAATCGCAAATCCACTGCAGGTTCCTATCACAAACCCAATAATTAAAAAAGTAATAGAAGTACTTGCCCCGACAGAAGCCAGTGCCTGGATGCCAAGTGCTCTTCCTACAATAATAGAATCAGCCAGATTATACATCTGCTGAAAAAGATTCCCCAATAATAAAGGGATGGTAAATTGCAAAATAAGCTTCATCGGATTCCCGACGGTCATGTCTCTGGTCATTTTGTGTCTCATTTCTTAGTTTTTACTTAAATATTACTTATTTTTTACATACTATTATTGTATCATTTTCATCTATGTTTTTCCATAAAAATAAAATAATAAAGCAATGTTTGTCACAAATAGTAAAATATGGTATAATTTTGTCGTTTTTATGTATAACAATTTAAACTGAAAGGATTTCAAAAATGAAAAAGTTATTGTTCGCACTTTATGTGTGTATCATATCTGTTGTATTATGCTCTTGCAGTTCTCCCAACAGCAGTAAGAACGATGCGCCTTCTTCTGAATCAAAAAAATATGAAGACAGCGCTTCGGACGGGGACAAAACTATTAGCAATACTGCCTATAGCTCGCCGGAAAATGCGATTAATTCATTTGTAAACGCTGTCAAAGGAGGAGACATCGATGAGATCATCGCCTCTTTTGCCATTCAGGATTATGTAGATGGTTATAATTTTGACAGTGAATACGCGGAGCAAATTCCTCAGCCGACCTTGGACGATCGGTCCGTAGCGGCATATCAGCAACTAGGTTCTTTTCTTACTGGTTTCAAACTATCATTTGACGAATCGTTCCCTGTAGATGATTTAAATACGGATATGGAATCTCTTCTCGATCCGAAACAGTATGAATCATTGCAAATTGTTCGAATTGACCTCCCGGAAACTGATGAAAATTCGCACATAAAAAGTATTTCGGCAGACAATATGAACACACAGCTTTTTGGGGCAGACAGCTGGGATTATCGCACAGTCCTGTTATCACTTGATGGTAAAACATACTATTGTGGAGTTTATTTCGTCGTTTATAATGGCCAATATGAGATTAGAGATTTTTCTTGTCCTAGAGTTCCCTTAGATTACAGATTAGCCTTGTTTCCTTGCACGGAGGAAGAGTATACTCAATTGATAGAATTTTAGATTCCTTTATTTATATTGATTCTTATAACTGAAAAGAGCAGATTTTTTTCTCTGCTCTTTTCGTTTGTCTATTTCACTCGTACCCAATTCAATTCAATATTTTATACTTTAAATTTACCGATTTGTAATTGCAATTCCTGCGCAACTCCTGCCAGTCCCTCTGCTGAATTTGCAATTTCCTGAACGGTTGCAGCCTGTTCTTCCATGGCTGCCGATGCTTCTTCCGTACCTGCTGCATTTTCTTCAGAGATTGCCGATAGATTTTGCGTGAGCTCAACAACGATATTCTTATTCTGTGTCATGACATCTGCTGAATCATTCAGTTTTTCAATCACTTTCTTAATAGAATCAATAGCGTCTGCGATTCCACTGAATTTGTCTTCTGTTTCCTTTACACTTCCTGTCTGTAAAGTAACGATTTCCTTAACATTCGTCATGGTATTGACAGCATCTTCTGATTTTTGCTTCAGTTCTTTGATCACCAGCTTAATATCATTTGTAAAATTACTTGATTGTTCAGCCAGTTTTCTTATCTCATCAGCTACAACTGCAAATCCCTTTCCAGCATCTCCGGCACGTGCTGCTTCAATTGCTGCATTTAATGCCAGTAAGTTGGTCTGATCTGCAATGTTTTGAATCATTGCACTAGCGTTTTCTATCTTTTCCGCACTTTCGTTGTTACTGAGTATCGTATGATAAACTGAATTAGTAGCATTATTATTTTCTTCTGATTTTTCAACAAGTATTTTTAATATATTAAAGCCTTCTTCTTTTTCATTCTCGATTTCTATGGCCGCAGCATTTAATTCTTTCAGATATTCTGCATCCTTTTCTAGCAGGTCACCCATATTCTCAACATTTGTAGCTGTCTTTTCTGTATCTTTTGCCTGGTCCTGTGCACCCTTTGCAATTTCCTCGATTGCTTTAGCCACTTCTTCCGCAGTTGATGATGTCTGCTCTGACGTCGCTGTCAGCTCTTCTGCTGCGGCTGCGACCTGTTGTGCCGAATCAGAAGTCTTAACTATGAAGCTGCGGATACTGTCCTGCATAATATGCATTGCAGATAGCATCTTGCCTATTTCATCTTTTCGGAGTGCATATTTCTTCATTTCTTTATCTTCTTCCTGTAACGTAAAATCCAATTCGGATTGTCTGTCAATATTTTTTGTAATATAACTAATCGGTCTTGCTATATTACTACTGACAAAAAATGTAATAACTGCGCCAGAAAGGACTGCTATAAAAATAACCAGAATTATAATGTTTCTAACAGATGCTACTTCCGAAAGGACTTCTGCTTCCTGCACTCCAATGACAATTATCCATGGCGTATTGTTCACTGGAGCATACCCAACGATTCTATTGGATCCCCTGAAAAAATAATCTCCGCTTCCAATTTCTCTTAATGCCATATGTTGTGTGAATAGGTCGGACAATTCCTCATACTCTGAATTAATCTTTGCTTCTTCTACTATATTAAACTGTTCCAATACAAGTGAATTATCCGGATGTCCCGCAAATCCACCAGAAGTATTCATCAAATAGCCATATCCGGTTTCTCCATATGTAATTCCTGCAGCAATTTGACTAAGTGAATCTCCAGATTTACTTCCAAAAAGAACTCCCACCTGTTTATTATCCTTATAAATCGGGACTGCAACAATTAAAATTGGCTTTCCATCCATTTTGCTGATTATAATATCAGAAACATTTGCTTCCCCCTGTGAGGCTTTTTTAAAATAGGCTCTATCACTTACATCTGCTGTAGCGCCCCCACTGTCAAGTGTCTCAGCATTTCCGTCTGCGCCTGCAAGTACAAAATTTTGATAACCTGCCCTTTCTGCCTCTTTTACCATAAATGCCGCTCTTTCTTGTTTTGTTACGTTTGTATCCAGTATAAGCGGATTTTCAGCGAGCCCTTTCATATAACTTAATTCTTCTTCCATAGTTGCCGTTACATATTCAGCCTTTGCAAACGCTATTGCCTGCAGATCATTGTGTGCGTCCTTAATAAGATTATCACTTGAAACTTTTATGATAATAATACCAAGTATTGTAGTCACACTAAGAATAACGAATGAAAATGTAAATATTAATCTTAATTTAATAGATTTCATATGACCCTCCTTCCAATAGAGAAAATTCAGTTTTTAATGACGAACCAATATTCGCTCCATATCTTATCAAATAATATTTGCAGATCCATATCTGAATCCTGATATATGAACAGGATATCCATTACGCCTTTTATTACAGCAAAGTAAAGTGAAACCATTCCCTGCTGACTTAAATATTTGATTTCTTTTGCATCATTCCCTTCTTTAAAAATTTTATAAAGAATTTCCCCTAAAACAGTTTCTTGTTTTCTGATTAGTTCTCTGCATCTTTTTTTTAAATCCTCATTTTGAATCAGCGAAATATTTTTCCAGAAACGAAGTCGATTCCATTGCTTAAAATAATCGAAAATTAGAAAAAAAATAGTTTTTAATTTCTTCTCACAGCAGTATGTATTCATCTTTGCAATTTCTTTGATAATAAACTGATAAAATCCGATAATCTCATTTTCAACGACCAGTAATATGATTTCATCTTTCCCAGCATAATGACTGTAGATGGAAGCAACCTTTATATCAACTCCTTTTGCAATATCAGCCATCGATAAATTGTATCCTTTATCTGAAAACAAAGCGTCCGCTATTTTCAAAATTTCTTCCTTTTTATCCATTCTCATCCCCCATACCTAACGAGTACTAGTTAGCTTAAGATTAGTATACCATATTTTCCATATTTTGCAATATATTTATTCTATTTTATATATTTGTTTCCATTTTCTGACAGTTGTGGTTATTTTTGTCTTTTCTCTTATTTTATTTACTTGCTTGCGAAGCCGTAAAACAAAGATTATAATAATTATATGTGCGCGTACGAACTGTATCAGCCTTATCACTCAGAAAAAAAGAGGTTATATTATGAAGAAGAAAGATATATTGGAATTAAAAAGACGCTTTAAAAAAGAGGAATGTACTTTTACCAGAATGTGCGGTTGTTATGTGGACGGGCAAAAAAATATCGTTTTAAAGATATCTGAAACTTTTTTAAATCTGAAAGACGAAGAATTTTATAAATACCTAGAGATTGCAAAAAAAACACTATCCGGAACAATCGGCAATAACCTTCTTACATTAGAGTTCCCGCTTACAGAAGAAAATGCCGGTGGAAAACAGCAGTTTTTAATGGGATTAAGAGACAGCAGATTAAAAAATGAAGATTTATTGGAGCGTTTCTATCAATTAGTTATCGAAAGTTATGATTATGTCGGTAATTTTTTAATTCTACTCTTCCATGATGTATACGATGTTATTACCAAAACAAATGATAATGCAAAATTAGATGAATCAGAAGAAGTCTATGAATATCTGTTATGTGCCATATGCCCTGTAGAACTCACAAAGCCCGGACTTGGTTATCATGAAGATGAGCACCGTATCGGTGCCCGCATCCGCGACTGGGTCGTAAGCACACCTGAAAACGGATTTCTGTTTCCCGCTTTCACAGACCGTAGTTCGGATATTCATTCTGTTATGTACTACACCAAAAATGCGAAAGAACCGCATCCGGAATTTATGGAATCGGGATTAGGATGTGCATCCAAAAAAACCGCTTTTGAACAGAAAGAAGCTTTTCAGACCATTATCAAAAAAGCATTGGGTGATGAAGAAAAAAGTGAACCTGTCTTTATGAAAATTCAGGAGAACCTACATATCAAAATAAAGGAACAGGAAACTGACAATGAAGAGAACGACGATCCGATCCTCCTGACTTGTGACACCATTCAGGATCTCATGGTTGAAAGCGGTGTTCCTGATGAAGTCACAAACAGGATCGAACAATCCTATGCAGAAGAATTTGGCGCTGCACCACCGGCCGCAGAACATTTGATCGATAACAAAGTACTGGCGGCGAGCGCGCAGAAAAAGAAAGAATTTGAACTTACGGAGCAGGTCCAGATGTTAACCGATCAATTAAAAGAAAAGGCGGCTGTCCCTGAAATATCTGCAGCTTTTGATGTAATCCTTACGGTAGCACCAGAAAAGGTCACACAAATAAAATCACAAGTCATTGACGGAAAAAAATGCCTTGTCATTCCTATGGAAGATGATGAACATGTAAATGTAAATGGCATAACAACGATCTAGTTCTGTTAAGCCAGATCAGTATCATACACAGCACGTGTTCCTCCTATATATTTTGGCCTTGTTCTTGCTGCCAGCAGGATTGCTTCTCCAATGTGTCTTGTTTCAAGTCTCACAGGAACTGCCACTTTTTTTAGGTGCATACCAATTAAGGTACCGCCAATATCAAGTCCTGCATCTGCTCTTATTTCCTCTACTGCGACCGGATGTGAAAATCCATTATATGCCGCTGTCGCAAAAGAACCGCCCGCCTTTGGCTGCGGTACTGCATTCACCATATCCGCATTTCCAATCGCTTCTTTTTCTATAATAATCGCGCGGTTCAAATGCTCACAGCATTGAGCCGCCAGATATATCCCACGAGGTGCAAGTACAGACATAATACCTTCAAATACTGCCTGTCCAATCTCCGGACTTGAATCACTTCCCATCTTTTGCCCTCTGATCTCACTGGATGAACATCCGACTACGAGAATCTGACCCTTTGATAACTTTGCAGTCTCGCATATCTGCATAGCTGCCTTAGCAGCAGATAATTTGATTTCTTCTACCATAATGACTCCTTTGCAAATAAAATTAATCTATTATTATAGTATATCACTTTATGCAAACTTTGTTGCATAAACTATGAGAAAAACCTATATCTCTGAAGCAATACATTTAGTATTGGTTCAAATATATAGGTTTCGTTTTGCTTGAACAACCCTCCCAGAATTAGGATTTTGTTCATATGAAACAAATTTAATCATTATCCCAAAATCTTTTTCAGATCCTCTTCTGGTGTACTGATCGGCGCTATATTATAATTTTCCACCAGATAGTTTAACACATTCGCAGAAATAAACGCCGGAAGTGTAGGTCCTAAATAAATATCCTTAATTCCCAGGTGCAATAATGTGAGTAAAATACACACAGCTTTCTGTTCGTACCATGATAATACCATCGACAACGGCAATTCATTTACCGTGCACCCAAATGCCTCTGCCAATGCAACTGCAACTTTAATCGCACTGTAAGCATCATTACACTGCCCCATATCCATAATTCTAGGCAATCCGCCGATCTCGCCCAGATCCAGATCATTGAATCGGTACTTGCCACATGCAAGAGTAAGAATAACGGTATCTTTCGGTGTCTGTTTTACAAATTCAGTATAGTAATTTCTTCCAGTTTTTGCACCATCACATCCTCCTACCAGGAAGAAGTGTTTGATTGCACCGTCTTTTACTGCATTGATCACCTGATCTGCTACCGATAATACGGTTCCATGTCCGAATCCTGTCATAACTTCATTTCCGCCGTTTATCCCTGTAAATTCCTGTGCAGTCTCATAACCGCCTAATGCAAGTGCTTTTTCAATCACCGGTGTAAAATCTTTCTCCTCACCAACATGAATCATTTCAGGATAGGATACTACTTCCGTTGTGAAAACCCTGTCAGCATAGCTTTGTTTTACAGGCATCAAACAGTTCGTGGTATACAGGACAGGTGCAGGTATATGATCGAATTCCTTCTGTTGGTTCTGCCAAGCGGTACCAAAATTACCTTTTAAATGAGTATATTTTTTTAATAATGGATAGGCATGTGCCGGCAACATTTCTCCATGGGTATAGATATTGATACCTTTTCCCTCTGTCTGTTCTAACAACAATTTCAAATCATATAAATCATGTCCTGTGATAACAATGAATGGTCCCTTTTCTACTGTCAGAGGAACTTTTGTAGGTACAGGTGTTCCAAATGTTTGCGTATTTGCCCTGTCAAGCAGCTCCATACATTTTAAGTTTATTGCCCCAACTTCCAAAACAACCGGTAGCAATTCTTCCATACCAGCCTCCGAACCGATTATAGCAAGAGCCTTATAGAAAAACTGATTCACTTCTTCTCCCTGGTATCCGAGCACAGCAGCATGATATGCATAAGCTGCCATTCCCCGGATACCAAACAGAATAAGAGATTTCAGGGAACGGATATCTTCTGTGTCATCCCACAGATTCTTCATTTCATAGTCATTTCCATTATGATCCTTTGAGGTACCATCTTCATATTCAGAAGTAATTTCCTGTTTTTTTCTTTTTACTTTTTCAATCAGTATTTTCAGAGTCTCATCATTGAAACTAACGTTTGTAATAGTAGTAAACAATGCCTCTACTATCAACTTTGTGGTATTCTCACTATATGCATTCTGTCCGCATACTCTCGCCAGTCCCACTAATGCTCCTGTTAATTCATCCTGTAAATTTGCTGTACTTGCGGACTTTCCGCATACACCTGCACTTCCTGTACAACCTGAGCACCCGGCTGTCTGTTCACATTGAAAGCAAAACATCTTCTGTTCCATCTTTACATCTCCCTCTCTCTTTTATTGTATATTGTTAATTGGAAATACTACCACTAATAACATTTTAAATGCCTCATTGGCATATACCGAATGTGGCTTTTTTGCCGGCATGATCAAAGTTTCCCCTTGTTTTAAAATATACTCTGTTCCATCTACCGTAAATCTTCCGACACCTTCCAGTACCGTTACCATTGCATCTCCTTCGGAATCATGTGATCCGATCTCTTCGTCTTTATCAAAAGCAAATATCGTAATACTTACCGCCTTATTCTGCGCTAATGTTTTACTTACCACCTGTCCTTTTTGGACCGATACCTGTTCTGCCAATGTGAGAACTTCTTCGTGATTCATATTTCTTATCAAATCCTGTGACATACATACACCTCCAATTCTCTTGTTTATGTGGATACTATACTATAATGCCCTATTTATTTCTGTTGTATTTACAACAAATTCATTAATTTATAAATTTGATTGATTACCTCAATTTACGCTCTGTTAGATAATTTGTTGATATATTAAAAATGATGTTATAATATAAATATTAAAATAGATAGAAGTGATTTTTGGGCAAGTATTTCAAAGATTAAAACAGACCTTACTTCATTTCGTGAATTTTAGGAGGTATTTTATGAAAATTGATTATGAAAATTTAAAGAACGAGGTAATATCCAGTTTGATAAAAAACAGAATTTGGGTATTATCAACAACATCAAACGGAAATGTATCATCAAGGTCTATGAGTATCATAAATAACGGATTAGATATATATTTTCAAACAAATAAGTGCTATATTAAACATAATCAAATGCAAGAAAATAATAATGTTGCTTTATGTTATAATAATATTTCTATTGAAGGAATAGCAGAGGAAATTGGAAGTTGGAAAGATGAAAAAAATAAAGAATTGATGGAGTTATATAAATCTATACATCTTAGTTCCTTCAATGCTTATGGATTATTAGAAGGACAAGTCGTATACAAAGTTACACCCAAAATAATAAAATTGTGGAAATATATAAATGGAACTCCAATAAGACAAAATCTACATGTCTATGAAGAGATAGCAGAACAATTAGATTTTATGTAATATTTGTATTTAAATAATAGCACATATTTTATGTACTATTATTTAAATATGTTCACTTATCATAATCAACAATTTAATCTAACAGAGCGTTAATTTTAATTTATATTTCTGATTCCCTGATGATCTTCCGAATCGGTAATATGCATGATGGTGACACAGACAATTCATCTACTCCCATCTTAAGAAATGTTTCCGTCAACTCTGTATCTGCTCCAAGTTCACCGCATATTCCTGCCCATATGCTTTCTTTATGCGCATTATCCACCACCATCTGGATCATACGCAGTATGGCTTCATGATGTGCATTATAAAAATAATCCAGCTTTGCATTCTGCCGGTCAATCGCTAATGTATACTGTGTCAGGTCATTGGTCCCTATGCTGAAGAACTCTACTTCTTTTGCCAGCTTATCGCTTATGATCACTGCAGCAGGCGTTTCTATCATAATTCCTTCCTCTACCCTCCCATAAGGGATGCCCTGCGCAGAAAGCTCGGCTTTTACTTCCGCTGAGATTTTCTTGATTTCCTTTACTTCTTCGACCGACGTAATCATAGGATACATAATAGAAATAGTTCCAAATGCACTAGCCCTGAAAATCGCACGCAGCTGTGTTCGGAAGATGTCCTGTTGCAACAGACATATCCTTATCGCCCGGTATCCCATTGCCGGATTCTCCTCTTTTTCCAGATTAAAATATCCTGCCTGCTTATCTGCCCCGATATCCAGGGTACGGATAATGACTTTTTTCCCAGCTAAGGTCTCTGCTACCTGCTTATATTTTATGAATTGTTCTTCCTCGGTCGGGAAATCATTCTTTTCCAGATATAAAAATTCACTTCTGAATAATCCAATTCCGGCAGCATCATTTTGCAGCACGGCGCCCAGATCTGTTACATTACCGATATTTGCATATAATTTCACTTTTTTCCCGTTCCTGGTAACCGTTTCTTTTCCTTTCATATCCAATAAAAGTCTTTTCTGCTCTTTGTCCTTTTCCTGTCTTTTACGATATTCTACTAACACCATATCATCCGGATCAATGATGATCTCTCCACTGAATCCATCTACAATTGCAATTTTTCCATTCCAGCTTTCCTTTATGTCAATCCCTATTACAGCGGGAATTCCCATAGTCCTGGCTAAGATTGCCGTATGTGAATTCGTCGATCCCTGCCTCGTTACAAATGCCAGCAGCTTTGATTTATCCATCTGCACCGTTTCACTTGGTGCAAGATCATCCGCTGCAATAATCGCCGGTTCCACTAGATCTGCAGAATCAGTACGACCGCTTAAAATGTTAATGACCCTTTCTGAAATGTCTTTCACGTCGATTGCTCTTGCTTTAAAATATTCATCTTCCATGTTGGAAAAAATATCAGCAAAATTATCTCCCGTACTGGCAACTGCATACTCCGCATTTATTTCCTGTGCCGTAATAAGATTATGAACCGAATCATTGTAATCATCATCTTCCAGCATCATGATGTGGACTTCAAAAATCTGTGCATTCAGCTCACCAACTTCTGTTAATGCCTTATCATATAACTTTTGTAACTGCCCTATCGCTTTTCTTTTAGCCTCTTCATAACGCGCAAGTTCCAATTCTACATTTTCTGCTTTTTTACGGACGACCAGATTTTGTTCTTTTCCATAAAAAAGTACTTTGCCGATTGCAATCCCGCCATAAATTTTCTTTCCACTGTATGTTTCCATACGCCGCTCCTTTTCATTTTCAAAAATCAGTGCATATTACAAGTTTGTTTCAAAAAACACCTTCATGCCTTCTGTCGCTGCTTCCTCGTCTTCTCCTGTCACGGTAATCGTTACCGTATCTGCATTTTTGACTCCAAGTGACATAAGTGCCATTAATTTTTTACTATCTGCACTCTTCCCATTGCTTTCGATCCTAATGTCCGAATTGTATGCTTTTGCCTCCTTTACCAGCAATCCTGCTGGTCTTGCATGAATTCCTATCTCATCTGTAATTGTATATTGAAATGTCTTCATGGTAATCTCCTTTTCTTCCTATTCTGCTATTCTATATTTTCTCCATTTGTTGCAATCACTTTTTTGTACCAGTCAAATGATTTCTTCTTTTTCCGTTCCAAATTACCGGTCCCGTCATCATATTTATCTACGAAAATAAATCCGTATCGTTTTGCCATTTCTCCAGTTGACGCACTTACCAGATCAATGCATCCCCACGGTGTATATCCCATCAAGTCTACGCCATCTGCAACAGCTTCTTTCATCTGTTCGATATGTTCCCTGAAATAATCAATTCGATACGTATCATTGATGGTTCCATCCTCTTCTAATTTGTCAAAAGCACCCAGACCATTTTCTACCACCATCAGCGGTATCTGGTATCTGTCATAGATCTCATTCAAGGTATAGCGAAGTCCTTGCGGGTCAATCTGCCATCCCCAATCACTGGATTTCAAATACGGATTTTTTAATCCTCCCATGATATTCCCAGTTGTTTCTGCTTCATCAGCATTTTTTGCCACACAGTTGCTCATATAATAACTAAAGGTATAGAAGTCTACCGTTCCTTCAGCTAATATTTCTATATCTGCGGATTCCATTCCGATTTGAATTCCCTTTTCTTCAAAAAATCGCTGTGCATAAGATGGGTAATATCCCCTCACCTGAATATCCGAACACATCCAGTTCATAATTCTCATATTTTTCTGGGTTTCCACAATATCGTCCGGGTTGCAGGTATACGGATACATGGTAATAAAGACAATCATATTACCCATTTTAAACTTCGGGTATTTTTCATGTGCGCTCTTTATTACTTTTGCACTTGCTACTAATTGATGATGTAATGCCTGGAATCTTTTCTGCGGCTGATCCGGTATCTCTGTGATTTTTCCGCTATAACCTTTGATGGTTCCTAAGGAAAGAATGCTTCCAACCAGCGTGGTTCCTGCATTTATTTCATTAAAAGTTAACCAATACTTTACTTTATCCTTGTAGCGTTCAAAAATAGCCTCACAATAACGGACAAAATAATCAATACATTCTCTTCCTTCCCAGCCATTATATTTTTCAACTAACGCATATGGCATCTCATAATGCGAAATTGTTACCAAAGGTTCGATACCGTATTTCAGACATTCATCAAAAACAGCATCATAAAATGCAATTCCCTCTTCATTTGGTTTTTCTTCCATACCGGTTGGAAATATTCTCGTCCAGGCAATGGATAAACGAAAGGTCTTAAATCCCATTTCTGCAAATAATGCGATATCCTCTTTGTATCTATGGTAAAAATCAATTGCCTCGTGACTGGGATACAATGTTCCTTCTTCTATTTGTGTTGTCACGCGTTTTGGTGAAGTATGTGATCCATTGGTACACATATCCGGAACTGATGCTCCTTTTCCTCCCGCATTCCATGCCCCTTCAAACTGGTTTGCCGCTGTCGCACCGCCCCATAAAAAATCTTTTCTTAATTTCAGCATAAATAAAACTCCTTTCTTAAATTGATCCCTGATACCTACGGATTGTTACGCACTTTTGGTATCATAACATTTGAATAATGGTATCACCATGTGTAACGCGTTCTGCATCTGTCGGTACAATGTCTGCATAATCATCCGTATTAGTAATGATAACAGGTGTTGTAAGCGGATATCCTGCGGCTTTTATTTTTTCTATATCAAATTCCAGAAGAAGATCGCCTTTTTTAACTTCTGCACCTTGTTCAATTTTTGCATAAAAGCCTTCTCCATTCATTTTAACAGTGTCCATACCGACATGGATCAGTATTTCTGCTCCGTTTTTAGACAAAATACCAATTGCATGTCCGGTAGGGAAAAATGTTGTAACAGTTCCATCTGCCGGAGCATATACTTTCCCCTCTGTCGGTATCACCGCTATACCCTGCCCAAGCGCACCCGTTGAGAAAGCTTCATCCTCTACTTCTGAAAGTTCTTTCACATCGCCTGTGATCGGAGATACGATTTCTTCGCTTTTCTTTCTGCCTGCTGCTTTTATATTCCCTTTCCCTTTCACAGGTTCGTCATCTTTATAAGTAACCATAGTTAATGCAAAACCAACTGCCATTGCGGCCAGAACACCAATGAGTGCCCACCACAAATGATACAATGTATTATCACCAATATAAGATGCAAGACCAAATAAACCTAGTGCGCCGGATGTAAAGCTTTTTACTCCAGCCAAACCAATGATTCCTCCACCGATGGCTGCTGCAATACAAGAAATGACAAACGGTTTCTTTTTGGGAAGAGTAACACCATAAATACAAGGTTCTGTCACACCGAACATACCGGAAATAAATGCGGGAAGTGCTATTTTCTTTAAACCTGCATCTTTTGTTTTAATAACAATTGCAAGCACTACCATAGATTGCGCAAAGGAAGCTGCAAAATATGGGGACAGAATCTGATCATATCCCATCGTTGTCATATTAATGATCAAAAGCGGAATCAGGCTCCAGTGAAGACCAAAAATAACAAGTACCTGCCATAAAGCCCCTACCAGAATGCCGGATACCAGACCGCCTACAACCGGGATTCCATAGATTGCTGAAAAGAACTGTCCCAGTAAGTTGCAAAAGAAAACGGAAACTGGACCGATTACCATGTAAGTCAGAGGTACTGTAATGATCAAGGTCATGAATGGTACAATAAAAAGTTTTAATACATCCGGAATTACTTTCTTAAAGAACTTTTCCACCTGTGTTCCAAATGCTGTTGCAAGAATAATAGGCACTACACTTGATGCATATCCGCTTGCCGGAATCGGAATCGGAATTCCTATGAATTTCGTTACATAACTCATCTCAAATACTGTTCCAGTAAAGACAGTTCCGACAGCCTGCAGTCCTACCATGCTCGGATATAAAAGTGATGCTGCTATTGCAAGGCCAAGATATTGGTTACAGCCAAATTTCTTCGCACAGGAGAATCCCAATGCCATTGGTAAGAAATAATAGAAACCATCACCTATGGAATACATGATCTGATAAAAACCATTATCCGTGGAAAATCCTAAAAATACAGCTAATGCTAACAACCCTTTGATAATTCCGGCTGCACACATGAATCCAAGTATCGGTTGGAAGGTTCCTGATATAATGTCCATTAACCTTGCTCCAAAAGACATTTTTTCTTGTGATGAAGTATCTTCTGTTTCCCCTGAAATATGTGCGATTCCACAAACCACTTTGTATACATCAGGTACATGATTTCCGATAACGACCTGATACTGGCCTCCTGCTTTTATTACGCTCACAATACCGTCAGTCGCTTTTAATACTTCCGTATTTGCTTTTGACTCGTCTTTTAACTTAAAACGAAGTCTTGTAATGCAGTGCGTCACGCTGTTAATATTATTTTTGCCACCTACATTTTGGATAATGATTCTTGCTAATCCGTCATACTTACTTGCCATAATAGTTTTCCTCCATTTTTACTATTGTTTTTATATCTAAAACGTGTACTCACGCTTTATTCAAGGTATAAAAAAACCCGAATGAAGTAAAACAATAAAGTTTGTTTTACTTACATTCGGGTCTTGCCGACTTAACGTAACAATCCCTTTTATTCATTTCTTCGATTCAGCCGATAGATATGCATAGTCAGATATAATATCTCTTCATCCGATACTTCATATTCCGTTTTTTTTAGCATATACGCCTGAATCTTTTGTGCACATGCATATTCTTCCGGACATTTCTGAATAAACTGTTGAAATACATCCGATTCCCCGTCCATATTGTAATATTGCTTGCTGACGGCTCTTTGAACAAAGAAACGTAAATGCGTAACAAATCTCTCATAGACAAGACTTGTTTCATCAAATTCCACACACAGCGTATACTTTACAATATTTAAGATATCCTTGATCATTCCCGGCATGGACAAGGCTTCTGAAAATGTTCCGTCTATTTCCGCATTTAAAATGTGTAATGCAATAAAACCCGCTTCATCTTCCGGAAGCTCGACGTCTGTTGCTTCTTTCACCATAGCAACCGCTCTTAGTCCGACCGCAAATTCTTTTTTATAATATTTTCTGATCTCCCACAGCAGTGCGTTTTGAAAAAGCATCCCCTGTCTTTGTCTCTCTATTGCGAAATTCAAATGGTCTGTTAACGTAATATAAATACTTTTACTTAATTTTTTTCCTATATATTCCATTGCGTAGTGAATAATCTCACTGGCTAATTTCATGTTTTCATAAGAAATTTCATTTACAAGCTTTTCAAATTGATTCTGCGCCTCATCCGGCAACCGAAATAATTTCTCGATCAGATTTTCCTGAATTATATCCCCTGGTTTCTTCTGAAATCCAATCCCCTTCCCTAAAATAATAATTTCCCGTTCCTTTTCATCCAGAGAACTGACAACATTATTATTTATGATCTTAACAATATTCATTCTCAGCCCCTCCTCATACGTAACGCATGCATTCAACATTTACCATTACATATAGTTTCATGTTTCCTGTATTCTCATACTATACTGTTCCCAAACAAAAAAATAACTGCATCATACTCATGCCCAAACAGGTTTCATCGAGTACAATCCAGTCTTGCCTAATTAAAGTAACAATCTGTACTGTTCTTTGTCATATTTTATAAAGACAATATATCATAACATTTTTTTCTAGTCAACCAGAAATGTTAATTTCGTCTCATTTTTACAATTTATCTTCACTTTTTTTGTGTATTATGTTCAAATATATTTTATTTTTTCCCTATAATTGATAGACATTTTCTTGACATTGATTATAGAAATTTGAAAATTCCTTCCATTAATTAAAAACTAGTGAAAGGAATTTTACAAATTAAGTCTCACATATTTTGAGTTATTTACTTTGATATTCTGTTCACTGCTACAGACTTTATAATTTAAATACACTGATTGTATCAACCAGCTCGTCTGCTAACTTCCGCAGAACCGTAACTTGACTTCCTACATTGGTCACTGCTGCTGTAAGTTCAGCTGTAGATGCAGAAGTCTCCTCCGTACTTGCTGCATTTTCTTCAGAGATCGCACTCAGATTACTGATGATTTCTACAACTGTTTTTCTTACAGTATCCAGCTCGTTTGTAATGGATGAAACTTTTTTTATTTGATCTGTTGAATGACTGATTCCTTCAAAAACCAACGTAAAATTATTTTTTGTTTTATTCAGACTATTATTTTGGATATCAATTGTATCTCTTACACCATGCATGGTATCGACTGCTCTATTTGAATTCTCTATTAACGTATGTATAATAGTACCGATTTCCTTTGCCGACATGCTGGATTGCTCTGCTAATTTCTTAATCTGGTCTGCAACAACTGCAAAACCTCTTCCTGACTCCCCTGCCCTTGCCGCTTCAATAGAGGCATTCAACGATAACAGATTGGTCTCTTCTGCAATTGAAGTAATCACTATAGCCGCTTCCTGAATTTTTTGTGCAAATTCATTTGTTTCATTCGTTTGCTCATAAATTGCATTTATTTCCTCTTTGGTTTTTTCATTTGCATCATTTAGTTCATCCAGCGTGTTCATTGCAATGGAAGCAGTCTCTTTCATCTCATCAGCATTTTTGTGCAGCAAAGTTACTGCATTTGATGCATTTTCTATATCTTCGCCCATAATTATAGTCTGCTGGGACGCCTTCTGCGTTGATTCTGCCTGTGACACAGCACCTACGGCAACTTCTTCCACCGCTTTCTCAATCTCTTCTGTCGTAGTAGATGTCTGCTCCGCTACCTGCTCAAGCTCTTCCGATGCTGACAATAGAACCGATGCATTTTCCTGAATCTCTTTAATTAGACGAATAAAGGATTCTTTCAGCCGCTTTGCGGCTAATGCAATTTCACCAATCTCATCCTTTCTCCTGCAATCCTTATCATCATCATCATAATTCAAAAAGCCTTCCGACAATTTATCCAAATTTGCAACATTTCTAACAATTGCATTTGTTAATCTTCTAACAACAATAAGAATCGCTATTACAGACAAGATAATTATGATTGTAACAATACTTCCAATTATCAATACCGTTTTACTTACAATTTCATTAACCTGTTCTTTTGTATCCGCTGCAACGAACATGCCTACAACTTCACCTGTTCCTACTTGTTTGATAGGAATGTAGTATGCATAATACTGTTCACCGTTGATTATGGTATTATGCGTAAAATATTCTTTACCTTGCTTCAATACCATATTTGTAACATCATCCGATGCTTTTGTCCCAATTACCCTGTTTCCATTTTCATCTGTTATCGTAGTGGCTATTCTTTCATTTCCCCAGAAAACAGAAGCCTGCATACCTACATGATTGAAAATATTATCTATTATTTCATTGTTTCCACTAAATTGGATATTTCCTTTTGATACGATTCCCTCTTCATTTTCTGCATATTTTTCATCATTGGCAAACTCATATGACTCTATTCCTGTAATTGCTGCCGTCTTTAATTGCTGTTCGATTTCTTCTGTTACTTCCTTTTTGATCATATCTGCACTGATAAGGATTGACATAGAACCTATCAAAATCGTTGGAATTAGTGTAATTGTTAAAATCCTGCCCCTTAGTTTCATCTTTTTCCTCCAGTATGGTATTCTGTATTTTTATCCGTTATCCCATAAATCTTAAATGTCTTCAGTTCTGATTATATTTCTGACTTTTTTACGAATCTCCTTTTCATTAATTTATAATACTCAGCCTGTATTTACGTTTATCGTAGAAATAATATATTACTTTGTGTATAATTTGATTCCTCCTTTCAAAATATAATCTATAACTATATATTATATAGCTATAGATTATTATACTGCAACTATATAAATATTACAATTAGGTCATATAAGTGGGGAGGTGTCATTATGGAAAAAATAGATTTCAAGAAAATAGGGCAAAAAATCAAAGAAACCAGGATCAGCCGTAATCTCACACAGGAAAACATTGCGGATAGCATAGGAATCAATACCAGCCACGTATCAAATATCGAAACCAATAAAACAAAAGTTTCTCTGACTACACTTGTTCACATTTGCAACTCTCTGGGTGTTTCCGTAGATTATATCCTGGAAAATGAACTGACTAATAGTTCTTGTGCAGTAGAACGTGAGATTTTGAATGAAATACAGAAATTTAATACAGAAAAAAAAGAACAAATACTTAGAATTGTAAAGGTTTTATAGTTTATAAAAAAGACGATTGAAAGGATCTCTATTCCTTCAATCGTCTTTTCTGTTACCTTTTCGGGCCGACCGGCAATACTATATTTCTTGTGCTTACTCATCCGTCAGCATGATATCAAATACATCCATTGCTATTGATTTTGATTCTTCTATATTCCGAAGGGTTCAGTCCTGTAATTTTCTTAAATACTTTTGAAAAATATTTTTCGTCCCTGAAGCCTGTCTGAAATGCCACTTCATATGTTTTCAATCCTGTATCACTTAAGAAGATCTTGGCCTGCTCTATACGGTATTGGTTCAAATAATCAATAAACCCACATTTTTCATATTTGGAAAATAATGTTGATAAATAAGATGGAGTCACTTTGACCGCCTCTGCAACCATTGCAAGTGATATGTCTTCTTCATAGTGTTCTATCAAGTATTTTTTTGCTTCTCCAATGATTGGATTCTTTTCTTCTTCGGTTCCTGGTTTGCTGATTTTTAATATATGGCCGATTTTTTCCAGAATATCCTGTGGTCTGCAAGGCTTAAGAATATAATCCACCGCACCTAACCGGAGTGCAGTCTGTGCATATTTGAACTCATCATAGCCGCTTAAGATAATCGTTTTGGGACATAAACCAGCCCTGATAGACTCTGTCATTACTTCAAATCCATTCTTCATTGGCATCTGCACATCTAATAACATGACAGTCGGTTTATATTTAAAGATAATATCTAATGCTTCCTTTCCATTTTCTGCGGTATATATTTCCTGAAGCCATTCGGCATGAATTTTAAGATACGTATACATACCATTTCGTATCTTTGCTTCATCATCCACTATCAATAATGTCATCTTTGCCATCTTGCCCCCCTATTGATACTTTGGCAATTTTAACGTGATTGTCGTCCCCGTGCCTAATGTACTGCTTATCTGTAATGAAAAATCATCATGATAACGTAATTTCAAACGCTCCCTTACATTCTTAATTGCATATTTGCTTATTCTCTGATTCGAATACTGCCTGCCGTCCTCATCAAACAAATATTGCAGCTGTTCTTCATTCATACCCACACCATTGTCTGATATCTTAAATATCATATATCCACCATCTACATATCCGTGAACAGAAATGAATCCAATATTGCTTGTGTTTTCTAACCCATGTACGATCGCATTTTCTACGAATGGCTGAATAATCAATTTAGGAATCTCATATTCTCTCATTTCAGAAAGCAGATTGATCTTGTAATCCATTTTCTTTTCAAAGCGCATCTTCTGAATACGCAGATAGCTCTCAACCAATTTAAATTCCGTTTCTACCGTAACGATTCCTTTTCCCCGGCTCAGCGCAAGCCTGAACAGTTCGGAAAGTGCCATAATATTTTCTGCAAGTTCTGTATTCTCCGCATTGAGTGCATCCCAGTAAAGTGAATCCAGTGTATTATATAAGAAATGCGGATTAATCTGTGCCTGAAGGATATCCAGTTCACTTTCCCGCTCCCGAAGTACCATAACGTAATTTTTATCTATCAGCTCATCAATATGTTTCACCATATCATTATATACTTTTGTAACATCTCCCATCTCGTCATCTGCATAGACAGGGACTTTTTGTTTAAAATCCCCTTCTTTTAACTGCAGCATAGATTCATGCAGGTTCCCAAGTGGTATTGTAATAAATCTCGTTACCAGACTAAAAATAGGAAATGCTGCAAAGAATAAAGCAAAAGCGATAATAATAGGCACTCTCCCTGCACTCTTTAATTGCTTTGTCCAATTTTCTTTTGGTACGATATAAAAAATAGAATATCCATACTCCGTATTTTTACTACAGAAGACATAACTATCTGCTATCTCACGGTATTTACCGCTCTCAATTCCTGACTTTCCTTCCGTTTCAATATATTTTAGCGGTTCTTCCGAAGCAGCCCCTGAATGGACTATCTCGTTACCGGCACGATCATATAAATAAATGCTCTCATTCTCTTCCAATCTGTCTCTCTTGAATATTTTCGTAATGTCCTCTGCATTAATCACGGTACATAGGTATCCTAATGTTTTCTCTTTGTCATAGGACATGACTGCCTTTCCAAAAATAACTCTGTCTTCCTTATTATTTTTAATAAGAGAGGTATCCTCTGCATCCATTTTCATAATGCTGATATCACCAAGCGATTCTTTGGAATCCTTTGCAAATTTCATTCCTTTCACTTCTGTATAATCCTGCGTTATAACAGCATTATTTCTGGCATTGATATATGGTCTGACGCCATTTGCCGGATACAGCGCAAAACACTGTATATTATTTTTAACGAACAACATCTCCGATACGAATTCCGCAGGCGTGTCCTGCTGCCATACCAACGGGTTTTTCACAGTATCCGATCCTTCATCCGAATTCAGTACATAACGAAAATCGTCGTTGATCACAACATAAGTGATCATATCTTCTATATCTGATTCAATATATGCAATATTAGCATCGATCGTTATGGTCAGGCTTTCATATGCATTAATGAGTTCTTCTTTTACAGTTTGTAATCCCTGTACATAAATATAACATGTAATGCCAAACAGCACTGGAATTAATACGATGTACATAGCAACTGTCAATTTATATTTTATTTTCCATTTGCGGATATCTAACTGTACTCTCATATAAGAAAAACTTCACTCCAATTGTTCCATATTTTTTATTCATATTAACCTTTTACTGCGCCTGCTGCAACACCTTTCGTGATATATTTATTCAGTATGATATATATGATAAGTGCCGGCGCTGCGGTTAATGCCATGACCGCAAACTGAACTGCGTAGTTGGATGAATATTGACCCGTGAATTCCAAAATTGCAAAAGGAAGTGTCTTCCACGTCTTCGTACTCAGATAAGTACTTGCCATCATAAATTCATTCCAGTTATTCAGATAGGTCATAATTGCAACTGTTACGAGTGACGCTTTCATTAATGGTACCATAATGATAAAAACGATCCGATAGATTCCACATCCATCGAGCAGTGCTGCTTCCTCCAGTTCTTTTGGAATGGAACTCATAAAACTACAGGTAAGAAACACTCCCTGCGGAAGTGAAAATGCTATATATGGAATTAGTAGTGCCCAGATCGTATCAGTCAATCCTAATTTATCATAAATCACATAGTTTGGAAGTAATGTTGCATGGATCGGTATCATCATTCCCAGCAGTAATATTGTTTTTACAACACCGTTTAATTTCCATTGCATTCTCGTACAGGCAAAGGATGCCATTACAGAAATCAGTAGTACAAAAAGGACTGCCAATGAATTAATTAATAAACTATTCTTAAAATACAGCAGAAAATTACCATCTACAAATGCTTTTACATAATTACCCCATTGGATTTCTTTCGGCCATACCAAAATACCACTTGTAAATAATTCATTTGGATTTGCAAGTGAGAAATCTACTAACCAGATCAAGGGAAAAATCTGAATAAACGCCAAAATGCCAAGAGCAATAAACAATATTGCTTTTCCTGCAGAAAATGAATTCGTTTTTCTTATCATGATTTTACCCTCACTTCCGCTTTGTCTGCAAATATCTTATTAAGCAAGACAGTCGATACCAGACATATCAAAATAAAAATAACGCTGATGGAATTCCCGTATCCATATTTATAAGACTTGAAAGCTTGTTTATATAAATAATTTGCCAGGAACTGGGTCTCATTTCCGGGACCCCCTGCTGTTAAGAGATATACTGTTTCCATTTGTTTCAATGCAGCGATGATTGCCATCGTCACATTCATCTGAATAACCGGCTTCAAAAGCGGTAATGTAATCCTCCAAAAAGCCTGTTTCGTAGTAGCGCCATCTATTGCGGCTGCCTCATATAGCACAGGATCTATGTTCTTGATTCCTGTATAGTAGATCAGCATTCCCCATCCAAAACCATGCCAAATCAGAACAAGAAGTACTGACCATATTGCATTTCCGCTGCCAAGCCAATTCACATTTCCTGAAAATCCCAGCTTTAATAATATCTTATTAAACAGACCAAAATTAGGGTTGTAGATAAATTTCCAAAGATACGCAATGATCGCAACGGATATTACATTTGGAATGAAATAAACACAGCGAAAAAATCCTTCCGCTTTCCCTTGTATCCTGTCAATAATTGTGGCTGTTATAATTGCCAGTGGATGTTGTATGATGATAAATCCAACAGCAAGCAGAAGTGAATTTCTAAGTGATAGCCAAAAACCACTATCATGCAGCAAAGCCTTATAGTTATCTAATCCAATAAATGTTACCGAGCCTATCCCCGAAAAATCTGTAAATCCATAATATACACTAAGACAGATCGGTGCCAGAATAGCGAACACAAATGTCAAGAGCCCCGGAATGACCAAACTGCTGATGATCCATTTATTACTGTATAATTTTGTCACATGCTCCTCCTTTCAAATTTGGCTGCCCAAATCTGAATCAGGGGCAGCCAATTTGCGTGTTTCCTTTATTATCTTTTTGCTGTTTTTATTTACAAGCTTCTTCCAGTCTTTTGGTGAATTCATCTACCGTAACTGCCTTAATAGCAAGTTCCTGAGATAAATCTTCGCTGATTGTTTTGAATTCAGAACTTTCTAAATCGTTAAATGTTACACCCGTTACACTTGTTGCTCCTGAAACAATATCTGTAAAATCAAGTTGTACTGATGTTTCGTTTCCTGTTAAGTATGCTGAATAATCCTGTGCTGACATACACACACCATTTTCCCAGCAGATCTTTGACCAGTTTTCTGGTAAGAACATATAATTCAGTAACTTAATTGCTTCTTCTTTCACTGCCGAATTGGCCGTTACCGCATATCCGCCTCCGTTCCAGGCTGCAATATCCGTTGCATTTCCTTTGCCCCCATCGACTACCGGCATCATAAATACACCAATGTTATCTTTTACGTCTTGTGATATTGTCTCATCCGATGCCATGGACATTTCCCAGCTTCCCATGTAAAACATGGCTGCCTGTCCATTCGTAAACAGGTTTTTGGAGGTACCGTAATCAGTCGTCTCAAATCCACTTTGGAACATACCTGCATCTACTGCTTTTACAAACAACTCACATGCCTCTTTGTAAATTGGAGAAGAGAAATCTCCGTTAGCAATAGAAGGCTGCAAGAGAGACTTACTTTCAGGGTCTATTTTTTGCATCAGATCATTAATATAGATTGAAAGGGGCCACTTATCCGATCCATCCATACTACATGGAATCATTCCTGTTTCTTTGATCTTACCTGCAAGTTCCATCAATTCATCGTAGGTAGCCGGTACTTTCCAGCCGTTCTTTTCAAAGATTGCCTTGTTATAGTAGAAGCCCATTACATCTGTATTTCTGGCTAATCCATACAATTTTCCATTCTTACTGAACCCATCCAGAGAACCACTGATAAAACCATAATCAGAATAATCATCCATATTTAGTTCTGCAAGGAGCCCTGCGTCAATAATCTCATTTAAGAAAGATGGCTGTCCCCAGGCATTTACCAGATCCGGCATATCACTTCCTGAAGCATATGCTTTGAATTTGGTCTTATAAGCTTCATCATCCAATGTTTCTACTTCAATTTTAACATTTGAATTTTCAGCCATATAATTATCAAATAATGTTTGTTCTACAAATCCCTGGCCTGTCGTACGATCAGGAAGATTTGAAAATACTCTGATAGTGACTGCTTCTCCTTCAGCTTCTGTTATTGTAGTTGCCGCTTCTCCATCTGAAGATGCATCTTTTGTTGCCGTCCCCGCACTACTTCCGCATGCAGTCATGGAAACTACCATTGCTGCTGCAAGTAAGACCGATAAAACTTTTCTTTTCATTTTTTCTACCTCCCAAATTGTGATATTGCTTTTCTTTGTTATACTTATAGTAGCATCCATAATCGCACAAGATAATACACTAATCTTTCAATATGGTGTATTATCTTTCAATCTAAGTAAAAAAAATGCGGATACCATTATCATATCCGCATTTTTTATTATGCAATTAGTGAAACCATATGAATAGAGCTGCATAAATGACAGGCTGATGCAGCATATAAATAATCAATGAATGTTTTCCGATAAATTCTAATCCATCTATTCCTTTATAAGACAAAAGCGATATTATATTTTTTTGCTTTATCAGCCAATATAAAAAATATCCTGCCACAAATAGAAATATCCAGGGAAATATTGAAAAATAATCTGTAGAATGAAAATCCTGCCCTGGAAATCCCATATATGTCATAAAATAGTCTTGATAAAAGAACGCAGGTATTTTTACCAAATTCCAATTTTCAAATCCCATATATCCATCATTCACATTTCGAAATAAAATAAATAACATACTGCTAATGCCGATTCCGACTGAGGGCGGTATTTTTGATAATATCTTTTCTAGGGGAATCATCAGAAGCATACTGGATCCTAGTAAAGTCAGTATCCCAAAAATAACTTTCTGATCTGGTACGAAGATTATGGTTACAAGGGAAATAAGCGCTCCTGCCGCAAAAACTATAAAGCCTCTTTTTAATTGCCTTTTTCCCATCGACCAGCAAAAACCAGAAAGTATTATAAATATCCAGCATATGCTTTGCTGCCATACGTAGCCGAAACCATATTCGAACCACGCCCATTTTCCACCAGTAATGTAGGCAACATCCCATACAAAATGATATAAAATCATACTGATCAAATTAATTCCCCGAATTACATCTAATACATAGTATCTCATTTCACAGTCTCCCCTGGCCATGTCGTAATTTAACTATTGCGCGTCTTCATAATATTCATTATACCATGTTTGTCTGATTTTTATCACTTTTTTATTACCGAAACATGAAAGCACCTCATATCCATTTTCATAGGTATGAGGTGCTTCTATCATTATGGAAGATCTCTGATTAATTTGCGAATAGGTAAGATGCATGCAGGTGAAACGGATAATTCGTCAATCCCCATCTCAATAAAGGCCTGAGTCAGTGTAATATCTGCTCCTAATTCCCCGCAAATTCCGACCCAGCAGTTTTTTTTATGTCCGTTATCAATTACCATCTGAATCATTCGTAATATTGCTTCATGGTGGGAATTATAAATAGAATCCAATTTACTGTTCTGCCTGTCGATAGCCAATGTATATTGTGTTAAATCATTTGTTCCGATACTGAAAAAATCAACTTCCTCTGCCAATAATTCACTAATCATAACTGCTGCCGGTGTTTCAATCATAATACCCTGCTCTATCTGTGAAAATGGATAATTTTCTTTTTTCAGTTCTTCCTGAACCTCTTTTACCAGCTTCTTTGTCTGCTGTACTTCATCCACGGATATTATCATAGGATACATGACTGCAATATTCCCAAAGGCACTAGCCCTGAAAATAGCACGTAACTGTGTTTTAAATAGTTCCGTATCCTGTAAGCAGATTCGAATAGCGCGGTATCCCATTGCAGGATTTTCTTCCTCTCCCAAATCTAAATATGGTACTTGCTTATCTGCCCCTATGTCAAGGGTTCTGATAATTACTTTTTTCCCGCCCATACATTCGGCTGCTTTTTTATAGGCTTGAAGTTGTTCCTCCTCCGTAGGCAGGTGATCAGATTCCAGATATAAGAATTCACTACGGAACAGACCAATTCCCTCACCATCATTCAGCATTACATTTCCAATATCCGAAACACTTCCTATGTTGGCATACAATTGGATCTTTTTTCCGCTCTTTGTTATCGTTTCTTTTCCTGTCATGGTACGAAACATGTTTTTCTTTTCTTCTTCTTTTCTAATCAGTGCTTCATATTCCATTATCGTATTCTCATTCGGTTCAATTATAAGCAGTCCTTTATATCCATCCACAATACCAAGTTTTCCATTATCCTCTTTTGTATAGTCCAGATTTATAATTGCAGGTATATTCATAGTCCTTGCCAATATAGCAGTATGCGAATTAGTAGCTCCAAAGCGGGTTATAAATGCAAGTACTTTACTTTTGTCAAGCTGTATGGTCTCACTTGGCGCCAGATCTTCTGCTAAGATAATAACAGGCTCCCCGGAAGATAAGTTATTTTCTTTTTTTCCCAATAATATATTGATGATTCGCGTAGAAATATCTTTTACATCAGCTGCTCTTGCCTGCATATATTCATCATTCATTTCGGTAAACATTGAAGAAAAATTATCACCGGTAACTGCTACCGCATATTCTGCATTTACACTTTGTACCGTAATTATATTTTTAATGGAATCCTGATAATCTTCATCCGAAATCATCATCTGATGTACTTCAAATACAGCCGCTCCAGATTCTCCAATTTCATTCTTTGCCTTATCATACAGCCCCTGAAGCTGCATCACAGCCTGTTCACAAGCCTTCTCCGCTCTGGCGACCTCTGCCTCAGTATCTTGAATGTGTATCCTTTTGATGTTCTGCGCATCTTTTTCAAAAACAGCTATTTTCCCAATTGCAATACCTGCGAAAACAGATTTTCCCGATATCCTTTTCATGAACATCCTCCTTCCGTTTCCCTATAGATTTGTTTTGAAAAAGTCTTCTATAATAATATAATCTGACTCTTCCGTATCTCCTTCTATTGTAATAGTAACCTCCTCGCTTTTTTTTACGCCAAGAGCCATTACCGCAAATATTTTCTTTGCACTGCCTTTTTGTCCATTTTTATCTATCATGATAACACTCTTTAATTTTTCTGCTTCTTTTACCAACAGCCTTGCCGGTCTTGCGTGAAGTCCTTCCTCGTCTGTAACCACATATCTAAAGCTTTTCATAACTTCTCCTATTATGCATATGATTTTCGTTATTTTGTATTAAATGTGCAGCACAAAGATACATTTGTGCTACACATTTATCTGTTAATCTTCCTGTTCTCCGTCCATCGCAAGTTCATCCTCAGATGGCGCTTTTTTTAATACCAATATCAGGGCACAACTGACTGCTGAACCTATCAGCAATGCCAAAGTAAGTAAAATCGGTTTATTACATAATGCCACCACAAAATATCCTCCGTGAGGAGCAGCCATAGTACACCCGAATAAATATGAACTGATAGCCCCTACTGCACCTCCTGCCATAAAGCACGGAATATAAAGTAATGGATTTCCGGTCGCAAATGGAATTGCAAATTCTGATATCATGGCTAAGCCACCTATAAAGCATCCACCTGTTGCATCCCGTTCTGTCTTTGTAAATTTCTTTTTCGAAACAACCATAGCCAGCGCAAGTGATAACGGCGGCACCATTGATGCTACAAAATTCGCTGCCATGGGTGCATTATTACCTGCAGCCTGTGTCGCAAGCGCAAAAGCATATGCCGCTTTATTAACAGGTCCTCCTAAATCAAAAGCCAGCATAGCACCTTGTACCAATCCCAGTACAACAAGTGCACTTCCCTGTAATCCACTTAAGAAATCCAGCATTCCCTGATTAATTGCTGCAATTGGTCCGCCTAATACGATTTCCATTATAAAACCGATTGTAAGTGTCCCTATAACCGGGATGATCAACGTTGGAAGTAATGATCTTAATGCACGCGGTAGCGGTATTTTCTTCAGCCACTGTACAAGATACCCTGCAATAATACCTCCGACCAACGCAGCTAAGAATCCTCCTCCAATATCATCTGCACAGATTCCGGCAATCATGCCCGGAAGTATCGCAGGTTTATCACCTATAGAAAATGCCACATAGGCTGCCATAATAGGAACCATCATCCCGAAAGCGTCTTTCCCCCACCAAAAGATTCTGGACCAGAATCCAGTCTCACTTTGTGTTACTGCAACCGCTCCGCCCCCTGCAAAACCGATTGCTACTAAGATACCTCCGGCAACAACAAACGGAAGCATATAAGAAACACCTGTCAATAGAGACTGTTTAATATCTTTTAATACCTCATTCATAAAAAATACCTTCCTTTCTCCGTTCAAAAATTACTATTGTAAGATAACGTCAGGATTCCTAATAACATCATGAGGTGAAAAATGTTTGATCTTACTTTTCGGAAAATCCTTAAAGCGATCCGCTTTTGTTATCCCAACGTCGTTTGCGTATACCAGCAGATCTGCACTGGCAATATCTGATTTCGATAACTGATTTTCGATTCCAAGTGCTCCTTGTATTTCGACTTTGCAAGTATGTCCATTTTTCTTGCATACTTTTTTTATGGCTTCTGCAGACATATACGAGTGCGCGATCCCCGTCGCACAAGATGTTACGGCAATTATAAACATTGTGATCCTCCTTCCCATACTAATTTAATGCTAATTGATTTATTCCAATTAATAGTTCCTCATAACTTTGCACACTTGTAATTAATTCCTGAAATTCCTCTCTGGCAAGATAGCCTGATAAAGTGGCCAGGATTCTTAAATGAGAATTATCTTCCTGATTATCTACAATGGCCAATACAAAAATATATTTTACAGGTCCTTCTTCCTCACCAGAGTGATATAAAAAACTGTCCTTACATCGAATGAATCCCACTCCAGATTTTATGACTTCTTTGCATTTTCCATGTGGAATTGCGATATATTCGCCCATATAAGTTGAACCCAAACCCTCCCTTGCATCTAAGGATTGCCTAAAGGCAACTTTATCTGAAACGACTCCGCTCTCTTCGAACTTTTCAGAAATATACCAAAATAGTTCTTCTTTATCCCGGAAAGGGGGTATGTCAATAATCATGAGCTCTTTCAATAACACCTCTCCAATTTGGATTACTTGATCTCCCACTTAAAATCCTTCCTTTCTTTTTCGTAAATAATTCTTATAAAAACATGCGCATATTTGTTTTGAATTATCTTATACCTATTGTAACAAAGCTCTCACAATTTATATACCCTTCAAAAGACTTGTTTTTGCACCTTATTTGTTATAATCGTATATTTTTAGCCATTATTACAGTGTTATATTGTAATTTATCACACATTCATTTTGATTTAATTTTATTTAATTGGTATTTGTGTATATTTCTATTTTACTTTTATATATTTTATATTCATTTTGCACTATTTTATGTTCTGAAGTGATGTGACTATAGAAGTCAGTATCAAATAACTGCTGGTTGCTCCGGCATCCAAAACTCTTCTGGAACGTTCTCTCAGTCTGCTTGCTCTTCCGATTCTGGCAATCATACTTTCTGTAGACTGCTATCCCTCTTTAGCCCCGTTCTTTAATTCATCTAATGCTTCCATAAAATCTTAACCATCTTCAAGTGCCTTTCTATAAGCCTCCATTGCGGGAAAAAGTGTATCCAGTAATGTTTTGTCTCCACGTTTTGCGCTGCCAATTTCCTGTAAATTTTTCTGTCCAAATAAAACTGTCCACTCCAAATTTAAAATTCATATATTTCCACCTTTCTATTACAACAAAAGGTTTTCCGCTAAGCAGCGAAAAACCTTCGTTTATCTTAGCATTACATGACTCGTTCTTATAATTCTGTAACTGCAAAGATTACTTTAATTGGCTTGTTTTCAAAATTGACCAGCTGATATCTGGTTCCGGCCGGTAGGAAGAAGGAATCTTCCGGATTCAATATAAAGCTTTCCTCCAAATCTACCAAGTTAACTGTTACCGGTCCGTCAATGCAATATAATGCACCATCTCCTGCATGCACATCAGGATCTGAACAACGTGGACCATATCCACCTGCCGGGAGTATGAACTCACCAAAATGTCCATAATTATTGCTTGAAATAAATCTCATTAACATTGGGTGCTTGGTTCCATGTATATTGTTTAATTTTTCAAATTCACGAATTCCGTAAACAGCTCCGTTCTGTCTGGCTTCCTTATAATCAACCGGCGGCCAGCATCCGATGTCATCTGTGCAGCCCTGCCTGGAAATATCATAGATCTTATCTTTCATATCCGGTAATGATTTATTGTTTGGACCTTTGTAGAACTTTGTTTCCTCATCTGTCGGAATGACTGCAGGCGGTATCTCTTCACTCCAAGCTTTTGGTGTGATAAAATATAAAATTCTTGCTTTTTGATTTGAAAAATTGTGGCAGCAATGCCAAGCGCCTTCAGGCATCCAAAGACCTTCCCCACTTTGCAGATATGCAAACTGTCCATTACCGCTTCTTTGCAGCACAGGGCCCTCCAGAATATAATAGGTTTCATCTCCCGGATGAATATCAAGCGGTAAGAACACGCCCCCCGGACATAATTCATAAATACCGAGCATAAACGTATCCGTTGTGACAATCGTAAATGTATTATCCGAGGTAAATGCATTATTGGGTGGATATAGTGCTGTAGAATAATCCTGTTTCCGAATTAACATCGGTTTCTTATCACCTGGTTCAAACGGGAATGTTTCTAATATATTAACTAATTTTGCCATATAAATCTCCTTTATTTTTGATTATTTTCCATTTTTAAAAGCTCTGATTACATCTTTTGCATATTCTTTCATGAATTTAAATGCTTCTTCCTGAAGTTCATGATATGGTATCTTTCCTTCTGTTTTCGCCACTAAATCAGCCACAAATTTGGTAGTAGCCTTAGCCATATAAGAATAATAATTGACTTTCGAACATCCTGCTACAATTGCATTCTGTACCTGCGAAAACTCTACTCCGGAAGCTCCATGCATGACTACACGACAGGTTGCAGGCATGGCAGCGCGGATTGCTTTTACTCTTTCTATATCAAGTACGGGAGGTTCCGCGTAAATACCATGCATCGTTCCAAAACATACAGCCAACGCATCGCATCCTGTTTCCTCTGCAAACATCTTTGCCTCTTCCGGGTCTGTGAAAAATTTTTTAATATCTTCATTTGTCAGAACTCTGCTTTCCGTATCACCGTGACTATCCTCTTCCGTTGATGCCATTACTCCAAGTTCTGCCTCGACTGTGATTCCTGCTGCATGAGCTATCTGTACAAATTTTTTTACTTTATTTATGTTTTCTTCCATCGGCAAAGCACTGCAGTCATACATGATGGATGGAAATCCAACGCGTATCGCACGCAATACAAAACCATAATCACTGCCGTGATCCAAATGTACACAGACCGGAACCGAAGCCTCTTTTGCATACTTAATCATTTCAGGTCCGATTCTTTCAATTGGAATTAGAGAATCATGTACCTGCGCATGGTCAATAATGATTGGTGTATCTAATTCCTCAGCTGCTCCTATCACCGCACGGATTGTTTCCACATTCGGTGTATTAATACAAGGAATTGCATACCGTTCCCTCTCTGCTATTTCTAAAATTTCTTTCATGTTTACTAACATTTTGCATCCTCCTTTTGTTGAAAATGTATATTTTTTATGATATTTACTGCTTGTATTCATCATAACGAATTTAAATCACTAAGTATATAGACCATAATTTCATATTTTGCACAATATTTTCTTATTTCGGGCAATAAATGAGTTTATTATTAACTATAAGTAAATAAAAAAAACATTCTAACAGTTCTTTAACCGTTAAAATGTTTTCTTAAGATGATATACAATAATTTACACTTTACCCTTTATTATATAATCATAGATCCGAGATCCTGTGTCTGTATTCTTTATTTTTTGTAACAATTCCTGATTTTCAATTAGTTCATATAAATAATGAAACAGCACTTTTATTTTCAAAGGTTCTTTATATTTTATGGCAATCAGAAATATCAGCTTAACCTTTTCATCCTGATTCCAGTGAACCCGATGTCGTACTCTTGCTACTGCAATACTATTTTTGAAAATAAAATCATGATAATGATGAGGAATTGCAATTTCATTCCCGATAGAAGTCGGACAGAATCTTTCCCTCTCAAGTACTTTATCACAAAATCCTTCCTCTACACATCCTTTTTCCTTTAGTAATTCTGCCATCCTGCTAATAGCCTCTTCCTTATTCGGCACTGATAAATCAGGAATAATCAAATCTGCCGCAAAGACTTCATGAATAATTTCCTGTAGTAATTTTACCTGATATTTCCACTCCATATTATCCAGTCCACTCTGTATGCATTCCATATCACTATGATTAATGTGCTTTGTAATTTCGATTACATTAACGGTATTCTCTCTAAAAGGCACCGTTGCTATGATAAGAGAATCTTGAGCCATTGCAGTGTTAAAATCCTTAAAGTAAAAACTTTTTTTAATAATAAGTTTCGGTATTGCTTCTTCAATTTTTTCTTTTTGATAAAAAGCAGTATGATAATTTGTTCCATGAACAAGAATTGCTGGTAATTTGTTTTTTATATCACTGATACAATTATGGATCAATAATACGATCCACGCCACATCATCCTGTCTGAAACGACATCCCATACTTTCTTCCACATCATGAAGATTCGTCATGCAGATACCATAAAGTCCCGTGAACTGCTTCTGAATATCTCTATACAATTCGCTCCAGTCCAGAATCTGATATGCTTCTCTTATTTTTACACGTAAAAAGGCAATACTCAATTCTTTGATCAGTTCTTCATTAATGCTTAACAGTTTTATTCCTATAATTTCCTCTATTCCCAGCAGAAAATCAATTACGATATGCCTGTAAACATTATCTATCTTAACGTTCGTATCATCACAGGTAGCCGCTACAAACAATCTGGCTGCCAGATATTGAGCCTCGGACATATATCCTTTTTTATTTTTCGGAAGAATGTGTTTTAGCAGCAGTAACGCGACCTCCTGATAATTACGATCAATCTCAACTAACGATTCCTGCATATCCACCTTGCTGATCTTCTTTCCCATTCGTACTCTTTCAATCGTGATTGCAAGATATTCCAGCAATCTGCCAAATGATATATCAACGAACTGAATCCCTAATTTTTGTTCTCCTTCCCATAATTCCTCCTGAACGGTAATCAAATCTTCTTTGGAATACGTATTTGACAGATAGGTATAAGCTTTTTTACTGATCCTTTTATCCATTGATCCGGTATCGTCCAAAATAATGTCACGATTCCAATTCCAGTATTTGGAATTATTACAATCAATCATTGACTGACGGATATTGAATTCATTTCCTTCTAAAATGATACCCTGATTCCTGATTCTTTTAATTCTGACATGAAATTTTTTTAACTCCTCATCGATCTGTTTTAAATCCTTCTGTATCGTATTTCTGCTGACTGACAGTTCGTCTGCAAATAGCTGAATTGTATAATTAGCCTGATATAAAAATAAGGTCTCCAGGATGTATTCCTTACGGTACGTATAGAATTCAGATGTTCTGCTTACCGTCTCATTCAGCACCTGTATGATCTCCTGTCTTTGTTCCGGTGTTGCCACCAACAGAAAACCTTTTTTCGGGATGCTTTGCAATGACACATGGAATTTTTCAAGTTCTTTTTTGATCTGCGTTAAATTATGCTTGATATTACTGGCAGATATCCCCGTTAAATCTGCCAGTGAATTTGCCGTAATATACCCCTCAACATCCACAATACTTCTAATGACTCTTTCACTGATAAGCTCCATGCAGTACCCTCTCCTTTGCTCAAAAGATTTTACCCAATATGCAACTTCATCATAAGGTATTATCAATAAGCTGTCAAAAGATACTTACTCTAAAAATTAATCTGCAAGCAGCCAAATAATAGCCGGTTCTAAATATTCATTCCAGAACTTCCAGTCATGGATACCGGTACTTTCCTGGTAAATGACATCTACCTTTTCATTTACTAAAAATTTGTGGAAATTTCTGTTTTCCTGCAATAAAAAGTCCTCTGTACCACAAGCCATAAAAATTGGTGGAATACGCTTATTATCCCCTTTAAGCATCTTTACTAAATATTCCGGATTATTCTCACTTTGTTCGAGCTGACTCAAATCACCGAATGTCAACGTATAATAATCATAATTTGCAATCCCATCCTTAAATTCTGATTTTTTATCTTTGATGTTATGTATGATCAAAGCAGAAGACAATGCAAATATCTTATGATACGTATCAAAATATTTAATGCCTGTATGAATTGCACCAAAGCCGCCCATTGAAAGTCCCCCGATATAGATATCTTCTCTTTTATCAGATAGTCCAAAGGTTTTTGACACATAATTTACTAATTCTTCTCCGACAAATTTTCCATATGCTCTGCCTGTTGCTTTTGCGTCCAAATAAAAGCTATTGTCTCCTGACGGCATCACAATAGCGAGATTATATTTGGCTGCCATATCCTGCGCACTGCTTCCAAGCATCCAATCAAGTGTTCCACCCGAAAAGCCATGCAGCAAGTAAAGTGTCTTTATTTTTCTATCATAATTCTTATTCCCCTGTATCATAACCGGCTGTATATCGTTTGGTAAAAAAATATGAAATGTTGTCGTTTTCATTAATGCTTCCGAAAAATAATTTACTTGTAATAGTGCCATACTATCACTCCTCTCTCATATAACTCATAACTTAAAACTCGAATCCAAGATCTGAATTACAAATTGGAACGCTTGATCAAATATAGATTACTGAAAAGTACTTATAATTGATGTAATTAAAATCAGAACTAAAAATGTAGGTGCAATATATTTAATTACAATATCATATAGTTTTCTTCTTTTAAATTCTTCTGATATATTGATTTCTTCTGCAATTACATCTGTTTTCATGACATGTCCTACAAAAATACACATCAACAGGGCGATTACCGGCATAAGGATCGCATTGCTGATAAAATCAAAAAAGCCAAGGATAGATAACTTCAATATCGTAACACCGGACCACACTCCAAATCCAAGTGTAGATGGTATCGCCATAGAAAATGCTAGTATAATTACTACTAAGCATACTAAATTACGGCTCCATTTTGTCTTTTCTTCTATCATCGATACAATGGTCTCCATTAAAGAGATGGAAGAAGTAACAGCTGCCAAAAATACAAGTATAAAGAATGCACCGCCAATCACATTGCCAAATTTCATGCTGGCAAACACTTTCGGCAGCATAACAAACATCAGTCCAGGTCCTGAAGTAGAAGCTGCCTGTTCTCCGCCCGCAAAAGCAAATACGGATGGAACAACAATCAATCCGGCAATAAAAGCGATTCCCGTATCAAAAATTTCGATATGCTTGATACAGCTTTCAATTTTTTCTTCTTTTTTCATGTAGGATCCATATGTTATCATGATACCCATTGCTAAGGACAACGAATAAAATAATTGACCAGCCGCTGCAACCAATGCTTCAAATGACAATTTACTCATATTCGGAGTGATATAATACAGAAACCCTTCGACAGCTCCCGGAACAGTTAGTCCATACAAAGCAATTGCAATAGATAATAGGATTAAAATCGGCATTAAAATCTTATTGAATTTTTCAATTCCTTTTTCTACCCCTCCTACAACAATTGACGCTGTTACTAGCAGAAATACGATTAAGAATATAATGGGTTGTATCGTTCCGCTAATAAACTGATCAAAATACGTATCTTTCGCGGCGGTCACACCCTCTTTCATCAAATACACAGAAACATATTTTACGACCCATCCTCCAATAACGCAGTAATACGGAAAAATAATAATCGGTACAAGCGCAGACAGATATCCGATAAATTTAAATTTTTGATTCAGTACACCATACGCATTAATAACACTTTTTCCTGTTTTTCTACCGATCGTGACCTCTGTCAACATTAATGTAAAACCAAATGTAACAGCCAGCACAAGATAAATAAGCAAAAAAGTGCCTCCGCCATATTTTGCCGCTAAATACGGAAACCTCCAAAGATTTCCTAAACCTACTGCTGATCCTGCGGCTGCAAGTATAAAACCAACTTTACCTGAAAACTTTTTCTTTTCTCCCATGAAGTAATATAAGTCCTTTCCTCTTTTTCTTCTTTTTCGTGATTGATAAAAAGAAGCACCAACTAGGTATTTTAAATTAGTAATATAGGATTTGCAATGCTTTCTACAAAATTAATCTATTATTTTGTTGATCTTCGTAAGTTTTAGCGCACAAAATACCTCTGTCGACAACTATGGGAAACACGCTTTGCGAGTTTCTCAAGTTATCGCGGCAGTCGCCAAATACAAGCCAACTTGTATTTGGCTCGTCGCTCGCGTAAATCAAAAAACTGATATCAATTGATATCAGTCTAAACTGTAGCTATTTTATCAGCGATTCAAAAAGTGTATGATTCTGTCTTCAAAAGGAAATACAATTTTTTCTCTTTTTCTTGATGATTCATAGATTCCTTTCACCAATTCTAAAGTTTTTCGGCCTTCCATCAGCGATATCTCTACCGGTGCATCATTACATACTGCATCGTAGAACTGTTGTAGCTGCATATTATGAGCGCTTCCCCAATAACTCGGTCCTACAACAACATCTTCATATGTATTTCTGATTTCTGTATATTGTCCGTCTATATCAATATAACCCATATCCTGTATCATTCCGGCACGACCTTTTTCTCCAAATATCTCAATTTGTATAGGGCTATCATCTTTATATACATTTGTAGCATATAGATTGTAAATGCAACCTCCTTTAAATCCGATTACAGCTGTTGCAGTATCTTCTACATTTACAAAGTGGTGACAATAATTATCTACATTACCATGGATCCATTCAACATCTTCTCCAATGAGGTAGCGGACTCTATCAATGCTATGTATTGCCTGGTCGATCAGAACACCCCCGCCTTCTCTATCCCATGTACCCTTCCAGTCACTTCCAGCATAATAATCTGGTTGTCTGGACCATGTAAGCGTTGATTTTGCTCCAATAATTTTCCCGAATTTACCCTCTTGGATCATTTTCTTAATAAGTTCTACCCCTTTTACATATCTTGTTTGAAATATGACTCCAGCCTTTACTTTTGTCTCCTGCTCTACCTTTATCATTTCATCTGCCTGTTGCAACGTCATTGCAACAGGTTTTTCTACAAGTACATTCTTTTTTGCACGCATAGCTTTTATTACCGCCTGCTGATGAAGGTAATGAGGTAAACAGATATGAATCACATCAATGTCCTTATCTAATATAGTATCCATATTTTTCGTTACTTTACAGCCTGCAAAATTTTTTGAAAATGTGATTGCCTTATCAATTTCTTTATCTACTGCATAAACGACATTCACTCTGTCGCTTAATTTTTGAAATGCACTTAGATAAGAGACTGATATTCTTCCGCATCCTACAATTGCAATATTTAACCTTTTCATTTGTCTACCTCTGATTAATATTCTGAATTATGACTCACTTATTAATTGATCCAATACCGCTTTTGCTGTTCTGATGTCTCTTTTTTGTTCTTCTCCGGAAATCTCTCTTTCAATTGTGATATCCCCCCTATATCCAATTTCCTTTAGCTTTGCGATAAACCTGGGATAATCTACTTTGCCTTCTCCCAGTGGTGTTTCAACGCCAAGATCTCTCCCATTTACTGGATATTTTGCGTCTTTTCCATGGATTCCCATCACGTATTCGCCAAAGACCTCTAATGCATCTACAGGATTTGCTTTTCCATACATGATTAAATTAGCGGGGTCCAAATTAATACCAACATGATCAGAACCAATATCTTCTATCGCTCTTTTTAGTGTTACTGGTGTTTCCTGACCTGTTTCAAAAAGGAAATTCTGTCCGTTTTCCTTACATTTTTTAACAAGTTCCTTTAAAGCTGCAAGAACCTCCGCATAATTTTCATCGTATGGATTTTCAGGAATAAATCCTACATGTGTGATAAGATCCCTGATGTTCATCAGTTTTGCAAAATCAGAGCCCCTTTTTAAAGTCTGTAACCGCTGGAAGCGATATGCTTTTGGTACTAAACCAAGCGTAATCTGACCGTCATAAAAATCCCACGTAACAGGGCCAGACCATCCGCACCAGAATGCTGTTATATGTACCTTATATTTTTTTACGGCTTGATTTACCAGTTCCGCCATCTCGCCCGTGAATATTTCCTGGTTCCAGGATACTAACTGACAACAACTCATCCCCATATCAATTAATTCCTGAAATTTCAATTCGATGTTCTGATCTAATTCTATTAAAACTCCAACCTGCATATTATTTCCTCCATAATAATACTATTTTGTAATGACTTATCCTTTCACTGCTCCAGTCGTAATCCCACCTACTATATGCTTTTGCATGAATACAAAGAAAATCAGACTTGGAATCATTGACATTACAATACCTGGTAAAGCATGTTCCCAATCTGCTGTCTGCGCCGAAAATTGCATGTATAATGCATTTTGAATATTCATTGCCTTTGCATTTCCTCCAACAATTAATTGGTTCGTAATAATATCATTCCAGATCGCAAGCGTATCTAATACTAATACTGTTGTCAGGATCGGCTTTAATAACGGAAGTACAATACTAAAATAAGTTCTCATTGGAGAAGCCCCATCAATGCATGCACACTCTTCCAATTCAATTGGTACATTTTTTACAAATCCATGTATCATGTATACTGCTAAAGGCATACAGAGTCCTATTGTAACTAATATGTAACCTAGTTTTGAACCTGTTAAATGCAATCTGGCAACTAATCTTGTCAATGTAATCATATAGGACTGAAATGGTACCATGATAGGCATAATGATCAAAATAAAACAGATCTTACTTATTTTACTTTTTGTTCTTGCCAGCTTATATGCTGCCATAGGCGCCATTAACATAATTCCACAAACAGAAATTATTGTATAGAATAACGTATTTTTAATCAATAAGGGAAAGTTAAATTTAGTCCAAGTCTCAATATACATAGCAAAACTCCAATTTTGGGGTAATGCCAGAAAATGCTGCAGCATATCATTATATGGTTTGAATGAGTTTATAAAAATAAGAACTAATGGTAACAGCCAAAAAATTGACGCCACAAATATTAAGATAACAAAAATATTTATCTTTTTCTTATCGATATCCATTATGCTTCAACCTCCTTGCTTTTCGTAACTTTTAACTGAACTGCTGTAATAAGAAGAACAAATATAACAAATACCAGAGATTTTGCTGTTGCTAAACCGTATCTGCTATTTACAAATGCTTCTTTATAGATATTGTAAGCTACCGTAATTGTAGAATTTGCAGGTCCGCCTTTTGTAAATACCATGATTACATCAAACAGTTTAAATGCAAATGTCAATGATGTTAACATACAAATAGAAATAGCAGGCATGATCATTGGAATTGTTATTTTACTTAGGACCTGAATCGAATTGGCTCCATCGATTTTTGCTGCTTCAATCAATTCTTTTGGGACTGCAATGATTCCGGCAATGTAGTTAACCATATAGAATCCGACATTCTGCCATACTGTCATGATTACAACCACAAAAAAAGCGAGTTTTGATGTCCCCATCCAGCTCCAGTCAAAAAACTCCCAGCCTGTCAGATGATACAGTGCTTCAAACCCCGGACCAAATATGAATTTCCATATTAAACTAATAGCAGTCAGACTTATAATATATGGTATATAGTAAAAAGCTCTTCCGATACTTGACGATTTTTTTTCTTTCGACATAACAAGTGCCACGCTTAATGAAATTACATTTACAATTACAACATAAAAAATTGCGAATTTAAGTGTAAACATAGCACCTTTCCAAAACAGACTATCGTTCGTAAAAATTGTTTTAAAATTCTGCAGACCAACAAATTTCATATCTTTTCCAATACCATTCCAATCATAAAAGGAATAGTAAAGATTCATAAGGAAAGGAATATCAGTAGCAAATACGACAAACGCTAACGCCGGAAAAACAAAAAGTACAAATAGAAAGTACTTACTCATTTTATTATTTTTCAATAGGTTTCCCCCTTAGTTGTATTTTTAGAATATGCCTTCATAGATATTATTCTACAAGGCATATTCTTACTTCATGTCATTCTATTGTTTCATATTTATTTTTATATAGACTTAACTAATTCGCACACCAGAAATTTTGTATCTCTGCCGTGACCTCATCTGCCGACATATCTCCAGCCATATATGCTTGCAAAAGTGGTCCGACTGCATCGGAATATCCTGTAGGCGCTATCGTATGAATCCATCCATTTGTCTTTTGTTCTGAAATATATGTCTTAGCATCATTTGCTAATGCACCTTTGACTTCTCTATCTGTTTTCGCTCCTGAAACAGCACCAACACCGTCACACATCCAATATAAGCCCATGTCAGAAGTTAAAATATATTCACAATATTCCTTTGCCAGATCAAGGTGCTCAGAATTTTTGTTTACGATATAGGTCCAGTTACACGAAGATAATAATGTGGTATCATCTGCACCGTCTCCAACAGGAAACGGTAAAAATGCCAAATTAGCATCCGGATTAAATTTATCAAGAGTAGATTGGCACCAGTCTCCCATGTGAATAATCGCAGCTTCTCCGTTCGCAAGCACATTTTCACTTGTCTCCCAATCAACTTCAAGAGGCTTTTTGGGACCATATTTTACTGCCAGATCAAGAAAACGATATAAATTATGGAAGTTCTTCATATCTGAAAATTTTATTTCTCCATTTTCGACTTTTTCAACGAGCGTTTTTTCATCCATACTCTTATCAATCATAAAATGTGTCGCGAGCTGTCCAAGAACCCATGTTTCTTTAGCCGGAAGTGCAAAAGCTGTAATACCTGCATCATTTAACTTAACACAAGCCGCTTCCAATTCGTCCATCGTAGTAGGAAGTTCCGTAATTCCTGCTTTTTCAAACAGATCTTTATTGTAGATCAGTCCCATATTTTCATAAGTCCACGGCAATGACATTACATTTCCTGCATCATCACGTCCCGTATCAATAGCATCTTTATTAAATTTATCTATTATCGCTGTATCATTAGACCAATCGTATGCATATTCATAATATTTTTTTGCTGAAGTACCAGATTCAACATCGAACACATCCGGAATATCTCCAGCATTCACTCTGGATTGTAAAATTGTATTAGAATCATTTGCCGCATGTTGTACTTCGATCTTGACTCCTGGATGTTCTTCTTCAAATTTTGCAACCATCTCTGCATATTCATCTAATCCATATGCATGAGCATCGAAAACTTTTAATGTGATCGTATCTTCTGTTCCAGATGTATCTACTGCTTCCTCCTCTGCTGCCTGTGTCCCGGAAGTGTCTGCACCTTTACTTCCACACCCTGCCAATGTAATGATAACCATTACCATTACAAGTACTTTTGAAATTTTCTTTTTCATCATAGCTTTTCCTCCCTTTGCTGATTGTCAGTCTTTCAAATATTTTTTCGCTGCGTTTAACTCTTCAATTGCTAACTGTACCGATTTCACTCCTTCCTCCAATGGTGCTACAATATTTTCATTTCCTTCTATCAAACATTCTATAAAATATTTAATTTCTGTATAATATGGTCCCAGATCTGATATATTAATTCCAGCAGAATCGTCTTTCCTATCAAATTCTTTTACTAACTCAGGTCTTAAAACTTCTCCATTTTTCTGATGCACTGTGAGCGATGGTTTTTTTATAGAATTAAATACAACGGTTGCTTCCTCAAAAACCGCTCTGAAATTTGCTTCAAATGCAAGTGTTGTAGAAACATCCCAAAGTCCCTCAGCAGTTGCAAATACATCTCCAAATTGATATTGCGTTATCACTTGATTTATAGTTCCTTTATCAAATCTAGTTGCCACAACATTAAATTTGTCAGGCTCACCTATCATGTAACGTAAAAAGTCAAGATCATGAACATGTAGATCAAGAATCACGGATCCGCTCTTTTCTTCCTGATGAAACCAATCCTCAAATCCCCATGTTGCATCACCACTGATTCTCTGCATTACAATACTCTTTAACTTTCCAAATTGATTCTCTTCATAAACTTTCTTTAGATATTGATACTCCGGAAAACTTCTAACAACTTGTCCAACCATAACCTGAACGCCCGTTCTATTTTTTGTATCCAAAAGTATCGTGCATTCTTCTTTTGTTAAACAGACTGGCTTTTCCACAAACACATTCATTCCCTGTTTCATAGCAGCCACTGCATGTTCTGCATGTAAGTAGCTTGGCAGACAGATATGAACCAAATCTAATTTTTCTTCTTTTATTAAATCCATACCAAAATCATATTTCTTTGCATCTGGCCATATTTTTGATGCTTTTTCCAAAAATTCTTTTCTGCAGTCTGCAAGTGCAACTACTTCTATTTCATATAGTGATGATAATGCCTTAAGTGAAAGATTGTGTGTTGTTCCCATTCCACCGCATCCTATTAGTCCAATTCTCATATCACACCTCTTTTTAATTTGTACGCTGGCTTTACTAATTGATTAAAAAAATTAAATCAATTGATTTAACATGGAGTCATAATAACATACGATTAAATGTACGTCAATTAATTTTGTGCTATTTGTATATTTATTTATTATTTTATACGCTATATTGCTCATTTTAACCAATTTAAACGTGAAACCAATAAAAGATTGTCTTATTCAAGATCGTATGATATGATAATTATATATCTTTAGTACGATGTCTTTATTAATTAATATGGGGGCGAATAAATGGAACTTGTGAATCAACAGTTAATTAAAAACGAAAATATGAAGTTACTATATAACACAATCTATGATAATAGTGGCATATCACGTGCACAATTAGCTCAACAGACCAGACTTAGTAAAACCACCGTATCAACTCTGATAGACGAATTAATAACCAGGGATTTTATCTATGATTCAGGTGCTAATGACACAACAAGTGTTGGAAGAAGGCCTAACAGCCTTCATGTCAAAGCGGAAAGTTACTATATTATAGTCATAAGCTGGATCGAAAGCTATGTAAATGCATATCTGATCGATATAACAGGTTCTACAACCTATGACGAGCACTTACACTTAAATGATAATGACACCTACATCTCACTATCCAGAAAATATGTTGATGAGTCCATTTTAACAAAATTGCCTCGTGATAAAATTCTCGGAATCTGTGTCGTCGTATCTGCTATGATCGATCGAAACGCAGGTGAGATTTATTCAACTACGGTCAGTCTTCCCAAGTCAGGAAACGTGAATCTGATAGATACCTTAAAATCTACATTTACTGACTTTCCAGTGGCATTACTTGGAGATACTCCTTGTTTTGCATATGCAGAAAAAACATATGCGCATATTACCGAACCTGATTTTGTGCTGATAAACTTCGATCGTGGAATAGGTGCCACGATATTCAATAGTGGAAAAATGATAGGCAGGGCTGACGGTGCCTCTACTCAATTCGGACACTACTCTATCGATCCACAGGGCGATTTGTGTACATGCGGTAATCGCGGATGTCTTGAGGCTGTCTGGGGAGAACATGCTCTTAAGAAACGTGTTTCAGAGGCAGGTACAAGTCCGGCACTTAACAGATTACCTGCTATAACATTCTCCTCTCTAGGCAGTGCTGCTCTATATGGAGATGTTATTTCTCAAAAGGTAATTGTAACTATGGCTGAATCCTTTTCCTATGCGCTAGCCAATTTAATTTCCATCGTTAATCCAAAATTGATCATTCTAGGTGGGAAAAGCACATATCTGGGAGATTTATTCTTAGAAAAATTAAAAGAAAAATTAAAAGTTGTCGGACTGAAAAAGATGGTAGATAAAGTAGAAATAAAATATTCCAAGTTAGATTCCAATGCATATTTAAATGGTGCAATGAAATATTTCTTTGATAACTACTATGCTTTTACAGAAGAATCAAGAGATGCTTTTTTCATTGGCTAATGTCTTGTAATCAATATTTAAGCGGGGTGACTATGTTAAGGATAGCTGTAATCGGAATCGGTTTCATTGGAAATGAGCACTTAGAAGTCTGGTCTAAAATGAAAAACATTAAAATTGCTGCTATATGCGGCAGAAATGAGGAACGCGCTGCTCTACTGTCAAATCTATATCATTGCAGCTATTACACTTCATCAGACACTTTATTTAAAAAAGATTCCTTTGATATTGTAGATATCTGTACACCAACTTTTCTTCATGAACAAGATATTCTTTTAGCTGTTCAACATAAAACGCATGTCATATGTGAAAAGCCCATAACTCTTTCATTAGAATCCATGGGCAGAATCTTGGATGCCGTTAAGAGCAGCGGCATCAAACTTATGGTTGGTCAGGTTCTCCGGTTCTGGTCAGAATACAATTTAATAAAAAAAATATATGACAGCGGAAAATTAGGCAAGATACTTTCTGTTTATGCGCACAGATTGGCTCAATATCCACCAGACAGTGCATGGCGTCATACCCCTTCTCAAAGTGGAGGTGGATTTTTTGATTTACATATACACGATATTGATTATGCAATATCACTTTTTGGTGAAGTAGAAAGTGTATATTCAGCTGGTGTAAAAAGTGAAAATGACTGTTGGGACAATGTCAGTACTATTTTAAAATTTAAAAACGGTATTTTTGCAACTACTGAAGCTGTTCTGGGAATCACAAAAGGCTATCCTTTTTCTGCTTCTTTTCGTATCGTTGGCACAGATAAGACTTTGGATTATACTTTTAGAGGCGGAATTAATATTGAGACAATGAAAAATGATGCACGCAGTATCGTATTATACGATCAAAAGAATCCTCCAATTGAAATGTTTGCTTCTGGTCTAACTGCGTTCCAAGCAGAGCTTAATTACTTTGCTTCCTGTGTTGAAAAAGATATTCCTGTTGACCGCATTTCACCTTATGAAGTATATTATGTTCTAAAAGTAATGCTCGCTATACAGGAATCTCTAAACAGCGGTCGTCTGGTAACTATAGATTAGTATATTAAAACCAGAAGCTGACATTAAGATTTTAATCATTCTCCTGAATATTCTTATCCGGATCGATCCTCATCAGTATCAATATGCCTCCAATAAATCCAAATAGAATTGCCATCAAAGAAGCCAGACTTATATAGTCATTAAAAAACTCGATTTGTCTGAATAGCGGAATTATTAAAAGTAAATAGCTGAGAAGCATTCCCATTACAAACCAAAATCCAACGCTGCAGAATAACATCAGTTTCGGAAATCTAAGTATAATCTTGTAAACTTTATCAGGTATTTTCCAATTTTTTAACATACTTATTACCTCACTTTCTATCTATAACGATAATACTTACCATTTACAAGTACAGCTTATCAATTTACTTTTCACACCGCTAGCAGCACATATTGAAATTCCTGTAAAACTTATGTAAAAAAATATAAGAGCCAACCATTTTAGGTTGACTCTTCATTATATGCAGTGCATATAGATTTTATTTCTCTATTTTAATAGTTCATTGAGTTCCTTCACTGTTCTTTCAACATCTTCATTTGAAAATTCACTAAAATTCCGCAGGGAACGAATCGGTATATACCTGAGCATCGCCTCTTGCATCTCATTCGTTATGGCTTCCGAAGCCACTGTCTTTTCATCTTTCCTGTCTTCCCCAGGTATCAATACTCCCATTAATGGTGCCAGATGTTCTTTTACATAAGGAGCAGTTTCCGAAAGATTCATAAGTTCACCAAGGGTGGTATCTTTATCTACCATAAATGGAATCTTTGTTCCACTTGTTACATGAATCACTTCTTCTGCTACGATATTTCTGGAGGAATTACCTACTAATATCGTATAATCTCCCGTAGCTGCATACCAGTCACCGATTTCCTCGTTGAACCACGAAAAAGAACGCTTATTTAATTCCATGGTAACTGTCCTGGTTTCACCCGGATTCAAATAAACTGCTTCAAATCCTTTCAATTCTTTATCCGGCCGGACTGCTGCACCTGTATTATCTCTGACATATAACTGTACTACTTCTTTTCCAGCCAGCGCGCCTGTATTCTTGACATCCACACTCACTGTGACTGTCTCGGTATCTACGATCTCCTTTTTATTAATCAGTACATTAGAAATTTCAAAATTGGTATAACTTAATCCATATCCAAATGGATAACGAACTTCCATCTGTTTGGTATCATAATACCGGTATCCCACAAAGACACCCTCTGCATATTGCACTTTTTTACCCGTTCCCGGGAAGTTTAGGTAAGTTGGATTATCAGCTAATTTGTAAGGGAACGATTCTGCAAGTTTTCCACCCGGGTTTGCTTTTCCGTAAAGAATATCTACAATTGCCTCTGCGATACCTTCACCGCCCAAGTAGGCTTCCACAATGCCACTTACCTCATCAGCCCAAGGCAATTCTATCGGTGAGCCGTTGTGAAGCACGACGACTACATTTTTTTGTACTTTTATTATTTCATTGATTAATTTATCCTGGCAGCATGGTAATTCCATATGTATTCTGTCATAGCCTTCTGACTCAAAGGAATCCGGCAGACCTGCGAAAACTACAACTTTTTTAGCATTTTTTGCAGTCTCGATTGCTTCTGCAAAGAGTTTTTCATCTACTATATCTTCTGTAGCCGAAAACCCTTCTGCATAAGTTATCTTGCCGTACTTGACTGCTTCTTCGACTGTGGATGTCACTTTATAGGAATTAATATGGGAACTTCCACCGCCCTGGAAGCGTGGTTTCTTAGCAAAGCCTCCGATAAAAGCAACTCCCTCTTCCTGCTCTGCAAATGGTAAGATATGATCATTTTTTAGAAGAACGATACACTGTTTTGCAACTTCTACTGATTTTTCATGATCTGCTTCTCTATCAAAGACTTCTGTTTTTGCATGCTCTGCATACTTGAAAACAATGTTCAGGATACGTTCTACTGCATTATCCAGCGTATTTTCCGGTAATTTACCACCTCTAACCGCTTCCACGATTCTCTTATCATTCGTTCCGTAACTGCCGGGCATCTCTAATTCCAGTCCTGCAATGACACCTGCAATGCGGTCACTGACAGCACCCCAGTCAGACATTACAAATCCCTCGAACCCCCATTCTTCCTTTAGTATATCATTTAACAGCCAGCGATTTTCAGATGCGAAGACACCGTTGATCTTATTATAAGAACACATAACGGTCCATGGTTGTGCTTTTTTTACTGCGGTCTCAAAACTTGATAAATATATTTCTCTAAGTGTTCTCTCATCGACTTCCGATGAGCCCGACATTCTTTCATGCTCCTGATTATTGGCTGCAAAATGCTTTATGGAAGTTCCTACATTTTGTGACTGAACACCATTAATATAGCTGGCTGCAAGTTCTCCTGCCAGATAGGGATCTTCTGATAAATATTCAAAATTTCTGCCGCAGAGCGGAGAACGTTTGATATTGACCGCCGGTCCTAACAACACAGAAACATTTTCAGCCTGGCATTCTTTTCCAAGCGTCGTTCCCATATCCTTCATTAATTCCCGGTCAAAGGTACATGCAGTTGCACAGGCTGCCGGAAAACAGACCGCAACGATACTTTCGTTTACTCCCAGATGGTCTGCCACGTCTGCCTGTTTGCGAAGACCATGAGGACCATCACTGACCATTACCGATGGAACGCCCAATCTCTCTACAGGTTTTGTGTGCCAGAAGTCAAGGCCCGAACACATACCTGCCTTTTCCTCCAAACTCATTTTTGATACGATTTCTTTTACGTTCATATATTCATCTTCCTTTCCACTTCAAAGTGATTTTTAATTATGCTGCTATTTTAACATCATATTCTTTCTTGCGTTTATCATATTTTTATTAATTTTATCATTATATTATTATTTTATCATTGACATCCTTGCGTGCTTTATTTATTCTGATAATAATATTTATGATACCAGAGTCAGTAGGTCATTTGTTTCTGCCTGCATAAAACGGCATGAATTTGTGACCCGCAAAACATGAGGAGTACCATGCATACAAATCACACAAACAGTTCAAATGATATCGATTATGCACTAGATTCTGAAATTTTTGAAAGCCGGGAATCTCAAAAAGTACATGCAACTTACTCTCAGGAGCTTCGTTACTTATCTGCCATCAAGGATGGTGATCCGGAACTGGTGTCCCGGACTCTGTTTCCCTGTTCCGATGAAAACACCGGACGTATGTCTTTAAATCCCTTGCGACAGCAGATGTATGCCTTTGTGGCAAGTATCACAATGGTGACACGTTTTGCCATTGAAGGCGGATTACCGGAAGAAGAAGCCTATTACCTGAGTGACATTTACATCCAAAAGGCTGATCTTTGTTCAGCCCAGGATGACATTTGGAAAATTCACCGGTCGATGGTACTTGATTTTGCAAACAAGGTACGATCCGCAAAACAAAAAAGGAAAAATTCTGCACCCATCCAGCTCACAGAAAAATATATCTTTTCTCATCTCCACTATCAGATCACCCTATCTGAATTAGCTGAATACGCAGGATTTAGTGAGAATTACTTATGTGCGCTGTTCAAACAGGAGACCGGAGAGACCATTACAGAGTTTATTCATAAAAAAAGAATCTCAGAGGCAGAAAGCCTTCTCCGTTATTCTGAATACAGTATTTCTGACATCAGTCAATATTTAGGATTTTGTTCCCAGAGTCACTTTACTCATATTTTTAAGAAATATGCAGAAATGACTCCTATGCGTTTTCGCAGGCTTTACTTCAGCCGTAATTGGGAATAAAGCAGAATCTGCAATATTAAATTCTATCCGTGTTATATTGTTCATTTGGTGCGCAAATATTACTCAATTTATTGACAATACCATAACCCACTATTATAATTATTATTACTTTAGGTTATCATCATGCTTTAACAGAGTAAAGTGGTAAACTCAAAAAACTAGGAGGGTTAAAAATGAACAAAGACAATGAATTTAAGCCGTATATTCCGGCGGACAAGGTTATTCCGGAATTAACGGTGACCGCAATCGTACTTGGTATCATTCTTGCCGTGATATTCGGCGGGGCCAATGCATACCTTGGATTGCGAGTGGGCATGACTGTATCGGCTTCCATTCCGGCAGCAGTTATTTCCATGGGAATCATCCGTGTCATTATGAAACGCGATTCCATATTAGAAAATAATATGGTTCAGACAATCGGTTCCGCGGGTGAATCTTTAGCAGCAGGCGCAATCTTCACATTGCCTGCATTATTTATGTGGGCTGCTGAAAGCGGAGATGCCGCACCATCACTTGCAGAGATCGCTCTGATTTCAATCGTTGGTGGTTTACTTGGCGTTCTGTTTATGATTCCGCTTCGTGCCGCTTTAATCGTACAGGAACATGGTACACTTCCATATCCGGAAGGAACAGCCTGTGCCGAAGTATTAATGGCCGGAGAAGAAGGTGGTTCAAAAGCCGGCGTAGTTTTCTCAGGTCTTGGTATTGCTGCTGTCTATAAATTTATTGCAGACGGCTTCAAGATATTTCCAAGTGAAGTTGATTTTCAATTGAAAAGTTATAAGGGTTCAGGAATTGGTATGGATGTACTCCCTGCCCTTCTCGGTGTCGGATATATCTGCGGACCTCAGGTATCTTCCTACTTATTAGCAGGCGGTACAGTCGCATGGTTCGTGATCATGCCGCTGATCGTACTGTTCGGTGGAGACGCAGTTCTTTATCCTGCAGATGTTTCTGTCACGGAACTGTTCAACACTGCCGGAACATGGGGCATCTGGTCTAAGTACATACGTTATATCGGTGCCGGGGCCGTAGCTGCCGGCGGTATCATAAGTTTGATCAAATCTCTTCCTTTGATTGTTAAGACTTTTAAAGATGCAATGAAGGTATACGGCAAAAAAGGCGGCACAGTAAATCGCCTCAACATGGATCTTCCAATCAATCTGGTAGTCCTTGGAATCGGTATTATCGCGATTGCCATGTGGCTGATACCAACCATTCCGGTAACTCTTATCGGCGCGATCATCATTATCGTATTCGGATTCTTCTTTGCAACAGTATCTTCCCGTATGGTAGGACTTGTAGGAAGCTCTAATAACCCGGTATCCGGTATGGGAATCGCAACATTATTGATAGCCACCATAATTTTTAAGGCAACAGGAACCATCGGCATGGAGGGAATGATCGCTTCTATCGTTGTGGGATCTATCATTTGTATCATAGCGGCTATTGCCGGAGATACTTCTCAAGATCTAAAGACTGGTTACATCGTTGGTGCTACTCCGAAAAAACAGCAGATTGGTGAAATGATCGGTGTCATCGCATCTGCATTGGCCATCGGCGGTGTATTATATCTGTTAAATGCAGCATGGGGTTACGGTTCTCCTGAACTTCCTGCTCCACAGGCCACTCTGATGAAAATGGTCGTAGAGGGTGTTATGGGCGGTAATCTGCCATGGACTCTCGTATTTGTAGGTGTGGCAATTGCAATTGTAGTTGAGATCCTTCAAATTCCAGTACTTCCATTTGCTGTCGGATTGTATCTTCCAATCCATTTAAGTACACCTATGATGATCGGTGGTGGAATCAAATGGTTCCTTGACCGCAAAAAATCAGCTGATGAGACACCTGCACAGCACAAAGAAAAAATAGAACGCGGTATCTTGTATTCTTCTGGTCTGATTGCCGGAGAAGGTATTGTTGGAATCCTGCTTGCAGTCTTCGCAATTATCAACGTCGGAGAAAAATCACTTGGCGATCTGCTGAACTTCTCAGAAGCCATTAACCTTGGTAACTGGGGCGGACTAGTCATATTTGCTTTACTTTCCTATACATTGATAATAGCAGCTAAAGGTAAGAAAAAACAAACGAACTAACGAGTAGAAACACGTAACTTTAAATGTCTGCCGCCTTATATGAGCCGGCAGACATTTATGCTATCATAGCTTAACAGGGCCTGCCTGTTAAGCTATAAAAAACTAAAAGATTGGAAAGAATATGGAAAAAAATAAAGAGAATTATCTGGACTATATACCAAAACACAATTCCCTGTATGAATTTTCCCGCAATCATAGCGGACATATAGAAATAAAAGTACAGAATAAGGGACTTTTTAACCGCATTGCACAGCTTTTCTTCAAACGTCCGAAATTCAGTGATATCGAACTGGATGATTTTGGAAGCTTTGTCTGGGAATCTATCGATGGCAAATCTACTATTTATGAAATGGGTACTAAGATAAAAGAACGATTCGGTGAAAAAGCAGAGCCGCTCTATCAGCGACTGGCACACTTTATTAAGACATTGCATAACAATGGATTTATCGTGTATACAAATAAAATAAATAAGAAGTAAAAAAGGAACGAGGTAGCACCATGGGAGTTTTAAGTAATTTAGAGCCAAAAGAAGTATTTCATTATTTTGAAGAGCTATGCAGTATTCCACATCCCTCTTACAAAGAAGAGAAAATCAGTGATTACTGCGTATCTTTTGCTAAAGCACATAATCTGAAAGTTTATCAGGATGAATTAAAGAACATCATTATGATTAAAGAGGCAACAACCGGTTACGAAAATGTGCAACCAATCATCCTGCAGGGACATCTGGATATGGTTTGTGAGAAAGAGCCGGACTATGAGATAGATTTTGAAAACGACGGACTTACCCTTTCGGTAGAAGGTGATTTTATTACCGCAAAAGGAACCACTTTAGGTGGTGATGATGGGATCGCAGTTTCCTATGCACTCGCAATTTTAGCGTCCGATACAATTGTGCATCCAAAATTGGAAGTCATATTTACCGTTTCAGAAGAAGTTGGCATGGAAGGGGCTGCCGGAATTGATGTATCCATGCTGGAAGGAAGAAAATTACTGAATCTGGATTCGGAAGAAGAGGGCTATCTGCTTACAAGCTGTGCCGGCGGATGCAGTGCAGAATGTATTCTGCCTGTTTCATGGGAAGAAAAGACCGGAACTGCAATCGATATCACTGTTACAGGACTCCTTGGCGGACATTCCGGTGTGGAAATCGATAAAGGACGCGCAAACTCCAATACTTTGCTTGGCAGGATTCTATTGGAATCCTGTAACAACACGGAATATGCCATTGTTTCCCTGAGTGGTGGTGCAAAGGACAATGCAATTCCAAGAGAAACAAAAGCACGTGTTATGGTCGATCGTAATCAGGCTGACGTATTTATCGCTTCTATGGAAGCGATCGGTAAAGCCGTATCCGCTGAATTTTCCACCAGTGATCCGGATATCCGTATTACAGCCGTTCCTGCCGGCGAAGTTACAACACAGGTTCTGTCTAAGGATACAGCCCAAAAAGCAGTATTATTGATCACACAGCTTCCTAACGGCATTCAACGCATGAGTGCAGATATTGAGGGACTCGTAGAAACTTCTCTGAACCTTGGAGTCATGACCTTAAACAAAGAAAGACTCTCTCTTCGTTATGCCTTGAGAAGTTCTGTAAAAACGTCCAAAGAATATCTGTTCACGAAGCTGAAAGCATTGGTAGAATATTTTGGCGGCCGCATAGTCTGCTCAGGCGATTATCCGGCATGGGAGTATAAGAAAGATTCTAAACTCCGAGAAGATATGATTGGTATCTACAAAAAAATGTATGGGAAAGAGCCCGTAATTCAGGCAATCCATGCAGGTCTGGAATGCGGAATCCTGTCCAACAAATTGCCAGGTCTTGACTGTATCTCTTTCGGTCCTGATATGTCCGGCGTTCACACCGTGGAAGAAAAATTAAGTATTTCTTCCACAAAACGAGTCTGGGAATATCTTCTGGAAGTGATACGGTGCAGGTAATCGTATGGTAGAAATTTTTAGTGGCAGATCCGTATGAATTCATACCGGTCTGCCACTATTTTTTTATTCTAGGTTCTTATGAATTTTGCGGACTCTGTAGGATATGATACCAAACGGAAGAATCACGGCAGCTCCTATTCCCAGGAACCATCCTGCGCTGCCTTTCGAACCGGCATTTTCTGTTGCCTGAATCGTATCGGCAGAATTCTGATCGAACCCGTTCTGCACGGTAGTGTCCTTTTTATTTTGCAACGTTTCATTGTCTTCTTCCTGCTTTGTCTGGTCTATAGACTTGATATCGCCTTCAATAAGTTTACTGTCTCTTCCTTTCATGGTAGCAATGCTTTCCTTATCTGCTTCTGCCTTTGTATTTTTGGTTCCGTTCTTCTGTTCACTGACAGGAACGCTGCCTGGAACAATTGGAATGCTATTGCTCTCTAGTGGCATTCCTTCCGTCGGTAATACATCAGAAACCTCTGCCTTCTGTTTGGATGCCTGTGTTACGGGTGCTGGGTCACTGCTCTTGTGACTGCTCTTACCAGAACTGGATGCTTGCTCCACTACAATTCGATACTCTGTTGCCACTAGAGAATTAAATATAGTCTTAAAATATGATTCTGATCCAACCGGAACCTGTATGATTAACGGAGACTTCGTTTTATAAAATGCACTAAATCCAACAGATGTAAGCTTGGTATCCTTGAAGGTAATCTTTTCAAGAGCAGAACAAAGCATAAATGCGTTATCACCGATTGTAGTTACCTGTGATAAGTCTATACTGGTCAAGCCCCTACAATTAAAAAATACACCTTCACCAACTGACGTTACCTTGGATAAATCTATACTGGTCAGGCTCCTACAGTTAAGAAATGCACAGTAACCAACTGCCGTTACCTTGGATAAATCTATACTTGTTAAGCTGCTACAATTCCGAAATGCAGCTTCACCGATTACCGTTACCTTGGATAAATCTATCTCTTTTAATTTAGTACAACCATTAAATACCCCATCCTCTATTGTTGCTACTTTTGTTAAGTTAGTAACTCTTTCCAACGTAGTGCACTCTCCAAATGAATTGTCACCCATTGTGGTTGCACTAAATAAATCTATACTTATTAAATTACTGCATCTAGAAAATGCAGTTTTACCGATTACCGTTACCTTGGATAAATCTATCTCTTCTAATTTCGTACAGCCTAAAAATACCCCATCTTCTATTGTTGTTACTTTTGTTAAGTTTGTAACTTTTTTCAGCGAAGCGCACTCACGAAATGAATTGATACCCATAGTGGTTACACTGGATAAATCAATACTTGTTAAGCTGCTACAATGATCAAATGCTCCTTCACCAACCGCCGTTACCTTGGATAACTCTATCTTAGCTAATTTCGTGCAACCATGAAACACTCCAACATCTATTATCCTTACTTTTGTTAAGTTAATAACACTTTCCAATGATGTACATCGACAAAATGAATGGTTATCCATTGTTGTTACATTGGATAAGTCTATACTGTTTAAACTGCTGCAGCCCCAAAATGCACTGTTCCCTATAGCAGTTACTTTTGATAAATCTATATTTGCTAAACTGCTACAGTCATAAAATGCATACGGGCTTATTACCGTTATATTAGATAAATCTATACTGGTTAAGCTGCTGCAGCCCCAAAATGCACTGTTTCCTATTGCTGTCACACCCGAACTAAGCTTGATCTGTGTAATACCTTGTTTATAAGCCTCATCATAATAATTAATAATTTCAGAAGTCATATCTCCATTTGCATCTGCCTTATACAGATTATTTCCATCATACCAGGCAATGACCTCACTTCCCGCGCCTGCCGTCAGCATGGTGAGCGTGTAAGTGGAAAAGTGGGATGCTTCAAATTCCACTACGCTGTTTTCCACTTCACAGTCAACTTTCTCTGCATCGCTGTAATCATCCTGTACATGATATACGAAAAAGGTCTGTTCCCCATTCTCTGCCTGATTGGTATTCACATTTTTGAAGGTCACCGTCAAGTTTCCCTTCTCGCTGTCCGGCTGAATCTCATTTCCCTCCGTATCATATAGGGTAATATCAAAGGATATTGCCTCTTCAATCTGTTCTTTCCCACTATCCAGATTTCTTGCAATTGCTTCTTCTATTTTATCTTTTTCTGCCTGGCTTTCGATCTTGTGCACAGACAATACTGCACCTTCCGGAAGTACTCCCGGATCTGCCGTCAATAGGACTTCATACCCCGCTGCCGTCTGAGACAAGCAGATCTCTTCCTTTGGTTCTTCCAGTGGTTCTTCCTTTGGTTCTTCTGTGATCGGTTCCGTCGCTTTTTCCTTTTCTATTTCTATAAGCTCCTCTTCCGGTTCCCCGGTCTCAGTTTCCGGCTCTGCGCTTTCGGTCTCTGGTTCTGAAGACTTTGCTTCCGATTCTATCTCCTGAGTAAGCGGCTCCGTCGATACTTCGGTTTCCTGCGGTGTATTTATCTCCTCATCAGCATTTCCGGCACTGTCCCCTTCTGTAGATGCGGCTTCTTCTGTCTGTACCGCATTCTCTGCATGTACCGGCAACTGTCCCATTCCCGGCATCTGAAAGACAAGGCTCAATAAAATCACCAATAGGCAGATTTTCTTACCCTTTTTCTTTTCTTCCATGGTCTCCTCTTTCCTCCATTTATTTTAATGTCCTTTACTCCTCCTATAGAGCAAAAAAAATCCCCTACATAAGTATAAGGGATTTTCTCATCCTAATATATTAGCCAAAAGGCTAATATTCAAATAATCTGATTCATTTTTGCTTTTTGAACTGCACTGATTTTATTATTTACATCCAGTTTCCGATAGATATTTTCCAGATGCTTTTTCGTCGTTGAAACAGACACAAAAAGTGTTTCCGATATTTCCTTCTGCGTCATCCCTTGTGCCAGAAAAGCGATCACCTCGATTTCTCTTTCCGTAAGAGTATTCTTAGTCTGTCTCAGATCCTTTCTCTGGCTTCTGTACTGTTCGCACAGACAAATTACCTTTTCCAGATAACTGTGCCTCATACTCCCTTGTCTTCGAATCTTATACAGCATCGGAAGCACATATTCTGCGTGTTCTGCAAAAGGCAGTATAATTCCATCCATTTCCGCCTCCTGCAATGCTGGCAGCAGTATTTTAAGCGCCGATTGCATTCCTGATAAATGATAGGCTGCCTTTGCTTCATAGATTGCATTATGCAGAAGGCCAAGCTGGTTGTGAAAGATCTGATATTCCGTTTTGGCCCTTTGACACACTACATTTAGCTGCGTCCAATTGTGCGAAAGCATGACTGCTTTCCCATATATGATCCAGGGAAATGCCACTCCCCGCATCATCAAGACAGGATTTGGCATCGTTCCGCTTTGTAACCATTCCGGAATAAGAGCACCCTCGTTCAGGCAGGCAAATAGATAACCTTCACACATATCTATTGCAGCGTTATAGATCACTCTGCTTTGAGAACTGACCATCGTACTGGAATCTGTCAGATATTTCCTTGTCGTAATTAGAATCTCCTGCGCTTTTTCACTTTCCCCTTTTACAAGATAGTAACGCATTTTTGTAAAAATCACACAAATATAGACACTAATATCTTCTTCTGCCTCTGCTTTATAGTTCGCTTGTTCTGCTAAGAGCCACACCTTATCAAAATCTCCTGTTTCCAAAGCATATTCTGCAGCTGCTATCAATTCACATCCCGCACCACATCCATCAAAAACTCTTGGTGGAAATCCTGACTGCAGACATGCTAACGTTTTGCTCAATTTACCGGCTTCTCTGTAATAGGAATAGAGAAAGTGCGGTACACCGAACGTAAACATATCTTTGCGGAATATAAGACAGGATACTCCACCTTTCAGATATTGTTCTGCTTTTCGAGAATACTCCACCATACGTTTGGCATCATTAAAAATAAGAAAAATGTCTGCGATTTCAATTTCCGCCAATATCCAATTCCGCTTTTCAGTTGATATATCTAATTCATTTTCATAATAGTCCTTTAGAACAGCAAGTATCCTATTACTTGCTCTTATCATATCTCTATCTCTTTTAATTGCAAAACAAATAACAAAGTGCAGCAGCGGTATCGGATATTTTATATACCAGTTTTCCGGGATTTCCTGAAAAACTTTATATAAAAGAGCAACTCCAAAATAGCCATTCCGCATATATTTTTTTTCATTCATCTGTTTCAGCAGATATTCTATTTCACCTGCCTGATGACAATATTCAATTGCTCTGATAAAATTTTCCTGCTCAAAGAACCATATGCCGGCCTGATAGCAGACTTTCCGTTTTTCTGCTTCATCTGTGAATTTTCCCCTTAAAAAATCCAGTAAAACATAATGCAGTTTATAAACTCCTGTCTGTCTGTCATACTCTATAAATGCGTTTTGTTCCATCATCTGTTCTATTATTACTCCGATCCCGGGTTCTTCCAGAATCTGTTGCGCCTGTGGAATCGTAAAGCTATCCAGTACCGACAGCTTCAATAATGTTTTTTTTGTTGTTTCTTCTAAAGTGTCAAAAAAATTCCTTTCTATCAGTTTTGTAAGATAGGAAATCTCTGTAATCGGAACGCCTTGTTTTAACCCAAGCAAAAGCAGATAAATCGCCGTGATCCAACCATTGGTATACTGATAAAATAGTTCTGTCTCCGTATCTGTAGCAGCATACTCCATAAGTAATAGATATTCCTTTATCTCCTGTCTGCTAAAGGCTAACAGTTCCATATTGAGATAGCAGCATAATCCCTTTGCCAACAGATTCATATAATTAAAACCAGGACGTATTCTTGTTAACAATACAATATGCAAATTAGGAATCTCTTCTTCTGCGATTACTTCAATCAGTCTGCCGATCGGTCTGCTTTCATTGATAAGATGATAATCATCAATCACGATCACTCTCTGTTTTTCATCATGGAATGTGCATATATAATCCATGATTTCGGAAAGTTGTCCAACATCCACCGGAAGTCCTATATTTCTTAATGCTTTCCCTGCCTCTGGAAAAACTCTTTCCATAGAAATACATAATTTATGCCAGAAAAGATAATCCTCTCCGTCACTGCCCAGTAACGATACCCAAATGGTACTGACATTTCTGTTCTCCAGATAACTTCTTACAGAAGTAGTCTTACCATATCCCATCGTTGCCGATAATATCGTCAGGGGATATTCAAAAATCTCATGGAGAGCTTGTTCTACTCTGCCACGAATTAAAATCCTGCTTTTTTTCACGCTTCTGTTTCCTCTGTCTGTAAAAAATCCTGTCTACTAAATTTACTCACTCAAATTGTACCATTCATCCCCTTTCTTGTCTATTTCACATGAAAATTCTTTTCTCGTAAAATTCTTTCTTATGACAACAAGATGAATCGGCAAACCGATTCACTTGTCATGAATTAGAAAAGACAGAACGTTTTATACATTCTGCCTTTTTCCTTAACTTTATTGATGCTCCCACTTTGGAATTCGCAAAACATGAAAAAGCGTAACAATGCTATCCAATTTTGACAAAGACCGGAATATTTTCCAATGTAACAGGAACCTCAATATACTGACCACCATGATGGCAAATCTCATTTTCATATTCTTTCCAGTTATGACCTGCTGGTAAATATATTTTTCTCGTTTTTTGTCCACGTTGCAAAATCGGCGCCACTAAATAAGAATCACCATACATATATTCATCTTCTATCTTCCAGCTCTCCTCATCTGTTGGAAATTCGTAGAAAAGCGTACGCATCACAGGTGTTCCCTTTTCATGTGCCTCTTTCATGAGTCTTCTTGTATATTCTCTTAATGCTTCACGGATATTCATATATTTCTCACAGATTCCGAACACTTTTTCACCATAGCTCCATACTTCGTTAGCTGCTCCGGAACAGCAGGTAGCACCTCCGGTTGTCCCCACTTGTTCTTGTCTGGGCTCTCTATCTCCGTGCAACCGCATCACAGGACAAAATGTTCCCCATTGGAACCACCGCACAAATAATTCCCTGAAGCTTTCATCATCTGGGTTTCCCCCATGAAAACCTCCTATATCTGTTGTCCACCAGGGGATACCCGCCAATCCCATATTTAAGCCAGCTGCCAATTGATTTCTCATGCTTTCAAAACTGGACGCAATATCCCCTGACCATACAAGCGCTCCATATTTCTGACTTCCGGCCCAGGCACAACGCAGCAGATTCACGATATTCTTTTGTCCTTCTTTCTCCATACCCTGATAAAATGTTTTCGCATGATCCAGCGGATATAGATTTCCTATCTGCAGATTACTTCCTTTAAAATAACGATAGTTATCAAAATCATATACCGAGTATTCCGGTTCCGCCTCATCCAGCCAAAATACCTTTATTCCCTTTTCGTAATAATTTTGTTTCACCTTGTTCCATACATATTCTCCTGCTTTTGGATTCGTAGCATCATAATGAACCGTCGCACCTTCAAAATCCAGTCCGACCCTGAAACCTCTTTCCGTTCGGATCAAATATCCCTTTTCTAACATTTCTTCATAATTTTCACTTGTCTTATCCACTGTTGGCCATATGGATACCATCAATTCGATTCCCATTTCTTTTAATTCTGCAATCATCTTTTCCGGATTCGGCCAATATACAGGATCAAATTTCCAATCACCCTGTTTCGGCCAATGGAAGAAATCGATGACTATCAAATCGATCGGTAATTTTCTTCTCTTATATTCTCTTGCTACCTCTAGTAATTCTTCCTGCGTCTGGTACCGTAACTTACACTGCCAGAAACCCAATCCATATTCCGGCATCATTGGTACCTTGCCTGTCACCTCTGCATAGGCTTCCTCTATTTCAGCCGGTGTATCACCCGCCACAACCCAGTAATCCATGGCTTTCGTAGCATAAGCCTCAAAACTCATGCTATTTTTTCCAAAAACAGCCCTTCCTATACTCGGATTATTCCATAAAAGACCATATCCTCTTGATGACAGCGCAAATGGGACGCTTGCCTGTGAGTTGCGATGGGCCAACTCCAGATCCATACCTTTCAAATCTAAATAGGGCTGCTGGTATTGTCCCATACCATATATTTTTTCATTACGGTCCAGCGATTCAAAGCGGACGGTCACATGATAGTCCCCTCCAATGATAGGTTTAAATTCTCTTGCTTCTACTTCAATAGCACTGCACTTTTTATCGGTGACATCTTTCCTGTTTCTGCAATATTCCTCTAACAGCAATTCTTCCTTTTGGTTATAGATCATGATTTTTCCATATTTTGATATTACCGCCTTTATCTTACCATTCGTGATAGAAGCTTCTTCAGCGATTGTAATCTGCACCTCTTCTTCTCCTTGTTGCAGAAGTGCCCAATCATCCAGCGGCATTTTATCACTTTTTTTGGCCCGTATACGAAGCGCATTCGCTCCCCATGGTTCGATCCATACCTCCTCTGCATCATAGTGAAATATCAGTTTGTTATTCCTTTGTTCTATCATCGTACACCCTCCTCGCTTTTTATCCTTTTACTGCACCACTCGTCATACCTGTAATAATGTATTTTTGCATAAATATAAAAATGAAAGCAACCGGAATAATAGTAACAACCGCAAATGCTGTCAAATAGCTCCACTTTGTTCCGTATTGTCCCATAAAGTTAAAGATACCTGCTGTAATTGGGCGTTTTTCCTGATCCATAATAAAAGTCATTCCGTAAGCAAGATCTCCCCATGCATATAAAAATGAGAAAATACCGCATACCACAACGCCTTGTTTTGCAATGGGTATTAATACTCTGATAAATGCTGAAAATCTTGTGCATCCGTCAATATATGCTGCTTCTTCCAATTCTTTTGGAATAGAAGCAAAATAATTTTTTAAAATTAATACAGAAAACGGAATTCCTATGGTAGCATCTGCAAAAATGGTAGCCCAGAAAGTATTATAAATATGCATATTCTTAAACATAATGAACAATGGCGTTAACAGTACGGATACCGGGAGCATCTGTGTCACTAAAAACCCTAATATGATGAATTTCTTCCCTTTAAAATTATATTTTGCTATTCCGTAAGATGCCGGGACTGCAAGGACCACTGAAATTACCATTGCACAAGCTGATATGAGCAGACTGTTTCCAAAGGAACGGAACATATTGAAGTCTCCGTTCTGCAATTGAACACTATAAGAAAGCGTATTCAATATCTTTGGCCAGAACGTTGGTGGTATTTGAAATATCTCTTTTTCTGTTTTTAGAGAAGTTACCAAAATCCAATAAATAGGGAACAATAAAATACAAAATACAATCAATGCCAGCAGACAATATAGCATATTTTTTTTCATCGTTAATTTTTTATCGCCATCCATTATGATTCCTCCTCTGTATATACAAATTTCAAATAGACAAGGCTAATAAAGAATAGAATCACAAATAGTATATTTGCAACCGCTGCCCCTTTACTATATTTAAATAGTTCAAACGACAATTTATAGGAATATGTGGATAGTACCTGTGTAGAATTGACCGGTCCGCCGCTTGTCATAACATAGATCAAATCGTACACTTTAAATGTATAAATAAATCCTAAAATCAGAACAGATTCAATGGTAGGTTTTAATAAAGGAAGCGTAATTTTAATAAATGATTGCCATTTATTGGCGCCATCAATGGAAGCACTTTCGTATAATTCTCCCGGAATCGTTGTTAAACCGGTCGATATCAATATCATATTAAATGGGATTCCTATCCAAATATTCGCAATAATAACCGCTATCATTGCGGTTCTCGGATTTGTGAGCCAATCGATATTTTCGGTAATAAAACCAAATAATCTAAGAAAATAATTAACGATTCCAACGTCGGTACCAAACATAAATTTAAATATTAATCCAGTTACCGTAATTGGAATCATCCATGGCATCATGAGCAACCCTCTGACTGGTTTTGCAATTGAAAATTTCTTATTGAATAACATTGCCAGCGCAAATCCGATTATAAATTGAAATACCAGACACGCTACCGTAAAAACTAACGTGTTCCATAAAGAAATCGTCAAAATATTATCTTGCTTAAAAAGTTCTATGTAATTCTGAAAACCAACAAATACTTTTGTTTCTGCTTTTAACGTTTTTAATGTAACATCTTGTAAACTCAAAATAACATTACTTATGATCGGGTATCCGACAAAATATATCATATATATAAATGCCGGAAGTACGAATAAATATCCAACATTATCATATCGGAAGAATTTCTTCATTTTTTTCATAGCTGCTCCTCCAAATAGTAAAACTTAGGGAACAGGTATCCATATATTCCTGTCCCCTTTCTTTCATAACAAGTGAAGCGGCATGCCTATTCATCTTGTTTCTACCGTTTTCTATTTATGTAATTCAGATTAGTTCTTATTGTCCAATAATAGAATCAATTGTTGTCTGTGCTTTAGACGCAGCATCCTCCGGTGTGCTCTGACCTGTGATCACTTCGTTAAATGCCAGGGAAATCGCATCAGAAACATCCGGCCATTCCGGTAATGGACCTCTGGCATTTGCAAATGCCATTTCATCAACAAACATCCGATAAACTGCATCATCACCGAACTGTCCTGCTGCTAAAGTCTTGTTTGCCGAGATATAGCCCATTGCATTCATCATATAGAGACATGTTTCATCACTGGTCGCATATTTTAAAAACGCAACCGCTGCTTCCTCATTTCCACCTGCTATCACTGCATAATTTTCTCCCCCAAGTCCGGAAGCCTGTTGCTTATCCTGAGGAATCATTGCTACATCCCAGTTTAACTCAGGTACCTCTTCACGCATTGTCGGGACCTGCCAAGTACCATTGATCATCATAGCTAGGTTGCCGGAAATGAATTGATTCATGGTGTCTCCTTGCGTCCAGTTGATTGCTTCTTTTGTCATAGCACCTGAATCGACCAGGTTCTTTACAAAATTTAACGCTTTCATTCCACCCTCTGAATTGATTTCATAGGAAGTAGCGCCTGCTGACCAAACCCATGGCAGGAAATTGAATGTTCCTTCTTCATTCTGTAAGCTACAGAATGCAAAACCAGACACAGAATCTGTTGTGCATTTTTTAGCTGTTTCCTGTAATTCATCCCATGTTGTTGGAACTTGACATCCCGCTGCATCTAACATGTCTTTATTGTAAAATAGACACAGACAGTTACTGCCGAATGGAACTCCATATAATTTTCCGTCCAGTGTACAGGAATTAACAGGTCCTTCAAAATAATTACTTACATCGAACTTATCTGTTATATCCGCAAAGATCCCCATTGCTGCATAAGATGCATGATCTGGATTATCGAGTATAACAAGATCCGGCAGCTCATCCGCTGATGCCCCAATTGATAATTGTTTCTTAAAATCTGCAAATGGAACATATTTTGCTTCTACTTTGATCTTATCCTGAGACTTATTATATTCCTGGATAATATGGTCTAGCGCCTTTTGATGACCTTCTGTTTCCCAATAGTACCAAATTGTTACATCCCCCGATGCATCTGCCGAAGCTGCATCTGCAGTTGTACTTTCTTCCGTTTTTGTATCTACCGTTGCTTCTTCTGTTTTGGCTCCGGTTTCTGTCGCAGTTTTAGAACCACAGCCCGCCAATAGTGTTGCTGTCATTACAGTTACCATAAGTGTTGCTAATACCCTTTTCATTTTGTTCCTCCTTTTATATTGTTTTGTAACTACATACAGCATACTTATTTTTCTATGAAAATGAAATGACACAAATCTTAAAAAGGATGAATAATCTAAAGTCATTTATTTGTTCTTCTATAGTCTGCCGGAAGCTGTCCTGTGGTTTCTTTAAATACCCTGCTAAAATATTTAGCATCTGCATATCCTACTTTTTCTGCTATTTCATATAATTTCATCTGACTGCCAATCAGTAATTCCTTTGCTTTTTTGACACGGATTTCTTTTATGTACGCACTAAAATTGACTCCTATTTCTTTCCGGAATTGTGATCCTAGATACTCCGGAGTAATATTTAGTTTCAATGCAATTTCATCTAAAGTGATTCCTGTATTATAGAACTCCCGAATCATACTTTCAGCTCTTTTTACTGTTAGGGTCGCCGATTCACATTCTTTATTTTCTCTGCTGGTTATACTTTTGTATACGTTCCCACAAACGCTTCTTAATTCCTCGTGATTGATCGCATTCATGATCATTTCGATAATTTTTTGCTGTTCAAAATTTTTATAGTCCAATGCACCAATTTCTTTTGCTATATTGATCAGTGACCATAGAAATCTGACATAAGATTCTTTGATTTCTTTTGGTGCATATACTTGTCCGTTCGTAAAAAAATTTTCGAATTTTTGTATACAGACCGCGACCTCATTCAAATCATAGGCACACATAGCAATTTTCATTTTATTTTCAATTTCGATCGGATACGTACAGGGCAACGTCTGCACCTGTAGAATCTTCGGATAAGATATCATGATTGCTTCTCCCAGAGAAATATTCCACTCCATATATTTTGCTAACATATGACTTTCTGCTTTTAAATGTTCCACTCCATTTATATTGATCCACCCATAACTAATACTGTTTTCCCTGAATTTCACATTCTTCCCCTGCAACAGACAATTTTGAAACCACCTTTCTATTTCATGTGCGTCCCTGTATCCGTAAAGAATCACTACTATTGTTTTTTCTGCTGGTATCTCCACAATTGCATATTGTAACTCTTTTTTATCATCAAAAAGCGCTTTCAACTCTCTTTTTACTTTTTTCTGTTTCTCATCATATAACTTGCCCAGATAAATATTTACTTCACTGAACATAGAATTGCTTTTAAAACCATATTTATGATGAATAAATTGATATAACTCTTCACTCGGCTGCAATCCTCCATATATGATACCAAACAATATATTTTCCATGCTTCCTAGTATTTGTGGATTTTTATTTTTTTCTTCTGTCCATTGCTTTTCAATTGTTTTTATGGACTGGACAAAATCTCCTACTACAATAGGCTTTAACAAATATTCGCTCACTCCTAATTTGATAGCCTGCTGTGCATAAGCAAATTCCGAATAGGCACTCAGAACGATTGCCTTTGTTGCACACCCCCTCTGGTATATTTGGGTCAGCATCTCAAGTCCATCCATAATAGGCATTTTAATATCTGTAATGACCAAATCCGGCTTTGTCTGCATAATCAGTGTGAATCCCTCTTCTCCATTTTCAGCCTCTCCTACGATTTCATAATCTTCAAACATTTTATAGATCAATTTACGGATTCCCTCACGAATCCTTATTTCGTCTTCTACAATTACTATTCTCATTGTTACACCCTTCTGCCGCTTTGACCGTGCCCCCGTTATTGATCTCCTGCCTCTTTAGGCAGTTTCATAATCACTTCCGTACCTTCTCCTTCAACACTATGGATCGATACTTCAGCTGCGTTTCCATAATACATATGAATTCTTGTTATTGCATTTTCCATACCAATATGGCTCTTTTCATTTTTTCGGTTAAAGATTCCTTTATTGATTTCCTCGACAATGGCTGCCTCTATTCCTTTCCCATTGTCATGAATCATAATTTCAATATTATCATCTGTTTGACGCATATGAATTGCCAGTAAATGTGTTCTTTTTACACCTTCAAAACCATGTAAGATGGAATTTTCTATAAATGGCTGTAATAATAATTTGTGGATATTCAATTCATATATTTCAGGTTCCACATGAATATCGCACTGAAAGGTATTCTTCAGCCTTGTTTGTTGCAGGAAAATATAATTCTTTAACCATTCTACCTCATTTCTCACTTTGACTATGCCATTACTATTATCAATTGCGTAACGTAATATATTTGCCAGGGAAGCAATGGCATTGCTGATTTGAAAATCATCTTTATCGATTGCCATCCAGTTGATCGTATCTAATGTATTATATAAAAAATGCGGATTGATCTGCGCTTCCAACGCTCTGATTTCTGCATTCTTTTGTTTTTCCCCGGCTTCCTTTTCTTTTTCATTTGCTTCTTTCAATTTACCCAATGTGGTATTGAACTGTGTTGCAATACGTTCTACTTCGACCGGCATTTTCTCGTTTGTATCGATACGTACCGATAAATCTCCCTTTCCTGCCATCTCCATCGCCAATACCACTTTTCCGATAGATCCTGTCAACTGTCCCGTTAAAAAAATTATGATGCAGATAACAATGCCAAGCGATACTAATGTTGACAATGTTAAAATATTACGCTGTATTTGCATCTTTTCGATAACTTCATTCCTGCTTGACACATTGACTATATTCCAATTCAATTTATCATCATGTGTTACAAATACAGAATTACATTTTTTATCAAAAATACCGGTACTATCAACAAAACTTTTATAGATATTGATAATCTCTTCTTCAGTTTTCCCCTTTGTTCCAAGTTGTTTTCCTATCTGTCTTTCCTCTGGAAATGCAACAATAAACCCATCATCATCCACAATAAAATTAGCATTGTCGATCGAATAATTATTTATGCGCTCTTTATTTTGACACACTTCTTCCAACAGTTTTTCATCCACACTGATGACTACGACTGCATATCTTTGGTGAAGTTTTTTATAATTGATCATGCGGTGGGCAAGATGAAAAAGATAATAATCTTCTGATGCAAATGTTGCCGCATATTCTGTTCCAAACACATGGGTTGCATTGTCTGCTGAGACCTCATGGTATAACTCATCCTTTGACAGGCTAAAATTCTTAAGCAGGACATCCTGTGTGCTGACTGCTGAAATCTGATTATAGGTAACGATCGTTCCATTTTCTGTAAAAATAGTAATGGAACGTAAATAATCTTTTGTATTGAGTAATCCTCTCAATGTTCTCCGCAATTGATTTACCGTGACTTCAACATCAACTCCAGCATTTAATTTATCCACTTGCGCAATAATATCATCATCTGTATAAATCTGATAAAGCAAATCTTCATAAGATTCCAGCCAGATTCCCAAGCTGTCACTTGTCTGCTGCAAATTTATGGAAGTCAATTCATCCATGTTCTCTTTGACAATCTTTGAACTGTTATAATAAGACAAGAAACTTGATATGATGATCGGTATCACGGAAGTAACTAAAAATGCATATAATAATCTTCTCTTCAGACTCGTTTTATGCCAAATGCTTTTCTTTTTTAATAACATAATTTTCTCATTCTCCATAGGAACAATATTTTGTGCATCATAGTTATTGTATCGTCAATGTTTCTATATATCAATTTAATTCTGATCTGCCCTCTTATGCCTTTGTTTATAAACAATAAATAGAAACACGCTTTGCGATTTTCTTTCGTTATCTGCGCAAAAAAATAAAGAAGATTATTTTTTATCTTCTTTATCATTCAAGCGGGAGCATGTTACGAGTGAACTATGTTGTGATCCGCCTGCCGCCTATTAATAAAACAAAAGAGAGGCAGAACAAAGCCATGCTCACTAAGATTTTATTTATTTGGCATAAATATACGATCTCCACGCAGTTATTCTGTTTGATAATAAAATACATAATGGTATCGTACCAATCCGACAATGATTTTTCTTTTCCATGGATACCATTCCAATACAATGGACTTACTCTTCCTTCCAATTGATACAAATTCGCAAGTATCTGAATTGTTTTCATTTTTGACATTTTTGTTATATTTTTTACTATGACCTGTTCATACTTCATTTCACTTTTTTCTGCTCCGGTTACCTGCCTTACAAATAGCGGAATGGATTGATGTATAATACTCCTGATCACATACGTCTTCTCCTGATATTGAATTTTATTGCCAACTACGCGGGTGTCTCCAAACAGCTCTTTTGCTGTTTCTCCACTGATCAGGCAGCCTTCCTCATCTCCGGGTTCTAGTGGATATTGATTAGGAAATAACAATGTGGTATTTCCTGATACGATAACTTGCAGAGATTTACTGGTTCGGTTCAGTTCCCCATTTCGAATGTCCGCATTCTGATCTTCTGAAAAGAACGCAATATTTATCCCTTGTTCCTGAGTAGATTGCCACTCCCATTCGATTGGACATATTGTTTCTTTATTCAGAGTCAATAGATAACTTTGCCCATACGACTTCATCGCTTTATTTGCTTCCTTAAATGAAAACATTCCATATATGACACAATAAATGCCTGCCATTATCATAAAAACTTTTAAAATTTTTTTTATCATTCGGCTATACGTACTATATCTCCCTCTCTGATATCTTTATTTGAATCTGTTATTACTTGTTCTTCTTCCGTAATTACCGCATCAATTGCGGCATATTTTTCATTTTTATCGAATACCGTTACGTCTCTTCGTTCTACGGATAGTTCTTCTCCAAGTACGGTATCCCGGTTCTTTACTACATAAATGTAATATTGCTGGTTCTCCATATGCAATGCATCGATCGGCACAGTCGTATCATAATGATCAGATTGTTCCTCAATTTCCAGTGTCCCTGTCTTTCCAATGCTGACACTCTCTGATGGAATCGTTACCTGAATGTTATAGTTTCCATTACTGTCAGCCTCATCAATACATTCGACAGAAAGCCCATCATACATGGTCTTGATTCCATCCAGGCGTACCGTTACGTGACTGCCGATTTCAACATATTTTCTCTGTCCTTTATTGATATCAGCCTTAAAACACAAGGTTTCCTCCAGGTTCGCTGCAACAATGTTTGTCGCTTCATTTATTGCAGCACCGGACACTGCATTGATTTCTGTTATGATTCCTTTAAAACCACTCGTTACGATTCCATTCTCCTGCTCCAGAAGAAGAAATTTTTGCAAAGCCTGCTGCTTCAGCTTTTCATCCATCTGATTGACCTGCATACTACTGTCCATCTGTGTTTTCGCATTGGCATCTTCAAGTGCTCGCGCCGCCTTTAAATTGTCTGTCTTTTGCGTCTGCAGGCTGTTATTATAATCCTGAGACTTTGTCTGCGCATTTTTATCTGCTTCTTCTTTTTTCTTCTTCCATTCTTCTCTTGCCTTACTTAATGCACTGTTCCGATAATCATCCCGGTTCTTCTTTGCCGCTTCCAGTTCTACTTTCTTCTGTTCCATATCGTTTTCTACATGATTAACTTCATTCTCACTTACAGATTGCGAATCCCGTTTCTCTCTTAATAAATCTAATTCTTTTTTCAATCGCTCTACCATCGTACAATAGTCTTTCCATTGATTATCATTGGCTACAGTCTGAACGGCATATGTTTCCTGTGCGGACAATGCAGATTGCGAATCAAGTGCTTCTTCCATCTCTGTCTGCGCTTTATTTACCTGTTCTGCTGCATTTGTACTGCTGATAGCCGCGTCTTCCTGTGCTCTCGCGATTTCCGTTGTCTTTTTTTCTTCCGCGATCTGCTGATTGTATTGAAGCTCTTTTATCTTTAATTGAATCTTCTCAATTTCCATCTTCTGTATATCTATCTGACTTCTCAGATCATCCATGTCGACCTGTAATAACGGTGTATCTTCTTCTATGCGTTCTCCCTTCTGCACATAGACTTCCTTTATCCTGATTCCTGTCAAAAGTGGAATTGCTGTTTCTGATTTTTTCACAACACTGCCTTCTGCTTTCACAGTATGGTTCAGGTTTCTCCCCTGCATACATTCCACGGTTACCTGCGCTAATTCATGTGCATACATACTTCTGGATATCAAAGTACACAAAAGCATGACACATAAGAACTTTACCAATATGACTGCAGCCTTTTTTTGAAGTCCCTTTTCCTTTTTCCATTTTATCTTATATACCGGCCAGACATCATTGATCCACTTCCTGATATTCCATTTCACTCTTTTCATACCTCCCGACATACAGCTACTAGCAGCACAAATAATAGGGAGAAGAAGACGCTTGCGGCTTCTTCCCGTGTGAGACTTAGTATTTCTTAAAAGCGGTTCTTACGCTTTTATTAGAAATTATTTTTACACTTTATTCCTTGATAGCCGATGCTACGATTCCCTTCTCCAGATAGTCCTGCCCCATCAAAAATACAAGCATGGCCGGTATCAACATAATGACAGATGCCGCCAAAGCTATCCCCGCCGAATCTAATCCTATGTCCGGCAGATATAATGACAGCGGCCACTTTTCTTTATCCTGCAGAAAAGCAAGCGGCTGTTCCACAAGATTCCAGTACTCCAGATATCCCAATACCAACGCAGATAAGATGCCCGCCGCCCCCAGTGGGATACCTATTCTCGTAAATATCACTATTTCATCTGCACCATCAATCTTTGCTGCTTCTATTAAAGCATCAGGTATCTGCGCGAAGCCTTTATAGATAAGAAATACCGGAAATGCGGAGAATATTCCAGGTAATATCACGGCCCAGGATGTATTCATAAGATGCAATGCATCGAGCACCAGATAATTAGGTAACATGGTCACCTGAAACGGCATCATCATGAGTACGATGTAACCTGCAAACAGTAGCTTTTTCCCACGAAAATCAAATCTTGCAAAAGCCCATGCAGCTGGAATCGCAATGATTATCTGTCCTGACAGAATGGCAGTCACCATACCAAAGGAATTCCAGAATACCACAAAGAATTGCGGAGTCCGAAATAGCAATTTTATATAATGCGTCATTGTAGGATATGCCGGCAGTATATACCACTTCATATAACGATCCTGATTCCATATGATTGGTGCAAGAGCAGACCTTAGTTCATATCCGCTTTTAAACGAACCCAGAATCACCATTAAGATCGGCAGACATATAATACTCACAGTGACACCTATGAATAGGAATATCACTCTTTCTTTCCACTTGCTTTTCTTCAATTTGATACCCATCTGCATGCTTTGAGCATGCATTCCAATTAATATTTTAAATTTATAAGCGGCACAAGTAATCAGTGAGAAGAAGACTCGCAAGAGGCTTCTTCCTGTGTGAGATTTAGGAATTCTTAGCAGCGGCATTTGGGCTGCTTAGAATTCCTTCTCACACTTTATCCCACCGAAATTGCAGTAACATGACTGCAAAAAACAGAAATACTGCAATAAGAACAGTGGCTGCCGCCATTTTATCCAAATCCAGATTCAAGAACCAGTTATTAAATAAATGCTGCAGTAAGTATATGCTTTTATATGGATAAGAGCCCGCAACCAGATATGCTTCACGGAATACTTTAAAAGAATTCAGAAAAGACAGTATCAGTATGATATCTGCAGTTGTTTTCAACTGCGGCAGGATAATATAATGGATCTTCTGCCACTGTGTGGCTCCATCCATTGCTGCCGACTCTAATACACTCTCTGAAATACTGTAGATTCCCGCCATCCAAAGAATCATCGTATAGCCAAGATTCTTCCATACATAACTGAGTACCAACACCCAGAAAGCAGCCTCACTTCCCATAAAATCTACCGCTGCCAATCCCCGCGTATGCAGTATTCCATTCAGTATTCCTTGCTTTAAGAACAAAATTTTCCAGATCAGCACGACCGTAGCGGTCGGTATCGCCAGTGGTATCAGATAACATATTTTTATGGTCTGTAAATATGCCATTTCACTGATCACAAGTGCTATTACCAGCGATATCAACATTAATAAAGGGATACATACTAATACAAATTTACCGGTATTTCCTACCGCCAGTAAAAAAGCCTGGTTATGTAAGATTGTTCCATAATTGGAAATACCTGCAAATTGTCCGGTGACGGAGGTCAGGAACGATCTTCTCGTTACATCCACAAAAGGAATCAAATTGAAAATGCATATTCCTATAAGACTGGGAAGCAAAAATAGGATTCTGATACTGCGTTTTTTTATTCTATTCGGACATACGGATCTGCATTTTGTTAACAATTTCATTTACGGCTTCCTCCACCGACATGTCACCCTGCCAAACTTTTGGCGTACATTCTTCCACAGTAGTAAGCAGCATGACATCGATTGTATTTGGTGTGTCCAGCGATATCATGATATCCTCAAGTCTCTGCAATTGTTCTGCCGATGGCCAGCGGATCGAAAGATCCACTTCTTTGCCTGTTTCATCAATCATTCCGATGGTTCCAAATTCTTCATCTCCATTTGGATTTTTCTGCATTTCCGTTAGACCTTCCTTATTGACCGGAAATCCATCAGATAAATCAATGGATTGGGTATCTTTTGCAAATACCTCTTTTATGAAATCTACAGCTAATTGTGTTTCCTTTGTTTTTGCATTTACACTCATAATGGCACTCGGTATAAATACATTGTTGGCTCCTGCTTTCCATAATCCATAATCCGTTTCATTGTCAGCGTCCATGACAGATGTTACATTTGAAAAGTTTAATTGTATTGCACTTATCTTGCCAAGTGACAATGCCTGCATATCTGCATAATAATTAAATGCTGTATAGGATGTATCCGTATACAAGGAATCCATATCTGCATAATTAACTCTTTCTTCTTCATGGGCCTGCTTTTGTGCTTCTGTAATACCAGACTGCTCTGCTTCATAGATATGTGCACTCTCTGTTAGGAACTCTGTCAAGGCCTCTCTATCCGGGTTGCCGTCTGTATCCACCCAATTCGGCGCATTCACCAGTGCCAATAACCTGATTAATTCTTCCGGCTGATAGGTACCTAGAATTGTTCCATCTGGCTGCCCCTCTCGTAATTGCTCTGCTGCTTCTTTTAGCGATACGATATCTGTTATCTGTCTTACCACTTCCTTATTTCCCATCACCACGGGAATCTGGAACTTAGCCGGCATGGCATAGACCGCTCCCTCTTTTTCATACACATTACTGATATTGGTGAATAATTGTTCTTCTACCTCTTTCATATAAGTACTCAGATCTAATAACATACCTTTTTCCATGTAGGTATCCTGCGGAAGTCCATCTAATACCAATATATCCGGTGCATTTCCGGTCATTAATTTCGTATTCAGATTCTTTATGGCATCTTCAGCAGTAACAGCATCGGTCCCGGACATGCCTACTTCATAATTCACGTATACGTTGGGATTCTTCTGCTGATATCCGGAAATTGCCTGACGTACGGTGCTGTTATCAAGCAGACTATAGACCTTCAATTCTTTTTCTGGTACTGCAGATACCTGGGCATCATATACGTAACGCACCAGTTTGTTTCCCGTAAAGTATGCTACGAAAGATCCGTCTGTTCTATAATAGATTGCCACTAAGGTCACGGATGGATTTCCTAAAGTACTTAAGCCCCCATCTATCAATTGCTCCATCGCACTTCCGCCGATCACATGACGATAAACTCCACTTCTACAGGCAACATAGACCGTATCCGCTGAATCTCCTTCAATTATTTGCAAAGGCGACAAATTTCCTCCTGATGTATAAGTAAAGTCTAATTTCTGCTGCTTTATAAAATCCGTCAAAGTTTGATCTGAATCCAACTGACTGGTCTTTACATTATATATATATATCTGATCTCCGGAGATTGCCAGTATATACTGGCTTATTACAGACAGATAGTTTACATAGGCATCTGTTGTAAACAATTTTGTCGTTTTACCACTCTCTTTCTCAATGGTGTAGACCGTACCCGTATCTGCTTCTGCACCGATCATAGTTCCATCTTGTAAGAAGGCTATTTGATTCAAATAATTCTTCTCACCTAATTCCGGCAATTGAACCTTTACCTCTTTTGACTGACCATTTCCGTCTACATACGCATAATGTGCATTCAGGGTCAGATGATCCTGAACGAAGGAGTCCTCTTCTTCTGATGTTCCTTCTACGTCCTCCTGCGTTACTTCTTGATTTTTTTCTTCTGTGTTCACGCTGACTTCTTCTGTGTTCCCTGTATCTGCTGCTGCACTCGCCGACGGTATGTAACTATATGCATATTCACCTTGTGCACTCGTAGCAACATCCAACAAGTATTCCCCCTTCATCGGGTCGAACCAGGAATCTTCCTTCGTCCATGTAGTTCCCTCGTCTTTGGAGCGGAACACTCCATTATTGTAACTGAATGCAACCAGGCTGCCATCCTTCTGTTTCGTGAATCCATCGATTCTTCCCATATCTTCTTTTGCAGAAATTGCTTGTTCTACATAACGTCCCATTCCCGCCTTACTGTTTGTTGTCTCCGTCTGCTCTGCATTCTCCCCACATCCGCTCAAAGCTATTAGGATTGCAGATAACAGACTTATGAAGCTTATCTTTTTCCAATTTCTATTCTTATTGTTCATCTCAGTATTATTCTTGTCTTTCATCGTGTTCCTCCTTTTTTTATGATACGTGAGCTATCATATCACTGTTTTCTCTAAAAATGCTCTAAAATTAGAGGATTTTTAAAGATTTCTGTGCTACACTTTTTACAATCCAAAATATTCAAAATCGGTGGAGGTTCGAACATGAGAATTTTATTAGTGGAAGATGATAGGAATCTATGTACTTCTCTGACTTATCAGTTAGCACAAGAGCAAATTGAGACAGATATCTGCGGTGACGGAGAAGAAGCGCTTTATTATATCGAACAGAATATTTATGACTTGATATTGTTAGACCGCATGCTGCCCTCTGTGGATGGGATTACAATCTTACAGAAAATGAGAAGCCAGAAATACATGACTCCTGTCATTATGTTGACTGCTCTTGGAGAGTTGTCGGATAAAGTAACAGGACTGGACGCAGGTGCCGATGATTATCTGGTAAAGCCGTTCGCCTTTGCCGAATTGATGGCCCGCATCCGCAGCATAAACCGCCGCCCTTTTATTTGGAACAGCAATTCCGAAGAATTGCATTTCAGTGATGTATGTTATAAGGCAAACGAAAAAACCTTAGCTGGTCCGACCGGAGTTGTTTGTACTTTATCAAAACGTGAAAGTAATCTTATGGAATTTTTTATCCGCAATCACAATCAGGTCCTTCCCCGGAATACTCTATTATCCAAAGTCTGGGGCCTTGAATCCGATATCGAAGAAGGAAATCTGGATAATTATATCCATTTTCTCAGACGCCGTTTAAAAACCGTCCAAAGTACGGCTGTACTCAGGACGGTGCGCGGCATTGGCTACTGTATGGAGGAATCAAATGTTTAAAAAAGTTCATTTCAGGTTCACAATTTTATTCAGCGGTATTACTTCTGCTATTATTATTTTTATGTCTTTATGTTATCTTTACGTTGCGAACCAAAATTTACTAACGAACAGCTATCTGTCTTTCCAAAATGATATGAATACCTTATTGACTAATCTGGAAACACAAAATGTGATTACACAAAAATGGATCAGCCAGATGGAAGCGGCAAATACATATTCTATTTATATTTATGACAGAAATGTCGCTTTTCTTTCTAATTCATTACCTTCAAAAAAAGAAAATGCTGCCGCAGCGGATGAAGCACGTTCTTATTATAACTCCTTAGATAATAACACAGATGATTCTTCGTCAGGCAGACCATATATGGTAAAAAAATTTTTTTCTCAAGATACTGACGAATCCTATTATGTATGTATTGCTGCCCCTACGCAAGGTAACGGCAATCTGCAGATCGTCATCCTTTCTTCCCTTCATGCTCTGCAGCATCAGATACATACCCAGCGAATCATCTTTGCCTGCATAGATGTTTTTGCGATGATAATTCTTACTCTGTTTTCCTGGTATTATACCAGATATCTCCTGAAACCGATCGAAGAAAACCAAACGAAACAAACCCGCTTTGTTGCTGCTGCCTCCCATGAGCTGCGCACTCCGTTAGCCGTCATGCTCTCTTCGATATCTGCCATGCGCAAGTCTTCCCCTGAAAGAAACGTTGATTTTATGCAGATTATAGAGTCCGAAGGATTCCGTATGTCCGCATTGGTAAATGATATGCTCACACTTGCAAATGCAGATAATAAGAATATGCAAATCCAGATGGAAAACGTTGAATTAGATACCCTATTATTGAATTGTTATGAATCCTTTCAGCCACTGGCAGCAGAACATCATTTATCATTACAGATCCAGCTGCCGGATGAGTCACTTCCATTATGTCATTGTGATAAGTCCCGTATGGAACAGGTGATAACTATTCTTCTTCATAATGCCATCAGCTATACTCCTAAGTCGGGAACGATTACACTCGCTCTGCAATATTCCGATCATCCAGCCAATGCTAAGTTTTTCGTCTACGTGATCGATACTGGTATCGGTATTTCAGATTCCGATAAACCACTTATCTTTGAGCGTTTCTACCGCTGTGATAAATCCCGTAAGACCAATACGCATTTTGGTCTTGGTCTTTGCATCGCGCAAGAAATTATAGACGCGCATCACAGTACGATCATGGTGCAGGATACCCCAAATGGTGGGGCAACTTTCTCTTTTTCGCTTCCAGCTGTTGACTAAGATCAAGATCATTTCAGCTGGAACTGGAATTTAGTTATATAATTTGCCTTTTCACCGCATTCATAGCTTGTTCTTTATCTTTTTTATCTATAAAGATTTCATATTCATAGCTCAAATTACTTGGCTGCCCGGCACTTCCTATATTGCCTCGCACAGATCCTCTTCCTGTCCATTGTCCCATTGGATTCTTTACATTATATGTATACTTAATTTTATGGTATTCTAAAGCTTCTCTGATACGATTAAATTCTATATTATCATATCCAATATAGACACTTACCCTGTTAAAAATAGTAATCATGTTCTCCTGGTCTCCCTTTTACATTTTATTTTAAACAAACCGAACAAATAGTTTCAATCATATACAATATTCAGCTGCTCTTTTCCCAATGCATAAGATGATCGTACTTCCCGCAGCATATTGTTATAAAAATCAACCGCCGACTTTTGCCTTTCTATAGATAATTCAATACCGCGTCTAGTATAAAATTTATCATACAGGTTTTCTAATTTGAATTTGTATTCTTGGAAAAACGAAGGTTTATCGTCATCACTTCCGTCGGACACGGAACCATCCTCCTTTAATAAGTATAAGGCCTCTGATACATATCCTTTATATAATAATGTTCTTGCAATTCCTAATGTGCCTGTAACATCCAACTTGTCTGCATCAAACAATATTTTAGACTCTATGCTTTCAGGAATATGATCCGTCCTGAAACGATGTGCTATGATACACGCTTTTACTTCCTGTGCATCGGAATGCCCCCAGTGATGTTCTATCAGATAATTGTACGCTTTATCAGCGCCAACTGCTGCATGGCATACTTTTGGATCCTCAAATTGTTCTTTTCGTCCGATATCATGCAATAGACAGGCTGCAATCAATACATCGTAATCCACTTTATCCTCATACTTTGCAATATCCATTGCAAACCCCTATTATTTGGCTCATTGCTCGCTTAAACTCTGATGTGCTAAGGCATCTAACAAAATTTTATCACAATAAATTAAGTTATTCTATTGCAAGTTATCCTAATATGAATTTTAGAGCTGTATAAATGCAAAACTAACTTCTCCAACAACAATACTGATATCAAAGCAAAAATCGAAACTCGAGAAAAAGAGCATTTACTATTGTTTAAATGTTAAATAACTGTTACAATTTGGTTTTAATTAGAGTAAGTGTATAAGGAGTGGAACGATAATACGAAAACTTGATTTTTTTTCTGCAATATTTAGGCAGGTTTCATACTGAGGTGATACATATGAAGGATACAAGTTATAAATCAAAATATACGGAAGAAGAAATGCAGGCAAATTTTAATAATTATTTATCTTTGCAGCCGGGGTTTGACGTGAATTTAGCATTTTACAGAGAATGTAAACCATTGGATAGAACCGTTTCGAAATATATTGCTTTTTTTTATGAATTAAATACATGTGAGTCAAAAAATCTATCAATACCTATTATCCCGGATGGTTGTATGGATATTGTTTTTGTTTTATCGAATCAAGAATACCAATCCTATATCCTTGGTACTGCTTTAACATTTAGTGGATTACTCGCAATAAAAAATAGGTATGTGCTTGGTATTCGTTTTAAACCGGGAGCATTTAAGATGTTTTTTGATATTGAGCCTTCTCAGATTTTATCACAGCAAATTCAATTTAAATCATATATTATAGACACCGATAAAATCCATGAACATCTATATCGTGCAAAATCTTTCAGAGCCCGGACAGATATTATTGAAAAATTTTTGATTACGAATATGAAGCTGCGTGAAAAATATGAGATTATTCAGTATTGTATTCAGCGCATGGTAACTTCCAAAGGACTGGTTAATATAAATACTTTAGCAGAAGAAGTAAATTACTGTTCCAGATTTATAAATAATCTTTTTCGAGATTACATTGGACTTTCACCAAAATATCTTGATAAAGTTATAAAATTACAGTCAACTGTTTTCTTGATTTCTAATTCTAAAACTACCCTGTGTGAAATTGCTTCCTTGTCTGGATTTTGTGACCAGTCACATATGAACAGACTCATAAAGAAATTTCTTGGAGAACCTTCCAGTAAACTTCTAAATCAGGAATTCTTTACGGCCGAATATCATTCTCTTAATAATATCTATATTTTTTGAAATTGTTCTGATTTGTTCTATTCTCTCTTGATAAAAAAATATATGATATGACTTATCAGGAGCAAAGATGCTTAATAGCGTTTTTGCTCTTTTTGTATTAAAATTACAGAGAAAGAAGGTATTAATATGTTTACAAAGGAAAAAAGTAAAGCATTATCCAAAAGATTTGACGAATTATATCCGGGAGGACATTCCAAATTCAGAGAACCTTTTGATGTTACTTCACACAAAGTATTTATCAAGAAAGCAAGTGGATCACGTGTGTGGGATGTTGACGACAATGAATATGTCCAGTTTAATGACGCTTTTGGACCAAGTATTCTTGGACATGCGAATCCTGAATGGGCGAAGGCATTAACCGATATCATCGAAAATTCTGCTACCATTGTCGGTTCAAATTGTCTGTTTGGTGAGGATGATATTAAGTTTGCTGAAGCTATTATCCGCCATGTTCCATGTGCAGAAGCCGTTAAAGTACAGGTAACGGGGTCAGAAGCTGTTCAAATGGCAATAAGGATGGCTAGAGCATATACCGGTAAAAGTATTGTTATAAGATTTTCAGATCATTATCATGGTTGGTTTGACAATGTCTTTGGCGGACTTTTAAATGATGATAAGGATGCAATACCATATCAGATGGAAGGAAATAATATCAATGACGATCATTGGACTTCAGGGCGTTTTCCAGGATGTGTAAATGAGACCTATGTATTACCATGGAATGATTTTGAAAGATTAGAAGAAACATTTGATAAATATCATGACGAAATTGCTATGATTCATTTTGAAGCAATGGTCTGCAATACTTTAGGTTTATATCCAAAGCCAGGGTTTATCGAAAAAATTAGAGAATTATGTGATAAGTATAATGTTGTAATGAGTATTGATGAGGTAATTACAGGCTATCGATTAGGATTAGGGGGTGCCCAGAAGTATTTTGAAGTAACTCCTGATCTTGCAACCTTTGCAAAAGCGATAGGCGGAGGAGTACCGGTTTCATGTGTGGTTGGAAAGAAGAAATTGTTTGAATCCTTTGATAGTGGTCTAAAAGGACCTGGTACATTTAATGGCTACGCCTTGGGAATGAGGGCTGCTGCTGCTACTTTGTCAATACTTGAAAAAAATAATGGTGAATGCTATGAGAAGAGACAAAAGGTTCAGAATTATATTACGGAAGGTCTTCTTAAAATAGCAGATGAAAATAAGATATCACTTAGAATAACAGAAGCTCCTGGAGTTTTTTTTACAATTTTTGGTATGTCTTGTGGAAAAAAACCTGTTTATACAGTACAAGAGGCAATTGATGGAGGATGGAATCCAAAAATGTTTGTTGAATTCAGAAAATATATGCAGAATGAAGGAATCATTATGCTTCCGGGAGAAAGATGGTATATTGATATGGCGCATACAATGGAGGATGCTGACTGGGTATTAAATGCAGCAAAAAACAGCATGAAAAAACTAGCAGATGATATAAACCTGGGGAAATTTCAGATTTAAGAAGGGAGATATGATACAGATGAATCAGTCTAATTGGTGTTCTATAAAAAAATCAACAAAACTAAGTACAGGAATTACGATACATTATGTTGAAATGGGCGATATTGCTTTAAAACCCCTTATTTTGTTGCATGGTATTACTGATTCAAGCCGTTCATGGTCATTACTTGCAGAAAAACTTTCGGAATTTTATCATCTATATATACTAGATCAAAGAGGATTTGGTGATACGGATAAACCTAATATGCGTATTTATCCGACTGGTTTATATTCGGAAGATATTGCGGCATTTATGGAGGCACTGCAGATCGAGAAAGCTTTATTTGCAGGACACTCCATGGGTAGCTTCATTACCCGCATATTTGCAATTACATATCCGGAAAAGGTAGAAAAGCTGGTTCTTATCAGTACAGCCGTTACAATGGCCGGAAGTTCTTCCGGTGAAGCATTATGGCAGGTAGTTGAAGGTTTTGAGGAATCCCCTATTCCTATGGAGTTAATGGATGAGCTTGATGCAACCGCTGTTCCGGTTGATGAGGTCTTTCATCAGAAGGTGAAAAGTGAAGCAGCAAATCTTCCTCTTTATGTTTGGAAATCTTCCTTTCTTGGTTTGCTGACAGATGATCACAGTGCATTTTTGCATAAAATAAGGGTTCCAGTGCTGATTATTTGGGGAGAACTTGATGAGCTTTTTAATTTTGATGATCAGTGTTCAATCAGAAAATTATTACCCGATGCAAAATTTATATCATTCAAAGAGCATGGTCACAATGTACAATGGGAAAATCCCGTTATGGTTGGAAAGGCTATGGCTGAATTTTTTAATTTATAGATTATATACATAAGTTCAAAGTTTTTTGTTCTTATGTAAAAGCAAAGGAGCTTAAGCAGATATGTTTAAGCTCCTTTCATTTTACATGTTAATATCACGAGGAGGATTTATATATGGATAAAAAATCATTGAATCAATCAGGCTCATCTGCGGATACCTTACAGAGAAGCTTAGGATTAAGAGAATGTGTCACCATTATAGTGGGTACTGTGATTGGGGTTGGCCTTTTTACAGTTGGTGCAAACTGTGCAGGATTTATGGGTAAACTGATTATATTGGCAAGTACTGCCGCCTTACTTATATCACTTTGGCCTGCACTTCTATACGCCGAGATGGGTGTGGCAATGCCTAAGGCAGGCGGTACATACAATTATGCAAAAAAAGGATTAAATCCTTTCATAGCAAATATGGCAGGATGGAATTATGTGATTGCTATCATTTCCGCATGCAGCGGAGAAGCCCTTGCCTTTTCGAATTATACAAAATGGATGTTTAAAGCATTTCATATTGAATTAAATATAGATTCTCGTATCATAGCGTGTGTACTTCTTATTCTGTTTATTTTTATTAATTATCGAGGCATTGAGATTGCTGGAAAATGGCAGAATGCTTTTGTATTCTTTTTCTGGAGCTGTTCGCTTGTTTGGTTTATTATGGAATTTCGACATGTAAATATATCAAATTTAATCGGTATTTCAGCTTACGATTTCCCTGGATTAAAGGACTTTCTATATATTCTTGGTTTGGTTTGGTGGTGCTTTGCGGGTTTTGAAACGGTTGTAGGTATGGGGGGAGAAATCAAATATCCACAAATTAATATACCTCGCTCAATGAAGATTTCTCCATTCATAATCTTTGCTGTTACGGCTATTTTTCAATGGTTCCTTATTGGTATTGTTCCTAGTTCCGCGTACGGTATTTTACAGACAGCTGAGGCCCCATATGCAGAAGGTCTTGTTGCTGCAGGTATTGTAGGCATTCCACTACTTATCCTATGTATGGCCATAGCCTTTGGCGGTGACCTTTCTACCATTAATCCCGGAATTGGTGCACCTGCCCGTTATGTATACACAATGTCTTTGGACGGATATATTCCCTCCGTATTTTCCAGATTACATCGCAAGTATAAAACACCTTATGTTGCTATTATACTTGTAGGCTCACTCAATATACTTTTGATTGCTACGGGCTCTATTATCTATATTGCGTCCGTAAGTCTGTTCTCCATTCTGTTCTGCTATATTATCGGATTTATATCCTATATTGGACTACGTATTCGGCATAAAGAAATGGAACGTCCGTATAAAGCACCAGGCGGTATCTTTGGAGCTGTAATCAGCACTATTATATATGTTGCAATGATTTCACAGATTGGACAGGAAGCACTGTTGACAGGCGGCCTTTTATGCATATTAAGTATCATAGCATTTGCAATAAGCTTGCTTTACAATAAATCCAATATAAGTGCTATTTATAAGGATGACGATGAAGTGGTTACCATAGAGATACCTACAGCGGAAGAAAAATATGAGATAGACAAACAGTACCGTATTTATAAAATTGCAACCATTGTTATTTTTATACTGGCACTGGCTATTTATATAATTCCTATGATATTGTGATTATCTTTATAACGCGGTCATCACAGTTGGGAATAGTAATTAATTATAAAATGTTGTTCCTATACCACTGGCGGGCGCTTCGGCACCCGCTTTTTACTGTTTCTTTGCCTTTTCAAAGCGATATTCTGAAAGTTCTTTTATAATACACCTCCCTAATATGGCTTAATTATGTCATTATTACGTAATCCATTCGTTTATTAATTCATCAATTTTACCGCATTCATAGCTTGTTCTTTATCTTTTTTATCTATAAAGATTTCATATTCATAGCTTAAATTACTTGGCTGACCGGCACTTCCCATATTGCCTCGTATAGTTCCTCTTCCTGTCCATTGTCCCATTTGATTTTTTACATTATATTTATATTTAATTTTGTTTAATTCTAGAGCTTCTCTGATACGATTAAATTCTATATTATCAAATCCAATATAGACACTTACCCTGTTAAAAATAGTAATCATGTTTTCCTAATCTCCCTCTTACATTTAAATAAACGTTTAACAAATACCCTCAATCCAATACAATATTCAACTGCTCTTTTCCCAATGCATAAGATAATTGTACTTCCTGCAGCATATTGTTATAAAAATCAACAGCCGCTTTCTGTCTTTCTATTGATAATTCAATACCGCGTCTGGTATAAAATTTATCATACAGGTTTTCTACCCTGTAAACATGTTCCCTATCGTGGGCACTATCATTCATACATTGATGCATATATGCCTCAATTTCTAAAAACTTTTCTTTTAACATAGTTATCCTCCGTAAATTACACAAATATTGTTTCTTCTCAATCCAACGGAAAAAACCAGACTAACTATTGTTAGACTGGTCTTTCAAGTATTCTTCAATTACCTGAATAAATACTCTTTAATCCATTTACTAATTCTTCTATCATAGCTTGATCCATCAAACGCCTCCTATGCATATTTCACAGTGGTATGTTCCTTCTTTTTTAATAGTTTAACCGCAAATACTATGAATATCAAGTTGTAAAATTATTTAAAAATGATATGGAAATAATCTCAATCCAATATAATGCAAATTATCAGTTAGAGTGACAGCAACATCGATAAACTATTGCTGCTAGATGGCCGATATACATAATGAGGGTTAATTATCCTATAGGCTGGTAATCCTCAAAAATCATCTGAAAGAGGGAATTCATATGAAAAGGAAAAGAATAATCAGTAGTTTATTACTCGTAATGATCATGGTGTCTGCCATGACTATTACCGCATTTGCAGCTTCATCGTCAAAAACATTTACTTCATCGCCTAGAGCAGCAGGTTCCATGAGTCTATATCTGGAGCCAGATGCGAGTGGAATATCGTCTATAGCTACCCTTAATGTAACAGGATTACCAGATAATGCAATTGTTGAAAAAATAGTAGCAGATTGTAATACGATTTCATCTTCTGGTTCTGGAGCAATCCTGTCGAATAGACTATTTATAAAATCAAGCAACTATTCAGAATGGGTATCTATGCCATGGGGGCGTTTAAATCAAACGGAATTTACTACAGGTTTATCTGGAAGAGCTGCTAATGGTACCTATCAACTCTATTATACAGGAACTAATGTCAGCAGTAGAAAGGACGCCAGCAAAACGTATAGCGCTATAAAACTAACAGTTTATTACACTTACTAAAAATATATTCTTTATAATAAATAAATAACAGTATTGTCTGATATTTCCAGTCTGGCATCAGACAACATTGCATAAAGGAGTTCATAAACATGCATTCTATTGAATCAGTAGATAATAGCTTATTAAAAATGTTGTTCGATACAAAAACCAAAAGCCAGCCTAGAACTACTAGTTCTAGTAGTTCTAATAGTTCCTGGCGTATCCCGGAGCCTGACTTTTCCAGCTTCGATTGCACTACCAAAACAGATCCTGCTATGAGTGAAGAAGAATATAAAAAAGCCATTGTGGAACAAGCAAAAGAAGATGCTGCTAATGGGATCTGCAGCGGTGAATCTTCCGGTTATCAAAGACTAATGAAAAGCTATCTTTCTGTTGTATCCCCGGATAGAAGAGGGATTATTGCAAAATCATTCAAAAGTCTTAGAATCCCTGAGAAATCGAATTATTTAGAAATCAAAGATTCCAATAATCATGTAATAGCACAATATTCCAAAGATAATGGCTGGACAATGATAGGAACAAAAGCAGAGGCGGCACGAGGCAGTAAGTTTTGTGATATCTACATGAAAGCATGGAGCGATGCCTATTTTGGAAAAGATTCTGGCAATATTACTGATGCCCCTGTAATTTTGGGAAGTACATTCGACGTATCAGGTTAATCTTATATTTCGAACGGCTTCCTCTGATTTATAGAACGGAGCCGTTTGAAATATAAGATTTATCATCATTAGATACATGTTCTTACGTGATACATACTCATCAATTAATCATTTTTCTGCTAAACGCCTTTTTATATTGTGAAGGGGTCATTCCTTCTAATCGTTTAAATGTCTTCATAAAATATTTCTCATCAGAAAAACCGCAGGAATAAGCAACTTCCTTAACAGATAAATCATAAGCACTCATAAGCACTTTAGCAATTTCTATCCTTGTTTTATTGATATAATGAATGATAGTGCTATTTGTACTTTTTTTAAACAGGGTGGAAAGATAATCGGAATTGTAACCGAATTCTTGGGCTATCTCTGTTACGGTAACCATTCTATAATAATTTGCTTTTATCCACTCCATGATTCTGACAATATTGGGTGGAATATTCTGTCTGATATTCTGATGTGTTTCTATAAATTCCTGTGATATCTCCATAATAAGTAAACTGAGCGCATAGTCTGCCATTTGATCTGAGTAGATTATTTCCTGTCTTGATAGATCCAATAGCTGATTGAATAATAATGGCGCCCGTTGTGTAATCGCTATTTCCCCATGCTCCGGAATGATATAAATTTTGTTCTTAGGATCTTCCCTATTTCGTTCTGACATGTCGTTAAAATAATTCTCATCGGTTATCGTAGTTATTTCATCATTGATTAAAAAATGAACCCAGAGATAAGATAGCTTTCCAGAAGACGCCCTGTATCCAACGTGATTTTCGTTTGCCTTTAAGAATATATATTGATTGGGACCGATTTTATAGTTAACTCCGTTCTGCGCAATATATAAGGTTCCTTCTTTTACCACAATTAAAACATTGGTATCAATATTACGCCTCTGATGTAAGAAATTCTGTTTGCTGATCAGGTTTCCTGATGAAAGATACTTCAATGGATGGGCCGCATTTGAAACAAAATATCTCATCTAAGTTTACACCACCTTTTCTAGGATTATAATAGTTGATTATACTTATATAATATCTATAATACTATTTGTATTATAAAATAATTATATGAACGTGTCTAGATTTTACACACTTTAATAATCCACTGACATATACATATATATTTTCTATTGGGAGGATAATACCATATAAAAATATACCTCCTGAGTATACGCGGCAGATGACCGCAGATAGGAGCTAAAATATGAACGATTTATTAAAAAGATTTACAATATCCGATCATTTCTTCGGACATTATGAAAAGTTGGTGAAAGATGTGGTAATCCCCTATCAGGAAAAGGTTCTGAACGATGAGATTCCAGATGCTGAAAAAAGTCATGCGATCGAGAATTTCAGAGCAGCTGCAAAAGTGATCGAAACAGGAAGCTGCGACGAAGAATTCTACGGTATGGTCTTTCAGGACAGTGATGTCGCAAAATGGCTTGAAGCTGCTGCTTATACGCTATTAAAGTATCCTGATAAGGATCTGGAAAAGCGCTGTGATAAAATAATCGAACTTATCGGACGTGCCCAACACGAGGACGGTTATCTTAACACATATTTTACTGTAAAATCCCCGGAAAAACGTTGGACTAATTTACAGGAAGCACATGAACTTTATTGTGCAGGTCATATGATGGAGGCTGCAGTCGCTTATGCCGAGTGTACTGGTAAGACGAAACTTCTTGAGATCATGTGCCGTATGGCCGATCATATTTATAAGCACTTTATAGAAGACAATCATGCAGGTTATCCGGGACATCCGGAAATTGAGCTGGCATTAATGAGAATGTACCGTTATACGAAGAATGTGAAATATAGAGAACTTGCTATGCATTTCATAGATATTCGTGGTGTTGACAGTGATTATTATAAAAAAGAAAGAGAACGTTACGCCTGGACTGTCTGGGGAAACGACTGTAAGAACAAAGAATATGCGCAAAACCATCTTCCTGTGCGGGAGCAGACAAAGGCTGTAGGACATGCAGTCCGTGCTGTTTATCTGTATACCGGAATGGCTGACGTTGCACAGGAGACCTGTGACACAGAACTTAAAAATGCCTGTAAACAATTGTGGGAGAATATTACGCAGTGCAGGATGTACGTCACCGGAGCAATCGGATCGGCTTACGAAGGGGAGGCTTTTACAGAAGATTACCATCTGCCAAATGATACGGCTTATGCAGAGACCTGCGCGGCGATCGGATTGATTTTCTTTGGACGGAAAATGCTTGATCTTGAAAAAGACAGTAAATATGCCGACACAATGGAACGCGCACTTTATAACTGTGTTCTGGCCGGAATGCAGCTGGATGGGAAAAAATTCTTTTATGTCAATCCATTGGAGGTGATTCCGGGTATCTCAGGAGAGGCCGTGACCCACCGCCATGCACTGCCGCAGCGTCCTAATTGGTTCACCTGTGCCTGCTGCCCGCCTAATGTAGCCAGACTATTATCCTCATTGGGCAGATATGCCTGGAGCATTGACAGCAGCATTATTTATTCTCATTTATATATTGCAGGTACACTGGATCTTACCGATACCCTGCATTGCAAAATCGATATTGAGACCCAATATCCCTATGATAATAGCGTTATCTACCATATTACACCCGAAAATAATGAAGTGATGATGACTCTCGCGATCCGGCTTCCGGAATGGAGCAAAGAAACCATGCTTACATTGAATGGCAGAAAATGCGACTGCGAAATCAGAAATGGCTATGCTTATATCTCAAAGGCATTCACCAGTGCGGATCAATTAGTCGTAACCTTTGATATGGGCATTAAAAGAATCTTTGCTTCCTGCAAAGTCAGCACTGACAATGGAAAGGCTGCATTTTCCAGAGGTCCTCTCATATATTGCGCGGAAGGTCTCGATAATGGTGATGATATCCTTGGGATAAGTGTCAAGAAAGACGCCCTTGCTGAGGTTTCTGTATCCGACAGATTAAATGGCATTGCAGAAATCACAATCGAAGGTTACCGGACTGCTGCCTCAACTTCACTCTATTCTCTGGAACGTCCAAAAACAGAAGCTTGCAGGCTGACACTCATTCCCTATTATGCCTGGGGCAACCGGGGGCTGAATCAAATGCGCGTATGGGTACCGGAAAAAGAATAGACAGCATGTGGCGGACACCGCAAAACGGAGCCCGCCACTTTTTTTACATTGCCTCACTTAAAAGAATCATAAGCGCGCCAATTTGTTACCAAATCATACTTCCATGATGATCGGTAAGATTACAGGGTTTCTCTTCATTTCTTTCCAGATAAAATCACTGACTCCCTCTTTTACTGCTGATTTGATTTTTCCCCATTCTTTTGTATTCTTACATTTTTGAAGGCTCTTTGCAGCAACTTGTTCGATCTTTATCATTAAATCATCCGATTCCCTGACATAAACAAAACCTCTGGATACAACATCCGGGCCGGCTACCACCTGATTACTGCCCTTCTCTATTCCTATAAGGATAATCACCAATCCATTTGCAGATAAGCTTTGCCTGTCCTTAATAACGATATTACCGACATCACCTACACCAATTCCGTCAACAAACACTTCTCTCGCTTTTACCTGTCCCGTGATACTGCCTTGTTTTTCTGAGAGTTCCAGCACATTGCCCGATTGCAGTACAAATATATTATCATCCGGTATTCCCATGGACTGTGCCAGTTTTTCCTGCGCTTTTAAGTGTACAAATTCCCCATGTACCGGAATGGCATATTGCGGTCTGATCAGCGAATAAATAAGTTTTATCTCTTCCTGACAGGCATGACCGGAAACATGTGTATCCTGGTAAATTACATCCGCACCCTTTCTGGTAAGTTCATTTATGACCCTGGATACTGCCTTTTCATTTCCAGGAATCGGCGTGGAACTTAATATTACTTTATCTCCGTGCTTGATCGTAATCGTTTTGTGGGTTGAATCCGCCATCCGGGAAAGGCCGGCCATATTCTCTCCCTGGCTTCCGGTTGTTATGATGACAATCTTTTCATCCGGATAATTCTTCATTTCTTCTACTTCAATGACAGTATTTTCCGGAATATCAATATAACCTAGTTCCGATGCCACTTTAATGACATTCACCATGCTTCTTCCCTGTATGACGACTTTTCTTTTAAATTTATATGCCGTACTGATAATCTGATTCACCCTGTCGACATTGGAAGCAAATGTTGCAATGATCATTCTGCTTTTTGTATGATCCGTAAAAAGTGTATCAAAGGTTCTTGCAACCATCTTTTCCGAAATGGTGAACCCCGGTCTCCGGGCATTTGTGCTATCGCACATTAATGCAAGGACTCCTTTTTTCCCGATTTCTGCAAACCGTTGCAGATCTATGGCATCTCCGAACAACGGCGTATAATCGATCTTAAAGTCTCCCGTATGCAGAATGGTTCCTGCCGGTGAAGTAATTGCCAAAGCAGAGGCATCCGCTATACTGTGATTCGTTTTTATAAATTCCACACGAAAAGCTCCCAGATTAATGGTCTGACCATGCTTTACCACTTTTCTTTTTGTTTTATTCAGCAGGTTATGCTCCTTCAGCTTGATCGCGATCAATCCATGTGTCAGCTTGGTCGCATAGATCGGAACATTCATTTCTTTTAACAGATAGGGAATGGAACCTATATGATCTTCATGTCCATGTGTAATAAATAACCCTTTTACTTTGTCTTTGTTCTCTAACAAATAAGAAAAATCTGGGATTACCAGATCGATTCCCAACATATCATCATCCGGAAATGATATACCGCAATCCACAACAATAATACTCTCTTCATATTCAAATGCAGTAATATTCATTCCTATTTTTTCAAGTCCTCCAAGAGGAATAATTTTTACTTTTTTTTCGTTTAATACTTTCTCTTTCATAAAACCGCCTTTCTGCGCAACTGTAATCATACTATTAAACTTGAAAGAATGCAATGCTATACTGAAATACACTCAAATTGCAGGCTTTTAAACTAGTATTTTCCCAGTTCGAAATCATATACATTGAAATTAATCATAAAAAATGTTATGCTACTAACAGTAAACTTTACAATTTAGAAGATACTATATGGAAGAGCTTATATTGATAAGCTCTTTTTTAGTGATAAAAAGATGTAATAATGCGACAAGAATGGAGATTACTATGATAAAAGTTGAAAACTTATCTTTCTCATTTCCAGAAAAGGATCTATATCATAAAATTTCATTTACATTGGAAGATGATCAACATTGTGCTTTCATTGGAACCAGCGGCAGTGGAAAAAGTACCCTGTTCGATATCATTATGGATCCGGAAAAATATCTGTTCGATGGAAAAGTAGAAATAGACCCTAATTGTAGGATCGGGTATGTAAGTCAGTTCCCACAACTAGATAAATCAAATGAATACACAGTTTTTGAATATATCGCGGAAGAATTCATGAAACTGCAGAAGGAAATAACATCCATTTGCGCTGAAATGGAAACTTCCACGGATATTGATTCTTTACTGGAAAAATACCAGAAGTCTTTAGACGCATTTCAGGCAATTGGCGGGGATGATTTTGAAAGTAATATCAACAGGAAACTAAACCTTGCAAACCTAAGCAGACTGGTAGATCTACCAGTATCCAAACTTAGCAGTGGAGAATTTAAACTGGTTCAGGTAATCAAGGAAATGCTGACAGGTCCAGACTTAGTGCTCATGGATGAACCCGATGCATTCTTAGACTTTGAAAACCTTAATTCCCTTAAGAATCTCATCAATTCACATCCGGGAATCATGCTGGTCATTACGCATAACAGGTATCTGCTAAATCATTGTTTTAATAAAATACTGCATCTTGAAAACTGTGAACTTCAAGAGTTTCATGGGAACTATATCGATTATAACTTCTCATTGCTTCAACGTAAGATCGAGTTACAGGAACTGGCTAATGCTGATACTGAGGAAATTGAGCGAAATGAGATTATCATTGATAATCTAAGAAATGCTGCTTCTAATCACCCTGAAGCTTCACGAGGAAAATCTTTAAAAGCCAGAATCAAAATTCAGGAAAGATTAGAAGCACGTAGAATAAAAGCACCTTTTGTAACTATGAAACAACCGGAAATCCGTTTTGCTGAAGTCAACGAACCAGAAGAAACAATCGCTCTAAAAGTGACAGATTACAGCGCTGTCTTTGATGATATCCTCTTGGAAAATGTTAATTTTGAGATCAAATCTACTGATAAAGTCGCTCTTATTGGTTCAAATGGCACCGGGAAGACGACTCTGCTACGGGATATCTTCAACCATGATCTTTCTTCTATTGAGATCAATAAAGACGTTAAAATTGCCTTTTTATCACAAGTACAGGGTGAAATGCTAAATGAGTCTCATACCGTAAAGGAAGAACTCTTCGATGCCGGGTTTCTAACTTCTCAAGATATCAGATCACATCTTTTCAATTATGGTTTTGAAGAAGAATTCATGAACAGAAAGATAGAATCTTTATCAGGTGGAGAAAAAAATATGCTTCAATTGGCTAAAATTTCTACCAGTAAAGCAAATCTGCTGCTTCTTGATGAGCCTACAAGTCATTTGGACACGTATTCGCAAATTGCACTGGAAAAAGCACTGGAGGACTATAAAGGTGCGATCCTGATGGTTTCTCACGACTTCTATTCGATTGTAAACTGTATGGATTCTGTTCTACTGATTGAAGATAAGACGATCAGAAAAATGAGTCTTCGAAAATTCAGAAAGATGATTTATGCGAATCATTTTGATAAAGATTATCTGGAAATTGAACAGAAGAAAAAAGCAGTTGAGACAAAAATAGAACTGGCTCTGAAAGATACTGATTTTACACGTGCAAAAGTATTATCTCAAGAGTTGGAAGCACTGATTCAATTACTTTGAATCGTATTTCTCCTACCTTTTTCTCTGTCCTGAATATAAACCGCATTATCTTGGCCAACGTTGTTCTTTACTCATAAGTTTGCCAAAATCATTGTGTGGTTCCTTTTGATACCAGTAAGCCACGGATGCTACATCATCTTGTCTTTCAAACAACCCTCTGTGTCCTACGCCTATTTGTTGAACGGTCACTTTTAAATTTTCTTCAAAGAAAACAGGGTCTGGTAAATGCCATCTGTAAAATCCCCGCATTGGCGGGCAATCGTCATTATGATACGGATTATATACCAGATCATCGTGGTCAGCATAGAATGGATATCCTAAATAAGGAGTACAATAGTTTTGCTCAATTGTCTTTCCACTGGTATGAGATGCGAAACTCCATGAACCACCAAAGTAATCTTCCATTCCGGTTCCGCATATAGTAGGATATTCTTTATCCCCATCAATATAGAATTTTACTTCTCCTTCACCCCACCAATATCTTTCCAACGTCGTCAATGCAATATATGTTCCTGCATATGTTCCTGCTCCTTTGACATTATCCAGAATCACATAATCTTCTTTAAGATTCGTAATTCTTTGTCTTCTCCATTGTGCATGAAAATATGTTGTTTCCAGAGGCAGCTCATCATATAAGCAATAGTCTATCTGGTAAAAAAAAGCTGGTATTGGATTCGAATGTTGGTTCTCTAGTGTTATTCTGGCACCTTTTCTAAACGGCATTCTAAAATAGCAATTCAAACCTCTGGAGGGAACAACTACGATTGGCTCAGAATTCACAATACATTCTTTTGCAAATCCGCAGCAAAAAAAGTCTCCTAACGGTGCTTCCACAGATGGTGTTTTTTCATCATCCCAATACATACGCAGAACCAAGTCTCTTAGTACAAAACAGTCTGCGTCAGAAGTCTTGTTATCTACAGTCATCCAAATATGATGAATGATTCCACACCCGTTAATTTCTGCTAAGGTAACCGTTGTTCCAGGTTCAATCCCACGCAGACAGGGAGAACCTTTCCTGGATGGCCCCAATGAACTTGCGGACATGCCCCCTTTTCCTTTTTCACCCTTTGGATTCTCTGCATTAATTGCCCGACTCCTTCCTCTTTTGGCGAAACATAAATTGTCCATTCCATAATTAAAATTCTGCATAGTCAAAACCCTTTCTCTCTTTTTTATGCCTTGACACCGCCTGCCATAATTCCTTCCATGATCTGTTTTTCAAATATTGCAACAAAAACAATGATTGGTAATAAGATAATACACCCCATTGCACTGACCAGATCCCACGGTACTGCATACATATTATCTCTTAATGGCAATTGTACAATTGCTACAGATAATACTTGAATTCCGTTAGAATAGAATAATGGTGTAAAAAAATTATTCAGACATGTAACAAAGTTTATAATGCATACAGTTGCTACTGCAGGCTTCATTAGCGGTAATAAAATATAAAAAATACGTTGTATAAAGCTGGCTCCATCAATTGAAGCTGCCTCTTCCAGTGATATGGGAATCTCAGCAACAAAGTTCTTTAATATTAAAACGGTAAAAGGAATGACTGCGCTTACATACAGTAAAATCAGACCTGTATATGTATCATACAATTTAACTTTTTGCATAAATTCATACAATGGTCTTGCAGTAACTACTTCTGGAATCAACATAGTTGCAATAATGAATGCAAATGCTAATGATATTCCTTTTGTATGAAACCGCTCAAAAGCATACGCTGCTAATACACAGAAAACTGTACTGATCACTAAAGTACTGCCTACTATAATAATAGTATTAGTAACCTTTTGCAGCAGGCCTACATTTTTAATTAAGAACTGATAACTAGATATTGTTGGATGATCTGGTATGTAATCAATTGGTGATTTGAACAATTCTCCCGATGGTGTAATGGAAGATATTACAATCCAATAGACCGGAAATAAAATCAGAAAACTTATGACAATAATCAATGCCCATTTCATGATAGCTGTTATACATTGATATCTCTTATATTTTAAGTCTATTTTTGTATTCATCATGATTTTTTTCTCCTATTCCATTCTTACTTTATTAGAAACACGGATGTTTGCCGCACTAAAAATTGCCATTAGCAAAAAGAGCAAAATTGCCATCGCAGATGCATAACCTACATTCAGATTGGTGAAAGCTTCTGTTGTAATTCGGTAAGCAATTAATGCTGTATCTTCTCCTGGTCCGCCTGAAGTCATAGAATATACCAGATCAAACGTAGTAAGTCTCCATAGCGTAAATGGAATACATAACGTTACTACATTTTTAAATATTAATGGCAGCGTTATTCTGAAGAAAGACTGTATATTATTTGCGCCGTCTACCTTGGCTGCTTCATAGATATCGCTGGATATGAACTGTAACCCAGATAATACTAATATTGCAAAGAACGGCAGATCCTTCCAAAGATCCATTGCAATAACTGCGATTCTTGCTGTTCCCGTATTTACCAGCCAGTTTAATTGAAAATCCGGGACGAACCATCTTACAAAATCATTTACCAATCCATAATCATTGTTAAATGCCCATTTTGCCGCCATACCTGCTACTGCAGCCGGCATCGCCCATGGAATTAGAACGATAGTACGAAGAAATCTTCTTCCTCTAAATTTCATATTCATGACTAATGCTAAAATTATACCTAAAAATACATGAAATACCATAGAAAAGATAACAAATATTACTGTAAATTGAATCGATGTAATAAATTTTTCATCTCTAAATAAGTTTATATAGTTCTGAATTCCATAAAATTCACTGACACCTCTTAAGATACGAATATTAAAAAAACTATTCCAAAACGTTGTGAAAATTGGATATATTGTTGTAAACCCGCGTATCAAAAGAACTGGCAAAATCATGATCCATGAAATCCACTTCATTGTCCTATTTTTCATAATTATATCCCACTCCCTTCTGCCTCTTACATTAATTTTCTTATGCAATTTTAAAGGACGCGCTAGTGGGAGATGCGCGCCCTCCTGTTTCTTATTGACACTCTTCTACATATCCCTGTGCTTTTTCACAGAACTCTTCTAAAGTAATCTTATCTTGCATATAATCCTGGAAAATGGTACCCATTGCAGAGATAAATTCCATTGTTTGCGGTAACATAGGGCGTCCTCTGACTTCTGATTTTGTAGCATATATTGTATACATTTCTTTAACGGAACTATCATCAGGTACAATCTTCTCTGCTACATCACTTCTGGCTGGATATCTGTTAAAATCATCCCAAGATGCCTGCATTCCGCCCTCACTTGCCATGTATTGAAGAAATTTAGTCGCTGCTTCTTTGTTCTCACTTGATGCATTCATTACATAGCTCCATGAATCTGTAAAGATACTGCTCTTACTAAATGTAGGAATTGCTACTTGGTGGATTTTATCTGGACCAAGCATATTTGCTGCTTCGTATTCAGAACCTGTGCCCCAATAAAATACACAGCCATATTTACCGTCAATAAATTTCTGATTCATTTGTTCATATTTATCTGCTATTTGATCAATTGGAGTAACTTTCCATGTATTTACCATATCATGCATGAACTGTAATGCTTCTTTGTTACCTTGGTTTGTCCAATCATAGTAATCACCGCCAAAAAGGTTTACAAATTCTGCGATTTCATTAAATACGTATGTCTTCTCCCAAGAACCACCATAGCCATATCTGCCATTTTTTGTAGCTGCCTGGATATATTTTTTAAAATCATCTAAATTATCAATAGATTCCATACCTACTTCATCCATGACTTCCTGATTAACCCACAATGCAAGGTATCCACAATATCCTGGTACCCCAATGATACTTCCGTCTGTTGCCGTAATCATATCAGATATATATCCGGTAGCAAAATTATCTATGATATCATCCGTCATTACGGTATCATTCAGAGGTTCCAACCATCCGGAATTTTTAAATGCCGTTGCCATTTCATCGTTAATTTCAATAATGTCCACACTCTTGTCCTGCGTTGATAACATAGTTGTGATTTTTTGCTGACGAGTATCAGAATCTGTTGGAGCTGCAATTGCATTGATCTTTAAACCTGTTGCATCCTCACAATTTTTTAGCCATGCATCAAAATCCGGATCTGTTGTATTAATGCTATATAATGTAAGATCATAATCTCCGCTGGCAACATCTGTTGCTTGATTTTCTGTTTCTGTTGTATCTGTTCCACTCTCTGTAGTAGTCGTGCTATTGTTTCCACAACCGGCAAGCATTCCTGCCACTAAGGCCGCTGACAACAAAACACTGATTAATTTCTTTTTCATTTACCCCATCCTTTCAAACTGTTAATTGTATGTCCATAATTTGTTACTACAATTCTCTTAATTAAGATATCTCTATTGTAGCAAATAAATATTTTTTAAAAATATAATATATTATGCTCTCTTTATAATAATTTTTGATTATTTAAAGATTCATTGTAAAATATTTTGAAATTATATATACTTCTTTTATATTATACTAGATAAAAAGAGGTGAATTTTATGTATAAGAAATCAGTTCTTTCCAATATAAATATTCAGCTTCATAAACTATTAGCCAGTTATCGCACCCGATTGATTATTGCACTTCTGGTCTGTAGTCTAATCCCCCTCTTAATTATTGGATACATCAGCTACTATACTTCTTATCAGTTGGCAGAAAATCGCATCATGGATTCTGTATCAGTTTCTACAAAACAACTGGTTCAACAATTGAACAACCGTTTTTCTCAAATGGAATCCGTAGCAGATTCAACCAATCAATATGCCTATATTCTAAATCATAAAAGTAAAAATGTTACCTCCGAATACATGGATACCTTCAATTCCTCCAGAAGTAATATTAATATGTTAACGAATAACTTTCATTTATTTCAGACCTGTGTCTTTATGCCTGACGATGCGCTTATCAGTAAAGAAGGTCTCATGTTTTATGGTATTAGTGATCTAAAACGTTTTCAAATTACTTCTAATATGCTCACCGGTATTGGTGTTAATTCAAAATGGATCTACCGAAGCCGCGTTATATTCCCACAGATCTTATCACCGAATGACCGAGCTGTTGATACCATCTACTGTTGTCAGTCTCTTACACAATCTGGCGAAGTTATCTATGCATTATTCTCCAGTCTAAAAGCAAGTGAACTTACAGATCTACTAACTGAGTCTTTCGATGGAACACCTATTCGCAGCTATATCTGTACTCCAGACCGAGATATAGCTGCCTCTACCAATCCTTTAGCTGGAAAGTTATACGAAAATCAATATTACAAAATGCTTTCTCATGCAAATGGTGATTTTTTTCGATTAGATAATTCAGAATATATCGTACAGCGTCTTGATAATGGTTTTTTATTGATTACAGAAATTCCTACTTCCTATATCTCACAAAATATATTTAATATTATTAGAGCTGTTCTTCTTTCATTTGTTATCTTAATCCCTTTTTTAATCTGTATCATAATATTTACCAGTCACGGATTAACGAAAAAATTATTACGTTTAGAAAAAGTAGTCCGTTCCACAAATATTAGTCATAACCGTATATCTGCAGAAGAATTCGGTCATCTTTTTAATATGCATTCTCCTTATATGGATGAAGTAGATAACCTTGCTGCCTCCTATCAATCAATGTTGAATACGATAGATAAAAATATTACTAATATCATTACCTTAACGGTAAACGAAGAGCAATTGAAATACAAATTATTGCAATCACAAATTAATCCCCATTTTCTTTATAATATTTTAGGGAGCATTCAAACTTGTCTGACAATAGGTAAATTTGACATTGCTTTTCAAATGGCTCAGGATTTATCTAAATTTTATCGTATCACGCTTCGCAAAAATAATGATCTTATAAGTATACATGATGAAATAGAAATTGCTACTCTCTATCTTGAGCTTGAAAAATTATTAAAACAAGACACTTTTTCTTATGAAATTCATTGTGCTGACGGATTAGAACATTTTATGATTTGTAAATTCACCTTACAACCTTTCCTGGAAAATAGTATTCATCACGGGTTACAGAGAAGTAATAAACCAATTCATATATCTCTTGATCTGCAATACGGAGAAGATACCGTTATGATTCAAATCAAGGATGATGGCGTTGGTATGGATGCTGCCACGCTGAGCCGCATACAAAATTCATTAGACGCGCACCTGGTTGATTACACACAAGACTTTGGTATCTGTAATGTTAATGCGCGTATCGCCAGTCCTCTCTATGGCTCCGGTAGTATTCATATTGACAGCGATAGTCATGCAGGTACCTGTGTAACGATTGAATTTCAACAGTTGATAGATGAAAACAATATAACGTATTGCCCATAATTTGGGCAGAATGTGAGGAATTATGAGAAAAGTAATGATCGTCGATGACAACCACATTTCCGTCGAGGGAATCGTAAAAAATATTAATTGGGAAAGTTTCGATGCTATTGTCATATCCTGTCACTATGATGGAGCATCTGCAGAACGTGACTTAGAAGCAAATACATTCGATCTGATTATATCTGATATTGAAATGCCGGGTCTGAACGGATTAGAACTGGCAGAACTAGCTTTAAGAACTAATTCCTTTACAAAAATTATTCTCATTAGTGCTTTTGATGAATTTGAATATGCCAGACAGGCGCTTCGGATAGGCGCCTTTGATTATGTTGAGAAACCTTTAGACTACCATTACTTGTCAGAAAAGGTTGAAAAAGCTTTGAATCTTCTTGTAAAAGAACAACAAGAGCTGGATTTATTAGAAAAAAGTAAACCCGCAATGATAAATAGTTTCTTTTTACGCCTTTTACATACTAATTATGAAGAGGCACGCTATTCCTTAAGTGAATATCCTAAATACCTGTCACTTAATCTGGATTGTCATTTCTATAATGTTATTGCATTTGAAATTGAGAATGGAGATTTGATAAAAGGACGTATGGGCATTCAGAAATTCCACCTGGAATTGACTAATTTACAAAAATATATTACAGAACGTTGTTCTCACCTAAATCTATCTTATATCGTAAACGATTTTCGCGGTCCCATTTGTATCCTGGGCCATAACTATGCTAATCAGGTATACTTTCAGAAAGAATTATATTCTATTATTACTGATATTGAAGAAGCGTACCAACACTCGCCTCTAAAATTAATTATAGGAATAGGCAATAGCGTAAAATATGTCTGGGACATGAATCTTTCCTATCAAAGTTCAAAAAAAGCTTTAGAATATCGTTTTTTCTTTCCACAACAAACAATTTTTGATGCACGGGATAACAAAGGATCTATCATTACCAATGCACTCTTTAATACAAACAAAGATGAAGTCCTTATTCAATATATCTGTAAAAAAGACAATGCAGGAATAAAGAAATGGCTGGAAACTTTTTCAGACCAGACAATTACCAATTATCAAACAAAAAGTCTTCTGTTTATCCGTATCTATGATGTACTCGGGAATATATTACGGTTCTTATATGAGTTGAACATCGACTGCTCCTCCATTGAACATGAAATCACTTTGGTCTATTCTAAACTTGATTCGTTTCATACCAGCACCGAAATCATTACCTGGTTATATCAAATTTTTACAACAGTAAGTGAACAATTGGAACATTCCTCTCAAACTTATCATAAGCAGATTTGTGATTCTGCTTTAAATTATATCAAAGATAACTATACAAAAAACACATTGTGCTTAAATGATATTGCTGAAGCTGTTATGATTAGTCCTACTTACTTAAGTGCACTCTATAAAAAGAGTACTTCTCAGAATCTATCAGATACTATTACCAGTGTGCGCATTGATGCAGCATGCCACCTATTATTACACTCTACTTTATCTTTAAAAGAAATAAGTGAAAGAGTAGGGTATACAAATCAATATTATTTTAGCTCCTGCTTTAAGAAAAAAACAGGAGCTGCACCAAGTGAATATCGCAAATAATTGTCTCCGCTGTTGTATTTACACCTGGTGCATCTGCCTGAATTTCGTAGGACTTACTTTCTTAAACTGCTGAAAAACGCGGTTAAAAGTTGATATACTGTTAAAGCCTGCTTCTAAGGATACTTCTGTGATTGTCAGTTTTTGTTCCCTTAACAAAGCTTCTGCAATTCGCAGACGTTCTCTGAGCATAAATTCGGTAAACCCGAGTCCGGTATATTCCCTAAATAACTTCGAGAAGTGGTACTTAGAGAATCCTGCGATTGATGCGGCCTCTTCTAAGGCAATATTTTCTGTACAGTGTGCTGTGAGATAATTACAAACACTGAATAACTGCCTTTCTACTTTGATTCTATGCGTCGAAGAATGTTCCGTTTCTGAGTCATTTGCCGTTTGGCATCCTTCTCCCAGTGATATGATAAATTCATAAATTTTTATGCACACCTTAATTTCTGTCATAAAAATCTCTTCATTGGAACTTTTCAATATAGCCATCATTTTTTCCTGTAAACTTCTTACTAAAGTTGTTTCTTTCTCTTCTTTCAGCAATCTGGTTCTATAAAATAGATATGCAATTTTTCGAAAATCTATATAATTTGTCAGAATCTGTGCATCAAACTGAAGCATTAATGTATATTCTGGTTCAGGCATGTAAACAATAGAATGAAGTTCTCCAGGCCATATAAAAAGAATATCTCCTCCTTTCATGCATATTTCTTCTCCATTTACTTCATAGATCACTCCGTCATGCTGGGCATAAATAACTTCTACATAATGATGCCAATGTAACGGAAAGCTTTCTATTTCCCGAAAATAGAATATAGAATAAGCATATCCATTTGGAAATTGATTTTTTTCATAAGTTAAGTCCTTTTTCATAATCTACGCCTCTCCAAAAAGTTGCTCATATATTGCTGATTATCTTTATATATTACCTGAAGCAAGCTCATATTTCAATGCAAATAGGTTGTTTTAACAATTAATGGGTACTTTCCCGCAATATGTAGGTAGTTAATTGAATGAAAAAGTATTATGTTAAAACTATTAGGGGAATCTTTTTGACTAACTTGCAAATAAAACGTAGGAGGTATTTAAATGAATCATGAGTATCATGTAGCTAAAACTGGTTGCGATAGTGCTGAGGGTTCCAGGGCGAATCCATTCCAAACGATATCGAGAGCTGCTCAGATCGCTGAAACTGGAGACACCATTATTGTCCACGAGGGAACTTACCGTGAATGGGTCAAGCCTGCTCACAGCGGTTACAGCAATATCAGCCGAATCACTTATGAAGCTGCCAAAGGAGAAAAAGTCATTATCAAAGGTTCCGAACAGATTAACACATGGGTACCATATGAGGATACCGTGTGGAAGGTTACATTACCAAATACCATGTTTGGTGATTATAATCCATATAAGGAATCTCTTACCGGGGACTGGTATGTCTTTCCTGAAGATGGTTCCGTACATGCAGGAGATGTGTATTTAAACGGTAAATCCTTTTATGAAGCAAAATCAATAGAAGAGGTAAAGAATCCGGTAAAACGTACTACTGGTTATAATCCCCCTTGGAGTAATCGCGTAGAATTGCTTTTAGACCCTGAAGGCTCTATCTATCAGTGGTATACAGAAGTAACCGATTCCGAAACCACCATTTACGCCAATTTCCATGGCAGTGATCCGAATAAAGAACTTACCGAAATCAATGTACGTAAATGTTGTTTTTATCCCGAGAAAACAGGTATGAATTATATTACCGTCAGAGGCTTCGAAATGGCACAGGCTGCTTGTCCATGGACTCCGCCTACTGCTGACCAGCCTGGATTACTAGGTACTCACTGGAGCAAAGGATGGATTATTGAAGACAATATCATTCATGATGCAAAATGCAGCGCTATCAGTATTGGCAAGGATGCATCTACCGGACATAACTTATGTACGAGACGTCAGCAAAAACCAGGATACCAGTATCAAATGGAAGCTGTCTTCCGTGCCCTTCAGATTGGCTGGAGCAAAGAAAAAATAGGTTCTCACATTATTCGGAATAATACTCTGTATGATTGCGGACAAAATGGGATTGTTGGACATATGGGATGCGTATTCAGTAAAATCTATAATAATCATATCTACAACATTGCTGTAAAACACGAATTCTTTGGATATGAAATTGGAGGAATCAAGCTTCACGCTGCTATCGATGTGGAAATCATGCACAACCGCATCCATAACTGTACTTTGGGTACATGGCTGGATTGGCAGGCACAAGGTGTACATGTAAGCAGTAATCTTTATTATAATAATAATCGTGATTTCATGATTGAAGTTACACATGGACCATATTTAGTTGATAATAATATCTTTGCCTCTGCATATAATTTCGACAACGTAGCGCAAGGTGGTGCCTATGTAAATAACCTGTGCTGTGGTACCATGCGCCGCACAAAATGCCTGGATCGCTCTACGCCTTATCATTTTCCTCATACCACTCAGGTTGCCGGAACTGCTGTGGTCTACAGTGGGGATGACCGATTATACAATAATATTTTTATAGGCGGTATGGATATTCCAGAAGAGGAATCTTACTCGGGTACCGCAGGATATGACGATTGTACTGCTTCTTATGAAGAATATCACGCGGCTATCATCGCCGCCGGCAACGGAGATCTGGAAAAATTTGTAACAGTGGAACAACCTGCTTACATTGATGGAAACGCTTATTTAAATGGTTCTAAGGCATTCCGTTCTGAAATAAATCAATACTCAAATGCTTCCATTAATCCTCAAGCAGTCATTCAGGAAGAAGGTGACAAGGTATTTTTGGAAATAGATATTCCAGAAGAACTTTTGCAGATCCATACAAAAATCGAGTCTACAAACACCTTAGGAACTGTACGAATTGTTGATGCTATTTTCGATGATTCTGACAGTCAGGCTATTACACTAGACAAGGATTATTTTGGTAAATTGCGAAGGGAACACCCAACAGCAGGACCAATCGAAGGAGCGACAGCTGGCCATAACCGTATTCAGGTATGGTAAGACTCTGACTGATGAATCTGTATCTGCTTGCCTGTGCAGATAGACCAATAAACGCAATAAAAAACAAGTACGGTTATTTAATATCCATAACAGTACTTGTTTCTTATAATCTGGATATCTTAGTTTCTTCTATCCCATAACCATTTTCTATTTCTGTCTAAAGAATTGGAAGAAATCATAATCGTCAACTCTTCTATAGCTGAAATGAATGTAACTGTACATAATATCATTACCGTTATTGTAAACCCTGCCACTTTCAGCAAAATAGGAAAACAGAATAACAAAAATCCAGCTGTTTTGTTTCCATATGTATGTATAAATGCAACTGTTTGATATCGGACTGCTCCTACCAGAACAGAAAAACAGCGTATTCCTGCAATGATTCCAATCCATATGAGCATCCATAGCTTCCAGTCCAGGATTGGAAAGAAAATGATCGACAATACTACAATAAAAACCAAATCTGCGATACTGTCCAAAGTTGCACCTTTTTTACTGCTCACCTTCCATTTTCTAGCCATAAATCCATCACACATATCCGTCACTCCACATATGATATAAATCGCGAAAAAACCGATGGCCTGCGGATTTATCCGTAAAAGACTTAACGAAAGCACTATTCTGATGCCAGTAATCACATTAGGTAGATAGTTTTTCCAGTTCTTACTCATAAATTATCCTATTCTTTCACATAACTCTCGTATTTTAGAACCGTTTCCAGTCCATATGACATTCTTCAAATCCTGTATCTTCATTGACTTGTTTCTTCACGATTTTAAAATCTTCTCTCTCGTAAAATTTAATTGCCTGTGTGTTTTCTAAATATACATCCAATTCTAAACTGTCATATCTTCTCTTAACTTCATCAAGCAGCCTTTTACCAATTTTACAAGATCGGCTGTCTTTCTTGACAAAAATCCCTGCAATATAACCATCTATGATACCGATAAATCCTTTTACGATTCCATCTTCTTCAAATAAAGTAACACCTTCTGAGACAGCCTCTTTGACACTATCAAAATTCTGCTTCCAATATTCTTCTGGTACAAAAAAATGCGCTTCGTTATTACTTTCAAGCCATATTTGCATAATGGAATCGATATCTTCTGAACTACTTTCTCTAATCATAATAATCTCCAATTTTAATTACCTTTTATTTTCCATTCATAAATACCTAACAAAATACACCCGGCTCCATAGCACAAGATATCCTTTACATCAAAAACTGAACCAATTACGATTCGTAAAAATGAATTGTTCTCCACTCCTAAAATTTGTACCAGGTTAAAAAATTGCAAACATTCCACAAATACAGCAAACAGAAATATGTACAGTGGTACGAATTTACACCCATCTGGTATAAATATTCTCAATCCCATGTATAAAACCACAACTACCAGAACATCTCCAATATACGGTCTGATAAATGTATCATGAACAAACAAAGCAATTAACACTTCTATCACAAGTAGTATGATAAATGCAATTGCATAACTAATTCTTTGTTTTCTTTTTTTCTGGTCTTGTAAAATCATAACTTTCCCCTATCATTCTTTTCTCTAAAAATATCTCCATTCTAAATGTTCCTTGGTAATGGTTCGCAAAATTCCAATCCCTTCTGCCGGTTGCCTTCTAACGTTTCTTCCGGCAGGAACTGCAATAAGGCTACTTTAAGATTTTTCATGATTAATCACCCCTCATAATTCAAAATTTTTTTGACATGACAGAGCAAAAGATAATTATCTTTCTTTAATCTCTTTATCTGAATAATCAATTACAATCTTTTTGCAGCTTTTACAGATTTGGGCTGAAAAAATAAAGTCATTAATACTATTATTCTCTAGTAAAATTTCTCCCTGCTTAGGTAAGATACAAATTTTGTGCTGCTTTTTTACCCAGGCAACTCTCCGCATTCCTTGTAACAATCCCTGCTCCATTTCACGATCACAATAAGGACACTTCATAGATTACTTCTACCTTTCAATTATTGTTTGCATCTATCTGTCATTCCTGAAATTGAGTATCCAGAAAGAACTAATTTATAAATAATACATTTATAGTTCAATTTCTACTTCACATAAATTTAACGCTTTTCCGCCAACTCTTACTTCTTTGATTTCATCTTCTGCAACCTCTAACGAAACAAGTATTTCCGATGGTAAATTCATCGAATAACCTTGCTCAAAAATCATATTTTCACAACTGCCAGAACTCACAACACCTTGTTTGAACAGATAGCATGCTAACGCGCCATTTGAAGTCCCAGTTGCCGACTCTTCCGGAATATCGAAGAGTGGTGCAAAATTTCTACAATATGCATTCGAATGATATCGTGAATCAAGCGTAAACAAATGATATCCTACTACATTGCATTTCTTGCTTATTTCAGATACTTTATCAAAATCAGGCCTTATACTATTTAGGATATCAATACTTTTTATGGGAACCAATATATCTCTAAGCCCTGTCGTTACAATCTGTACCGGCATATCTCTTCCTATATCATCTACATAAATATTCAATGAATCTGCTATTTCTTTTGCATCAATGATTTCACAAAATTCGGGGGATGTTTGATTCATCATAATTGTTGTATCTTCCTTAACCGCAACATTTAAGATTCCTGCTCTCGTCTCCTGTGTATATTTCCCTGGCCTAATAAGTCCTTTACTCAATAATGTGGAATATGTACCTACTGTTGCATGTCCACAGAGATCCACCTCTTCATTTGGTGTAAAAAACCGCACTTTAAAATCTGCATTATTAGACTTCATTACAAAAGCAGTCTCACTAAATCCAAGGATTCCGGCAATTTTTTTCATTTCATTTTCTGAGAGTACATCTGCATCGATAACTACACCTGCTGGATTTCCCCCCTCTATTGTTTTTGCAAACGCATTCATCTTATAAGCTTTTATCTTCATAGTCTCCACCATACTGTTTCATCTCGCTTTACTTCAGTAAGTCCGCATCTTTGCAAAATACGTTGTGACGCAAATCCATCTAAGTCGGTCTCTGCAATGACATGAGACACATTTTCTTGACGCATTGCCCACTTACACATTGCCTGTACCGCTTCTGTCATGTAGCCATTATGCTCAAATTTTTTCCCTAAACCATAACCAATCTCTACTTCATTATCGGCATTTGGAATATCCTTGAAATCAGCAGAACCAATAACGACTCTGTCTGTTTTGCGAATCAAAAGCCAAAAACTATGCCATACAAAGTTAGCAGTGTCATTTTCTGTTATTTTAAGCTGTTCCTTTACTATTTCAAGAAAGAATCCTTCCATCGGCTCTGCCTCATAAGAACAATTCAATTCTTTTTCTAATGCAGAAATATCTTCAACCCATAGTTTTAATTGATGTGAAGTTAAAGGATGTAATTCTAACCGTTCTGTTTCTATCATTTTTAGCTCCCATCTACGACTTTTAGTCGCGTAAAAATCAAGGGGTTCTGTTCCAATTCTTTTATATTATATAATGCATGTAAAAAGCCTCTGGCTTCTAGTATCATATTTTTGCTCTTATAGCCAAACTGCCCAGTCACCATAGTCAAAAGTTCCGCTGCCATGATGTAACTTGCCCTCCGCTTTCAGTTCACGAAAAGCATCACGCATACGTATTATAATTTCTGGCTGAATATTCAGTGTATGGTGCGCAGGAAACACGCGCTTTGCAGGCAGCTCCGAAATATTTTCAAGTGAAGCAAGATAAGCTTTCGGATCAGTCGACGGATAATAAGCAAACAATGTGTCTTTATAGATCAAATCACCTGTGAACAAATAACCACGGTCAGCTTCATAGAAACACATATGTCCTGGCGAATGACCAGGTGTATGTATTACTTTAATACTTCGTCCGCCAAGATCGATTATTTCGCCGCCTTGCAACACTTTTGTAGGTATACCCTGAAAAAACTCATAGGTCTTGACATCATAGCCTTCCGGAAGTTCACAACGATCCACTACCATCTCCTGGATGGTTTCCATGGAAAGTGGAAATCCTCCATTTAGCCAGTCCAGTTCTGCTTTATGGGCATAATAATCCGAAAAGTATTTATGACCCCCAATATGATCCCAGTGAACATGGGTAGCAATTGCCGTTATTGGATTTTCCGTCAATTTTTTTACTTCATCATAAATATTGCAGATACCAAGCCCCGTATCGATCAGCAGGCTGCGTTTTTCTCCATTTAACAGATAGCAGTGCGTTTCCTCCCAATGACGATATTCACTTATTATATACGTGCTTTCATCAATTTGATTCATCGTAAACCATTTTTTCATTTGTTTTTCCTCCTATATACTTCAAAAAATATAAACATTAGCAGTAATGGAATCTGATAGAACAGCGCCGTAATATAAGTTTGATTTTTATAAGCCATAATCAAGGATACGATCCCCATTCCCAATGCAAGAAACATACAAATGCAAGCCAATACCAAATATATCTTCTTATCCATACTATTCCTCCATAATGGAATCTGGAATTCACTTATTTACAATTTCATTTCATAATCCATCAATTTTCCAGCATATTCCTGATTCCATTCGTTCTTACGCTTTTGTACAAATTTAAAACCAACGCTCGCGTAATTCTTTTGCGCTGACACTAATCGTTCATCTGTAGTAACTATAAGCTTTTTAATATTCTTATTAGAGATTCGTTTAACAGCTTCTTGTAATTGCATTTTTCCGAATTTATTTCCTTTATACTTCGTCGCAATGCAATTATGACCAATTTCTATGTATTCTGGAATATATCTTGGATCCCAGCTTATAAAACCAATAGGAATATCATTCAAAGTTGTTACAAATCCACATTCATCTGCTATTTGCAAATTATCATAGAAAAAATCATCTGCTTCCTTCCAGTTTGTTATCCAATCCCTCTCATATTTGCTTTCAAATGAATATCCATCTTTTAGTAATTCATATATAATTCCTCTTTGAAATTCACTGAATTTTCTAAATTGAATATTCATCACTATTCCTCCATATTCCATTCATGCTTTACTTAATTCCAATAGACATTTTTATTCCCTTCATAATGCCTTCTTAACAGAGAATAGAAAATGAGGCATATCAATGCCCCGGTAATGCTTCATAAACTTATCTATGCAAGTCATTCCATTACGTGCTGCCACATTTTGTGATGGTATATTTGTATCTCGAATAATAGAATATACTTCTTTCGCATTCAGCTTATCAAAAGCGTATTCTTTACAGGCAATTGCGGCCTCACTTGCATATCCGTGATGCCAGTGTTCTTTTTGAAAAAGATAACCGACTTCCATTACCTTGCTGTTTTTGTAATCTTGCATTGTCACCCCGCATTGTCCTATCATTGCACCCGTTCCTTTCAGAACAACCGCCCATAAGCCAAATTCATATTCTTTATAACGTTCAATTTGCCTGTCAAGCCATTCTTGAACCTCATCAATACTAAATGCGCCCTCATAAGCATACATTACATCATCATCCTGTAGAATTTTACAAAGTTCTGAAAAATCTGCTTGTGTCATTTCTCTCAAAACTAATCTTTGAGTTTCTAATACCATGCTATTGCCTCCTACCAGTTGCAGTTTTATCAGATTGTTTATTTATATACACCATAGATTTACGTTTGATTCCATCTCTTCCAGTACGCTCACACTCCTGCACATATTGAAAGCCAGCCTTCTCTATAACTCTTTTTGACTGTTCATTTTCAAACGCATGTCTGCATTGCAAGAATTCACAATTCAGCTCTTTATAACAGTATTCCATAACCTTTATTACTGCCTCAGGCATCAAACCTTGCCCCCAATATTCCTTACTTAGGACATATCCAACCTCTCTCCCCCTTAAGCTAGTGTAAGGTTCTCCTAAGTCAATTTCTATTCTTTCGAGACCAATTGAACCAACAACTTTTTTATTTCTCTTTAATTCTAAAGCAAAAGTTATTTTGTGCTCTATAAACATATTTAAAATTTCTTGTGATTCTTGTTTTGATTTATGGGGATTCCAACCCGCCATCTGTCCTACGCCATTAACTGATGCATATTCATAAAAGTCATTCAAATCTTCCTTTTTCCATGGGCGAATAATTAGTCGTTTTGTTTCAATGATGACATTGCTTATATCTACCGGTACATTCATTTTTACACCCATTTTATATTACATCTGTTTGCAGATGTGATCTGCCACAAATAAATAGGTTGAAAGAATCCTTTTCGTGGCTGTATCCTTCATTATCATATTTTCTTTCAACCTTCTGACTCCATATGATTCATTTTTTGCATAATAAAATGAATTCAATCCCATTGTTCTGGAAATCTTACACATCCTACTACATTTCCATCCATTTTATATTACCGTACCTTATAGAAATTTAGGACCTGAACACTTCCATCCATCTCTTTTTCCCCAATATGAAAGCTGCATTTTTCTGTATAAAATTTAATATTTTCATCTTTATCAGAAGGAGTCACCAATGTGATTTTTTTCCAGTCAGAACAAACACACAGCATGTGTTGAAATGCAAGTGTACCAATGCCCTTCCCTTGATATGTTGGAATAATGCAAAGACAGCCAAGATAGTAATATCCGTTCCCCTTGTTTTCAAAAGAGATTACGCCTACCGGAAAACCGTCACATATAATAATGTATTTGGGAAACATTGCTATAGATAGCTCCATTCTTTCTCTAGTTCTCCCATAGGCAGGACATTCACCATAGCGAATATAGTCATTATAAAATGCTGAATTATAAATATCTATAAGTAAATCTGCATGATTCTTAGCTGCTTTTCTATATTCTAATTGCATTTTATTGACTCCTTTTGATTCAAATACATGATTTTCTTTAATTAAACATGCATCTCATTGGAAATTTTCATTATTGCTATAATTTGTAATTTATGAGTTAAACATAAAAATCCGTTTAGACAGACAATAGTCTTAGACGGATTTTAGCATCATATAAATAAATTTGATTTCAAATTAACCTCTTCAAGCTAGTCTTCCCTTGCACAACTGTCCGAATCTATTAAAGACGATGAATCGGCCCTTTTGTGCTCATTATACCACAAAATTATAATAAAAGGATATTTTTTCCTTCTAATTTTAAAAGGAGCACTGGTTCTTGTGCTCCCTTTATAAATCTTTCATTAGTTCTTACAATATACTTTAATTGCTTCGCTCATGAGCGATGCCGTTCCTTTACCGAACTTGTCGATATTTTCTGTAAATCTTTCGTCAGCTACATACATTTCTCCAAGTCCTGCAAGGATTTCCTTTGTACAGTCATAATAAGATTCTGTAATGAACTGCTGCCATTCTCTTACGAATGACTGTACTTCATCAGATTCCGGAGATTCTCCAAGATGTTCCGAGAACTTCCTCATGATTTCATCTGATTTTTTCATTATTTTTGCCCAATCTTCTTTTTGATATTTTTCAGTCTTTTCCTTACTCTGTGCATAGGCATCTGTATTGCCCCACCTGCTTTCTACTTCTTTTGCATACTTTTTCTTTGCTTCGTCAATCTCTTTCTGATCAAATTCCTGAAAGCTCATAGTACTATCTCCTTTCAAATTCGCATCCAAAAGACCAATCAGCTTATCTAAACGCTTTCTCTTTAACTTTAGAAGCTCTCTTTGTCTTTTTAATGCATCTTCTTTTTTATAATCAGAGGCATTCATAATTTTAACAATCTCTTTTAACGGAAAATCCAGTTCACGATAAAATAAAACCTGCTGCAGCTTTTGCATCGCCAAATCATCATAGTATCTATAACCGGTATCTGGTACTACTTCACTTGGCGGCAGTAAGCCAATTTCATGGTAATAGTGAAGTGTCCTGACACTTACACCTGCTAATTTCGCCGTTTCACTAATTGAATATCTAATAGGAATCACCTCCTGGAAACATACTACTTTATGACGTAACGTCAAAGTCAATAAATTTTATCCGTTATCCAATTATTAGAATTTACATGGTTAGTTCTGTAAACATCTCATACAATTTTTGGTTCAGTTTCTTGATAACACCTTCCTGCATCTTGTCAATTTCTCTGTCGTAGGTCATTAATCCGTTGATTTCTTCCTCAATGTCTGTGGTCTGGGTATATATAGCACTGCTTAATCCATATTTGAGGTTTGGAAAGATTTCTTCTTTCCACAGCCTTTCATAGTTTGCTGTTAGTTCTTCGGAGCTATTGTAAGCCTGATATCCAAATTCCTTAACACACGCCAAATGACCCTTTACCGGATAGGAATATCCTCCATATTCCGTCAATGCAACAACACGATCTTTTTGTGGCTTTACTTTTAGTTTAAACATGTAATTATGAATGCTATACATATCACCACCCTTTTGATCGAACCATCCACATGCTTCATTAATCAGTCTTGTCTTGTCAATTTTTTTAATACATGCGGTTGCTTTTGCAGCATCAAACTGCCCCCAGCCTTCATTAAAAGGAACCCAGACAGCAATGGAAGGATGATTATATAGATTTTCTACCATTCCTTTCAGATCTTCATAATATTGTTTTCTGCCTTTTTCATCATTTCTTTTCAATAAGGTATAGCAATTGTCTTTGATTCTCCTTGCCATCCAGTTAAATATATTGGGCAAGTAAGCTACCAATAGCACACTATACTCTCCGCCTCCATTTGGCATATCCTGCCATACCACCATTCCAATTTTATCGCAGTGATAATAGAACCGTTCCGTTTCAATTTTAATATGTTTGCGGATGGTGTTATAACCCAATTCTTTTAATTTAAGAATATCGTATCGCAGTGCTTCATCGCTTGGCGGAGTAAGTAAGCTCTCCGGCCAATATCCTTGGTCCAACAGACCATTACAGAAAAATGGTTCATTATTTAGATAAAATCGTAAGATTCCATTTTTATCTCTTGCTGTAGAAAATTTACGCATTCCAAAATAGGACATTACTTCATCTTCTCCACAGCGGATTTTCACATCATATAAATTGGGTGCATCCGGTGACCATGCATCAAAGGATTTCAACGAAAGCTTTATATCCTTATTGGTTTCAATTTCTTTTTTTAATACTTCCTTATTATTTTTTAAAATAGTGACCTGCGCATATTCCTGATTCCCTTGCGTCAGAATACGAAATGCTACTTCTGATTTATCAAAATACGGGGTAATCTTTACATCCTTAATGTGAATTTCATTTACACTTTCCATCCAGACTGATTTCCATATTCCGCTATTTGGTGTATAGAAAAGAGAACCAAGCTTACCTTTTTTTATTAATTTTTGTTTTCCCCTTGCATGAGATGCCAGTTCCGTTTTATCCACTACACAGAGTGTCAAAATATTTTCACTGTCATTTAATTCTTTTGTAATATCAAAAGTAAACGGCAGATATCCTCCTTTATGTGTCCCTAACTCATGCCCATTTAACCAAACTTCGCATTCCTGGTCAACTGCTCCGAAATGTAATAAAACTCTGTCTTTTTGAAATTTTTCCGGTAATTGAAACACCTTCCGGTAATGTAAATATTCATCCGGCCGCAAAATTCTTTCTACACCTGACAGATAAGTTTCCGGTGAGAAAGGTACCATAATTTTCCCTGTATATTCTGATACCTCTTTTGTTTTCCCAATAGAATACTCCCATTCTCCATTTAAGTTATAATAACTGTTTCGTATCAGCTGCGGCCGCGGATATTCCATCAGAACATGTTCCTTGTCAAAATCCCTGCCCCATCTGGTTATTAATTGATTCCCCATGCGTTCCAGCAGCTCCCTCCTTATGGTCATCCCCTTTATCTATATTATTTAACATTCGAATAGAAGGAAATGCTTTTGTATCCTCTTGCATGATATGCCCGATCAGAACATCATCCATGATAAAAAAAACGACCTTTGAAGATTTCACCATTCCCTCCTCTAAAGAATCGGCGAGTCTTTTTGTTTTTTCTATCAATTCTTTATGAATCTGCCTGTGCATCTCAAGCTCCGGATAACCTGCTTCCTCCATCACTCTTTCCTCATCATTGAAATGACAGATCAAATGCTCCAACAGACTTTTCAAATCAGCTGATACCGTATCCTTATCCCATTTATTGAAAAGATCATGAATTAATTGATTCGCAAGTCCGATCAGATTTCTGTGCTGGTCATCTATGACCTTACTGCCACTCTCCCATTCCTCCATCCATACAAATTCGATGGACACAAAGGACTTTCCATCTTCTATATTGTGGCATATAACACAGTTCCGTCCGGCTTCCTTTGCCATATAAAGTGCCTCATCAGCTCTTCTATAAAGGGAATCATAATGTTCCCCCGCTTTTCTTTCCGCAACACCAAAACTGGCAGTTACCGTTCCTGCGCTGTCGTGTACTTCCTTTGCTAAGGTTATTCGCATTTTTTCAACCAGCAGCCGGGCTTCCTCTAAATCAGTATCTGGCATAAGAATAATAAATTCTTCGCCTCCGAGCCTCGCCAGTTTATCGGTATCATGAAGCACAGCTTTCGCGATTTCAGCAACCCTGATTAAAACCTTGTCTCCAACGGGATGCCCCCATTCATCATTGATCTTCTTGAAATGATCCAGATCCGCGATAGCTAAGGATATACAACTGTGTCTTTGATCTGCCCATCTAAACGCTTCACCAATGCTCTTTTCAAAAAAATAACGGTTGGATATACCTGTCAGCTGATCGGTATATGCCTGTTCCCTTAAACGTTCGTTCGCAGCTATTAATTCCTGAGACAGTTCTTTTAATTCCCTGTTCTTTTCCTTTATTGTCATACGATTTTCAAATTCCAGGACCCTGTTCCTATTAATAAACATTACTGTCAGTGTTGCAAATAAAATCGTTATAAAAGTATTGATATAATCTCCGTATCTCACCTGATCCGATGGTTGAAAATAATGTAAAAATAACATATAGATTCCCTGCATAAATATGTATGAGCCTATTACCAGTTTCGTTTCAGAAAAATTAAGCACAGCCAAAGCAAATATTGTCGTAATATAGGTCGTGACCCCAGGATAGACGTTCTGGTCAAGGAAAGTTATCCCTATATTCCATAATAACAAAAAGTTAATGAGTATCAGTTTTATGACCATACATGATTTATAACTGACAATGGAATTCTTTATCATTCTTGAAAATGCATACAAAAATAAAATCATTCCGGAGAGCATAATTAGATACATCAAAGTATAATACAACTGGGGGCTATCCAAAGCATTCTTTCCATATTTAAAAAAAGATCCACCCAGCATAAAACATTCAAAAATAATTAACAATTTGGAAGCAATCTTAATCACAAAAAATTCTTTTTCCAGGCTTTCACGTTGAAACATCTCAAGATGCTCCTGTTTTACGGATACAAATAGATACTTTGCTATTTTCTTCAAAAGCATAACCCTCCCAGTTCCAACCTCTTCGCATGCTTTATATCACTATTTTATTATATCATTTGCTATACATCTCATCATAATGAATTCCAACCAATGATGATAACACATCCAATTCATAAGGTGGTAGAAACAACTCGTAATTTTCATCATACCATGTAATGCAAAGGGCATAATAGGGTTTCATATATAGATACCCTAAACCATTTGCCCTTGCAATTTTGTATTTTTTAAACTCACCTTTATGATATGGAATTTCCTTCTTCCATTCAGAAATAAAAATTGTTTCATTCATCTTTTTTATTCCAGTAATCGCATAAAGCGGGATAGACCACTCCTGATAAAAGTCAGTTATATGTAACACGACATCCTTCACATACATGTAAACTGGAACATTATTATGTGTGATACATACCAATTTACTTGCAGTCATTACTTTCATTTTTTCTTTTTCTATTTTATAATAAAACGATAAAATTTCCATTTTGACTGCATCATCCGGAATCTCCATCAAATCCTTTGCATGAGCCGTGACATTTTGAATATAGTCCTTACCACGCTCATATTCAACTTTATGCAGGTGTTTTTTCATTCTTTCTAATAAATACAAAACTAACCAAACGATGAAAAAAGCTACTGCTGCAAAGAAAAATCCTGAAGGATTTTTATATACTTCTTTCCAAGAGAGATCAGATATATCTTGCATAACACTGCATAAACAAAAACAAGTTATTGAAAAAGATAGGTATTTCATGATATCCATCCAAAATGGCAGCGATGTATGCTTTTCATAATTTTTTGCAAGGCTTTCGCATTTTTTTAATTCTTCCATCAATTCAGAAGTGGCCGTTTTGGAGCGAAATATTTCCCCATCAATCAAATTGTTCTCTTTGTTCTTGGTTATATTGATTCCGAATACATATTTCATTGGGTATGATTATCCCTTCCGCTCATGTTTTCTTATGAATACTTTTATACCTCAATAACTTTTTGCACCATACTTTCATATGACATACTATCTGCCTGCACAAAATGGGTTATTCCTGATTCCATGATTGCCGCGCTGCATTTTGGTCCTATGCTAATCACTGCACTATCCTTCTTCCAGTTTTCCGGTACTCCTCCTATGGCTTTCATTACCCTGTATACAGAAGAAGCGCAGGTGAAAAATACCCCATCACAGGTATTTATAAAATCCTCCGGTATCACGATTTCTTCTGGCTGACGATTTTCATAGATCGGTATTTCCACAAGATTGCATTTATCAGCCAATCTTTTTTTTATACTGTCATCTGCATTTACTGCCTTGGGATACCAGATAATGTCTGACTGCCCTATATATTCCATAAGCATAGTTACCAATGCCTCACTGTGGTATTCCGAAGGAATCAAATCTGCCTTGATTCCATAAAACATTAATTTCTTTTGTGTTTCCGTTCCAATCACTGCAAATTTAATCCCGAAAAGATTCCTGCTGTCCATTCCAGATTGATATAGATTGAAAAAGAAAGCATCTACGGCATTTTTACTGGTAAATAGAATCCAACTGACACTTTTCATCGCTTCAAGATCCAGTTTATAGTCAATCGGCACTATCTCTCCTACTGTAATCTCTTTTACAGAAGCACCTGCCTTTCTCAGCATCAGGGCTAACTCGGACGGTTTTATGCCAATCTTAGGTACCAGATATTTTTTCCCAGATAAAGGTGCTGTTTTTTCAAACCCAAGCTGTCCTCTCAACTTCACTACATCTCCAATTACAATCAGGGCCGGAGATACCAGCTTTGCTTTTTTTGCATCTTGAACCAGATTCTGAAGTTCCGTCTGACATACCCTCTGTTCTGGTGTTGTCGCACAGGAAATGACCGCCGCCCCTGTACTTGGATCCTTTCCGGCCTCCAGCATAAGCTTAGTAATATTTTCAATCTCATTAAGTCCCATCAGAAATACACAGGTATCCTTACTTCTGGCCATTGCCTTAAAATCAATATCCGCTAACTTATCGTCCTTATCATGGGCTGTTACCACATGAAATCCTGCCGCTATACCTCTTTGGGTTATCGGTATTCCAGCATGGGTAAGACCGGCTATTGCCGAACTGATGCCTGGTACGACTTCATATGGAACGCCGTTTTCAAATAGTACTTTGGCCTCTTCTCCGCCCCGGCCGAATACAAATACATCCCCGCCCTTCAATCGTACGACTTTTTCATACTGCATCGCTTTCGTAACTAATAATGAATTAATCTGCTCCTGCTTCCTGGTATGATGATGATTTGCTTTTCCTACATAAATCATTTCACACCCTTCTTTTACATAGGAAAGCAGCTCAGGTGAAGAAAGTCTGTCGTAAATAATGCAATCGGCTTTTTTTATCAGATTCAGTCCTTTGACTGTGACCAACTCTTCATCACCAGGTCCGCCGCCTACCAGATATACCGTACCGGCCATTTTCTTTCTGACCTCACGGGCCGCCTCCTTTGCAAGTCGCATTGGTTCCTTACCTCTCGCACAGGCATATACCATTTTTTCTCCTGATTCGTTTCCATAGACCACGTCCAGACGATGACCCTGTTTGTCAGGACGGCAGATCGCTCCGATCGGCATGTGACAATCAGCTCCTATTTCACTCAAAAAAGTCCGCTCGGCAATTGCCATATTCTCTGACCTTTCATCTGCAAGAGCATCTAGCATCTGAATCAATTCTTTATTATTTTCTTTTACTTCCAGTCCAAGGATTCCCTGCGCTGGGGATGGAATCATCTCCTCCGGTTCCAGATAGCTCGTGATCCGTTCCCTCATTCCGAGACGGTGCATTCCTGCCGCCGCCAAAATAATCCCATCCATTTTTTGTTCTTCCATTTTATGAATTCGTGTATCCACATTTCCCCGAATATTGACAATCGTAAGGTCCGGTCTTATTTTTAACAATTGATATGCTCTTCTCTTACTGCCGGTACCTATCACAGCTCCTTTTTCTAGTTCTTCTAATGATTTTTTTTCTCGTAATATCAATACATCTCTGGGATCCTCTCTTCTCCATGCTTTGGTCAACACGAGTCCTTCCGCCACTACCGCCGGAAGATCTTTCATACTATGAACACCCATCTGTATTTCTTCTTTTATTATTTTTTCTTCTATTTCACGCACAAAGACTCCATTTGTCCCAATTTTATCAAGTGGTTGATCTTGTATCTGATCACCCTTTGTACGTATTATCTCCAATTCGAACTGATGCTCCGGATATTTATCAGCAAGTCTGTCTCTTACATATTCAGACTGAATCATAGCCAGCCTTGAACCTCTTGTTCCAATTTTTACTTTCAAACCTTCTCCCCCCTATCTCTGACCAGCAGATATCCATACTATATCTGAAACAGTCTGCAGACCATTTCCTTATAATGATCCTGTTTTTCCTTTGTATCAAGCTGCTTCAATTCCTGAATCGGTTCTTTCATCAGACGCTGCAAAGAAGCATTTAAAGTTTTTCTCAGAATTGTTTTTTCCCTTTCGCCAAGTTCCAGTTTGCGATTCAGATATCCAAAGCTGTCATCTACAATTTCACTGCACCTTTGCTGAAGGGATTCTATGGTGTCATCCATCCTGCTTATCATAAACCATTTCCTCGTTTCTTCCAGATCCTGCAAAATAAATTCCTGACATTTCTTTGCAATTTCTTCTTTCTCTTTTCTGTTTTCGTCTGAAATACGTCGAAGGGTATCCAAATTAATCAGATGGCACCTATCATCATCCAAAAAAGACGTGTCTATATCGCGCGGTGCAGCAAGATCTAAGAGATATAGCTCATTTCTAATATTGGCCTCGCTTTTTTTCAGAACGGTATGAGGCGATGCGGTCGCTGAAATTACAACATCACATTCCTCAAGCACCTGATACCTCATATCATAATCTATTATCTGAATTTCAGGAAATTCCTTCTGTAGTGCCCTGGCATGTGTTACTGTTCTGCTGCACAGAAACACTCGTGCAGCACCATATTCATAAAGGTATCGTAAAGCCAGCGCAGACATTTTACCGCTGCCTATTACCAGTATTTTTTTACCTGACAATCCTGCTGCTTCTTCCAAATATTTGATTCCGATATAGCTTACAGATAATGGTATTTCACTAATTTTAAAATTGGTTTTTATTTTTTTGGCACAACTGATCGCATCTCTTACTAATTTGTTCAATTCTTTTTTTGTATATCCCATGGTTCTGGAAAAATCCAGAGCCTCCTTGACCTGCCCTAATATCTGATCTTCTCCCAGAACTTGTGATTCCAGACCGGCCGTTACTCTGAAAAGATATTCCATGGCTTTTTCATTCTGATACAAAAGCAGATATGTTTCCACATCAACTTTATCAAAAAAAGATAGGTAGGCGCTGCGGACAAACGTTACCTGTTCACGCTCATTATAAAAAAAATATACCTCACTACGATTACACGTCGACAATATCATACACTGATTGATTCCATACTCTTCTATTTTCTGTAAAAAGTCTATTTTTCTGCTATCAGTAAATGATGTCTTGTCACGAACATCAAGCCCCGTATTCTTGTAATTTAATCCTAAAAAACAAAATTGCATTTCTTTCACCATTTTCATATTAATTTTTGTAATTACTCTTCTGCCTGAAATATCCTGATATTGTGTTACAGGTAATAGTAATATCTTCCTCTGTGTGGGCATCCGAAATAAACATTGCTTCAAACTGGGAGGGTGCAGTATAAATACCATGTTCAAGCAGATATCCAAAATAATCTGCATATGCTTTGGTATCTGAGAACACTGCGCTATCATAGTCAACAACTGGCTTGTCTGTAAAAAAAACACTTAACAAGGAACCAATTCTGTTGACCACTGCTTTTCCTTTGGCATTTTCATTCACCGTCGCTTCTATTCTTTTTGCTTTGTTCCGCAGTCCCTCATAGATACTTGAATTTTCCTGTAATATTTTTAACGTTTCAATCCCTGCTGTTGTGGCAATCGGATTGCCTGACAATGTGCCTGCCTGGTAAACTGGTCCAAGAGGAGATACCATCTCCATGATATCTTTTCTTCCACCATAAGCCCCAATTGGCATGCCGCCACCGATGATTTTTCCAAGCGTTGTCAGATCTGGTGTGATCTGAAAATATTCCTGTGCGCCCCCCAGCCCAAGACGGAATCCAGTAATGACCTCATCAAAAATGAGCAGGGATCCATGCTTTTTGGTAATTTCTCTTAAGAACTCAAGAAATCCTGATTTGGGTAGAACAACTCCCATATTGGCAGCCACGGGCTCTACAATCACAGCCGCAATTTCATCTTTGTACTTTTCAAATAATTCCTGAACCGATCTACTGTCATTATAGGATGCAATCAGTGTATTCCTTGTAAAATCCGCCGGAACACCCGCACTATCCGGAACTGATGTAGTAAGGGCCGCGGAACCCGCTTTTACCAGCAGACCATCTGAATGTCCATGATAGCAGCCCTTAAATTTTACGATTTTATCTCTACCTGTAAAACCTCTTGCAACACGGATCGCGCTCATTACCGCTTCTGTCCCGGAACTGACAAGACGACTCATCTCCATGGACGGCATTAACTCTGATAATAATTCGGCTAAGATCACTTCCTTTTCCGTGGGTGCACCATAAGTCAGCCCATGATCACATGCTTCTTTTACTTTCTCTATCACCCGCGGATGTGCATGTCCTAAAATTCCTGGTCCCCACGAGCAGACATAATCAATATACTGATTTTTATCTGCATCTACAATTTTATCTCCCTGCGCGGAATGGATGAAAAGAGGTGTTCTTCCTACTGCACCAAATGCTCTGACAGGACTGTTCACTCCGCCTGGTATTCTTTTTTTAGCCTGTTCAAACAGTTCCTTGGAACGTTCCTTCATAATTTTCTGCCTCCTGCTATTCTTCCCGTATCCAGTCTGCCACATCCAGTGCATGGTACGTTATGATCATCCTTGCTCCTGCTCTTTTAAAGCCGATCATATTTTCCATGACTATTTTTTTCTCGTCAATCCAGCCTTCCTTCGCTGCTGCCTTTACCATGGCATATTCTCCACTCACATTATAGGCTACAATCGGTATATTAAAATGATTTGCTGTTTCGCGGATGATATCCATATATGCCATAGCCGGTTTTGCAATAATAAAGTCAGCGCCTTCCAGAATATCCTCCTCTACTTCACGCAGCGCTTCTCTTCCATTCGCCGGATCCATCTGATAGGTTCTCCTGTCACCAAATCCCGGCGCTGAATGTGCTGCATCCCTGAATGGAGAATAATATCCGGAAGCAAATTTCGCACTATAGGACATGATTGGCGTGTCTATGAATCCATTTTCATCCAGAGCACTGCGGATAGCGCTAACTCTTTTATCCATCATATCACTCGGTGCTACGATATCTGCTCCGGCTTTTGCATAACTTACAGCTGTTTTGGCAAGAAGCGGCAGTGTCTCATCATTCAAGATCTTTCCATCTCTGACTAATCCACAATGACCATGTGATGTGTATTCACATAGACAGACATCCGCTATCACCAGAAGTTCCGGATATTCCTTTTTGATATAACGAATCGCTTGCTGCGTAATTCCATCCTCATCATAAGCCCCACTTCCCACTTCATCTTTATGGGAAGGAATACCGAATAAAAGAACTGCTCTTATCCCTTTGCTTGTTACTTTATCCAATTCCACCCCTAATCTATCCAAAGAATACTGGTATATTCCCGGCATGGAATCAATTGAATGACAGATATCTTCTCCTTCTATTATAAAAAGAGGGTAGATCAATTCCTCCACTCTGATTGTATTTTCACGTACCATACTACGAATCGTTTCACTTGAACGTAAACGTCTCATTCTGTCCATTATGTAATTCTCCCTCTATTTGCTGTACTTTTTTATGATTTCCTCAGTCTCGTTTTCATCCGGTAAACTTTTTTTTTGAAGCCCTATCTGTAACAGCTCCTGATATATCTTTTTTCGCTTCTCTTGTAAGGTAACTTCTTCTTTTATTCTTTGGCGTATCGCACCTAAAAAATCTGCAAGCTGTCCCATTTGTTTTGTTACCACTTTCTGCATTTTACCTTTCAGATATTGGGTCATGACAGGACTTTTCCCACTGCTGCTGATTCCTACTACAATGCCACCTTCTTTAATATAAGAAGGAAAAATAAAATCACAATCTTCAATTTGATTAACGCAATTCACCAAAATTTTACTTTCTCTGCAAAGTTTTGCAATTCTATGGTTCAGCACTTTGTCGTCTGTTGCTGCAACGACTATTGTTTTCCCATACAAATCTTCCTCTTCAAATTCCTTTCTGTAACAGGTCAAGCCAAATTCCATGATTTCTTCTATAATATAGGGTGATACCACTGTAATATCTGCTTCAAATTCATGTAAGTCCTTTACCTTCTGAAGGGCTATTTTCCCTCCGCCCACAACCAGACATGAAATTTTTTCTAACTGAATAAACAATGGAAAATATGCCATCTTATTCTCTCCTGTTAACGAAATGGTTTTCTTTCTTAATTTTATGTTCAAAACTTATGATATTTCATTTTTAATATAATTTCAAGTTTGGGAAAAACGCAGCGCCCATTGCACCTATATTTCTTATTGAATAGACACATTATGTGACAACAATAAATAGCCATCCTTTAACTTCTCTATCTGCATTTTCATATTGATCCTAGTTGCCCCCAATTGTTCTAATGCTTGGTCTGCATATCCGGTCTTATAAGTATCATTTAGATAGTCTTCATAGATCTGTGCATAGATATCATCTGTGCTTATGACATTTTGAAACTGATAACTTCCTACCCCATTCTTCATGATCTGATCATAACAATCATCATAATAATCCGACAGGCTATTAATCATGTCTTCTTTTGTGAAGCCAGCATCTTCCAGACTTCTTCCTGTATCTGTTGCAGGTTCTTCGCTGTTTGCAGCCTCTAGGTTCTGGTAATTTTGTCCATTGCATGCCGGAAGGTAAATGGATAAGTCTTTTCTCATATGACTTGTATTAAAATCATTGTCTGACTTATTAAAATAGTCGTATGTATTAGGATCGGTATCATCCCAGGTCGTGTCAACATTGTAATATCCATCATCCAGTGAAACAATATTCCATGCATGATTCTCTCCCGCATATCCCGTACAGTAATAGCAAGGAATACCAATCTTCTGCATCAGATACTGATAGGCTCTCGCATATCCTGCACAGACAGTCTGACCATCCACTAATGCACTATAGGCACTTTGATTATTGGGTGCATCGAGATTATAGTCTGCCTGACTTAACAGGGTATCATGAAGGTAGACCTCTTTCTCATAATCGGAGCTAAGATTGGATGCTCCCTGTAACATTCTGTTTGCACTATTTTCAAACGCTTGCTTATTTTGCTCTAAATTTGTTGCTGTATTATTAAATTGCAGATCGATCTCGATACATTTACCTGTTGGTAAAAATTTACATCCATATGCGGTATCCAGCCAGAACAGCTCCGGGTGGTCTCCAAAAACAGCGGTAAATACATTTTTCAGTTGCTCTATAGATACATCCTCTATGGGCGCAAAGGTATCGTTAAGTGCCATTGCGTTTGCATAGATTTGTCTATACAGTGACTGTAACTTGCTGCTGAGCATACCATAATAGGGATGGAGTCTGGTATCAAATTCCAATCCCTTTCCAGTCTCTCCATAGCCCAGTTCAGCAGCAAGTTTTTCGCCTTCTGCTTCTCCGATTTCTTTGGAATTCTCTTTTACAGGCTCATAACCATTTTTGCCACTGACATTTTCTGGCAGCCTAATCTCTGATTCTTCAGGCACAACATACTGCTCTTCCTGTGGAATCGTACTGACAATACCATTTTCTCCTTTTGGGCTGTCAGTTTCATCCTTTGTATCTGAAGCAGGTGCATCTCTATTATTTTCACTTGCTTCTATTGAGGTACTTTGTGTACCAATATTCGTTTCTTTCGGGTATAAAAAATCCGATAATTTCTCAGTCAATTCTGGATGAAAGGCAGATAGAATAATAAATCCTATCACTAATGCGAGTAATGTAATGATCAGATAAAGTATCTTCTTTAGTATTTTCATCTTCAGCTTCGCCTTCCTCTTTTAACCGCTATCATCATTTTATAATTTATCAACATTATCTCTCAAAACGGAATGAATAACAACTACAATTCGATATCGCAAAAATCCAGTTCTTCTTCCCTAAAAAGGAAGAAGAACTGGAAGCACAATTATTATTTATTATCACGATATACATTTAGAACTCCATAGTACTTACATACCGTAGACGCATCCATTGTATATTTCCCAACATCTTCCGGTCCATAACGAAGCAGAAAATAATCCATATCATGCACTGTTTTATAAATCTGCTCCATATATTTCACATCATGTGTTTCTTTTGCCTGCTCCATATTACTGATCAGTTCATTGATATCTTTTTCTAAATTTACATCTTCAATACTTTTTTCTAATTCTATCATGATTGTAATGAAGTCGTCTGCATCATATTTATTGTACGTTGTGACTCTCTGTCCATATTTTTCATTAAATTCATCCTCCGTAAGATTGCTATCTTTCTTTTTCATCCAGTCTTCATCTTCGTATGCCCAGCCAATTTGTATTTCACCGGTATCCTCAATATAATTCCAACTCAAGTCATCCGGATTCGAAAGTCTTTGAAAAAAATTATCATATAGATCTGCCTGTTCCAGTTGCAGATTCACGTATTTAATATCCTCCGTCAGTCTTGTTATTTCTTCTTCTGTCATACCAGACAGTACCTTTTGACGCATTTTGAGTACTGTTTCTTTGTCAGGTGCCAGCAGCACTTCATCCGCTACTGTGTTTGCCTTTTCACTATCTTCTTTTGATTCATCGATAACACTTTCGTCTTCTTGTGTCTCTTGGTTTTCGATTTTCATTGGTTCCGCTTTTTTTGCACATGCGCTGAACAAAAATAGTATCATAAAAAATAAAATACCTACGCTTACCTTTTTCATACTTTGTCTCCTGATTAAAAATCTATATTATATCATTTGAGCCGCAGCTTTTAAAATATGCATCGTTTAATTTATAAAGCCTCTGAAGAATTTGCATTCATCATCATTACACTGCTTCGCTTCTTCCAGTCTCATATTGATATGAAAAACATGTGCGATTTCCGGCTTGTCTTCTGCCCCATACTCTTTTAGTTTACAAGGAATACCAAGCGCAGTAAGTGCATCATACATTGGTTTTGCTTCTTTTCTTAAGAAATCATGATAAGACGTCATGATAAATGAAGGCGGAAAGTCTTCATTCAGGTATTTCATCGTATCGAGAGCCGGTAATTTATCTTTGTAATCTCTTCCTAAATACTCTGCCAAAACACCACCAGCCTGTTCTTCTATTTGCGCTGCCACATCATATGCTCCGCAATTCAGGCCTGCTGCTTTGATCCGGATGGTATTGACGGGCATCTGAAACTGATAGAATTTCCTATATTCTTCATTGGCCAGCATTGCCAGATACTGACTTGCGAACTGTCCACCAGCCGAATCTCCTACTACGAAAAGATTATTCACATCAATCTGATATTCTTTTCCATGTTCTCCTACCCATGTAAATAGTGCATTGATATCCTCTAAAGCGGCTGGATAAGGATCTTCCGGTGCAAGGCGATAGTTGAAATTTACAACAGTAAACCCCCTTTGTGCCAATCCCATACCATAAAACTGATAGATTTCTTTTGTCCCATAGACCCATCCACCTCCATGGATACTGATAATGGCTGGCTGAGGTTCTTTCACATCCTTTGTGTGATAGATGTCCATAAGATTCCATACTCCATGAGAACCATAGGCGATATTGTCATATCTTTTTATAGTCTCAGGAGTTGTCAACCCAGCATCCCGTTCCGCATCACTTTCAGACCACTCTTTTCGCATTTTTTCTGATGATAACAATTCCATTTTATTCGCTCCTTCTGACGTATTATAAATTTCTTCGATATTCACTGATTGTTTTTCCTGTCTGCTTTTTAAATACTTTACAGAAATAAGTAATATTGTAGTATCCGCATCGCTCTGCAATCTCCTTCAAAGGAAGCATGGTTTCGACAGAAAGCCGAACCGCCTCTTTCATTCTAATATTTGTTAAATATTCTGTAAATGTTACACCTGCCTCCAGTTTCATTAGTCTGCTTAGGTAATAAGAGCTGATCTTTATTTGTTCTGCAACCATTTCCAGAGAAATATCCTCGCTATAATGATTCTCTATATATTGAATTGCCCTTTCTACATAGATACTTACTTTATCTTGTTTTGCATCCTTCCTCTCTATTCCCTCACTCTTTACGTTCTGAAATGCTTCCATACTTTGATGATAAGAAAGTGACATGTACGCAAAGGATTGATAGATATTTCCTAATCCGACCCGATATTCTATTCCAGTTGTAATCTTCATCTGCTCTGCAACAAGGTGCATGACATCACAGACCCATCCTTCTTTTTCCTGTTCTCTGATTGTTTCCGGTATAAAAAGAAAGACTGTAATACTATTCTCCATGACCGACACCAGATAGTCGCATATTCGATGGAGTGTGTCATGTACTGTTTCTCTCAATTCTTTTTTATTAAGTGAATTCTTATGCATTCCAATTAAGGTAGCAATACATCCAGCCCTGAAATTAATATTATTTACTTCACAATAGGCCTTAAAATCCTCTACCGCCGGTCTGTCTGTAGAAACAGATAATAGTATTTCATTTTCTAAGACCGGAGATACTGCATGAAGTAAAGATCTCATCTGATCTTGTTTTTGATCCTTGTTCTTTTCTTGTTTTATCATATCACACAATTTCTGAATCGTTCTGACGTTTTCTTCATAAGTGCCCGGTTTTACCAAATATCCGTCTACTTTTAAATCAAGTGCTTTCTTAACATATTCAAATTCACCGTATGCAGTATGAATGATAAATCGCGTACGAACCCCTTTATTATGCAGGATATCTATTGCCCTGATACCATTAAGCCCTGGCATATTAATATCTACGATTGCAATATCCGGCTGATATTTTTCTACAAAATCAACGAGCTCAATACCATCTTCTACAGTACCTACAACATTAATTCCTTCAAATTCTTTTTTTACAAACAATTCCAGGCTCTTTCTTGCTATCGGTTCATCATCTGCAATCACCATTGTACACATACTCATTTCCCCTTATCATCTGGCAATGAAATACGGATTATTGTTTTTCCCTGATTACATTCTATTCCAAATGTAACCTCGTCTTCATAAAAATACATCAAGCGCATATAGATATTCATTAATCCAATATGTTCATTCTGTGCTTCCTTTTCTCTGATAGAACGGCATAACTCTTCTATCTTTTCTTTTGTCATGCCTGCTCCATTATCCTCAACTTCAAGTATGATTCTTTCCTCCTGATGATATACTCTTGTCGTGATCACACCGCCGCTTTTCATCATAGCCACCCCATGTTTTAGGGAATTCTCAACAAGTGGCTGTAAAATCATATAAGGCATTGGGAAGCCTTCACAAGATTTCTCTATTTCAAAATAATAAGTATATCTATTTTCAAATCTGCATTGCTGTATCTTTACATAATTTTTCAAGTTATCGATTTCTTGTTGTAAAGTGACCGTTCTGGATAAGTTATTTAAATTATATCTTAAATAAGTTGCTGTGATTTCCATTAATTCCGCAGACCGATCCGCTTCTTCAATTCTGGCCATAGAGGAAATCATATTCAAAGTATTGAATAGAAAATGCGGATTGATCCTGGATTGCAATAACGTAAGCTGACTCTTCTGCAATTCACCGTAGATTCTTAAGTTCTCAATTTCGGCTGCTGCCAGCTTTTCTTTTATATTTGCATTTTCTTCTATTGTACGTAATTGTTTCTGTATCACATCCAGCATATGATTCAGTGCGGAAGCAAATTCTTCAAATTCATCTTTACTATTAAGTTCCACATAATTTTCCTGGTATACATCGCTTTCAATTTTCTGAACCGCCGTTGTTAATACCAGAAGAGAATGTGTAATACCTTTAATAATTTTTATACAGTACCAGATACATAGAGAACATCCAAACAATACGAAAAACGCCTGAAATATAAGAACCTTTCTTTGCATACTGTCTATCATTTTTTGTGTTTCCTGTACCGATATTAATTTCGCAGAATAAGTAGTCTGAAAACTCAAGTTGATATATCCCAATGTTTCCTGCGTCTCATCATAAGCCTGTTCGATTCTCTGATAATCTGCATTTTTCTTGTCAGCACTGTCGATATATTCTTTCAGCATATCCATTAAAATATTGGTTTGTTCAATATAGGTCCTTGCCGTACAAATCGTATCTGTGACTTCTCTGGAATAATGGCTGCGTGTATGATCTTCTATTCTTCCAATGGAAGCTTTCGCTTTCTTACATTCTTCCATATATGTTTCATAGCTATTTGTACGTAAATAGAGATATCCTGTGTTCACACAATTATTAATACTTTCTATATCGATATATAATTGATTCAGAACCAACAATTCATTTGTATTATTTTGATATTGTTTTGATAAAAAAGAACTTGATAGAAAGGAAATGCCGATAAGTATTACCGCAATCACACTTAATATAAAATATCCAAGACTATATTTTCTACTTACTGATTGTCGAAAAAGAATGCTATTCTTCATTTGCAGTCTCCTCTTCGATCTCTTTTAATGTTACCCAGCGTAGTTCTGTATGAATACAATTGGAACTATACGTTCCTGTCTTCTCATATCGCACTGTCTCTTCTATTGTTTTTCTTCCCATTTCCCATGTTGCCTGCGCAATTACACCATCTAAAACACCGTTCTTAATACCTTGTCTTGCTAATTCCGAATCATCAAATGCAAGAATATGGGCGTATTCTGGTTGTTTTTCATCAAACACAGTCCCAAGTGTCTGACCTCCGGTCCCTTCTATACATATTAATGTATCAATTTCAGGATTTTCTGTATGTATCTTTTTGTATTTGTTAACCACCGTCAGACCATCATAGTTATCATAATCCAATCGTACAAAATTGATATCGGAATATGCTTTTGTACTCTCGTATAGACCTAAGCATCTTTCCTGCAAATTAGAATAGTTGCTTGCGCCTGACAGAATTGCTATCTTAGCGGCTCCACCCGAAATTTCAATCAATTTTTCCCCTAATAGGACACCTGCAGCATAATTATCAGTTCCAACATACAAGTGACTCGGAAAACCTTCCAGATCCGTATCTACAAATATAATCTGAATTCCTTTCCTCCAAGCCTTAATTAATGCTTTTCGATAATCGCTGTCATCAATTCCCTGCACGATAATAGTATCTACCTGCGCTGCTACTTGCTGTTTTATCAATTCTGTCATCTGGCCCGTATTATAATTGAGCTGAGGGATATAAATCTGAACATCCATTTCATCCTTATAAGTTTCAGCAGTATCTGTAATTCCCTTTTCTATGTTCGACCAATAACCATCATCACTATGAGGCAGAATGACAGATACTCTGACCTTATCAATAGAAACTTTCTCTTCCACAACCTCCTGGATTATCGTAATTATAAAAATAATAAAAAATACACTAATCAGGATTCCTAAAATTACAATATATCTTTTCTTTTTTAACCGATGTTCCATAATGTTACTCCCTCATTTTCTTTTATCATAACTATAGAAAATGAGAAATGCAATCTATTAATTTTTACTGGCATATTTTCTAACATCAAGTGCCACTGCAACTATAATAATAGCTCCTTTTACAACGTATTGCCAATAAGAGCTAAGTCCTATAAAGGTAAGTCCATAGTTAATAACATTAAATATTAATACACCAATAATAACCCCTTGCACACTTCCTACACCTCCACCAGCTGAACATCCGCCTACGATACAGGAAGCTATCGCATCCAGTTCGTAGCCCAGTCCATAACTGCTTGAAGCACTGCCTGTTCTTGCTCCTTCCAAACATCCTGCTAAACCATATAACAGACCTGCAACTGTAAAAGTGACCATTAGAGTCTTAAATACATTAATGCCTGATACTTTTGCTGCTTCTGCATTACCGCCTACCGCAAAGATTTCTTTTCCGAGGCATGTCTTTGTCTGAAATAACCAAATAACAACTGCCATGCCAAGTGCGATTATGATTAAATAGGGAACTCCGAAGATGGAACCTGTCCCTAATTTACTAAAGCTATCCGTGTAGCCTCCGAGCGGTTGCGAATTATTTGGTGCTTTATTAAAATACAGACAATTCACCCCATAGGCAATCATTTGTGTTCCTAGTGTTGCGAGAAATGCTGGTACTTTCAGTTTCGCTACGGTGAATCCACTGATTAATCCAAACAGTCCCCCTACGATGACACCGATCAGAATCGGCACAAAAACAGGAAGTTCACCAATTCCTGGCCAGAACTTATTGTAATATGCAGCTTGCTGTGCAAAGGAACCTGCAGCAACTGCCGCCAGACCCACAACACGTCCGCCTGACAAATCTGCCGATCCACATACAATAATGAACATGCATCCTAGTGCTACTAACATTCTTGTGGAACTTTGCATCAGAATATCTCTTAATACTCTGAGTGATAAAAATTTAGGTGATATGCAGGTAATTACAATAATCATTACTAGCATAATCACGTACAAAGCATAATCCATTAAAAATTTCCTGATATTAGTTTTTTTTATTTTCATGCTGTTTACTCTCCTTTGGCAATATTGTACGTACTGGCTAAATACATGATTTTTTCGTCTGAGATTTCATTCTGGTCTAATATCCCTGACAGATGTCCCTCACACATTACCAATATTCTATCTGCCATTCCCATTAATTCCGGCATTTCTGAACTAATCATGATAATACATTTTCCTTGTTTTGCCATTTCTTCCATCAGACAATAGATCTCGTATTTAGCTCCTACATCAATTCCTCTGGTAGGCTCATCTAAGATCAAAATATCAGGTTCCATCAACAACCATCTGCCAAGTAATACTTTTTGCTGATTCCCACCGGATAGATTAACGATCTGAGCTTTTATACTTGGTGTCTTTATTGCTAAGGAATCAACATACTTTTGTGCGTCTTCCTTTCTTTTCTTTTCATTTAAGAAAAGTCCTGATTTATAATTTTTATGATTTGCTGTCTGATTAGATATGACAATATTCTCCATAACAGATAGCATAGGAATAATTCCTGTTGCACGTCTTTCTTCTGTAAGAAGTGCCATTCCATTTCTGATTGCGTCCTGTGGACACTTTATATGAACTTGTTTCCCATCAATCGTTATACGGCCTTCTGCGATTGGTCTCAACCCAAATATCGCTTCCATTAGTTCCGTTCTCTGCGCACCGACTAATCCCCCAACTCCCAGAATTTCCCCCTTTTTTAAGGTAAAGCTAATGTCTTTAAAGGAGTTTGGTTCTGCTGACGTCAAGCGGCTCACCACCATATGTTCTTTACCCGGAATATGCTTTTTATCAGGAAATCTCTGCGTCATTTCCCGGCCGACCATTTTATTTACAATGGTATCCGTAGTGAGTTCCTCTACCGGCCAGCATCCGACTAATTTACCGTCGCGCATGATCGTTACTTCATTTGAAATCTGTAATATTTCCTCAATTTTATGAGAAATATATATAATCGCAACTTCTTTTTCAATTAACTTATGAATGATTTGAAAAAGCAGCTCTGTTTCTGTCTCTGTCAGTGAGGATGTGGGTTCATCCATAATAATTACTTTTGCATTGTAGGATACCGCTCTTGCTATTTCTAATAATTGACAGTGTGATACCGAAAGTTCTCCTACCATTTGTTTCGGATTTATTTCAATGCCAAGATTTTGAAACAGCAGTTGTGTATCCTGATACATTTTTTTCTCATCTACCCATCTAATACCGGCTGCTTTTCTATAAGGGATACGTCCAATCCATATATTTTCCATTACATTTCTTGTTTTAACAGGATGCAGTTCCTGATGGATCATTGCAATTCCATGATCCATGGCATTTCTTGCATTCATAAAGTTCACTTTTTCACCGTTAACATAAATGCTCCCTGAATCAGGGTGGTAAAGACCGAATGCACACTTCATCAGAGTAGACTTTCCAGCACCATTTTCTCCCATAAGTGCATGAACGGTTCCCTCTTTAATATGTAATGAAACTTCATCTAATGCTTTTACTCCCGGGAAACTTTTTGTAATGTTCTCCATTTTAAGCACAATTTGAGAACTACTCATCTTTGCCCTCCAATTCCTATCATTATGGGTCAGGAATATATCCTGACCCATATCTGCTTATCTTTCTTTGTTTTCATTTTTTAATAATCAATTGTAGTATCATTTACATCATATCCAGCCTCTTCTACGTTGTCCTTTGTAATTGCTTTGTAATCAAGCCATACGCGATGCCCTTCGACGCTCACACCATCGATGCCCATGCTTTCTGTTGTAACTTCTTTCCCTTCACTGGTCAGACGCATTACTTTATAAATCGATTTTGCTAAGGTAATTGGATTATTTAATGCAGTTACCAGCAGGGTACCATCTCTGACTGCATCACACCCTACTGCTGTCGCATCAACGCCTGCAACCATTACATATTTTCCGCCATCACCAAAAAATCCGCCTGCCTTTAACGCTTCGATTGCACCTAATGCCATATCATCATTACATCCGATGATACAGTCAATATCATCACTATAATTTGCTAATAGGGCTGCTACCGTTTCCTGTGCTTTTGCCCTCGAATACTCACATACTAACTCTCCACCGATCTGATTCATTTCGATTCCGGCATCCTGAATAGTTTTTACTGAATTTTGTGAACGGACTGTCGTGTCATAATGTCCCTGTATACCAAGAAGCATTACATAATCAAGTTTTCCATTTCCGTTCCTATCTGCTTCCGGATGTTCCTTCCAATAATCAGCTATTGCTTCCCCCATAATATCTCCTGACTGGGTCGCTACGGAAGAGACGCTGTATAATTTGTTATTTTTTTCAAAATTTTCATCCGACGGTGAATCTGTATTTGCAAAAATACCATAGCATCCCTGCTCTAGTATCTGATCACAAATATCATCGATGGCTCCTGTGTTAATATTGTTTAACACAAGGTAATTTACATCTTTTGAGAACATGTTGTTCATGTTATTTGTCTGTGTCGCCGTATCATTCTGACTATCTGCATCTACCACTTCTACTGTTCCGTCTGCAGCCGCAATATTGATCAAAGACTGACGCGCGTTTGATATAAAGGTATCTGCAAAGTTATACCAGCAGACACCTGCTACTGGTTTCTCAACAGATTCCGCTGTACCAGCAGTTTCTGAAGCTTCTGTGACAACTGTGTCTGAAGCTTCTGTTGTAACTGCTGTATCTGTTGCTGTTCCCGTACTGCTGCCGCATCCGGTTAGTAAAGCTGCTGCCATTGTTGTGCTAAGAAATAGACTAACTAATTTCTTTTTCATTTCTTTTCCTCCTTTAAAACTTGATTCTTTCATAAGTTGAGTTCAGTTTAGCATTGGGTTTATTGAAAAGAAATTCAAGATATTTGCAAACAAACTGCACAAATTTGCGTTTTAGAAAAAACAATTATACTTTCTTGCAAATATTATTTTTTCTTGCGATTATCCAAAAAAGGTACCACCTGAACTCTGTCAGGTGGTACCTTTCAGGCTGTCTTATGACCAGCCAATTTCATAATTTTCTTTTGAGGCATACTCATAATCATAAATAATAGAGGTGACCGCATCCTTCGCCAATGACCTTGCTGTATTTTTTAGAATTCCGTCCCTTACCTTCTTATGCTGTACCGGCATATACTGATATAACATATTTAATGGAATTTCCACCCTGTCAAGATTATGAAAAAGCAGTTCTATTGATTCCGCTACCTCCTTTTCTCCAAGATAGTAACGACATCTGTCCGAAAAACTGTACTTTCTTGCCAGCCTCAGATATTTCTCCGAACCATGATAATGTTTTTTCCAATTATCCGGTTTTTCCAGCATTACCTTTTCCAATACTCTGATAAAACCAGAACATTTGCTTTCCTCTTCCATCAGTTCTTCTTCCATTCTATTTAAGGCAAACAGGGCTTCCCGAAGTGCAAATGTAAGTGCCGGACCCACTTTCAGAATTCCAACCCCGTCTTCTACCATTTCACGCAACGATTTTGCACTCTGGTAGTCAGTAGAGTGTCCCTCAAATACAAGACTATTATATTTTTTCAGGGAAAGACATAGCTCTCTTGCCTTCATACGATCATATCTGCAAATGGAAGAATCCGAAAACTCGACTCCCGGTTGTACTACAACTGCTATAATATCATCCCATGTATTTTGCAGACCATACTCCTGAAAGACATCTGTGTATGTTTCTACTGTGTCCTCAAAATCTTTTACCGTTGTGACCATTACCTCTTCTTCGGCATCCTGGCTCCCTCCCGGTATTGGCACTTCACTTCCTATGATGTATACCGGTTTCACAGCATGGGGATTTTGTTTCTTGACCTCTTTAAAAGCTTCTTCGCACACCTTTAATAACCTGGCACCACGACCTGCGATTACACGTGTCTGCAATTTTTCTTCTTTGGGATCATCCGCCAGTTTCATGCTGGTATCCAGATGTATTTTGGTAAATCCGGCTTTCACATAAGAAGCTACTAATACTTCTGCTTTTTCCATAGCTGTTTCTTCTGTTTCCTGACACCATGTCAAAGGACCCAGATGGTCTCCTCCAAGTACGATTTTGGCTTCATCAAAACCGATGCGTTGTGCGATACCGAAGACCATCCTTACAAAATCAGTCGGCTTCATACCTGTATATCCGCCAAATTGATTTACCTGATTCGCTGTTGCCTCAATCAGAGCAATGTCGTCGTGTCTTAATGCTTCCTCCAGCACGGCTTCAATAACCAGTTCGTTTGCAGTGCAATAGGACGGAACCGCGCAATGGATTCCCCTTTTCCTTTTTTCTATCATTACTTTTAATGGATGTTGCATCGTTTCTCCTCTCCTGTCTAATCATTTTCATAGTCAAATGATTATTTTGTATACTTGTGTATGGTCACACCCTTGACAACACGATTCACAGTACCGTCCGGACTCGGATTATCCGGTGCGATGCCAAGACCAAGTGAATTAAAAAATCCTAATAGCTGCCCATACAGCAAATAGTTAAAACATGCATAATTATCCGGTATCCGTTTTCCTGCTACCGAAATATAGGTGTCGCAATTATTCTTTAAGGAACTATCCTCCTCATAAGAGAAAACTGTAAGTTTGTGGTTTCCTTTATCCTGATGTATCTCCTGAAGTAAATCTTTACAATAGAGATTTGTGTAATCATCTTGCGACAGTAACACTATAATATTTGTCTCATCATCCATAAAAGTCTTAGGTCCATGGCGAAATCCCAGAATAGATTCCTGCATGGTAGCTATTCTACCGTTCGTTAATTCCATGTTTTTTAATGCCAACTCCTGAACCAGTCCATGAAAGCATCCCGATCCCAGATATACTAATCTTTGTACAGGTTGCATACTAAGGTCTTTTATCGTTTGCCATTGATTTTCCAGTATTTCTTTCCCTTGTTCGATTATAATATCAACAAAATTTTTATTTTCTTCCAAATGATCGATGTCAAAAAACAGAAGTGCGGCAAGCATCATGCAGGACAATGAACTTGTCATGGCAAAGCTTTTGTCATTTGTTTCTTCCGGGAGAAGAAAGACAAAATGATCCTTTTCTTTTTCCGCCTGCTTTGCAAGCTCTCCATCCTTGTTGCAGGTAATAATCACCTGCGCAATCTCTTTCACATGATTTTGAAACAAGTGATAGGCTCCCACACTTTCAGGACTGTTTCCGGAACGTGCAAAAGATACTAAAACCGTCTTTGTATCCTCTTCCAAATAATCTTCTGGATTAGACACAATATCTGTAGTTGCAATTGCTTCTGTACGTACCTTTATTTTGCGGGATAAATAATTTACAATGGTATCTCCTATGTAATCCGAAGATCCTGCACCGGTAAAAATAACTCTTGCCTCTTTTGTAACATTCTTATTTAAAAAATTCTTTATTTTACTTTTATTTTGCACGATCATTTGATATGTCTTGTCCCATAATTCAGGCTGCTGCATAATCTCACTCGCTGTGCACAATGCATTTAACTTTTCTAATTCCTGCTTTTCATATCCGAACATCATCTTACATACTCCTTTTTTTATAAAATATCTGGGTCTGTTTCTATGGCATTTTTGATAAATGCTCTGCACGGTTCTTTCTTATCAGCATAGTACTTTGCCAACAGCCCTGCACCGATCCATGGATTGCCCTGGGGTTCCACAATCGTAATATTCAGATCCGACAAATACTTTTTTAATGGTGCTACGACAAGTTCTCCTATTTTAAAAATTCCTCCTGAATAGGAAACCAGACATTTTTCATCAAATTGCAATCGTCTATACAGTGTTCTTATTATCATTGCCAATTCGTATGCTGCAACATCATATGCCTGGACCGCCGACAGATCTCCCTGTCTGGCTGCATCCAACAATAGCCTCTGTAAAGATGCGACCTTGCTCCGATAGGGCTGATACTCTTTTTCAAACAAATCTATGATATCCTTGTCCTCACTGAGACTGAAATAGTTTGTTATGATGTGATACAAATGTCCTTTCTTCAAACGTCCGTCTGCCTGTTTGGAAAATAGCTCCATACATTTGATTCCCAACCATCTGCCGGAACCTTCATCAGAAAAATACTCACTCCACCCTCCTGCACTTAAGGAATCACCATTTTCGTTTTTCCCAAATCCGATTGTTCCTGTTCCGGCAACAAGATTAATTCCAGGATCCAATAATAAAGATCCGGCCCAGGCCACTTCGCAGTCATTGACCAATTTTATATGATATCTATCCAATTTTGCTTTCATGAGTGATTCCATTCGTACATCACTACATTGTGATTCTCCGTATGTAGGCATCCCAAAGCAGGTACGGAAATTATTTTTTTCTGAAATTCCCGCCTTTTGCAATAGCGCAAGAATACCTTTTTGTAAAAGGGCGGTCACTCCATCCATTCCAATCTGTTTATAGGAAGCACTCCCAGCTTTATATGCTGAAAGAACAGTCCCTTCCTCATTTAATAAGCAAAAAATGGTTTTTGTTCCTCCGCCATCTATTCCTATATAATATGTCATTCCAATCTCCTATTTTGAATTACTTCATTCCTGTCATGGATATTCCTTTAATAAATTGTTTCTGGAATATAACAAATACAATCATAGACGGAATCATGATCAGTGCTGATGCTGCCATGGTAGCGGACAGATCCGCCATATGCTGAGATGAAAAATAAGACAAAGCAAGCGGTAATGTCATCTTTTCTACACTATTCAATAAGATCAGGGGATTTAGATAGTCATTCCATCTCTCAAGAAATGTAAAAATCGCTAATGCCCCCAATGCAGGTTTAATCTGTGGCAATATCATATGAAAGAATATTTTCATATCTCCAGCTCCATCTATTTTAGCGCTTTCCACCAATTCCGTTGGAAGTTCATCACAGAATTGTTTGCACAAATAGATACCAAAGGCATTTATGAAAGTTGGAATAATCAAGGATAAAATAGTGTTATATAATTTTAAGTGATTCATCAATAGGAACTTCGGTATCATGGTCGTCTGTTCCGGAACCATCATAGTTGCAAGTAAAATCATAAATAAAATATTCTTGCCTTTGAACTCAAATTTTGAGAAAATATAACCTACCAATGCGCTTGTAAATACAATCACGACCACATCTGTTATCGTAACCACCAAAGAATTTCTAAGCCAAGTAAAAAACGGAGAATGAAATAAAACTGTTTCGTACCCTTTTACCGTAAATTCGGCCGGAAATATGTTCTTTGGATTCATAAGTAATTCTTTTGTACCTTTAAATGAGTTACTGAGCATCCAAAAATAGGGGGTCAAGAATATTATTGTTACGATAGATAATCCCAGTAATATCAACATTTTGCCTATTTGTTTCTTTGTTATTTTCTTCATGATCAATACTCCCAATCTACTCTGTTTAACCGTTGCTGCACTAGCGTGATAATCATAATGATTACGAAAAGTGCCATAGATATCGCCGAAGCATACCCAAGATTCTTATACTCAAAGGCCGTCTTATAAATATAACTGGTAAGTACCAGACCTGCATTTTGCGGTGAAGATTTGGCGACCATTTCCGAAAATTGCGCAAACATATTAAAATGAGAAATTAAAGTCATTATCGTAACAAAGGCAAATGTCCTTCCCAACAGTGGAAGTGTAATTCGGAAGAACTTTTGGAATGAATTTGCTCCATCAATCTTGCATGCTTCATAGTATTCGTTTGGTATGCCATCCAAACCGGCCGAAAAAAGGATTGTATTATATCCAATATCCGCCCATAGTGTAAATATAATGATGGAACCTAGTATCGTTTGCGGATTCCCCAGCCAATTTGCTCCTAAACTTCCAAATAGATTAAAAAATATGTTTAACAAGCCATTTCTGACAGAATAAATGCTTCTTGCCCAAACTACACTGGTAGCGACCATTGGGGCAATGCAAGGCAAGAAAAAGACCATTCTAAAAAAACTTCTTGTCTTGTTGGAACGAAACGTAGTAATTAACTGAGCCAGCGTCAGAGAAAGAATCATATTTGCCGTTACGGTAATCAATACGAACAGCAACGTATTGATAAGTGCCTGCAGGAACGCAACATCTGTGAATAATATCCGGTAATTATCAAACATGACAAATGTATTATCTTCACGCAGCGGGTTATAATCCATGAAAGATATGATAAATCCTCCCACGATCGGCAATATTATAAAAATACCTACCTGAAGAAATACAGGAATGAGTACAAGTAATACAATTTTATTATTTTTCATCTATGCTTTTTCTCCTACTTAAATCCCACTATTTCATACTGGCATTTATTTTGTCCTGAGCAATTTGCAATGCCTCTTCACTTGTTGCTATCTTACCCGTACAATAATCCACAAACGCATTATTTATTGATTCTTTCATGATATCTGTATTAAAATGTCCGATATATTGCGCATTTCCAAGAATACTTACGATTGGTTTCATATATGGCATTTTTTCTACAAATTCCTGACTCTGTGCAATCGATTTCTTAGGGGGTATTTGAGAGCACTGGATATTATGCTGTAACAGAACTTCGTCCTGGAAGAAATATTCTAAAAACTTAAAGGCGGCTTCCTTTTGTTTACTATTATTGCTTACAGCCAATGACCAACCTGTTTCTGCTGCAAATGCAGTCTCATCTCCATACCAAGGCATCGCTACATAGTCAAACTCTTTCCCATATTCCACATGAAAGGCACTGATTCCATCCGCTACAGACCAAGGTCCTCTTGGTACGAATAAGTTGGTTCCTGTAAATACCTGCTGATACCCCTCAATGTCACTTTTGCTGGTAAGTCCTTCCAAATCAGTCACCTTATCTGTAACGATCAACTTTTGTAATTCTTCAAATGCGTTTTTGGCTTCCGGCGTATTAAAATTAACCGTTCCATCTTCTTCCAGATATTGTCCACCCTTTGATAGAATCATCGATGTAAGCAGATAAGTTACGGAATCCCAATTGGCAAAGTCAAATCCCTTAATCGCAAACATATCTCCTTCACTTACCGTAGCTTTTTTTGCTTCCTCTATTAATTCATCCCAACTCGTAGGAATTTTAAGATTATTTTCCTGCAGTATTGCATTATTTACTAGCATCCCGCCCGATTCATTGTTGAATTCCATAGGCATTCCATACAATTTCCCCATATATTCCAAGGAGCCTGTTGTCGGAGCATAAGTATCTTCTAAAATTTCTCTTGTCATCTCTTTCGGGATTTCAGCCAACGCTCCAGTAGGTGCAAAGTCGATACCCCAGCCACCCCATAATTCATAGATATCACAACCGCTGTCTTTGGAAATTAAAGATGTTTGAACCTTTGATTCAAACGTGTCATACGGGAAAAACTCCAATTTAATCTCAATATCCGGATTATCTTTCATAAATTGCTCTGCAATTGCTTCATATGATTTATTCCAGGATTCCTCCTGATGTCCCCAAAAAGTCAATACCGTTTTCTCATTATCTGCCGTCGCACTTTCCGTTGTCGTACCTTCCCCATTTTTAGCACATCCGATCAGACTCACTGCCATTACTACTACCAATAAACTACATAATAATTTGCGCATACCCTACCTCCTGAATTTAAATTTTAAGTGATTTGAAATATGTGAGATACTTTTCGTTCTTTAATAACATTTCCTGTACCATGCTGTGTATCTCATCTGTGCTGCATACACTTGATGTCAATGGATCAAATAAAATTGCCTGAAAGACTTTTAACGGGTCCCCTTCAATTGCCGCTCGGACTGCAAGCTCTTCTATCTTGGCAGAATTATTTACCATAATTGATAAATGTTCTGGCAGTGTAACTTGTTCGATTACAGTGATTCCTTTTTGTGTAGCTACCACCGGAACTTCGACACAGGCACCCTCCTCGATATTTGTAATATAATTTTTATTTTTTAGATTTGCATTGAAAAAATATGGTGTCCCGTCTCCAAATATTGCATTAAATATATTGGAAGCATATTCTTCTCCTCTTTCCAAATCGATTTGACCGGATTCCAGCCAGTCCTGATACTCTTTTTCCCATGTCCCCTCCCTTTCCAGATATTCTTTTAAAATGTAAGCATGCTCACCAGGATTCCATCCTGTTCCATGTGTACAATATTTCTCAATCAAATCCTTTCGTTTCCTGAACCACGAATTGTATTCCGAATTATGTCCTGAAGATTCCGTAGGAAAATAATGCAGATTTTTCATCATTTCTATTCTTACAGGTTCTTCATTTGCTACTTTCTCTTCTTTAATTGCATCCCATATTTTAGGGTATGCATCTTCTCCATTCACTTCATATTTAAGATAGAATGCCTGATGATTAATTCCGGCACATAAATACGAAACTTCTTCCTCCTTTGCTCCGATCCATTCTCCTAACATTCTGGCAGTTCCCTGTACACTATGACATAAACCGGTAACATTCAATGTTGTCTGTGATTGTAAATAACTAACCAGCATAGCCATTGGATTGGTATAATTTAAAATAATCGCTTCCGGACAAACCTGTTCTATATCATGAATGATATCCAGCATGACCGGGGCGGTTCTTAAAAAACGAAAGATACCGGCCGGTCCTCTTGTATCTCCAACACAAATATCTACACCATATTTTTCAGGAATTTCAATATCATGTCTCCAGACATCTACTCCTCCCTGAAGTATCGTAATCAACACCCCATCAGAATCTCTCAATGCCTCTTTTCTGTCCGTGGTCATTTGGACTGTTGCCTTATGTTTTCCAGCTTTAATAATACGTCTTACACCTTCCGCTGCATATTGCAATCTTTTCTCATTAATATCCATTAACATGAATTGACAATCATCAAATGCATCAAATGTTAGAATGTCTCTTACCAAATCTCTTGTAAAATCCAATGATCCAGCTCCTATAAATGTGAACTTTCTACTCATTATTTCCTCCTATTGTTTGATAAACATTTGTTTTGTTTACCATTTGTTTATCTATATAATAGAGCATTTTTATCAATTTGTAAATAGTTTTTTAATTATTCTTGCATTTTTATTGATTATCCGTTATTATTATGTTTAGTAAACGAGGTGAACCTATGTCAAATATACGTGATGTTGCCCAGGAAGCTGGTGTTTCCATTTCTACGGCATCAAGAATTCTTTCAAACGATGAAAATTTCAGAACAACAGAACAAACAAAGCAAAAAGTGCTGGAAGCTGTTAAAAAATTAGATTATCAATTTCATCCGCGTAAAAAGAATGTCCCAAAACTGAAGATCGGCTGTATTCTGCCGCTTACATCCGAAAAGTATTCGGATCCTTTTTTTACATCTATCTTATTATCTGCTGAAACGGAATTGAATCAATATCAATCCACGGAATTCGTTCTTAGAAACTTTAATGACCTGAATCATTTATCCGTTCTGCAGGATTTTTGTAACATTCATCTGGATGGATTATTGATTATGGAAGAAATTTCAAAACAATTGATGGCGCACCTGGCCCTTTCATTTCCCAATATCGTAACCATTGATCAGATCGAATCGACCTTCAATTCAGTTGGTTTCGATCATTATGCTGCAAATATGCAGGTCATGAACCATCTTTTGAAAAACGGATATCGGAAAATCGCTTATATTGGGGGTTCCGTTCCAGGTCTGTCATTTTATGATTCTCTGCGAATGGTTGCATATCGGGAAGCTTTAAGAATTTTTAATATTCCTTATGATGATAGTATAATCAAAGACTGTGAATGGAATTTGGCACTATGTGCCAAATATGCTGAAGAACTGCTTCTTTCTGATAATCGGCCTGATGTTATTTTCGCCGGAAGTGATACGCTGGCAACTGTTATATTAGGGGTCATTTATCAGCTGGACATGAAATGTCCTGACGACATTGGAGTCATTGGATTTAATAATCTGGATACGAGTGTCCATACGATTCCTCCGCTGACAACCGTTGATGTTCCGACAAAAGCAATCGGCAAACTGGCAGCAAAACGTCTTCTGGATCTAATTCATAACCGTGATTCGTTAGTAACCAATATATGCCTGCCCACCTCACTAATTGTCAGAGATTCGACTAAATAGTACGTTTTTCAGGCAAAAATAGCCGCACCTAAAATAATAGGTACGGCTGTATTTGTCTGTATGTAGTTACTAATTAATCCCATCCTTAAACTCATTTAACGTTAAAAACCGCTCAAAGTCATTCTTATAACACCGTTCCAATTCATCACTGAATCCAATCACTGTCTTAGAATTTACCATGCGTAGTGTATCCAATACCTGATAGACCGATTCTCTCTTCCTAAAAATAACTTGATGTTTTTTCTTGTCCTTTGTCAGCATTATTAATGACTTAGTCACGCTAGTCTTGATCCCATTCACCCGATGCGTGACCTCATTAAGATATGCCCAAACAATCTGATCATTTTTTAAGATATTTGGCTCAACTCCTTTAAAGAAGAACGTATATAATCTTCCGATTTTTATACTTTCTATCGTAGTTGCCTGACTATAATCCGCATCCAGATATTCTTCCATTACTGCATCATTTTGATTGATGCTTTTCTTTATCTTGGTTAAGTAAGCTCCTGACATTAATTTAATAACAATTACAATGATCCATAAAATTGATAAGAATATTCCTCCAATAACAAAATAAAGGCCACTCAATGGAAAATCTCCAATATAATCAGGCTTCAATACATACGGATAAACATAACCTTCCATTTCTTCTTCTGTATACCCAGCTTGTGTAAAATAGCTTTTATAATGTCCAGAAATATCGTAAGGCATTGGAACAATCGTTCCCTTTACTTTAATGGAAGCTCCTGTGTAATCTTTGTCTCCATAGTATTCATCCATGATCTGATCCGCAAGCGCAATTTTATTTGAACCAAGTTCCATGGCGATTATCTTATCATCTCCATAGGGAATAAAATAAAAACGCTTCGTTACATTTTCTTCTTTATTTTTGTCTACCTCATAATATTCAGCAAAATAGTCATAAATTTCCGTAAATTCGTTTGTAACATAAGCACCATCTAACGCTTCCACCGGTACTGCATTCAACTCTTCCGGTCCTTTTACTAATTGCTGTAAATATGGCATAAATACCACTAGTAACACGATTACTATTAGCGCAAAACTACTCACCTTTACTACAGCCTTCTTAAGAACTTGCTTTTTTAACTCTCTCCACATAAAATTCTCCTCATAGATTTTATCATTTGTTATTTGTGTATTTCTTGTGAATACACTAAATTATTATATAATAATAAAAAAATTATAGCAACTAAGGAGTATTTGTGCCAGCTTATACCGGGTGATTTGCTCTCTACTTATATTCTGAACTTTCCTATGGATTCCATTAGTGAATCCACAGATAATTTAACTTTACCTGTTTCCGCTACAGTCTTACTTGACTCTATTGATGAGTCACCTGCTTTGGCTGCTATATTTGCTGTTCCCTGCGCACCTTCGTCTGTTGCTGTTGCCACCCCGGAAATCGCGGAAGTAATATTTTCTACAGAAGCAAGTAATTCCTGAGAAGTAGAACTTAATTCGGTAACAATGTTATCCACTTTATCTGCATCATCACTGTAATCTTTTGTTGCTAATAACATCTTATGATAATCATTTGTTACATTTACACTGACGAACTGCATTAATTCTTTTGCATTTTCAGCCAGATTACTTACTGCGTTGAAAACCATCTGATTGATCTCCTGTATCTGATTCACTGTTCTAGTAGATTCATCCGCTAGCTTACCAATCTCTCCTGCAACTACGGCAAATCCCTTACCTGCATCGCCGGCTCTGGCCGCTTCAATGGAAGCATTCAATGCCAATAAGTTCGTCTGACTCGCAATATTTAAAATACCATTGGACAATTCATTAATTTTTTCTACTGCTTTTGATTCTTCTAAGGACTTTTCTAATTTTTTTTCTACCTGTACACGAACACTGTGTGCATCTGCCTGTGATTGTTCAAATTTTTCCCGTAAAGAGGCAGCTCTATGATTGATTTCCTCAACCGTAATTGCACCATCTTGTGCCTTCTGCGAAATATTTTCTACTGCTGAATTTATCTCCTCGACCGTAGCAGTTACTTCTTCCGCTGAAGCTGATGTTTCCTCCATACCTGCTGAAAGTTCCTGAGTTGTTGCAGATATCTCTTCCACATATCCATTTAACCGATCGATGTTTTGATTCATCAATTCAACAGAACCGTCTACTAATACCGCACCATTATAGACCTCATGAAACGAATCCCTGATTTTAGCAATAAATTGATTTAAAGCCTCTGCCATGGATTCAATTTCATCATTGCTTTTTATCTGAATCTGGCAAGTCAGATCACTATTTTTCTCGGCCTCCTGCAAGACTTTCTGTAATGTTTTTATTGGTTTTATGATCATTCTCGAAATCGACAGGCTTAACAAAATTGCGATCATTATAAATATGACTACAGTAATAATAACGATTTTCTCAGTAGCCTTAGCTGTTACTGCTGAATGGTCAAGAAGTTTTTCCATCTCATTTTCTCTGAAAGTTTTATATTCTTCCAACTTGCTGTTCAATGCCTCATCTGCTGGCATCAGCTGACTGCTCATTATACTAAGCATTTCACCCTCATTTCCCATTTTAACTGCCGGGATCAAATTTTCTGTTGCTATTTTTACATATGCATCTTCCAATTCTTTCGATTCTCGGCTAAATTTTTTTCCTTCTTCCGTCATAGAATTACAAATTAAATTTTCATAAAGCGTATCTGCTTGTTTCGTATATTCTAAAAATTCTTCCAAAAAAAATCATTTTTCGTAATTATATATCCTCGGAGCGCAGCCACCTCTTTCACTGATAAAGTAATTACCCGGTTCGTATCCTGATATAATGGTAAATAAGTAGTATCCATTTCACCTGCCGCAATTGCCATTGAATCAATTTTAATAATAATAAATGCTAACAATAATATCGACATTAAAGTTATACCCATAAATCCACTAAAAATCTTTATCATAATACTGCTTCTTTTTTTCATAGTTTTTCTCTCACTTTCTTTTATCCTTTGTATTTTTCAAATGTATCCATTTGCATTTTATTTATGATTAAGAATCTAAACCAACAAGTCAATATTCTATTATTTTCCTCATTATAAGTATCACTATTTGTTTTGATGCTGCATTCTTTGTTTTTATACTCCCTAATACTTACCGTTACTTGATTTTTCCTCTATCTATAACACTTCCTCCTTCTTAGACCTGTAATCTTTTTTAATTAAATGTTTCAAATTAGTATGGCTATTTTCTGCTAAATGCATTTTAATTTTACCGTAAATTGTTTTCTTTTTTGTTTAATTTTGTTATAATTGCAAAACTATTTATCTTATGAATAATCTTTTCAAAAAGAGAAATATTAAAATAACAGATGCATTTTTTGATTCGTTGTTTATTTGAAACTGCGAATGCTATTTGCATATAAGCTGTTTTTCAATATCTTTCCTTATTTATGACGGAGTTATTGACGATGAATGAGGTTGCTAAATTATTGGAAATATATAATTCATTGAATCTGTCCATCACAATTTTTTTTTGCTCTATCATAGAATGTGCATAGATATTTAATGTGATCGTCACATTAGAATGTCCCAGAATTTCGCTCAATGTTTTAATATCAACGCCAAGTTCCAGAGCACGAGTTGCAAAAGTATGACGAATTGCATGAAATTTACAATCTTTTACTCCAATCTTAAATAGTATCTTTTTAAATTGTTTTTGATACGTTCTTGGGTCAGCAGGCTTTCTTGTTCCGGAAAAAAGATAATAGTCTTTATTCGTTTCAGTTGATTGCAATTCCTTATAGATACTTTGAAAAAAAGCTGGTAAAGGAATTTTTCGTATAGATTTTTGACTTTTAGGAGTTCCAACAATCAGCATCGTCTTTTTTTCTTCTGTTTGTTTGCTCTTCACTCTGCTTACTGTTTTTGAAATAGACATAATACCCGTTTCAAAATCAAAATCACTCCATTTAAGCGCACATAGCTCACCCAATCTTATCCCTGTATAAAAAGCTAACAGAATCCCCAAGGATCGGATATTTCCTTGTTGAAAAAGAATACTTTCAATCATGCGCTGCTCTTTCATAGAAAATATTTGTATTTCTTTATTTTCTACCTTTGGTAATCTTATGCTATTGATCATATTTGAACTGACAATATTATTTTTTGAAATATCTTTGACCGCAGTCTTAAAAATCGTAAGCAATTTTCGCTTGTAAGCATTGGATAGCGTTTGCTCTTCACAAATAGATGCTGCAAACAATGTTATGGCGTCTTTTGATAGAGATACATTTTTCTTATTTTGAAAGAATGGAATTACATAATTGTAAATGCAATTGGAATAGCTTTCGTAAGTCGATGTTTTTACTCTATCGAATACATCTTTCTCAAGCCATTGGATAAATATATCCGAACAATTTGTATTTTCATTTGTAATTGATACCGTTTTTTGTTCCATAAATTCTTTGAAATTATTTTTTTTATCCTTGACTTCTTTATAAGTTTTGGCATAAAGATAGAAATACTTTCCATCTTTTTTCAAAACTCGGGCCTCCCATCGACCGTCCTTTCGTTTATAAATATTTTCTCCTCTTCTTGGCATAAAAGCTCCTTTCAAAATGACTCTTATTTTGACGGCGAATTGCCACCATATGCAGTACTATATCTTGATATAGTCATAATTAACAGATGTCTGTACTCTTTTTTTAGGAGGATTTTGTTTGTACATTAGTCAATGATGTGACACCAACTTCTCAAAAATAAAAGAATTGATATGTTACTATAAATGTTAATCAGTGAATAGGTTACTGTTTTACTTCATTCTTGTTGAGTTTCCAATTCGAGAC
>JAEWSH010000128.1 GCA_023398375.1 Bacillota bacterium | reverse complement strand
CTGTTTGTCATGCAGTTTTCAATGTTCATTGAACTAATTTTTAGTTTATTATCTATCTGAAATGCATTTCTGCAATTCATTCAAAAAAAATCATTTTAAGACTTGACTTTTAATAGTTAGTCTTCCTTTAATAGAACAAAGCGGACAAGCCCGCTTCAACTCCCTAATTCCTCATTCTTGAGGGACTTGGCTGCTTTGTTGCGGCGAATGTAGTCACCTTAGTGACATCTTCCTTATACATTCGTGCGCATCCCCCGGAGGATTTTATATCATGGGAAATTGTTTCACAATTTCCCATGATATAAGAAAATACGCCAAAAAACAGTCGTTTTTGACGCATTCATAAGTTTATTTTTCTTTTTTACGAATTGGTTTTTCTGATGGGTTATATTTCATATCAAAAATATCAATCACGTTTGCCCCAAAAATATTGTGCATATACGTATATAATTCTTGATTCATAATTTCTTTTTCCTGTTTACGGATTAATTTCTTCTTAAGTTCAATTCTAATGCTTGTAACCCACTCCGCAATCGTTTCGATCTCCACTGTATTTTCTTTTAATGTGTGATAACAAACTTCCATGGTCTCTAACATTAGTGCATGATTTATTGTTTCTATTTCCTTTGGGATATCAAGTAATTCATCCTGATAAGATTTTACTTTATCATTGCATTCATTGATCAGTCTTTTATGGTCCTCTAACTGTTTATTCTGTCCTTTATTAGGCTCAGCATCACTTAATGAATCCATTAATTCAACAATCTCATTCATAAGCTTTGTTTTGATTTTCTTAATTTCCTTTGTCTCAGTCGTAAGCTTTCCTTGTCGTTTCAATAATTCATTCAATTGTTCTTCCATTTGATGAATCCTTGGATTTGTCTCTGCCTGTGTAAATAGCTGATGCCATTTATTATCTAATGTTAATATTGGTACTTTCTTGCCTTCCAAAGCTGGAATATACACTTCTTCCGTACGTGACATAAAACACACCTCTTATCGCTATCATATCACTTCACCAGAAATATGTTAGCCTCTTCTTTTTCCATGATTACTTCTGGTATGTAATATTATAAGACAGCTTCATCAGACTATCCGATAAATGTACATTTTCCACTAACACATCACCCGGTACATTTAAATCCACGTGTGCAAAGTTCCAAATTGCCTTAATCCCATACTCAACTAATTGTTCTGCCACTTCCACCGCACATGATTTTGGAATTGTCAGTACCGCGATATCAATTTCGTTTGCTTTGACGAAGTCCCTGATATTCTCCATTGGCTGCACCTCAATCCCCCTGATTGTCTTACCATAAAGCAAAGCATTGCTGTCAAATAATCCTTTTATGATAAATCCACGTCTTTCAAAATTCATATAATTTGCCAACGCCTGCCCTAAATTACCAGCTCCTACGATAATCAGATGATGTTCTTTGTCCAATCCCAGAATTTTACCAATCTCTTCATATAAGTATTTTACATTATATCCGTACCCCTGCTGTCCAAATCCACCAAAATTATTAAAATCCTGCCTGATTTGGGAAGCTGTTACCTTCATCAGCTCACTTAGATCCTGTGATGAAATCCGCTCAACTCCCTCATCTTTTAATTCTCCCAGATACCTGAAATAGCGCGGTAATCTGCTTATTACTGCTTGAGAGATTTCTTTTTCTTCCACTTTTTATTCCCCCGAATTAACATATTACGCAATCTGACGATTACTGTTTTCTTATTTCTGTAAGTTATATTATATAAAAGTGTTAAAATAATGTCAATAAAACATTATTTACATACTTGTTACATTCCAACCTTAGTTACCCCAAAGTGTTTTTTCTGATTTTTATCAATTATATAGCAATTTTCTTAAAAATCTATTATACTTAAATCATATGTGTAAAATTCAAATGCATTAAATTATTACATAATAAGCTTGTGACCGCTCAAGCAGATTGGAGTCCTATGATTTTATCCTGTCAGTCTATTTCAAAATCATTTCAGGAACAATCCGTATTAAAGAATTGTTCCTTTCATATTGAAGATTATGATAAAGTAGCTATCGTCGGTATTAATGGTGCCGGCAAATCCACGCTTTTAAAAATAATAATGGGAGAATTAAGTGGCGATGAAGGTCAGGTCATCTTAGCTAAGGATCGTACCATTGCTTATTTACCACAATACCAGTCCATTGAAAGTTCCAATTCTATTTATGAAGAATTATTATCTGTTAAGCAGTACATGATCGATATTGAGCATCAGCTGCGTTCCCTTGAATTGCAAATGAAATCAGCAACCGATGACAAGCTTGATTCTCTGCTATCCGATTATACAACACTTATGCATAAATTCGAGAATGAAAATGGATATGCTTATAGAAGTGAAATTATCGGTGTTCTAAAAGGCCTTGGTTTTGAAGATACTGAATTTAAAAAAGAAATCTCAACACTTTCCGGAGGTCAGAAGACGCGGGTCGCCCTTGGTAAGATTCTTCTGCAAAGGCCGGATATCATCCTTCTGGATGAGCCTACCAACCATTTGGATATGTCTTCTATTTCCTGGCTGGAAACTTATCTTCTAAATTATAAAGGCGCTGTGGTGATTGTCTCTCATGACCGCTATTTCCTGGATCGGATCGCAAACAAAGTGGTCGAAATCGACCACTCAAAAGTAACTACATTTACCGGAAATTATTCTGATTATGCATCCAAAAAAGAACTTCTTCGTGTTGCTGCATGGAATGCCTATTTGAATCAGCAGGAAACCATCAAGCATCAGGAAGAGGTAATTAGAAAATTAAAATCATTTAATCGCGAAAAATCTATCAAACGTGCCGAAAGCCGTGAGAAAATGTTAGACAAGATTGAAGTACTTGATAAACCCTCGGATACCGTGAATAGTATGCATATGCGCATTGAGCCCAATACCGTCAGCGGTAATGATGTGCTTACGATCACTGACTTAAAAAAGGCTTTCGGTTCCGAGACTCTCTTTACAAATTTGAATTTTCAGATCAAGCGAGGGGAACATGTTGCAATCATCGGAAATAACGGTACCGGCAAAACTACTATTCTGAAAATCATAAATGAACTTATCCCCGCCGATGCCGGTAAGGTTCAATTAGGTTCTAATGTGCACGTCGGTTATTACGACCAGGAACACCATATATTGCACATGGAGAAAACATTATTCAATGAAATCTCTGACGACTATCCTGCTTTAACCAATACAGAAATTCGTAATACGCTCGCTGCATTCCTCTTTACCGGTGATGAAGTGTTCAAATCAATTGCTGATCTAAGCGGTGGGGAACGCGGCCGGGTATCGCTTGCGAAGTTAATGCTATCCGAAGCGAACTTCTTGATTCTGGATGAGCCTACCAACCATTTGGATATCATGTCAAAAGAGATTCTGGAGGATGCACTCAACAATTATACCGGCACTGTTCTTTATGTTTCGCATGACCGTTACTTTATTAATCGTACCGCCAGCCGGATTCTAGATTTAAATGCGCAGACTTTGAATAACTACTTAGGAAATTATGATTATTATCTGGAAAAGAAAAACACTTCTTCTTTCTCGGAAACTGATTCTGCTGCATTTTCTTCCATAAGCACAGAAACAGACGCCAGTGAAGGCAAACTAGACTGGAAACAACAAAAGGAAATACAGGCCAGACAGCGAAAAAAAGAAAATGAACTTAAAAAACTGGAAGACCAGATTGCTTCTTTAGAGGAAAAAGAGAATATCATAGATACAGAATTAACAGATCCAAATGTTGCCACTGATGTCGCTAAGCTGCAAGTACTCACAAAAGAAAAAACTCAGATATCAGAACAACTGTCCTCCTTATATGAACAATGGGAAATACTTTCGGTGGAAATATAGTTTATTCGTAATGTGTTCACATTCCCTAATTACCGATAATTTCTATTATTTCCTTGGCTGCTTGAACGGGCGAAATATTACTTACATCAATGTGAGTAGTATGCATCTCCTGATAGAGTGGAAGTCTATCTAAACTCTTTTGTAAAACATCGGACATTCTTTCACCATTTTCAATGGCCCTATTGAGCCTTTGCGTAAGTACCTCTTTTGAAACAGACAGTGTAAGTTTATATACCTCAACATTTGTCAAATTCAATCTTTCCAACAAGCTATTTATTATTGATTCCTGATGCATAACCCAACAAAATATTACGTTTTCATACGCTGAGCAAGATAAAAAATTATTTAGCAAACAACAAATATTGCTTTCTACCATATGTTTTGTCTCATCTGTAACTCGGAAGGGATTCATGTACCAACACCAATCCCCGTCTAAAAACACGCTTGGTTGCAATAAACCAAGAAGTTCTTTGCAAGTCGAGGTTTTTCCGACTCCCATTGTTCCGTTGATAAAAATCAGTCTCTTCATTTTTTCTCCTGCTTAGTTGCTAAAAGATCATAAAAACTTTAGGTGATTAATTTATGCACATAAAGAGGGGGCCGCTATGCGGACCCTTTTCAGTTCTTTACATCGAAGACTCATAAGTAGCACGAATTTCTTTGATAAAATCCTGACTGTTTAATGTTATTACATTTTCTAAAGAAGTTATTAATGAAAGATCTTTTGTCATTTTTCCTGCCTCTATTGTTTGGATGGTAGCTCTTTCCAATTTATCTGCAAATTGACACAATGCAGCATTCTTGTCCATCTCCCCGCGCTTGCGGAGTGCTCCTGTCCATGCAAAAATTGTTGCAACAGAATTCGTTGATGTCTCTTCTCCTTTTAAATGCTTATAATAATGCCTTTGAACAGTCCCATGTGCAGCTTCATATTCATAAACTCCGCTCGGTGACACTAATACAGATGTCATCATGGCAAGTGAACCGAACGCGGAAGACACCATATCGCTCATGACATCTCCATCGTAATTCTTACATGCCCATATAAATCCGCCTTCTGCTTTCATAACACGCGCGACTGCATCATCAATTAATGTATAGAAGTAAGTAATACCTGCATTATTAAATTTTTCTTCATATTCTGTTTCATAAATTTCCTCAAAAATGTCTTTAAAATCATGATCATATTTTTTGGAAATCGTATCTTTGGTCGCAAACCACAAATCCTGCTTCGTAGATAACGCATACTCAAAACATGCTTTTGCAAAACTGGTAATTGATTGATCAGTATTGTGCATACCCTGTATTACACCGCTTCCATTAAAATCATGTATGGTTTCTTTTGTTATAGTTCCATCTTCCGCTGTAAATACTAATTCTGCTTTTCCGGTTCCAGGAATCTTGATCTCGACATTCTTATATACATCTCCATAGGCATGTCTAGCGAGCGTGATTGGCTTCTTCCAGTTCTTTACACAAGGTTCGATTCCCTTTACAATAATTGGTGCACGGAATACCGTTCCATCTAGAATTGCTCTGATCGTACCATTTGGGCTTTTCCACATCTCTGTAAGATCATACTCTTTCATTCTTTTTGCATTCGGTGTAATTGTTGCACATTTTACAGCAACACCATATTTTTGAGTTGCCTCCGCTGAATCAACGGTTACTTTATCTTTTGTTGCATTACGGCTCTCAAGACCAAGATCATAATACTCCGTATTCAGCTCGATATATGGGAATAATAATTCATCCTTTATTATTTTCCATAAAATCCTGGTCATTTCATCTCCATCCATCTCCACTAATGGTGTAGACATTTTAATTTTTTCCATTTTAATTAAACCTCCTGTATATCTTCCCTCGTAAGCATTTCTTCAAATCCATGATTCACCATATTCTGATAAGCATTGATCATATGTTTATTTGCAAGCATTTCTGCCTTGTCAGCATCCCTTTCCCTAATTGCCTCCATGATTAACTTATGCTCCTGATTAGAAGCTTTTCCGCGTTGCATGCTAGCAAGATTTTTTTTCCGAACCTTTAATACATATTGATGAAAATCTCGCAATGTATGTTCCAGCATTTTGCTGTTGCATGATTCATAAAGAATCTCATGGAAACGATTATCTAATTCAGCCAGCTGTTCATAATGACCCTTTTCAGCATGAAATTCTGATAAAAAAATATTTTCTTCCATCTCACCCATTTTTTCATCAGAAATATTTTGTGTTGCCCACCTGGCACACAATCCTTCCAACAGGGAGCGCATCATATAGATATCTCTTACGTCCTTTGGCAAAATACCTGTTACATAAGCACCTTTATTAGGAATGATCTGAATGAGACCTTCCAGTTCCAATTGCCTGAATGCTTCCCTGACAGGCGTACGACTGACTCCAAGTTCTTCCCCGATCGCCACTTCCCTTAATTCTTCGTGTTCTTTATATTTACCGCTTAATATATCTTCACGAAGCTTATTAAATACTCTTCCTCTCAAGGAATATTTGTCACTTACTTCACGTTTCACATCATATTCATTGCCCATTACCGTCTCCTATTTTTTAGCTCTCTTCGCTAAAAAATTCTCTATTGCAGCAACATGAATATTATTTTTTTCTGCTGCTTTCTTAATTACTTCTATTAATTCAGAATCCGTCAGTACCGTAACACGTCCTTCCGTATACTCTTGATCCACCCATTCCTTTACATATGAAACAAGTTCTGATTGTTTATCTAACTTTTCATTTAATTTAAAGTAAGTATTGATCCAATGCGCGATTCCCGCAAGTCCTGATGTATTGGACACCGCACATAGTACAGGTCTGTCTAGGAATTTCTCTGTGTCAAAAATATTATATATTTCTTCATTCTTCAATAATCCATCTGCATGAATACCGGCTCTGGTCACGTTAAAATTCTCTCCGACAAAAGGTGTTCTCGGCGGAATCTCATACCCTATTTCATTCTGATAATATTCTGCAAGCTCGGTTATGACCTTCGTATTCATGCCATTCAGATTGCCCTTCAATTGTGCATATTCAAATACCATAGCCTCCAATGGTGTATTACCAGTCCTTTCACCAATACCGAATAATGACGTATTGATACCGGCACAGCCATATAACCATGCCGTTGTTGAATTAGATACTGCTTTATAAAAGTCATTATGTCCATGCCATTCTATTAGTTCATGCGGTACACCTGCATGTGTATGAATTGCATAAATGATCCCCTGCACACTACGTGGTATGACAGCCCCTGGATAGTTTACACCATATCCCATCGTATCGCAAGCACGTACTTTGATCGGTATCTTATATTCCTTCATTAATTTCATAAGTTCCAGGCAGAATGGCACAACATATCCATAAATATCTGCTCGCGTAATGTCTTCTAAATGACATCTTACACTGATACCTTCATCAAGGCAGTCTCGAACAACACTCAGGTAATGCTCCATCGCCTGTCTTCTATTCATTTTAAGCTTCATGAAGATGTGATAATCTGAGCAGCTTACTAAAATACCCGTCTCCTTCATACCAATCTCTTTTACCAACTTGAAATCTTCCTTACTTGCCCTGATCCAACTGGTCACTTCCGGGAATTGGTAACCTCGCTCCATACATTTGTACACGGCATCTCTATCTTTCTTACTATATAGGAAGAACTCTGATGCACGAATCATACCGTTTGGTCCGCCCAGTTTATGTAAATAATCATATATTGTAACAATCTGCTCTGTTGTATAAGGTGCCCTTGACTGTTGTCCATCTCGGAATGTCGTATCTGTGATCCATATATTTTTAGGCATATTGTGCGGCACGATTCTATCATTAAAAGGAATCTTAGGTACCTCGGAATATGGAAACATATTCCTGAATGTATTTGGTTTTTCTACATTATCTAAAATGTACATATGCTCTTCTATTTCTAAAAGGTGATTATTCTTATTCATGGTCACAGGTCTGTTTTCAAACAGTTCATTATTTCTTGTCATCAATTCATCCTCCCTAATCCATCTCTCAATATTGTATAAATATAAATAACAAAAAGTGCGTTATATTATATTTTTGCATTTCTGTATCATTGTATACAATTATACCTTCTGTGTCAACCTATTACTCACAGATTTTATTGGATATTCCAATACACTAGAAAAAGTATCAAATGTAATCAAACACTTGATACTTTTTCCTTCTTTATTTCAAAATAGAACTTGATTTCATTTTTACATCAATAATTTTTCAATATCCAACATTCCCCATCCTTGCTTTGACCATTTTTCCTGCATATCTTTCGCCGAAAAGATAATATGTCTTTTCATATCCTCATTTGAAATTGCAGGATATTTTTCCAAATATAGTGCACAGGCTCCCGCTACTATCGGTGTTGCCATTGAAGTACCGCTTTTTGCTGAATATGCATTTAGAAATTGATTGCGTATCTTCTTAAATTCTCCATTACATGATATGATTTCTGTCCCGGGAGCAACGATATCCGGTTTTTTCACTGCATATCTCGTTGGCCCTCTGCCTGAATAATTTTCACAAAGATTTTCTTTATTTCCAAAATACCCACCATCATGACATCCAACTGTAATTACCATATTACTCGCTCCGATTGGTGATATTGACATAGGTTCCGGTCCCTTATTTCCGGCAGCTGTTATCACTACAATGCCTGCAGACCATGCTTTTTCGACACATTTTATGATTGAGTGAATAATAGATTCATCTTCTTGATCAGTTCCAATTGAAATATTCAGAATCCGGATATGATACCTTTGTTTATTTTCAAGAACCCAATTAACTCCATCAATCATATTTTGAATATTGCCATTTCCATTTTCATCCAGTATTTTACCTACCACTAACTTTGCACCTGGTGCCATTCCACAATATTTACCGTTAGATAACAATCCACTTCCCGCAATAATTCCACATACATGGGTTCCATGTGCCGCATCATCATAGATTTCATTTTGACGGTGAATAAAATCTTTAAATGCAATAATTCTATTATCAAAGTCCGGATGCAATGCAATACCTGTATCTAAAACAGCAATTGTCACATTTTTTCCTGTCAATCCCTGTTCGATCGCTTTTTCCCAATGAATTTGTTTCTTTACACGATACAAAAAAAAATCTCCCGACCTTTTTGATTATTTTATGCCGGAAGATTCCCAATGTTTCTACTACTCTTATACTATATTCGTTTTTTTCGACTATTTATTCCTGTTTTTGTAAGTAAGGCAATCCCTACTAATGATAATGCTATGATACCGATCCATTTGGCATCATGAAATAGTTGATTCTTTTCTTGTTCCTTGATCAGAACCTGGTATTTACCCACGTTCCCAATGTAATTCTTAGCTTCTGTCTCGACTTTCGTACTAGCCACCTCGATCGGGCAGCCGTCAAACGCATGTTCTGCTATTGTCGTCAGGTTATCTCCTCCTGAAAATGACTGTAAATTCTTGCACCCCGCAAAAGCATTATCAGATATGGTCGTTAAGGTTTTAGGGAATATAATTTCTGTTACTTCTGTATGATTTTTAAAGGCATCTGTTGCAATGCTTTTTACATTGTCAGGTATTGCAGCTATATCCTGCTTTCCTTTATATGCAATCAAGATACCGTCACCCACTACCAGATAATCTTCAGCTGCATCATCTGCATACCATTGGTTCATCCAGGCTGTTTTATGAAATGCTTCTCCCTCTATTAGTGTTACAGATTCCGGGATTGTGATGTCTGAGAGTTCATCGCAGTGGTAAAACGCAGCGTATCCAATCTTTGAAACCGTATCAGGAATCGTGACGCTTAATAACCCTGAACGAGCGAAGGCAAATTTCTCAATTTCTTTAATTCCATCCGGAAATTCATATTTTTTAAGAGCATCATTTCGATAATATGCTTCTTTTACGACTTTTGTACCATCTTCTGAAATATCATTTTCGTTCCTACTATCACGAAGCGCATTGGAAGATACACCATCCGATATTACATTTGCCGTTTTACTATTTATCAAAACCAGCGCCTGCCCACCGATTATTTTAGTCCTTCCGATCACACTGGCATCTTCTTTGGTCTCCATTCCGTCAATTTGCTGTTTTGGTTCCTGAGACTTTAATGAATTCTCTTGTTTTGCTTCATCTTTTGCTGTATTTTCTGATACGGTATCAGAACTCACTGAATTAGAACTAAGTGAGCTCTGATCCAATAAATTACATCCGTCAAAAGCTGTTTCATGAATAAAAGAAACCGACTCGGGTATCTCAATTTCTGACAATTTTATGCAATTCTCAAAAGCTTTCATCTGAATACTTTTGACCGAATACGGAACAATTACCTTTTCCAGTCCTTTACAATTTGAAAAGGCATATGCCGGTATTTCTTTTAAACGACTGGATAAACTGACATCTTTTAAGTTCTCACAATCCCAAAAAGCATATTCTGAAATACTGGTCACCGTAGATGGCATGGAATAGCTGTCACCTTTTCGTCCAGCAAGCATTTGACAGACAATCGTTCCATTATTGCCATAAATAACACCATCCTTACACGTATAAGAAGGATTCTGTGCGTTTAAGTCAGATGCGCTCACAGAAGAATTTGCATCTGCAATCGCTGCTGTACTTAAAGAAGTACAGCCTGCAAAGGCACCTGCCTCTAAATTAGACAAACCAGTGCCGATAGATAACAAGGTAAGCGCACTGCACCCGCTAAAAGCAGATTTTCCGATATCTTTCACAGAATCCGGGATTGTAAGACTTTTTAATGCAGTGCAATTCAGGAAAGCACTGTTCTCAATCTTTGTAACAGATTGCGGAATAGAAACCGACGTCAGCACTTCATTATCCGCAAAAGCCTCCGTTGCAATTCTTTCCACCGTATCCGGAATGGTAACGTTTGTACTACTTCCCGTATATTTAATTAAGGTATTTCCATCCATTCGAAAGTCATTAGTAACCGCCTGCACTGCCGGCACCGGAACTTGTGTCAGAGAGATCGCCGCCACTAAAAATACAGCGCCTAATGCTTTCAAAAATGGTTGTCTGCATTGCACAGACAACCTATTTTTTCTTTTCTTCATAGATACTCCTATCAACTGATTTTAATAGTCCTTTTTACATCTTTTTTCATGAACAGAAGTATTGAAATACATGCAAGACCTATTACCAGAAACCATTTCGGATGAATCGGATCACCGGTTTTTGGCGACGAATCAATGGAACCATCGGATAAGTTTGCTGTATCCACATAAATCGTATATGGTGAGAAATGGGATGCGGTAAATGTAACACATGGCACTCCGTCGATCGACTTAAAGGTCGGTGTCAGTTTATCAAGTTTTCCATCTACAACACCTGCTACTTTATTATTACCGCCATACTCACGAAGTTCATCGGGTAATGGAAGCGTTATATCTATGGTGATCCCCGCCGTATCTGTAATCTTGGTCGTTCCTGTCGAGTCATACAGACTGATATCCATTGGGAAGTACTTGATATTTTCCAATGTTTCCGTATCTGCTAATAAGGCTGCTTCAATCTGCGCCTGCGCATCTGCATCTTCTGTAATCTTAATGATAAAATTATCAGTTGAACCATGTACAACTGCTGATGCTTTATCTGTATCCGAAAAGCCAGGTTTGGTTATTGAAACCACAGTTCCACCTTCTTTTGTTCCCGTGCTGTTAGAGCCAGTTCCGCCTGAACCGCCTGAACCGCCCGAGCCTCCTGAACCTTTTCCAGTCGTAGGGCCTGCCGGAAGCGTATCTACAGTATTATTAGAACTTGCCGTTTCCGGTCCATCCGCAAAATTAGCAGTGACTTCTACATAATTCCAAGGCATCGTAAAACTGGTAGATTTACTATTGGGATTTGCTAATCCCACACCATTAGAGGTAGTCGTCCATTTATCAAAATGTTTGCCCGCAGGCGCTGCAAATGCACTGATATACACCGTAGAACCAACAGTATAGTATCCTCCTCCGGTTCCGTTTATGACTTTGACCAGACTGGCAGTCGGCTTTCCATCACTGCCGCTATGATCATCATCGTCATCATCGTCGTCATTGCTGCCGCCCTTGTTTGAGTTACCACCATTATTTGTATTACCGCCGTTATTTGTATTACCACCATTATTTGTATTACCACCGTTATTGGAAGAATTGGCAGTATACTGTGCAATAAGTGTAGTGTCAGCAGTAATATTCGTATAAGTTCCGCTCCAACCCGTAAATGTATACCCGGTTCTTGACGGATTTGCCGGCGGTATTGCACTTCCTCCCGCCGCTATAGCTTGCTTTGATAATACCGCACCATTATAATCCAAAAATACAACTATCTTATCACCTGTAGAAAGATATGTTGCCATAATAATTGAATTGGCAGTAATATTTTTATAACTCTTGTTCCAACCAGTAAATTTATAACCAATCCTGGTTGGATCAGCTGGCGGTACCGCATCCTTACCCGACACTATTTTCTGATCGGGCCCCAGTGGGGAGCCATCATAATCTACGAAGGATACTACATATTTTGTTCCAAGAATTTCCGTATCAATATTATATAATGTTGCATAAGCATATGCGGCACTATCCTTATAGGTACGGATAATCCCTTGGTCATGCGTAAAAGCATCGGAAGTAATATGAACTTCTGTACCAGGAATCTCAACTTTCAATCCTGTCAGACACTTTGTAAATGCCCCGTCCAATATCTCATTTACAGATTCCGGAAGATACACATCGCTTAAATTATTACAATCATTAAAACTATTTTTTGGTATTGTTTTCAATTTAGTCAGGGCACTTAAATCTACTTTTGTAATAGAATCACAGTTTTGAAAAGCACCTTCTGCAATTGCACTTACATTCGCAAGCAGCGGGTCAGACTCTACCGTTATCGTTTTTGGTTTTATCAAATCACCTCTTGCCGGAAGGCACTCTACTATCGTAAGTGTACCATCACTGTTCTCCTTATACAGTATCCCGTTTTGGTATGAATATGGAGCTTTGCAGATAACAGAAGTCAGTTTATTGCAGCCTGTAAACGGTGCTGTACCGACATCCGTACAAGCTCCGATATCAACACTCTCCAGATTTTCACAGCTGTCAAATGCATAATCCGGCAACGTTGCTACATTTGTTATTGTGATGGAAGTCAGCCTGTCATTTCCTTTTGTAATCGTCTGTTTTGTATTATCCAGAGCTTCATCAAGATCCCCGCTGAATAAGCCACCATAAACCGTTGTAGCATAGGTCGTACCACTTGTATCTGTCTTATAAATATTCTGTTTTGATGCCCCGCGGAAAGTATCCAATACATACGATGTAATATTTCCGGTATTTGTAAAGGTCTGGGTAAAGAAATCCTTTGCATCAATAGATTTTACAGACGCCGGAATCGTTATGTTCTGTGTACTGCTGATAATCGCCTGCTCCATTGAAGTTAAAATCTGATACTCTTTAAGTTTGGATAAATCTGTGTTCTCATTATTCTGTAATTCATACTTACGCTGTATGCTGTATCCTTTATATCCGTCTTTATACCCAAGACCGTGACTCTCTTGAAGCCAGTCATTAAATTCCTGCAGATCATTTGCGCTGACGGAATACTTATTTGTATAATATTCAACTTGCTTCGTTTCATAATCCTGATTATCCTTATCGATATTTTCATATAACGGATAATCTACCAGTGTCGGAATTCTTTTGTTACTTGTGGAATCTTTCTTTTTATAACTAATTACAGTCAGGTTCGTAGGCGCATTACTTTTATAGCAGACACTCTTCGTTCCCTGCGTGTTAATCGTATAATCCATTGCCCATTCGAATGGAGCATATCCCTCTACAATATCGCCATGGAATGTAAGCTCATCTGATCCTGTCTCAAATGCACTAGCTCCCATTGTAAAAGCGGTATAGCTGCTAGGTGTGCTAAAGTAGACATCCGTCAGCAACGGACAATTCTGGAAAGCATTGGCTCCAATACTGGCTACTGAATTCCCAATGGTAACTTTTTCTAATTTGCTGCATCCACTAAATACATTGTCTCCTATCTCTTTAATGGAATCATCTTCTATGGTTAGTGATTGTACTCTCTCTTTGATATTCTCGGAAAAACATCCCGGCAGAATCTTCGTAATCGCATACTCTCCCACTTTAGAAGGAATGATAATATTTTCAATCAATCCCGTAGAAGTACTTCCTGGTGTCTCAATGCAGGATACCAATTCTCCATTCTTATTTGCAGAAAGCAGATATTTTCCATCACTGATTTCAATATAGGTGAGTCCGTCTTTTCCCACATAAATATAAGGAACTGTCTTGGAAACTGAAGTGGAAGCCCTCCATGTACTGGTCCTTGGCTCGGCTTTTTCTGTTCCTGCCAGCTCCGGTCCATAGACACAAAGATTTTTATTATAAACTCCTGAAAAAAGAGTTGCTTTTTCACTTTCTATCAAATAGGATACCCATGCACAGGATCCTTGCCCATCATCTGGAAAAATCACTTTTTCAAGATTGATGCAATTAGTGAAGATTCCGTTTGGTACCGTAACTTTTGAATTTCTTCCATAATCAGCTGGCATTGTTACAGACAGAAGATTTGTTCTTCCGGCAAGAATATAGTCTCCCAAACTGTCCGATGCGCTCATATTACTCGGAAATTTAAAATCTTTCAGTGCCCCTGTAATACCACTTGTTGCGGCAAAAGCTGCTTTTCCTATCTTAGTAATTCTGGTTCCTTCCATATTCAAAGTATTGATGGCATAATCATTAAAAAACGCATAGTCTCCAAGAGTACCTGAACTTGCCTTAACCCCTGACAAATCAACTCCTGTCAACTGCACACAGGAAGCAAATGCACCTACGCCAACTTTTTTAATATTGGTCGGGAGAATAATTGATTTCAGATAGGTGCCATAAAAAGCTTCCACCCCAAGTTCCTCCACCGAATTACCAAAAGCAACCTGTTCAAGCCTGGTGCAGTTCTTAAAAGCCTGATGTCCAATACTCTTTATATTATCCCCAAAGTCTACCTTAGATACATAACTATCCTCAAACGCAGACTCCCCTATATATTTGATATCTCCTTCTATATTCAGTATCTTTGCATTCTGCGTATTTTTAAATGCATTGTCTCCAATTGCCAAAACAGGAATCAGTTCTTCTCCATTCAGCATAAACCCATTTTCATCCGTAAGTGCCTCTTTCGATGCCTTTTTAGGAATATAGGCCCAATTACTGGCCGTTTTCTCGCCGGTATCCGGTACTATGATTTCAGTACCTCCTCCGATATAAACCTTATTCAATGTATATCCTTTGTCTTGATATCCCGGCATTTTGTCGCAATAATAACTCAGTAATTGATCCTCTGATAATGCATCCTCCTTCATTGTCAAAGGATCTGGTTCAAGAACATTTCCCGTCGTATCTTTTTCATATGCTTCATACTCTTTTATATATTTGTCGTACTGACTGCTCGCATACTTTTTAAAGAACCATGCAGTATTACTGCTTGGGGAATTCATTTCATAGGTACTCGGAGTAGTTTCTACTTTTTGTTTAAACTTTGCATACTCTTCCTCCGTTATCACGTTATATCCGTCTGCTGAAATGAAACTAGGAACCGTAATGCTGTTGGTTCCGTATTCATCATTATACTTTGACAGCACTGCTCTCTTGGCACTGGAAACAGTTACTGTAAAATAATCAAATTGACGTTCATACCAATAAATATTACTTCTGTAACTAATGGTATAGGAAGCCTTTGTATTCGTTGTCGGTCCAGTCAGTCCAATGCCATCCGTATCGACTTGCTGTGCTGCCACCGCACTATCAATAGCGCTGCTATCCGGATATGCATATGGTGAAGTATCCGCCTTGATATCCGGCACAGGTACCAGTGCTATTATGATTGCAGTAAGCATACAAACAGCTCCGAACGCCATTCTTACCGTTTTCTTTAACTTTCTATTGCCCTTTTTGTGTTTCTTCGTCCCCATTTTGTACTTTCTCCTTTGTATCCTGCTGTCTTACTCAATTCTCTTTGCAACGATAACAAATCTTCCATTCTTTTCATTGTTATCACAGGTAGACAGCGTAAGCAACTGGTCGCCGTAGTTTGCCGTCACACCTGTATCATACAGAGATATTGCCGCCATCTCTTTCATATTGGAATTGAATTCTTCCTCTGAATATGCATCTATGAATTGATAATACTTAAATACGATTTCTGTTTCTTCATATAATCTTGAGCGAAAAGCATACATCACCTCATATTTACCTTCCTGATATATGGTATCAAATGTAATGTGTTTATGCTTCTCGTAATATTCTTCCTCTTCGTATCTGCTCAATGATCCGAACATTTCACCGGAACGCATATTATGACCGTAAATAATCAGATTTGTGCTCGGTACCATCGCATCGCACTTTGCATCCATGAATATGGAACCATTCCTGTCTTTTTCCTGATTATAATTATGATCCAGATAATATTCTTCGTTAGCAGACTGCATAACCGGATAATCAATATTTGTATCGGCAATTCTTACCCATCCGATTAGCTTTTTATTTTTATTATATAAAGTTTTATATTTATCAATAACAGGCTTTTGCTCTTTTGCCGTGACTTGTGAGTCTTCTGTGCCGTTTCCTAACCGTTTGTCGTCTTTTAATTCAGACAGACCGGCAAATTCATGAGACGATTTCATAGCAGCATAATAATAATATGTAAAATAACCAAGGCTTGCCGCTGCTATGACAGCCAATGTTCCAAGCAGGATCTTCCTTGAAAGCTCCCTTTTTTTTAATTCCCGTATAATTTCTTTTTTCAGCTTATCATCATAGCCACTCAGCACTATCTGGGAATCTTTTTTCTTATGTAAATGCCCTTCCGATTCTGCCACCAGTTCGTTCACTTCTTCTATAAAATCCCGACCAATTATCGATTCGAACCTAAAGCTGCCTTTCTGCAGTTCTTTCTGCAATTTCATAACTGTCTGGCTATCTTTAAAATTTATTTTTTTTCGAATCTGATCTATCTTTCTTTTATCCCGATATGCTGCGGCATAATCACGTTGTGTGCGAAAAGTACGTCCTTCAACAGTCCAATCCTTGTCCGTCATGATTCTGTCCCTTTCGTAGAATAAAACCCATTTTTAACATATATAATCTATTTTACAATATATTGAAATAAATTCAAGTCCTTACCCACATGTTGTGCAATAATTTTTTTTATTTTTTTTAAAATATATGGAAACCTTGACATGCTCTCTCCATATGATAAAGCATAAATAAATCTTTTTTGGAGGAAACAAATGAGTGATTTAACAGCTTCAGGATGTGGTTGTGATAGACCAAGATGTAACGATAGCGGATGTGGTGGTATTCTCTGGATTATTATCCTGCTATTTTGTTGCGGCGGAAATAGCGGTTTCGGCGGCGGATGCGGCGGCGTTGGTGGCATTTTCGGCGGCGGCGGCGGTTGTGATGGCGGTTCAAATGGTAGTGAATGCATTATTATTTTAATACTTATCCTTTGTTGCTGCGGCGGAAATTCATTCTGCTAGAATATTATTTTCTCGCAATCAGCATTAACCATACACAGGCTTTTTGATTAAGAAGCCTATGTATGGTTTTTCTGTTTATCATATTCTTCCCTTACTGCACATAGTATTAAAAAAGAAGTTTTGGAAGGAACCCTGATGTCAGAACACAGAGATTCAGATTATGTACTTGCATTCGATACCCTTTATACCACTAATCACATTCAGATGCTCAAGGTGATCCTTCCCCGTCTTCCACGAGAAAGGCGGAATCAGTTCGCGCTCTTTATCAAATTTATGGAGTTCCAATACACAATCTCTTACTGCGATAAGATAAAGCATCAAATTAATATCTGCGCAAATGAGAATGACCCTGATCCCAAAGATCTTACTTCTTTAATAAAAGAGCTCCAATATTACTGTACTGATAGCGAGCAAAAAAAGTTCAAAGAAATCGCAGATATGATGCAGGCTTTGGAAATGTTCCAGGAAATGCAGAAATACAAAGATTTATTTGGTTCTGCCACAAATTCGAATGAAAACTCTGATGAAAATGAAAATACAGCCGGTATGGATATCAACAGCCTGCTAAAGAATCTACTTTCTCCTGAGCAGCAGGCCATGTTCGAAATGTTTCGCAATCAAGAATAATCATATACATAGAAAGGAGTTTTATGTCTGATAACAGCTGGATGCAGGATGCATCAATCCGGGATATCGATCAAAAAAAATTAGACTTTTTGCAAAAACTTGTATTTGAAAGTACCTCGCTTTCTGCTAAGGAACGCTTGCCTTTTTTACTTGCAATTGCAAATCGTTCCAAACAGGAAAATATTCATTTTACAGAAGATGAAATGACTCGAATTGTTACCGTTTTAAAGAAAATCAGCACCCCTAATGAAATTGCAAAAATGGATCAGATTTTACGTTTATTTAAGCAAAAGTAACTGTCCGATTTTTTCATAATAAAAACAGGTCAATTCTGACCTGCTTTTATTATGAAAACAATATTTTGAACACTAAAGGCTCTTAGCCCTGTCAATTACATTTTGTTTAAAGTTCAATACCTTATGTTCATATTCCTCTTCCATAAACCTTGAAGTAATCATAAAATCAGCTGTCGCTTTATTATTTGCAATTGGTATATCATACACCTGTGCAATACGAAGCAATGCTTTTACATCCGGATCGTGCGGCTGCGCTTCTAATGGGTCTGAGAAAAATATCACAAAATCAATATTTCCTTCTACTATTTTAGCTCCAATCTGCTGATCTCCGCCTAAAGGACCGCTATTATACCCTTTTACAGGTAGATCCGTATAATCCGAAATCATTCTTGCGGTTGTTCCTGTTCCGCACAAAAAATGATTTCTTAATATTCCTTTGTTCGTATTGCACCATTCAATCAGTTCTTTTTTCTTACCATCATGAGCGATCAACGCAATCCGCTTTTGCTTTCCTATCGTAAATGTTATAAATTGATCATCCATCAAAATTAATCACCTTTCTTTTGTTTTGTTGTTTGCCGCATTGTTTATTTCATAACAATATTGATGATTCTTCCAGGCACATAAATCTCTTTTATGATATCACCTGTTAACTTATCTGCAATCGACTCTTTTCCAGCAGTAATTGCTGAATCTTTATCAATATCAGCAGCTAATTTTACGATTGCCTTTGTCTTACCATTTATTTGGACAGCAATTTCCTTTTCTGTCTCTACCATGGCCGTCTCATCAGCTTCCGGCCATCCGGCATTAAATACTGTATCATTATGCCCTAGTTCTCTCCATAATTCTTCGCTCACGTGAGGAACAAATGGTGCCAGAAGAATCGTCATCGTCTCAAGCGTCTCTTTATCAATCCCTTCTTTCTTAGCCATATCAATAAACTTATTATTATATTCCATAAATCCTGAAACTACCGTATTCAGACTAAAATTATTCAGACGTGTCGTAATATCATGAATCATCTTATTGCGCTGTCTTAACATCTCTGTTGTTGCCTTTACCCTTTTATCCTTGTTATCCATGACAAGTGTCCAGTAACGGTTCAAAAATCTGTATACACCATCAATCCCCCTGTCATCCCATTCAGAATCCAAATCCGGTGGTCCTACAAATAACTCATATAATCTTAAAGAATCACATCCATAATCTCTTACCAGTTCATCAGGTGAGACAACATTTCCTTTTGATTTACTCATTTTAATACCGTTTTTGCCTGTAATCATACCCTGATTAAATAACTTATTAAAAGGTTCCTCAAAATCAATTACTCCGATATCACATAAGAACTTTGTATAGAATCTGGAATAAAGCAAGTGCAGTACAGCATGCTCAACACCACCAATATACATATCGACCGGTAACAACGCATCTGCTTTTTCTCTGCTTACCAATTCTTTATTATTATGAGAATCTACATAACGTAAGAAATACCATGAAGAACCTGCCCATTGAGGCATTGTATTTGTCTCACGTTTTGCAGGGGCACCGCAGCAAGGGCAAGTGGTATTTACCCAATCGTCTATGTCTGCGAGCGGCGATTCGCCTGTTCCTGTCGGCTGATACTTTTCAACTTCCGGTAGCAATAATGGTAATTGTTCTTCCGGAACTGGAACGCATCCGCACGCAGGACAATGTACAATTGGAATCGGCTCACCCCAATAACGCTGTCTTGAGAATACCCAGTCACGCAATTTGTAATTGGTCGTTTCATGTCCAAAGCCCATCTTTTCAATCATTTTCGGAGCTTCTTTTTTTAGTACAGAAGACTCCATACCTGTCCAGTCACCCGAATTAATCATAGTCCCCACTGCGGCTGTATAAGGTTCTGTCATATTTTCAATTTCTTTACCATCTTTGGCGATTACCTGAATAATCGGAATATTGAACTTTGTAGCAAATTCAAAATCTCTATCATCATGTGCAGGTACACACATAATTGCGCCTGTACCATAATCCGCTAGTACATAATCTGACAGCCAGATAGGAACTTTCGCACCATTTAGCGGATTTATTGCATAAGTACCCGTAAATACACCCGTTTTTTCTTTTCCCTGTAATCTGTCAACATTTGACTTCATGGATGAATCAAAGATGTATTTGTCCACAGATTCCTTTGTTTCAACTGTTGCAAGGCTGGCAGCCATTTCATGTTCTGGTGCAAGTACCATAAAAGTGGCTCCATGCAAAGTATCTGGTCTTGTAGTATATACTGTAAGTTTTTCTTCTCTGCCCTCAACTGGAAAATCAACTTCCGCACCGTGGGATTTTCCAATCCAGTCGGTCTGCATCTTCTTCACTTTATCCGGCCAGTCTAATTTATCAAGATCTGCTAATAACCGATCCGCATATTTGGTGATGCGAAGCATCCATTGTTTCAGGTTCTTCTTTGTTACTTCTGATCCACATCTTTCACATTTTCCATCCACAACTTCCTCATTTGCAAGTCCTGTTTTGCAAGATGGGCACCAGTTGATCGGCATTTCTTTCTCGTAAGCTAACCCTGCTTTGAACATCTTTACAAAAATCCATTGTGTCCATTTATAGAAATCAGGATCTGTTGTATTTACTTCTCTGTCCCAATCATATAAAGCCGCGATCTCATTAATCTGTCTCTTGATGTTCGCTACATTTTCGGCTGTAGAAACTGCCGGGTGAACACCCATTTTAATTGCATAATTCTCCGCCGGAAGCCCGAATGCATCCCATCCCATTGGATGTATGATATAATGACCATTTAATAATTTGTAACGGCTCCAGACATCAGATATTACATATCCTCTCCAGTGTCCGACATGAAGTCCATTACCCGAAGGATATGGGAACATATCCAAACAATAGTACTTTGGTTTCTTTCCATCATTTACGTTTACAGGATTCTTTTCCCATTCCGCACGCCATTTTTGTTCAATTTCTCTGTGATTATATGGTACTGCCATAATCTGCTTCCTCCAATTTTATTTTCGTTGTAAGCTTCTGGGTTTTCGCGGTGCTCCTCAAATGCTTGTGCAAGCACAGCATTTTCATCGCTACTCGCACAGACCCAGAATCTCCATAGTAAGCTTCTGGGTTTTCGCGGTGCTCCTCAAATGCTTGTGCAAGCACAGCATTTTCATCGCTACTCGCGAAAAAAAAACTTCGTCTCCAAGTTGCTAGAGACGAAGTTAATCCGCGTTACCACTCTAATTTGTAAGTCATAATAGAAGCTCTTGTCCGCTTCCCTTCTGAACATACACACTTAAAATCCTATAACGGGAACCCCCGCCTTAACCTACTTGTGTTCAGCCAAGGAACTCTGAGGCGAGTTGGGAGTTTGGCATACTGCCTCACACCAACCGGCAGTTCTCTGAATTGTTACACTCTTAATAATCCTCTTCTTTGTTTTTTCTTATAAATATTCCATATGAAATATAATTCTAAATAATAACGAAACTATGATAATTTTACTCATCTTTCTATTTTTTGTCAAGATTATTTTACTCTTTCTTCAATTGACTGAATTACGTAATTAATTGCCTGTATACGCGCAAAATACTTATCATTGGATTGAATAATATACCATGGGGCATTTTTTGTGCTTGTCTTTTCCAGCATCTCATTTACTGCATTTTCATAAGCATCCCATTTTTCTCTGTTCCGCCAATCTTCTTCTGTTATTTTCCATCTTTTCTGCGGACTGGCTTCCCTTTCCTTAAATCTTTTGAGCTGCATTTCCTTGTCAATATGAATCCAGAATTTAACTACAATTGCCCCCCATTCCGCTAATTCTTTTTCAAATTCATTGATTTCATTATAAGCACGCTGCCAGTCGTTCTCGCTGCAGTAACCCTCTAATCGTTCTACCATTACCCTTCCATACCATGTGCGGTCAAAGATTGCAATATGACCGGTCTTTGGTAATCTTGTCCAAAAACGCCATAGATAAAATCTTCCTTTTTCATGAATATCCGGTGCTGCGATCGGATGCACTTCAAAACCTCTTGCATCTAATGCGCTGGTAAGTCTTTTTATATTTCCGCCCTTACCCGCAGCATCCCATCCTTCGTACGCGATAATGACAGGGATTCCCTTATTGTATAGTTTATTATGGAGTTTTTTTAATTTTTTTTGTGCTTCATTTAGCTGCTTTTCATATTCTTCTCTTGTAAGAAACATGTCCAATGATACCTGTTCTAATTTGGGCATTTCTATCACTGGAAATGATTTATCCTGCAATATCACTGGTATCTCTTGTTCTTTTATTTTTTTATCAATACCTTCTACAAGCAAATGACAAACCTGCAATTCCACCAGTCCTTTTTCCCCACTGTCAATCACATGCCACGGCGACGCTTCTGTATTTGTCTCCGCAATATATTCGCTATATGCTTTTTCATATACTTTCCTGTTTTCCAACTGCTTCTGATCTCTTTTGCTTACCCGCCACTTTGTATCTGGATTCTCCAGCAGACCATTTATTCTGTTCTTTTGTTCTTCTTTTGATACATCTACAAAAATCTTTAATACTAGATATCCATTATCTAATAATTGCCGTTCAAATTCATTGATCCCTTCTATTCTTTTCCGAAATGCCTTACCTTTTAACTTTTCATCTACCATATTACAAACTGTTTCTTCCATCCAGCCTGCATCCATGAAAACGAATTTTCCTGCCTCCGGAATTGTACACATATACCTCCATAAAAAAGGTTTTCTTTTTTCCTCTTTGGACGGAATACTCGTTGGAATAACTTTAAAAAATCTTGGATCCAAATCTCTGATCAAATAACTGATCAGTGTTCCTTTTCCAGAGGCGCCCCATCCTTCTACCAGTACAAGAACAGGTAATTTCTTTTCTTTTATGATTTGTTGCTGTTGTGCCAATTTACCTCTTGTTTCTTTTAATATCTTTCTAATCTCTTCCTGGCTTAATTTCTGAATTTCACCATATTTCTTTGACTCCATGCAAATTCCTCCCTTTCGTAACCTACATCCTCCCATAACTTAATACACTAATTCCCTCTTTATTTATCTGTCATTTTATGGTATTATACTATTTTTGTATAATCATTTCAATGTTATGCCCTATAATATTTCTTTTTTTCTTTTATTTTCTACTTTATATATTTCCCATTATATAAGGAATAATTCTACCGCGAAAATAAGTGCGCATTCTTCACGGAGTTCTTTTTGCTCGATAGAAATTATAGCTTATCAATTTACAATAACACGATATTTTCTATAACGTAAAAAAGACTTACCTGATAACTTACCAGATAAGCCTTTTCCTCATAGTTTGGTGTTCCTCAATTTTTAGTTTATTTACCAACCTGAAGTACTGTATTTAATCCCAGTTCATCCTTATAACCTAAAGTTACCATATCTCCTTCGTGATATTTTACTATAGATATCAGATCAGAATTACTCATATCAATATTAAAAATATCATCAGAACCATTTACGCATAGATAATAATGAGTGTTACCCTCCAATACGATAGGCGCTATGCTTGTGATCATGCCTGTAATAGTTTTCACGTCTGATGCTTTATCGCTGACGATACCGTTCGTATTCAATAATTGTATATATTCTTTTGTACATTCTTTTACAGTATCACCAATTGCGACCCACTGATATTTTTCAACATTCAGCATTGCATACTTTTTAACGAGACCAGCATCATCCTTTAGCGCCATAAAATACGTCGGTTCTCCAGCGATATTTAGAAGAATTGGAAATGTTGCACGGTACCCTAGATTCTGTACCTGCCCTTCCGCTGAAGACATTGCGGAATCTTCAATCGCACCTTCTACTTTGTAAAAACGTGTTTCCATTGTTCGTTGATTCATTAATACGAAACCTACATTAGACTGATCTCCGCTTACCGATGTAACTCCGGTATATACCCATACATCATCCTCCAATGCTATATAATTATAGCCATTGGTCGATTGCAGGCAGTCTTTTTGCCCAAGAACACTATTCCAATATCCATGCTTCAACGTCCCTGAATAATCATAAAGAGAAATTAATAGTTCAGCTGAATATACTTTATCGACCCATTGTGGTACATCTTTTACCGCATAGTCCTTACATTCACCCGTTATTGCATTACAGATTACTACATTTCCTACCGTTTGTCCGCCGAATAACCCAATATTGAATTTCTTAACAGGACAAATCCAATATGGCACACCGTCTTCTCCAATTTCAAATGAAATCTGGTCATCGAAAATATAGGTCGGATAATGAAAACGCAAATGTCTGTATAGATTCCGGTTAAAGTATTCTGATTTGGAATATTTAATTCCCTCTTTTAACTTCACGCATTCCGTATTCTGTGTTGCCATATCAATCATGATATATGCCGGGATACCGTTTGCCTGATTCGTCAGCCATTTAATCGTACTTGCATATACAAGCGGTGCCACACGTACCGGTGCATCATGATAGTTGATCTGTGCATACTCCGTACTTACTTCGAACTGAGATACCATATCCACCATGCTGCCCATCTTACGATTTGCCAGAAGTGCTGCCGAGTCTTTGTCCAGCAAAGGGATCGTATTAAAATCGACCTCCTTGATATCATCTGTAAAATTGCGTTCTTCAATTGTTAAGAGCTGTTGATATTTCTTTGCATTTATAAATGGAGAAGATAGTATACTTCCGATCCCGTAAATCAATAAAATTACCAATAACAAAGCTGCCAGAAATTTTACTGGTTTTGATAAAGTAATGTCTTTAAAATTGATGTTAATTCCATTACCTTCTATTATTTTGCCCTGTTTTCCGATTGTTTTTAACAGGACAATACCAATCAAAACTAAAATGGCAAAAGATACAAAAAACCAAAACCCTTTCGAGTGGATATTGATCGCCGGTAACGTCATGTAATAGTAAACAAAAGCGATCAGTGCTGCTATCACAAATCCAATCACATAATTCTTTGTCTTTTTCATGAAATATAGGACCTCCCCTGTAATCATTCATTATATTTGAATATTACCACATAGGAAGATCCTATACAAATTAAATTTCCATTAAGACTTATTCTTCATTTGATTCAGCGACCTTATTAGCTCTGGCCGCCACTTCTTTTTCCTGTATATCTGTTGGAGCCTGCTCGTATCGGCTGAATGTGTATTCATAGGTACCTCGGCCACCTGTCATGGAACGAAGTTCAGTACAATAGCCGAATAATCCCATCATCGGAATATCTGCCTCTACAATTTGTTTCCCATTGGCAATCGGTGTCATGCCCAATACACGTCCGCGACGTTTATTCAAGTCTCCCATCACATCTCCGGTATAATTGTCCGGTACCGTAACCTTTAATAATGCGATCGGCTCCATTAAAATTGGTGCGGCTTCCATGAATCCTTTCTTAAATGCCTGTATCGTAGCCATCTTAAATGCCATTTCCGATGAATCAACAGGATGGTACGATCCGTCATACAATATTCCTTTTACTCCTACGACCGGGTATGCTGCCAAAGGACCCTTTAATACAGATTCCTGCATTCCTTTTTCAACTGCCGGAAAAAAGTTCTTCGGAACTGCTCCTCCAACCACGACTTGTTCGAATACATAGGGTTTCTCTAACTCTCCTGAAGGTTCAAATCTCATTTTAACATGACCGTATTGTCCATGTCCGCCGGACTGCTTTTTGTATTTATATTCTACATCTGAATTTTTTTTAATGGTCTCTCTAAAAGCAACTTTTGGTTTTGACAGCTCGATTTCAACATTATATTCATTCAAAAGGCGGCTTACAATAACCTCAAGATGCATATCTCCCATTCCGAACAGTAACGACTGATGATTTTCTGCATCATTCACAGTTTTCAGTGTCTGATCCTCATGTGTCAGTTTCTGTAAAGCCTGCGAAATTTTATCAATATCCCCTTTATTTTTTGCTTTATAACGCATACTTGTATATGGCGTCGATATTTCTGCTTTTCCGTATTGCACGGTAACTGCTTTTGTGGAAAGCGTATCTCCGGTTCTGGCAGCTGTCAGTTTTGCTATCGCTCCGATATCTCCCGCATGCAATTCCTTGACTTCTATCGGTTTATTTCCTTGCAGGACATATAATCTGCTGATTTTTTCTTCTACATTCTTATCTGAATTAAACAGAAGATCTTCCGGTTTCAATACCCCTGAACAAACCTTTATCAATGAATACTTTCCGATGAACGGATCAACTATGGTCTTAAATATATAGGCAGATTTTGCTTTGGAAAAATCATAATCTGCTTCAAAGATTTCATTCGTTTTCATATTCATGCCAACGAGTTTTCTATTTTCCGGGCTCGGCAGATATTTTACGATATCGTCCAACAATGTATAAATGCCTTGTATCAGAACATTCGATCCCATTGAAATCGGCACTATCGTACTGTCATTTACATTGGTCCTCAATGCTGAGCGTATCTCTGCTTCCGAAAATTTTTCACCGCTAAAATAGCGTTCCATCATTTCTTCACTTGTCTCTGCAACTGCTTCCATCAGTGTATCCCTGCATATCTGTAAATTCGGTTTGCTATATTCAGGGATCTCACACTCCACTACCTCTTTGCCATTCCAACGGAAACCGGCTTCCTGTATTACATTTATGTAACCTACAAATTTTTCATTTTCACGAATCGGTAGATGGAACGGTGCAATTCTTTTTCCATATAACGATGTCATATCCTCAACGACCTGCCTGTAAGAAGCATTATCAACATCCATTTCTGTAACAAATATCATTCTTGGTAATTTGTATTTCTCGCACAATTCCCATGCATTCTGTGTTCCAGCTTCAATTCCTGTCTTACCGGAGATTACGATAATCGCCGCGTCCGCTGCGCTGACAGCCTCCTCTGCTTCACCTACAAAGTCAAAATAACCAGGAGTATCCAGAATATTAATTTTCGTACCTTCCCATTCAATTGGCACGATGGAGGTACTAATTGAAAATTTTCTTTTTAGCTCTTCTTTACCAAAATCACTAAGCGTATTACCATCCGGGACTTTTCCAAGTCTCGAAGTAATTGCAGATAAATAAGCCATTGCTTCTACCAGGCTGGTCTTACCACACCCTCCATGTCCAAGCAAAACAACATTACGAATCTTATCAGTTGTGTAAACATTCATAGTAACGTCCTCCATTTTATGCATTTTTTTGGGTAATTTGACATTTATATTCAATTTTCTATATTACTTATCAATTATCCATAGGTATATTTTACTAAATTGTTTTACTATTTACAAGTATCTATAAATATTTTGCATATTTTTATTTATGTATTACTATTTATTAATTATATTGACTTTCACGCGTTGAAGTGATATATTGTTTTTGCGATAGTACCATAATGATTCATAGCAGCCTCGTCTGCAGATCGGAGTATAAAATGATTATTGTAATGAAACCTAATGCGGCCAAAGAAAATGTAAGTGCAGTCGCAAATTATATAGAAAGCAAAGGTTTACAGGTGCATCTGTCAGAAGGGACAGAGGTTACCATCATAGGTGTTGTCGGAGATAAGACCAGACTTGCCAATGATAATATAATGGCGTTCAAAGATGTTCAGAAAATGGTGCCTGTTACTGAAAGTTACAAATTAAGTAATAAGCAATTCCACCCAGAACCTAGTATTGTTAAAGTAGGTAAAACAGAAATCGGACCAAACAACCTTACCATTATGGCTGGCCCTTGTGCTGTGGAAACGGAAGCACAATTATTAAGCATTGCACATGCCGCCCTTTCCGGTGGTGCCAATATTCTGCGTGGCGGCGCTTACAAGCCAAGAACTTCCCCATATGCTTTTCAGGGATTAGAGGAAGAAGGACTCCGATATATGCAGGAAGCAAAAAAAGAAACCGGCCTTTCTACGATTTGCGAGATTGTAAGTCTTGATGCCATTAATGCAGCCGTAAAGTACGTAGATATGATCCAGATCGGCGCCAGAAACATGCAGAACTTCTATTTATTAAAAGAAGCCGGTAAATCAGGTCTTCCAGTCTTACTGAAAAGAGGTCTGAGCGCAACCATTGATGAATGGTTAAATGCCGCAGAATATATTATTGCAGAAGGCAATCCAAATGTAGTATTATGTGAAAGAGGAATCCGTACTTTTGAAACTGCTACCCGTAATACTTTAGACATCAGTGCAGTACCTGTATTAAAGGAGAAAACGCATCTGCCGGTCATTGTAGATCCTTCTCATTCAACCGGCTCCTACAAATATGTACCATCTATGGCAAAAGCCGCAGTTTCCTGCGGAGCAGACGGCCTTATGATAGAGGTACACAATGATCCGGCACATGCACTTTCCGATGGTCCGCAATCATTGACCTTTCAGAAATTTGACCAGTTATGCAGGGAGCTGCACCCATTTGCAGATTTGGTCGGAAGAAAATTTTAAATACAAGAGTTACTGTCTGACAGTGAATGGAGTGACTATGAAGCAATTAACTTTTGGTTTTATCGGACTCGGATTGATCGGCGGCTCAATTGCCAAATCAATCAGGAGGGTCTCCAAAAACAGTACCATAATCGCATATGATATCAACATTTCTACCCTTTCTACTGCAAAGCAAGAAGGGGTAATTGATGTTATATGCACAAAAATTGATGAATCATTTCTGTCTTGCAATTTCATTTTTTTATGCGCTCCGGTATCTTTTAACGATGAAAATTTATGTACGATCCAGCCATATCTTTCGAAAGATTGTATCTTAACAGATGTCGGCAGTGTAAAAACAAATATACATACTCATATTCATGACCTTGGGCTCGATGCTCATTTTATAGGTGGACATCCCATGGCAGGAAGTGAAAAAACCGGTTATGCAAATGCAAGTGATCGACTGATTGAAAATGCATATTATATTCTCACGCCAACTGATCGTGTTCCTTCTGCATCTCTTGAAAAATATAAGACTCTGATTTCTGATCTTGGAGCCATTCCACTTGTTTTAGATTATAATGAGCACGATTATGTTACTGCAGCAGTCAGTCACCTGCCGCACATTATCGCGGCAACTCTTGTAAATTTTGTTCATGATTCGGATAATAAAGAAGGCATCATGAAAATGATCGCGGCCGGAGGCTTTAAAGATATCACCAGAATCGCTTCTTCTTCTGCCGCTATGTGGCAGCAGATCAGCCTTGAGAATAGTAAACATATTCATTCACTTCTACAGAGCTATCTTATATCTTTGCAAAATATAGCTTCAGAAATCTGTGATAAAAATGCGTCTGCTCTTTTTGAGCTTTTTGACTCTGCCAGAGATTATCGTGATTCTTTTGTAGAGGCTTCCAGAGGACCTATCAAGAGAATCTATTCCTTTTATGTTGATATACCTGACGAAACCGGTGTCATTGCTACAATTGCCACGATCCTTGCCTCTCACCAGATTAGCCTTCGCAACATAGGCATCATCAATAACCGGGAATTTGAAGAAGGTGCTCTTCGCATTGATTTTAATGACGAAGAATCTTTAGATCAGGCTATTGTCATATTAAAAAAACACAATTATACAATATTTGCAAAATAATCATATTCAATAAGGGAGAACTTATGCAATTCACAAAGATCAAGAGTCTCAAAGGAGAGTTAACGATACCTGGAGATAAATCCATATCACATCGCGCTATTATGTTTGGGTCTATTTCAGATGGAATCAGCGAAATCACAAATTTTCTGCAGGGAGCTGATTGTCTGTCTACCATCTCCTGTTTTCAGAAGTTGGGAATACAAATTGAAAATACGTCGGAAAAAATTCTGATACATGGTAAGGGATTACACGGACTTTCTGTTCCAAAAGATATCTTAGATGCCGGAAATAGCGGTACTACCACCAGATTACTATCTGGCATCCTTGCTGCACAGAATTTTGAAGTTATCTTAACGGGAGATGATTCTATCCAAAAAAGACCCATGAAACGCATCATGGAACCGCTCTCCCTAATGGGTGCGCAAATTGAAAGTTTAAAGAATAATGGATGTGCCCCTCTTCAGATCAGAGGTTCACGTCTGCACGCAATCCATTATCATTCTAATATCGCATCTGCACAGGTAAAATCAGCCATTTTATTGGCCGGATTATATGCAGATGCACCAACAAGTTTCACAGAACCTTACATCAGCCGTAATCACTCCGAGATTATGCTTCAATTTTTTGGAGCTGATATCACTACTTTAGATACTACGGCTACTGTAGAACCACTCCCAAGACTGATCGGTCAAAAAGTAGTTGTGCCTGGAGATATTTCTTCGGCCGCTTATTTTATTGCTGCAGGATTAATTACTCCGAATTCCGAAATCTTATTAAAAAATGTCGGTATTAATCCAACCCGTAATGGCATCTTAAAAGTTGCCGAAAAAATGGGTGGTGATATCACTTACTTTAACAGGAATAACGAGAATGGTGAACCTACTGCCGATCTCTTAATTCGTTCCAGCAATTTACATGGAATTACGATCGAAGGCTCTATTATTCCAACACTCATTGATGAAATCCCTGTTATTGCTATTATGGCAGCGTTTGCAGAGGGAATTACGATTATCAAAGATGCTGCCGAACTCAAGGTAAAAGAGTCGAACCGCATTGATGTGATGGTTGATAATCTGTCTGCAATGGGTGCAGAAATCCTCGGAACTGATGATGGCATGGTCATTAAAGGCGGAATTCCATTAACAGGTGCTGTCATTGATAGTAAATCAGACCACCGAATCGCAATGTCATTTGCCATTGCCGCTCTTAATTCAGCCGGTGTCACACAAATCTTAGGCGAAGAATGTGTCCAAATCTCCTACCCTGATTTTTTTAAAGATTTGCAAGTGCTATGTCAATAGTATCGTAAAAAAAGATGAAACGGTAATCCGCTTCATCTTTTACTTTATTCCTGTACATTATCTGAATCTCTATTCTTCACAACTATCAACATAGGTATGTACCACATCATAAATAGCAATTCTGCAGGAGTCTAACTCTGGCATTCCAATAAAAATACCACCATAAATAAAGATATCTTCTGCTTTCTCAATACGGACGATTTCGACAAAAGCACTGATAACTTCCTTTGTCCATATGGTAAGATGACTCTCATATACCGCTCCGATTTGTAATGGTTTCTCACACGTAAATCCAATACCCCGTTTTGAGACATCTATTACATTTATACGAACATCCTCTTCACCAGTTCCATCCAGACGCTTCATGACAAGTGTTGATTCTAAATTAAGCCTTTTCGTTTTTCTTCTTTCCTCCACCCTTATATCCCCTTTCGTAGTTGCTATAATATTCATAAGTATTCTTTTTTCGCTTAAATACATAATATAGTTTATAATTATTATTCCACATTGTCAACGATTATCATGGCATCACCAAAAGAAAAGAATCTATATTTTTCTTTAACAGCCTCTGCATAGGCATGTAATACTTGTTCTTTCCCCGCTAATGCGGACACCAGCATAACAAGTGTTGATTCCGGTAAATGAAAATTTGTAATCAATCCATCTAAAATCTTAAATTTATAGCCCGGATAGATAAAAATTTCTGTATTATCACAGCTTTCGCGTAATCTCCCTTGCTCGTCAGCCGCACTTTCAATGGTTCTGCAGCTTGTCGTTCCCACGCAGATAACACGATGCCCTGTATCCTTTGCATGATTAATTTTATCAGCAGCTTCCTGTGATACATGATAAAATTCCGAATGCATATGATGTTCCAATACATGATCTACCTTAACAGGCCTGAAAGTTCCAAGTCCGACATGAAGTGTAACATATGCCAGGACTACCCCCTTCTCTTCAATTTCAGACAACAATTCTTTTGTGAAGTGGAGTCCCGCAGTTGGTGCTGCAGCACTGCCTTCGTATTTTGCATAAACTGTCTGATAACGGTTTTTATCCTGTAATTTATGCGTAATATAAGGCGGCAGGGGCATTTCTCCCAACTGGTCCAGAACCTCTTCAAATATTCCTTCATAATGAAATTGTATGAGACGATTCCCTTCTTCCACTGTTTCTAATATTTCTCCTTTTAATAACCCGTCCCCAAAGCTTAATCTTGTCCCTGGCTTTGCTTTTTTTCCTGGTTTTACTAAAGTCTCCCAAATATCATTTTCTTTTCTTTTTAATAACAGTAATTCAATATGTGCACCCGTATCTGCCTTAACGCCAATCAGTCTTGCAGGAATTACTTTTGTATCATTCAATACCAGGCAGTCACCAGGATTCAAATACTGAATCACTTCTCTAAAATGATGGTGTCTGATATCTCCTGTTCTCCCATTTAATGCAAGCAGTCTTGAACTTGACCGGTCTTCCAGCGGATCCTGTGCAATAAGTTCTTGCGGTAAATCAAAGTAAAAATCTGAAGTCTTTATATCGTTCATTGTTCTAATTATCCTTTATCAAAGCCTAATTCGCTCTTGTATTTTCTAAATCTCATTTACCAAAAATGCAACATAACCGCGTTTGGTTTCATAAATGTCTGCTTTACTGGTAACCTCCCAAGGTGCATGCATATTTAATACGGCAACACCACAATCAATGACCTGCATACCATATAAAGATAAAATATAGGCGATTGTTCCACCGCCGCCAAGATCTACCTTACCTAATTCTGCGGTTTGGAAATTCACTTTCTCCTTATCCATGATTGCACGGATCTGCGCCATGTATTCTGCATTTGCGTCGTTGGAACCCGATTTTCCCTTTGCTCCGGTAAATTTATTGAAAACCATACCATTTCCCAAATAAGCTACATTCTTCTTTTCGAAACTAGCTGCATAGGTTGGGTCAAATGCTGAACTGACATCCGAAGATAACATCGATGATCGGGACAGGCATCTTCTCAAAGCCAATTCATTATAAGTGCCTAGCAGATTCATCACCTCTGCGACAGAATTTTCAAAAAAGTGTGATCGCATTCCAGTTGCTCCAACGCTTCCGATTTCTTCCTTATCCACCAATAAACAACATGCCGTCTTCTTAAGTTCCTTTATTTCAAGCATTGCAACCAGGGAGGCATATGCACATACCCTGTCATCCTGCCCATAACCCATTATCATACTTCTATCAAATCCAGCTTCTCTTGCATCTCCGGCCGGTACAACTTCTAACTCGGCAGAGCAAAAATCATCTTCCTCTATATCATATGTTTCTTTTAAGATTGCAAGGATACCTTTTTTAACAGCATCTTTTGCTGATTCCTTTGCATTATCATTAGCTCTGTCTTTCTTATCATTTTCATCAAATTTAATCGGTTTACTGCCAACGATCAAATCAAGTGCTTCTCCCTCGATTACTTTATTTGCCTTCTTCTCCATCTGCTCCTGTGCTAAGTGGATCAATAGATCCGAAATAAAAAACACGGGATCATCTTCTTTTTCACCTATATTAACAATGACTGTAGTTCCATCTTTTTTTATAACAACACCATGTATCGCCAGCGGCAAAGTCACCCACTGATATTTTTTGATTCCTCCATAATAATGCGTATCAAGCAGCGCAAATCCTGTATCTTCATATAAAGGATTCTGCTTTACATCAAGACGCGGCGAATCAATATGTGCACCCAGAATATGCAAGCCGTTCTCAATATCCTCTGTTCCTATATGAAACATACAAACTGCTTTATTCATGCATACAGAATACACTTTATCTCCTGCTTTCAATGTTTCTTTTTGCTTTATCATCTTTTCAAGCTCTCTATATCCCGCCTGTTCGATCTGATTTACGACCACATCTACGCATTCCCGCTCTGTCTTTCCTTCATTTAAAAATTTCATATAAGATGCGGCGAACTGATCTGCTTCTTTTATTTGTTTCTCTGAATACTTATTCCATGTATTTTCCTGATTCATTCTTTTTTACTCCTTGTCTATTGATATATGATAGTATTAACATGAAAATGCCTAACTATGCTAACACAGATAAACGGTACAGAAAGAATCAACTCTCCATACCGCTTATTCCATACTTTCTGATAATAGTGTAATCTAATTACTGTCTAAGTTCAATACCTAATCCTTCAAGACCGTTTAATATCTTTTTCATGGCAGCATTTACATCAGTATCTTCTAATGTTTTATCCTTCGCCCTGAAAGAAATAGAATATGCTATTGACTTGAATCCTGCTTTAATTTGTTCCCCTTCATAAATATCGAACAATTCCATTTCTTCTAAGAATTTTCCGCCTCGCTGCCTGATGATTTTTTCTATTTCTCCAACTAAAATAGATTTTGGAACTACCATGCTGATATCACGTGTAACAGCCGGATATTTTGCTATGCCCTCGTACTTACGATCAAATGTTGCATATGATAAAATGCTTGGGATATCAATGACTGCCACATATGCTTTTGTCCCAATATCATAATGATCCGCTACCTCCGGATGCAGTTCTCCCAAATATCCAACAACCGTTTCACCATAGATAATATTTGCCTGTCTTCCTGGATGTAAATAGTTTTTCTTTGCTTCCGGATCATATATGGCCTTCTTCTTCATACCGATGCATTCAAAAAATTCCTCAACTACCCCTTTCATTGTAAAGAAGTCGCCCTCACCATACATTCCCAGTGTGAACTGCATTCTTTCATCCGGAAGTTCTGCAAGCGGCAATGCTTTTGGAAGATAAACATTTCCTAATTCATATAACCTTACATCCTTATTACGACGATTATAATTCGTAGCAAGCGATGTCAACATACCATTTAAAGAAATCGTTCTCATAATAGAAAAATCTTCCCCCAATGGGTTGGAAATAACAATCGCTTTACGAAGCACATCATCTGTATCAAGTAACAGCTTATCATACACTTTTGGACTTTCAAAAGAATAGCAATAGCCCTGTGAAAATCCGCTATATTCTGCTATATCACGCGCTTTTTCTTCGATTCTTAATTTAAATGGCATCTTACCTGTTGTAGCTTCTCCACTTGGCAAGGTGGTCGGAATCTTATCATAACCATAAAATCTGGCTACTTCTTCTGCAATATCAGCAATCCCCTCCAAATCCTGTCGGAAAGAAGGAATCATAATATCATTTGTTTTTTCATCATATCGTAATTCCAGTTTCTTGAAGATTGTAAGCATTTCTTCTTTTGACACATTTGTTCCAAGTAACTGATTAATTCTGTCTTCCCGCAATGGAATCCGGGTGCTGTCCTTTAACGGAACTGCCACATCCACCATACCGCTTACCACTTCACCGCAGCCTAATTCCTGAATCAACTGACAGGCTCTGTTAATTGCAGCTTCTGCATTATATGGATCAAGACCCTTTTCAAATTTACCGGAAGCGTCTGTACGAAGACCAAGTTTTTTAGCCGATTTTCTAATATTAGCACCATGAAAGCAAGCAGATTCAAACATTACGGTTTTTACACGATCTGTAATTTTTGAATTTTCGCCACCCATAATACCAGCAATCCCAATTTCTTTTTCTGCATCACAAATCATAAGGATATCTGCATTCAATTTTCTGATTTGTCCATCCAGCGTTTGAAATTCTTCTCCCTCTTTTGCTCTTTTTACAATGATTTTCTTCCCTGCAACTGTATCCAGATCGAACGCATGCATTGGCTGACCATATTCTTCCATGACATAATTCGTAATATCAACTAAGTTATTGATTGGGCGGATACCGCTTGCTGCTAACCTTCTCTGCATCCATTTTGGTGACGGTGCTATCTTTATATTGGTACATACTCTGGCACAGTATCTGGTACAGAGCTCCTGATCTTTTACTTCAACAGATACATAATCTTCAATTTTTTCATTATTTTCCTTCACTGTAACAATTGGAGCAAGAAATGGCTTATCAAACGTTGCAGCAGCTTCTCTTGCTATGCCCAGAATGCTATAGCAGTCAACACGATTCGAAGTGATCTCATATTCAAATACTGTATCTCTAAGTCCAAGTTCTGCAATTGCATCTGCGCCTATTTCTGCTTCTTCCGGAAAGATATAAATTCCTTCTTCCGGTGCCTCGGGATACATATCCCTATTCGACCCAAGCTCTTCAATCGAACACATCATTCCAAAAGACTCTACTCCACGAAGCTTACCATTCTTGATGAGGATTCCATCTTCCGGTAACGGACCGCCATCATGTCCCCCTGCGACCTTACCGCCTTCGATGACCACCGGTACTTTATCTCCAACATTTACATTAGAAGCGCCGGTTACAATTTGTATCTTTTCAGCCCCTATATTTACCTGACAGATAATCAATTTATCTGCATCCGGATGTCTTTCAATCGACTCGATCTGACCTACATATATCTTTTCTAAATTCTTATCCAGTCTTTCAAATGTTTCTACTTTTGTTCCTGTAAGTGTCATCGCATCCGTATATTCCTGATCACTGCACGCTAATTCAGGTACATAAGCTTTGATCCATGATAATGCTGTATTCATAATTTTAATTCCCTTCTATCATTATTCTCTAACTGCAATTCTATCTTCACCGCTTATTCTTATGCTATTTATCATCTAAAACTGCTTCAGGAACCTAATGTCATTCTCATAAAGAAGTCTCATGTCATCAATTTCGTATTTAAGTAAAGCAATACGCTCAAGTCCCATTCCAAAGGCAAAACCAGAATATTCTTCCGGATCAATGTTACTCATCTTGAGCACATTTGGATGAACCATACCACATCCAAGGATCTCAATCCAGCCCGTTCCTTTACAGAAACGACATCCTGAACCACCACATTTGAAACAGGAAACATCCATTTCTGCACTAGGCTCTGTAAAATTAAAATGATGTGGTCTGAATTTTACCTTCGTGTTTTCTCCAAATAACTCTTTTGCGAATTCTGCTAATGTACCCTTTAAATCTGCAAATGTAATATTCTTATCAATGACCAAGCCTTCGACCTGATGAAAAGAAGGTGAGTGTGTCGCATCTACTTCATCTGAACGAAATACTCTGCCTGGTGCAAGCATGCGGATTGGAAGTCTTCCCTTTTCCATTTCATGGACCTGTGTACCGGAAGTCTGCGTCCTAAGAAGAAAGTCTCCATTGATATAAAAGGTATCTTGTTCATCTTTTGCAGGGTGGTCGGCCGGAATATTCAAAGCTTCAAAATTATAGTAATCCGTCTCGATCTCCGGTCCTTCCACAACTTCATATCCCATACCAACAAATATTTTCTCTACTTCTTCAAGTGCAATGGTATTGGGGTGACGATGCCCAACCTTATTTTTCTTTGCAGGCAGCGTTACATCAATTGTTTCCTTTTTCATTTGTGCTTCACGTTTTAACTTTTCCATCTTACGAATAGCTTCATCGAGTATGTTTTCAATCTCCGAACGCGTTTCATTTACAAGCTGTCCGACCTTTGGTCTGTCTTCCGGCGCTACATCCTTCATACTCTTTAACACAGCTGTCAATTCGCCTTTTTTCCCAAGATAATTCACTTTTATTTCATTCAATTTTTCCAAAGCATTGGATGCCTGAATCTGTTTTAAAGCTTCTGCTTTAATTTGCTCTAACTTTTCTTTCATCATAAATTCCTTCCTACCTACTAATTTTTTAACTATAAAAATAGGGTGGAAAATGCTCTGCCATGAGAACATTTTCCTCATTACTCGCGTAAAAAAATCCCCTGTGTCTTATAGACACAAGGGACGAATTTCTCCGCGGTACCACCCAGATTCCTGCACAAAACAAACAGGCTCTTGAAAGCGTAACGTGCTCAACGTTTTATCCTACACAAATACTGCGTTTCTATAGCATCATAGATTTCTCAATATTCTTCTGATAAAAAACTCCAGTGGGAAATTCAACTTACATTTGAACTTAAGGAAGCTTACAGCCGGTGACTTCCTCTCTCTGAAAGAAAATGTAATTCTACTGACACCTTCATCGTCAATCATTTATTCATAACAAGTGAAACGCCTTAACTTCCATCTTGTTTTAACTATATCTAATAATATGTAACTTTTTTGAACTTGTCAAGAATAATTTAAGTATTATGTTCACAATTGATGTCATAATCTCTTTCTGTTATTATTTCTCTTTGCATTTAGATAATATTGGACTGCCGGAAAAATATGTTGATTTACTTCTGCTCCTATCAGCAGGATATACATACAAACATAGAGCCATAACATGACAAAGATAATTGTAGCCAAGCTTCCATAGATACTGAAAGTATTAAAGTTTTCGGCATACAGAGAGAAAAACCAGGTAAATGCCGACCATACAATACTACTAAATAACGCACCTGGTATTTGTGAGCGGAATTTCAACTTTCTGTTTGGCAGCCAAGAATACAGACAGGCAAATAGAAAGGATAGAAAAAACCACACATATAAAAAACGAAAGTGCATACTGAACTGCCAGAAATTTGATAGGTCCGGTAAGTTGGAAGATATGAAATCGGCAATCACATTACCAAATACCATAACAAACAAGAAAAATACAACGATACCTAACATGATTACTGTATAAAAAGCCGCCTGTATCCGAAGTAAAATATAATTTCTTGTTTCTTCCACATTATTTACCAAATTAATTCCGCTTTTGATCGCCAGGATTCCCTTTGCTGCTGACCACAATGTGATCAGTGCCGAAATTGATATTGCCGTCGGCGATTTATCGTATACCTCTTCTATAATACTAATAATAAGTGGTGCGATTGTATTCGGGAGCAGCTGACTCAGCACATTCATCAAATCAGCTTCTGTCACGGGTGTATAAGGTATAATGGAACAAATCAACATTAAAATTGGAATTAATGATAGAAATAAAAAGTAAGCTGCGCTTGAAGCAAGCGCACTGATATTATTCTTGTTTATTTCTTTCACAAAAATATTTATACTATTATATAAACCATACATTCTATCATCCCTTTACTTTTTAATATATTGCGGAAATTTGGCTTCCTTCATAGAAAAAGTTAACAATATCTTTGCAGGTATAGCCTGTCATAGCCATGTCTTTTGCTGCATTTTGTGACATTCCTACTCCATGACCATATCCTCCACCAATAACAGAATACCCTACAACCTTATTTTTGTCCATACTGGGCTGTATGATTGCAAATGCACTTGGTAACAGCATTGAAGGGCCGCTTTCACTTTGGTCTTGTTTTATTACTTTTGTAATTCCATCGGATAATACATACCTGATATTATATTCTGTTATCACCTTAATCGAGCATTTGCTTCCCTCAATCACAAGTTCATTGATAACGCCGCCTTCGTTTCGAGAGCTTACATAGATATTACTAATATCTCCCAGATTATCAATGTCCTTACTTTCATAAGTATCTTCCTTCTTTTTTGTCAAGATCAGCGACGGGTTAGCTTGATACCTTTCTTTTAATCTCTTCAATATCGTTTTTGGATCCAGTTTTTCAATCGTATATTTCCATCGATACCAGCTTTCATCGCTTTCAAAATCAGCATCATTTGTCGTTGTAATATAGGATTCAAAAGCCTCCTCCGTAAACAGATTTTCATTTATTTGCTGCTCATCACTATTTATATGTTTCGCCTGTAAATATGGAAAATCTGATTTTTCATTTCCACTCCATACACAGGCATTTGTTCCGTATCCACATGAAGTAGAATAATAATAGGCGCCTACTAATTCTTCCCCAAAACGCAGGATTTCTCCTTTTGTAGCATTTACGGCATCTGTTGTTGCTGCTTCTTCCTTTATATTGTGATATACTTGGTAATTCGTACTATCATCTACGTGTGCACCATATTCAGAAAGTCCCGCATGCATCATCGATTTATATGCATATGTTCTTGCGCATATAGCCTGTGCACGCAAAGCTTCTTCCGGGTACGATGCCGGCATTTCACTTGGTACAACTGCATACAAATATTCTTCTAATAAGAGTTCATTTGTTATGACATAGCCTTCTTCTCTTTTCTCGATCTCCAAAGTGCCTCTATATTCAGGTGTTCCCATTGCCCTCTTAATACTAGGAATCTTTATTCTTGCAGACAAAGCCATGGGACTCACGTAGATTCTTTCTCCATTCTGCAATGCTAAATCCTCAATTTGTAATATTTCAGAAGATTTATAAATCTTGTTCTCCTCTTTATATCTGACTTCATACTCCGAATCTGCTGTCAACGTTACTGTATTATGAAAGATTCCTTTATACTCAGTATTACACAGTAATACTCTTATATTTTGCATATTTCCATCTTTTGTAATAAGCGCCGCACATATTTTCCCACCTTCCATAACAAAATCCGTGAATTGATAACCAATCAAAATATCTGAAATTGTTTTTTCCTGTAATACTCCATATACTTTATATGTATTCATTTTTGAAGACATTGGAATACTGTCTTTTCCTTCTAGAACAAGTGTCATTGAATCCTTGTCAATCCGAATTACCTTTCCGCTTACTTTTTCATTTTTTATTTTACATGCAACAATTTTTCCATCTTGAATCTGAATATCTGCAATCTGTTCGGTTTCTCCGGTTCCTTCCATGCGAATGATATGCTGCTTATAAAAAAAAGAGAGTTCCGCATTTTCTGCGTTTTTTATCCATACATTGTATAATGTTATTCTATTATCTTTTTTTTCAAATTTATAGTCATCATTTTCTTCATAGATAGAATCGTTATCATTTGCAGATGATTCTAAATCTTTATAGGCATCTATTTGTTTGCTTCTGATTGCAAGCAAGCGTTCCTCACTTAAATACACCTGCATTGGATGATTATAATCATCACCACATAACTGGTTCTCATCTTTATATTCTATTCCATCTAAAGAAAATAAAATATTATCATCCAGAACGCTTCCGTCTTCTTTTTCTACCGCTTTTCCTTTCGCGATTATCATAATTATCTTTTTTTGAATATTATCTTCAGTATTATAAAATTCAAGTAATTTATCATACATATCATACCAGATTTCTTTTTCTACATAGGTATCCTCATACTCTGTATTCCCTATATCGGCCAAATGATTGTCACTGTCTACATATCTTATAACTGCCAGATAGGTATCGTATGAAAGATATTGACTATCTGATTCCAGAATTTTTTCTATTTCGTTTTTCTCACTTTCTTTTAATTCAGTTAGTAGTATTTTTACATCTGCGACCGGAATATATTCTTTCTCTATCCTATGTAAGGATGCATTTCTTAGTTCTCCCAATACGATAAGAATCAGTATCAGGATACCAATTATTATCATACTTAACTTCATGTATAATCTTTTTGATTTTTCCATAGGCCCTCATAATTTACTTCATTTATTAGCAATACAACCTTGGCTCATTACTTGCGCAAACAAGATAAATCGGCAAGCCGCTTCTCACGTTATAGCGGTATTCGTCAAATGCTTTTTAGCAGAGCATTTTTTCTCATTACTCGCGTACATCATAGAAAAAAGCAGCCTTTCGGCTGCTTTTTTCTTTTGTACTACCAAAAAATTCTTTTGGTTTATTCCCCAAAATGACGGTCCTTGTCTTTTGACTCCTAGCTAATGCTAGGTGGGTGACCGCAACCAATACTTCTGCCTTCCCCGGCATAATGAGGGCTTGACATCCATAAGGCGATGTAGGAATCCCGTTTAAAGTAACTGTAGGTTCAAAACAACAAGAATTATCGTTCATTTCAGGTTATTTATATTATATCCAATTGCATTTATTTTTACAACCCTTTGGTGCAATTCTTTCGATAACATATCTTGGTAAACGTTACTATTCAGCCTACGGCTTCATAGCAACAAATGATGCACAGAAATGATACAATGTATCATTTCGCGCTTCTTGCACAATCTTATCCTTTGGTAATTCTTACTTTCCTTAACTTCCCTTTGATTGGCTTCTCTTGTAAAATCTTAACTACCATCTGTCCTTTTCCATTTAAAATTTCAACATAAGTCAGGCTATCCCTAATATCTATAATCCCGATATCCCGATCTGTCATTCCTTCTATACTGCATATGGTTCCAACAATATCACCTGCACGCATTTTAGATTTCTTTCCACCTCCAATGGATAACTTTGTAATCGTTTTTTGAAACTTTGCACCTTTTCTCTTTTGTATGATAACTTTTTCTTTTTGTCTTTCCCAAAAAGGCGTTTCATCCACAATTTCCTTATCATAAAGATGAATTTCCTGACCAGTAAAAGCCTCAACATTAGTTTGCATTCTTTTCTCGTCCGGTTGTATCATGCTGATCGCTATTCCAAAAGCACCATTTCTCCCTGTTCTTCCTATTCGATGAACATAGGTCTCTTTACCTGTTGGAAAATCATAATTAAACACATGTGTAATTCCCGAAAAGTCAACTCCTCTGGCCGCAACATCTGTTGCTATCAGATAATGAAACTTACCATTTCTAAAATCATCTATCGTCTGTAATCGTTCCTTTTGTTCCAATTCACCATGTAGTACTCCGCACCGTATCTTATTTCTCTTTAATTTTTGGAATAATGTATTTGCCATTTCTCTGGTCGCACAAAAAATAATACAGTTATTAGGATTTTCGTTCATAAGAATTTTTAAAAATAATTTATACTTATCTTCTTTTTCAACTTTAACATATTCCTGCCTTACTTGTTCCGCTGTCTGTTTATCAGTTTCACGTAAAATTTGAACCGGATTATGCATATAAGCTTCAATTAGTGCAGACAGATGTTCTCCAAGCGTAGCTGAAAAAAGCATCTTAACGCATTTATCCTGTAACGATTCCATTATTTCTTTCACTTCGTCAAAAAATCCCATATCCAGCATCAGATCTGCTTCGTCTATCACAAGAAATCTAACATTGGAAAGGTTTAAATTTTCTTTTCTTATATGATCCATAATACGTCCTGGTGTTCCAACCACAATATGAGACTTTTGCTTTAATGTCAATGCCTGCTTATCAACTGGCAATCCACCAAATACCACGGGAACTTTTATTCTTTTATATCTTCCAATATTGAAGATTTCTTCTTTCACCTGCACTGCCAATTCTCTTGTAGGTTCCAGTATAAGAGCCTGTGGAGCATGTTCTTCCCAGCTCACCAGCTCACAGATAGGAATTGCAAAAGCTGCTGTTTTTCCACTTCCTGTCTGCGATTTTGCTACGATATCTCGGTATTGTAATGCAAATGGTATCACTTCTTCCTGTATTTCGGTCGGTTCTTGATACCCTAAGACAGAAAGTGCACTTATAATTTCTTCTGATAAAGCAAATCGATGAAATTTATTTTTTAGCATACTGTTTTTATCCATTTTATATTTTCCTATAATTTAAAACAGCGGCAGATTTCTCTACCGCTGTCCTGTTAGTATTTAAACAAGATGATTAAAGTGTATTAGCTTGTTCAACAACTTTCTTAAGAGCTGCAACTGCATCATCTGGAAGTTTATCGTAACCTTCTTTTGCAGTAGCAAATTTTTCAACTGCATTTACACGATCCTGCATACGAGCTTTTAATTGATCTGCATAAGATTTGTCTGATAAATTAGGAACAAATCCTTCCCAATCCATAATCTCGATATCTTCGAAAGGACCCCATTGTTTGAAAGATGCTTTTCCATCAACGATAGCTTCCAAAACACCTAATGTATCTTTAGGCTGAACTTTCTTGCCCATGAAATCACCTGTGTTGATGATATAGCAATCTACATTCTTATCTCCAACTAATTTTTTGAATTTTTCATAATCATTAGCTAATGGATACGTTCTGAATGGATTAGCATATGGTACAATACGAAGTGCATTCAAATCTGTGCCAGCTGCAACACGTTCTGCTGTAGATGTTTTTGTAGCAAGAGTTGCACCCATAACAGATGCCAAAGAAGCACCTTTTAATTTTACTACTGGTGGAATTGTAGGATCTTTCATGATCCAGAAAATAGCATTAACCGGTGCATCGATCTTATCAACACGGTTCGGTGACCATAATTTAGATTTGATAGCACGTCCGTTACCATTTCTGATATCTTCTGTTACTAACTGAATCTTTCCTTCATCATCCAATGTAGCAGAACAGTTCTGAGCTGTGATCAGATATTTATTGTCTTCACATCCTGTAGGATAATCTGATGTTTTATCAAAATAAGATGGCTCTAAAGCGATAGATGCACATGTGTCAGTGTTAATAATGAAAGCATCGTCATGAAGAACTTTGATTTCATATTTTCCACCATGTTTTGCATGAGTAAGTGTAGATTTTCCTGAACCTGAAAGTCCATATACAGATGCAACATATTTGCTTCCATCTGCTAATAAATATTCTTTTTGTCCGCCGTGGCAAGAAGCATAACCATTTCTGTTAGCAATTGCCCATGACATAGTCAAGGTGCCTTTTTTGTGCTCACCAAAGTATTTCATACCAAGGATAGCAGCACAGTTCTGATTTGTATCAAAATAGCAAAGAGTAAGCGGATCAGCTAAGCAGCTGTAATCAACATCAGGATTATTTCCCGGAGCCCATTGTGGATCCGAGAAGATATAAACATCTGCTTCTTTTCCATCCCCAACCGGTTTGGAATTTTTGTACATTTTTACATACTCATCTGACATGTACTGGAAGTTCAACATCCAGTTGTACATAATGTTTTCTTCTCCTTCTGGAATAAGAAGATGTGCCTTTACCATAAATTCAGGATCAAGGCCGATATATACTTCTGCATGATACATTGTTTTCCAACGTGTCTCATAAACTGCATTCATAACAACTTTATCAAGCTTAACAGCATCTACACCTGGCTCACCCTTAATTCTGCGAGCACCTGCATAACGTCCTGTTACAGCACCGTCATTAAATAAAAGAACTTTTGCATCTGCTTCAAGACCAAATTCGTCTCCTCTGTAAACAGGCATATCTGTTATTACAGTACCTGGTGAATTTTTTGCTAATTCATAAGCTTCTTTCAAAGTATTTACTTTCACTACGTTATTTCCGTAGAAAGCTGCTTCGATGATTGAACGTGTCTTGGAAAAACCAGGTTTTCCTGCGCCAATCTCTGAAATCGGGTAATTTGCTTTTGTTGACATATTACTTCCTCCTTAAAATAAGTGTGTATTTTTTACCGCATCTTGTGAAATAAATAGAGTATGCGGATTTTGACATTCCCTGTACTGCTTTATTTTCCCAGTACACCTGTTACATTATCTCAAAACACCTCTTAAAAGTCAAGCTATCTTATTGCCTTTTTTTTCAGTTTTTTGTGTTAATTTATTGAAAGTAACGATTACCTTTTATACAATGGCTGTGTTACTTCTCTTAACCATTTTAACTCGTTTTCATTCAGATACGGACTGATTTTCGTACATACTTCATTATGATATCGATTAATTTTCTCAATATCATTTTCTGACATCAGAGAAACTTCAATCGCTTCCACATCGATCGGTACATAGGTAAGCGTTTCAAAATACATAAATTGACCGTACTCATTTTTATTTCCTTTTTTGCAGATCATAATGTTCTCTGTACGGATTCCATATTCATTTTCAATATAGACACCAGGTTCATTGCTGACCACCATACCCTCTTCAAAAACTGTTTCTTCACTTTTGGGTGCATACCTCCATCTGATATTCTGCGGTCCTTCATGTACATTCAGAATATATCCTATTCCGTGTCCCGTTCCGCACTTATAATCTGTATCTATGCTCCACAAAGGCTCTCTGGCAAGTATATCCAGGTTACGGCCCGTACAACCATATAAGAACCTTGCATTCAAAAGATTCAGCATACCGATACATACATACGTGAAATGAATCTTTTCTTTGTCTGAAATCTGACCTAACACAATCGTTCTTGTAACATCTGTGGTTCCGCCCAGATATTGTCCACCAGAATCAACCAATAGCATTCCTTCCGGGTGTAATACTTTTGCATGTTCCTTTGTTGCATTATAATGCATCATAGCTGCATTTTCTTTATAAGCACTGATTGTATCAAAAGACAGATCCAGATATCCCGGTATAGCACTCCTTAAGGAATTCAGATAAGCAGCGGCTTCTGCTTCTGTTATTTTTCTTTCTTTTACAGTATTTTTTATCCAATAAATGAATTTCGTTACAGCAGCACTGTCTCTCAGATATGCTTCCCTCATATTTTTCTGTTCTGTGTCATTTTTGATGGATTTCCAAAAATTTGTAGGATTTACTTCATTTACAATCGTATGCTTTTGACAAAGTGTTTTATAGACCATATAGTTTGTATTCTGAATATCCAGAAGTATGTTTTTTTGATCATGTATATTTTCTATATGGAAAAGTATATTCGCATAGGATTCTAATTCAATATTCTCTTTTCTGGCCATTTCCCGCAAAGAATCTGTAACTGCCTTTTCCTGAAGAAAAAGAATCGTTTTCTCTTTATATAGGATGGCATAGGAGAGCGCCACCGGATTACATGCGATATCTCCTCCCCTGATATTGAATAACCACATAATATCATCTAATTTACTTAATATATGGCAATCCGCATTCTTGTCTTCCATTTCCTTCCTTATTTTTTGTAATTTAGACTTTACTGATTCACCTGCTGTCATTTTATCCAATAAGAGAATGGGATTGGCCGGCAGTACAGGTCTGTCCTTCCAAGTATGTCCTGCAATATCTGCATCATACTTTACACTGCCATCTTTTTTATTCATTTGTTCCTCTAACTCCAACCCCAATGTAGCGGTAACAACACGTCCATCAAATCCTAATCGTTCTCCTTCCTGCACATGTTCCTGCAAAAATTCCTGAATCGTAGGAACCCTCTCTTCCATCATTCGGAAAACTGTTATCTCTGTCCCCTCAAGCTCTTGTTCTGCCTGTATAAAATACCTTCCATCCGTCCATAGACCAGCAGTATCTCTTCCTATCAGAAGTGTTCCATTGGAACCTGTAAATCCGGAAAAAAATTCTCTTACTTTAAAGTATTCATTCACATATTCCGAATTATGAAAATCAGCAGTTGGTATCAGATACCAATCTACTTTCATATCCTGCATTTTCGTACGCAGCTTTGTAATTCGCTCTTTAATTACCTTTTTCTCATCCATCTGAACTTCTACCTCTACTTCAATATTATTCTTTTTATGTTACTTTTTATACTAAATCAGAACTATTTATTATTGTAATACACTCCCTGTAATAAATCCATATTACGCGATTTATAATTTTAAATGTTTCTTAATTTACTTGCGTACGCTGATAAAATCATGATATGATTTATATTGTCTCTTTATGTTTGTAACGTATCAAAGAAAGGTGGTAAGTTTCATGGAACAAAAAAATTATTTCGAAATTACACCCGAGATTATCCACTTAGCTCAGCTCAGTCACGATGCGGGGATCATCGAAACTGAACTATTTACAAAGTATGATGTCAAAAGGGGATTGCGCGATTTAAATGGTAAAGGTGTCTTGGCCGGTTTAACGAATATATCTGACGTTCGTGCGACCGAAATCGTGGACGGTGTTTCAGTCCCTGCACATGGACGCTTATTTTATCGAGGATACAATGTTGAAGATTTAGTCAATGGATTTACAGCAGATAACCGTTTTGGTTTTGAAGAAGTTACTTATCTTCTTCTTTTTGGTAAATTACCGACGGAAAAAGAACTAAAGGATTTTAAAGAATTAGTAGCCGGATATCGAACACTTCCCACAAGTTTTGTCCGGGACATCATTATGAAAGCACCAAGCAAAGATATGATGAATACTCTGGCAAGAAGCGTGCTTACGCTTTATTCCTATGATGAAAAAGCAGATGATACTTCTCTTCCGAACGTATTGCGTCAATGCTTGGAATTGATCAGTTTATTCCCTTTGTTGTCGATCTATGGGTATCAGGCTTACAGTCACTATCACGATGGCAATAGTCTGTTTATTCATGCTCCTATACCTGAGCTTTCCACGGCCGAAAATATTCTGCATATTTTACGTCCCAATAGCTCTTATACACCTCTGGAAGCTAAAATCCTTGATGTTGCACTTGTGCTGCATATGGAACATGGCGGTGGTAATAACTCAACTTTTGCAACACGTGTGATAACTTCATCCCTAACAGATACATACTCTACAATGGCCTCTGCCCTTGCATCCTTAAAGGGTCCACGACATGGCGGTGCCAATATCAAAGTAGTTCAGATGTTTGATGATATGATGTCTAATTTGAAAGACTGGGAAGATGAAGAAGAAGTGAGCAATTATTTAAGTAAATTGCTGAATAAAGAAGCTTTTGATAAATCAGGACTTATTTACGGTGTTGGGCACGCTATTTATTCAAAATCCGACCCACGTGCCAAATTGTTTAAATCTTATGTGGAACGTTTATCCGAGGAAAAAGGGCTGACCAAAGAATACAATCTTTACGCGTTGGTAGACCGACTGGCCCCACAGGTCATTTCTGATCAGAGACCTATCTATAAAGGTGTTAGTGTCAATGTGGACTTCTATTCCGGCTTCGTATATAAAATGCTAGGACTGCCGGTTGAATTATATACACCAATTTTCGCGATCGCCAGAATCTCAGGCTGGTCAGCACATAGAATCGAAGAACTTGCCAATAACGGCAAAATAATCCGTCCTGCATACAAACCGATCTGCCCAGAACAGAACTATATTGATATCAAAGATCGATAAGAAGTATTTTCGTTCTTATCGGATGATATATAAAAAACTGACTCGCCCAATCTGAAGCGAGTCAGTTTTTTATATATCTGTTATTATTTCATACTTCCAGACATGCCGCCACTGGCGGCACAAACAATCCGTGAGAAGAAGATGCCCGCATCTTCTTCCAGTGTGAGACCTAGTAATTCTTAGAGGTGGTTCTTTCACATCTTAGAATTACTTCTCACACTTAATTCAATTTTTTCTTCATGCCTGCAATCACAGATTGCAGAACAATAAAGAAGCACAACAATGCAGATAATGTAATGCGCACCCACCAGCTTGACAAGGTACCTTGTGTTGTGATAAGGCTTGAGATTGTTCCTTTAATCAGAACTCCAAATAATGTGCCGACAACAGTACCGACGCCGCCGCTTAATAAAGTCCCGCCAATAACTGCTGCTGAAATCGCATCCATTTCCATACCTTTTGCCTGTTCTACGAACCCTGCACAGCTATTCAGACAGAATAAAAATCCACCAAGTCCAGCCAGAAATCCATCTAATACATATGCCTGCATTTTAGTCTTCCTTACATTCAGTCCCATCATTAATGCACTTTGTTGGTTTCCACCGATTGCATACAATTTACGTCCAAACTTGGAATATTTCAACATAACAGCTATTACTACCACTACGATCAAAGCAATAATTACGGTCGGATAAATATATGCCGCCTGATATACCCCTTTCTTGTTGGTATAACCGAAAGGCATGTAAATCTTATAATTGGCCCATTTTAGAAATAGTGCATTTTTAATTGAGATCATATCCGTACTAACAATGGCTGTCATGCCACGCCCAAAAAACATACCGGCTAAAGTAATTATAAACGGCTGAATTTCTAAATAAGAGATTAAGTATCCCTGAACGATACCGAATAGAATACCAATTCCTAATGATATAATAAGTGCTGAATATGCACTCATTCCTTTATTCTCCATTGCAAATGCAGATAACATACATACTAAAGCTGTTACAGATCCAACAGAAATATCAATTCCACCTGCTATCATGACCAAGGTTAATCCACACCCAATTACCAAAAGACCAGCGTTTGAAATGAAAAGATTGAGAAACATTTGTGGTTTTGCAAACCCCTTACCCGCAAATACAATCATACCTGCAATATACATAGCAGCAAATAATCCTATGGTAATCATTAATAAGAAGGTGCTACTGCTGATTCTTACTCTTTTATTAGTCTTTTCCATGTTAACAACCACCTTCCATTATTTTATCCCCGGAAGCTTTTTTTGCCTTTAGTCCTTTAATCGTTTTATTAAAGACCGGGCTCTGTAAAACAACAATAATTACTACAACAATTGCTTTATATACCGGCAGCTGATCTGCTGAAACATTCATCGCATACAGCGTTGTAGTCAACGCCTGAATCGTATAAGCACCGATAATAGATCCCATCAGGCTGAATCTTCCGCCTCCTAATGCATTACCACCAAGAGCAACTGCAAGGATTGCATCCATTTCCAAATTAAGTCCAATATTATTGGCATCGGCTGAATAGATTCTGCTGGAAGCTACAATTCCGGCAATTCCGGCCAAAAAACCACAAATTCCATAGGTCAAGAACTTGATCATTGTAGAATTAAGACCGACAAGTCTGGAGGCTGAGCCATTTACACCAACACTTTCAATATAGAGTCCGAGCGCTGTTTTCTTTAGAACAAGTGACACGATAATAACAGAACCTATTGCAAAAAATACAGGTGTTGGAATGGGACATTTTCCAATATAACCACCCATAATTTTATATGCATCTACACGCACATATGTAATCTGACCTTTTGTAATAAGCTGAGCAATACCGCGTCCCGCTGTATATAAGATCAACGTTGCCACCATTGGCTGAATATTAAATTTTGATACTAAGATGCCATTGAATGCACCACAGATCACCGAGGCAGCCAAGGCACAAAGAATGGCTAAAAAAAGAGGATTCTGGAACGCGTTCGTTGTTACTTCACCGCCCGACAATATCTGACAGCATACAGCCGCCGCTACTGCCATTACAGCTCCAACACTAATATCCTGTCCTCCAGATGCTGCTGTTACAAGTGTCATTCCAATTGCCAGTATTACAAGTTCCGAAGCCCTATTTATAATGTCTATGATGTACCCATAAAAAACTCCATTATTCAATGAAATCTTAAAGAAACTCGGTGTCTCTATTACATTTACCAAAAGTACAATCATAAGACATATGATTGGCATGAACATATGATGCATCGTAACTTTCTTCCAAACTGACTTCCTTGATCTATCATTCATCTGTCTTTTCACCTCCAGCAATTGTACTCATAATGGTTGATTGTGTTAATTCTTCATCACTTAATTCTCCAACCATTTTTCCGTCTCTCAAAACAGCCATTCTGGAACATGTACGTATCATCTCTTCTACTTCTGATGAGATAAATGTTACCGCTTTTCCTTCATCTGCTAAATTTAAAACTAATTTTTGAATTTCTGTTTTTGTACCAATGTCAATACCACGCGTTGGTTCATCCAAAATGAGATATTCAGGATTCGTAAGCAGCCATCTACCGATAATTACTTTCTGCTGGTTACCGCCTGACAGGCTTTTAATTGGTGTCTCTCTGCTTGCAGTTTTAATTTGAAGCAAATCAATATACTTATCCGCTGCCTCTTCCATTTCTTTACGGCTCATCAGTTTAAACATACCGCGCTTTGCCTGCAATGCAATAATAATATTTTCCCGAACAGACAGGTCCGGAATGATACCATCCCGTTTACGGTCTTCCGGCAGATATGCCATTCCTAACTTCATTGCATCCAGAGGTGTGTTGATTTTCACCTCTTTACCGTTCACTTTCAGCTTGCCGCTGTCCGCCTTATCTGCCCCATAGATTGCGCGAACCAGCTCAGAGCGGCCTGACCCAAGCAAGCCTGTAAGTCCTACTACTTCTCCTTTACTTATCGTCAGATTAAATGGTTTGATCGTTCCCGCACGTCCAAGACCTTCTGCTTCAATAACCGGAGTTTTTTCTTTCCCGGAAGATTTATGTTCTCCTTTGATATCAGCAAGGTCATCAAAGTCTTTTCCCATCATCTTAGCTACCAGCATGACTCTTGGAAGGCTCTGCGTATCATACTCACCAACATACTCACCATTTCGTAAAACAGTAATCCTGTCACATACTTCATATACCTGTTCCAGGAAATGGGTAACAAAAATAATACCTACTCCCTCACTTTTCAAATGTCTCATCAGAACAAATAATTTAGATACTTCTTCGTCATCCAATGATGATGTTGGTTCATCCAAAATCAAAACTTTACATTTCATATCAACTGCCCGTGCTATCGCAATCATTTGTTGGATCGCGATGGAACACTCATCCAGCATTCGGGTTGGAGATACTTCAATATCCAGTTTTTTTAAGAGTTCTTCAGATTCCTTATTCATTGTCTTCCAATCGATAAATCCATATTTTCGTGGTTCTCTACCGATAAAAAGATTTTCCGCAACAGAAAGGTTCGGACATAAGTTGACTTCCTGATACACTGTACTGATTCCATTTTCCTGTGCTTCCTGCGGAGAATGATTAACGATCGGTCTCTCAGAACCATCCATTAAGATCTCACCGCTTTCTAATTCATATACACCTGTAAGTACTTTAATCAGGGTTGATTTTCCTGCTCCATTTTCTCCCATCAATGCATGAATTTCACCTTTTTTCAGATGGAAATCTACGTTTGATAATGCCTTTACTCCAGGAAATGTTTTGCTAATGCTAGTCATTGATAATACAAAACTCTGATCCATTCTTACATTCACCTGCTTTCTTTATTTACTATATTTATATTAAATCATTTCAGGATTACCTATGATTTCGTTTTCTTACTTATTATTTTTGAAGGTTCCTATTATATTTTAAATTAGTTATATTGTTATGACTGTTTTACAACTGATAGCGCAAAAGTTTGGCGTGATACAGAGCATCCATTTGAATTTTCCATATCACGCCATGTAAATCTTTAAATCATTAAAAATTACGATTGATTTTAGTATGCACGTGCATCAATAACAGCTTGTGTAACTGCTGTAACAGGGTATTCTGTTCCATCAATTGTAACTGATTTAACGGAATCGTCTGCTGCGAAGATTTCTTCATCAACATATTTCATCTTATCAACTGACTCTCCTTTTACAAGTGCCTGTATAATTTCAGAAACACGCGGACCATGTAATGGGTTACATTCTGTATTGATTGTGATTGAGCTGTCTAACATAGCGGTAAGGCCTGCATTTGTTGCATCAAATGACATAACAAGGATATCTCCGTCCGGACCAACTGTTTTACCTGCATTCTTGATAGCATCGATTGCACCGAAGGCTTCGTTATCATTTTCACAGTAAACAACATCAATATCATCACCATATTGTTTTAATAAAGACTCCATGACTTCCTGACCCTTAGCCTGTGTAAATTCACCAGTTTCTTTTGCAAGTAACTTCCAGTTGCTGTTAGCTGCTACTGCTTCTTCCAGACCTGCTGTACGTCCGATTTGTGCAGATGCACCGATTGTACCTTGGATATCAACGATATTGATTTGGTCACTGCCGCGTCCGGCTGCTTCTAAGTACGCTTTTAATGTTGCACAAGCTTTTACACCTTCTGCTTTAAAGTCTGAACCAACCCATGCTGTATATAGACTGTCATCTGATACATCGACCATACGGTCAACGATAATAACCGGGATTCCTGCATCTTTAGCTTCTTGAAGTACGGTATCCCAACCTGTTTCCGTTACAGGCGCTAAAACGATATAATCAACTTCTTGCTGGATGAAGTTACGAATTGCTGTAATCTGATTTTCCTGTTTTTGTTGTGCATCATCAAAAGTAAGTTCATATCCGTTTTCTTCACTGAAAGTAGATTTCATTGATTCTGAGTTTGCAGTACGCCAATCAGACTCTGCACCAACTTGTGAAAATCCTACCGTAATTGTATCTCCGCTCTCCGTTGTCACCTCTTCCGTAGTTCCTGCCGCTTCTTCTGTTGCAGCTGACTCAGTTGCTGCTGCTTCTGTTGCCGCTGTTTCTGTCGTTGCCTTGCTGCCACATCCTACTAACATGGAAGATACCATAGCTACACATAACAACGTTCCCAATAACTTTCTCTTCATAAGAAAAAACCCTCCTTAAAATAATATGTTGTATTTTTGTATCGAGCAGCAATATTACATCAACTGCCTTGAACACATTCATATTATATTAAAAAGGGAGTTATAAAGATACCGATTTTTTTTGTGTTATGTGGTGATTTTTTTCTAGTTTTTTAACAAACTATGAACAAATTATGATTTTTTACGAAATGGTTACGTTTTTTTCATCACTTTGCGTAATGACTGGTATTGTCACAATGACTTTGGTACCTATCCCATAAGTACTTTCAATATACATACCATATTTCATACCAAAATTCAGCTCAATCCGTTGTTGCACATTTGCCATTCCAAATCCATGTTGAGAATCATCCGGCTCTTCACCTCTGATAATTCTGTTCAGCCTTGCAAGCTTTTCTTCGTCCATACCGATTCCATTGTCACTAACTATTAGATCTATCTGATTTTTTTTCTTAATTCCCGTAACACTTATCTTTCCAAGCCCTCTCTTATTCTTAAGACCATGATATAATGCATTCTCGACGATCGGCTGCAGTGTTAGTTTTAATATCAGATAAGAATGAATTTCCTCCGGAATATCTATTTCATAAGATAAAATATCACGATAACGAAATTGTTGAATCTCCAAATAACTTTTAATATGAGACTCCTCCTCCGCAATTGTAATAAAGTCTTTTCCCTTACTCAATGTTGTTCGAAAGAAATCGGACAGGGATGATACCATAGCTGTAACCTGATCTTTTTGATTGTCTTCTGCAAGCCAGATAATCGTATCTAATGTATTATAAAGAAAATGGGGATTTATTTGTGCCTGAAGCAGTCTCAATTCTGTTGCTCTAAGATTCTTCTGTTCCATCTTTATATCATCGACCAAACTTGATATTTCGTCGACCATACTGTTAAAGCTTTCTGCTAATAAATCCAGCTCGTCCCCTGAATCAACTGATACACGCACATCAAAATCACCCTTTGCCACACGTGCCGTTGATCTGCAGAGAGCATCGATCGGTCTTGTGATTTCCCTCCCAAGAATTTTGGATAATCCCCAGCTGCAAATTAATATGACTAAAAATACAAGTGACGTAATCTGCAATGTAAAACTTGCTTCCCTTGAAATATTCTGACGCATCATCTCTAAACTTGAAGCTTCATAGTAGATGTATTCCTGTATTTTTTCTTGTATCAGCTCAGTTAAAATACGAATATTCATATCAAGCATTACCATATTCTCATCATAATGACCTGTCTCTTCTACATTTGCAATGATATCATCCACCCTGTCTTCAAGAGTACCGAGGGTTTTAATGATTGTTTTGATTCTCTTCTTGTTACTTGCTGTCGTAGTAATATTATAAAGAGAATTGAATTCGTCCTTTACTTCCTGAATCTGTGCATATGGATTTTCATCTTTTAATTTTTCTTCTGAATGAGACCAATTCTCACTTCCGATTACAATTTTATACATGGTATCATCCAGATTATCCTTAAAGGATAGGTTATAGGCATTGGCGGCGGTAATGTTTCTGACAATCTGATCATATTTTTTATAATATCCGGACATTGTGACCAAAGAATAAATTAATAATACCGCCAAAGGTATGATACTTACCCAGGTAAACAGACTCATCTTTTTCCGGAGCGACAATTTTTTCAATTTCCAAATTAAACGTTTTTTCAACCTATTTGCCTCTCATACGAAATTCCTTTGGGGAACAGTCCTGTGTTTTCTTAAATATGTAACTAAAATAATGAGGTTCTTTATAGCCAACTTCAAACCCGATTTCGGATGTCTTCATGTTGGTACACATTAATAATTCTTTTGCTTTTTCCATACGGACATTGGTCAAATATTCAATAAAAGTCTTCCCCATTTCCTGACTGAATATAGTACTAAAATAACTCGGACTCATATTTACGCTCGCTGCAACCAGATTTAAAGAAATATCTTCTTTTGCATAATTTTCGCGAATGTATTTCATAGCTCCATCAATCAATCCGCCATATTTTTTCATTGCGATACTGTCTCTTAACTCCAGCGCTTTTTCCAATGTCCGTTCCAGATAACGTTTTGTACTCTCCACTGTTATGAGTTCACCCGCCACACCACGAATCTCACCACAGCTTTCTATGATTTCACTTGAATGCATTCCAAGTTCTTCTATAAATGCTACCGTACCGAAGTACATATCCATGGCCACATACTGACGAAATAGTAAAGAATTAATATTATCCTCACCAAGACCGGCAAAATAGTCGATAATAAAGTGTTTCACTTCTTCCGAAGATCCGCTTTTCAGGAAATTCACCAGTATCTTTCTATCGATTTTTCCAATATCGAGCGTACTTAGATCAATCGTATCATCTAACAACAGATTCATTTGTCCCAGATCCTCATAACATATAATCTGATTACTTTTTCCCATATAACGATAAGAAAAAGCTCTGTTGGCCTGGTCAAATGACTTTGGCAGCTCACGAAGCCTCTGAACCTTTTTCCCCACACCTCCAAAATATTCCAAATTGTCATATTTATTAATTTCCATAATAATAGGTTCAAAAATTTTTTGCTGCAGCATTTCTGTATCGGCAGCCATTTCTTCTAAGACCAAAAAACCCCATCCTTCTGCAGCTCTGTCGAACATATAAATGTTATCATGCTCCGATACCAATTCATCCATACTATCTGTAATCTTTACAATCTCTTTTGAATAGGATGTGGATGTATCGTTCTTCAACATAATTTTAAAAAGTATAACATTGAATGTCTGTGCTACTAAGTCCATCTCTAGTGCTTTTGCTCTTTCAATCATTTCTGCCATTGATATCTCTCGAAATACCAGGTCATTAAAAAACTTTTGTTTTTCTATTTTTTTATTTTCAAGCATTTCCTTTTTAAACTGTTTTACATATTCTTCCTGCTCATTTTCCTTTTCTATCTTTTCAGCCACTTCTTTCACCGCCTGTAAAAGCTTAGCAGGTGATATGGGCTTTAGCAAATATTCTGTAATTCCAATATTAATGGCCTGTTTTGCATAATCAAATTCATTATATCCACTTAAAACGATAATTTTTACCCTTGGTAATTCCTTCTTTACCAAGCGGCTCAATTCCAATCCATCCATAAATGGCATCTTAATGTCTGTTATGATAATATCCGGTCTTAAATTCTGGATCATCGGCAATGCAAGTTCCCCATCACTTGCTTCACCAACAAATTCAAATCCTTCATTTTCCCATTTAATATTATTCTTAATACCTTCACGTACTACGATTTCGTCTTCCACCAAAAATACTTTCAGCATGGCACCCTCTCCTTTGCATCAGTTCCATATGCTGTATATTGTAATATTTTTGGAAGAAAAACACAACCTAATACGGAAGGGCAGTTCCACAAAATCCCATTCGTGAAACTGCCCCTTTCTTTATATTTCGCTCTTTTCTCTGCTTATAAAAAAAGAGCTTCTATTCCCTTTTCTACTTTTTCAAGCTGATCAAGATCGATATTCACATCCGAAGAATTTCTTACCTGTTTTACACAGACCACGCCTCCACTCAGTCTTCCTGATGTCAGCATAAAGCCGCTTTTCAAACCCGCCATCGGTGTATTGGCATACTGCTTTTCATTTAAAGGAAGCAGATGAATGGACATTTCAAAAGCATCAGCAATCTTCTGTGCCATTTTTTCCATTCCGGCCTGATATGCCAAGAACATTTCCTCGCCTCTTGCAATACAGTCCAGTACGATGACCTGCTGATCTTGAACCGCTTCTGAAAATTCATAATATCCCTGATTGCTCATTACCGAATTATCCAGAAATACATAACAACCTTTTCCTGTTTTTTCAATACTTTCATACATAACTGCAATAGCCCCGCTGTTTCGGTTGATATTAAACTTATTATCCGGTCTTTTCATCCACCGGAATACCAACAGCACTGCTATCAGGTCAAACAATACCGCTGTCGTTTTATGGAAAATGGCACCCTGAAAGCCCCATCTGGTAAAAAAAACGGCCAAAGCAACCAATCCGATGGTCAAAATGGAATATGCCGCAGCATTCCGCATTTCTTCCTTGTAATTGTGCCTGGAATCCAGGGGAGTATAGGTATAAAAGGGATTCAACATTTTGCTGCCCGTATCGTAGGCTGCCGCAATAATTACCTTTTTCTTCTTTAAATCCCCGATTACAAGGTGGTTGCTTCTGCCTGTTTTGGACTGCTTTTCAATCATATCAGTTTCGCATCCGGTCCCTTTCAGCTGACCAATCAAACGGTTTAAAAAAAGATACTTTTGCCGGTATGTTCTTCTTTTTGAAAAATGAATTCCAACTTCTTCAATTTTACTTCTCATAAATTTCCCTTTGTTTCTTTTTTGAGTCAGCTTCCTGACACCAGGGCATGCTACGCAAGATGGTAATATTTTAACATTTCCCTAATCTTTTCGTCGGTTTCAGGAGTTGTATCTGTTACCGGTTTTCTGGCTGGTCCTACCGGTGCAATTCCGGACAGTTCCACTGCCCGCTTGATAACAGAAGGCACAGTTCCAAGCTTTAACACATTCCGCAGAACCTCAATGTCTTCCTGCAGCTTTTCTGCTTTTTCTTTCTCACCATTCCGCAATGCATGGTCAAGTTCTACCAGTACATCTGTAATTATGTTACTGGTTCCTGCGATGGCCCCGCTTGCTCCCATTTCATAAGCGACCGAGATTTTGGAATCTGAACCTACTAAGAGTTCCATTCCTTTTCCCCTTATTGCATCCAGATAAGCCTGCATATTATCAACGTTTCCACTACTGTCCTTGATACCTTTGATGTTGTCGATTTCTGCCAGTCTGGAAACGACTGACGGCGGAAAGTTGTACCCCATCAGCTTAGGAATGTTGTATAAAATAACAGGAATAGATACACTCTCTGCAATTTCCTTGAAATGTTGGTATAACTCTTCTTCGGAAGGCTTCATATAATATGGTGCAATAACAGACAAAGCATCTGCTCCAAGCGCCTCCATTTTTTTTGACATTCTGATTGCTTCTCTTGTCGCGCAGGCACCTGTTCCAACATAAACAGGAACCCTTCCGGCTACAAGCTGAATTACTTTTTCTGTCAGTTCATATTTTTCCTGTTCCTCAATTACATGAAACTCTCCATTGCTTCCAAATATAAAAATACCGTTTACACCTTTTTTAATCAGGTGCTCTACCAGCTGCTTTGTTGCCTCATAATTGATCGTTTGCTGCTCATCCCGATGAAACGGGGTAATAATTGGAGTAATAATTCCGTTGAACATAAATGCCTTTCCTCCTTATTTATAAAAACTTCCATAATCCTTTGCGTCAAATGGAGTTGTCTGAAAAAATAATTTTATATTTTGTCCCTGTATAAAACGAATCCGTTCAATATCATCTTTACTGAAATAATCAGAAAGCGTACGAATTGCCAGTCTGCTAGCAGGATAAGGAAGCTGTATCTCCTTTACATAAAAACCACGTTTTACGCATTCACATGCAGTGGTCAAATCGGAAAACAGCACCATAACCTTCCTTGTATTTTGCTTATCTGCTTCCCCTTCCTTTATAAAATCCAGAAAGGTGTCCGGAGACAGCATTTTTACCCTCATGGATTTTGGCAGGCAAAGCTGCATGACGCTTTCAATAAAAGGATCATTATTATATTCAGAACTAACTACCGCAACAAAATCTACACTGATAAACTGATTCCAGTTCAGAGCCACTGTTGCATGCAGCAAACGTTTATCTACACGTGTCAGCACTATTTTTGTACTCATAACTCTTCACCTACTTGTTTTCTTTTCTGATACTCTTTCATCCATGACGCTATGAGAACAAACATCAGCCTTCCCTTAAAATCCCCTCGAATATCAATCTGAAAAGAATCTTCATACTTTTTTAGTTTATAAACCAAAGTGTTTTTGTGCAGATACAGATCGTCTGCTGTTTGTGATATATTAAAACTGTTTTTAAAAAGAAAATCCGAAATACGAATCAGTTCGTCAATATCAATTCCACGGCTGCATTCCTTATAATAATCAAAAACATCGCTTACATCCGAAAGCTGAATTTTCGACAGGTAAAAATCATATAGATAATCTGCAAAAAATAATATTTTATCTTGTTTAATTGAAATATGTTCCTTCAGCCACATACAATGCTGATAACTGACCTTGTAATTCTTAAGCTTTTTCTGCATGGATCCCACGTAATACACTGTTCCGGAGGCAACCAGATTTTTCAGAGTCATCAAAAATTTCCTGATGTACTCCTTATGTTTTTCTGTCTCCATATCGTCCGGAACATCCTTATAAATAAGAATTTCCGTACTGCTCAGCATGGAAAATATAGTTTTCTTTCCATCCGGAAGCAGCTTCAGCTTTAGAACATTTCTGTTATCAAAGCCTTTATCATTAAAAGCATAGATCGCAATACGTGTCTTATGCTGATCAATTCCCATCTCATCAGCCAGATCCAAAATCTGATTCATATCAAATTCCTGATCATCAAGCAGAAGCTTTGTCAACCTGTCATCGTTTGTTGCATCCTGCGTTAAAATACGCTGTGTCATTTCGTAAGTAAAACGAATAATTAAAGACTCTCTGATCAGATTACTCATCATGACCAGATTTTCATCATTCCCATTTACCCACAAAAATCCGAAATTATGATTTTTCACACAGATCGAATAAAAGATATTATTTGCATCCTGCTTGTGAACATCCAGTGCTTCTCCGACTTTCTCTTCCACGCTGCAGGCTGTAATAACACCTTCCTTCGAAACCATGCCGATTATATATTTTTTATTCTCCCGAATAACATTAACAAATTCATTAAAAATGACGTCAATAAACATAATACTCCTCTTGCTGCAAATGCATTACATATCTTAATAGGATGGTATAACAGTATCATATTCTATTTTCGTACATTAGAATAGCACAAAAGGAATATTTTTGTATATTATTGTTTTTCATCTTTAATGAGTTTGTCATACTGTTACCCTTGGCTTTCCAGCTGCTTGTTTGTATGAATTCCGCATTCTTTTAAAATCTCAATACACTGCTCCGCAAGCTCATCCGTATTTGCTTCCTCCCTATCAAGTGTTTTTACACACAGGTCGATCAGCATTGGAAGGTTTACCCCTGTTACTACATCATAATGATACTTTTTACTCAGCACCGTCATAACATTACAGGGCGTTCCTCCATAAAGATCTACCAGAACGATTACCGGCTCTATCATATTTGCGATCAGCGTATCTGCCTGTTTCATAAAATCTTCAAAAGACAGTTCCGGCAGCAGTGAAAGCGTTTTTACGTTTTCCATTTTTCCGGCTATCATTTCTGCCGATTTCACCAGCTCTTCACCAAAATGTCCGTGAGTTGCTACAATAATATTTAAACCTGACATCCGCATTTTCCTTTCTGTTCTTCCCGAATACCCTTTCCAAGACTTCCTCCCGGATGCCATTTTACATACTGATTTAAATTCAGTTCTTTTCTTTCCTGTAATACGACGCTGAGACTCTGAAGTATAAAAATTTCAGATAGAATGGATGCTCTTGGGGGCTTATTCAAAGTATCTCCTTCTTTATCTACATGAGCAACCAGGCATATTTCCGAATGTCTGGCAAGCCAGGATTTCGGATTCCCGGTACAGCTGATGATTGAGGCCCCATTAGAAATCAGGGTTTCTATCGTTGTCTTTAATTCTGTTGTTTCTCCACTGTTTGATATGGCAATTACCACATCTCCTGATTTTACCTGGCCACTGGACCCATGAACTGCTTCCGTTCCATGCAGTTCATAGGCACTGGTGCCGGTACTGGAGAGCAGGGAGGCTACATACCCTGCTACATGTCCCGGTTTTCCAATTCCGGTTACATGAACTCTTCCATCTCTTGCTTCACTTTTCATAATAATATCTGCTGCTTTTTCAATCGCTTTATAATCGATCTGCCTGCAGTTTTTTTCAAATTCTTCTCTGCTGCTGTCGACAAAAGATTCCAAATACTGATTCATGTCATTCTCCTAACAGTTGTTTTACAATAATCTCGCTGGACATCTCACAGGTTCTTCTTTCCGATTCTTTGGATCTTGCTGCCGTATGCGGCGTCAGTAGAAAATTATCAAGTGCTACCAGTGGGTCATCCTTTTCGGGAGGCTCTGTACTATATACATCAAAGCAGGCTGAACGAATTTCTTTCTTTACCAACGCATTATACAAAGCTTTCTCATCTACAATTCCGCCTCTTGCTGCATTAATAAGACAGGCATCCTGTTTCATTTTCTTGAATTCTTTTTCTGAAATCATATTTCTTGTAGAATCCAGAAGCGGAACGTGCAGTGAAATATAATCACTGGTTTCAATAATTTCTTCCAATGATGCTTTTGTTACATGATATTCCAGTGCAATCTCGTCCTTTATTTCAAATGCATCATAGGCTAATACGTTCATACCCAATCCGTTTGCATAGGTCGCAAGATACTTTCCAATCTGACCAAAACCAACAATTCCCAGAGTCTTTCCATTTATTTCACGTCCTGTAGGTTTATTCCACTGATGCTCTTTTACGTCTCTGAGCGTTGTATAGATATTCTTTGCTTCGGCAAAAATCATGGCAATTACATGCTCAGCCACTGCCCTTGAATTGGAGCCAACAGTTCTTCCCACATAAATGCCTCTTTCCTTTGCATAATCCAGGTCGATATTGTCGGTTCCCACTCCGAATTTGCAGACAGCTTTTAAGTTGGGACAGCCTTCCATCATTTCACGGCTCATATCATCCACGCCTACTATAATCGCATCTGCATCTTTGGCAAGTGCACGGAATTCATCATTTGCATACGCTTTTCCGCTATTGTTATAATGAACGGTCAAGCCTTTCTCTTCCATTTTCTTAACAAGATCTACTCCATAATTTGCAAATCCACGAGGAGTAATTAAAACTTTCATATGTCTATCTCCTTAAATGAGTCCAAAGAAAGTTAATACAATTGCAATTACCATTGTATAACAGATCAGTCTTAAATATTTCGGTCCGCGCTTTGTAATGTAGAGATACATACCCATTACAACACAGAACGGCAGAAACTTTGGCAGAATACTGTCCAGAGTGTCCTGAAGTGCTACTGTAGTTGTAGAATTCACATAGGTAAGTATGGTTGCTACTTTGACATACGAAGCCGACAGACAGCCTATCATAAAGAGACCAACGATGCTTGCAATGTCAATAACTTTCTTAATTTTTCCGGAATGAAGAATTTCCAGAACAGCATTCTTTCCAAGTGTATAACCTTTGCTGAATAAGAACCAGGACCAGCCGTAAGACCAGGCCAGATAAATCAGAGCAGGTATAAATGCTGCTGCGACAGATCCTTCCAGTGCCATTGGTACGAAAATAGCAAGAGGAATCGTTGCAACAATACCCTGATCCACACTATCGCCAATACCAGCCAACGGTCCCATAAGACCAAGTTTCAAAGACTGAATTACTTCCGGCGAAACATCGTTTCCAAGGGCTCTCTGCTCTTCCAGAGAAATCGTAATACCATGGATAATGCTTCCCCAGTCACAGTTTGTATTAAACATGGAAGTATGTCTTTTCATTGCTGCTTTTAATTCTTCCGGATCATCTTTATACAGTTTTCTCAGAACTTTATTCATGGAATAACCAAATGCCAAAGCTTGCATCCTGTCAAAACTGACAGGTACTTCTACTGCAAGACACCATTTAAACCATGCTTTTACCATATCCCATTTTGTAATAACTGATTTCTTTTCTTCTGTTACTGTTATCTCACTCATGCGTTAACCTCCATTGTGTCTTCCTGAACAAATATGGAAACGATCAATGCCAGACAAAGTGCAAGCACTGCTCCGGTCAACATAGAGAATCCTAAAATTGCATACAGGAAAAATCCGAGTACAAAGAACGGCAGATATTTCTTCTTTCCCATAACTACAAGTGTTAAAGCAAATCCTAAAGCAGGAAGCATATTACCTGCATTGGAAAGACCGTTCATCAGCCATGTCGGAATGAAATTAATGAAGGCCTGTACAGCTCCTGTGCCAAGCCAGGTTGTAAGAAATACCGGTGTAAAATAAAGTACACCATTTGTCAGCCATGGCAATACAAAAGAAAATACGGATAACTTATCATATTCTTCACGTTCAATAAACTGATCTGCTTTTGTGTTGTAAAAAGAGTTAATGGTACGTCTTACATTATTGATTAAAACTCCTAAAACTCCAAAAGGTACTGCCAGAGCTACTGCCGCACCAGCATCCAGTCCGCCTGCAATAGCTGCAGGAATTGCGATACATGCTGCAAGTCCCTGATCACTTGGAATGTTTCCGCCGGCTTCAATACCTCCCATGTACATAAGCTGAATGGTTGCCCCATAAAGCAATCCGGCCTGTACATTACCAAAAACCAGACCTATAAATACCCCAAGTACTACCGGTTTACGAAATGCAAATGAAAAATAGTAGTTGGCACGTCCCATTGCAATCCAATAAAGTAAACCAACCAATGCTGCTTTTAAGATCATTGTAAAACCCCCTATTCATTTATAATTTTGCAACTGCTTTTTGTAATGTTTCTGACGGATAGTCAGGTGTTGTCTGAAAATAAATCTTAATTCCGTCTTTTTCCAAATCCAGAAGTATATCTGCGTCTGTCCGGTCAAGTGTTATTGCATTGTTTACCGCTTTTCTGCCCGGGCCTCCGCCAAGTCCGCCGATCTGGACCTCTTCCAGCTTTAAACCAGATTTGCAGGCATTTTTTAATTCTGCTACTCCTTTGAACAATATCATAACTCTATCCTGTTCAAAAGCACCTGCCTGCTGCTCTTTTACCGCAGCTTCAACATCCAGAATTTTAATTTTGACTCCTTTAGGAGCCGCCATTTTAAATACTTCCTGCATAAATTCATCTTTGCATAAAACACTGTCAATCGTTACGATTTCATTAATCTGGCACTGGGTAAGCCATCTGGTAATTACCTGTCCGTGGATTAATCTGAAATCAACTCTCGTTAATACGATACTCATCTTCTTTTTTCACCTCCTGCATATATCATAACGAAAACCGTTTCCGTTTGCTATGTATTGTTGGCTGAAAAAACAATTGTTTTTTGTGTTGTTGTACAATATGCTGTCAATATTTTTCTGTTTTTCCTTGCTTTTGCACATTTTTTCCCATTCGCTCTGCATTGCTTTGTTATTGTGTACATATATAAAAAAGAAAACGCAGACAGTTTATACTAACTGACTGCATTTTCATAAGGAGGGGCTGTTTATTTCCTGATTAAAATTTTATTTAACTCTTTTTCTTGCAATGATTTCCTGAATTTTGGTCGCATTGTCAGCAATTTCTTTGCTGGTTCCTTTTGTCAGTAATCCACCAAAGCCACAAACATCAACACCATTGTCAAGCCATGTTTCCAGATTATTAAAATCAATCCCGCCGCTGGCAAGAATTGGCATATCCGGAATCGGTGTTTTGAAGACCTTTACCAGTTTAGGACCATAAAAATCAGAAATAGGGAATGCCTTAATAAAAGCAGCTCCTATACTTAAAGCATTTACAGCTTCTGTCAGACTTGTGCATCCTGGTGCATATGGAATCTGATAACGGTTGCATACTCTGGCAACCTCTTCATTATAGGTAGGTGCTATGATAAACTGAGCACCATGAAGTACAGCATGTCTTGCTGTTTCCGCATCCAGCACTGTACCTGCTCCCACGCAAAGTGTATCGCCATATTTTTGGGATAAGCCTTCAATGATTTCTCCTGCATTGTTCAATGTATAACTCATTTCCATAACCGGGACTCCGCCTTTGATACAGCCATCTGCAATTTCAGAAGCACGTTCCAGTGTCTCTGCCCTAACAATAGCCAATGCTCCTACTTCATACATTCTTCTGGTTACATCCATTTTTTTCATTTTCATGACCCTTTTTACCTCACATAATCAGCGTTAATGTCTACTCCATTTATTATATCCTTTCTTCTCCTATGGGCAATTGGCCATCCGCACATAAAAAAACACTTTTTTCGTACACAGAACAATAAACGGTACCGCTGTCTCTTTCATTGCTAAAAATAAAAAAGCTTTGGAAATAAACTCTCCAAAGCTTTACAAACTGTCCATTCTATTTGATATTTAAGTATTTTTTTTGTGCACGCACATCCACATAACCATATGCTATTAGTAATACAAAGGAAAGAATAAGAATAATAAATTGCAATGTATCTAAACCGGATACATATTTACATGCTATCCCTAATCCCCCTGATATGACTGCACAAATTCCCATTACGATTGTCGGCACTGTCATTGCGTGAACAAATCCCGGAATATCTGCCTCTTTTGTTAGTTCCATTCCCTTACTTAATAAAATACCTGGAATTGTGCCTTTTGAAACCATTCCGATTGCAGAATACAATAGATAAATACCTCCGCATAAAATAATAATATCAAAAATTGGAAAAGATTCTGACATATGTTATGTATCCTTTCTTCTATGATTTACATGTACTTTTAACATTTCTATATTCCTAAAAATTTGTTTACAGCGGCCTTCATTTGATCTTTTTCACAAACATAATCATGAAGTACCGGAGTGGTTCTGATTTCTTCAATTGCATTAGGTATTTTCACTTTTGATATTTTCTCAAGCTCATCAATAAGCTCAAAGTCCGAGAACGAACCGTACTTTTCATCAATTGATGTCATTACGCTTCTTCCAAATTTGTACGGACTTGCTGTAGATACAATGACTGTCTTTTTCGTGTCATTTGTATCTTTTACATACTTTTTATAAACGGCGGCAGCAACTGCAGTATGGGTATCAATTACATATCCTTCTTCTTTATATAATTCACTGATCATAAAGCCTGTCTCAGCCTCTGATGCATAATTTCCATAAAAATCTTTGAGTTGATTTTTCATTTCATCCGTAATATTATATTTACCGTCTTTTGTAAGTGCACTCATAAAAGCTGCATTTTGTCTTGCATCATTACCAGCAATACGATAAATCAAGCGTTCCAGATTACTGGAAATCAAGATATCCATAGATGGGGATGTTGTTAACACAAACTCTCTGTTTCTATCATAGGTACCTGTTGTAAAGAAATCATAGAGTACCTTATTATCATTGGAAGCACAAATAAGTTTATCGATCGGAACTCCCATATTCTTTGCATAAAAACCAGCAAGAATGTTACCAAAGTTGCCTGTTGGAACAACTACATTAATTTTATCACCACTCTGTATCTCACCTTTTTGCAGCAGCTGTACATAGGCATAAACGTAATATACTACTTGCGGTACCAGTCTTCCGATATTAATAGAATTAGCGGAAGAAAATTGATACCCTTTTTGATTCATTTCTTCAGCAAGTTCTTTATCTCCGAACAAATTTTTAACACCTGTCTGTGCATCATCAAAGTTTCCATGAATACCTACTACAAAAGTGTTCTTTCCCTTTTGTGTCACCATCTGCTTTTCCTGAATTGGGCTAACACCATTCTTTGGATAAAATACAATAATTTTAGTTCCTTCCACATCTGCAAAGCCAGCAAGTGCGGCTTTACCGGTATCTCCTGAAGTAGCCGTTAATATAACGATATCATTTTTCGCCTGATTCTTCTTCGCCGAAGTAATCATTAAATGCGGCAAAATAGACAACGCCATATCTTTAAATGCAATTGTTGCACCATGGAATAATTCTAAATAGTAAGGATTTTTCTTACCTGCAATTGGCGCTACTGATGCCGTATCAAATTTTGAATCATAAGCACGATCAATACAACTTTTTAACTCTTTTTCCGTAAAATCAGTTAAAAACAGCTTCATAACTTCATATGCAACTTCCTGATAAGACATACCAGACAATTCTTCCAAAGTCTTGTCCAGTGTAGGAATCGAATCCGGAACAAACAAACCGCCATCATCTGCCAGTCCTTTTAAAATCGCTTCTGAAGCCTTTACTTTTGTTTTTTCACTTCTTGTACTTCTATATAAGATCTCCATAATATAATTCCTCTCCTACTGTATTTTAAAACAGTAAATTGTTGATTACATAAGAAGTATGTATCTTTCCCATATAAAACAAATTTCCTTATTCAGTAGAAAAGTATATCATATTCTTTGTTTATACGCAAACAAAAAGGATTGTTATCTACCGAAAAAATTCGTGTCCGCCATATGAAAATAAGAATTTTAAATGTGTATCAAACCAGAGCATTTTTTGAGGATCAGCTGAATCCCGTGCGGCAAAATATAAAGCACCATTTGCTATATTTTCTCCTAATAAGGCTCTATCTACCACTTCTTTCGTTTCCTCCGTTACGCTGACTTCATCAAATCTGCCATCGCTAATTGGCGAAAATTGGGTGATTCCAGCCTCCTTCTGAAATATCACTTCTGTGACAGTATTGGGAAACTGCTTGTCCATCACTCTATTGATTACGACATTTGCAACAAGCATTTTTCCAGCTTTATCCTCTCCTCCAGCTTCTGCTTCCACAATTTTTAACAAGTTTTCATAATCTTCATTTTTCAATTCGATCACTGTATCTTTTTCCAGTATTTGATAAGATACTACTCTTTGTCCTGAAGAAGCACTTGGCAGGAAACTATGCCTGCTTGTCCGTTCTTCTTTTTCCCTTAACAGCTGAATTTGAAATGCAGGCGTGGCCGCAAATCTTGTTGTTTTAATTCCTATTACACTTACAATCGCTGTGATAAGCATACATTGAAAAATGCAAAAATATAGCACAAATCTTTTATACATATTTACTCCCATCTTCTTAGCTTTATTCTGCATTAGGAAATGTGTAAGTTTTTTTTACACATTTTTCCTATCTTCCACGTTTCAGAATACCCTATAAGATTATTCTATACACGAAGAGGGAAAAATATTTCTAAAATTGTTTTATTTTTGTTAAAATGTTATACTTATCCTGTTACATTTGTAAAATTTATGAAATAAAGGAGTCTGTATGGAATCTAAATTACCAGGTGTCTTTATCACAACTAAAAAAGATCTAACTATATATTACAGAGCCTCTTTAACATATAGACGAAAACATATTAGTTTAGGAAGCTTCGATACCATGATAAAGGCCCATCTTGCTTATCGTGAAGCACAGGAGATTTTAAAAGATACTTCACGAACTGTGGATGACTATAGTCCAAATCAAATTCTCTCTTTCGAAAAGTGGATCTCACTTATTAATTACCGCGACAATAATATTTATTTCTGTAATCCCATCTATACGCGACAGAAGTTCTTCTATTATTATTTGTCACCTTCCATTACTCTTATTTTTGATATTGACGATCTGTTCTATTACTCTTCGCATAAGATTATGAAGAGAAATGGGCATCTGTTTGTAGCTGATTACGGGATGCAATATAATATACTAAACCGTTACAACATTAAAAATTACGCAGTTCTTGGCCGTGACTATCGTTTTATCAACGGAAATTCACATGATTTCCGGTATGAGAATATAGAGATCTTAAACCGCTATCACGGTATTTACAGGATACTGCAAAAAGGTGTTCCTGCTTATAAAGTTAAAATACATATCCGCAGCTATTATCTGGTCGGTATCTATTCAACGGAAACAGAAGCTGCAATTGCATATAACAAAGCAATTGATATCCTACGCAAAAACGGATTTAAGAAAAATTACAATCCTAATTTTATAGATGGATTATCTAATGCTGAATATGCTGACATTTACACCAAGTTAAAAATATCAAATAAATTGTACTTATTAACGCAACAAAAAAGATAACAAATGTTATTGTTATCTTTTTTGTTGAAAAGTTTCTTCTTTATTTTTATTTCATCTCATAATTGATAAAACAAATATCTAAATTCGCATCTCCTGTAATTCCATCGATCTTACCCGACTGCGTATATTGCCACATCGAAAATTTGTATGGATAATCCGGAACATCCCCAATCTGAGAGAGCCAAATATCAAATGATCCCACAGTTGATAAGTTAATTTGCTGAATCAGCCATTCCTTATTCCCATATATAATCCCCTTATATCCAACATCTTTTAATGATTGTAAAAATACGAGTGCAATATTACTCTTTTCCTCTTTCGTTAATGTATCTATTCTAGATATATCACCTGTTATTTTTTCCATATCAAATGCAATCGGATAAGTTATTTTATAATCTTTAATATTTTGATATACAAGGTTTGCTTCTTCTAATGCTTCCTCCTTTGTAATTGCCTGTGAGAAAAAATATACACCGATATTTAATCCTGCTTCTGATGCTGCTTTCATATATTCAGCAAAATGATCGTCCAACGTTATCTGTCCATTCCCATAACCTCTGGCACCTACTTTAATCATAACAAATTGAACACCCGCTTTTTTAAGTTTACTAAAATCAACATCACCGGTTTCCTTTGAAATATCCACCCCCATAGAAGAAATATTCTTACCGTTTTCGTAATATTTCATAATTGGTGGCTCATAGGAAAATCCCTTAAGATCATATTTGTTTTTTGTAATATACGGACTAATGGTGACCCATTCTTCTGTACCATCGGACTTTTTAATCATTGTCTGATTCACATGATCCGTTTCTGCATCTGTGACCGCATCCTTACTGGTTGTATCCTTAGAGTCTATCTCATCTGTCTCCTTTTTGACTCCGGGATTATTTTCATTGCCATTTACAGAATTACTATTATCATATGACTCTTTATTATCATTCTCATTTTCATAGCCTTTATATGTTTCCCAAAACTCTAACTGGTCAGATGTAAGTCCATCATTCTCTACAAGTTTTTGCACACTCTCATGAATAGCCTGCGCTTCTTCATTCATACTGCTGCCAGATGACTGCGACTTATTATTGCTTTTTTGTATCTTCTTTGATGAATGTGTGTCATAATTGATTGCTACTATGATTCCGACAATCAGAATAACTACAGCTGCAACGCAAATTGCCATATGCGCCATCATTTTTCCATTTTCTGAGGGTGTTTCATACTCATTTTCTTCATAATTGTCTTCTAAACGCATTTTATCACTTCCTTATCTACCATATCGTTACTATTCAGCCTTACGGCTTCCTAGCAACAGTTATGCACAAAAATTGGTATTCATGGCTGAACTGTTACATCATATCATACACTATTTTACATATTCATGTCTATGTGTAACTTGTTTTATCTATCTTTTCATACTATACTGTAAGCAGTTACTATAACAGTAAAATTTGTAACAAAAAGGGGGATTCCCATGAAATATAATCGTCTGTTCTTGCTGCCTTGTTCGCTTCTTATCATCCTTTTAGTTTCGGGCTGTGGCAGAACACAGGAACCAATTGCAAAATCAGGCTTTTATTTAAATACTGTAATAACAATTACAATTTATGATAATTCTGACACTTCGCTGATCGATGGTGCCTTTTTAGTATGTGATAAATACGAACATCTATTAAGCCGGACGATTTCCGGGAGCGATATTTGGAATATCAATCACAGTAATGGCAAACCTACCGAGGTTTCTGATGAAACTGTCTCATTATTACAGACCGCAATGACTTACTGCGATGAAACAAATGGTGCTATTGATATCACACTTGCCCCGCTGAGTGATCTTTGGGATTTTTCATCTGATAAGCCCAAAAAAGTACCTGACGATTCCGATATCCGCAATTTGCTATCTAATGTAGACTACCATGCCATTAATATAGAAGGCAATACGATTATATTAAAAAATAAAAATGCTGCTATTGATCTTGGTTTTATTGCTAAGGGATTTATAGCGGATAAGATAAAAGAATATTTAGTTAAAAACGGTGTTTCCAGTGCCGTGATCAATCTTGGCGGAAATGTATTAACAATTGGTAATAAACCTGACGGTTCTCCTTTTACAATTGGAATTCAGAAACCTTTTGATGATAGAAACACTTCTATCACTTCTGTATCTGCTTCGGATTCCTCTGTTGTATCCTCCGGCGTATATGAACGTTTTTTTAAAGAAAACGGAAAGCTTTACCATCATATTCTAAACCCTGTAACCGGCTACCCTTATGAGACAACGCTTCTTGGTGTCACGATAATATCCAAGACTTCCCTGCAAGGAGATGCACTCAGCACCAGTTGCTTTGTTCTTGGCCTGGATGACGGCATGCAACTAATTGAATCGTTACCGGAGGTAGAGGCAATTTTTATCACAGATGATTATAAACTGCATTATTCTTCCGGAATAATACCATAACTTTTGCCTGTTATGCATAATAAATTACCATACACAGGGAAACTGGTCCATCTCCATGATTTTCGTATGCATGTTTCTGATCCGCCTTATACCGAATTGACTGCCCTTTATTAATAACATATGTTTTTTCTCCGACCTGCAAGGTCATTTGGCCATCATACACAAGAACAAATTCTTCTGTTCCTGCCTCATGAGGCAATGAAGCTGACTCAGCACCAGGCTGCATTTCTATATGCAGTATTTCAAAATTTCTGCCTGGTTCAAATGGAAATACCGGATACAATTTGAAAGCATCACTATCGTTTGTCAGAGGCGTTACTGATGTATTGTCAATAATTTCCACTTGCTGATTATCCTCTGTCATCAACGAAGTAAATGATATTTTTAGTCCTGTAGATATTTTCCACAATGTCGCCACAGAAGGTATGGATTCTCCTCTTTCTATCTGTCCGAGCATACTCTTACTTACGCCTGTTAATTCTGCCACATCATCTAATGTCAAGTCTTTGTCCTTCCGTAATCGCTTTAAATTACCAGCTATGATTTCATTCAGATTTTCTATCGTATTATTTGATTGCATCTACCGTCCCCTTTGATTTTTTTGCTCTTGTACCTAATAAGACACCATACGTCATTTCCTTTATCTAACGATAGGATACTACTTTTACACCAATCTCACAAGCAAGTTCCTGATAATTTTTAACTTCTTCAGCTGTCGGTGCCTGAAAATCCTTACTCGGTAATGGTATTCCCAATTGTCTGTATTTTTCTTCTCCATATGTATGATACGGTAAAAATTCAATCTGAGGTTTTTTTAAATTTTTTTTCATAAATAAAAGCGTACTCTTTATATTTTCTATTTCCGCATTGACACCCACGATGACCGGGATACGAATTACAAGTTCTTTACCTATTGTATCCACTCTTTTTATATTTTCAAGTATCGCCGAAAGTTCATATCCTGTATATTGTTTGTGCTTGAATGGGTTCATATGCTTAATATCCATAAATATCAGATCCATTTTATGTAAAATATCAGTTATGTTTTCAAATTCAAATACACCACATGTTTCTATCGCAAGAAAGATGCCTGCATCATACAATTCATTTACAAGCGCTCTTAAAAATTCTGTCTGCATGGTAGCTTCTCCGCCCGAAAAAGTTACACCACCATTGGAATATTGATAAAATATCATTTGTCTCTCTACTTGTCTCATAACTTCACGTACCGTGATCTCATGTGTCATAGGGTTCTTTATCGTCTGCCCCTCCGGATTAGAGCACCACGCACACCGCAGGGGACAGCCCGGTAAAAAAATAGTCGTTCTTATACCATCTCCGTCATTTACAGAAAAATTCTGTATCTGCATAACATACCCTTTGCTATCAGTCATATGTTTCTTAGTCTCCTTCGCATCTCGTGTAAACGTTAAAATTCGGCATGTTCTGTTCTTGCAATGATTGCATTTTGCATAGATCTTGATAAGTTAACGAATTGCGTGCTGTACCCTGCTACGCGCACCAGTAAATCTTTGTAATTCTGTGGATTTTCCTGTGCATCCCGCAGTACTTTTGAAGAAAGCGTATTGAACTGCACATGGAAGGCTCCCAATGCAAAAAAAGATTTAATCATCGCTCCTAAATTAGCCTGCCCTCTTTTTGTAGAAATCAATTCATGATTCAATCTCATATTCAATAACGTACCACCTGAATGAATCTCCTGATTTATCTTTGCTGCTGAGTGCATTGCTGCAATTGGTGTAGACTTATCAGTTCCAACATATGGAGATACCCCTTCGCTGGAAGGTTCACCTGCTTTTCTTCCGCAAGGTGTCGCACCCAGTACCCTGCCCATCGGAATATAGTTGGATATTCCCATAAATGCAGTATTGAATGGAGACCCAAAAATATCTTTATACTGATGAATCTGCGCATAATAATGATTTGCAATCGCAATAGCCATCTTATCCACATAGTCATTATCATTCCCATATTTGGGTACTTCCTGCGCCATTTTTCTTAATTCTTCGTACCCTTCCCAATTTGCATTGACAGCCTCTGCAAGTTCACCTATCGTTACTTTTTTCTCTTCAAATACAAGTTTCTTAACAACAGCAAGTGAATTTGCCACTACTGCAAGTCCAATTCCTGTAATGACAGGTCCCACATTATATTTCGCACCACCATTGCTAAGATCCCTGCCATTATCAATGCACGCCTCTATACAAGAAGATAAAAAAGGTCTTGGTACCTGTTCCTGATGAATTCTTTGCGCAGTCAGCGTTAAAATAATGGAATGTTTACATAGATGATCGAATTGTTTATAAAAAGCTGCTTCCACCTCCTTAAAAGAAGTAAACTCACATGCCGGCCTTTCTTTTAATCCCATTCGCTTTCCTGTCATCTGGCTCTTGCCTTCATTTAAAGCATATTCGAAAGCACAGCCAAAGTTTACATTAACAGCCGCCGTCCATTCTCCTGTCTTTCGAAAATGGGGTACCACACATCCGCAATTATTCCAATCTCTTGCATCCTCCGGCTCATATCCTGCATGAATCAGCATTTGATAACCTGCATTATCATTATGGATCGCCGGAAAGCCAGTTCCGGTACTTACAAGATCAGTTACAGCTCCCATAAATTCTGTTGGACAGTCTGCATGCACTCTGGCACTTAGTCCTGGCTGATGAGTCTTTGTTTCCTTTGTTGCTTTTAAACACATATAGGTAATATCATTTGTCGCATCTAACCCTTCTCTTGTACGGCCACCCACTGTAAGATTCTGGAATTGGTTATATCCAGCAAAGTAATCGGCAGTATTTGCTGAAATTGTCCACACCCACTCAGAATACTTTAACCATAGAGCTTCTATTAATTCCTGTGCTTCTTGACTGGTGATTTTTCCATTTTCTAAATCAGCTTTATAATATGGATACATATATTGATCAAATCTTCCCGGATTCAACGAAAGCGGATTTTCTGATAGTATACCACCAATTTGAGTAAACCATATAAATTGAATGGCTTCACGAAAACTCTTTGGTGGATATTCAGGAACACGCCTGCAAATCTTTGCGATCTCTATAAGTTCCAGTCCTCGTTCATCGTTTTCATTCTTCTTAAGATATTCCTTTCCCAATCGTTCTGCTTCTATCGCATTTCGATTTGCATAACAGATAATTCCCCTGGATGTCAACAAAATTGACTCATAGAACTCCTTTTTTTCGATAGAATTCACATCTGTTTCTTCTAATGCCGCTATTTTGGCTTTTACTTCTTTCACAATTCCGCCAAAACCTTTCGGAAACAATACATCCTGATAATCAGGTGTTATTTCTCCAATTGCTTGTCTCCATTTCGAATCATTATCAATAATTCCCGTATCAACACCGATTCTTTTCGTATCCTTAGGAAGTCTTGCCAAAAATGCCTCCTCCAGAGACTTCCCCTTCCAATATGGAAAAATCTCTTTCCTTACGAAATCACGCTGCTTGGCCGTCATGACATAAGGATCCTGCGGTCTGTCTGCAAAAGAATCCATCTCTTTATCGACCCATTTCCATGAAAATTCAGGCGTCAGTATTCCACATTTACGGAATTCACCGACAGCACCCACAATTAATTCTCCGTCGAAAATATGTACTGATAATTCATTGCAAGTATCATAAAAGGCTTGCGCACTTCTGATACAAGCGGCTTTTCCTTCTGTTTTTTTATAGGACTTCGTCCACAGATAAGCCCTCTCCGTAGAAATTGACGGTTTTGCATTTATATAATTTTGCCTGATCCTCTCGATTCTATCTGTTAACATACTTCGATCCTCCATATTTTTAGTTTACTGGTTATCTACTGAATCCACTATCTTGTTTCTAATAATGTTATCACGCACCGGTGTATGTGTCAACGCATTTTATGCTTTGTTATATTAAAAGACCGACAACCATAAAAAAAATAGCGAATCAAAGATTCGCTATTTTTACCATAGAACTAACTTAACATTAATTTCAAATGTTCCTGTAAAATGTGAATACCTGTATGATTTTCACCGCCTCTTGGAATAATAATATCCGCATATTTCTTAGAGGGCTCGATGAATTGCTCATGCATCGGCTTTACCGTTTGTGCATATTGTGTAAGAACAGACTCCACACTTCTTGCCCGTTCCAACATATCACGCTTCATTCTACGCATTAAGCGTTCATCTGCGTCAGCATCTACAAACACTTTAATATCCATAAGTTCTCTTAACCCTTTATTTTCCAGTATCAGGATTCCTTCAATGATAATCACAGGTCTTGGAATAATATGTGTTGTCTGACTGGAACGATTATGAATCGTATAATCATATACTGGTACCTCTACCTCTTCACTGTTTTTCAATTTCTTTACATCTTCAATCATACGATCCGTATCAAAGGAAGACGGATGATCATAATTCAATCGTGAACGTTCTTCAAAACTCAACTCATTATGCGCTTTATAATAACAATCATGACTGATTACTACAATATCATCACCAAAATTTTCTTTAATACGATTTACTATCGTCGTTTTTCCCGAAGCTGAACCCCCGGCTATACCAACAACGCAGACTCGATTCATAATATGCCATTCTCCTATATACTTATATAATGATGTCTGGGTCAAAAGGTATTTTGCCCCCTGATAACTACGGATTGTTACGCATTTTGTGCTCTCACAATCCTATAAACATTCGAAATCCGCCCTATTCTGGCTACTTTCTCATGTTTTGCGGGTCTCAAAGTCATGCATTTTCAGGCAAGCATGAAACACATGACCTTTTGACCCTGGTATCATATAATTATTTTCTTTGGACATTTTTCCTTACATGCACCACAGCCAGTGCATTTCTCCTGATCAATATGCGCGTGAAAATTCTCAACTACGATTGCGTCGCTCGGACATACTTTCACACATAAACCGCATGCTATGCATCCGGTATCACATGCTTTCATCGTAACAGGTCCTTTATCCGTTGAGTTACACTGTACCACATGTTTTGCATCATAAGGAATCAGTTCAATCAGATTCTTTGGGCATTCTGCAATACACTTTCCGCAGGCCTTACACTTTTCTTTCTCTACAACTGCTATCCCATTTACAATATGAATTGCATCAAATGGACATACTTTTACGCAATTTCCGTAACCCAGACAACCCGAATTACATTGTTTTGGTCCTCCGTTCGGAACAAATCCTACAATCTTGCAATCCCTAACGCCCGCATAATCGTAATCCGTCCTTGTTTTTTCACAAGTACCGTTACATTTTACAAATGCGACCATTTTCTTGCTCGTCTCTGCTGAAACACCCATAATCTGTGCAATTCTATTTCCAACAGGCTCACCACCCACCGGACAGGCATTGGCAGCTGCTTCTCCTTTTGCTATCGCAGCCGCCAGGTTGGAACAGCCTGCATACCCGCAACCTCCGCAATTATTTCCTGGAAGTTCTGCAAGCACTGCTTCCTCTTTTTCGTCTACTTCTACTTTAAACTTGATTGCTGCAATTCCCAAAAATAGACCTATAAAAAGACCTACTGCACCAACTACAACTACAGCTATTAAAATACTGGTAATATTCATGTCAGCCTCCTCCTATAGCAGTCCTGAAAAGCCACAGAATGCAATTGCCATAAGCCCAGCCGTAACTAATACGATCGGCATTCCCTGAAATGCCTTTGGCACATCATTGTATTCCATTTTTTCTCTAAGTCCGGCTAATATTATGATCGCAATGGTAAATCCGGCCGCCGTTGCAAAACCGTTTACTACTCCTGTTAAAATCCCATATGATTTTTTCACATTCGTCAATGCGACACCCAAAACTGCACAGTTGGTAGTAATCAAAGGAAGATAAACACCAAGCGCATTATATAATGACTGCATGAACTTTTTTAAGAACATCTCTACAAATTGTACCAGCGCTGCTATGACCAGAATAAACACAATTGTCTGCAAGAATGTAATGTCCAATGGAGTCAGTACATATTTATAAATAGTACCTGTTACTGCTGATGCTAATGTTATAACAAAGATAACTGCTGTGCCCATGCCTGTTGCTGTTTCCACTTTCTTAGACACCCCAAGAAACGGACACAATCCCAGGAACTGACTTAGCACCACATTGTTAACGAGTGCGGATCCAATCGCGATAATCAATAATTCTTTCATCTGTACTACCTCCTATTCTTCCGATTTTGCATCTGCCGTATCGTAAAACCTGCCACCGCATCCTGACTGTCCACATGTCGTACAATCCGTACCACAGGCAAGTTTCTCAGCTGCTTCCCTGTCACCTTTTGCAGCTGCCCCCATACGCACTTTATTCTGTAATGCGGTAAGACATGCTAACACAAAAAATGCACCTGGAGCCAATATAAAGATGCTGGCAGGTGTATAACCGCTCACACCCTTACTTGCATCTGCCAAAGGTAATAATTGATATCCAAATATCTGTCCTGCTCCGATCAGCTCTCTGACAATACCGATACTTGTTAATCCTACTGTAAATCCAAGTCCCATTCCAAGGCCATCAAACAATGACGGAATGACCGGATTCTTGGAAGCATATGCTTCTGCCCTGCCAAGAATAATACAGTTTACCACAATCAATGGAATATAAATTCCGAGTGCGTCATATAGACTTGGCATAAACCCTTCCAATAACAGTTCAAGTACTGTTACAAACGAAGCTATGATTACGATAAAGGCAGGAATTCTGACTTTATCTGGAATAACATTACGAAGCAACGCTATGATTATATTACTCATTACCAAGACAGCTGTTGTTGTAAGTCCCATACCACATCCATTAATAGCAGAAGTCGTAACCGCGAGTGTCGGACACATACCAAGCATGAGCACAAAGGTAGGGTTTTCCTTGATCAAACCATTAAATAATCGTTCTCCTGATTTATTCATCCTGACTACCTCCCACTATACTCTTAAAATAGGCTAACCCAGCATTTACACCATTTGTCATGGCATTTGTAGTAATTGTTGCACCACTGATCGCATCAATTTGATTTTCTGCAGTTGCACCTGATTTTGTATATTCAAATAGATCTACTTTTTTATTTTTCCATTGATCCTTAAAATCATCTGTCTTTGCTTTCATACCAAGACCAGCTGTTTCTGAAATAGATAGAATAGAAATTCCGTTTAATGTACCGTCATTTTGAATACCCATAGAAAAAGTAATATCTCCGGCATACCCTTCATGTGTTGTCACATTTAATACATAGCCTAATGTATTACCGTCCGCATCCAATGCCGCCATTGCTTCATCGATATTTTCTTCTGTAAAACCAGCCTTCTCTATTATTTTTTTTGCTTCATCGGTATCAAACTTTTCGTATGCATCAAATGATGCTGCATCTGCAAATACATTCGCACATGCCTCATTCTTTTTCTTTTCTTTTTGTTCTGCGATCGGTGCCTTAGTCAATTCATATACATACCCCAATGCCAGCCCGGCAATTAATGTAATTATGAACAGAATCAAAGCATCTTTTAACATGTTCTTTATCTGACTATTTTCCTTCATGCTTTTTCCCCTCCTTTACCAAAAGGCTTTGGGTAGGTAACTCTTTCAATTAAAGGCACTAATAAGTTACCGATGATGATCGCATAAGATACACCCTCTGCTGAAGCTCCAAAGATACGGAAAGTTCCTGTAAGGATACCTAACAGAATACCAAATATGTATTGTCCGTTCTTAGTGATGGGACGTGTGACATAGTCTGTTGCCATGAAGAATGCACCTAACATTAATCCGCCACCTGCAAGTTCTGCTGATAAATAGGTCATATCCAATCCGTGACCACCAAATAAAGTAATGAATACCAAGAAAGTAGCAATATAGCTTCCCGGTATTTTTAAGTCAATTGCCCCTGCCATAATCAGGATACAGGCCCCAAGTACAATTGCTATCATGGATGTTTCTCCAATTGTTCCAGAAGTCTTTCCTATAATCATGTTTAATATATTTACAGATTCTCCTGCCTTAATCGCAGCCAATGGGGTCGCCCCCGTATACGCATCGCAATCGAAGTTCGTCATAATAGAGGTAAAAGAAATCAATAAGAAACATCTGGCAGCAAGTGCTGGATTCATAAAATTCTGCCCGATACCACCAAATAGCATTTTTACAACTACGATTGCAAATATACCACCTATAATCCCAATCCATAAAGGAGCTTTTGGCGGTAAGTTCAACGCTAATAATAATCCTGTAACAACCGCTGAAAAATCTCCTATGGTTACTTTTTGTTTCATTGCTTTCTCATAGATAAACTCTGATAATACTGTCGTTGCAATCGTTACTAAAATCAAAAATAGTGCATGTAATCCAAAGTTATAGATACCAAAAGCAGTTGCCGGAAGTAAAGCTATTACTACCGCTAACATAATATTGCCTGTCGTAACTTTTGATCTGATATGCGGGTTTGAAGATACTTTCATCAAGTTACTCAACTTTTTTACCTCCTATTTCTTTTTTCTATTTGCTAAGACCATTTTTCTCATGGACTTTATCGACTGTGTTAATTGTCTCTTAGCCGGACATACGAAACTACAACAGCCGCATTCGCAGCACTCCATACCCTCATGTGCTTCAAATTTATCTATATCACCATGGTCGGCATAATCAGCGAGACGGCTCGGTACCACTCTTCCAGGACATATTTCAACACATTTGCCACAGTTGATACAAGCACTTGGTTCATATACAGAGACTTCATCTTTTGTCATACATAATAAAGCTGATGTCGTCTTCGTAACTGGAACATTCGTATCAAATAGTGCAAATCCCATCATCGGCCCACCTGATACAATTTTCTCAGGCTCTGCCTTAAATCCGCCTGCCTCTTCAATTAATTCTTTATATAAAGTTCCCACACGTACTGCGAAATTTCGTGGATCATTGACAGCGTCTCCTGTAACGGTAACAATTCGCTGCATCAATGGACGCCCTTGCATTACAGCACTATAGATAGCCACGACAGAATCCACATTATTTACAACACAGCCAGCATCAGCCGGAAGCATGGTGGAATTAATTGCACGTCCCGTGACCGCATAGATAAGCTGTCGTTCTGCACCTTGCGGATATTTTGTTTTTAAAGCTTTTACACTGATTTTATTTTCATCTTTTGTTAATTTCTTGAGAAGTTCTATGCAGTCTGGTTTGTTATCTTCAACTGCAAGGATCCCTTGCGCATGATCAAATAATTTCAAGGATATTTTCAGCCCCTGAATCAATTTCTCTGGTTCTTCCAATATTCTTCGATAGTCAGAAGTTAGATACGGTTCACATTCTGCACAGTTAACAATCACATATTGGATTTTCTCCGGCTCCTTCGGCGATAATTTTACATGCGTTGGAAATCCGGCTCCTCCCATACCTACTACACCGGCTTCTTTAATCCGATTCAGTATTTCTTCCTTCGAAACTTCATCTAAAGAATTGACTGCATGATATTCAACTTCCTCATACAAGCCATCATTCTCAATCACAATACAGGTTGCATTTTCACCTGTTGTTACACGATGCGGTTCAATTCCTTTTACAGTTCCGGAAACGGATGCATAAATTGGTGCCGATACGAATCCTCCTGCCTCGGCTATTTTCTGTCCTGTTAATACATGGTCGCCTTTCGCTACAATTGGTGTCGCTGGAGCCCCAATATGCTGAGAAAGTGGATAAAACAAATCGCCTTTTGGCAGAATCTCTTTAATCGGTTTATCTTTTGATAAGTCTTTTCCATCATATGGATGGATTCCACCTGCAAATGTAAATTTTGCCATTTTTAACCTTCTTCCTTCTTTTATTTAATCAGTCCCTGATTACGTTTTTGATTTTTTTTTTCATTTTGTATCCTATATAAATATACTATTTTTCGCTAAAAAATACTACTGTAAATTTGAAAAATATGCTATTATCAAATAGTAAAAATTCGACAAGTTCATTAGGGCGTTTCATATGCGATCATAGGTCGCGGACGGGAGTAAATGTGAAGAATATAAAGACCGCTTTACCCAATTTAAAACTTACTTATTCGCTTTCCCAGATTACGGATATTTCTAAAATTTTATTTTTAGATATTGAAACCACAGGATTTACTGCAAAGGGATCTTCCCTTTATCTGATTGGATGCATTTATTACAAGAATGATTCTTTCCACTTAATCCAATGGTTTGCGGACAATTATGATGATGAAATAAATGTATTGACTGGCTTTTTTAGGTTTGCCAAGAACTACTCTTATTTAATTCATTTCAATGGAAATAACTTTGATATTCCCTATTTACAACAAAAAGCGGAGCAATTTAATCTTGCAGATAACTTAGATCATTTTGAAGCTTTGGATCTATACCGTCGTATTGCTCCCTATAAAGAGTTTTTAAAACTTCCTAATTGCAAGCAAAAAACAATTGAAACTTTCTTAAATGTAAATAGAGAAGATACTTTTCATGGTGGTGAGTTGATCAGTGTTTACCACAATTATGTGCAATCTCCTGATCATAATTGTCTTCAGGCTCTTTTACTTCATAATGCGGAGGATATTCAGGGACTTGTCACTTTGCTTCCGGTACTTTCCTATTGTGATTTGTTCCATGATACCGTTCGGGTCATAAGAGTACAGGCAAATTACTATACTGATTATAATGGCGATAAAAAACAAGAAGTTTTAATGAAATTACGTTTCCTGAATTCACTTCCAGTCGCCATATCACAAGGAATCAACGGTTGTTATTTTACTGGATTTGATATGGAAGGTACTCTAAAAGTACCTCTTTATGAAGAAGAATTAAAATACTTCTATTCCAATTATAGGGATTACTATTATCTTCCAATAGAAGATAATGCAATTCATCGTTCCGTTGCTCACTTTGTTGATAAGGACCATCGAATTAAAGCAACCGCAGCAACTTGTTATACCAGAAAGCAAGCTTCCTATCTGCCGCAGTGGAATATTCTATTTGAGCCATTTTTTAAAAGAGAGTATCAAAGCAAAGAACTTTTTTTTGAACTGACAGATGAATTCAAGCGGCAGCGCGGTGATTTTTCCAAATACGCCAATCATGTACTGCAAATGATGGTAAAAACAGCAAACAAGTCCGCATTGGAAGAACGATGAATAGACAAAAACTCAGGAAAACTAATTTCCTGAGTTTTTTGTCTTTCATTATGGTTTTTCATAGAAAAATGAATTTTTTCTTTTATATCCCAATTCTCTATAATTTACAATTTGTTCTGTACTTCCAATAAAAAGGATTCCGCCCGATCTCAATGATTTTAAGAATTTTATAAAGACCTCATCTTTAGCCTCTTCTGTAAAATATATTAGAACATTACGACAAACAACCAAATCACAATTTGAAGGATATGTATCTTTTAGCAAATTGTGCTCTTTAAACTCTACACAAGCCTTAACCTCATCAGAGATTTTAAAAGATGGTCCAATTTGCGTAAAAAATTTCTTTTTAAGATCCGCAGGAACTCCTGCCAAACTTCTTTCATTATAAAGTCCAGTTTTAGCCTTTTCAATTACAACCTTATCCAAATCTGTCGCATAAATATGAATCTTATTTAATGGTAAATGTCTTGATAATGCCATAACCAGAGAATATGGCTCATCACCTGTCGAACAGGCCGCACTCCAGATCTTAAGTCCGCTGCCAAATTTTCTGATTAACTCCGGAAAAACATCCTTATCAAGTAAGTCCCATTGTTCTGGATTTCTATAAAATTCCGAAACGTTAATGGTTAAGTATGTTACAAATTCTTCAAATAACTTTTTATCTGTTCTAATTGATTTTACAAAGTTTTCATAACCATCTATCTTGTTCTTTGTAATAAGTGTATCAATTCTACGCTTCATCTGCTTCTCTTTGTATGCACTCAGATCAATCTTGGTTAAGTCAAGTACAGCTTTTTTGAATTGCTCGTAATCATATGCCATACACATTCACCTTTTAATGTTATCTCATTTATCTTCTGAAATCACAGCATCAATATCTACAGATACAACATCTGCGTCTGCCTCTTCTTCAGTAGGTTCCGGAGCTGCCAAAGCTTTCATACTTAAGCTGATTTTTCTGTCTGATTCATTGAAATCAACTACTTTTGCTGTAATCGCATCCCCAGTAGATAATGCATCTGAAGGTTTTACAATGTGTTCTTTTGATATCTGAGATACATGTAAAAGAGCATCCACACCCGGTTCTAACTCAACGAATGCACCAAAATCTGTCATTCTGGCTACTACGCCAGTCACAACATTTCCTACTGCATATTTTGTTGTTGCATCTTTCCAAGGGTTTGCATCATCAAATTTTAAACTAAGCGCAATCTTTGTTCCTTGTATTTCTTTGATCAGTACATTGACTTTATCGCCTACTTTGAATACTTTTTTAGGATTTTCAACTCTTCCCCAAGACATCTCAGAAATATGGAGCAACCCATCAGCTCCGCCCAAGTCAATAAATGCACCGAAATCAGTTACATTTTTAACTGTTCCTTCTGCTATATCGCCCTCTTTGATTCTGGCAAATAATTCTTTTTGCATTTCTGCCTTTTGTGCTACGATCAACTGTTTGCGATCTCCTATATATCTTCTTCTCTTAGGATTGTACTCACTAATCACAAAACTGATTTCCTGTCCTGCATATTTTGTAAGATCTTTTTCATAAGAATCAGATACCAAACTTGCTGGAATGAATATTCTGATTTCTTCAATCACAACGCATAAACCGCCTTCTAATACCTGTGCGACTTTTGCAGTAAGCACTTCCTGATTATTAAATGCTTCTTCGATTCTTTTATTTCCTCTGTCAGCTGTAAGTCTCTTATATGTCAATAAGACTTGTCCCTCACCGTCATTTACTTTTAAGACTTTCACTTCCATCTTGCTGCCAACAGTGAGAACACTCGTTAAATCTACATTTGGTTCGTTCGTGTATTCATTTCTGGTAAGAATGCCATCTGATTTGTATCCGATGTTTAATACAGCTTCATCTGACTTGACATCAATAATTGTACCTTCAATAACCTCTCCTGTGTGTATTGTCTTAAATGATTCTTCTAACATTTGTTCAAAAGTTAATTCTGACATAATTTTGAACCTCCTCAATTATATTATTTGGGGTAGAAGCCCCTGCAGTAATACCCACCAGTCGAACAGATTTAGGTAAATCTAAATTCAAGTCATCCAGTGTCTGTATGAAATAAGTGTTTTCACATTCCTTACTACATATTTCAAACAATTTTCGTGTATTGGAACTGTGAGTGTCACCTATTACTATCATTGCATCGACCTGACCTGCAATCTTGCTTGCCTCAGCTTGTCGTTCTTCAGTTGCACTACATATCGTATTCACAACAATTATATCATAACCTTTTTTTTGGAAAATTTCAACTAATTCTTGAAATTTCTTGTAGTTAAATGTCGTCTGTGATACAATGCATATTTTTTGATTTGTTTTGTTTATAAATTTATCTGCTGCTTCCTTGGATTCGATTACGACTGCTGGTGTTCCGGACCATCCTTTGATGCCCTCTACTTCCGGATGTCCGTCATTGCCAATAATTACAATCTGACAACCGTTCAAACTTTCTTTTTCTACTATTTTATGGATTCTTTTGACAAAAGGACAAGTCGCATCTATACATTCTATCTTCTTGTCACGAATGGCCTTATAAATATCCTTTGACACTCCATGCGAACGGATAATAAGCGTACCGTCATTTACCTTGTCCAGATCATCCAGATTATCGATTACCCGGACGCCTTTTTTTTCAAGGTCTTTCACAACTTCTTTATTATGAATAATCGGACCATACGTAACTATCTTTTTATTACATCCTGTCTGCTCATATACTTGTTCTACAGCTCTTTTCACACCAAAGCAAAAGCCAGCTGTCTTCGCTAATATCACTTCCATTTGTTACCTCATTATCACTTGTATTTAAGTCACTGGAATTAAATTAATAATTGTCTCTATTACTTCATTCACTGTCATATCCGAAGAATCAACAAGAATAGCATCTTCTGCCTGCTTTAAGGGAGATATCTCTCTTGTCATATCTCTGTAGTCTCTTTCCCTGATATCTTTTTCTATAACATCAATATCCACCTTTTCGCCTCTCGCTGTTAATTGGTTAAATCTTCTCTCAGCACGTACACGGCTGCTTGCTGTCAGATAAATTTTAACATTAGCATTCGGTAATACACAAGTACCAATATCCCTGCCGTCCATTATGACATTTGCTGTTCTGGAAAGTTCTCTTTGCAAGTCAACCAATTTCACCCTGACATCTCTATTTACAGAACTTGCAGAAGCCATATTTCCCACCTCTTCCGTTCTGATCAATCCATTTACATTTTCACCATTTAATAAAACGATCTGCTCACCATTTTGATATTGAATGGTGATATCTGCATCTTTACATTTGGTACTTATTTTATCCGTTTCTTCTGCCTTAATACCATTTCTGATCAAAAAAAGTGCCATAGCACGGTACATTGCTCCCGTATCGACATAAATATACTTCATTCTCCTTGCAATCCGTTTTGCAATTGTACTTTTACCCGCGCCTGCCGGACCATCTATTGCTACACTAAAACTCATTTTCTATTTCCCTTTCCATCTAAGAAAGATGCATAAGCATTCTTTCAATGCAAATTTATTTGCTATTTTTACTCAATTGCGCTTCCAGCCAAAAATCCGGTAGACCACGCAATCTGCAAATTGAATCCACCTGTAAGTGCATCCACATCAATCACTTCACCTGCAAAAAAAAGATTTTTAACGAATTTAGATTCCATTGTAGATGGGTTGATTTCTTTTACCGAAATTCCTCCTTGTGTTATGATTGCCTCGTTAAAATCACGGGTTCTAAGGATTGTCATATCCCAATTTTTTATTTTATGAACAAAGTTCTTCCTTTCTTCGCGTCCTATATCATTGACTGGTTTCTCAGAATCAATCCCAGACATCTCAATCATAACAGGAATCAATCTATTTGGGAATAATCCAGTTATCGCATTTTTAAACTGTTTATTTTTATTTTCTTCAAAATCGCGCAGTACCCTTTTGTCTAACTGTTCTTCCGTCAATGCCGGTTTCAAATCCAGCCTTAATACAGTGTTGCTCTGATTATCTTTTTTCTTCTTTGCATAAAAGCTGCTGGCACTTAAAATTAATGGGCCGCTCACCCCAAAATGGGTAAACAACATCTCTCCAAATCCTGAATAAAGTTCCTTTCCTTCGTCCAATAAAGCTGCCTGTACATTTTTAAGTGCTAGTCCCTGAAGCTCTTTACAAAAAGATTCTTTTATTTCAAACGGAACTAATGCTGGTGATAATTTTGTTATGGTATGTCCTGCTTTCTTAGCAAATATATAACCATCTCCGGTAGATCCCGTTAACGGATATGACTTACCTCCTGTTGCTATTATCACGGCATCACAATTTATTTTCGTTCCATCTTTCAACACGACTCCATTTATACAGGATTCCTTTATCACTAGTTCTTTTACCGCTGTATCTAAATGGATATTTACTCTGTTCAACCGCATCTGTTCCTGAAGTGCCCGAATGATATCTGAGGAGTGGTCTGATACCGGGAATACTCTTTCGCCGCGTTCTGTCTTTAATTTACAACCGGAATCTTCAAAAAAACCCATAGTGGATGCATTATCAAATCCGTAAAAAGCACTATACAGAAACTTAGAATTACTTATCACATTTTGAAATAAATCTTCCACATTGCAGGCATTTGTTACATTACATCTTCCTTTTCCTGTGATAAATATCTTTTTCCCCAATTTTTCATTTTTTTCATATAATTCCACTGTATGACCGAATTTTGATGCATATACTGCTGCTATCATACCCGCAGCGCCACCGCCTATTATGATTACTTTGCTCATATTACTCCTATTCTTTGTTTTTCTTCAATGGATAATTCAGCATAGGCTCTTCATCAATAAAATTAATTTCATCATTTAAATATACCTGATAATTATTCCATACCTCTTCTAATGTTTCCAGATTGTTCTTCACTTCCTCCGGTCTCTTCAAGCATAACGCTACTACTAATGCATTGATCACACTGAGCGGAGCCACTAAAGAATCTACGATCGATACCATATCACTTCTTGCGAGCAAATTACAGGATGAATACAAATTCATCGGTGAATGAACAGAATCTGTAATCGTAACCACTTTCGCATTTCTGTCATTCGCAAATTCCATTACTTTTAAGGTTCGCATGGAATACCTTGGAAAACTGATACCTATAATAGCGTCTCTCTCATCTATACGAATCATCTGCTCAAACATTTCGCTTACACTGGTAGTTCGTAATAACTGTACATTTCCACGAATCATATTTAAATAAAAGCTCAAAAAATCAGCCAATGGTTCACAGCTTCGTATTCCCACTATGTATATATTTTTTGCATTCAGAATAATATCAACTGCTGTCTCAAATGCTACCGGATCTAAATTCTGCATGGTATCATTTATCTTTTCCATATCAGCGGTCAAAACATCTGTCAGAATCTCAGATTGCGTACTATTTCCGTATTTCGCACCAATTTTCTGAACCGTATTCAATTTATTCTGTACCCACTCTTCCAAAGCCTTTTGGAATTCCGGGTAACCTTCATAACCAATTCCTGATGCGAATCTTACAACGGTTGATTCACTGACGCCAACTGTTTCTCCCAGTTTTGCTGCCGTCATAAATACCGCCTGCTCATAATGATCAGAAATAAATGTTGCAATTGCTTTATGACTTTTACTCATATGGGAAAAGCCGTCATTAATTCTTGTTATAATATCATTCATTTAATCCTAGCTCCTATACTGCCTGATACGATTTTTATCATGATTTTTTTGCATAAGCCGAATAGGAATCTTTTAATAACGAAATCGTCTCTTCTTCTGACAGATCATAATCCCCCGTAATCACCATACAAGCGGCTCCATGAATAAAAATCCACATTTTCATAAATAGTTCGCTTGCATTCGTTGTGCCGTTCATTTTAGCTTTATTTATCTGCGTTACAACTGCACCTGTATTTCCATTCAGCAATTCATATAAACTTTTTCCAACGCGGTTTTCTGATAAAAATAATGCTCTGAATAAATGCTTTTCTTTCTCTGCAAATTTAATATATGCAAAACCAAGATTTACAAATGGCGTATCTTCTTTTTTAGGAGATGACGCATAAAAATCTTCAAAATAATCTATCATTTTCTGATATAAATCATCCTGCAATTCTTCCATATTCTTATAAATGCGGAAAATGGGCTGCGTAGAACAATTTGCCTTTGCAGCAAGTTTTCTTGCTGTTACATGCTCAATTCCTTCTTCACAAGTCAAAAGAAACGCTGTATCTATTATCATCTCTTTTGTTATGGTCTCTTTTCTTGCCATTTTGTTCCTCCCGGTCAGTATTTCTGTACAATTAATCGCTATCTCTAATAACACACGTTATTCTAATACGCTTTTCTCTTCCTGTCAAGCATTATAAAAGGTTTCTTACTTTATTAAGGTAAAAATTATTTTAATTATTATACTAATTATTTATCTAGTATTTCTTGACATATTTAATAAATTTTAAGAAAATATGTATATTAACATTAATTCTCATTTATTTTTTTTATTCTTATACTAACACATGGAGGATATTGGTCATGATAGATACTTTACAAAATTTTTTAGTTATAATTGTAGACTACGCAATACTGCTTTTTGAATATACCGGTGTTATTATTATCATTATTGCCTGCCTGCGTGGTATTTTTGAATATATTCGCTGCAGACCAAAAACGCGACTTAATCTGGCAAAAGGTCTTTCTATGGGACTTGAATTCAAACTGGGCAGTGAGATTTTAAGAACCGTAATGGTACGGGAATTTCATGAAATATTTATTGTTGCAAGTATTATTGCTTTACGTGCGCTTCTCACATTCTTAATACATTGGGAGATAAAGAATGAAGAAAGCACAAAAAAGGATTCGTAGATTATATGATCTACGAATCCTTTTTTCATATACTTTTTTGCTTTATCAGCTATAGACAAGCTGCATCATTTAATAAATCAAACAGGATATGCTCCATTTTTTGTATCTGCCTGAGTCATATCAACTTTCTCTTGTTGTGCCTGACGATATTTGAAAAAGTCGGTTGCAACTTGTGGGAACAATGCATAGGATAAAACATCTTCATCCTGTTGTTTCCATTCTTTCATTTCAGATTCAATCTTAGCTAATTCGTTAGGAATGTTATCTGCCGGACGGCATGTAATAACTTCTGCATCACCAATAACTTTTTTCTGAACTTCCGGATTGAATGGTTTTACAGTTACACCATACTTACCACTTAACAAGTCTTTTGTCTCACCTGTTGCCATTTTGTATCTCTCACCCATTAATACGTTAAATACAGCTTGTGTACCGACAATTTGTGAAGATGGTGTAACAAGCGGCGGCTCACCAAAGTCTTTACGTACCTGTGGAATTTCATTTAATACAGCATCATATTTATCTTCTGCATGCTGCTCTTTCAACTGGCTGACCATGTTTGATAACATACCGCCTGGAACCTGGTATAACAATGTCTTAATATCAACACCAAGCACCTTTGGAGAAAGGAGTCCGCTTTTGAGGCATTCTTCTCTATATGGTCTGAAATGTTCTGCGATTTCAGCAAGCAATTTTTGGTCGAAGCCTGTATCATAAGGAGTTCCTTTAAATGTTTCAACCATAACTTCCGTTGCCGGCTGTGATGTTCCCATTGAAAATGGAGACATTGCTGTATCAATTACATCAACACCTGCTTCTACAGCTTTCAAGTATGTCATACTAGCTACACCTGAAGTATAGTGAGTATGTAGCTGAATCGGAATCTTTGCAGCAGATTTCATTGCTGTAATCAACTCTGTTGCATTATAAGGAAGCAATAAACCAGCCATATCTTTAATACAGATCGAACTAGCGCCCATTTCTTCAATACGTTTTGCCATATCCATCCAGTATTCCATGGTATATGCGTCACCCAACGTATAAGAAAGAGCAACCTGCGCATGTCCATTTTCTTTGTTACAAGCCTTTACAGCACATTCAACATTACGAAGGTCATTCAGGCAGTCAAAAATTCTGATAATATCAATACCGTTTGCAAAAGATTTCTGAACAAAATATTCAACCACATCGTCTGCATAATGACGGTATCCTAAAATATTCTGACCCCTTAATAACATCTGTAATTTCGTGTTTTTAAATCCTGCTCTTAATTTTCTGAGTCTATCCCATGGATCTTCTTTCAGGAAACGAAGTGAAGCATCAAATGTTGCGCCGCCCCAGCATTCTACTGAGTGATATCCAACTTTATCCATCTTGTCAATAATTGGAAGCATTAATTCAGTCGGCATTCTCGTAGCAATCAAAGACTGATGTGCATCACGTAAGATTGTCTCTGTAATTCCAATTGGTTTTTTTACTTGTTCTGACATTTACATTTTCCTCCTATTTGATTTTACATTATGCCAAAGATAGCCATAAATGTTCCGGCTGCTACAGCAGTACCAATAACACCCGCAACGTTTGGTCCCATTGCATGCATGAGCAAAAAGTTTGTAGGATCCGACTCTGCACCAATTTTTTGCGAAACTCTGGCTGCCATAGGAACTGCAGATACACCTGCTGATCCTATCAATGGGTTTACACCACCATGTGTAACTTTACACATTAATTTACCGAATAATACACCAGCCGCAGTACCAAAACAGAATGCAAGCAGACCAAGAACTACGATTTTAATTGTAACCATGTTCAAAAAGGCTTCTGCGCTGGTTGTTGCTCCAACAGATGTGCCAAGTAAGATAACTACGATATACATAAGTGCATTCGATGCCGTATCTGTAAGCTGTCTGACAACACCTGATTCTCTGAACAGATTACCAAGCATCAGCATACCAACCAACGGAGCTGTTGTTGGAAGAAGCAGACATACTACAATAGTTACGATAATTGGAAATAAAATTTTCTCAAGCTTAGATACTGGACGTAACTGAGCCATTTTGATTTTTCTTTCTTTCTCAGTTGTTAATAACTTCATAATTGGCGGCTGGATAATTGGAACCAAAGACATATACGAATATGCCGCCACCGCAATTGGACCAAGAATAGCTGTCTGTCCCAACTTTCCTGCGAGGAAAATAGAGGTAGGGCCATCGGCTCCGCCTATGATTGAAACAGCGGCTGCTGCTTTATCATTAAAACCAAGCGCAATTGCACCAAAATATGCTGCAAAAATACCGAACTGTGCTGCAGCACCTAATAAGAAGCTCTTTGGATTGGCAATCAAAGGACCGAAATCTGTCATTGCTCCAACACCTAAGAAAATAAGTGATGGTAAAATCGCCCATTCATCCAACAAATAGAAATAATAAAGTAAACCGCCAACACCGTTCGCGGATTTATCTGCATGAAGCATGATATCCGGATAGATGTTCACAAGTAGCATACCAAAAGCGATAGGAACCAAAAGTAATGGTTCGTATTCTTTTGCAATCGCTAAATAAAGAAATACGCAAGCTACTGCTATCATAATGTAGTTTCCCCAAGTCAGATTGAAGAATGCTGTCTGATGCAATAGATTACTTAATGTATTTGCTACATAAGACATTTTGTTGACCTCCCATGATTATTGTTTTGGGAATTGTTCTCCCTGAGTACAATATTCTATTATTCTACTCTAGTTTAATGTTGCAAGTAATGCGCCTGCTTCAACAGCATCGCCGACAGCCGCGTTAATACTTGCCACTGTACCATCCTGAGGAGCAACAATCGGGATCTCCATCTTCATCGCTTCAATAACTACAACTGCATCGCCAGCTTTCACTGCCTGTCCTACACTTGCTTCGATCTTAAATACTTTACCTGCTGCACCAGCCTCTATTTTAATACTTCCTGCTGCGCCCGCTGCTTTTGCTGCAGGAGCCGCTGTTGGAGCTGCTGCTTTAGGAGCAGTTTTTGGTGCTGCCTTAGGTGCTGCTGTTGCTGCGCCTGTAGATGCGCCTTCTTCTACTACTACATCATATACGTTGCCATTAACGGTAATTGTATAGTTTTTCATTTTGAATCCTCCTATGAATCATTCATTAATATACATATTTAGGTATTTACTATGAAGAATGTTCTGCCTTTCTTCCAATGCACTAGGGCATCTTATCAGATTTCTATGCATTCTGCCATTTTCTGGTATTAGATTTTCTAATGGATCGAACAACAAAACCATCTGTAGTTGCAGATCCTTCACTTGCTGCAATTGCTGCTGCGATAACAGCTACTAACTCAGAATCCTCAGACAATTCTTCATTTTCTATAATCTGTGCAATTGTATTGTCAACTGCAACTGCTTTCACGTCCTCTGTCTTTTCTTTCTTAGAAAACGCTTCTTTAATCTTTGGAATAAACGTAAAGAATGAAATAATAAAAATAATCAAAGTTAATACAGCGAATACCGTTCCCATACCCATCAAAGTATTCAAAAAAGCCTTTTCCATTTTTTCTGCAAAAGAATATATTGGATTGATAACGACATTTGTTACATTCATTTTTTGATCAAATGTGATCTGAATTTCTGCATTGCGTTTCTCGCCTTTCACCAGCATCTTAACATCCAGCGAGTCTGTGTCAGCTTCATAAGTGAAGCCTTGAACATCTGATAAAGCCCCAGCTTCTTCTTTTGCCGAAATATAAGATTTTAATGCTGCTGCCAGAACATCACCCTTGATCTTTATATTATACTGCTTGAATAAAGACTCTACACTTGCAAGTTCATCCTCATCCATTGTATCTAATTGTTCCGCAGCTTCTGCTGCATTTTCCATACATACGTTTTGATATAACATCGTGCAGGTGGATTCTACAGAGGCTTGTTCATAACTCATGACTTCTTTTTTTGTTCCACATGCTGTCAATCCAAAGATACAGGTAATCATACATAAAACTGTTAAAAATTTTTTCATATTAGAAATCACCCTTTCTAAACCGTGCCATGTTTTTTGCTTGGACGATCTTCTCTCTTTGTGAACAACATTTCAAAAGCACCAATTACATACTTTCTTGTATCTGCTGCTTCAATAATCTGATCTACATATCCTCTCTTGGCTGCACTTGCTGCACTTGTTTGAAGTGCTGCATATTCGGCCGCCTTTTCATCAATTACATCAGAACCTTGTCCGGCATACATGATCTTAGCTGCGAACTGTGCATCCATAGAACCGATTTCTGCCGTTGGCCATGCCATTGTAATATCTGCGCCGATTGCCTTTGAGTTCATGGCAACATAAGCACTTCCATAAGCTTTACCAATGATAACATTTACTTTTGGCACTGTGGCATTAGCAAAAGCATATGTAAGTTTTGCTACCGCCTCAGCGATTCCTTTTTCTGAAGATTTTGTCGCTTCAAACCCTTTTACATTCGTCAATGACAATACAGGAATTTCGAACGCATCACAGAAAGTAATGAAATCTGCTGCTTTCTTACATCCGTTTACTGATAAAACTGCATCAAATTTATCTGCCACTTCACCTTCCGCATCATATACTTCTGTACGGTTAGCAACAGCACCAACAGTAACACCATTCAGCTTAATAAATCCGGTTACCATATCTTTTGCATAGTTTTCCTTTATTTCAAAGAATACACTGTCATCTGAAATCGTAGAAAGTGCAATTGATGTATCACCTGCACAATTCGCAAGTTCAGCACTGGCTCTGTTAAGATCGTCTGTACATTCTTCAAACGATGCATCATCTTCATTATTTGCAGGAAGTAAAGAAACCAATTGTCTGATTTGAGTCATAATAGCTGCTTCATCAGCTACCACATCCACAATACCACTTTCTTCACTTTGGAATGCAGAAGAAGATGTATCACATTTCGAGATTTCATTACCGTCTAATGCATTTGGAGCATTTACGAATAATTTTGCTTTGCTTCCTTCCATAAATGTAAAGTCCGTTAATGTAGGAATGACAGCCAGTCCACCACCACATGTTCCAAAAATCGCTGTAATTTGCGGAATCACACCTGATGCCATCGTCTGTTTCAGATAAATTTCTCCAAAACCGTTTAAAGCATCTGTTGCTTCTTGTAATCTAAGTCCAGCAGAATCAATAAGACCGATTACAGGTGCACCAGTCTTAAGTGCCAAATCATAGAGGTTCGCAATTTTCTTCGCATGCATTTCACCAACAGAACCGTTCAAGACACTAACGTCCTGGCTATAAACATAAACGAGATTGCCGTCGATCACTCCATATCCGGTAACGACACCATCAGCTGGAGTTTCATTTTGTTTCAAATTAAAATCTGTTGCTCTTGCAGTTACAAGTGCTCCGATCTCAACGAAACTGTTTTCATCGAGTAAAGCTGCTATTCTTTGACTCGCCAAGCTTGTTGAAGTAGTACTCATTTTTAGCCCTCCATTTTATATTAAAATAAAAAATAACATATTATACGAAAACTACATTTGTTATGTTTTCGCGTACCTAAAAGAGTATAACATGGTTTTCATAAAATTCCTAGCCAAATTTTACAAAATTTACAATCTTTTTTCCTCTATATTATTGTCTTTTGCATAGATATTTATAACTATTTTACAATTGCTCTTTTCGATTTTTCGGCTCTATTTCGATTTATGTTTAAGGACTCTGTTCACTTATTGCTATATTTCTTGTTTTTGCGTCCAATTCACTTTGCACGAACTTTAATAATTTCATGTTCCTGATTATCTTTAAGTAAGTGATTTTTCCATTCACCACATCCACCAATTTTTTCTCCAATCGAAAAGTAATTATATGGTGCATATATCGCTGGGTTCAGTCTTTTCAAGTCTATCATTTCAAGGTCAATTCCTTCAAGATTTTTATCTATCTGTATATTCTTTATATCAGCCAAGAACAGGTGACTTCCATCTAATTCAATAATTCGACTCACTTCACATTCATAAACCCATCTGCTTTGCTCTAAAACAGGTACTTTTAAATAATTACCCCATTTATATTCATATTGTATATCATTTTTTCGTTTTTCCTCTGCTTTTGTAGTCCCAAAATAGTCTGCAAGCCAAATAATATCTTCACTAATTAAGTTGGCTGAAAAGATTTTATCGCGTAATATATTTGTTTTTGTCTGCTTGTTACCTCCTATTGTCATCATTAAGTGAGGTGTTCTGTCAAACGAAAAACCAATCCAAGTTATAATACAAAAATTTGGTACTTCATCTTCATTTTTTGTTCCTATGATATACATAGGTTGAGGACTAAATACAAAATCAGGTTTCATATCTGTCTTTAGCATGATCCATCTCTCCTTTCAAATATTTATCTATTCTTATTTAACATTAAAATCTTAGTTCGCAATTGTCAACAAATACTAACTGATGTATACTTTTAATCTATGGAAAGTACTATAAATTTTATTTGGAAAGAGGTTCCCATGAAAAAACTGATTTTAGCTTCCGGATCACCCAGAAGAAAAGAATTATTAGAACAAATCGGACTTGATTTTGAGATCATTCCCGCAAAAGGTGAAGAAATCATTTCGAGTACATTTCCCCGTAAAGTAGTTGAAGAATTGTCCTTTCAAAAAGCATCTGAAATCGCATCTTTAGAAAGCTTCTGCAATACCGGCGATATCATCTTAGGTTCCGATACGGTGGTGGCACTAAAGGATCGGATTATGGGAAAGCCTAAAAATGCGGAAGATGCCTTTACTATGTTAAAAAATTTACAGGGAAAGACACATACCGTTTATACCGGTGTTACTTTTATTGTCACCAATACAGATCCAGAAATCATCACATTTTCCGAAGCGACCCATGTGTCTATGTATCCTATGAGTGATTCTGAGATCGATGCGTATATTGCTTCCGGTGAACCAATGGACAAGGCCGGTGCTTATGCCATACAGGGAAAATGTGCAGCCTATATTTCCAAAATTGAAGGAGAATATAGTACTGTAGTCGGTCTCCCGGTCGCACGTGTTTATCAGGAATTAAAAGCATTACTCAGACAATGATATCATTTTCCGCAAACAGATAAACGTTCTTTTTTATCTGTCGTTATCGATCATATAGAGCAACGCATTGCAGATCGCAGCTGCAACGTTACTGCCTCCTTTTCTGCCTCTGGCTACGATTACAGGAATGTCCGTCTGCATGATCAGCTCTTTCGATTGTATCACATTGACAAATCCAACGGGAACTCCTATGATCAGCTCTGGCCGGACCTTTCCTTCTCTAATCATTTTATATAATTGAATCAGCGCTGTAGGTGCATTTCCAATCGCAAAAATTAATGGTCTGTTAAGTTTTGCTGCTTTTTCCATACTGATGACAGATCTGGTAACGCCTCTTTTTCCCGCCTCGGCGGCGACATCTGCTTCCCCAATATAGCAGATTGCCTCTCCTCCAAGCTTATGCAATGTCTTCTTATGAATTCCCGCTTGTACCATTGTCGTATCGGACACGATACAGGCACCTTTTTTTAATGCAGTTAACGCTTTTTCCACCGCATGCTCCGAGAAATACATAGAATCTGCATATTCAAAATCTGCTGTTGTATGGATCACTCTTTTTATAATCGGTTCCTGCTCCTTCACAAAGATACGTTCCGATAATTCTTCTGAAATGATTGCAAAACTTCTTTTCTCTATCTCAGAAGGAAGTACCTGTTCCAGAATAATTTCCCTATTTTTCATTTCCTGTATTTCCTTTCATTCCCATAATAGAATAGATTTTTTCCATATCCAGATGATGGCGCAGATTGTCTGCTAATAAGTCATATTGCTTCTCTTTATATTTTTTCATAGGTATTAACGGCTTATCAGTTCCTGTAATTCCCTTTCTACCGCCAATGATATCATAAATAGCCTGACGGATATCAGCGCTGTCAAAAATACCATGAATATAAGTACCAAACACGTTATCGCAATATGAGAACAGCAAATGTTCTGTTTCATTGCTCTTTGTCGTAATTCCCATATGAATCTCGTATCCCTCATAAGCAGCGTTCGATAACTTCTCATAGCCCCCCTGAATATCAGGAAGGACACCTGTGATTCTGCTTCTGATCTTTTCCGACTGTATCGTTGTTATTGTCCGCAACAGTCCCATTCCACCAGCAGTTTTTACACCTTCTATTCCATCCTCATCACACAGACTCTGTCCAAGCATCTGATATCCACCGCAAATTCCAAAAATAAGTGTACCTAAGGCTGCTTCTTTCTGAATGGCTGCTTCCAGACCGTTTTGCCTCATCCACAAAAGATCCTGAATGGTACTTTTACTTCCCGGTAATATAATCATATCCGGATTGCCCAGGTCATTTATCTTCTCTACATAGCGTACTGTCATCCCATCTAACATGGATAATGCGTTAAAATCAGTAAAATTAGCAATTCTCGGAAAACAGATAACGGCTATATCCATAAGACCAATTTCCCGCTGCAAAAGGCGTTCCGACAGACTGTCTTCATCATCCAGATCGATTCTCTGATAGGGAATTACCCCTGCCACAGGAATTCCGCATTTTTCTTCCATCATTCGAAGTCCAGGTTCTAAGATAGAGACATCACCACGGAACTTATTGATTACCAATCCTTTTATTCTTTCCCGTTCTTCTTTCTCTAATAGTGCTACCGTCCCATAAAGCTGCGCAAATACCCCGCCTCTGTCAATATCTCCTACCAGAAGAACTGGGGCATCCGCTATTTTTGCCATTCCCATATTTACGATATCATCCTGTTTGAGATTAATTTCAGCCGGACTGCCAGCCCCTTCAATGACAATAATGTCATATTTATCTGACAACTTTTTATACGCTTTCCTTATTACCGGTATCAATTGTTTCTTGTAAGCAAAATAGTCCCTGGCCTGCATATTTCCTAGCACTTTTCCGTTCACGATTACCTGTGACCCCATATCTGTCGTTGGTTTTAACAGAATCGGATTCATACTTACCTCCGGCTCTATCCCGGCTGCCTCAGCCTGCATTACCTGCGCACGTCCCATTTCAAGTCCATCCGCTGTAACAAAGGAATTCAATGCCATATTTTGTGATTTGAAGGGTGCTACAGAATACCCATCCTGCATAAAGATTCTGCATAATCCTGCGCATAAAAAAGTCTTTCCCGCATTTGACATTGTTCCCTGAACCATAATTACTTTTGCCATTCCTGCACACACTCCTTCCAGGCTTTGATTAACTGTGCGTTCTCTTCATGGAGCCTGATTGCCATGCGATAATACCCATTTTTAAGATTCCTGTAATTGCCACAATCACGAAGTATAAATCCTTTTTTCAATAAGGATTTTCCCAAACGTTCCTCTGCTTTGAAAAAAATATAATTCGCTGCCGGTGAGACAACATGTTCTGCGAGTTGATTGTTCTGTATTTCCTGCAATAAATACATCCTCTCTCTTGCAATGCTGGAAGTACTCTGGCTTACATATGTTTCTTCGCCAAGTGCTGCTATTCCTGCATATTGCGCCGGCGTTGATATATTCCAGGGCTGTCTGTTATCGCATATCGCCTGCAGTAATTTCTTATTACTACTTATGCCATAGCCTAATCGCAGACCTGGCATTGCGTATAATTTAGTAAACGCCTTTACTATAAAAAGTTGTTTGTACCTTGCAGTTTTTTCTATCAGGCTCTTTCTATCTATGCAAAAATCCATAAAACACTCATCCATAACGAGTAAAATATGATTTTCCTCACAGTATTCCAATATTCTGGATAGTATTTTATCATCGACCAACTGCCCTGTGGGATTATTTGGATTACAAAGAAATATCACATCTATTTCCTTCCTCAAAAGATCAAGAAAAGTCTCTTTTACTTGGAAATCGAAGGCTTCCTGAAGCTCATAATACTTTATGTCACATTGTTCGCATAATAATGCCTGTTCGTATTCCTGAAAAGTCGGTACTACTAATAATGCATGCTTCGGCTTTATTGCATGGCAGACCTGAAATATCAGCTCCGCTGCCCCATTACCCAGTACTATATGCTCTTTTTTTATAACTGCAATTCCAGCTTTCCGATTCTCATGCTCTGCAATCTTTTCCCGCAACTGTATACACTCCGTATCCGGATAATACACTGCATCTATAATTCCATGATATGCTGCCTCCTTCACCGCTTCCGGCATTCCAAAAGGGTTCAGATTTGCAGAAAAATCAATTGCATCCGGGTACTGGTAATGCATTCCACCATGTTGATACCCCATTGCTGCTCCCATCCACCGCTTTGCGGCTCTTAATATCAGTATCTAGTAAAGAAAACAATTTGTTTTCCAATGATTCAGGTTCAAAATCCTATCATAGAACTTGGCTTCGCCAATTTGCACGTATACATGCAAATTGACGAACTCAAATAATTAAGCTTTGACACATTAACCTAAAAATAAAAAAAGAATACTCCCTGCAATTCCAACAAATGCCATCATGATAAAACCTGTCATGTACAGTAAGCGATTCGCCACTTTAATATCCTGATATCGTACCGTCCTGACTGGGTCGCCTATCGTCTCCTTTGGATAAAGTGTTCCAAAATAATAAGCATCTCCAGCCAGCTGAACTTGCAATGCTCCTGCCATAACTGCCTCTGTCTGCGCAGAATTAGGACTTGCATGACAATATCTGTCCCTAATAAATATCCGGATTGCATCTTTTACTGACAGATTAAGAATAGCGCTTGCCAAAATCATACAGAACGCAGCGATCCTTGATGGTATGAAGTTCACGATATCATCCAGCTTTGCTGCAGCTCTTCCAAAATTCAGATATTCTTCATTTTTATATCCAATCATAGAATCCATCGTGTTGATGGTTTTATAAAGGATTCCAAAGACCGGCCCGCCGATTGCCAGATAGAAAATAGGAGCGATCTCACCATCTGAGGTATTTTCTGCAACAGTTTCTATGGTGGCTTTTATGATACCCGTCTCGCCTAACACCTTAGTATCCCTTCCAACGATTCTGGAAACTGCGCTTCTTGCAGCCTCTATCTCTTTCCGTTCCAATGCCGTATATACAAGCATACTTTCCTTCTTCAGATCCTTCATTGCCAACATCTGATAGCAGATGAATGATGCGCCTGCAAGATACCCATTTGGATGTATCTTATATAGCACATACAAAAATACAATTGTACTGCCGCCAAAGATCAGTAACATGCTTACTACCAATAACTTTCCGCCTGCAAGTTGTCCGCTTTGAGTCTTAGGCATTATTTTTCTTATCTGGTTCTGCAACAGGCTAATTGTATTTCCGATCAGCCGGATCAAATGTGGCATCCACTCCGGATCACCTAAGCAAAGATCCAGTAAAAATCCAATCAATAGTGCATACGCATGCAACTGTAGTATTTGTAACATCAGTTTCTCCTGTTTAAGATTCTCTTTGTTACTATTCAGCCTTACGGCTTTCATAGTAACAGTAACTAAGGCTGAATAGTAACTTCCCTTTCTATTTTCTGATAGGAAGTCATCATACTATTATCTTTCCCGTGATTCATACACACTTCTGTGCGGTAACCAGACAGATTATCAATCTGCCAATCATAGTATGATCTCAAAGGACTTGCAAAAGCCTCCATAATTGCCATAATCGTTCCCCCATGTACTACACAGGCAATAGAAGTATACCGCATCGCGGATGCCTCTGCCAATACCGATCTGAATTCCTGTATACAACGTTTCTTAAATGATGCTACACATTCTCCTTCCGGAAACGGATTCGTGCCATTACTGTCAATCCAGTCCTGGTATGCAGTATTTCCTTTTAAATCCGTATAATTATGATACTCGAACGTCCCAAAATCACATTCCCGAAAATTGGGACATATGGCATATGCAATTTGTGGATAAATAAGAGCAGCTGTTTCCATGCATCGTTTCATGGGACTGCAATATACATACCTGACTGGTTCAAATACAGATATATGACCTTTAATATAGTCTATTTCTTCCGTCAGTATTCCTTCGTCTGTCGTTCCCACATATCTTTTTTCCAGATTCCCTTTTGTCTTTCCATGCCTTATCAATGTTACCTGCATTCCTTTATCACCGTTCCGATTCCACAGACCACCCGGGTCATGCGTTCTGCCTGTTCTGCCAGCTTACAGCAGATTCTTCCAGTTTCTTCTCTATAGAGTCTTTCAAATGCTTCCACCGGTACGATCCCATAACCGATTTCATCACTGATGAAGATGATATCTGGATTATTTTGTATCACGGTTTGCAAATCTTTATAAATCTGATTCCGTATGTCCAACAGTTCCTGTTCTTTTTTCATTCCATCCAGTAACATTCTTCTGATATACGCATGCAGATGATTAAAAAGAGAAACCTTTTCCGGTAACTGTAATTTACATTGTTCTCCATCAAGCAGATCTGCAGTTATCCCGCTTCCATACATCTTCTGTATATATGTCAATTTTCCCTGATACGCGCCGCCAATTACAAATTTCATCCATACACCTTCTCAATCAAAACAATGATAATTAAAAATAATAATTCTATGAACTGCAGGAAGTATCCTGCCAGATCACCTGTGATACCTCCAAATTCCCGATAGGAAAAATACCTGTAGTAACCAAATACTGATATACATACTGCCAACATAGCAAATACGGTCGTTCCAGACACTGGAGTACCTATTTTACTTGCATACACAATTAGCACAGCAGTCACAACAATTAGATAGGCTATCATGGAAAACCTTACGATTTTATGATCTGCCCCTTTCGAAAAGGACGCCAATAAGCCCGTTTCTTTTGCACCCTTCCATGTAGCAAGAGCAAGTCCGCTCAAGGCACGTGAGAATACAAATCCTGCTGCCAGCATTATTATGCCATATTTTGATATCTCACTGAAAAAACCAAACTGCAAGATAAGATAAAGAATTCCTTTGATGATTGCAAATGCGCCCGCATGCGGATCTTTTAATATTTCCAGCTTTTTCATACGGTCACCATAGGAGCTTCTCGCATCTACCGTATCCAGATAACCATCCATATGAATTCCACCAGTTACCGTTACCGGTATTACCGTCAATAAAATACTTCGTAATATAGCTCCGATTTTCAGATAATCGCATAATAAAAAACAGCCAATTTCCATAAGGCCTATTACGACACCAATCAATGGGAAATAGCATATCGCGTATTTCATGTTTTTCTCATTCCAATCGATCTTTGGCATAGGAATCTTAGAATACATTGCAAACGCAATGATACAAGAAGACATCTTTACCACCTCGCTTTCTTATGGAACACCGGAATCCCATACACTACCTCTACCACTTCGTCTGCTATTTGCGCCAGCATCCTGTTCACTTCGCCAAGTACTCTGATATATTGCATGGTCTCAGAGTCATAATGAATACCATCACTGCTCACTTCATTTGTTACGATGATCAGGTCTTCCGTCTGTTTTCTGCAATGCAGAATCCCTTTTCTGATGACATCTGCACATTGTTCCCGTCTGCCCTCCGGCTGATACCGCTCATTCGCAATCAGATTTGACATACATTCCAATAGCACTATAGACGGGGCCAATATCTTCAGATCTTCTAAATGCGTATAGCATTCCACTGTTTCAAATTGTTTATTTTCACGCATCTTTCTATGTCTGTCTATTTTTTTATAACTTTCTCCCCCATATGGATACATGGTCGCCACATAAATTGTGTGTAATGATGCTTCCTCATTGCATGGCAGTTGAGAAAAAATCTTCTGTTTCCATAGTTCCCTGCATGCAAGTACACGATTCTCCGCATATTCAGATTTTCCACTTCCGCATCCACCTGTCACCATAATAACCATACGATATACTCCTTCTCTATTTTAAATCCGGATCATATTCTTCTATTTCTATTTCCTCAAAAGTACTCATTTCTTCATATACTGCCGAAGCCATTCGAAGAATAGGGATTGCAGTAAGTGCGCCTGTTCCTTCTCCCAGACACATCCTGCACGTAAGAAACGGAACGACCTCCAATGCTTCTAATACTAACATACCTGCAGGTTCATTGGAAACATGGGATGCCAATAAATATGATTTTACAAGTGGATTGACACGTATTGCGCATAATGCTGAAACTGCTGATATAAATCCATCGATCAGAACTGGCACCCGATAGATCGCTCCCCCTAAGAACAGTCCCATCATGCCTGCAAGTTCCAGTCCACCCAGTTCTGCCATCATACAGACGATATGTTTTCTATTATCTTCCGAATACCGGCTAGCATATTCCATGCAGTCCTCCTGTCTATACTTATTCTGATAACGATCAATTGCTTTTTTTATCACCTTACATTTTTGTTCCAGACCTTGCTTGGTCAATCCGGCACCTTTTCCTGTCACTACCTCAACTGGCTGTCTTAATAATACGGCTGCCAGCGCGCTGCTCGGAGTCGTATTTCCAATTCCCATTTCGCCTGTTGCGATCAGCCGATATCCTCTTTCTTTTAACCGCCTTACGATATCAATCCCTATTTGTATGGCCTGTTCGCATTCAGCTATCGTCATTGCAGGCTCCACTACAATATTTCCTGTTCCTTTTCGCACACGTCTGTCCATGAGGGAACCAATTTTCAGTTCCCTGCTTTCCTTCATGCCATCACTCGCAATTCCGATATCAATCGGAAAAATAGCAACATTTGCTGCCTTTGCCATGACTGCCGCACTTGTATTTCCCGTTATAAAATTTTCCGATACCACCCGTGTTACTTCCGAACCTGTTTGCGTTACATGTTCTGCTACAACACCGTGATCTCCGCACATAATCACAAGAGCGGGTTTCTCTATACTCACATGTTCTGCCTGTTGTTGTATCCCTGCTATTTGAACGATTGCATCTTCTAACAGCCCTAAACTGTGAATTGGCTTTGCAATGCGATTCCACCGTGCAACTGCCTGTTCGCATATTCGAGTATCAATTTCCTGTATTTCGTCACACTGTGTTAACATTACCAGTTCCTTCTTTCTCCTGTAACTATTCTATATGATCACATGAACTGTTCTTTTGTGCATTTCCATATTTTACACAATGCTGCACAAAAGAAGCGGCTGCCTGCGGATTCCCTTCCAGATAAAAGTGTGGAAATCCTGCAATCGTTTTATTTTGAATCCGGGTGCAATCCCATTTTCTGACTCCATCCGGTTTTACTGCTACCGCCTGTATTCCCGGATCGCTGCTCTCCCAATAGTGGAATTCATGTGCCGGAATCAGTACACCGGGTGCTCCGAACACAGATTCTTCCCTTACCGTAACATTCACATATCCGAATCCTGGTCTCTTTACCGCCCGTTGCGCTTCCCCATTCAAAAATCCTACCATTGGATAGTGATTTCCCTTATCATCTGCCAATGTTTCCTGCAAATATAAAAATCCACCACACTCTGCAATGCAGGGCATATCTGATAATAATGCTTTTTTAATTGACTTTTTCATGGATAAATTATTGGCCAAACTCTTTGCATGTAATTCCGGATATCCTCCTCCCAGTAGCAATCCCTGTACATCCTGAGGCAGTGCTGCATCCTTAAGTGGTGAAAAAGGTACCAGTGTAACTCCCATTTTTTCAAATAACTGCATACTTTCCTGATAATAAAAACAAAATGCCGGATCTTTTGCAACAGCAATTCTTACCTTTTGTTTCGTTACATTTTGCAGATACTCCGGTTCCTCATATGTTAATTCAGGGGCCTCATTGGCGATACGAATGATTTTAGAAATATCTATTGTTTCTTCCATCTTAGCTGCTATTTCCTGCAGCTGCTTTTGCAATTCCAAAAGCTCTTCCGGCATTACCAGACCAAGATGACGACTTTGCAATTCCATACTTTTGTGAACTGGTAGATATCCCAACACCATAATCTGTAATTCCTGTTCTATTTTTTCTTTTAACTGCGGATAAATGACTGCCGATACCTGATTTAAAATAATACCCAGAATCATACTCGGTGTTCGATATTGCAAAAATCCCTGAATCAGAGCTGCTATGGATTGACTCGCCCCTCTCCCGTTTACGACAAGGATTACCGGCGTCTGTAACTGCTTTGCAATGTCATAGGAACTGGCATCTGTGCTGGTTACCGTTTGTCCGTCATAGTATCCCATAGCCCCCTCCAGTATGGCTATTTCAGCCTGTTTCGAGGCTGTTGCAAATAAATAGCGCATATGGTTATATTCTGTAAAGAACGTATCCAGATTGCCTGTTGGCACACCAATGACACTTCTATGAAACATCGGATCAATATAATCCGGTCCGCACTTAAAAGAAACCGCCTGCATCCGACGATTGACAAGCGCCTGTAACAGACCGCAGGTAATAGTCGTCTTGCCGCATCCGCTGCTTGGTGCAGCTATCATGATTCTGTTGATTTTTTTCTGTTTCATGATCTATGCCGTTCCTTATTTTGTAATGTGATTATATATACGGGATTCTGCGCCATCATCATCCGATAACCACCTGTTTCCCTGCTCTTGGCAATGGATACCTGCACATATTCCACGTTTGGAATCTGCAGGGTTTTAGCAGCTTCCAAAACACACGATAAGGTATCCAGTGCGATAACATTGATCACAATTCTGATCTTTGGATTTTTGTGTAATAAAAGCGTCAGAATCTGTTCCATTTCTCCCCCGCTGCCACCGATAAATGCATGAGTCGGCATTGGCAGTTCTGCGAAACATGCAGGTGCTTTTCCTGCAATTACTGTTACATTGGTCACACCAAATTGATGCTGATTTTCCTGAATCAGTTCTCTTGCGTCCTGTTCTTTTTCGATCGCGTAGACCATTCCTTCTGGTGCATGTCTAGCTGCCTCTATTGCGATACTGCCAGTGCCCGCTCCAATATCATAGATTACAGCATCTTTCGTCAGTTGTAATTTTGACAGTGATATACTTCGTATTTCCATTTTAGTCATAGGTACCTTCTCACGAATAAACTGCGCATCCGGCATCCCATGTGTAACAATATATGACTTTGCTGTATCGTTTTCAATCAATGCAATTGCAAGACTGTCGCAATTCTTTCCAATCCATTCTTCCGGCTTGCCGGAACGGATCAGTTCCTCAGGATATGATAAATTTTCACCTATAGTCATTCTGACATGGGATAGTTGATTCACGAGAAATTGCTCTGCAAGATTCGACACACTGTCTGTCCCGCCTAACAGCACCACTACGTTTTGGTTCCTTTGTACATAAGCTATTACATTCTCGGTTTTGCCATGCATACTTATCATCCTTACGTTATCCCATGGTTTTCCAAGTCTGGATAAAAAATAGACCGGAGATGAGATTCCGTTGATTCTTTCATATTGATATTCCGGTAATCCCGCCAATCCCTGCTCCAATTGTTTGGCACCACTGTAAAATCCAACGTCACCAGAATATAACACTACAATATTTTTAAAAAACGGATGCTCTTTTATATAGCTGAGAATTGCTGACGGTTGATATTCGGTCACTTTGGTTACAGACGGACTGGTAAGATGACTTACCGCCTCTACCATACGACTCGCACCCAACAACAAATCTGCATTTTCAATACATCTTTTCGCCTGTATTGTCATTAGTTCATTATCTCCGGGTCCAATACCGATCAATTGGATGTGTCTTCCTTGCTCTTCCCTGTCCGCATATTCTGCTATCAGATTGATTACTTCCTCATAAGAATATCCATTTTTCTCTACCGGCCTTCTTATGATAACAGGCGTTACACCCGCACGCTTAGCCGCTGCAATTTTTTCTTGAAATCCGCCTGCCTTTCCAGAGTCCTTGGTTACCAGATAGGCTGCCTGTATTTCCAGAAGCATGGCATAATTCATCGCTTCGCTGAACGGTCCCTGCATAGCAAACAGGTGTCTGCCCTCTATCTGCAGTTCTTTGCAGCGTGTCACCGCTTCTGTCGTTGATAATACACGATAATACAACCTTTCCCCAGCATTCGGAATCGTAAGATAAGCATCCATCTCCTTGCTTCCCGTTGTGACAAGCACATTGCCTTTTGTATCTGACAAAAAAGCGGCGGCCTTCCTAACAGAATCTACATAGACTCCATCTGCACCTTCTGCAGGAACATTTTCTTCCTGATAATTTTCAGTCTCTCTTAACATCCTGACATAAGGCATTCCTGTATGCTCACATGCCTTTTTTATATTCTTCGAAACTTCTATTGCATAGGGATGCGTTGCATCTATGACCAAAGTATACTTCTGTCCCTGCAACATTTTCTCCATCTGCGCTTCCCCTAGCCGTACAGACGAAACCGTAATACTGTCATTTTCGGGCAACAATCCCCCACCATATTCCGTTGCTGCACAAACATGCGCCGGTATTCTCTGCTCGGACAAATACTCTGCAATCCTTCTTCCTTCACTGGTTCCCGCAAATATTAATATTGATCTCACTTGGTATGATACCCCCTCGGCGTTACCATATATTCTTCTGTCATCCTTGTTGCTGAATTTCCGATAAATACCGTCGCAAACATATCGACCTGTGTATCTCTCAATTCTTTTAATGACACTCGTGTCACGCTCTGCCCTTCTCTTCCAATCTGCCTTGCAATTCCACATACAGTATCCTGATTTCTATCCTGCATGACAATGTCACATGCCTTCCTCAGGTAATCTGCCCTCTTTTTGCTGGAAGGATTATAGAGGCATATCGTAAAATCCCCTTTTGCTGCCATTTTAAGACGATTTTCAATGGTATTCCATGGTGTTAATAAATCGCTCAAACTGATCACTGCAAAATCATGAGTCAAAGGTGCTCCCAGCAAAGCTCCTCCACTCAGAGCAGCCGTTACTCCAGCAATCACTTCCACTTGCACATCCGGATATTGTTCTGCTAATTCCAGAATCGGGCCTGCCATACCATAAACTCCTGCATCTCCACTGCATATCATGGCAACTGTTTCCCCTTTTTCAGCTTCCTGAAACGCCATATGGCATCGCTCCATCTCCTTCTTCATTGCCGTAGTTATAAACTTCTTTCCTGGAAAATACGGTGCGATCAATTCCACATATATGGTGTACCCAACAATAACGGTACATGTTTCCAGACATCTGCTTGCCCGGATCGTCATATCTTCATATGCCCCAGGTCCAATCCCTACCACAAATAATTTATGCAAAATCTACACTCCAATCTGCCACAGCAAGAGCTACCGTTACTCCATTGCAGGCCTTCTTTTTCATAATTAATCTCCCATTTCCGCATGCTGATACTGCGGCCCGTTCACATACATTGTCCACACCGACTCTGCTCTCGACAAATGAAGATCCGGTAAAATCACCTTCTGCTTGTAACAACGCTTCCTTAGAAAAGGTAACAAAAGGAATCTGAAATTGTTTCGCAAAGTCCTGTAGCCCTTTTTCTTCTTTTTTAATATCAATACTGGAAATCTGGCATATTGCCTTCATCCATACCTTTAAAAACAGTTTTTTTTCATTTGCTGCTGCTTCGCACTTTGTCATTTCCTGTATACTTTGGAATACTGCTTCCTCGATCTGTTCTTCCGATATATCCTTTTTACATCCGATTCCCAGACTAACGATCCTCGGTATTAAATATAACGTATGCGAAAAGCAGTCTTCCCGGCCTGGAAATAAACTGATATGAATGCCAAGTCCACCCCTATCACCAGCAATCAGATGTTCCGGTAATTCTCCTAATATCTGAAAATCACTTTTCACATAAATATTCTTATCTTCGACCAATGCTGCTGAAATCTCTTTACATCTTACTTCCGGATAAGGATAAAGTCCTTTCTTCTTTGCAAATACATCCACCGCAAAGCAGCGCCTTAAATCTGTTGCCGTCGTAATCACAGGTACTGCACCAATTGCCTTAGCGATTATGTCAGTCCATTCATTTGCACCGCCAACATGTCCGGATAATAGTGAGATGCAGAACGTTCCTGCTTCATCAATTACAATGACTGCAGGGTCCACGTATTTATTTTGTAAGAAGGGGGCAATACTTCGAACTGCAATACCACATGCACCGATAAATACAATGACTTGGGCATACTGAAAAGCATGCGCTGTCCATTCTTGTAAGGAACAGGTAAATGGTTTTCCGGTTAATGTAATACTACTTCCTTCTGTTTCCACATAGAAATCCATCTGTTCCTGTAATTTCTCTTTTATTTTACGACCTAGCAGATATCCATTTTCCGTAAAACTGATCATATGAATTTTCATACTTTTACTTTTTTCCTTTACGAAACTCCGTGGTAAACTGCGGATGATATAATTCCGAACGCCTGTAATCTCCCTGTAAAACACGACCTACAATGATTAAAGCTGTCTTTGTAATCTGATGTTCCCGGGCTGTTTCTTCCAAGGTTCCTACTGTACAAAAATATTTTTTTTCTTCCGGCCAGCTTGCTTTATAGCAGATCGCGGCAGGGGTATCTGCTGTATAACCACCTTCCACAAGTCGTTTGGATAATACCTCCAGCATCCCGGTACTTAGAAAAATCACCATAGTTGCTCCATGAGATGCAAAGCTTTGAATGCTTTCGTTTGACGGCACCGGTGTCCTGCCTTCCATACGGGTTATTATCACAGATTGTGAGACATCCGGCAAGGTATACTCCACCTGCAGACTGGCTGCCGCCCCACAGAACGAGCTGACTCCCGGACAAATGGTATACGCAATATTCCGCTTCGTCAATTCATCCATCTGTTCTTTTATGGCTCCGTAAAGACAGGGATCTCCTGTGTGCAACCGGACTGTGACATATCCTTTTTGTTCGTTTTCTTCCATTACTGTAATTATGTCTTCCAGTGTCATGAATGCACTGTTATATACTGCACAAGTTTCCTTTTTTACTTCTATTAGCTTTGGATTGACCAGAGATCCCGCATAGATAATAACATCCGCTTCCCTCAGCAGTCGATCTCCCCGCAGTGTGATCAGATCTTCTGCGCCAGGACCCGCTCCAACAAAATGAACCATCCTTACTTTCCTCTATTTTCTAAATTATTCGTTATTTTCTGTCTTTGTAATAAAGTTTCCGCTTTACTCGTTCTTCCTAAAATCCCATATTGATTGGAAAATGTGATTGCTGCTATCTCCATCCCTTCATATGCCCTCTGCCGAAGATAGAATTCAATTCGTTCCATTAAGATAATCATGGTACCTTCTGCCAGCTGCACTTCCTGCAAAATTGCAATTGCCTCATCCGTTGTAATACAATCCAGAATCCGCTCTGCCGTTTCGCTCTTCACACCAGCACGAATCGCACAGCTGCATAGTACTTCCATTCTGCCGTCAGCCATTTTGGAATGCGTATTCATAATACCAGCTCCCAACTTTACCAATTTCCCTATATGCCCTACCAACAACAGACTCTTTATTTGATACTCATAGGCCATATCAATGGTATCTCCTATAAAATTGCTGCACTTAATTGCTTTCTCTATATCAATATGCAACACATCTTTCAAAAAATCAGCGCCATAATTTCCTGGCGTAACCAGCAGATCGTGAATTCCATTCGTACTTTGCATTTTTATTTCTGTTCGTATCGTATCCACCAACGCCTGTTCGCTCATGGGTTCTACAATTCCGGATGTACCCAGGACCGAGATACCTCCTTCGATACCTAATCTTGGATTGAACGTCCGTTTTGCGATCTCCGCACCCTCCGGAATAGAAATGATTACCTTAATGCCGCCCTCGTATCCATGCGCATCCATCTCTTCTAAAACTGCCTCTTTTATCATTTTCCTTGGGACAGAATTGATAGCCGCCTGTCCAATTGGCTGATCCAGCCCTGACTTTGTCACTCTTCCGACACCTATTCCACCCTCTATGGATATACCTCCCTGCTGATGCATCGCACTTGCATAAATCAAGATTCCATTGGTCACATCCGCATCATCTCCGCTGTCTTTTTGAATGGCACAGGTTACCTGCTCTTTTTTCCTCTGAATATCTAAGACCTGTAATTGCAATTCTGTCCCTTTCGGTGTAAGCAGAGACACTTTGCTGACATATTCTTCTGACAGCAGCATCGCAGTTGCTGCTTTTGCAGCAGCCGCCGCGCACGAACCCGTAGTATAGCCGCATCTTAACTTTTTTTGATCTTTATATACATATTGTTCCAGCATCTATTTTCCTCATGTACTCCAATCAATACCATTGCCTTACAGCTTCATAGCAACAGCTATGCACAGAAATTATACATCCTGCATAATCCGTTCGAAGAACTCAGGCTGAACGTAACATCTATTAACACTGTTTTAATTTGCATTATTATGTTACACTATATCAAGCTTATAATAAATTGTATTTTAACTTAGTGAAAAGAGGATTATTTCATGAACCCAGGTACTCTTTATGGTGTCGGTGTTGGACCCGGCGACCCTGAATTATTAACCTTAAAAGCGATCCGTGTGATCAAAGAATGTACTTATATCGCAATACCATCCGCAGCAAAAGAAGAATGCACTGCTTATGCAATTGTAAAAGCAGCTATCCCCGAAATAGACCTGAAAGAATGTCTCTGCATTCCTATGCCTATGACAAAAGACAAAGCACGCTTACTGGAAAGCCATCAGCAGGGTGCAAGACAACTTATACAATATCTGCAGCAAGGATTTTCCATTGCTTTTTTGACCCTCGGAGATCCTACTATCTACTCTACGTATCTTTACCTGCACCGTCTGGTAACCGAAGACCAATATCCTACCAGAATCATCAGCGGGATTCCTTCTTTTTGTGCTGCTGCAGCAACTTTAAATACCGGATTGGCCGAACAGTCGGAGCCGCTTCATATCTATCCGGGTTCTTATCCGATTGCAGAGTCGCTTTCTCTGAATGGTACCAATGTATATATGAAATCCGGTCAAAAAATAGGTGTTGTACGCGATATACTTACGGCCAATGCGCGTATTGCCTCTATGGTGGAGAACTGCGGAATGGAGAATGAACGTATCTATGAATCGCTGCAAGACATCCCTGACCAGTCCAGTTACTTTTCACTAATCATATCTAAAACACGATGAAACGGCAATTGAGAAACATGTTTGCGAGTTTTTTATATCTCTTTTTTAATAGCATTTGCAACATGGTTGATAAACATATTGCGGATACCCTTATATTCTCCCAACCCCTTCAATACTGGGGTGACTTCCATCCCATTTTTCAGGATACTTGTCCATGAATCTTCGTCATCGCCCGCCATATCGTTATGCGCATGATCCCCAGCAACAATCATAAGCGGATACAATACCACTTTCTGAGCCCCGAAAGCGATCACATCATCTCTTACTGTCCGAATATCCGGATAACTTTCCACTGTACCTACAAATACATTGTGGTAACCTTTGTGTTTCATATGGTAATCCAGAGCTGCATATGCCGCATTCGCAAAATGAGTTGATCCATGTCCCATAAAGACAACCGCTGTGTGTGCTTCCTTCTTTTCAGGTATTTCAGATAAAACGGACTGAATGAATTCATCATAATCTGAAACTGTTGTCAGCAATGGATCTCCAATCTGAATCTTATCGAACATTCCTCTGAAAACTGCAGCATCTGCAACCATCTCATCATATTCAATTCCATTCATAAGATGGGTCGGCTGGATAATCAGTTCCTGGTAGCCTTCCTCTGCCAGCTGTTGCAATGCCTGTGTTACTGTATTAATATGAATGTTATCTCTTTTCTTCAGTATATCAATTATGATCTTGCTCGTAAAAGCCTGACGAACTGTGTATTGTGGAAATGCATATGCGATTGCATCTGCAATTGTATCAATAGTTTTCTTTCTGCTTTCCTTATAACTCGTCCCAAAACTAACCACTAAAATTGCTTTCTTTGTATGCACGTTAATTTAAACTCCTTACTTACATGTTTTTTGTTTCAAAAAGTAAATAAATACTATAATTTCCACACCAAAGCTTCGTCCCAACGGGGTTTTTGCAAAAGATATTGTTCGTTCAGCCATTCTACTACCAGAACACGTCCCTCCTCACTAAACGGAAATTCCTTCCTTTCTTTTTCCTCATCAGGAGTTCTGGCATAATTATAAGGCTGTGGCCATATGGTTACTTCGATACAGGTATTTTCCGGTGCTTCTTCTCTTTTCAGTGATAAACGGTATCGCATACCTTTCAGACTGCCTGTAAAATCTTCTTTTTTAATAATATTCAGTACAATGAATGTTTCTTTTTCTATCATTTTTCTTCCATACTTCCCTACATGCCGCTACAAGCGGCACTAATAATCATGAAGAAGAATGCTCATAAGAGGATCCTTCTATCATTCTAGTCTATTGCACCATAAATGATCTGTCTCATTTTTCTTCGTAAAGACTGGTCCGCACCTTCTGTAATCTGCTGCATATAGATCACTGAAAGTTCTTCTTCCGGATCCACACAGAAGTAATTTCCAAGTAAACCATCCCAGCCATACTCACCAATACTGCCATTGCTGGAAGCTGCACTCTTATCCACCAGTACACGCATAAAGTTTCCATAAGAGTAGCCATACAGACTATCAAAATAAATCGTTTTTTCTTGCTCTGGTGTCAGTTGGTTTATTCTTAAAAAATCAACTGTTTTCCTTCCTATGATCTCTGTTCCCTTATATGTTCCATTTCCCAAAAGCATCATTGCAAAATGGCTATAGTCTTCTACTGTTGAATACAGACCTCCGCCTGCCGATTCAAAAACAGGCCTTTTACATGGTTCTGTCATACCCAAGCTCCGAAGGCGCTCATCTAAAGCCTCCTCCAGATGTCCCTCTTCATCGATTCTAGTATATACTTTTGCAAGACGGCTTTTCTTGCTCTCATCTACATAAAAATCGGTATCTTCCATTTGTAATGGATCAAAGATTTCCCTTTTGAGAAATTTACTATATGTTTCTCCAGTAATTACCTCAATCACTGCTCCCATGATATCTGTCGATGTCCCGTAAGCCCATCTCTTCCCTGGCTCAAATTTTAATGGTGCCTTTGCAAACAAACTGCAAATCTCTACATTGCTTAATTTTTCTCCATTTTTTACGCTTTCATCTATCTCATTAACAATCTGTATCATACACATTTCTGACATTCCTGTCGTATCTGCATACATTAATCCTGATGTCATATTCATCAGATCTCTGATTCGTATCGGCTGCTTACAATCTTCTAATCCATTTTCTCCGACTTTTTTCATTTCCTTAAAAGCAGGCAGATATTTGAATACGGGATCATATAAATCCAGCATACCTCTTTCATATAAAATCATTGCTGCGACTGCAGTAATCGGTTTTGTCATAGAAAAAATCTTATATATCGTATGCTGTCCATCCGTTCCGTAGATCTGGTCAAACACCATGCTTCCTTTGGAAAAGATCCTGATTGCGGCACCCTTGATTCTATTTTCCTGCATTTCTTTTGCAAATAAATGATTCAAATACTCTAATTTATGTTTCTTCATAATCTCCTCCTGTTTCTTGATTTCATATGTTTTCTGACACCTTATCATGGTAGATGAAAACACACATTGATAAGACAATTTTTATTATCTCATAAATGTGTGTGTTTTTAAATATATTTATTTATTTTACATTGCATCTTACTGATATAGATAACCTAACCCATCCAACTTAGAATACGGAATTGTAAATTCCGTGCATCCCGCTGCGTACGGAGTTATGACAGATTCATTACAGATAATTACAAAACCTCCTTTTGAAAGATACCAAGTATTGCGATCCAAAATATCAGTTATGCTTTTTTCATAATCGTCATAAAGGACGTCCTTATATTTCTTTCTTAGTATTTTGGATAAATAATCGGTAATAAAAGCTCTTGCTTCATCCGTATCTTCAAAAATACCCTCAAATGTCAACTGTTCTCCCGTAGCCGTGTCAAATACCGCAGCTTCCCTGAAAGAGTTTGGGTATTCGTCTGTATTTTCATAACTGTCCTTTACAATACTAATGCACTGCTCATCCGCTCTTTTCAGACTATATTCCAGCTTAAAATCAGCTTCTATCTGACCGCCTTCCTCCAATCCTGATATATATTCTTGATAATTATTTTTATCTTCCTCGGAAAGTTCTTTATAGTCAGCCTTTACTGCCTTTGCATATTTTTCTATCATAGCATCAAAGGCTTCTTTTTCCTTTAAATAAGAATCATTCATATTATCCGCTGCGGCCGCTGAACCATCAATCGTAATATCCGGACAATTCTGTGTCACTTTCAACAATAATGTTCCATCCTCAGCCTCCACATCCCGCGAATAATCTACCATATCAATGGAAGCCATATATTCTGCTGCTTGCCCTTCATCCACCTGGATGCTTGATGTTTCTTCTTGTGCCATGGTCTCAGTTTCTTCTGTCATAGCCTCATCTGTTGTTACTGCTTCTGTTGTTACTGCTTCTGTTTTTTTCTGCGTTGTAGCTGACGCTGCATCTGTCTTAGCGTTCGTTCCGCATCCTGTTGTCCCAAGACAAATACAGACAGTCAATATCACTACGCTCTTTTTCATAAGTTTACCCTCCTGATTTATGATACCATTATCTTACCATAAATTCTGTTATCATGTGGTAAATTATGTTAAATTTTTCGTTTTCATTTTTTTACATGCGGTCTATACATATCATTTAGGTTTTCCAATTTATCATATGGAATTGTAAATTCCAAAATTCCCGTGGAATGTGGAGATATAATATATTCATTACTAATAACTACAAACCCTTCGTCCGAAAAGTACCAGGTATTTTCATCCAAAATACTTGATATGTCTTTTTCGTAATCTTCAAATAACGCATCTTTGTACTTCTCATTTTTCAATTCTTCTCTTAAATAGTCTGTAATAAAGGATTTTGCCTGATCTGCATCATTAAAAATCTTATCCAAGGTTAATTGCTCCCCCGAGGCAGTATCAAAAGTCGCTGCATGTCTGTATGCATTCGGATGGGCACCTCCTGTATATTCATAACCATCCTTTACAATACTAATAACTTTATCATCGGCTCTCTTCAGGCTATATTCCAATCCCAATTCATAACTGTGAAAATTTGAACGATCTTCTTCTGTAAGTCCTGCATAATACTCTTTTGCATCATTCGTATACTTTTCAGCCAGTGCATCAAAGGTATCTTTTTCCTGCAGGTAAAAATCATTGATATTATCTGCCGCGGCAGCTGATCCATCGATGGTAACATCTGGACTATTTTGTGTGACTTTCAACATAAGCACACCCTTCTCATCTTTTATCTCACGAGAATAGTCTACCACATCTATTGATGTTTCATATTCAGCAGTTTCTCCCTTATCCTCTTGGATACTGGAGGCTTCTTCTGTTCCTGTATTCACTTCATCCGTTGTATCTGTCTGCTCCATTGTTGATGGAACGACTTCTTTTTCTGTTACGGAATTCTTTCCGCATCCGGTTGTTCCAAGACAGATACACGCAACCAATATCATTATGCTCTTTTTCATAAATTTTCCCTCCTATATAATTACTATTGTCTTATGATAAATTATATAACGATATATAAAATTTTTCATTAGTTATCTCTTATAATTTTTTATATGACAAAAATAATCCAGTAAGGGTAAATAAAATGCCTATTATAGAAATCAAATTTATCTTTTCAGATAATATAAGTACTGATGTTGTAACCGTAATAACAGGAACCATATAAATATAGATACTTGTCTTAACAGCCCCTAGCAGTCTTACAGCTAAATTCCATGCTACAAAGCAAAGTGCTGATGCTCCTAAGCCTAAAAACAGAACATTTCCCAGAACAATCGGTTGTGCTAACTTGAAATAATCCGGCTCATAACCAAATAAAAATAATGCAGGTACCATAAAAAGCAATCCATACAGAAAAGTTCTTCTTGTACTTTGCACCGCCGGATAACCAAATTCTGATATTTTTCTGGTTAATATAGAATAGAGCGCCCAGACAAAGGCTGCTGATACGGCCAGAATGTCTCCCAATGGATTCAAACAAAACGAAGTACTTCCGTTATAACTTATCAAACAGATTCCTATGATAGCAGTTATGAAACCAATAAAAAAATAACGGTTCAATCGTTCTCCATGTATAAAAAAGTGGGCCAGAATCGCTGTAAAAAATGGTGCAATTGAAATAATAACGCCTACATTGGTAGCCTGCGTATATACCAATGCTATATTTTCCAGCAAATAATAAAAAGTAATTCCGAAAAGTCCAGCAAACACAAAGTAAAGCTCATGTTCTCTTTCTATCCGTAAAAGCTTTGGACATATCACCCATAAAGTAAGATAGCCAATTACAAATCGAAAAAATAATATTTCTACCGGTTCAAAGTTCTGCAATAAAACTTTGGTAGATATATAAGTTGTTCCCCATATAAAAATAGTAATAAATGCAGTGAGGTGTCCCTTTAATCTCTTATTGTTATCCATTACCTGTCATCCTTTGTCTCTTATTGATTTATATTGACCCGGAGTCACCCCGATCAGTTTTTTAAAGACATTCGTAAAATGACTTTGATCAGAAAATCCCGTATGTATTGCCACGTCAATTGGTTCTATTCCTTTTTCCAACAGCGTTCTTGCTTTGTTAATTCTGGTCGTAAGCAGATATTGATAAGGTGTAATTCCCTTTTCTCTAGTAAATGTGCGAAGGAGTACATATTTATTCATTTGAGCTATTTTACTTAATTCATCTAAAGTAATTGCTTTTTCATAAGATTCTTCCACAAATCTGCAGACTTTCTCCAGTTTCATGTTATCCTCCTCTTCTGCCGGGTTTAATTCGGCATATATAAGAATCAGTTGTTCCATAAAAAATAAAAATAACTCTTCTTTTTGAAATTCCTGGCTCCCCTGCATAATCATTTCATGTAATTCCCGCAGCATCTGTGTCTGTTCTGCTCCTGCAATTACCTGCTTTTTAAATCTTGCAAAGTCTTTCTTTCCCGTAATTTCCAAGATAGTATTTTGCATAATATTCTCCGGAATGTTCAGGCACCGGTAGTCTAACAGCGAATTATCAATTTGCTCACATGTATGATTATCCCTTGGATTGAACAGCATCAAATCTCCGGTATGAATCACGTATTCTTTATTCAGACAGGATAGTTTTCTTGTTCCATTTTCGATAAATCCGATGACAAAATGTTCATGAAAATGATTTGGAAACTTCTGCATGACTCCAACAAACTGATATGCCTCAATCATTAATTTTTCATCATACACACATCTTCGCTCTTCCATATCTGCTCCCACCTGCCGCTTGAGCGGCACAATACTCATGATCTCCGTTAAGTAATAACATATCATGTTCTATTTTGATTGTCTTGTATCATATTGACTTTACGAATGAACTAGATCAACAAGATGAATCGGCATGCCGCCTCACCTGTCATGAATTAAAAAAACACCTTTTCCTATGAACCCAAGAAAAGGTGTTCTCCTGCTTTATCTAAACATCAAATTTCAACATCCTGCGAATAATCTACCGTATCAAAACAGAAACCGAACATATGATAGAAATCTTCCCAATATCCTTCTACATCCGCTATTTCTAAAATATTATCCGAATTGATCTTGTCCCAGACTGCCATTGTTTCCCGCTGCACATCTTCTCGCATCTCCCAGTCATCCATACGGATTCTGCCTTCGCTGTCTGTCTCTAATTCATCTTGTTGGCGTACTCCATATAATTTATCTTGGAAGAGCCTGCCTATCTGTTCGATACAGCCTTCATGTACATTCTTTTGTTTCATAACTTTATACAAAATAGCAAAATACAACGGTACAATAGGAATTGCGCTGCTTGCCTGCGTTACCAATGCCTTATTTACTGAGATATAGGCACGCAGCCCTTTGGAGGCATAGGTTTCATTTATCGCTCTCGCACATTCCTGCAGATGCTTTTTGGCTCTGCCAATTGTTCCATTTTTATACACTGGATAGGTAAGTTCAGGCCCAATATAAGAATACGCTACTGTAATTGTACCTTCTTCCAGCACACCTGCCTCCTCCAGATCAGCTATCCATTCCATCCAGTCTTCTCCACCCATGACCTTAATCGTTGCGTCAATTTCCTCTTGATCTGCAGGTGTTATAGTTGCTTCGGATATTGTATTATTGGTAAGATTCCACGATTTATTGGTAAAATCGCTATCGGTCGTCTTCAAGATAGAGTGATACGTTGTGCCATCTGCGACTGTCCGTCTCGGTGAAGCAAGACTGTAAATTACCATATCTATTTTACCAAGATCCTGCTTGATCATAGCAATCACCTGTTCTTTTACTTCTTTGGAAAATGCATCCCCATTGATCGATTTTGCATACAAGCCCTCTTCTGATGCAAAATCATCAAATGATTTTGTATTATACCATCCCGGTGTTGCTGTTCTTTTTCCATTGCTTTCCCTTTCGAACATGACACCGATCGTTGCCGCCTTACACCCAAAAGCAGCTGTAATTCTGGAAGCTAATCCATAACCGGTTGAAGCTCCGATTACAAGTACTTTTTTTGGTCCTTGTATTTCTCCCTGTTCTTTTATATACGAAATCTGTCTATTTACATTTTCCCTGCATCCTTCCGGATGTGCTGTTGTACATATAAATCCTTTAACCTTTGGTTCTACTATCATGATGACACCTTCCTGTTTTTCACATAGTTTGATATTCAAAGTATATAGTACCATAGATTTCTCTGAGAAGCAATAAAGATCTTACTTGTCCTTACCAGATCTTATTCATAATCTGCTATGCATTTACTTCCCTATGTACTATAATAATTTACTATAACGTCAAAAAATATAGTTGTAATAAAATTGGAAAGGTCTATCATGAAAAAAATTAGATATACTTTTATTGCACTGTTCCTGTTAATTTCAACATTATTTATAAATTCCTGTACATCTCAGAACCAGAATTCTCCTTTGTCACCGCCTTTGTCTTCGTTCCAAGTCGTTTGCCTGGACGCCGGAAAAGCAGATGCTATGTTGCTTCTCTCCGACAATGCAACTGTGGTACTTGATACTGGAGAACATGGTGAGGGAAAAGAAATCGTGAAAACCTTGAAAAATCTGGGTATTACAAAAATTGATTATCTCATCCTGACACATTTCGATAAAGATCATGCCGGCGGGGCCGCAAAAATAATCAAGGAAATGGATATCTCACATATTTTGCAGACTTACCCTGTTAAAGACAATGATGCATATCATGATTATCTGAAAGCTGTTGCAGATGCTTCCATAAGACCCGAAATTGTAACTACCGACTATGCTTTTGTTCTTGATTCCATTACCTATCATGTTATGCCGCCTCACCGCAAGTCTTATGCAGAAGGTGAAAGTAATAATTCCTCTCTCGTTATGCAGGTAACCCATGGCAATAATACATTTCTTTTTACGGGCGACGCTGAAAATGAGAGACTTAAGGAACTCTTGAATGATACTTCTATCGATCTGCACAGCACCTTCCTGAAAGTACCTTATCACGGTCATTATCAGACTCTGCTGCCGGATTTTTTGAAGAAAGCTCTGCCCTCTTATGCTGTTATTACATCATCTGACGAAGAACCGGAAGACGATGAGACGATAGCGCTCCTTAATGATATCGGCTGCCATAGCTATCTTACAAGAAAAGGTTCCGTTACTTTTGTCAGTGACGGAGCCTCCATTGAAGTAAACAAGTGAATCGGTGTTAGTAGCACATTTGTTTTCTTTTTTATGCCTTAAAAGTCTGATAGAATTCTTTTAATTCTGCCTTCACTTCTGCAGATAATTGTTTCTTATTGACACCTTGAATAGCTCCCTCCAAAGCATACAATCGATGAATGCATGCCGAATCATCGATCGCCTTTATCTTGAGCCATGCCTGCTTACTTCCTGTTTGTACCAGCTGATCATACGTGCTAATACCGACCATATTTAACTGTTCTTCAACAACACTTCCAATATTAGGTAATTTTGACAAGTTTTCCATTTTTTCACCCATTGCATAACACATCCGGCAACAGATGTGCTCCCTTTCTCTATTCTATTTTCTTTCAACCTTTCCTCCTGAATTCCATATATCTTGCTCTCATTTTACTTATTGCATTATAACTACCAGTTTTATGCGACTCGGTATCTTTGATATATTTTAGCAATCGGATTTTTCATAAGGTCGAGTACTGTTCCAAATATAATGGCATTCATTATAGTACCTTCCCTGATTGTAATTGGATAACCTGCAACTACGCAAATTATAATATTCAATAGAATTAACGTAACATCAAAAGCCTTTCGGTATCGTCCCAGTTTTTCATTCCTTGCATCTGCAATAAGCTGTAAAAACCCTTCTAACGGAATACGGATAAAATCCGCTTCCAATACCATAATGACACCAATTGCGTTAATTGAAAAGGAAAAAATACCAAGTATGATCCTTAATAGATAAGACGTGATTGTGATATATTGAAATACATCATATAAAAAGAAATTTAGCACTCCTCCTCCATAGATAACAATCAGTATTTGCAATAATTGTACTGCTTTAAATTTCTCTTTTTGTATCAACAACTGACCTGCAATAAATATTACCTGAAATATTATAAATACTGTTCCCATTTGCATCCCTGTCAAGTAGGAACTGGTAAGGCAAAAAGCAGTAAACGGTCCCTGTCCGATATTGACAAATGCACCCAATGCCGCTGCAAAATGTGAGATCGAGATTCCAAGAATTGTTACCAATATCTTTTTCATATTTTTGATATATTTTTGTTTTCTTACGTGATTCATTCCCTGTCACCTCATCTAAATTTTTGCTTCTACTATTTTACCAGCACAAATGCCGCTTTTTATTTCTTCACGAAGTGGGTTTGTGATTACAAAATCAACATCCTGGAAATCACAGAATTGGTAACTGGCTTCTTTATCGAACTTCGTGTAATCAGCCAATAACATCAACTGCTTGCTGTGCGCGATTACATATCTGTTCACTGACAGGGTATCTAACACGTTTATTCCAGGTCCGGTCAGTCCTTTACACCCCTCCATCCCGAGTATCACCATATCAAAATAAATCCCCTGAAGCATATCCCTTACAAAGCTTCCTACTGTTCTTTTTCCCATACTCCAGTATTCACCCCCTATCAGTATCGCTTTGTTCTGAGTACCTGCAACATACGGAATCAACTCATATGAATTGGTAAATATCGTACAATTCTTCCGCATTCTGAGCAATCTACCAAGAGGCAGAACCGTACTGCTTGGATCGATAAACAGCACCATATCATCCAATATATAGTTGATTGCTTCGTAAGCTATCTGCTTTTTTGCCACACTTTGCTCCTGCTGTCTTAAATCCATCGGGATTTCTGTATTTGCATTCCTGAGAATGGCTCCGCCATGCGTCCGATATACCAGCCCCTTTAATTCCAGAAAATTTAAATCTGAACGTATTGTTTCTTTGGTAACCTGATATTTCTCAGCCAAATCATCCACAGTACTTTTTTCATTTGCAAGAATATATTTTGTGATTTCCTCTCTTCTGCTGTCACTGTTTCCTCTCATCTCATCACCTCGTTTTTGTTTATCATATCAAAACAATAATATAAGTCAATATTTTTACATTTTATTTATAAAGCAGAAGATTTTACGCTTTTGATTCTGTATTTTATTTTTGTTTTTAGATTATTCCAAAAATTGAATCAAAAATAACCTTCTGAACATAACAAAAAATCCTATACTTTCTTAAAGTAAAGGATTTTTTGTTACGTTCAGTACTTTTATACCCTTTTGATTAATCGCACATTTTGGTTCCGATTTGACGCAATTTTTCCTGTACCTCACTGTCAGGTGCATTCAGACAGGTAATTCCTTCTCCACCGATTACGGTAGCTCCTGCAGCTTTTACTCTGTCTTCCCAATCACGCATCCATTCTTCATTTCCCCAACCATAAGAACCAAAGAGTACGATTTTTTTACCTGTAATTTTGCCTTCCAATTCCTCCATAAAAGGCTCCATGGACGACTCTTCCAATTGCTCTGCTCCCATAGACGGACAACCTAATGCAAAGACAGTTTCCTGTTCTAAATCATCTGCCGTAACGGATGCAACATCAAAAATCTCACACTCTTTTCCACTCTCAACAATTCCTTTACTGATTTCCACAGCCATAGCCGCTGTATTTCCAGTTCCACTCCAATATATTATTTTCATTCTATTCTGCCTTTCTGTTATAAATCTGTATGCTGCTGCGAATCAACATTTTATAATGCAATTTCACAAATTGATTTTCCCTGTAGAAATTCTCTTTCGCAAATGCTTCTTAACTCATCAAATAGTCGGAATAATTTCTTTTTCTTTTCTTCATTTTTATACACTTTCCAATATCCCGTGCAAAGAAAATTTTTCCCTTTATGATTTGTGAATCCTTTCACATCTTCTAAAGGATACCCTAATAAAACTCCTATTTCATGTGGAAATTCTCCCTTTTCCAATATGCTTTTCTCGATCCGCGCATTCAGGAATTCAAGATATGTAAGTATTTCTTTTCCCTGATATCCATATCTTTTTAGAAAATATCTTATATTCTGATCTGACAAATAGGTGTGATACTCCTTATTCCTATATAAAAAATAAAGTTTTTCTTTTCCCCTTCCCTGCATTTTAAATATTTGAATATCAGTGTCACGTAAATTCTCATACAACGCGATTTCTTCTTTTTCTGTCAAAGCTACTACAGTTGCAACTCTTTTTCCTTTTAGAAATGGAGCACAATGATACACGAGCTGCATTGCAACTTTTTCTTTTTCATTTTGTGATGCTATATATACTGTTAGCTGTTCAACCGACATGACTCATCTCCTCGTATTATATAGTAGTAGTATTTATAGACCCTCTCCAAGGTCTGTATGCTATACTTTTTGGAGATACTGTGGATTGGTTCTCACCTCCTACCACTCGATGGTTTTAGGAAGGCTCCAAACAC
>JAEWSH010000113.1 GCA_023398375.1 Bacillota bacterium | reverse complement strand
GTGGTCTACCATATGGAAATACATCTTCAATTACCAGATACTCGGTTTCTTCCGCACAGACAAACGGTGCAGTATAAGTATTCTTCGATGTAATAATAATTTCAGTATCAAGAAGTCCGTCTTCCATCAGCATGGCCTTAATCTTCTCATCCGGTCTTGGCGTAATCTTATCAATCATGCTAAGCGGGAAGGATACCTTATGAGCATCTGATACATAAGCGAGAAATCCTTCTAGATCCTCTCCTGATATCACAGCTGCTATTTTAAGAATTCCTTCTCTTAATTTATCTCCGTTATGAGAACAGTTATCCATACTAACCATAGCAATCGGAGCTGCCCCACTAGTATACCGATGATATAATAAAGAAGCAATCTTACCCATGATAGGGCTAGAATATCCTTTTTCTGTGATTGTAAAACTAACCATCTGAAGAGATGGATTTGCAAAGATTTCTTTGAGACGATTCCATTCGGATATAGTTTCCTCATTTGCCTGAATGGACTCCACAACACTGCCAATCACTTTCTTTTCTATGGTGCCTTCTGCTTTGAGCACAACAAGTAAGCTTAGGTTATCATATGGAGTATATGCCTTCTCAATAATCTCATAATCAAATCCTTCACTAACGATTAGCCCTGTATCATAACTACCCTCTTGGATGAGTGACTGTAAAACGGCTGCAGGAAAAGCACGAAAGATATTGCCTGCACCAAAATGAATCCATGTCGGTGTCTCCTTCGTCTTCTTACTAAGCTCCTCTCTGTCATATAGAGGTAACTCATACCCTTTCTTTTGCCATTCGCTTTTATCAGCCTGAATTCCACTGTTTGATAATCTCATGTCACATTATCCTTTCTGTTTATCCTTACGGATTGCTTCCCATAACCCATTCAAATAAGCTACTCCTAAAGCGCGGTCATATAATCCGTAACCTGGTCTTGCTTTCTCATTCCATATCATTCTACCATGATCCGGCCGAACAACTCCATCAAATCCTATATCATCGAGTGCCTTTACTATCTCATACATATCTAAGGAACCATCACTTGATAAATGAGAACTCTCATGAAATACACCCGGTGCCTCGTGCTTTACATTCCTTAAGTGTGCAAAATGAATTCTTTCTGCAATTACTTTATTACGAATAATCTTAGGAATATCATTATTCAAATTACTACCTAGAGAACCCGTGCATAACGTGAAACCATGATATTTACTTTCATGTAAACTAGCAATCTGCATTAGTCTTTCTTCATCAGTTACTATTCTTGGTAGTCCGAATACACTCCAAGCAGGGTCATCTGGATGAACAGCCATCTTAATTTGATACTCTTCGCAAGTTGGCATAATCGCAGCAATAAAATATTTATAATTTTCTACTAAACGTTCCGCTGTCATTCCTTCATATTTTACGAACAATTCTTCGATTTCTTTTCTTCGGTTTGGTTCCCACCCTGGTAATAAAAAGCCTCCACTTTCTTTCTCTACCCGATCAAACATATCATTTGGATTAATCTGATCAATGATAGAGGCGTCATATGCAAACGCTGTCGACCCATCCTCTAATGGAAGAGCCATGTCCGTTCTCGTCCAATCAAAAATAGGCATGAAATTATAACAAACCAGATGGATACCAGCCTTTCCAAGATTCGTTAAGGACTCAATATAATTTGCAATATACTCATCTCTAGTTGGAAGACCGATTTTGATATCCTCGTGAATGTTAACGCTCTCAATACCAATGAGTTGTAAGCCAGAAGCTTCAATCTCCTGTTTTAGCTTAATAATCTCGTCATATGGCCATGGTTCTCCTACCGGGATTTCATGAAGTGCTGAAATCACACCTGTAACACCCGGTATCTGCCTTATTTGGTCAAGGCTCACGCTATCTTGTTTTGAGCCATACCACCGTAATGTCATATTCATGCATTTACTCCATTCCGCCTTGCAATGAGGCTTATGTTTTTTCAATCTGTTTTGACAAATTTCTTCGTTCAAAAGACGTATAGAATAAATATAATCCATTTACAACAAAATAACAAGGAGGTGTTTTAAAATGCAACAACTCCCTGTCATCTGCTAAGCACCTTTATGCATATATTTTTCTATTCTTTTCATCCGGTATGAAAGTCTTACGATAAAAATAAGAATTCACTACATCGCGCCATTCTTTGGAATGTTCTAATTGTCCATGGAAACGAGTTAATACCCTATCATAAACGTTTGGTTCAATCATAGTTACAAGCTTCTCCCATTCGTTTATCATCTGTTCTACATCACAGACACCATCAAAGTGAGTATCGTAAATATGTTGCAACAGTGTTTTTCCAGAAGAGAGCCTATAATCATATGGAATGTGATGGAAGAATAACAACAATTCCTCCGGACAATTCATGATATTCTCATAAAGTTCTGCATTCTGTCTATGATATTGTCCCGCATATCCAGTTCCATTGCTGCTTCTGTCCACCCCAATGCCCATGTGGTCTGCGCGATGATAAGTTCCCCATCGGTCGTATTCATAACCATCTACATTCGGACCATAATGATGTCCAGTATTCACCATCCATCCTATTCCAAGAGGTGAAGTATACTTTTCATAAGCTGGCCAGGACATCATCAATATCCTCGTTATACCATCAATTACAGCTTGCTCACAACCATAAGTCATACTGATCCACTCCATCGCGATCTGCTCTGCTGTTAAGGAGGTATCAAAGCTTAATCTTCCATATCCGTAGAGGTTAGCTGCTGCCAGATCATGACCGGTCCAATTACTATCAGAACCAGTATTCGCTACTGCTGCCATA
>JAEWSH010000048.1 GCA_023398375.1 Bacillota bacterium | reverse complement strand
GTTCATTATAAAATGAATAACGGTCAATTTCTGCGTTGTTGTCGTCCAGTATAAAAACAACCGTCATTTTTTCATTGGTTGGACTTATAAAGTTTGTTGTTTTTACCTTCATTATCTGCTCCTGAACTGTGGTCGATTATGGGTTTCAATAACGCCGGTAATTATGTATTTCGTATTAGCGTCACATACAACCGTAATCAACACGTCTTGGAATAGGAACGTAAAGTATTCCGAATTCCGACCTTTATTATCAATTTTTGTATGAGGTTTAGTACTTTCACAAATAGACTTTATGTAAGCTTCACCGTCACCGTCCAACTGGATTCCAGTATTCCTGAATAAATTATCTGGGAAAGATTTAATAAACCTATAACGTTTAGTCTTCCCCAACTTTTCCACTATTCAAGAACCTCTCTACATTTGATGAATAAATACTTTTAAGTTCTTTGTCACTAGCGATTTCAAAACCAGTAGTAATACCAACAGAATATGCAATACGCAGAATCTTTTCAATACAAGTTGGAAGAGTTTCTTCATATCCTATATTAAGGGTATAGTCTGTTGTATTGTTCAACAGCTCCTGCATAAATAATTCGATAAGTTTCTTTCCGGTGTCTGTATTTTTAAAATGTGCTGGTAAGAAGCCAGTCATCTCCTTAGACTTCTTCATTAAAGTTTCTTTAGAAACTTTGGTTCTTTCAGTCATGTTAGCAATAATGCCGTCATTAAAGCTATCCATAAGTGCAGTTACAATAAGACCATGAAGAACCTTTTCATCCGGGTCTTCTGTTGCAGATTGAACAATCTGGTCTACACGCTTTTTAAAAGCGACTGAATTGACAAAATCATTCGATGTCATAATTTAAATCCTCCGAATATTTAGTTCGGAGGATTTATTTTCATTAATTATTCATTAAGTCCATGTTTTCAATACCAGTGTCGAAGTCATTGAGGTAAGAGTTCTTGAGGTTATCCTGTAAACCTGCAAGGTCCAAACCAATACCCGGTATTGTATTAGCCTGTTCTTCAGTAATAGGATACAATGAATATCCAAATACGCCTGCCGCCGTAGACGTTTCTACACTTGGTTCCGGGTTCAATGTATTATCACGCCAAGACTTAATCTTTAAGCTCGATACATATCCTACTGCCCTTGGTCTGTTTGACGGTGGGATAGCTACAACCCAGTAATCAGTCTTGCTTCCGACAGAACACATAATGTCAAATGCAGTATAAGTTCCAGCCGGTTGTGATTGCAACTCTTTCTGTGCTGCAATTAACTTTGACGGGTCTATACCAGACTGAACATCGAACTTAATCATCGGTATCTTTGTTCCGTTCTTCTGGACGTTCAATCTTGATTTCCAATCAGAGATTTCAGAATAAACGTAAGGATATGCTTTTCCAGTTCCAAGTTTACTTCTCAAAGCAATCTTGGTTCCACCAGATGCGTTCTGGATGCGTTCAAGAACTTTATTATCTGCCCATTTAATCTCAAAGATACAGTCGTCAATGTCTTCACGAACTTGTCGCTTTTCATAGTTTGTAACTTTCTTGTTAAACTTCTTAGCGGCTTCGTTAGTCTGATATTCCTTAGACTCATATCTGTAAACGTCATCAAATGGCAACTCGGCGTATTTCTGCTTCTGTGGAACCCAGATAAATCTCTGGTCAGCAGGTGTGTCAGTTCCGTTTCGACATTTGTCAAGATACCCCATTGCAGCTTCGTCGTCTACGTATTTTACTGGAAGATAAAGCAACATAGTTCGGTCTTGTTGAAGCTTAAGGTTCTCGTCAATAAGTGTCCTAATCTTCTGGATGTTACTGTTATCAATGTCATAGAACGATACTTTGTATGTATGTGAGCTTGCATCAAATATATTTGCACCAACACCTTTTCCGGTTGGGTCGAATGTTTGAATCTGTTGACATACAAGTGGTATAGCTCCTTCAAGCTCACGCATTCGATACAATGTTCCGTCAACCTTGTTACAGCGTGAGTTGATGTAGAACTTACGGTATTCGTATAGAACATGCAAGTAAGAGTAGAACGCTTCCTCAACAGTATTATCCCTACCACCATTTGAACCAAATGCACTTACAACATTACTGTAAAGCTCATTTATCTTACTGTAAATGTAGTTATAGTCATTATAGCTCCAAGAGTATGAAGTAAGTCCAAGATACTCAGACATCGTTTTAATAAACGAATCCAGAATGTTTTCACGTTTAGTAAATGCGTCAAGAACTATTTGCTTCTGTGAATCATCCTTAAATATGTTGTAAGCTTTTTCTATCCAGTAATGATAGAATACGCTTTGTTGGTCATATCCGGCAGAAGACGGAATACTTTTTGAAAGTATTGTTTTGTTAACCGTATTTTCCATTAAAGTCCTAACCTGATTCCAGTCAACGTCATTCTGAAGTATTTCGTGAGCTTTACGTAACCAAGCAAGTTGATGGTTAGCAGTTCTTATTAGTACACGTAAACCAATATCGTTTGTAACAATGCGTGGCATCAAGTAATCTGATAAATCACCACCAGTTCTAGGCTCAGTATATTTAAAGAACGTTGAAGTAGCAAAAAGGTTTTTAAGCATTTTACGAATACCTGGGTCTTTATTCCAGATACGTGTATATCTCTTTACACCTTGTGCATGAATCAAGTTATGTTGTGCACCAGCTTCTGGTGGAACAACATATCTTAATGGAGCATTGTTATCAAGCGTATAGAATGGGTAGTAATAACTGATATCATTCATACGAACGCCTTTAACACCACTTCCGTATATGTTCTGAATGTTCATGTAATTATTAGGGTTTTCAAATACATTTTCTGGTGGGTTTGGAACAGTATATTCCATACCAGGTAATGCAGAAGCATATCCCCAACCATACATGTTAAACTCGTTACCGTCTTGACCAATGCTTGCCCAAATCTGTGTAGGTATTCCTTCCCATACTGGGAATGTAGAATAACCGAATGGAGAATTAGGTAATGTAGTCTGTGCAGTCTGTCCTGGTGGAACATCCAAGTTTGCTTCTTGCTTATCATTTGCATAGATAAGAGAGTTCAAGTTTGACCAAGGAGTAACGCCACCGTTACCGTCTTGTTTAAATCCACCCATAACTTGTCTAACATTTTTCATGTCAACTTCAATAAATGGGACATATCCTGGTACAATTCTTACGTGCCAACACCAGTCGTGGTGACAACGATGTCGTTCTCTTACAAGATACCATTCCCAGAAGTAAGCAACATAGTGGTTACGTCTAACAGGGACTTGGAAAATAAGGTTCGGACCATTATTGTATCGGTCAGAGAAGCTAACACCTGGGGCAGACTGGAAGAAATAAACATTGTGCCATCCATTATTAGCGTGTCCGGTTACATATTCCAAAAAGTTCATTTCTTCCCTATGTCGTATGTCACAAGGACCCCAAGCGGTACAGTTATGATACCTTACACCACTTAAAGGAAATGTAAGTCTGTAACCGTTATTTCGATAGTAACACAATGATACATTGGTAGCCGTGCTATGCGAGTTTAATGGGTTGTACCGTGAGAGCATACCGTTACTGTAATGCGCCCAGTATCTCCACCACCAGTGGTCACCATACCATTTACACCGAACGTTATTATACCAGTAACCTTCTGTAATGTTCCAAAGCGTTGAGTTTGAAGCATTAGGGTTAGAGTGCATAAGAGGGCGTTTCATGTAGTAAGTTTCCCACTGTGTGTATGTTACGTAATACATGTAACGACAACGGTGTGCCCGTAAATGGTAAACGCCACAGTTTCCGTGATAATGTCTGCTATACCACCAACTATTCCATCCACGTCCAACTCTTTCAGAAGACCAGATACAAAGATACTGAAGTCTTCCCCAATAGTCCTTACTGTAGCTTAAAGAATAGCTATCACGCCAACTGTCATTTCCATAGTACCAGTTCCAATACCAACTATTCCAGTAGCTATATCCACCGTAGTAGTGTGCGTATCGGTTCCAGTTATTCCATTCATACCAAGAGTTCCAGTAATAGTGTGGACAGCTTGGATAGTAGTCACTGTTATAAGGGTTACACATAAATGCGACTGGGGTTAAAAACCCAGTTCCCTCGGTTTCGTATGACCAACCACGGCTTATCCAGTAATACCAGTTACCATTGATGTATCCATGTGAGCTTCTTGTCCATGCGTAATGTCGCATTAAACAATAAATAGGTTGCTCCGTAAAGTCACAATATCCGTTCTGTAATAAAGACTTACACCTTGAAGGGCTTCTGTATGGGTCGGCAAAATCAACTGAGTCTCTCGTTGGAGAGTATCTGTCTTCCAATCCCTTAAAGTTTTCACCAACACTGGTAGAGAGGTTTCCAGGGTTTAATCTAGGAACGTTTCTTAGGAACTCATTATCATGTTCGAAATATCCTTCAATAGTTCTTGGGTTTAAGTTTCGTCCGTGTGGTCCACCATAAAGGGCCGGTGTCCATTGTGATACACCAGTGTCACGTGCATACTTTCCGTTTTCCGCAGCGTCTGCGTCAACCATAGATACAATAGTACTTGCCGCCGCCGAGCCACCATTAACTGCATTACCGTTGTTGCCATTTGCACCAGTACCGTTATTACTGTTGCTTGCGTTTCCGGCATTATTATTACTATTAGAGCCAGAATTACCTGAGCTACCAAATAGGCCTGCATTGTTATTTGACGATGAGTTTGCAGAAGAGAAGTTCTTTCCTTTTTCCTTATTTGCAATGTTCATTGCATTTGCTTTTTTACTACTTCTCTTCAAGAATATTTTGAGAATGCGAGAACCAGGGATTTTTACACCCTTAACACTACAGTCAGAGCCTTCGTCCCCACCACCGTCTTGTTGATTTCCGTTAGCGTCAAATGTTTGTTCGTCACCATTTGCGTCAACTATGGTTTTACCCATGTAAATGTCTTCACCACCGTATGGGTTTCTTCGGTATTTTTTCTTTTCACCGTTTTCAAGCTTTTCATACTCTGACTTACTGAATCCAAGCTCGTCATTTTCTTCATAGAGAACACCGATAATCTGTTGAATTACGCCGTCAATGTTATTACCTTTGTCATCAGTTGTATTTTCAAATACAGACGAAGCTTCGTCTATTGACATGTGAATAATGTCTACTGAGCTTAATCCATCCTCCGGGGTTGTGTATAAGGCTTGCCAGTATTTAAGCGTATTCCAGTTAGACCATCCTGAGAATGCTGCACCTATCTGGTCATCACGCATAATCTTTTCACGGAACGAAAGACCATTATAATGGTTTGCAGAGAAGTTGTTTCCGTCACCACGGTGGAACTTACTAAGGTTAGTACAGTTAAATCCACCAAGTGCAACGTCATAGAACATGTCAAGACCGTCACCACGGTCACGTGATTTGTATCCAAGCCAGTAAACAGAATATGGATAAGAAGACGGAATCCAATCAGAGTAGTTTGGGATAGGTGAGCCTTCCATAGGTGTCTTAGATACAGCCGCATTTAATGCACCATAAACGAAAGCACGTGAATCACTATATCCAGAAGGGTTGTCTACTGTGATACGATTTGTTAAAGACATATATGTAGGAGCTTTGTTTTCTTTACCAGAAAGCAAACCCTCTTGAATGTATACGGAGATATCCCATTCTGTAAGATACGTAGAAACAATACCAGTGCACTGTTCAAAGATGTGTTGCAAGAAAGAGATGTTATCGTTAATAGCTTTATAAGCCGGTAAACGGTAAGTAGGGTTCTTTCGCATACTAAGAAGATGTGCAGTATCGTATGTTACAGAGTCTGGGTCAAAGTCGTCTTTATAATCCCATTTCTTTAATCTATAGTTCCAGCTTCTTGTGCGAATGTAATAGTCTACGTTTGTACTTAAAGAAGTAGAATCAGCAAATGAGTCAAGTGTATAAGGCGGGAAGAAGAAGTTTACATAATCTTCATAATATCCAGGGATAGCAGTCGAATTAAAATATTTCCAACCGTTCCCAGGGATGTATGACCAACCACCTCTAGAACCAATTCCAGGAATTTGTGTTCGAAGCCTAAGGTTTAAAGTTGTATCAATACGACCATATTCATCGTATTGACCAAAGTGCTTATAATCTTTATAGATTATACCGTTACCATTATACAAGTATTCCTTTATACCAACTACTTTACCAAGACGGTAGTCAATATCACTTCCGATAGGTGCCATGTAAGAATCCAAAAATAACTGAACAAATTCAGTTGCCTGCATGGATTCAACTGCCGCTTCGATTGTTGCTGCTTCTGGGTCACTTAATGTACTGGCACAAACTGGCTTGGTAATAGACGTGGCGATGCTTGATTCTTGAACGTCTTCGCTTAGAGCATCTTTTGATTTTAAACGAAGGAATTTTGAATAATCTGTTGACGGAGCAAGACCATTTCGATAAATGAGTTTCTGTATGTTTGTTCTAAAATTATATAATTGGTCTATACGATTTTTGTAGGAAGCAGGGTCTTTCTCAAGATTCGTATTTTCTTCGTGGAATCTCATACCAACTTCAGAATCTTGTACGTTTTCTGCTTCACGATTTACATAGTTAATAGCCACCTTTACTACCCCAGAAAAAAAATATTATTTTATAGTTAATAATTAGTCTGGGTGAGAATTTCGTAGAAATAACTGATAAGCTTTTTATTTTGCTTGAACGTCGTGAAGCTGTGTAGCAATCTTTCGAACTGTTGCGTTAGCGGCTTTTCCACCCTTTGATTTCATAATTGAATCAATAGTCTTATCTGCCGTTGCTTTCAAAGATTTTACACTTTCAATAGTAGACATAATATCATCGTATGCACCAGTAGATTGAAGCCCTGAAAGTGCAGACTGCTTTAAGCCTTCCTTTCCACCAAGACCATTATTATAGATGTCTTTTGCCATGTCTTCCATGTTAGGGAACATCGACTTAATGTGGTCTGTATTCATGTTCTTTACTGCTTCGTCAATAGCACTTTTTGCTTCTTCAAAAGCGTCTTTTGCTTTTTCTACATTAGCCCCGAAAGACATAGCTAAACGTTCACATTTAGCATATGTATTTGATACACCAGTTAATGCTTCCTTAATCTGGTCAATTACACTTTTTGCTTCTTCTGTAAGACAGTCAAGACCGAGCATTTCCCAGAACATTTGAACTAACATAGCTATAATCATAATAAGGATAGCTATAATTTTTATAACAATACGCTGGATGATTTCGCCGATATTGGTAGGATTGTTCCAACATCCGGCTGCCAATACGATTAATCTTACTACGTCGTAAAGGATGTTCATAAGTGGGTTCATAGCTTTTTTGATAGCCTGAATTACTTTAAGAATAGCCAGGAACGCTTTCATTAATCCCAAGTCTTTAGTAGCACAAGAGCGTGCATTTGCTTCTTTGTTTGCGAGCTCTGCGTCCATTTGTGCAATGGCTTTATCTACTGCTTCTTCCATAGCAGCGTCTGATGTTTCGTCTTCGGAGTTGGTTATGTCAAGACCCTCTTCATCGTCGTTGCCGTCGTCGTTGCCGTCGTCACCATCACCACTGCCGTCATCACCACCACCGCCACCACTATCATCGCCGTCTTTATCGTCGTCGTCATTATTATCATTATCGCTGCCTTCATCTTCATCACCGTCTTCGTCACTATCGTCGTCATCGTCAGAATCCGAATCAGAGTTTTCTTCACCAGCAATAAGGCTCATAGTACCGTTACAAGTAATGTCGAATAAATCAAGACCACTATCACCAAGTCCGTCAAAAATCTTTTTATCTTCGTCTGAAGCGTTCGGGTCTGAAGCGATAGTTGCAAGAATCTTTGCAATAGCGATTTCTACTTCTGCCATAAGTGGACTTACATCTCCGTCCATACTAGGAATCATTACAAGCGAGTTTCCAGTTCCACCAGCTTTAAAGATAGCTTCACGAAGTGACGGTGGAATGTTATCAAGCTTACCACCAGAACCACCAAAGTTACCGATGGCTTCATCAACCTTAAATTGTTCGCCTGGGTATTTAATTGAAATCTCTGTTACCTTACGTTGAATACTTGCGAGAATACGGTTAAGTTGTTCGTCTGTATCACGGATAGACATTCGCTTAATCTCACGCTTTGGGTTCAAGTTATTGTCGCCGTATGAGTAATCTTCTTTAATGTATGCGTCGTATACTTTATCTACAAATGACCTATCCATGTTTATTTAGTCCAATCCTTGGTTATATAGTTATTGAAGAAACCGGGTTAAAGTCTACACCTTCCATAGATACACCCAAGCTTCCGGTAGTTCCGACTACACTTAGTCCGTGGTGTCCTAATACTACTTTCTTTGCGTCTACATTAAACAACTCTGTTTTAAACTCAATCTGTTTAGCGTCCATTTGAATCTGTGAGAAGCTTTCAGTAGAAGCACTGGCACTACCACTTGGATTACCAACACGCATGTAAATTTTATCAAACTGAATAATAAAACAAGTTCCACTGGTGTTGATGTAATACTTTTCGCCAGTCTTATAATTATACATTTCGACCATACCACCCTTAGGGTTGTTACTATCGTTTGTAATCCATTTTTCAATTACCATTTCGTCATAGTTTACTGCGGAAGTATCAAGACCACGTGAAGAAATAAAGTTCTGTATTTTTTTGTAACCATAAGAATCTACGAACGGCGTATTATTACAACCATAAAACTGGTTAGCTAAGCCAATTACGTATCCAACGGTAAAGTCTTCCGTAGCTGCTACGAATACCCAGTCCGGTAATCCAGTTCCCTGGTCAGGGTTTAATTCAGTATAGCATTGCAATACTTGACCCTTGAACATCATAGGGTATCTTGGTAAATTTTCGGAATCTGCTTCCGGATAATCCGCCATGTAAGGCATAATTCTTACTTGCAGTCTATCGTCATTTTCCTTACCAACGTCGTGGACACGCGCACGGTAAAGTTTCAGTTCCAGACTAGGTTTATGTAATTCTCTCATTTATTCCTCCAAAGCACCATTAATCAACACTATAAAGAAAGTTAGATTTGTTAATAGTAGTGGTGTCAACGTTATAAATTAATGTTGGTCTAACGATGGTTAATACGGTTGTACATTCGTCAGGGTTACATTTTTCTTGTTGCATTAAGACGCTTTTAATGAGCCATTTACCACTTAGCCAATGTGTGTTTTTCTTGTTTAATTCTTCTGCAACAGGCTTGGATTCATCGTTCTTATCAACACGAACTCTCCTAAGTGGCGTTAAAAGAAGCAGTGTTTCGCCACACGTAAAACCATCGGCTGTACCTTTTACATAAATGATAAGTTCAATAAAGTCTATTACGTCGTTATCACTGTTCCTTGCCATTGCCAATGCGTCTGGTAAAAGTCTATTAGGATAAGCTTCATTACTTGTAGCTTCAATGTACTCCATAGTCATTGCATTGAACGGCATCTTAGCCATTTTCGCTTTATCTGAGTCCTTTCCCATTCTAGCTTTTGGTTGTTGGTTAGCAATGTATACTTTACCAGTTTCATTGTTTTCCAAGGAAATCTTTTTCTTCATAGTGGCAAAAGATTTCTTTAAGTCTTCGTCACCTATCTTAACCTGAATCTTGTCCCAAGCATAGTATTCTGTAATACCTTTCTGTTCGACAATCTTGGAAATCTTATCTTGAACTGTACTTGCAATTCCAATTGACGGATATACTATTACCTTTGGTTCGGCACTTACCATCTTAGCGAATGAAGTCAGATTAGGTCTGTTAAACCAGTCCAAGAAAAAAAATACATTACTATCTTGAATATTTGTGTAAGGTAAAAGCTTTTGTTCAATAAAGTCCAAGTCGGATTCACCACATTTGAACCTTGGTGTATTACCTGGGTCACTGGAATCAGTAAACCGTTCGTCTTCAATCTTTAATCGAATGTTTGGGTTAGCATCTTCACAAACCTTTTTGATTAGTGCACTTAGTTTCATTGGTGCATATGCGTGTCCTTGATAATTTCCCATCAAATACCATGCCGGCTTACACCAGACCTGGAC
>JAEWSH010000042.1 GCA_023398375.1 Bacillota bacterium | reverse complement strand
TCTTCCGATTACCTGCATCAGAAGCCAAAAACGCTTCTGATGACACTCGGAAACTTCATTTCCTCGTTAACTTATCGGGTAAAATCAAATGTCTGCTTCGCAGCCGCTTGATTTTCTTCCGATAAGTTACATTATACCAAATGAGTAAATATTTGCATAGTACTTCTTTCTATAGCCAGAAACTAATTGTCAGCTGATCTTCATTGCTGGTATATGCGATGGAATCTGCCCGATTACGCAAGAAAGAAAAAATCGTCTGATCTGTGATCAGATCTTTTTTCATTTCTGTATAAACATTGAAAGAAGCACATTTTAATGTCACATAAGAATTCCCTTTTTCGTAAGATTCTTCAAAGAGACGTTGCACGTTTTCTCTTTGATATGTTTCGAAATAGGCGCCCTCACGCACATAATAATTGTCTTTCATTGATATACACCTTGGCATCGGCACAATATTGTCAATGACATGCGTCGTACATAACTGTTCGGTAGTAACACATAAATAATCGTAATTAATATTTGGAATGTCGCTATTTATCTTTTCACTAGTTTCCTCCAACTGATAATAAGCATCTCCCCATGTTGGATCCACGTAATAATAAGCGCCATCAATATTGACAAGATTCCAAGCATGTCCTTCCCCTGTATCCACCATTCCAATTACAAGTGTCGCTGGAATTCCTAAACGATTCAGTATATATTGCATTGTCTTTGCATATCCCTGGCAGACAGATTCACCATATACACATACGGAGCAGATATTTTGATTTTCCTTCGCTTCCAGATTGTATTCTGTGTGATTGACTAGATATTCATATACATATTTTACTTTTTGATAATCATCTTGTGTATCTTCCATTCCGTTTATACAGTTATTTACATATTTTTCAATCGCCGTCCGCATCGAAGCAATTTTATCCGCCTCCATTGTATACGTACCGGAAAAAGCAATTCTGCGAATCTCACCATCCACACTAAATTTTGTATAAGTATAGCCTTTTACATAGAATATCTCCGGGTGATCATTCATGACACATTGAAAGGCATAATCGATATCCGCAGCTGAGACACTTGTGACAATAATATCGACGGCCTGTTTTGAAAGGATGGTATAAATTTCAACATATAACTGTTGTAACGAATGATCCATCACGGAAAAGGCATAATTGTCTTTCTGTGTATTCATTGCTCGTGTAATCTGCTCGTTTGTAAGTCCTAAAGATTCTCTGTTTTGAATATCTGTTTCCGGAGTTGACGGGTCAGTTTCCTCTACATTATGTTCCGTTATCTCATAATCCTCTGCATATGACTCATTTGTATCTTTTGCACCATTCTTTTTACCTTCATTATCAGATAATGCCTGCTCATTATTCTGTTTACTATTATCACCTGTCAAAGGCAATAAATAATCTTCTACCTTGTCTTTTGCTGCGCATCCATTCAGTAAGAAAATATAAATAACAATCGTTATCATTGGTATTATAAATGATTTTTTCATTTTAACTCCCATTGCATATCGCAAACCCATTCAGCAAGAAGACGCTTGCGGATTCTTCTAGTGTGAAAAGTATTTCTTAGAAGCGGTTCTTCCGCTTCTTTAGAAATACTTTTCACACTATTCCCGTCCAAACTCGGATAATACCAAGCCTTTATTCCGTTCTAATGTCATGCCGATACTCCACTGGTTTACAAATAATAATAATGGGTTGTCCTTCAGATCCTTGATCTTTTTCATATCAGAAGTACCGATAAGGCGTTGCAGATCAACTTCTGATTTATTTTCAATCCATCGAATATGTTCATAAGGAAGGTTCTCTAACTTAATTTCAACATTATATTCATTCTCCAAACGATATTTTAATACATCAAACTGTAACACACCTACTACTCCCACAATAATCTCTTCCATGCCAGTATTATACTCTTGAAATATCTGAATTGCACCTTCCTGTGCTATCTGTGAGATTCCTTTCATGAATTGTTTACGTTTCATAGTATCAATTTGTCTTACTCTTGCAAAATGCTCCGGAGCAAAAGTTGGTATTCCCTCATATTGGAAACTATCCTTTGGCATGCAGATTGTATCTCCAATTGAAAAAATACCCGGATCGAATACACCGATAATATCTCCTGCATAAGCTTCCTCCAATATCTTACGTTCATCCGCCATGATTTGCTGTGGCTGGGACAAACGCATTACTTTCCCACCCTGTACATGTTTCACTTCCATGCCTGCTTCAAATTTACCGGAGCAAATTCTCATAAAAGCAATTCTATCTCTATGTGCCCTATTCATGTTTGCCTGAATTTTGAATACAAATGCCGAGAATTCCTTCTCTGTAGGCTGAACAAGTCCACCGTCTGCCTTTCTAGGCAACGGTGCAGTCGTCATTTCCAGAAAATGCTGAAGGAAAATTTCAACACCAAAATTCGTTAATGCAGAACCAAAAAATACGGGTGTCAATTCTCCGCTTTGAATCTTTTCAATATCATACTCTGCACTCGCACCATTCAAAAGTTCTATTTCATCCTCCAGCTGGTGTCTGAAGTCTACTCCGATACATTCCACTAACGCAGTTTTGTCAGAAACAGGAATTATGGTCGTTTCACCCTCTTTGGTTCCCTTTTCCGTATCAGAGTAAGTAACAACACACTGTTCTTCTCTTTCATAAATACCTTTAAATCTCTTACCAGATCCTATTGGCCAGTTAATCGGACAAGTGGCAATACCAAGTTCTTTTTCAATCTCGTCTAATAATTCAAATGTATCATTCGCATCACGGTCCATCTTATTGATAAAAGTAAATATTGGAATTTTACGCATCACACAAACTTTAAATAATTTTCTTGTCTGTGCCTCTACACCTTTTGAAGCATCAATAACCATGACTGCGGAATCAGCAGCCATCAAAGTTCTATAGGTGTCTTCGGAAAAATCCTGATGTCCCGGTGTATCCAGAATATTAATGCAAAAATTATCATATTCAAATTGTAATACAGATGACGTGACAGAAATTCCTCTTTCCTTTTCGATTTCCATCCAGTCAGATACCGCATGTTTTGCTGTTGCTTTTCCTTTTACGCTTCCTGCCTGATTGATCGCTCCTCCATATAATAAAAACTTTTCTGTCAATGTTGTTTTTCCCGCATCCGGGTGAGAAATAATGGCAAATGTCCTTCGCTTATTTATTTCTGCCTTATAATTACCCACACTTGTTTCCTCCGTACTTCCGTATCTTTCTCGTTTTATTTTTTGAAACTCATTTGCGATTTTATAGCATGCTGGTTCCCTTGATCTTAGATTCTATATTAAAATAATCAAGCACAGTTGCCCCGATATCAGAAAATGTTTCTCTTGTTCCAAGATTCTTTGGTGCCACATTTTTGCCATACATAATAAAAGGAGTATGTTCTCTTGAATGATCAGTAGACACTGTATAACCAGGATCACAACCATGATCTGCTGTAATCATTAAGATATCATCCTCGCGTAATTTACCCAATATTTCCGGCAATTTCTCATCAAAGTAAGAGAGTGCCTTTGCATATCCGTCAATATCATTTCTATGACCATACAACATATCGTAATCAACCAGATTGATAAAGCAAAGTCCTTCAAAATCTTTGTCCATATATGCTAATGTTTTTTCAATTCCTTCTGCATTGCCTTTGGTATATGTGAATTCTGTAATTCCTTTCCCTACAAAAATATCTTTGATCTTACCAACAGCAATTACCTCAAAACCTGTGTCACTTAATTGGTCCAGCATCGTTGTATCCGGCGGTAATAATGAATAATCATGCCTGTTTGGTGTTCTGGTATAATTTCCGCTTGTACCAATAAATGGTCTTGCAATAACTCTTCCGACACCGTGTTTTCCCTGTAACATCTGACGCGCCTTTGCACAGTAATCATACAGTGTCTCCAGTGGCACCACATCTTCATGCGCAGCAATCTGGAAAACACTGTCTGCCGATGTATACACGATCAGGTTTCCTGTCTTCAAATGTTCATCACCATAATCATTGATGACTTCTGTTCCTGAATATGGTTTATTACATAGCACACCCCTGCCAGTCAATGTACTGAACTCGTCCAATAATTCTTTTGGGAAGCCATTGGGATAAGTCGGCAACGGACTTCCTGAATAAATTCCCGCAATTTCCCAATGTCCGATGGTAGTATCTTTTCCCTTTGATGCTTCTTTCATTCTTGCAATACAAGCTTTTGGTACTGCAACAGGTTCCCGGCAATCGACCCCATCAATATTAAATAATCCGAGTTCTGCCATATTGGGCATTATAAAATACTCACTTGTTGATGCTGATTTAATAGTATTTGTTCCTTTATCTCCATACTCCTTAGCATCCGGCATTTCTCCAATTCCAAAACTATCCATCACTATTAAAAATACTCTTTTCATACTAAATACCTCTTTTCTACCGTAGTTCGTCCATGTTCAAGATGAATCGGCAAGCCGCTTCACTTGTCATGAACTATGAGAAACACGCTTTGCGGGTTTCGATAGTTTCAGTGGCAGTCGCCAAATACAAGCTAGCTTGTGCTTGGCTCGTTGCCCGCGTAAATATAAAGCAAGAGAAAACTCTTGCTTTATATTATTCTAAGTATACCATATTTACGCAAAATTTCCACCTAAATAGGTGTGATTATTATATTTTCAGCCGGAATGCCCGTTTTCCGCTTTACAATATCTTCAATCTGTGCACGTTGTGCATCTGTCAGTTCTCCTGCACTTACGCATACATCAACAGACCCATCACTAATGCTCACTACAGCATCATTAAATCCCTTTGCCTCAAGCAGAATCTCTGCTGACATTTCTTTTTCTGCAATATCAGTAAGTTCTATCATATTATCGATTGCTTGCTGCTTTTGTGTATTATCTATATTTGTATTATTAATTACTTGCAGTAAGGTTTCTTTATTTTTTGCCCTTGTCTGTTCCTTTACTAATTTTGCATTGGACAAGCTGCTGATACTATTACTAGATGTAAATACTGCTTCTCCAGGTGTCTCGTTTTGCGCCACACCACTTTCATCCAGACTACTTGTCAAGGCATCATCTGCATTTGCCACATCTTCTGTCAGATAATCTGCACTTTCAAGCACTACATCCGAATCCAGGCTATCAATGTCTGTGATTGCGGCCTGCTCCGCATCCTCATCCGATATATCCATATCAAGTGCATTTGCATTCGCAAGTTCCTCTGTCGTATCTTCATCTACTTGCGCTACCTCAGATTCACTTGTTATCGCGTTCGCATTTGCAGCCACCATTTTCTCATCGCCTATCTTGTCTCCCGCAAAATTCAGATAACCAGCCACTGCAATCATAATAGCCAATGCCGTAATCATAATTTGATTTCTTTTCAGTATGTTTTTCACACTAGTCGCCCCTTTACACGATTAAGATTTCATTTTAACTACAACTATCTTATGTGCCTCGATGCCAAATAATGCCTGTATTACCTCAGTAATATTTTTATTTACAATTGAGTTTCCACCTCCTTGAGCCACTACCATAACACCTTCAATTGCAGGTTCCAGCTGTTTTACTACATAGGGAACCTGATTTCCTGTACTATCTGTCAGGTATACGGTACTTTCTTTATTTTCATATTCATTTATGCTTCTGTTTCCTCCGTCCGCATCTGCCTCAGTTGTAATTGATTTACTATTGGGCAGATCTTTTTCTATTATCTGCTCTCCTGAGGCATTTACCGTTATCATTACTTTTACGTTTCCTACACCTTCCACGGTACTTAGTATTTTTTCCAGCTTTTCTTCCAAATGCTGTGTGTATCTATCAAGATCACCTGTACTGCTCATCAAATTCTCATTCTGTTCTTGTATGCTTTCCGTGTTTTTCCCGTCTAAATCCGTAATTCCAGTAATCGGTAAAAGACTTTCTGAAGATTTGGAATCACCAGTTGTTTTTTGCACTTTTGGTGTGTCTTTTATTGGCAGTGCTATTATAAAGAGCAAAATACCTGCCAGAATCATAATGATATATGTATCTTTTCCAATTTTTTGATGGCCGAGCCAATCTCTTATTTTTTCCTTATTCAGATATCTCCACCTCCACATACCCCTCATCTATTCCTAATAACTGCGCATATATTTTTTTTAAATTATCTTCCTGAACCTCTGTTCCGGCTATTTCAATCTTGTCAATCTCTATTTTCTGTGTATTTTTCTGCCTCTTTTCAGTTACCTTAATCCTAATCTGTAATTTCTCTTCGTTATAACTTCCATCTGCTTCTATACCAGTCACATTTACTTCCTTTACTATGTAAGCATCCTCTGTTGAATTATTGTTGATTTTAGATTTAATTTCTTGCTCATAAGCATCGAAAATTTGGTTTTGGATTAAATTATCATCCGCTATTTTCTGTTCCATTATATTTTCATTTTCGATTTCCAGCAGCTGCTGCTGATAAAATGCAATTTGCTGACTCATTTCCTGCGGTATATCTTTTTTAAAAATACTCATAACGGGAATAATCAGCATTGACAGTATCATAATATTGGTCAACATCCTGATATATTTTTCATAACTTTCATTTGCTTTAAAATGAAACAGCGTTTGTACAAGTACGATAAATATACCAATCCTCCCCAATACCTCCAATAAATAATTCATAGCATCACAAGCCTCTATTCGTTGCTGAAATAACAATTGCTATTGTAATTACAAAAAGTGCGATTGCTGTTGCTACAATACGAAGCAGCAGCATGGTTCCATCTCCTACCTGATTGGCAGACAAGGTCATTCTCTTATCTGTTACTATTCCAATTAATGCTGCACTTATCTTTAACATAATACTTACTGTCGCTATCCGTATCATTGGAACAATACAAATTGTCAATAGCAAAATAACAAATGCAAGTCCCACACTATTCTTAATTAAAATAGTCGATCCCAATACGACTTCCGTAACAGAATCAGCAACACCACCAATTCCCGGTATTGCAGATATTGTTTTTTGAATTGTTGCAGTTTTTACTCCATCCATAACAGGTGTTATCATTGATTGAAAAAATCCAATTCCGCCTACACAGCCCATAATCAATTTCAGACTTCCCCGGATTCCTTTATGAATTAATTCAATCAAGGGGGTCAGACGTTCCTCATCTCCCAAGCCATTTATTAAAGACAAAAAAACACAGCCACTCGTAGCAGGTATCAGAACTGCTGATAGGATACTTTCCACTATTACAATAATAACAAACATAAACTGGTAAAAAACCATTGCAGTCATAGACGCTGATGTCAATCCAACTATCGTAAAGAAAGTCGGAATGAGTATTTTCAGGAAAACCACTGCATCTTCTATTGTTTCCATTGCTATTATCATAGTATTTTTAAATGTCAATAATAGAATCAACATAAGTAACATGTATAAAAAATAAAAACTGATATCCGCAATCTGATGGTTTTCAAATATCTTACTAAAATTAGAAAATAAGGAAGCAATGATTCCTATTATCAAAATTGATATTCCTATTTTTTTTATTTCTCCTATATTTCCTTCTGCTCCATACTTCAAAATCTCTACTATTAAATCTACATTTAACTTTATTTTTCCACTGATAATATCTGTCACAAGTTGTGAAAATTGTATTTTATTATCAGGAAATAATTCTTTTAACTGCTGGTCTATATTTCCTAGTTCCAATTCTTGCAGTGTTGCACTTTGTGTGCTTTCCTCCTTTGCATACACCGGCATGCTCACTCCCACACATAATAAAAACGAAAATAGTATGTAAATCCAAAAAGAAGTTTTCATATTTATTCAACCTTCCAAACATGCTGCTGCAAACGGCACAAATAATACGTGAGAAGAAGATGCCTGCATCTTCTTCCTGTGTGAACTTAGTATTTCTTAGAAGCAGTTATTTCGCTTTTTAGAAATTCTTTTCACACTAGCTCCCGCCTGCAAATTGCTGTATTGTATGTATCAGAGATAATAAAATAGGCATCCCGGATAATAGTATTGATATTTTCCCAAATACTTCTATTTGATTAGCGATAGATTTGTAACCAGAATCACTACACACTCCAGAGCAAAATTCGCAAATGTAAGTAATTCCAATTACCTTGAGCAATATTTTAAAATAACCATAGTTATCTTTAAAAAGACCTTGCAGTCCATTAATTTGTTCTAACAGATTTGCAATATATCTCAATGAAGTCAGAAATATGAACAGACAAATCCCAAATCCTATTAAATAACTATATTCCGGTTTATTACTTTTAAACTGTATTGCCAATAGGACACCCACCATTCCGACAATACCTATTTTTACAATTTCCATACCCGTTCCTCTATAATTCAAATAAATTCCGAATTGTCAAAAATAACTCATATATATATGGAATAATCCAGGATAAGACAAGTATTAATCCTGCAAGACTGACCAAAAATGCCTGTTCTTCTCTCCCACTATGCTTTAATACCTGCCCCAGGATAGTTACAAGAATCCCAACTGCCGCTATTTTAAAAATAAGATTTACTCCCATGTTTCCTCCCTGTGCATATCCTCCGATAAAATATGAATTCAAATGAATATAATAATTCCCATAATACCACTCATAATACCAATCGAAAGATAGACCCTGCTCTTATTTTCCTGATGTTTTTTGCGCCTCCGTATTTCACTTTCAATCTGTTCCATTTGAAATGTAATTTTTTGAAGTTGCATCTCGCTGTCCATAAATCCCAGTCCATCAACAACTTCCGCTAAATATTCCGCGCTATTTTTCGGTAGATAGCTATTTTTTTGTAATATTTGTACACCATCATTCCATACGGTTCTAATATTTTCCCCCTTATGGCTTATCATTCTTAAATGAATGGAATTTAAGAACTCTTTGTAAGGTTCTTTTACACGCTTTGCAATCTGGTTACATGCCTCAGAAAATGGTATTCGGCTATATGCGATTTCTTGTTTTAACATCTCTAGCATCTGACCTATGTATTGTAATTCTTTTATTCCTCTCTTATAATCATAACTGAGATAGCATCCTAACCCTGTCGTTCCTGATATCATGCATATTGATGCAAAGATCTGAATTATTATTTTCATATTGGTTTTCCATCAACATCATAAATTTGTTGTATCATACATGCTTTTTTTTGATTTCCTAAAACTATAAATCTTTCAAACATAGCGCTTTCCATTATAGGTTTAAATATTACTTTTTGTCTTACTTCATCCAATGACTCTCCATGCACGGTAACAATTAGGCGACATCCACATTGCAGTACGCTTTGCAGTGCCTGCAGATCTTCCACGCTTCCTATTTCATCAATTGCGATCACTCGAGGTGTCATGGACCGGATCAACATCATCATCCCGATTACTTTGGGACAAGCATCTAATATATCTGTCCTGATTCCAATGTCATTCTGCGGTACTCCCATATAAGAACCTCCAATTTCTGATCTTTCATCAACGACGCCGACATTTCTTCCGTCTCCAAACTGGTTTCCATTTGATATCTGCCTGATCAGATCGCGCAGCAAAGTTGTTTTCCCACAACCCGGGTTTGAAATAATCATTGTGTTATAAATCTCGTTATGATGATAAATATAAGGAAGCACTGCATCGGCTGCACCTTTTATTTCATGAGCGATTCGAATATTCATACTTGATATATATTTGATGTTCTTTATTCTGTTTTGTTCCTGTATAACCTGTCCGGTTATTCCAACCCGGTGTCCTCCCTGAATGGTAAAATATCCTTGCCTTAATTCTTCCTCATAGGCATATAGTGAATATTGGCATAAATGGTTGATAATACTTCGAATATCTTCTATCGTTCCCCTATAAGCATAGCGATTGTCCCTTTGCAATTTCCCCTTACAATCCAGAAAAAATTCCTGTTTGTCTATATATAACATCACAGGTTGGTTCACCCGTATTCTAATCTCTTGTAAACTTTTTTTGTTATCCTCTACTTCTTTCCATAAAAATCTTAAATAATCAGGAAAAAGTTCTGCAATATTGATGATATCCATGTCCACCTCTTACATCAGTATATGAATTCCTGTCCAACTTATTACTATCTTTACATAAAAAAAGCTTAGACTTTTGTCTAAGCTCTTAACTTGCTTTTATCGTTTATTGTTGTGCTACATCTTTCATAGAAAAACTAATTCTTCCCATCTTATCCTTACCTAAGCAAACAACAGTTACTGTATCACCTAATGTAAGTACATCTTCTACATGGTTGATTCTTTCTTTTGAAATCTTTGAAATATGAACCATACCTTCTTTTCCAGGCGCGAATTCTATAAATGCTCCAAAATCCTTAATACTAATAACCTTACCCGTAAATATCTGACCCTCCTGGAAATCAGTTGTAATGATTTTAACCATATCAATAGCTTTTTCCATCATTACTTTATCAGTACCACAGATTGATACTGCACCTTCATCATTGATATCCATCTTAACACCAGTCTGTTCAATGATTGCATTGATTGTTTTTCCACGCTGTCCAACAACATCACCGATCTTTTCCGGATTAATCTTAATCTGTATAATCTTAGGAGCATATTTACCAACCTCAGTTCTTGGTGCATCAATTGCACTTGCCATTACTTCAAAAATGGTCTCTCTTGCCTGTCTTGTTTTAATAACCGCTTCTTCTACGATTGGTCTTGTAAGTCCATGAATCTTAATATCCATTTGAATGGCTGTAATACCTTTTTCTGTACCTGCAACTTTAAAATCCATGTCTCCAAAAAAGTCTTCGAGCCCTTGGATATCTGTTAATACAATATAGTCATCATCTGTATCTCCAGTAACAAGCCCACAGGAAATACCTGATACCGGTCTCTTAATTGGTACGCCCGCAGCCATAAGCGACATCGTGGATGCGCAGACAGATGCTTGTGATGTTGATCCGTTAGACTCAAATGTTTCAGATACTGTACGAATTGCATATGGGAATTCTTCCTCTGTAGGAAGAACAGGCACCAATGCTTTTTCTGCTAAAGAACCATGACCGATTTCGCGGCGCCCCGGACCACGGCTGACTTTTGTCTCCCCCACTGAATAAGCAGGGAAATTGTAATGGTGCATATATCTCTTTGCTATCTCATTGGAATCAAGTCCATCCACTCTTTGTGATTCTGAGAGCGGAGCTAATGTTGTAATTGTACAGATTTGCGTTTGTCCACGTGTAAACATGGCAGAACCATGTACTCTCGGAATAATATCAACTTCTGCAGCAAGTGATCTGATTTCTGTAATCGCACGGCCATCCGGACGCTTATGATCTTTTAAAATCATCTTACGAACAGTTTTTTTCTGATATTGATATAAAGCTTCTCCCAAAACAGCAAGCCATTCTTCGTTCTCCGCAAACGCTTCTTCTAATTTTGTTCTGATGACTCTGATATTTTCCTCACGTACCTGCTTCTCATCTGTAAAAACAGCCAATTCCATCTCTGATGGTGGCACAATTTCTTTCATAGCTGTAAACAATTCTTCCGGAACGGCACAACTTGTATATTCATGTTTTGATTTTCCAACTTCTTCCACGATTTGTTTCATAAATGCAATAATTGTCTGATTGATTTCATGCGCTTTGTAAATTGCTTCAATCATCTTCTTATCCGGAATCTCGTTTGCGCCTGCTTCAATCATAATAACCTTTTCACTGGTCGATGCAACTGTCAGATTCAAATCACCATTTTTCCACTGTTCCTGGGTAGGGTTAACAATAAATTCACCCTCAACCATTCCTATCTGTGTAGTAGCACATGGACCGTCAAATGGAATATCTGAAATACTTGTTACAAGTGCAGAACCAATCATAGCGGTCAGCTCCGGACGACATTCCGGATCTACTGACATTACCATATTATTAAGCGTTACATCATTTCTATAATCTTTTGGGAATAAGGGACGCATAGGTCTGTCAATAACACGTGATGTTAAAACAGAGTTCTCTGAAGCTTTTCCCTCTCTTTTATTAAATCCTCCTGGGATTTTTCCTACTGCATACAGCTTTTCTTCGTATTCAACGCTAAGCGGGAAGAAATCAATACCGTCTCTTGGTTTTTCTGATGCTGTAACTGTTGATAATACCGTCGTGTCTCCATAGTGCACTAATGCACATCCATTAGCTTGCTTACCTACTCTTCCAATATCTACGGATAGTGTACGTCCAGCTAATTCCATACTAAAAGTTTTAAACATATTCTAATCTCCTTCTAAATAAATTTTAGGTAGAAGATGCCGAAACTACTGAAAAAAATGCTACACCCGCAGTATACTTTTCAGTGGTCTCGGGAGCGTTCTTCTACCTTATCTATAAAAACATGCATAACACATTTTTATCATTACTAATACTTAATGAAAAGAAATTCCTATAGGTCAAAACAGGACGGATGATTCATCCGCCCTGCTGGATTAAAAATTATTTTCTAATTCCAAGTCTTTCAATCAAAGAACGGTATCTTGTAATATCTTTTTTCTTTAAATAAGCAAGTAAACCTCTTCTTTGACCTACCATCTTAAGAAGTCCTCTTCTTGAATGGTGATCTTTTTGATTTTCTTTTAAGTGTGCTGTAAGTTCTTCAATTCTTGCAGTTAATACAGCGATTTGAACCTCTGGTGAACCTGTGTCGCCTTCGCCTCTTGCAAACTCACTAATAATAGATGTTTTCTTTTCTTTTGAAATCATGATGATCTCCTCCTTATTGTCTATCCCCATATACTAAGCCGAAGGTCGGAGTGTCCTAACGCTGAGTATTGGTTCTATTAATTCATACTTGACCATTTTATCACATTCTTTTATTTCTGTAAACACCTATAGCAGTTATTGTGATATTATATAGCAGTTATTGTGATATTATTCTTCTTACTGCAGCCGGGGTTCTGTAAAAAGCATTCGAAATACGAATTCCAGTACTTGGACTGCTTGCATGTACTACTTGTCCATTTCCTATATAAATAGCAACATGATTGATACTGCCTCCTTTTGCATAAAAAAACAAATCTCCCGGCTGTGCTTCCAGAGCATTTATCTTCGTTCCACGTCCTGCCTGTGCTCTTGATGAATGTGGCAGCGATACTCCATATTTACTGAATATACTCATAACAAACCCCGAGCAATCGGCACCTTTCGTCAAACTTACGCCACCCCAGACATAAGGATTTCCTACAAATTGTTTTGCATATTGGCACAAATCTACTCTTACATCCGACACCCCTTCACCATATAACAATTCTGTCATTGTTACGGCTGTATTCAGTTTTTCATCAATTTTTACATATTCTCCCGAAATATAGGCTGTCTCATCATCAATCATAATCTTAATCCAGCCATCTTTTTCTTCTACGACTTCTAATTCCTCGCCTTTCGGAACCAGTGTTACAACTTCCGACTCTGTATTCGGTTCTCCTCTGACTTTCAACGTATCTGTTGTAACAGTTGCCATTCTCTTAACAATTTCTTTTGCTCTTTTCTCTGCTTTTTTTCCCATCAGCAGATATTCCTTTGCTACATATCCTTCCACTTTTCCTGATTTAATATGCGCCCAGCTGTCTTTAAAATCAATAATCTCACAAGCACCGTTACCTGAGAGTTTTCCTATGATTTTACCGTCTTCAGCAGCAATTGACCTTATGTTCAGATTACCTTCTACACTGGCAATTCCAAGATTTTCATAACCCCAAAGTGCTTTTTCCTGCTTATCTTCCAATACTACTTCTGCCCCTGCACTTTTCATTATTTCATTCACTGACTTTTTTGTTTCCAGTACGTTTTCTACTCCTGCCGTTCTTTTTTCTATTGCTGAAGATATTGTAGTTGCATTAGTAACGCTATGTATAGAAAGAGATACACACATTGTGCACACCACTATTCCTGCTATCTTTTTATATTTCACACTACTTCCTCCATTTGTTACATAATTGTTACAAATATTACTTTTGTATTATAAGCACATCTGTTTAGCAAAGTCAACCAAGATATCTCTGTTTCCAAAAATTTACTAATCAGCCTACGGCTTAATAGTAACAGCAATGCACAGAAATTATGCATCCTGCATAATTTCGTGCGTAAAAAAAGACGAATATCTTTTTCCCGATACTCGTCTCTCAATTTTCATAACATTTGGTAATCTATAATTGAAAATAAATTTTTCCAGCATCACTATCACTCCGCATCTGCTTTTTCAATGCTTCAATACTATCAAATTTCATTTCTGGTCTTCTAAAGTATAATAATTCTACCATAATTTCCTGTCCATACAAATCCTCATTAAAATTATAAATAAATGTTTCGACACTGATCGTAGCATTATCACTGACTGTTGGTCTATATCCGATATTCGTCACTCCATGAAACTTACGTTCATCATGATAAATATTAGAAAAATAAACTCCCATAGGCGGAAGGAGCTTGTCTGCAATAGGTACTAAGTTTACGGTCGGCATAGAAATCGTCCTGCCCAATTTTTTTCCGTGCTGCACAATTCCAGTAATTGCATATGGAGTGCCGAGCAGTTTTGTAACCAACTGCATATTTCCCTTTTCTACTTCTTTTCTTACATAAGTGGAACTAATTTCATTTCCATCTAAACATACTTTATCTATAATCTTTACCTGATACCCATATTCTTCTGACAAGGCCTTTAATAATCTATAATCACCTGCTCCTCCATGACCAAAAGATAAATCATATCCTGCAGCAATTTTTTTTGTATGCAACTTGCCGACCAGTATCTGGGTAATAAAATTCATTGGTGTTGTAGCTGCTGTATTATTATTAAATGGGAACTCGATCAATACATCTACTCCCATTTTTTCAAACAATTTTCTCTTTTCTTCTCTTGTCGTCAAGTCCTTCTGAACTGTCTTCTGAAAAAATATTGCCGGTGGCGGGTCAAATGTAAAAACTACAGCCTGCAAACCTTCTCTTTTCCATGATAAAATTTGATTTATCAATTTTTGATGGCCTAGATGTATCCCATCAAATTTACCTATCGCAACTGCACTGTCGCCATCTAACTCAAATTCTGTTGTTCCTTTTACTAATTTCATGTTAATCATCCTCAACTTATGTACCTAATGCAAACATATATAACACTTAAATATTCGTTTGTCATAACTCTACTGTATTCGGGAATATTTTTACCGGTTTAAATAATCTTTCGGCTTGTTTATATTCATAAATTCCACAAAAAACAAGGTCATTATTATACATACGTATCTGCTCAGCAGGATGCCAATCTTCATTTTCTGACAGCTGACTTGCACTTATTGCGTTTCCGTTATCTATATAGTTGCGATACTCTGACTTAACCGTTCCTTTTCTTAACTGATCAAATACGCTTTCCACTGTTACTACATTTTGCAATAATTCATTTGCATCTCTCAATGCTTCTATCTGCGATAACGTAAGTGCTTCTTCTACTTTAAAATTGCCAGCACTTGTTCGGAGCAGAGATGTCATTGCAGCCCCGCATCCCAATTTTTCTCCAATATCCGCACCAAGCGTTCTGATATAAGTTCCCTTTGAACATTGCACTCTGATTTTAAATAGAGGTAATGCAACTCTTTGAATCTCTATTGAAAGGATTTTCACCCGCCTTGACTTTCTTTCAACTTCCTTACCCTCTCTGGCAAGTTCATACAATTTTTTGCCATTCACTTTTATTGCAGAATACATCGGCGGTAACTGATCATATTCTCCAACAAAAGACAGAATCGTTTCTTTGAGTGCGTCCTCCGTAATTAATACTTCCTTTTGTGTTATTACAGTTCCACTCATATCCTGCGTATCAGTAGTTACACCTAATAAGAATTCTGCCTCATATTCTTTTGTCTTATCTGTTAACATTTCACATAATTTAGTAGCATTACCGAGACATACTGGCAATACTCCTTCTGCATCAGGATCCAACGTTCCTGTATGTCCTATTTTCTTCTGTCTACAGATACCTCGCAATTTAGCTACCACATCGTGCGATGTGAAACCTTTTTCTTTATAAACATTAATAATTCCATTTATCATATATTATGTAATTCCCATCCACATATTCTGTTTTGCAACAACACATTCCACTGTATTACAGCAACTCCTGCTTTTTCATCTGCATTTCTATACTTTTGGATAAATTATTAATAACATCATGGAACGTTCCGTTCACGGTACATCCAGCAGCTTTTTTATGACCGCCACCGCCAAAAAAAGAAGCAATTTTAGCAACATCTACCTTTTCGTTGGAGCGCATGCTCACTTTATATTCAAGGGTAGCCGTTTCATACATAAAAATAGCACAATCAACGCCTTTTATGATACGCAGCTGATTTACAATTCCTTCCAGGTCTTTTGACTCCGCACCATAAAAATTCATCGTCTTCTTGTCGATCATGCCCACAATGCATTTTCCATCCATGAACAACATACTCTCAAGCAATGCTCTTCCCATGATCTGATTCTGTACATATGTTTTTTCGTAGAATGTTTCATCAATAATTGAAGAAAAATCAAAACCATATTCTATTAGCTTAGCAGCGATATGCAACGTCTTAGGTGAAGTATTAGAGTATTGGAACACTCCTGTATCATGAATCATACCTATATAAATTGCCTTTGCAATTTCAGCATCTATGTGTTCTTCCTCTAACAGATCATATACCAGTTCACTGGAAGAACTTGCTGTCGCAACAACATAATTAAAATCCCCACACCCACTGTTACTGATATGGTGATCAATATTTACTGTTTTTTCAGCCTCGTCAAAGTACTTACGCGCACCTCCCAATCTGCTTTTCTCACAATCAATCACAAAAAAAACATCATACTTGTCTTCTTTTACAAATTCTGAATCTATCTCATGATAGCCTTTTATTCCACTAAATATATCAGCTGGCTTTTCCAAATAAATATCCACCTGAACCAACGGCATTATCTTTTTCATGTATTGGTACAAGCCTAATGTTGCACCAATGCAATCTCCGTCCGGGCGTACATGACCGCTGATTCCTATTTTTTTTGCCCCATTACACACTTCTCTTAGCTCTATCATATTTAACACTTCTTTCTTCTATCGGTATATCAAAAAAGGGACGTTCATTCATCCCTTTTTGGCATACTTTGATTCACATCATCAATCATCTTTGACATATTGACTCCATACGCAATAGACTGATCCATCACAAATGTTATCTCTGGTGTATTGCGTAGATTAATTGTTTTCGCTAATTTACTCTTTATAAATCCGGAAGCACTCCTGAGACCTGCCAAAGTATCTTCCTGTGATTTTGTATCACCTAGTACACTGATCCAGGCTTTACAGGTCTTCAGATCCGGAGATACTTCTACTGCTATTACAGAAGTCAATGGATTGATACGGGGATCCTTGATCTCCCCGCGAATGATATCCGCGAGGACTCTTAGCACTTCCCCATTAATTCTAGTACTTTTTATACTGTTTTTTCTCATTTATAATCACCTATTTACATGAACGCTTCTATTCACTTACCTTGGCACTTCTACCATAATATATGCTTCTACTATATCAAGTTCCTGCATCTGATCAAAATCCTTAAATGTAAGACCACACTCATAACCCGCTTTTACTTCTTTCACTTCATCCTTAAATCTCTTCAAAGTCTCTAATTCACCTTCAAAGATCTGTTTACCTTCCCTCGTAATTCTGATCTTACATCCTCTGCGGAATTCACCATCCAGCACATAGGAACCCGCAATATTACCAACTGCCGAAGCTTTGAAAATCTGACGGACTTCTGCATGACCAATAATCTTTTCTTCAAAGACTGGATCTAACATGCCCTTCATTGCTGCTTCAACATCTTCAATTGCCTGGTAGATAACTCTATAGAGTCTTAAATCCACACCTTCACGCTCTGCTGTTGCCTTTGCCGTTGCATCAGGACGTACATTGAATCCAATAATGATCGCCTGTGAAGCACTTGCCAGAATAACATCCGATTCATTTACTGCACCAACGCCTCCATGGATTACTTTAACTACAACTTCCTCATTTGATAATTTCTCGAGGCTCTGTTTTACAGCTTCTACTGAGCCTTGTACGTCTGCCTTGATAATAATATTCAATTCTTTCAGGTTGCCAGCCTGAATCTGTGTAAACAAATCGTCCAGAGACATCTTGGTTTTCGTATCTTCCAGCATTTTCTCCTTGTGTTGGGAGATGAACGTATCTGCAAATTGTTTTGCTTCTTTATCACTCGTAGGAGCTACAAATACATCTCCTGCATTTGGAACATCATTTAATCCTAAGATTTCAACCGGAGTGGAAGGACCTGCCTCTTTGACTCTTCTTCCTTTGTCATCAATCATCGCTCTAACTTTACCATGACAAGAACCTGCTGCAATAAAATCCCCTACATGTAAAGTACCTTTTTGTACTAGAATCGTTGCGACAGGACCACGTCCTTTATCTAATTGTGCTTCAATAACAAGCCCTCTGGCATCTCTCTTGGCATTTGCCTTTAACTCTAAAATTTCCGCTGTCAACAGAATCATTTCAAGAAGCTGCGGAATACCTTCTCCTGATTTTGCCGAAACAGGTGCGAACACTGTACTTCCTCCCCAATCTTCAGGAATCAATTCATATTCTGCTAATTCTTGCTTTACACGATCTATGTTGGCATTTGGTTTATCAATCTTATTTACAGCTACGATAATCTCAATACCCGCAGCTTTTGCATGACTGATTGCCTCCACTGTCTGAGGCATAACACCATCATCTGCTGCAACAACCAAGATTGCAATATCAGTTGAATTGGCACCACGCATACGCATAGAGGTAAATGCCTCATGTCCCGGTGTATCTAAAAATGTAATCTTTTGATTGTTAATATTAACAGTATATGCACCTATGTGCTGTGTAATACCACCAGCTTCCTTATCTGTTACATTTGTTTTACGAATTGCATCCAAAAGGGAAGTTTTACCATGATCGACATGACCCATTACACAAATAACCGGAGGTCTTGGAGTCATATCATCTTCTTTTTCTTCTTCTTCTTTCAAAAGTTCTTCAATGACATCTATTTTTACTTCTTTTTCACACATAATATCATATTCAATTGCAATTTCTTCTGCTGTTTCATATGATATTTCCTGATTTACCGTTACTATCTGACCTTGCAAAAACAGCTTTTTGACAATCACAGACGGAACGATTTTCATCTTATCGGCTAATTCTTTAATTGTCAGTATTTCCGGAAGAATAATAACTTTAATTTGTTCCTCCAATTCATCCTTTTTCTTTTCCGGTTTGATGAATCTTCCCGGCTTAGCTTTCAAGAGATCTTCTTCATAAATTTTATCTTTTTTGCTACGGCTGTCTTTTTCCTGCCCGATTTTTCTCTTTGTTTCATCTCTGCGATCTTTTCCCTGCATGATCGGTCCATCAGATGAAAAGGAATCTGTCTGTGGTTTTCCAAAGCGATTATCTCCACCCCTTTGGAATCCGGTACCTGAATTATTATATGATCTGCCTTCCTGCCCGGCATTATTATATGGTCTGCCGCCCTGGCCTCCGTTATTGTTATTATATGGTCTGCTCTGGCCTCCGCTATTGTTGTTATACGGTCTGCTCTGACCTCCGCTATTGTTGTTATACGGTCTGCTCTGTGTATTAGTCGTAGTTGATGTATGCGTCTTCTCTTGTGTCGGTACTGTTTCAACCGTTTTTGTATTTTCCATTTTTTCAGTTTCTGGCTTTGCCTGTTCTTCCTGTTTATGAGGTGCTGTAGCTTTTTCGAATGCTGCCTTCACATCCTGTGCTGTGATTTTAGGTTCTTCCTCTCGTTGTGTCTGGGGTGCTGGTGCAGCAGGTCTGCTGTTCATATTCGGAACCTTTTGTCCACCCGGCATTTTACTATTATGAGGATTACTTACAAAAATAATATTTTTCTTTTTCTTCGGCACCTCTTCCGTTTTGTTTTCTTTCATAATACCCGGCTTTGCTGCTTCTTTTACAGATACAGGCGCTTCTGTTGAGTGCGATAATGATCTTCTGACTGTAGCAACTTCACTGTCTTCCAACCCTGAAGCCGCTTTCTTGCCCTCAATTCCGTTTTTTTCTAATGCTTCTATTACTTCTTTATTATCTATTTTTAATTCTTTAGCGAGTTCATGTACTCTCAATTTCGCCATTCTTTACTACCTCCGTGTTTGTGTGGGTCTTCCAGATATTTTAGAATTGATTTTGCAAATCCGTTGTCTGTAACCGCTAATGATGATCTCATTTCCTTGCCCATTGCATGCCCAAGTTCTTCTTTCGTTCCAAAGTCATAAATTGGTACTTTATAAAACTCACACATATTATGAAACATTTTTTTCGTATTATCGGAAGCATCTTCTCCAACTAATACCAAATACGCACTCCCGGATTTGACGGCCTTCTCTGTTGCAAACTCACCGCTCACAACATTTCTTGACTTCGTTGCCAAACCTAATAATGAATATATCTTATTATGATTCACTTTCCTCAAACTCCTTTTGCAGGTTATCATAAACCTGATCTGGAATACTCATTTTAAAAGAGCGCTCAAGACCTTTATTCTTACGTGCCTTTTCCAAGCATTCTTTAGAAACACAAAGATACGCTCCTCTTCCATTTTTTTTCCCTGTTACATCCAATACAATTTCGCCTTCTGCAGTTTTCAGGACCCGCATCATATCTTTTTTACTTTTCATCTCACTGCAGCCAACACATTGTCTCAAAGGGATCTTTTTACTCATTGCTTTCCTCCCTTTACACTTCGTTTCCTTCTTGTAGAGCTGATGTTTCATATGCTTCCTCTGCATACTCTTCTTCATCATATTCATCCATATAATCTTCATAGCGGAATCCAGGAGCATCTTTTGCCTGAGTCTCACTCTTAATATCAATCTTAAAACCTGTTAATCTTGCGGCAAGTCTTGCGTTCTGTCCTTCTTTTCCGATTGCCAGAGACAGCTGATAATCCGGAACCACTACTTTCGCCGTCTTTTCATCCGGGTCTGCAAATACTGCAACAATTTTTGCGGGTGACAGTGCATTTTGAATTAAATTTCCAGGATTCTCATCCCAGTTAACGATATCGATCTTCTCGCCACGCAGTTCTTCTACAATACTATTAACACGGGCACCATTCATACCTACGCAGGCACCAACTGCATCTACATTAGGATCTTTGGAATAAACAGCGATCTTGGATCTGCTTCCTGCTTCTCTCGCAATACTCATAATCTCTACAGTACCATCCTTAATTTCAGTTACTTCTGATTCAAATAACCTTTTCACTAATTCAGGATGCGTACGGCTTACTAAGATTCTCGGTCCCTTTGGTGTATTTTTAACTTCTAATATATATACTTTGATTCTTTCTGTCGGTTTAAAAGCTTCGCCTTTTACCTGTTCTGTTTCATTCAGAATTGCATCTGCCTTACCAAGATTGATTGCGATATTTTTACCAACATAACGTTGCACCACACCTGTTACAACATCTTTTTCTTTTTCAAAGTATTGACCGTAAATCACGCTTCTTTCTTCTTCCCTAATCTTTTGCAGAATTACGTTTTTTGCATTTTGTGTTGCGATACGCCCAAACTCTTTGGATTTGATTTCAACATGAATCTTGTCTCCGACCTGCGCTTTTTTTGAAATTTTCAAAGCTTCTTCCAATGTGATCTGCTCTACATCATCTTCTATTGTTGCTTCATTATCAACTACTTCTTTTTCCGCATATACTAAAAAATCGCATGTCTCACGATTAATCTCAACAGTAACATTATCTGATTTTCCAAAATGATTCTTACAAGCTGTGATGAGTGAATTTTCAATTGCCTCAAATAATGTCTCTTTGCTGATTTCCTTCTCCTTTTCCAAGATATCCAGTGCTTCCATTAATTCTTTATTCATTTTTCCTTTTTCCTCCCATTAAAAGTCCAGTGCTAATCTAACCAAGGCAATATCCGACTTCGCAATGACCATCTCTTTTTCTTCTATTTTAATTGTTACTGTGTCCTTATCGTAGGCTTTTAAAATACCTGTAAATTCTTTTTGTCTGTCTATTGGTTTATATGTTTTTACTTCGACTTCTTCACCCAGACTTTTTTCAAAATGTTTATCTTTTTTTAAGGTTCTGCCAAGCCCGGGACTGCTGACTTCAAATATATAAGCATCCTCAATATAATCTTCTTTGTCTAAAATCTCTGACATTGCACGGCTTACTTGCTCACAGTCATTAATATTGACGCCTTCCGGTTTATCAATATATGCCCGGAGATACCAATCTGCTCCTTCTTTCACGTATTCTACATCATATACATGACATCCGACAACTTCTGCTATGGGTGTTAAGTACTCTTCTGTACGTGCCTCGTATATCTCACGCTTTGACATGCAATCACCTATTCCCTTCACTGCTTTCTTTACAAAATATAAGAGTGGACATCTGCCCACTCTTACAATTAACCTTCATCTATCGCATTTATTATAGCACCATTATTTGAAGTATGCAACTCTATCTGGCTTTTTTCCTTAATTTATTGTACAAAATCTAAAACAATCTTATTGCTAATTCCATATTTCCATATTTGCAACGAGTAGAATCACGCTTTGCCAGTTTCGATAATTTCAGTTACAGTCTCAAAGTACAAGAAAGCTTGAATTTGACTAGTTGCTACGTAAATCATAGCTCTGCTGCGCTCCTACTAGTCTTATGGATCTCAACGACCTGCATACCACATACCAGCATTGCACTTAATATAGCAAGTAAATAAAAGTTTGCACCTCTGACCAGCAACATTGCCGGAATCAGACTTTGTACCGGAAATATGTTCCGGTAAACCGATATAAAACATTGTTCATTGGCGCCAACCCCACCCGGTAACGGTAACATATCAGCACATATAGCAACAATACTCTGCAAAAGAACAATATAGATAAGTTTTTCATCTTGTAGACCAAAGCCTCTATATATCGCATAGGTCGAAGCAAACATCAGAATTCTCTGTCCAATATTTACTGCAAATACCTTATACATGACCAGCTTATGTCTGCTGATGTATGCTGCACTCTTATGATACCGGGTAAGCAGTGAATCACATCTTAAAGCGAAACTTTCCTGTTTCTTTAATAATTTCAGTTTTGCCAATAACACGATTATCTTCTCCATACACCAACGTATTATCTTCTTGGAGTATAACAAAAAACAAAAAGCAACTATTATAATAGTATTCACAAACAATCCAAACAAGAACCAATAACGAATTACGCCAAGTCTTTTATAGATTGACTGAAAACAAATAAGCAAGATACCACCGCCAAACACCAAGAGTGTACCTCTATATACGATCGTAATCAATATCAACACAAGGCTTGATTTGGCAACCGGTATTCCATCTTTTTTCATATAATATATCTGCGCTGGTTGTCCCCCGGAAGCCGATGGCGTAATCGCACAAAAGAAAAATCCACATAGGGAATATTTCATGCATTTCCAAAAAGATATCTTTTCTTTTTGTAAGGAATTGGTAAGCCAATAGATTGACAATGCTTCCCCATAGATTCTTGCAAATCCTAAAACAATTGCAAGAATTATAAAGATAGGACTGACTCCTCTCAGGCTGGTAAATACTTCTTCCATATTTTGTTCCTTTAATAATATGTAAAAAGTAAATGCGATCAATATCAACAGCAAACTGATATTTAAAATATTCTTCTTCCCTGACTGCATATTATCCTCCTTATCGTTCCTCTAAACCATAAGAAACACTTCGCTCATTGTTTATCAAAGTGAAAAAAAGAGCTTTAAATATCATATCGACATTTAAAGCTATTTCTCGGGTTGGGCTGTTCGTATATTCATACATACAGTCAACAGCGTGTAGGGGAATTGAACCCCTGATTCTGCCGTGAGAGGGCAGCGTCTTAACCTCTTGACCAACACGCCGTAACAAAGTGTATTGTATACTATAATTTAATTTAATGCAAGTATTTTTTACAAAAAATCCTTAACTAACATCCTACGTATCTAACCGGTTACTTTGATACTTATTCCATCATATCAAAAAGACTCAGTTGGTTTGTCTCCGGTAAATCTCCCAACAAGTTCAGTTCTGACATCAGGTCAATGACCGTCTTCGATGCCTTGGTTCTGATTCTAAAATCATCTTTAGATAAAAAGGGACCTTCTTTTGCTGCCTCTACAATTGCATCTGCCGCCTTTTCGCCAAGTCCTTCAATGCTGTTTAGAGACGGCATTATCTTATTATCTATTACCTGAAATTGTCTTGATTCTGCACGAAAAATATCAATCTTCTCAAACAAGAATCCTCTTGCATACATTTCCTGTACAATTCTCATATCCTTAGCGACATCCTGCTCTTTCTTAGATAATGTATCTGACCGTCTCTTATATTCAGCCATCGTATCTTCCAGGTGCTTCTGACCCTGACACATGATTTCATATGAAAATCCACTTGCACGGATACTAAAATATGCAGCATAATAAGCCAAAGGATAATTTACTTTACAGTAAGCAATGCGCCATGCCATCATAACATAGGCTGCGGCATGTGCTTTTGGGAACATGTACTTAATTTTTTTGCAGGACCAAATATACCAGTCGGGTACTCCGGCTGCTACCATCGCTTCCTCCATTTCAGGCTTTAATCCCTTTCCTTTACGGACACTTTCCATAATCGTAAAAGACAAACTACTTTCAACACCTGTATGTATTAGATAAGTCATAATATCATCGCGTGTACAGATCGCAGTTGAAATCGTTGCCTTTCCTTCTTCGATTAAAGTCTGTGCATTTCCAAGCCAAACATCTGTCCCATGTGATAAACCGGATATACGGATCAAATCGGAAAAGGTCTTTGGTTTAGTATCAATTAACATCTGTATTACAAATTCCGTACCAAACTCCGGTATTCCCAATGCACCAAGTGGACATCCTCCTATCTGATCCGGTGTAATGCCCAGTGCCTCTGTTCCACTAAATAATGACATGACCTGTTTATCATCAAGTGGAATCTTAACAGGATCAATTCCTGTTAAGTCCTGTAACATACGGATCATGGTTGGATCGTCATGACCAAGAATATCAAGTTTCAATAAATTATGATCAATGGAATGATAATCAAAATGTGTTGTTACAGTGTCCGTTGTCATATCATTGGCCGGATGCTGCACTGGTGTAAAGGAACAAATATCCTCTCCAACCGGTAATACTACGATGCCTCCCGGATGCTGTCCTGTAGTCCTTCTGATTCCCGTACACCCTTCCACAATTCGATTGATTTCACAGGTACGTTTCCTTTTTCCGCGTTCCTCATAATAATTTTTTACATAACCAAACGCAGTCTTCTCGGCCAGCGTACCAATCGTTCCTGCCCGGAAAGTCTGTCCATATCCAAAAATAACTTCCGTATATTTATGGGCTTTACTCTGATATTCTCCTGAAAAGTTAAGGTCGATATCCGGCTCTTTATCCCCCTTGAACCCAAGAAAAGTCTCAAATGGAATATCAAATCCGTCTTTTACCAACATCTCTCCGCAATTAGGACACACTTTATCAGGCATATCGATACCGGACCCGCCTGCGTATGTTCTGACTTCCTCCGAATCAAAGTCACTGTAATGACACTTTAAACAATAAAAATGCGGCGCCAGTGAATTAACCTCCGTAATTCCTGCCATATTGGCAACAAAAGAAGAACCCACTGAACCACGGGATCCAACCAGATAACCGTCTTCTACTGACTTCCACACTAGTTTCTGAGCAATAATATACATAACAGCAAATCCATTGTTGATAATAGAATGTAACTCTTTTTCCAACCGTTTTTCTACTACACTTGGAAGGTGTTCTCCATATAATTCATGTGCTTTGTTATAACAGATCTGTGTCAATGTTTTGTCACTATCTTCGATTACGGGTGCACATTTATCTGGTCTTACCGGACTCATCCATTCAATCATGTCTGCGATTTTATTCGTATTTGTGATTACAACCTCTTCTGCCTTATCACTTCCAAGATATGCAAATTCTTCCAGCATCTCTTCTGTAGTACGCAAATACAGTGGAGCCTGATCGTCAGAATCCTTAAATCCTTTTCCAGCCATGATGATACGTCGGTACACCTCATCTTCCGGATCTAAAAAATGCACGTCGCAGGTAGCTACCACTGGCTTATGAAATTGTTCTCCAAGCGCCACGACTTTTTTATTAATCGCAATCAGATCCTCTATAGATCTCACATTTTCTATTCTTTGGGACGCAATCATAAATTTGTTGTTCCCAAGGGGTTGAATCTCATAATAATCATAAAAAGCCGCCAGTTTTGCAATTTCTGTATCAGACTTGCCTTCCAGTATTGCCCGATACAGTTCTCCTGCCTCGCAGGCACTTCCCAAAATCAGTCCTTCCTTGTATTTCAGATACAGACTTTTTGGGATTTTGGGTCTTTTATTAAAATAATATAAATGAGATTCCGATATTAAATGATACAAATTCGTCCTTCCAATTGTATTTTCAGCAAGAATAATCGCATGGTAAGATGGAAGCTTTCTGATTGCTTCTACACTAGCGGATCCCATTTCATTCAGCTGTTTCAGATTTTGAATTTTTTCTTCCTGCAGCATAGACAGGAATCTGATAAAAATTTCTGCTGTTGCTGCAGCATCATCTACAGCCCTATGATGATTTTCAAGGGAAACTCCTAATATTTTTGCGACTGCATCCAAGGTGTATTTCGCATGATTTGGAAGAAGGACTCTTGCCAGTGTAACAGTATCCACATAGGTAAAATTAATATCAATTTCAAGTCTTTTAGCATTTTCTATGACAAAACTCATATCAAAACCTGCATTATGTGCAACCAAAATAGCATCTTGGCAAAATGCAAGGAACTCTGGCAGGATTTCCTCAATCATTGGCGCACTTAGCACCATACTGTCATTAATTCCCGTTAATTTCTCGATATGGAAGGGAATAGGAACATCCGGATTCACAAAACTGGAAAAGCGGTCCACAATTTCTCCTGCTGTAACCTTTACGGCTCCTATCTCAATAATTCTGTTCTGCATTGGAGAAAATCCAGTTGTTTCCAAATCAAATACCACATATGTCTCATCCAGATTCTGTCCCCTGCAATTCGTAACTATGCCGATCAGATCATCTACTATATATGCTTCGACCCCATAGATAATTTTAAAGTCATCACCTTTTTCCAATGCATGATTTGCTTCCGTAGCTGCCTGTACATTACCATGATCTGTAATTGCTATTGCAGGCATCCCCCACTTCTTTGCGCGTTTGACAATGCTTTTGGCATCCGACACCCCGTCCATATCACTCATCTTCGTATGGCAATGAAGTTCTACTCTTTTTCTGGCACTATGATCCATACGTGCAGTTGTAAAGTCTCCAATTTTCTTTACACCTACTATGGATCCGATTGTTAATTCACTGTCAAATTTATCTATTATAGTAACACCCTTGATTTTTATAAAGGCTCCCACATACAAACTTTCTTTTAATTCAGGTACTTGTTCATTATGCGTAAACATCTTAACGGTCATGGTATCTGTAAAATCTGTAATATCAAAAATCAGAATAGTCTTTTCATTTCTTATTTCTCTAGAATCAAATGCACGAATCTTTCCACGGATAACTACTTCTCCCATTTCTCCTTGAATCTCTTCAATTGCAATTGGCTCTTCATCAAAATCGCGTCCGTAGATGACATCCGGATTATCAGATTTTTGCGGTGTTCTTCTAAAGCTGCCTCGCTCTTTCCAGTCTTTTTTTGCTGCATTTTGCAGGGATCCGGAAGGTGCTTTTGGTATATCTGCTGCATCACCATTCGACACAATCTTAGTACTTTCTACTGTTACCTGCTCAGCAATGGACTGTTTTTCCCGTTTTCCATCTTCTGCGTCAGAAATCTGCCCGTCTTCCTCATCCCTCGTAATACTATTGCCTGCTCTTTGTATGATCTCAGCTACCTGTCTGCTGATCTTTATATCATCATCGTCATCTTTTTCTGCATTCATTTTCTCTTTGAAGGCGGCTTTGACCACTACACTAAATCCAAATCGTTCGTTGAATATTTTCTCAAGAATACAAATTAACTCATCCGACTTTCCCTTCGCAAAAACAGAATCTTCTATTGTCAAGGTCACAATGCTTTTTTCAACATTATTTCCTTTCTCTGCTATTACTGTTTCATAAGAAATATCTGCTTTTTTAAATAAATTATATTCTACTGGACTATATTCTCTCAATTCTTTCAGTATGCTTTGCTTATAAACATACATTAACTTCTCCGGATTATATTGCCCAGACAACTTGAATTTTTCGTAAATTTTTATGATAATTGGAATATTTGGAAACAATTGTTTCTTTATTTCATCTTCTACCATAAAAACAACCTCTTTATCAATGAGACGTTCACTTATGATATAGATTCGGATAAAATCTTTGCGCTTTGTAGCAGACACTCGTTCTACAAGTACCCGCTCAAATAAATCATAATATTCTCTCTTTACTTTTAATTGTGGAAATACCTCAAAAAATGGTTTTTTCATTTTATTACTTCCAATTCAACAATTCTTCTCGTAATGTATTTAATAGCTCTGCTTCCGGTACCTTCTTGACGATTTCTCCTTTTTTAATCAGAAGCCCTTCTCCAATACCACCGGCAATTCCTATATCTGCTTCTTTTGCTTCTCCAGGTCCATTCACAACACACCCCATAACAGCTACTTTTATGTCGAGCGGAATATCTGCTACCATCTCTTCTACCTGCGTTGCCAGACGAATCAGATCAATTCTAGTTCTTCCACAGGTTGGGCAGGACACGACCTCCACCCCCCCCCTTCTAAGCGAAAGTGTACGTAAAATTAATTTAGCTGACTTGACTTCCTCTACCGGATCTCCGGTTAAGGATACGCGTATGGTATCACCAATTCCCTGATACAAAATAATTCCGAGTCCTATAGAAGATTTAATGTTCCCGCTCATTACAGTTCCTGATTCCGTAATACCAACATGGAGCGGATAATCTGTCTCATTCACCAGTAATTCATGTGCCTTCACACACATTAAAACATCTGAAGACTTAATACTGATCACCATATTTTGATAATCAAGATCCTCAATTATTTTTACTTTAGCAAGTGCACTTTCTACAATTCCCTCCGCTGTTACACCCTGATATTTTGCAACCAGTTCCTTTTCAAGAGAGCCACTGTTAACACCTACACGAATCGGAATATTTCTTTCTCTGGCCGCCTTAACAACGTCTTTCACACGTTCCAGACTTCCAATATTTCCCGGATTAATACGAATCTTATCTGCGCCATTCTCAATTGCAGCAATTGCCATCTTATAATCAAAATGGATATCTGCAACTAATGGAATATGAATCTCTTTTTGGATCTCTTTAATTGCCTGGGCAGCTTCCATCGTTGGAACCGTACAACGAATAATCTCACATCCTGCAGTTTCTAATCTATGAATTTGTTTTACTGTTGCACAAACATCTTCTGTTCTGGTATTCGTCATGGATTGTATTAAAATCGGATTCCCGCCGCCGATCACTCTATCGCCGATTTTGATTACTTTCGTATGCTCTCTATACATAATAATTCCTCCACTTTTTTTGTGTGAACTAAAGCAATTTAAGTCTATCATAGGCAATTTGGGGTGTCAAGGAACTGCAATTTTGAATGACCTCTTAAAACGACTATTTGACTGCTTATCCTGTCCACAAAAATTCACTCTGACTACCTTTTTTGAGTCAGGAAACATATATCCTGAAAACAAATAGCGGTTTTCTTTTGCTTCTTTCCAAAGACTATGCCCTACAGATATTTCATATCGTGTATTTTCCTCTCTCTGCCATGTAAATATAATCGGTTCTGATAATCGGTATATACTATCTTCCCGAATCAAAATATTTCTTCCCTGAAGATCCTTAACCTGCACTGATAATGTTTCTGTATTAAACGCATAACTGTAAGATGTATGAATCATTACTGCTGCTATAAGACACCACAAACCAATTAGTTTTTTTTCCGTACGTATTATATTTCGTTCCTGCTTTACGCTAAAACATTTCTTCTGCCTGTACACAGCGCTGATCCGCCTTATGGTTAATGCAATTCCAGCTATGATCACACTTTTTAATGCATTTTGCACGGCCTCATTATCAAATTTCTGATACGTTCGTAACAGCCCAAATCCCATAAAAATAATCGCACTGATTGACAAACCCCAATGTAATATGGATATTACCTTTTTCATACATCTATATCGTAATTCCAGTTGTTTATATTGTTTTAAATCATTGATACATTCCTTACAATTCTGATACCTTTCATGCAATGGTTTTTTTGTACATTTAATTATAATCTTTTCCAATCCTTCTGATAAAGTTGAATTTAATTCCCTGATTGGCCGAACGCCATATGGTACCTTTGCAGGATTTACACCCGTCAACATATGATATAATGTTGCTCCCAGACTATAGATGTCACTTCTTGGGTCCAGAGAATTACAAGCTCTTGTAATATCTGATTCTATATCGCTTTTTCCTATTTCCAAAAGCTCCGGAGCTGCATACCCATATGTCCCAAATCGCATCGCCCCATTAACATAAGGCTCCCTGATTTCCATGACTGTTCCAAAATCTATGACCTTGATACTGCCATCATGTCTTACCATAATATTGGATGGTTTCATATCACCATATACGATACCAGGATGTCTGCTATGCAGATATGACAATACATCTGCAAGTTGTATCCCCCACAGAACAGCTTGTTTTTGTGAGACCATCCCATAGTCATCTATATAACGTTCCAGTGTGATTCCCTCAATGAATTCCATTACAATCGCAATTCCATTCTCTATATGGATCATATCTACGATCATAGGAAGTAATGCATGCTCCAGCTTTTTTAATGTATGCGCTTCTCTTTCCAACTGTTTAAAATACAATTGCTGATTTTCTTTTTCTTTAGATAGTTCTGAATTCCAAAACACCACCTTCATAGCCCATAACTTGTCTAAGCGAATATCCTTTACCAAATAAACACATCCCATTCCCCCTTTCCCCAATTCTCTTATTATTTGATATTTGTCATTAATTACCTGTTCCATTTACCCTCTTTTCTATACCATTTTACGAGAATTATAGGACCTTTATATAAATAGCCGATATATTATCCTTTTCTCCCCGCTCTATGTTGCGCGTTCCAACTTCTTTCATTCTCCTATAAGCTTCCTTTTCATCCCTTATTTGTGTGCCACGGAATAACGTCTGTAATATATCCTTTGATATATAATGTCTAAACCCATCCGTACACAGCAAAAAACTATCATTTTTCCTGTAAAATCCTTGTGTACAATCTGGTCTATCCCAAATCCCCGAACCAACACATCTTGTAAGTGTATATTCATTCCACGTATGATCCTGAGTCATTTGTTTCATCTGTCTCTGAATTCTATATGCTCTGCTATCTCCTATATGAAAAATATAATACCGCCGTTGTACTAAAAGCAACATCGTCATTGTACTACCCAATTGTATATTTTTCCTTTTTGCATACATTTTCAACTCCTGGTCAACTGAATAGAACAAACGATAGCCGGATTTTCGTATCCTGGTGCCGCACGCACCACATTGACATTCTCTTGTAAGTGCATTGTAAAACCAATCCGTAATTTGTTCTACAAGATAACCACTCGCGATCTCTCCCTGCTCCAAACCGCCCAGCCCATCGCATACACACGCCATAAGCATAGGCCCCTTCTTTGTTGTGACACTCTGAATCGCAATAGAATCCTGATTTATGGTTCTGCGGCCCGATTCCCAGTAATATGAAGTCAAAAAATGCATAAACTTCCCCCTTCATGATAGACTTTAGTCACCCGAATCTTATTTCCTTAAGTTTTTTTGAAAAAATGAGAAGATACTCTCAGATATTATATTGAATATGTTGGGCTTACTCCTGATAAGTAATATGACCAACAATATAAGTATTATAATTCAGACAAAAAGAGCTGTCAATACTGGTTTTTCATCTTGACAGCTCTTTCTATTCAGCCTTATGAACTAGTTTTACTTTTTACCGAAATAACCTCATAACATCATTGTATAGCACAAATACCATCAAGAGCATTAAGATAACAAATCCTGCAAAGTGAACCATACCTTCCTTTTCGGGTGGTACCGGCTTGCCTCTGACTACTTCCAGCAGTAAAAATACCAATCTTCCACCATCTAGTGCCGGCAACGGCAGCAAATTTAATACTCCAAGATTCACACTTAATAGGATTGCTATATTAATCATAGTCAATACGACGGTTGGCAATCCCATCGGTTTTGTCTCTTCAATTGCATTATCAATTACCTGAGCAATTCCTACCGGACCCGCCAGATCATCTGCCTTCACTTTTCCCTGAAACATCATACCTATACTCTTGAATGTTGATATCAGCCAATATCGCACCTCGTAATAACCATATTCAAAAATTTGAAGATTACGGCACTTAATATACTCTCCCGCACCTTGCAGTCCGATATAATAGCGGCCTGATGTCTCATCAAGCATTGGTATGACCCTAGTAGTCTTTCGAGTTCCGTTACGCTCATATTCAATCTCCAGTTCTTCACCCCGATTGGCATATGAGATCAATGTGACTTCCCGATATATCCTGATTCGTTCACCATTGATGCGGATAATCTTATCTCCTGCCTGAATACCAGCTTCTGCTGCCGGATATCCCTCCATTGTACCCATAACGACCGGTCTGTCCGAACCACCAAAACCAACTACAATCAGTGACAACAAAAAAGCTAATATTATATTAAAGAATGGTCCTGCAAAAACTGTGGATATTCTTCCCCACACATTCGCACTTTGAAAAGTTCCTTCTATTGACCGGAGATCAGTCCCTTTATTTTCTTCATTTATTAATCCATCCTCGCCTTCAAATAGACAGGCTCCGCCAATCGGAAATAATTTCAACGTATATTTGGTTTCTTTTCCTTGACGGCTGACAATCACTGGTCCCATCCCAACCGAAAATTCCACAACATGAATTCCATTTTTCTTCGCTAATATAAAATGTCCCAATTCATGGGAAATAACTACAATACTAAAAATTAAAATAAATACTAAGATTGTTATTATCAAATAATCACCCGCTTCTTTCTGACTTAATTATTTTACAAAACGTTCATTTATGAACTCATATACTTCTTTTTCGGTCTGCAAAATCTGCTCTATATCAGGATTCTGGATTGTCTTATGTGATTTCATGGAAGCCTCTATAATCTTAGCAATCTCTAGGAAACGAATTTTTTTGTCCAGAAACATGGCAACAGCTTTCTCGTTTGCGGCATTAAATACAGTCGGCATGGAACCTCCGATCGTTGCAGCGTCAAAAGCCAATTGCAATCCTGTAAATGTCTTTACATCCGGCTTCTCAAATGTAATCTGCGCCAAATCATAAAAGTCTAATCTTTTTCCTTTCATTGGACGTCTGTCCGGATAGAATAATGCATACTGAATTGGTAATTTCATATCTGGTGCTCCCAATTCTGCCATAATACCCCCATCAACGAATTCCACCATCGAATGGATAATGCTCTGCGGTTGTACCACAACTTCAATACGATCCAGTTCAACGCCGAACAACCACTTGGCTTCCATCACCTCAAGTCCTTTATTTACTAACGTCGCAGAATCAATTGTAATTTTTCTGCCCATGGACCAGTTCGGATGCTTTAATGCGTCTTCCACAGTCATTTTCTCAAGTTCTGCTCTCTTCTTTCCTCTGAAAGGACCACCGGAAGCCGTTAATAAAATCTTCGCGATACGTTTCGGATTTTCACCGTTCAAAGATTGAAAAACAGCACTATGTTCACTGTCTACAGGGTAAATCTTAACTCCCATTTTCTCAGCCAATGGCATTATAATATGACCGGCAGTTACTAAAGTCTCCTTGTTCGCAAGTGCAATGTTTTTTCCATGTTCAATCGCTGCAATCGTTGGACGGATTCCTATCATTCCCACAATTGCTGTTACCAATACTTCAACTTGCGGTAAAATAGATATTGCAAGCAATCCTTCCATTCCTGTCAAGATGGTGATCTGTATATCTGCAACTCGTATCTTAAGATCATTGGCAGCCTCTTCCGTCCACATAACAGCAAAAGACGGATGAAATTCACGAATCTGTTCTTCCATGCGTGCTACATTAGTACCTGCCGCAAGTGCAATTACCTGCAAATCTGAATTTTTTCTCACAATCTCTAATGTCTGGGTTCCTATCGAACCTGTTGAACCTAATATTGCAATCTTTTTCATTTTTTACGATACCTCTTATTTCAATCTATAATTGGTTCATCAGAAAATATGCCAGGAAATAAATCATTGGTGCTGAAAAAATGACACTGTCAAACCGATCCATCACACCTCCATGCCCCGGAATCAGTTTACCATAATCCTTAATATCATTGTTTCTCTTAATTGCTGATGCTGCCAAATCACCTGTCTGTGAAATGACTGCTCCCAATGCTCCAATAACAGCAAATATAACAACCAACTGCTCTCCGGTCAGCACATACAACTGCACATAATAACCAAATATTGCGCCCACAGCCGCTGCTCCGGCCACACCACCCACAGCACCTTCCATTGATTTTTTAGGACTGAGTCTTGGTGCCATTTTATGCTTTCCAATCAATATTCCAACCAGATATGCGCAGGTGTCACAAATCCATGAACTAATGAAAATCAACCATACCACATAAATACCGAACCTTAGATTTCTGGTCAAATAAATAAATGATAACAGTACCGGTGCATATATCATACAGAAAAATGTAGCCATAACTTCATTTGATTTGTATTTTGGAAATGAAAACACATATACAAACATAATCGCCATAAATCCAAGAATTAAAGCAAAACACATCGCTATTTCTGTTTTAGCAAAAAACATGGTTCCATAATACAGCATAATACCAAGTATGCCCGACGCCTCTAATTCGTTAACTTTTTTGTCTGGCAGATGAATACCAACTGCTTTGGTAAGCTCAAAAAAAGCAATTAATGACAACGTAAATAGAATGACCGCCAATAGTGCTCCGCCTGTAAGAATAACAGCCAATGTAATAATTACTAATACAATTGCACTTAATGCTCTTTTATAAAACATGTTATTCCTCCTCTAACTTACCAAATCTACGGTTTCTTCGATCATAGACTTCCACCGCTTTTATCAGCTCTTCCTTTGTAAAATCCGGCCACGGCACTTCTGTAAAATACAGCTCTGCATATGCAAGCTGCCATAATAAAAAATTCGATATCCTGAGTTCATTACAAGTACGAATCAACAGATCCGGTTCCGGAATACCAGCGGTATCAAGTGAACCGCTAATACATTCTTCTGTAATATCTTCTGGCTTCACAGAACCCTCGTTTGCCTTTGCTACCAGCTTTTTCACTGCACGAACTATTTCATCTCTTGCACCATAATTGATAGCGATCTGAAAATGCAGTCCATCGTTATCCTTTGTAGCCTCTTCCAATTCTGTGATTCTGGTACGTATATCTTCATCTAACCCGGTTTTGTCTCCAAGTACTTTGACACACATACGATTTTTTTCTGCCGTCTTCAGACAGGTCTTCATATAATTTCTCAGAAGTTTCATCAATGCATCCACTTCCTCCTGTGGTCTATCCCAATTCTCTGTTGAAAAAGCATACACTGTTAAATATTGAATACCCATTTTATAGGCTTCTTCACATATCACTTCAACGGTTTTGGCACCTTGTACATGCCCATAATTTCTAGGCATACCTTTCTTTTTGGCCCATCTGCCATTTCCATCTAAAATAATCGCAACATGATTAGGAATATTCATGTTTAGCTCCCATCTGCGACCTCTGGTCGCGTAAAATCAAGGGGTTGAATGTCATTGATCCAACCTTTCTCCTCTATTCTATCAAATATGATCAAAGGGGACAAGACGGGATATCGTCTGCCCCCTTTAATCATATTTCTATTCTATACAGTAAGAATCTCTTTTGACTTATCTTCTACCAATTTTTCAATATCTTTAATTGCCTTATCCGTCATCTTCTGCAAATTCTCTTCTAATTGTTTAATCTCATCTTCTGAAATTTCAGTCTTTGCTAACTTTTTAAAAGCATCATTACCATCGCGTCTGATATTTCGTGTTGCTACTTTTGCGTCCTCTCCTTTTTTCTTAACTTCTTTTACGAGTTCTTTTCTTCTTTCTTCTGTTAATTCAGGAAATACCAGTCTGATAATCTGGCCATCATCTGAAGGTGTAATACCTATATCTGACATCATGATAGCCTTTTCTATCTCTTTTATCAAACCCTTTTCCCAAGGCGCGATCTGTATCATTCTTGCTTCTGGAACGGTAATGTTACCAACTTGCTGGATTGGCGTCGGTGTTCCGTAGTAATCAACTTTAATTTTATCCAATACATGAGGATTTGCACGTCCGGCCCTAATCGTCTGATAATCCGCTGCTAAAAATTCATATGCCTTATCCATTTTGTCTACATATACTTGTAATCTTGCATCCATTTGTCTTCCTCCAAATATTCTACACGGTTACTTTCGTTCCGTTAAATTTACCATTTACGGTATTTACAATACTATTATCTTCGTTCAGTCCAAATACCCACATAGGCATTTTATTGTCCCTTGCCAAGATAGAAGCAGTCATATCTACTACCTGAAGATTCTTTTCAATTACCTCGTTGATACTCACTTCACTATACTTCTTTGCATCTGGATTGCTTCTCGGGTCATCATTATATACGCCATCAACAGCTTTTGCAAGTAAAATCACATCTGCATCTACTTCAATCGCACGAAGTACCACACCTGTATCTGTAGAAAAATATGGATGCCCTGTACCGCCAGCAAAAAAAACTACCATACCTTTTGCAAAATATTTATTGGCTCTGTCCTTTGAAAAGACTTTTGTAAAGGAACCGCATTCAAAAGGGGTCAGAATATTTGTCATCATACCAACAGATCTAAAAATCTCGGATACATAAATGCAATTCATAATTGTTGCCAACATACCTATCTGATCAGCCTTTGTTCTATCTATATTTTCACTGGAACGTCCTCTCCAAAAGTTACCTCCGCCGATTACAATACCCACTTCTGTACCAGCCTCAAGCAGCTCTTTTACCTGAAATGCTACTTTTTTTACTGTTTCTTCATCGAATCCTGTTTTTTGTGGACCTGCAAGAGCTTCTCCACTTAATTTCAATAATATTCTCTTCATATTACGCCGCCCGTTTATTTAAATTCATCAAAAAAATTCGTTGGATTGATATCTGCATAGCATTGGGAACACAAACCTTCAATAACAGCGCCATTATTAATCTGTACTGACTTGGATTTAATATTGCCCATCACAATAGCTGATGTATCAAGTACAACCGGTCCTTGAACATCAATATCGCCCTTTACCGCACCGGCAATTACAGCGCAGGTAGCCGTAATATTACCAATAATAACACTGCTTGCACCGATTTTTACAGTTCCTGATGTATGGATTTCACCAACAACTTTAGCTGCATCCGCAAATACCTCTGCAGCTTTAGAATTGCCATTGATACTTCCTGTAACATTTAATTTCCCAAGAATATCAATGTCACCTTCAATGCTTCCGATAATATCCATCGAACCCTTGGATCTTACATCACCCTTAATCGTCATTCCCTGTGTAATAACTGCTGTTTCATCAAGCGCTTCTTCTGCATATTCTTCTACTTGCATTGTTCTTTCCACCTTTTCAGTTTTTTCTTTTGATGCTGCAATATCATATAACAAACTATCCATCATAGCTTCTGAATTTTCATCCACTGCCTCATCTTTTTCTTGCATTTCTTCTGGATCATGAAGCATATTTTCGGACTCAAAAGATTCTTCTGCATCCTCAATTCCGAGCTCAGCCTTGAACATAGCTTCTACTTCAGCTTCTGTCGGCCGTTCTTCCGTTCCTTCCTCGAAAACCTCTGTTTTTTCTTCAACTGGTTCTTCTATTTGAATTCCTTCTGGCAATTCTTCTGTTGACAGTTCCTCTACCGGTGGTTCTTCCACGATATTTTCTTCCATCGACGTTTCCGCCGCTGCCTCATTTATTTCCTCATCCATTAATTCAGTTACAGCCTGCGATAAATCCTCTTTTAAATCTTGAAAAAATCCCATTTTCAATCCTCCATTAGTATCTTGATTCTATTTTTCTATTACATGTTGTATTGGTACAGTCTCTTCTGTGATTGGAAGTATTACCGTATCATCCATCTTTTGAATGCTTTCTATCATAATAGGTAATGCCTCTACGGTCGTCTTCTTATCATTTGCATCATGCATAAGAATCATAGCCTCATTCCTATATTGGTCCAATTTATCTAAACAGTTGCTTACAATAATCTGCGGATCCAGATTTGAAGTATCTGCATCACCACAAGAAATATTCCAATCATAATATGTAATTTTCTTCTCACTTAAATAAGAAATCAAATCCTGCATATTTACTTTACTTACCTTGTTGCTGCTTCCTCCAGGAAATCGCACGTAAGTCGATTGTACTCCGGTTATCTCATATAAATAATCCTGTAATTTACATAAATCCTCACTATAAGCCTCTATTGAAGTATATATTTCATTATACTTATGACTGTACGAATGCATACCTAATGTATGGCCCTCTGCAACGATACGCTTATAATTTTCTATGGATACTTCATCTGTCTTTCCCACTACAAAAAAAGTAGCTTTTACATTGTATTCCTGTAAAATGTCAAGTATTTCAGCCGTGTTGGCACTGGGCCCGTCATCAAATGTCAGATACACTTTTCTCCTGGTATCTTTTGCTTCCGGCTGCTCGCTCTCCTCTTCTGATTCCAACAATTTTTGTTCAATGACTGCTTCTGCTGCAACTTGTTCTGCTTCTTTTCGTGCCTGTAGTTGTTCCTGCTCTAATGCCATTGTTTCATGCAATCCCTGCATCTGCTTTTCCAGCGAATGTACTCTGACAAAAAGTATGATACACAATACAGTCGGTATTACAATTGCCGTAACCAATAGAATTAAGATTATTTTTTTTAATAATTTAACCCTTTTTGCTCGCTCCTGTCTGTCATTATTACAATTCTTTTCTACAGACATTTTAGATCTTCCTCTCTGTCACAACTCTTTACTATTGTAACACAAAGTATACACAATTTAAAATGGTTTTTTTTGATAAATAAAAGAAAGAAGGATAACCTTATTGTTTTGATTATCCTTCCATAAAATACCTGCTATATGATTAAAATTTTACGCTATTGCACAACATCAATTATTTCTTCTGCCATATGAATCATATCATCCGCAGACAGGGAAGTGTCTCTGCCCATAATACTATAGTAAATGCCATTATCCGTCCAATTTACATTTGACATTTGACTTAATGTCACCTCATCGCTTCCATAAGAAATATAATAGTCATCCTTCTTTTCATTCTCTTTATCCTCTGCTGTTAGTTCATAATCTTCCGGAACAAATTTGTAAGTATCATTGTTATAAGATATTTCAATCCCCTTATATTCACCTGTCTGCTTTGCTGCCCTTGATTCTTCCGGAAGCGGCTTGCAGACTATGACATTTAAAGTTTCATTTCCTCTCTCATAATCTACCCATAACTCACGGTAGTTCGTAACCGTATTACCGTCATCATCTAAACCGGATGACGTTGACAGATTCATGGATTTGAAAGAGAAACCGTTCTGATAGGATTCTTTTACCTTAACATCATAGCCTAATTTATCTTTGAACTCATCAACTTTACTGAAATTCGTACATCTTTCTCCCTCTCTTTGGGATACCTGTGAAGTTATCTTCCCTGCCGCGAAACATGCTGTTGAACCTAATAATCCTATTACTGCAATTGCTATTACTATCTTTTTCATACTAAAATGTTTCATATGTGTCACCGCTCCTTTTCTGTTTGACTCCAACTCCTGATCAATCCTGCTTTTTAATCCAACCGTAGGATTCACGTTCTTCGCCTCATTCTGCAGGGTTTTTTGTATCATTACTTCATATTCTTTCATATTCTGCATGACAACGTTCCTCCCTTTTTACCTGATTTATTTCTTGATGTGTTGTTTTTGATTGTTGCAAATCTCTTAGTCCTATACTCAATTGTTTCCTTGCTGTGTATAACCTTGATTTCACAGTACCCTCTAAACAACCTGCAACTCTTGCGATTTCTTTGACAGACATCTGATTATAATAATATAAGATGATCACAAGACGGTGGCTGGCATCCAGCTTATTAATCTGTTCTTTGATTGTCTGCTCCGTCTCTGACTGTAAGTACTCATCCTGTGCAGACACTGCATACTCATTTTCCATTTGTTCCTGCATTGCATTTTCTACTGGTTTTTCTTTTCTGTTTTTCTTGCAATAACGCCATGCGGTTCGCTTCATAATTTGAAAAAGCCATATCTTGAATTGCTCTTCTTTTTTTAGTTCTCCTATATGACAGTAGCACTTTAAAAAAGATTCCTGTACAATATCCTCACTGTCAGATACATTGCCCGTAATCAGATACGCCGTTCGTAGCAATTCTTTGCTATATGCATGATACAAAATGTCAAACGCTCTCTTTCTTGATTCTTCCGTACCATTTTTCATTTTTCCTATTTCATCTGTCTGAGTCAAGAAACCGTCTCCTCTCTTTTTTTTCGTAAACATAATTTCTTTATTTGGTGCACCTACTTATAAGAGCCTTCTACTATTATATTGGTTCATTTTATTGAACAAATGCTATTTCTATAGAGTAAAAAAATCTCACATCAAAATAGTGTGAGATTTTTATATCCATGCTGTCATATTGACCATCAGCAATGCCAATATGATAAATGATAGTATTTTAAGAATTGATATATGCATATCCTTCCTCTGCTTTTGTTGATCTCTTACCTGTCAACATCTAACAATTGGTACATTATTCCTACTTAAAATTTAACATATCATTTATTGTTTTATCCGTCAACAATTACCTGATTTGCCCCTTCAGCAGTTGCAAAATCGTTCTTAGCAATATTTGCTATCTTATTTCATCATTCCGCTATTCATATTATCATATTTCATTTAGAATTGCTATGTATAATATCCTTTTACATGCATATATTAGATATAATCTGAAATACAGGTGGTGATATTATGGATGAAAAAAAATTAGGGCAGTACTTAAAAGAATTGCGAAAATCCTATGGCTATACGCAAGAATATGTTGCGTCACATTTGGATGTTTCAAGACAGGCATACTCTCATTATGAAACTAACCGTGCACTCCCATCCAATGACGCTTTTTATAAAATTGCTAATTTGTATAGCATTCCTATAGAGCCGCTTATCGAATTATCTGTCTTATCAGATGAAACCTATCATTATGGAACTTCAGCCGCTGAGCAGGATGAATTATCAAAATTTTTAGATTATATTAATGAACAACAAAATGTAAAAAAATTACAGAACCTTTCACGAAAAGAGAAAGAATTATTATATTATTTTAATAATATCTTTCCTAAAGACCAAAACGAAATTATTGAAATATTAAAAATCAAACTGAGATCTATGAAAGAGCAGGCGTAAAAAAGCCCCGTGCAGATTATCTTTCTGCACGGGGTTCTTGATTATACATGATGCTTCCAGTTAAGGATTCGACCTTATGACAGTAACTTTATTAATCTGCTTGTTCCAAGCCGATCCGCTCCAAGTGCAATGAATTTTTCGGCATCTTCTACTGTTGCAACTCCACCGGCAGCTTTTATTTTTACTTCCGTTCCAACATACTTACGCATAAGTTCAACATCAGCAAATGTGGCTCCGTCTGTTGAAAATCCGGTAGAAGTCTTAATATAGTCCGCACCAGATCGTGTAACCACGCGGCACATTTCAATCTTCTCTTCCTCTGTCAAAAGACAAGTTTCAATAATTACTTTTAGAAGTTTCCCTCCACAAGCTTCTTTTACTGCTATAATATCTTCTAAGACAGCTTCGTATTTTTTATCTTTAACCAATCCTATGTTGATAACCATATCAATCTCATCTGCACCGTTCGCTATAGCATCTCTTGTCTCAAATACTTTTGCTGCAGTTGTCATATTACCATTTGGAAATCCGATTACCGTGCAAATTTTAAGTTCGTCCTGTACATATTCCTTGGCGGGTTTTACATAAAATGGTGGAATACATACAGAAGCTGTCTTATGATCCATTCCCTCCTGGCAAAGGATACGAATCTGCTCCCATGTAGCTGTTTGTTTTAATAATGTATGATCTACTCTTTTTAAAATTTCTTCTTTTTTCATTCTGATCTCCTATCTGCATTATGTATTTTTGCACACTTCCAGTCATGCCGCCATTGGCTGCACTAATAATCCGTAAGAAGACTTATTAGAGGCTTCTCCCAGTGTAAAACATAGATTTCCTTAAAATGGTCCCTTCATCTTCTAGAAACTCTTTTCAAACTATCTTCTTTTATTAATCGGCGAATTGCAGCAACTCCTACCTTAATGGCAGATTCTGTATCATGTACAATCGGATTTTCAAGCCCTGCTTTCTCACGTTCCTGATTGCCCACAACCAGAAAATTTGATCCACAGCGAACACCCAGGTGGCTCGCAACCACAAATAATGCAGCCGATTCCATTTCAGAAGCTTTACATCCAAGACGAAGCCATGCTTCCCATTTATGCATCAATTCATAGCTTACCGGCTTGCTCTCTGGATCATGCTGTCCGTAAAACGCATCCTTACATTGTACAATTCCTGCATGATAGTCATATCCCAGTTCTTTTGCGGCATATACAAGTGCATTTGTTACATTAAAATCTGCTACTGCCGGAAACTCGATCGGTGCATATTCTTTACTGGTACCTTCCATGCGGATTGCACCTGTTGCGATTACGATATCGCTTCCTTTGACATTGATATCCATGCCCCCACAGGTTCCCACTCTGACAAAAGTATCAGCTCCGCAACTTACCAACTCTTCCATTGCTATAGACGCAGATGGTCCGCCGATACCAGTTGATGTAACACTAACTTTTTCTCCATCCAAATAACCTGTATAGGTAACAAATTCACGGCTATCTGCTATTAATACTGGATTTTCAAAATGACTTGCTATCTTCTCACATCTTTTAGGATCGCCCGGCAATATCACATAGCGGCCGACATCTCCCTTTCTGATTTGCAAATGATATTGTAATCCAATTTCTCCCGAATAATTTTGCATATTTACTCCTATCCAGACTTTGGAAGCCTGTTCTTTTTCACCTTTTCCTGTATCATATCATTTATCCCATTTGTATGCAATGTACCTTTAGGATAAGATTGTGCCAAGTAAATAATGCTTCTCTATTTCTTCATATGCTTTCCTGTTCTTCTCGTTTTTTATATCAAATAGAACTGTCAGAGATTCGTTCTTACCATCCTTCTCTTTATATCGTTTAGAAATAATCTTCCCTTTACTTCCACGATATGTTTCTGATATCTGTTTCCATAAATAAAGAATATATTCTTTAATCGTCTGCGTAATGGGAAGATTTTTATCGACAGTTACATTATAATATATCATTGCTCTTTCCACATCTACACCTACATGAACAAAAAAATTACTTTTTTTTACTATCAATATTTCATTATTTTTCAGTTCTTCTTTAAACAAAGCCATATTATCGGCAAACATCTCTACTGTTTGCTGATCCATTTTATCTATATCATAGTGAAAAAAAAATCGATTGGTTTGAAAGATTCCTTTTTCAAATTTACGTTTAAATTCTTTTGCTAAAGCAAATGACTTTACATATGCGGCCGGATAAATATCTTTATCACAGTATTTCACTTCTATGATAAACCCTTCTTCTGTAGTATATTGCATCTTAATTCCCCCATTATTGTTTTGTATTCTACTACTATCGTACTATATGCTACTATGGTACTAATACTATGTCAAGCTTTAACATTTATTTGGAGACTGGCCGCGTAAACAAAAGATAGAGATGCTCTGTATATTACCTATACTATCACATCTCTATCCAAGATTTACTTCTGTCTTTTCTTTACAATAGTTACGATTCGTTTCATGCTGAATAATAGGAAGGTCAATACAAATGCTACAAATATTCCAGCGTATCCTCTTGTAAAATTTGTCTTTAACATTCCAAAGAATATCATCAGCACTAGTAACATAATAGTGATTCCCAGCAGCAGTTTACTTTTTTCATAAGGTTCGGCTGTCTGCGCTTTATCAGCTTGCTGAAATTCTGCCGCCTTAATGATATTCATACAGATGCATAGAAAGATCAGAACCAGAATCAAAAGAACATGATTTGCATCCCGAATTACATATTTACCGGTCAGAACGCAACCAATAAATAATATCATGGATGTGAAGAAACATACAATTCTGCTCTTTGCATGATACCCTTCATAAAAGGCCCGCAAAAGCGAAAAGCTAATGAAATAAATCATCGTAAAAACGAATTCTCCCATCACGGTACCAATCAGGAACATTGTCATGGTACACAAGCACCACATCCCCAAAGCTCTCCATCCATATGCGTAAATTGCCTTATCTTCTTCCTGTATGACCCCTTCTGCTATAAATTTTTCTGCCATTGTATCCGATATTTTCTGTCTCACTATTTTTTACCTTTAATTAACTTTTTTGCTTCTGCCGGTACTTCTTCCTGATAAGCCGCCCAAAAGCAATATCCATAGGTACTGATTATCGTCATCACCATTGCCAGGCTGGCTAATGTACTGAATAGTTTCCTTTTCATCTTTTGTCCTCCTTTCTCAATCTTGTGCTTACTGTAAATCACATAGTATCAAAAAGATACCACACTGCATTTTATAATTATAACATCTTTCTTTTCATACTTCTTCAATTTGTAATAACAAGTACATTTTCTCGTAATAATTGAATCACTTTCCTTTTACTAATATTATAATACTTTAATGTTCTAAACATTCCAGAGCGTAATCTCTAAACAAAAGCTATCTTCCAAATATTTATGATTCATATTACCTTGATATTTCTTTACAATATTCTCAATGCTAACCACTCCAAATCCATGATCTTTTGCATTTTTCTTTTTTGTTAATAAATTTTTCACCATTTCCTTTGTCGTATTCGTAATTATTATCATCATACATCCATTATAATAATTCAACGTCAGTTCAATCTTTCTCTTGTCTACCTCGCATTGTACACATGCCTCGATTGCATTATCCAATGCATTCCCTAATAATATTCCGATTTCACCGCATGTCAGCCTCAGCCTTTCCGGAATGTTGACATGGAATTCGCAATTTATCTGGTTCTCAGCTGCTTCCGTATATTTAGCATTTAATAATGCATTCACCTCTATATTTCTGGTAAAATTCTTGGCTTCCGTCTGCACAATCTCATGAATGATAGTATCTATTTCTTCCTTTGCCTTTTCCAGGTTCTCCTGATTCAGAACACCACTAATCGCCAACAACTGATTTTTCAGATTATGCCTTATCATACGAATTTCGGATTGATGCTTTTCAACATCCTGATAATAAGTTTCTTTATATTTTAAACTTTCATTCAGCAGCATATTATTGTAATTAATCTGATATAGTTTTTCTGTATTCTCATAGATAATATAAAGTGTGATATTAATAATGGAAAACACAACCATAACTATATAGCAGATTTCATAATTAATTTCTTTTAAACTAAGTTGATCTCGCAAAAAATAATATAAAAAGAAAACGCTTATTACCGGAACTACTGCCTGTTTTAAATAAATTCGGGCATTCGCAACTTGAATTTCTTTCTTCCTCGTGGCTTGTAAATAGTGAATTATAATAAATTTTATAACAAAAAGAATCATCAACATATATAACATTAACATGCCTTCTTTTTCTATTATAACATTACGACCACCAATTAATGATTCCATAACTAATGCAGTTGTCAATTCTAATACCATACTAAATATAACATAGATGGTTCCTATAAAAACTTTTTGTGATATCTTCCCCTCAAAAAACTGTAAAACTATCAAAATCATCAATACTGATGTTGTCAAGTTAACAAATGTAATCATAAAAAATGTATTCATTAACGTTCCCGCAATCGCAAGAATAATAATCTCGAGACCAATTTGGATCGTTTTCAATTCTACTTTTAAATCCAAATAACAAGAAAAAAAACGAAAGCTTAAAACCAGCTCCAAAGTGCTCAATATAAGCTTCAATAACCATTCCATTATAATTTCATCCTCTTTAGTATAAATTCGCGATACGCCTCATTAAAACTCCTATTGAATTTCTTTGAAATAGGAATGCGTTCTCCATTCTGAAGCTCTATCTCAAATGCTATTGTTGTTCTGATCTGTTCCATATTAACGATATAAGATGCGTGTACCTGTGTGAATTGATGTAAATCTAATTGTTCCAGGGTTTCTTTTATACTTCCATAACATTCAAAAACTTCTTGCTTCGTATGTATCATTAATTTTCTTTTACGACTTTCAAAATAAAGTATCTTTTCATATATGATTACCTGTACTGTTTTCCCATTTTTAAATATAAATTCTTTTTTTCTCTTTTTTACATAGTCCATCGCTTTCAGCAATACCTGTGCTACCCGATCATCTTCCAGTGGCTTTACCAGGTAATTAAATGCTAATACTTCAAATGCTTCCTGCATTAATTCATGGTGGCTTGTAATAAAAATAATAACCGCATGATCACTCTTTTCCCTGATCTTTCTGGCAACTTCTAATCCATTCGTACCAGGCATCCCAATATCAAGAATATAGATCTGATATTCATTGAAATCCAAAACCTGGTCAAGTAACTCCGTTCCATCATCAAATACTTCACACTGCACCTGTAATTGTCTGACTTTACAATGTTCATATAATATTGTTTCGATTCTTCCACACAGAAGCAGATCATCATCACATATCGCTATTTTCATTCGTATTCCCTACCCGCTTTAATGTCATTCCTTGCAAGCAACATAGCCATTTTCCTAAGTCTAAAGTATAGCACAACATATACTTTGTTTCTAGCAGTTTTAGATACCGAATAGTAACAATTCATCTTATTTCATTACACTTAGTGATTCGCTTATATTGATACATCCGTTCGTCAGCAATCCTGATTAAATCATTCAGTTTTTTTGCCTCTTCCGGAAAACGAACGATACCATAACTAAATTTACAAATAATTTTCTTATCATCAAACAATATCGGATTTTCATCCAAATATTGAATGAATAATCGCAGCCTGCAAATCAGGCTATCATAATCTTCATGATAAAAAACTCCTACAAATTCATCTCCTCCAAATCTGGCTATAATATCTCCGCTCTTGGATAAATGGTACAATCCTTCGGCAAATTTTTTAATTAGTTCGTCGCCAGCCAGGTGACCAAAGCTATCATTAACCAGCTTTAATCCATTTACATCAAATATCGCAATTAAGAATTCTGATTTTTCTTCTGTATTATAGATACCATTCTGAAATAGTTGTTCAAAATAACTTCTATTATATACATTCGTTAACTTATCATATCTCGACAAATGCAGGATTTCTTCATAAAGTCTGTGTTTTGCAATTGCATTAGCTGCCTGGTTCCTCATATATTCCATCAGCTCTACTTCCAGCTGATTAAAGATATCATCGTATTCACTATCTATATTAATAAATCCAAATAAATCACCCTCTATAATGACTGGTGCACAAATAGATGACTTTATTTGTATTCCTTCTATTGTGTCAAGCATATTAACACTGCCTGATTTATCAATGCCATTCAGTATGACCGTTCTATCAATTTTTTCCCCCTTATTAAACCATTCCAGATGTTCTTCCAGTGATATGCAGAATTTCTTTGTATCTTCCATTCTATAACCTCTTGCCACAGGAATCTTTAGCATATTATCCTTATCTATCAGTAATACTGACCCACTGCTTCTGTCATCAATACAGCTTATTACCTCATTTAGGATCAACTGAAGTAAATCCTCTATATTTGATATCTCATTGATAGAATACCCAATCTTAATCATTGCCTCTTTCAACTTTAAAAGCTTATTTATTTTTTCTTCATTCTTTTTTTGTTCAGAAATATCTACCACAACACCCGCGATCCCCTTACTGTTTCCCTGTTCATCCGTTATCATGGATTTACTGAAAATGACATCACGGTGCGTGCCGTCTTTATACTTCATTTTTGATTCATAGACCTGAGCTTTTCTTTGCTCTGCCAGATACTTATCAAATTTAACGTATGTGTCAGCCAATTCTTTTTCAAATATTTCATTTGCCGTACTCCCAATTACTTCATCCTTTTTTATCCCTAAAAATTCTGTAAAAGCGATATTGCAATGATTATATACACCGTTCTCGTCTTTTGAATAAATAGGGTTCGGAATGGCATCAATAAATGTCTGCAGAAAATTTAAATTTTCTGCCAGTTTTTTTCTATTTTGTTCGATTTCGGTAACATCATTAAAGGTTAATATTTTCCCTTTGATTTTTCCATTTTTTTTATGTATGATATTAACATTTGCTTTATAATATCTTATGTTTTCATTATTTTTAATTGCAATCAAGTTTTCTTTATCTGTGTTTCCATGAAGTAAATTCAATACTTCTTTATAGTCCGCAAATAGTTCTTCTATCTCTTTTGTATCAACTTTCTCATTTTGTAAAGCAGTGATGATACTTTGTGCCGAACAATTAAAATTGACAATATTATTTTCCGAATCTAAAATAATCACGCCATCTGTCATATTAGAAAAGACTATTTCACTTGCGATAGGTGTCAGTCTTATCAGTTTGAAATTCCATATTGCATAACTGATTATAATTCCTGAAAGTGTAAATGTAAGCGGACATAAATCAATTTTGAACCGCAGAATCTCCAAAGAATATATAATATCTGATACCCATGGAATAACCCATCCAATCATAATTAACAATATTTGTTTTCTTACAACCGCTACCGATTTGAAATAAGCAGAAGCAAGAATAGAAAAACCCATTAACATAAGACTATACGTATAAATAATATTAATCCAGTACCACGGTCCTTTTACGATTTCAACAATTGGAAATAACCCATCATAATTCATAGATAAATCTATATAAAACAAATGATGGAAATCATTTGTATAATTCATTAATAATATAATAACTGGAAAAATGAACAGCATCCCAATCGTACGCTTGTTTATTTTTTCCTTATATCCTGTAAAATTCAGTGCAAAAACCAGCCAGGCCGAAGGTAAAAAAACAATTCCAAGGTATTCTATTTTTATCCAGAACTTTACCCATTCCAGATTGTCATAAAGTATTTCAAATGCATAGCCAAATTCATAAATAGACACTGTTAACAAACAAAGGAAAATATATAATTTTCCCTTGTTCCATGAAAAAAATCCAATATATAGTAACACCAGTGCCGATATAAGCAGTACCACACTCAATAAATAATTCACATTCAAACCATCACCTAACCATCTATCTGCTTTGCATTTATCATCTAACATGTTACCATAATACCATAAAACAAACGCTGATCTAATGGTATTTCTGCAGGATGCTTACCATTCATATTATTCAACATCAGAAGTAATAGAACAACCCCAATGATATTAATTTACAAGCTTTTTTCTTCTATTATAATTTAAATGATACTATATTTCTACGCCAAAAACGAAAAACAGCACCAGATTTCAAATCCAGTACTGCTTTATGGCAACTATATATAATTTATAGTACACACCTATCTTCGTCAGCTACATAATCAAAAATCATATTAATAGTCCTCCATCAGAATCTTAATATCCCAATCACATAAAGATATGGTCTCCCCTTTTCTATAGACCGTTCCTGTTAATAACTCCCGTACCATGTCATATGGACATTTTATCACTCCGCTCTCCTCACTATAATGAAAGATATAGTGAAGCAATTTTCCTTCGTTATTGCGACCGCTTCGTATCGTTATCGGCCAGCATATATCCGGATATCCTGTTTTCAAAGATGTATGCATAAGTGCACTTTGATATACTGTCTTCAACACCTCTTTGTCCGTATAACAAGCGACATAATAAGCCATTCCTTGTCCATATTGGTTTTCGGTTATTGCTGCATATTGGTTCCAATACTTGTGATCATAAGAAGCAATTACCTTGGCACCTTCCGATTTTATCAGCTCAGCCCAATAAGTCACCGGATATCCATTCAGCTTAGTGGTTCCCGGTTCCGTGAACTGGTTATAGTTGATTCCAAAACAATCATATAAAATATGTGGCTGCTTTTTATGATATACCTTAAGATATTCGTCAGCGACAAACGATTTAAAAGTACTCACCAATACACCTCCACGCTTTACAAACTGTTGCAGCATATATAATTTTTCTTCTGTGACTGCATATAATGCAGGCGTGATAATCATGTCATATTTATTGATATCCAGCGCATTAATATCTATCACATCACATTCTATATTCATCTCATAAAGCGAATCATAAGCCCAACGTACCACATCATTATAACTTAGGTCTTTATCTATAGGGAACCATTGAAAGGCTGTTAATGACAGATTATCTACCACCAATGCAACTTTGTTTTCTTTCTGAAGGTGCAATAAATGACTGCCTATTTTCTTCCATTCGGCTCCGATCCTACATGCTTCCTCATAGGCTGGATTCCTATCCAGATCATGACTCAATAGTCCTTTCCAATAAGTCTCATAGCCGGAATGGATAGAATGCCAGTTCCAGTACATAACACTTTCCGCTCCACTTGCCAGATGACTATACGCCTGTTGTCGCAACTGACCTGGATACGGTGTCCAATACTTAAAGGCCTGTGCCTGACACTCCAGTACATAATAATTATTTTGCTTCAGACTTCGTATGGAATCTCCGCCAAAAGCAATCTCCGCACCGGTCAGATTATCCTGCGTTGGGTGATAGATATCGGTTCCGGCTATTGTCACTGCGGCAGAAGCTTCATAGTGATTGATATCCGGCTGTACACCATAAGAATACCCATCCTGTGCGATATCTGCACCGAATTTTTTCCATTCAAAATCAAAATTATGTGTTATGAACTGGTCATCTCTCTGATATCTTTTTACAATAGCAGATTGCCACATGAGATACTCTGTTGCCAGAGCTCTTTGAAACTTCTCAAATTCACTTGCCAGTCCACCATTGATACAGCCCCGCATATCCGGCAGATCATCCCATGAATGAATGGAATTGCTCCAATATGCCAACCCGAATGCTACATTCAAATTCTCTGTCGTCTTAAACTTTTTTTTCAAATAGGTTTTAAATAGGACCTGCACGTCATCACCACTGGTTCCATAATGTTTGGTTTCATTGTCAATTTGAAATCCTATTACGTTTTTGACTGCTGCAGTGTGTTCCAACAATTTACAAATAACACGTTCCGCATATTTGCGAAATGTAACATTTGTTATATCCATAATCTGACGTGCCCCGTAGCACTTCTTTCCCATTTTTGTCGTAACCATAATATTACAGTCCTTCTTTGCAAGCCATGATGGAATCGCATAGGTCGGCGTACCTATGATAACGTCTATACTTTCACGATTTGCAATAGTCAGAACGCGGTCAATATAGGAAAAATCAAATACGCCCTCCTGCGGTTCCAATGTACTCCAGGTAGACTCTGCAATGCGAATGACGTTCATACCTGCTTCTTTCATCATGCAGATATCTTTTTCAATCCGGTCATAAGGCATATATTCCGGATAATACGCAACACCAAATAACAAATTAAAATTATTCATTGTCCTTCTTACTCTTTGTTACTAAATCAGCAACTTTTCCTTTCATTTAAATAACAATCTTCTTATTCGTAAGTAAATATTGTAACAAAATTATGTTATAATAATTTTATCATTATAATTCCGACTAATAAAGTTATTATATTATTTAATTTATAGGTCAATATTATCTATTTTACGAACACAATGGGAGCATGTATGAATAACCAAAGTATTCCACACGAAATTATTTTTCCCAACGAGTATCTGGATGTTTATTTTAAACTGTTTCATGATAAAAGTAGTTTTGTTTCCACTCATTGGCATAATTCACTCGAAATCATTTACGTTACTTCAGGTAACCTGAATGTTAAGATGGGTGACCAGCTAATAGAACTCTACGATGATGATATTATTTTAATCAACTCACGCGTTGTTCATTCTACCCATAGTCCGAATGGCAATACTGCTATTTTGATTCAGATACCTTCTCAGTTTTTAAGACACTATATGCCAGACTATGATACTTACTATTTCGATTTTGATATCTATTCCCGGGATGAACGTTATCTGACCAAACTGGTACAAATAAAAAAAATATTAAAGGATATGGAAGTGATTGAAACGGTAAATCCAGAAGCCGGAAATCTGCATTTCAGCAGTCTTCTTTTTGAACTTCTTTTTCAACTATACCATAACTTCCGCGTCACGCTCGGAACGGGGCAAAAGCAGCAAAGCAGCTTATTCCTGACACGTCTTGAACCTGTCCTTGCTTATACCTTAGAAAACTATAACCGTCCAATTTCTATTCCGGAAATAGCTGATTTTGCAAAATTACAGCCACAATACTTCTGTCGTATTTTTAAGCAATACATGGGACAGACGTATCTTGAATATTTAAATGAAATTAGGCTTGCCCATATTTATAAAGATCTGCTTCATAGCCGAACCCCTCTTTATGAAATCTTAGAGAAACATGGATTCCATAACTATAAGCTCTTCCGGAAGATATTTCGGGAACGTTTTCAATGTACTCCAGGTGAAATTCGACAAACAAGATGAATCGGCAGTCGTCAAATGCATACCTGCTTGTATTTGGCTCGTTACTCGCGTAAACAAGATGAATCGGCAAGCCGATTCACTTGCCATGAATTAAAATCCCCCTGCAATCCTAGTACTTAAGATTGCAGGGGTAAATATTATTAGCCTTACGGTTTTATAATAACAGTTATGGACAGAAATTATTCCATTACTAACTCTTCCCAGTTATCATCCGGAACAAGTGCAATGTAAGTCTTACCTGTATTAATAGTAATTTCATTGCCTTCTGAATCATAATATTTGGTGACAGCTGTATCACCTAGCTTGTTCCATGTTACAGGAATTGCCTTACCTTCCGTAATATAGTAGCCTTTTTCATCTGCTGTCAGACAATTGAAAATCATATATCCATGTTCATCATATTGATGGTATGTACAACGCTGGATCAAAAGATTCTTAAATGTTAATTGTTCTTTATCTTCTCCGTCTAAATGTGGTTTTCCATACTCATAATAGTCATATGTCTTTGTATCTTTATTATACTGTAAGTTAGAACCATTATGCTCAAATGGAAGTTCTACCTTAGCAGCATCTATTGCATCACTATTCTTTCCCAGGTCAACCGGATTGGATTCCGTTGCAAATTGATAATGTGTTCCCGGATAATATTGATCATATTCTTTGCTGTATTTAGAATTTTTAAAATTCTTATCCAGATCTCCCGGCAGGATATACTCCGTATATTCTCTGGATTTTCCATTGTTTACTCTGGAAAATGTACCGCTGAAATGTGCCGCATAATCATTTGCCATATAAGGATCTATATAGAAAGGTCCACCGTCATGGCAGATAACCGCATTCCATTCTGCTGCTAACAGAATATTAGTCGGTCTCACACTACGTATACTTCCTAATTGTTCAATCTTTTCCCAATCTTTCACCAGTACCATTAGTCTGGTAATTCTACCGTTTTGTGTACTATTCATCATCTCATATACAATGTCCGCATCTGCTAAACCATAATGCGGAAGTGCCAATGATTCATTGTCGACCATAGCCGCAATCGGTCTTTGGCTTTTAAGACTTTCATCCAGCAGTTCATTGGTTAATTCACTTCGATACATTCCTTCTGGAACAACATCGTCTGCTGCCTCCGCTTCTGCCGGCTCTTTCGTTTCCTCTTCAAATGGATTCACGGTTTCAACTGTCTGTTCTGTAACTTTCACTTCTTTTTTTCCACAACCAGCCAATGCTATTACCATTGCCATCGATACAAGAAGCAATAATGACTTTTTCTTCATGCAATTCGTACTCCTTCTTAAATTAATATTTTCCCAAATGGCATCACATAACCCCATTAAAGGATTTCCTTAAAAACCCATACGTTAATTTGACCATAAAAGTACATAAATTGCAATGCATTATTTTATTAAATTTTAACTTTATGTTTTCACCTTATCTGCCTGTTATGCTCTTGTATGATAACTGCTTCCGTTACTTCCATAATCACCATAGAGATTTCCATAGCGATTATAATTTGAACTTGAAATGTAACTTTTCTTATTGAGTGCTGCAATATTACTCTTAGCATTTGCCTCAACATTTTTACTTCTTTCAACAACCTTGCTGACAAATCCGTCCTTTGTTCCAAATACATTTTGCATTTGATCAATATCTGCTGCTTTCAAGGTCTTCTGATCTATCCTCAGTGTCCCGTCCGATGCCTGTGTAATTCCCAATTCCTTTAAAGCAGTAAAATTTTGTGCGGCATATTTTTTTAGATGATTGACATAGAGATTATTTATAGTCCCACCAATACTATTCATCTTACTTACCATTGTATTATAATCCTGTATAAAGGAATTGATTTCTGTTACTACTTTTTCTTTATTGGCTGCAAGTTCTGCTTCTGGTAGAGTCGAATTTTCTATGTCCTTTTCTTTATTACTGTCTTTTTTGATGGGTTTTGCCTTGTCAAATAGAGAATCATCACCTGTCTTCCATAATTTATCAGCATGCTCCTGCAGACTACCTGCCGCATTTTCCATGACTGTGTAGTCAGCCTTTACCTGTTTTGTACTGGCTTCTTCATTTTTACTTGCAGATGCTATTTTTTCACTTATTGATCGAAGGCGTGAACTTACATTACTGCTCTTTGTCCCCGATAAAGTGTTCTTGTTTGTTCCCAAACTGGTTTTTCCCCTTGATAAAAGTCTTGCTTTTACAAAGGCTGAATTCCTATTATACCCTATTCTCATATCACATATCTCCCGCCTGATTTTATTTTTCATACTTCCCGACATGCCGCTCAATGCGGCATAAATAGCCAGGGAGAAGAAGACTCGCAAGAGGCTTCTTCCTGTGTGAGTATAGCAATTCTTAGCGTAGTATCTTTACTGCTTAGAATTACTTCTCACACTTATATCGCAATTTAAAGCCGAAAAATGAAGAAGATTGTAATGAATCAAACTTTTTATGTAATAAAAGGCAACTTTAATCACAACGCGTTTTCTCAATTTCCACGCAAAATCCCTGTCCTTCTATTTTATTGGCTGTATACTGAAAACCCAGAGCAGGAAGTTCCATATCGAGCCATGGCATTACATGACCGCAGTATATGATTAAACTATAAAACTTTATTTCTTTTAAAAAAGGAATGATTGCCTTTTTGGAAGAGATTTCCGGATGACATTCCTGTAATTTTCTAATATCGAGCTCATATATACCCTTTTCATTTGTTTCAAATGGTGCAGTTGGATACTCTTGTAATACTGTTTGCTGCATCTGATTTTTCTTTTGCTCCATTTTTTCGTAATCAATTGCGATTTCTTCCAATAACCGTTCTGATAGTTCTTCTGCTTCACAAAGCATAAAACCTTTTTTATCAAGTATCATAAAGGGAATTCCTGTAAGAATGGAAGCAATTAAAATCTTACAATCTTTTAACTCTATCATTAATTGATCCAAGAATTCCCGCATTTGATTCATCGTATTTCTTTGACTAAAGCATTCCTTTACTTCACAGATTTTCATCCAATTGGATCCATTTTTCTCGTAGATTCCAATTTCTGTCGCATCGAAAAGAGATGCAATCCTTCCTTCCTGATTTAAGATAATGCCAATTTTTATCATATATTACATTGCCCCTTTCAGTTCTTCATACACCTTTTTTTCAACTTCCCTGATCTGTTTCTTGGTCATTGCAAATTGAAATATGGATTCACTTGCCTTAATAAAGTCATAAAAATTACAATTTCCGGTTCTCTCTCCTATGCCAAATAAGGTGCTGTCAATATAGTCGGCACCTGCTTTTGCGCCAATAATCGAATTGGCTACTGCCATGCCCAGATCGTTATGGACATGCATTTCAATATTAACATCTGAATAGGCCTTCATAGTTTCTACGATTTCTTTCGTTCTATTTGGAGTTAAGATACCAACAGTGTCTGCCAAACGTATTGTTTTGACTCCCTCTTTACTAAGTTCCCTGATCAGACTTAATAAAAATCCAATATCGGATCTGGATGCATCTTCCAATCCAACGGTTACATCAACATTCTGACTTCTTGCAACTGCTACACACTCCAATATTGATTTTTGTACCCATACCTTATTCTTTTTCAACTTGGTATAGATCTGAATATAGGATACCGGCATTCCAATATGGATAATGTCGGGTCTGCAGACGATGGATTTTTTTACATCTTCAGCATTCATGCGGCTCCAAACGGATATTTTTGCCTTTGCTGTATTTTCTATTATCCTGCTGATTCCCTCTTCTTCCACCGGACTAAGACACGGTACCCCTGCTTCTATTTCATAAACACCAATTTCATCCAGACATTTTGCAATTTTAACTTTATCTTCCGTACGAAGGACAATACCCGGACTTTGTTCTCCATCCCGCAATGTTGTGTCAACTATATATTTGGTCTCTTTCATTGGCAATCACCTCAATGGCAAGTTTTTCAAAATCTTTGTCACTCAAACTGGCTCTATTTTCCGTGCATGTTTCTTTCACCATATATAATATTTTCTCAATTACCATATCCATTGGCAGAGGCATTTCCAATTCCTGCATTTTATATTTAATTGCCTTTAACCCGGAATGTTTTCCTATGACTAATTCAGTTTTTCCTCCTACACATTTTGGATCATACGCTTCGTAAGTCAGGGGATTCTTACTGATTCCGTCTGCATGAATACCTGCCTCTACTTTAAATATGTTTTTTCCGATCACCGGTTTTTTATTTCCGATTTTACGATTCGTTATTTCTTCGAATAGTTTCATTAACCGGGGCAATGCTGATAAATCCCGGTTTGGCTTATGACGCACCGCCAATCGAAGTGCCATAAGAACCTCTTCCGTTGCAGCATTATTTTTAAATCCGGCAAAGCTTGTTGTGATATTATGGCCATCCATCAAGATCCATTGAACCGCAAGCGCACTTGCACATCCATAATTATTTTCCGGGCAAAAATAAACTCTGCTCTTCGGTAAACTATTTTTTATTTCTTTCATTGTTTTGTCATATGATCCACATATCAAATCATCCAACCCAACGATTCGAAGTTCTTTACAATCGTAAAATGCCCTTAGTTTAACTATTTCTCTTGCATCGTTCAATTGTATTTGATTAATTACTTTTTCGTTGCTTCTATCATGATGACAGATATAGCGATAAAAGCCAGGATACAAACCGATTGCTTCCATATACTCTATATTAAGAGCAAATTTTCCATTCTCCGGCAATGGTTTCATCCTCTCATATGCATCAACCGATAATTCAACGATATCGACACCAATCGAAAAAAGCATATTACTAAATACATGTAGATCTTCTTTGGAAGGCAGACAATGATCGAAAGCAGTTAACGTATTATCCATTATTTGAATCATGCAAATGCCTCCCCCCGCGCCTTTCTTTCTGCTTAAAGAACAAGTGACTCTACGATAGAGCCTCCTTCAAAGTGCTGTTCCACGATAGTTTCCACATCATTCTCTGTTACATTTCCATACCAAACGCCCTCCGGGTAAACAACAACAATGGGACCCTTGTCACAAATACCAAAACAACCCGTATTGGTAATCATTACTTGACTTGATAAATCTCTATCATCAATTTCCTCCATAAATCTTTGTACAAGATTCACCGCCCCCTTTGAATGACAGAAGCCTTTTTGCTGACCGTTAATTCTGCAGCTCGTACAAACAAATACATGATACTTTGGACTGACCATTTTACTCCTCCTTTATATAGCTGACATCTCAGCCGCAACCTTTTTCACCGAATCTTCTATTTTATCGTAAGTTGTAAATACCTTAATTCCCTTTTCTTTTAACTTCATTTTGGGAGAATCTCCTATTCTCATTGCGATGACAGCATCACAATCTGCAATGGTATTAATGATCATAGAGATTTTATCTTCTTTTTCATCACACTCCTGCTTTCCATCGCAGTACTTATCTATGCTTCTCTTTTCTATGAATTTTGCAGATCCATCGAAGTATTCATAAACATATAGTTCCGATACCTGACCAAAATGCTGATCTACTATCATGCCGCTCTTCGTTGCCACAGCCACCTGAACCTTTTGAGACTTGGAACCTGTATTTTCCGCTGTTTTTTCCGGCTCTTCTGCCCTATGACAAGCATTGAACTCAATCGAACGATCATTTTCTAAGGTACCAATGGCATCTGCACGACATTGCTTGCAATGATACATCTGCTTCATGGTCTCACCGCAGTCTTTTCTCATCTTCATAATTTCCTTGTTGCTTACCAGCGGTAAATTCTCAAATACACTTCCGGAAACTGGAATCAATTGCATTATATTCGTAATGGTTCCCTCTAATTCCTTCACCTTTTTAACAACCTCAGGAATATGCTGGTCATTGATGCCCTTTAGCATAACAATGTTCACTTTACAGACGATTCCCTGTGACGTAAGAAGCTGTATCCCAGTCAGCTGGTTAGCTAATAGAATAGCTGCTGCAGTCTCCCCATAATACCTTACTCCCATATAATCTACATATTTATAAATCTGCCCTCCGATTTTAGGATCAATGGCATTCATGGTCACAGTGACGTGTGAAACTCCAAGTTGTATTAATTCATTGGCATGGCGAGGAAGCATGAGTCCGTTAGTCGATAAGCAAAAGGTTACTTCCTTATCCTGCTCTCTGATTAACTCCAAGGTTTTTTTCGTTTCCTCGAAATTAGCTAATGCATCTCCCGGTCCGGCAATTCCTACTACCGAAAGCTTTGGGACCTTCTTTTTTACTTCCATATATTTTTCAAAAGCTTCCTGCGGTTTTAATATATTGGTGGTGACTCCCGGTCTGCTCTCATTTGGACAGTCGAATTTGCGAACACAGTAATTGCAGCTTATGTTACACTTTGGAGCAATTGGTAAATGCATTCTGGCATAATCATGAGCTCCACAATTAAAACATGGATGCGTAGCGGTTTTTTGTTCTATTGTTTTTTTCTCATTATTTTTCTCGACCATAGATACAGCCTCTCCTTTGTAATATTTGTGATATAACTCTTCTCGAAAGCCGGTTTCCTTCTTTGCAAGTATTACATTTGCTATGTCATCCAGAAGGGTAAGTGCGCCTTCATAGCCTAGCATGCGAAGTCTTTGCCCTCCTACTCTGTCATGAACAGGAAAACTTCTTCGAACAAGTTCAATGCCTAATTTTTCTGCCATTCTTCTTCCGTCCGAATTGCCAATGAGTATATTAATCCCTAATTCTCTTGCCATTTCTTCTATAGTCTGAAAATCTATATCATCAAGTATTTCAAAACGTTCAATAAAATAGGAATCTGCCACCTCCTGTATCTGATTGACAAGCATTTCCTTCAGCCCCATGCATTTTGAGCCTGTGGCTACAAGCATCGGCATGATGCCATTTTCTACACATAAACGCACAGTGCTGTAGACAAAATCCGGTTCTCCATAAATAGCAGCTCTTGCTTCCCCATTATATTTATGTGCATCTACCATGGCATCCAGGAATCGTCCACGCTGATTTTTTATCTTTTCGGGAATGGGTTTTCCCGAAATATCCGATAGAATTTTAATCAATTTATCCATATCTCTAAGGCAGACAGGAAGTGCACACTTTTTATAAGGAACGCCGTAAGCTTCATATAAAAATTCTGCTACCGAAGGATTATCCTCGGTAAAGCTTGATAGTTCCAGGGTAATGCATGCGCCTGCCATTTTGCTGATATCCTCTATCCGGGTTCCTCCAACCGGCAGTCTTTCATAATTTGTTTTATGTACACCATCTAAGGTGTCTGATAAGTCTGGTAATAGAATATAATCAATGGAAAATTCCTCTAGCAATTCCTTTAAATATCTGGTATCTGCTGGAGACAGGGTACTAGTTACAATATTTACCTTTTGATTATTTGTGGTATTCATTTCTACATTTCTTACAATCTCATATAAAGCTTTCATGTAGCCTTCAAATTGGGTTCCTGCATATCCGGCTGATGGAATGGGAATAATTTTAATGTTTTGATATTCAGGATTTTCCATATAGAATTTCTCAATGATTCTCCCAATATCTTCACCTATTGTTTCTGCAAGGCAGGTAGTCGCCACTCCGATTACTTCCGGTTCGTATAGCTTGATTAAATTCTTAAGACCTGTCAGGAGATTTTTCTCACCTCCATACACCGTTCCCTCCTCAGTTAAGGAGGAGGAGGCAATATCCACCGGCTCATTATAATGGGTTGCCATATGTCTTCTAATATAGGTACTGCACCCTTGTGAGCCATGAAGGATCGTCATACATTTCGAAATGCCGAACAGAGCCGTGGCAGTTCCCATCGGCATACACATCTTGCAAGGATTTACATTTAAATTTACCAAGGTACCTCTCATATGCTTCCCTCCATATAGTTCCAAACGGGATTGTTAATACTGCTGTTAATTTCTTTGGTGAAATTTACAACTCCATCAAAGCCGCTTAACGGATGCTTTCTTTCATGATTATGATCGCAAAATGCGATTCCCAGCTTATATGCCAGCGGTCTTTCCTTTACGCCGCCAACTAAGATATCTGCTTTCTTTTCCTTCATAAATTTTTCTAATTCTGCCGGATTGGCATCATCAAGTATGACGGTATCTTTGTTGACTAAGCTCTCTATTATTTCATAGTCGTCTTTTTTCCCTGTCTGCGTACCAACAACTACAGTTTCCATTCCCATGGACTGAAATTGCCGTATCAGGGAAATTGCTTTAAAACCACCACCTACATAGATAGCAGCTTTTTTTCCTTCCAGATTTCTTCTATATTTAGTAAGAAATTCCTGTAATCTTATAGTTTCCTGAGTTGTAAAAGTAATTGCTTTTTGTCTTGCATCTTCATCCTGTATCGCCTCGGCGATACGAATCAGTGAGCTTGTTGTATCCTCAATTCCAAAAAAGCTTACTTTGATATACGGAATTCCCATTTCCTCTTCCATTCGATTCGCTAAATAAGTACTTGAGCCGGCACATTGTACAATATTTAAGGTAGCAGAAGGTGCCTCGAGAAGGCTTTCATAGGTAGCATCTCCCGTCATGGTTGAAATGACCGGAACACCTATTTTATTCAGATAATCCTTAATAATCCACATCTCACCGGCAAGATTAAAATCACCTAATATATTGACACCTTTTCTCTTTTCCTTCGTTTGCCCCGAAATCAATTCCATAATGGCATTACAAGCCATTCGGTATCCCACTGATTTATTTCCTGAAAATCCCGGAGATTTCACTGGTATGACTCGCATATGATACTTCTTGGACATTGCCTTGCAGATTGCCGTTACATCGTCTCCGATTACCCCGACAATGCACGTCGCATATACAAAAATCAATTTCGGATGATATTTGACTGCAATCTCCTCGATTGCAGCCGTTAATTTCTTTTCACCGCCGAAAATAACATCTTGTTCCCTTAGATCTGTGGAAAAGCTGTTACGGTATAGATCCTCCCCGCTTGTTAAGCTTCCTCTGATATCCCAGGTATAGCTGGCACAACCAATGGGACCATGCACAATATGAAATGCATCGGTTATGGGATTTAAAACAACTCGCGCTCCACAATATACACAAGCTCTTTGGCTGACTGCTCCTGACACACTGTTGGTATCGCAGCGCATTCCGTTTCCGCTGCACCCATCCTGCTTATATAAGATGAACTCTTTTCTTTCCTCTAATATGCTCGCATTTTCCATATGATGCATTCCTTTCCGCGCTTCGCAGCCGCTTTCTGATAACACTCGAGAACTTTGTTCTCTCGTTAACATATCAGGTAAAATCAAATGTCCGCTTCGCAGCCGCTTGATTTTCTTCCGGTATGTTACAGTACCATTTCAAAATCTTCTTCTGCACAGTCTCTGTCCTGTCGATCCATCAGTGCATTGGTAATCAGTTCTGCCAGTCTCATGGCTCCTTTATAACCAACCAAAGACATGTAAGAATGAATATATCGGTCAATAATCGGGAAACCTGCCCGAATCAATGGAATATCCTCCGCTCTTGCTATATGTTTTCCATGCGTTCCGCCAATCAGTAAATCTACACTTTCCTGCTGAATCCACTGATGCAATTCATATAAGTCTCCAGCCGCCTTTGCCTTGCAGCCTTCTACACCAAATTTTGTAAATAAATCAGCTGCTTCTCTTTCAAAAGCTTCACCAGGTGTACCGGTTACTAAATATTTGGGAACCATTCCCATTTCCAGTACGAACTCTGCAATTCCAAGTACGGTATCAGGATCTCCAAATATGGCCGCCTTTTTGTTATAGGTATATGGATGGATATCAAGTAAGATATCAACCAACTGCCCTCTTTCCTCCTCTAGCTCATAAGGTACTTCCTTCTTGGAATATGCCTGCAATTCCATAATATATTCATCTGTTTTTCCGATACCGATTGGAAGGGAAAGTACTTTATATGGTACACCGCATTTCTTTTCTAAGGTGTCTGCCGGCGATTCACTTGTCAATCTGCCTAGTGCTATGGTAAGCTCTGAATCACCTGATTCTATAATTTCCTCTACGGTAGTCCCACCCTTTGGATACATCTCAAATTTTCCTGTCATCGGAGAATCCATAACTCCACTGGTATCCGGAAGCATGATATAAGAAGCCCCCATTGCCTCCGCAATTCTTTTCATTTCTCTCATGTCTCCCGGATTTACAAATCCGGGTATGATGGTTACTTTCCCATTCTTTTTACCGGAAGAAACGGATAAGTACTTGATAAAACCGGATACCATATTGCTAAAGCCGGTAATATGGGAGCCCTTATAGCTTGGTGTATTGGTATGCACCATAAATTTTCCTTCCGGAATAGTAATCTCCTGTATTAAAGCATTTAAGTCATCACCGATGGTTTCTGACAGACAGGTCGTATGTACTGCAATGATTCTTGGGTTATAAATATCAAAAATATTCTTGGCTGCTGTTTTTAAGTTACTACCGCCGCCAAACACAGACGAGCCCTCCGTAAAGGAGCTGGAGGAAGCCATTGCCGGATCTTTAAAATGTCTGGTCAGGAACATTCTGTGAAAAGCACAGCATCCTTGTGAACCATGACTGTGAGGCATACATTCATGTACCCCGAGAGCTGCATACATTGCACCTACCGGCTGACAGGTCTTTGCCGGATTGACTTTAAGTGCGGTTCTTTCATAATTTTCTTTTTTTGTATAATCTAACATGATTCCTCACCTCCCATTGTACCAACTAAGATCGGAGCCGTTTTCCAAGGTGCCTTTACATAGCTCCATGCCGGAGTATAAATACCCATTGTAATATCTCTTGCGAAATTGACCGCTCCCTTAAAGCCTGCATATGGTCCGCTGTAATCATACGAGTGTAACTGTCTTGACAAAATACCAGCTTTTTGTGCTACAAATTTATCCTTGATACCAGAGAAAAAGATGTCAGGTTTTAATAATTTTAAAAATTCTTCTGTTTCAAAATGATTTAAGTCATCCACCATGTAAGTTCCATCATCCATCTCTTTTGCCATACCACCGTAATAATCTAAGAGTTTTTCATCTTTCAGCCTATTCAGCGTTTCTTCTGATACATATACGTGATACTTTTCTGGGTCTGGTTCTACGGTAATGCTCTCAATGTTTTTACTATCCGCATCTTCTTTTACGAACGGAAGAACTTCTCTTCCTTCATATTCATCTCTATGAGCAAATTCATAGCCTGCCAAAATGGTACTTACGCCGAAATCTTTTAAAAGTGTTTGATAGTGATGAGCTCTGGAACCACCTACGTAAAGGGCGGCTGTTTTACCCTTTAGCTTGGTCTTGTAATACTCGATATCATCAAAAATCGTTTCTAATTCATCTGAAATAACTGCCTCTGTTTTGGCTGTTAATTCAGGATCATTGAAATACTTGGCGATATTTCTTAGGGATTCTATGGTTCCTTGTACTCCAATAAAGTTAACCTTCATCCATGGAACACCATATTTCGTCTGAATCATATCCGCTATATAGTTTATGGAACGATGACACTGCACTAAACTTAAGTTTGCCTGATGCGCATTTTTCAAGTCGTCGATACTGCTATCTCCTGTAAAGGTGGATACCACTTCATATCCAATACGTTTTAAGATACGCTCTGTCTCCCATCCATCACCGCCAATGTTGTATTCACCAAGAATATTTAAGGAAAATTTATTCTTGATTTCACGGTCACCTTCGCCAATTATAAATTTAACCAATTGATTATTTGCAATATGATGTCCTGCTGACTGGCTCACGCCCTTATAGCCTTCACAGCTGAACGCAATGCATTTAATGGAATATTTTTCTTCTGCCCATTTTGCAACTGCATGGATGTCATCTCCAATCAGTCCGACCGGACAGGTAGAACAAATCAGAATGGTGGACGGATGAAATAAATCCATTGCTTCGTCAATCGCTTTTTTTAATTTTTTTTCACCGCCAAATACAATGTCCGGTTCCTGCATATCCGTTGACAGACAATATTGCAAATAATGATCGACTCCCTCTTCTTTTTTTGCCTTATGCCTTCTGGTTCCCCAAGCATAGAAGGCACAACCGATCGGTCCATGTACGATCTGCAGGGCATCCTTGATCGGTCCAAGAACAACACCCTTGCAGCCTGCATAGCAGCAGCCTCTTTGTGTCATAATACCAGGAATGGTTCGGACGTTTGCTGCTATCTGATTGTTATTGTCATTATTATTTATCTGCACAATGTGATCTTTACGATTTTTATATACTTTCGAGCTATACTGATCTAGCACTTTTTCTGCAACACTCATGTTCTCACCTCCTGTTTTAGTATGCTTCTATGGTTGCTTCTCCGTTTCGAACCTTATAATTTTCAAGGATTGGCAATACAAAAATTTTTCCATCTCCCGGATTCCCTGTTGAATTCACATCCATGATTGTATTTACTGCTTTTTCTACCTCTGAGTCGTCTACGATCATTGTAAATACGCGTTTGGATATTAATCTGGTTGCTTCCGATATATATTCTCCCATTGGATTTGCCGGAACCTCTCCTGCATCTACAAATGAATGTAATAAACTCATATCAATTAATTTTTTTCCTCTTCCTAACACTTTTCTACAGGTAAAGGCTGGGACTCCCGCTTCTGCCAAAGCTTCTTTGGTCACATTGACTTTATTTTGTCTGACAATTGCCATAACTTCCTTCATAATCAGCCCTCCTATAATCCTTTTTTCTTCGTACTGATTGTATATGCCTCTTCTACAGGACTGACAAAGATTCTGCCATCACCGAAATGACCGCTTTCGCCCGTTCTTGCATATTTCATAATAATTTTGACTACGTCATCTTTATCTGCATCTTCTACAACCATAAGCAGCATTTCTTTTGGAATTTCGTCATAAAAAACTTCACCGACCTTTACTCCCTTTTGTTTCCCACGGCCATATACATCCATTTTGGTCACTGCCGGATAACCTGCTGATAACAGTTCTGATAATACGCTTCCTACCTTTTCGGGTCTGATAATTGCTCTTACTAATAACATAGTTACACCTCCAATTTGATTTTGGTATTTAAATATCCATGATTCCGTGTTCCATTAATAATTCTTCCAATCTTTCCTGCTTCATAGGCTTTGGAATTACAAACATGTCATTTCCGTCAATCTTATTTGCTAAAGCTCTGTATTCATCTGCCTGATTTGCTGTCGGATCAAAATCAATTACTGTCTTTTTATGGATCTCTGCTCTTTGTACCATGTTATCTCTAGGTACGAAGTGAATCATCTGAGAGCCCAGCTCTTTTGCAAAGGCAGAAACCAATTCCGATTCTCCGTCTACCTTTCTGGAGTTACAGATGATACCACCTAAACGAACACCGCCGGTATTGGCATACTTCTGAACACCTTTCGAAATATTGTTCGCTGCATACAACGCCATCATTTCTCCTGATGCTACGATATAAATTTCCTGTGCTTTTCCTTCCCGAATCGGCATTGCAAAGCCACCGCATACAACGTCTCCAAGTACGTCATAGAAAACATAATCAAGATCATCCGTATAAGCACCGAGCTGCTCTAAAAGATTAATCGAGGTAATAATACCACGACCTGCACATCCGACACCTGGCTCTGGCCCACCGGATTCTACGCATCGTATGCCTGCATAACCATTTTTCATAATATAATCCAAATCAATGTCTTCGCCTTCTTCGCGAAGTGTATCCAGTACTGTTTTCTGTGCTAAGCCTCCAAGAATCAGTCGTGTCGAATCTGCTTTTGGGTCACATCCAACAATCATGATTTTCTTACCCATTTCTCCCAATCCTGCGGTCAGATTCTGAGTCGTAGTTGATTTACCAATTCCGCCTTTCCCATAAATAGCAATCTGTCTCATTTTTATTTCCTCCTTAAAATTTGCTTATTCATTCCTAAGTTACATTGTGACACGAAGTGCCTTTTTAATTCATGACAAGTGAAGCGGCTTGCCGATTCATCTTGTTTATAGGGAAGTTCAGGGAACTTTCCTAATAGAAATAGAAAAGACGTCATAACTTATTCAAGATAAGTCGTGACGTCTCTGTCAAATAAACTGCTAGCAATTACTATGAAGAAATTTTATCATTAGCTTTCTATTTGCACAATGCACTGATTTGTCAATATTTAATAGATATTTCGTATTTATTTTTACTATTTTCACTATAAGATAATTCTATTTTTTTATTGTCTGATACTTGTCTGCTCATATCATCTTCTGCACATTTACTGATTTTATCGAAGCAAAAGCAAATTCTCGGGTGAAAACTTTATTCTGACTTGTTCCCCTTTTACCTCATCCCATTCTTTCTTTCCAATTTCCATACGGATTTCTGAATAGTTCCAAACTCCGCCTTCAATACCTTCCCTTTGCTTTTTTATGCTGATATGTGCTAACATTACTATCATTGTAAATGTGTTCTCTATTGTTTTAGTGACCCGGCACAACAGTGTATTGTGGTCTGCATTCATTTCTCTCATCACTTGAATGTAATGCGCGCGGATACCAACATACCGTATTTCTTCTGTCACCTTTTCTCTGGTAATTAGTTCCACTTGCCAGTCGAGTGCCTTAACTTTATAATCATCAATTCTTATAATGCGGGAAAAATTCTTGCACCCTGTTAATATTGCACCTGCAAATAAGCGCGGATTCTCAAATAGTTCTCTTTTTCCGCTTATCCATTCCAACCTTCCATTATTCATTATTCCAATTAAATCACTAATTCGATATACTTCATCACGATTATGAGAAACAAATAAGGTAGGCATCCTGTATGATTGTATGATTTCCAACATTTCTTGTTCTAACTGCCATCTTAAGTAACTATCAAGTGCCGAAAAAGGTTCATCCAACATAATCATCTTAGGATTTGATGCGAGCATGCGTGCTAACGCTACTCTTTGCTGCTGCCCACCTGAAAGCTGACTTGGTTTTTTCTTTTCAAGGCCCTCCAGATAAAAAGTTTTTATTTTTTCTTTTACGATCTCTTTCTTCTCTTTTGGGGAAGCGCGAAGTACAACTTCTATATTTTCTTCAACTGTCATATTCGGAAAAAGTGCATAGTTTTGAAACAGATATCCGATTTTACGCTCTTGCGGCGGAAGATTTATTTTTTCTCCAGAATCAAAAAGTACTTGATCATCTAACACAATTCTTCCTTCATCCGGAATTTCTATCCCTGCAATACACTTAAGTGTCATACTTTTTCCGGAGCCGGAGGCCCCAAGAATTGAAAATGTTTCACGCGCAATTTCAAAAGATACTTCCAATGAAAAATGATCCATTTTTTTCTTAATATCTACTTGTAATTTTATTTAAATCATCTCACCTTCCTTATGATTCCTATGAGAAGACAACCAGTTCATAGCTATCATTGTTCCAAATGAAATCACCATAATTACGGTAACCCAGGCATACGCCTTTTCTCTGTGCCCGCCCTGAACAGCAGAATAGACCGCAACTGACATAGTCTGTGTACGGCCTGGTATATTACCGGCCACCATTATCGTCGCACCAAACTCCCCCAGGGCCCTGGCAAAGGTTAATATAATTCCAGCTGTCATACCAGAAATTGTATTTGGTAATACAATTTTACTAAATATTTCAAAATTGCTCATGCCAAGTGTCTGACCTACATAAATCAGGTTTTGATCAATTGATTCAAACGCTCCTCTTGCCGTACGGTACATCAATGGAAACGATACGATCGTAGAGGCTAAAACAGCAGCTATCCAGGTAAATGTCAGCACAATATCAAATTGCAGCAGCAACTTACCAAGCAGTCCGTTTTTTCCAATCAGAAGTAATAGAAAAAAACCGACAATTGTTGGCGGCAACACCATTGGCATTGTCAAAACGCCATCAATAAAGCCTTTTCCTCTTTTCAGTTTTGCAACAAACCATGCCATTGGTATTCCTAAGCAAACGGTAATCATAGTTGCAGTGAATGCTACTTTAAAACTGATTAACAAAGGTGATATATCCATCTGCACTTTTCCTTCCATTATTTCATACAAAAACCATATTCTTTAAAGACGGATGCCGCTTCCTCCGTAGATAGATAATCTAAGAAAGCTTTCGCTGCTTCCGGTGACGCAGAAGTTCCAATTACAGCAGCCGGATAAATGATATCTTCATGACTTCCCTCTGGTGCTTCACAAACAATAGTAACTTTACTGCTTATTTGGGCATCTGTAGCGTATACAACACCACAATCCGATTCTCCCGATTCCACCCATGTAAGTACCTGTTTTACATCACTTCCGTAATTTGCTTTTGCTTTAACGACATCCAGTATCCCGAGGTTCGTAAATACCTGTTCTGCATATTGTCCCACAGGAACTCCATCCGGTTCACCGAGTGCTATTGTTTTTACAGTATCTTCTCCCACTTCTTCAAAACTTGTAAGCCCTAACGTACTATTTGCTGGCACTATTAGAACTATTTTATTCAGCAATAGATCTACTCTTGTATCTGACAATAGTAATCCTTCTTCATCAAGTGCATTCATTTGTTTGGATGCTGCAGATAGAAAAAGATCTGCTGGTGCTCCTTCTTCAATTTGTGTTTGTAATGCCCCTGAAGCACCATAGGAAAAAGTAAGTGTTACATTTGGTGCAACCTTCTTATACAGTTCTGCCAATTCCGTTGTTGCATCTGTTAAACTGGCTGCTGCTAAGACCGTAAGTTCAGCCGGTTCTTCTGACGGCGTATCACTTAATTCTGTTACAACATTACTTGTCTCTTCTTCAGTTTCATCTGGTTCTGACGTAGCCGCTTTTTCCTCCGTTATTGGTGCCTCTGCCTGGGCAGTTGTACTTTTTGCCTGGGTACTCCCACAGGCAGCAAGCATAGACAGCACCATAAGCCCCATTGACATAGTTGCGATAAATTTTTTCATCCGTAATTCCTCCTTTTTGTTGTTGTATCTTAAATTTATGAGTAACCACACGAGAATTCGCGTAAAAAAGGCAGCCAAAATAACAATTTGACTGCCTTGTCAGGTTTCTAATTTTTATTACAAACTATAGGATTCTACTTATATATGTCTGCTTATTTATATATTGTTTAATTATTATCAGTTAATATTACTTCTTTACAATAAATATTTCTACTGTAAATTTAGTTAAATTTTATTTATAATTATATATTTTTTTGTTATAATATACTAAGTATTCTGGATTTTCCAGACAATTACCATGCTATCATCTTTTCCTATTTTTCCCCTGGAGCATGATAAGAAAGCAAAATTCACTGTCATTCACTCTGCATTCTGTTTTTCCATAATATTTCTCGACACAGTTATTAATATTTTTCATTCCCAATCCATGCACCTTCGTATCTTCTTTCGTAGTATCTAATATTCCTTTTCGCTCATTGTATTTAAGAATTCCACTGAAGCTATTTTTTATTTCAATGAAAAACATATTTTGCCTACTGTATGATTCGATATTAATATATCGCCCTTTCTTCCCTGTTTTTTCACACGCCTCTACCGCATTCTCTAATGCATTATTTAAAATAATACTTAAATCAAATGCACTGATCATCATATTAGCAGGAAAAATAAATTCACTCTGAAAAAAAATTTGTTTTTCTGTTGCCCTTCGTACATATCGATTAACAACCACATCCGTCACCGGATTCCCCGTTGGATATTTGATATCCAATTGTTCCATTGAATTTGTCAGACCACTAAGATATGCTTTTAATTCTTCCATATTCCCTGTAACTACGATACCCTTTCTCCCTAATAATGCCTCGATATCTGCTATATAATTCTTCATATCATGCTTCATTCCACGGATACCATCATATAGTCTCTCTACATCTTTCATATGTTCTTCCATACCACGAATACGATCACGGTAGATTTCAAGTTTTAATTTTTCTTCATTATCTTCTGCCACACTTCTAAGAATTCTGACACTCAGCATGATTGATAAAATACATAGAATAGTAATCAATGGTACAATTACATACATCTCCGGATTATCTGTAAGCAACGCATGTATTTCATTTCCATTCCGGTTATATAATATGCACCTAAGTAAAACACTCAAAGCCAGTCCTGTAACACTTGGTACGAACAAAAAAGTGATTTCAGATAGCTGCAGCTGATGTTCTTTTACAAGAAGATAATATTTATAACGCCTTAGACAATAATAAAATGTACTTAAAATCATGACTGTAACTGCAAAGTTCCAAACCCCCTCTGTGATACCGATCATATTTATGAATTCTTGGCTTTTCATATATGTAGTTCTTTCAAATAAGTACAAATGAAAATCAACAAACAGATCCAATACCCATATAGAAAAAGTGTAAAGTGTGAAACGTACCAACTCCATTAAGGCATAAAATGTAACCAAAAGATAGGCTATTCCAATTTTATTCCCCTTATATAAAATCAGACAAAATGCCAGAGAAATCATAAAACTGACTGCAATACATAAGATACTTGGTTTACTGCTTACAGGAATCATGGATTCCCCATAGAGAAACCTTTTTACTGCGGGCGAATTGCTTAAAAAAATCTGCGTTAATAAAAATTGTACTCCCAGTAAAAATCCCGTTATCTTACTGTTTCGAAATTGAAATTTGTCTTTTAACATTTCCCTGAATAAATAGGACAATAAGTAGCCACTCATTCCGTAGTCAAAAATATCCATGAGAAAATATAATAAATCTTTCATCTGCAACTCCTTATCGGATTACTTAACTTCCATCATTTTGTCAAATAATTCATATATGCTGTAACAAACTCATTGTACTTTAACTTTGAAAGAAATATAACATCACCATTCTTTAATTTGATGTTCCTGTTATCGTAGCTTTCCACTTCCTTCAGATGTACCAAAAATCCTCTGTGCGAGCGAAAAAAATCATTTCCAAGTTTAGTTTCCAATACTTCCATCTTCTCATAGAATGTAATCATTTCTTTTTTTGTATGAAGTACAATCTTTCTTGCATCATTCTCGGCATATAGAATTTCTTCTATCGGAATACTTCGAAAGTTACCTTTAACTTTAATTACACAGGTTTCTGAATTCTTTTTCTCTACCTGAGATGCCGCTTTTACAAGTACCTCATAAAATTTTTTCTCATTAACAGGTTTTAAAAGGTAGTGAAAAGCATCTACATCATAAGCATCAAAAACATATTCTCTCAACGCTGTAATAAAAATAATGATCGCCTCCGATACCTTGCGAATTTCTCTAGCTGTTTCCATTCCATCCATCTTACACCCAGACTCTTTTTTATCCATACAAATATCCAACAAAATAATATCAAAAACAATATCTGACTTTAATAATTCCTGACCATTCTCAAATTGTCTTACCTCTGCCTGTACACAATCGTGCAGCAATCTCTCCAATTGTTCGCGTATCCTTCTTTCATCATCGCAAATAGCTATCTGTAACATATACTTTTCTCCTGAATCTAGTATTTATCGACTATCGCGGCAATAGCCAAATGCAAGCTGGCTTGCATTTGGCTTGTTGCTCGCGTAAATTAAACCATGATCTGCCTTCTAATTTAGAAGCAAAAAAAGACAGCATCTCTTTCAATATGATTCATTTATTGAAAAAAATACCATCCCAAGATTGACTTATTCATTACAATTTTGAATCCACTACTGCTCCTTTAATATCTTCCACTACTAATTTCATCTTATCTACAATATTTTCTACTTCCTTTTTAATATCACTTTCTTTGTGCGCAATTTGTAAAAAATGATCTATTGGAATCTCATTATTTACCGTTTTAGCAGACTTATCATTTTCCTCTGCCCTCTCAGGATTTTTCAGTTTTTCCATTTCTTCTCTTTTTTCTTTCACTGCCTCTAACTGCTCCTCCTGCTTTTCCTTCTCTTCCGCCTGCTTCTCTGCTTCTTCCTGTTCCTCTTTCGCTTTGTCATCAATATGCTCTTTTGTTTCATCCAAAAGCATTCCTTTTATTTCGTCACTGGCTGCATCCAAAATGCTATCTGCTTCTTTTGTGGCATCTACCATAGGATTAGATTTCAATCTTTCTAATTTTATAGCGGTTATTGTAACATTCTCTACAATTATTTTCTTTTCCGCCTCTTTTACCACAGCGCGGCTGACACCAGCATATTTATTTAATTCCATACAACGGGTTTGATATTCTGTTAATCCAGACTTACTTATTTCACGTACATGTTCCCATTCTTCTTTTGAAAGTTTAGCATTAGAGCCTATCTCAATGGAAGCACTTGCTTTTTCCAATAACTCTAAGTCTTTCTGTTCTTGCGAATCATCTGCTATCCCGTAGGATTCCTTTAAATCAAGTTTCCTCTTTTTAAACTCATTTATTTGATTATTTGCATCTCCAATATCTTCATTCAGTTTACTGATATGATTTTCTCTCTCCTTTAAATCATCATCTATTTTTTTATCATTATCAAAAGCATCGCCTATTATTTTCAATGCCTTCTCTTGCGCCTCTTTCCGTTTCTTTGCAATAGGATCTTTATTTATATTTAAATCACCTGCGAAGATTGTTATATCTTTCTCTTTTTCTTTCTTTTCATTATTTTTATTTTCAGTTTGAGTTTCAGTTAGATCACTTTTAACACTATTACTCACAAGATTATTAGTTTGCTGGTCAATTTTCATTATCTATCCCCCTTAATATGAGAAACACGCTTTGCGAGTTTCGATAGTTTCAGCGGCAGTCGCCAAATACAAGCCAGCTCATTTCTGGCTCGTTGCTCGCGTAAACAAGATGAATCGGCAAGCCGCTTCACTTTTCATGAACTAAAACGAGCCGATATCCATCATAAAATATATCGACTCGTTTGACTAATTTATTTAATATTTGTAACCAAATGCAATTTTATTGTAATGAAATTAAAGACTAATTTGAATCATATTCCCATAATATTTCTTCAAACTTCTCTTTGTTAAGAGGTCTATAGAAATAATAACCTTGCACTTCATCACACTTTTTCTGTTTCAAATAAATAAGCTGTTCTTCCTTTTCTACCCCTTCTGCAATTACTTTTAAGTGAAGATCTTTTGCAAGTTTTATAATTACATCAACAATTACCTTATCCTTGTCATTATTCAGAATACCTCTGATAAAATTCATATCTATTTTTAAACGGTCAATTGGTAACATCTTTATACGGTTAAGAGATGAATACTCGATACCAAAATCATCAATTGCTAAAGAAATACCTATGGCCTTCAATCTGTATAGAACATCAAAAATAAAACCTGATTCCTGTATGGCGATATTTTCTGTTATTTCCAGTTCTAGATAACGTGGTTCCAACTCTGTTTCCTTAAGTATTTCTGCGACTTTATCTACAAAATCAGGTTTCAATAATTGTTTTACAGATACATTAACAGCCATTCTAATAGGCGGCAATCCCATTTCCTGCCAGATCTTATTTTGTTTACATGACTCACTCAAAATCCACTCTCCAATAGAATTGATCAAGCCCGTTTGTTCTGCTATAGGGATAAAAACAGCAGGTGAAATATTCCCTAAATCAGGGTGATTCCATCTCGCTAAGGCTTCTGCTGCTATGATCGATCCAGACGTTATTAATACTTGAGGCTGATATGCAATTTCTAATTCCCCTCTTTCCAGTGCATGATACAAACAATTGGTTACTATCATTGTCTGCTGAATATCTTCTTTCATTTCCTTGGAGCAGAAAACAAACTGATTTTTTCCATTATTCTTTGCTTCATACATGGCTATATCAGCATTTTTAATCAGTGTGTCCTTGTCTGTTCCGTCTATTGGAAAACTTGAAATACCAACACTTGCAGTGATAAAAAATTCTTGTTCCTCTATCGTCAGAGGTTCTTCGAATTGTTTTATTATTTTTAACACCACTGCCTCAATATCTTTATCGGAAGTAATTCCATTTAATAGAATCAAAAATTCATCTCCACCAAATCTGCAGACAATATCTGTTTTTCGCAGACACCTTTCCAGCCTATCTGCAATTAAAATTAGTACTTTATCTCCACAGTGATGTCCCATCGTGTCATTTACAGTTTTAAATGAATCTAAATCTAGCAATATAATGCCAAACAGGTCTCCATTTTTAGAAGATCTTTTAATTGCTTGATTGATACACTTACCAAACAATTCCCTGTTAGGGATATTCGTTAACTGATCATAATAAACCATCTGATGCATTTTCTTTTCTGAGTTAGCCTTAATATTAGAATCTCCTAAAATATTACCTACCGTTGTTAATAATTTGATAAATTCATCATCCCATTCTTTATTCGTAAATACAAAATCAATTCTCATAAAACCATTTATTTTTCCATTACTTATAAAGGGAACTGCTAACATAGATTTGACATTTTGTTCTATTAAAAGCTCTTTTTCCTTACTTACCGCTTCCGGAAGCTTAAATACATCATAAATCTGTATGACCCCATTTTCAGTTACTTCATTTTTCCAGTAAATACTATTAAATAAATCTGAATTCTTTTCAATATCATTATTTAATAAAGTATTTTCATTACACCAATAAAAATATTCTATATCCGCAGTTTCGTTTTGTGGATTATTATAATAAATATGGGCCCTATCTGCATCTATATGTTCGCATAGCAGTCTAAGTACCTCCTCCATCTTTTCACTAATATTATCGTTATTTACATTTATAATTTGGGAAGATATTAAAAAAAGAAGATCTTGTATTCGAATTCTCTCTGAAAGCTGGCTTAACCTTAACAAATAGATCTTATTGATGTAATAAGCCAGGCAGACTGCCAATCCCACTAGTCCAATTCTGCCAAAGTAATCAGACGTTCCAACAACTACTATACAATTGGGAACTTTTATCCATATATATAACTGTGTTAACATCACTGAAGTTGATATCATAATAAGTATTGTAGAATTATTAAATAAAAGTGCTGCAATTATAATGATAAATGGAAATGCCCAGACAGTAATTGATGCATACTGAAGAAATCGTAATGTAATCACTGGTATCGCAATAGATAAAATAAGAGCATATAACAGTATTTTTAATTCTCTATTTTTTAGATACCTCTGAATCATATAAATAGCAAGTCCAAAGGAAGCTAAAAATAGAGAAAATGAAAATACCCTTGAAAAATCAGAGTATCTGTCATTCATATATTCTGAAATAAAGTATATCAAACCACCCGCATAGAATGATCTGGCCAAATATCTGATGATTTTTGTACGGAATTGTTCCATAAAAACAATATCTTCTTTTACAACGGTTTTTTTCATAAAATCATGCTTCTTAATTGCATAACAAAAATAAATCATAGGAAATAGCATAATAATGGGTGCAAATTCATGCATATAATTATTAATATGCAATTTTTCCATGATTTCAGTTATTATGGAAACAATCAAAAATAACAAAAGCGAATATAAAATAAGTGTCGCGCATTTTTTTTTCTGTACATCATTCGTATTTACTTTCCACCGATAAATCATATATAAACATACTAATAATAAGCTATATACAAATATATCATAAAAAACGATCCATATATTAAAATCTGTCTTACTGATCCAACCTATTGATGTTCTTTGAAGTTGATATAACTGGTGGGTTACTTTATCTGAAATGGCAAATAGATAAACTATTATTACAGCTGGAAAGTAAATTACGATTTTAACCCATTCTTTTTTAACAAAAATTTCTTTACCAGTTAAAACAAATATAAAATGTATCAAAAAGCTAAAAAACATTCCAATTCCTATTGCTGCAAATCTTTTCCAACACATGCTGCCTTCATAATTTGCTGCCATTAAAGAACGAACTATCCCGTAACACCAACAGCTTAATGAAACACAAAGTAAGAATGCTGATTTATTTAAAAGCGTATTAATATTAATATATAATAGATAGATTCCTATTCCGATACATAGGAAAGCAGATATATAAAATAAGGCATATATAGCAAATACCATATCATTCATAAAAATTCCCCACTTTTACATTTATTCATATTTGTCTTTTTAGTATATAATCATACTACCATTTGTCTCGTTAAAATTTACAAGTCAACTTAAACGGTTTTCGCCATTTTCCCCTAAAAAACAGCCAACAACTCAAAAAACCTGCCACACAAAAACGGGCAGGTTAAGACAAAAATGGTCATCTTTGCAGCCAGGCTATCATAGTGTTTTGCTTTTACACCTTAGACCCTATAGCTTTGCGTCTCTGTCTTTTGACAGGTTTGCCCGTAACAATATCAAATTATATAATATTTATAAAAAAAAGAGCCGAAAATCCTTAAATTCCCGGCTCATGAAAGTACTTATCAACTATATAACTATTTGCCTATCTGTGCCGCAACTTCAGCAGCAAAATCTTCATTTTTCTTTTCAATACCTTCACCTGTCTCAAAACGGATGAATCTCTTAACTGCAATGTCCGCACCAATTTCTTTTGCTACACCAGCTAGGTATTTATCTACAGTCAGATCACCATCTTTTACATATGCTTGATCTAATAAACAGATTTCCTTTAATTCTTTATTTAACCGTCCAATAATCATTTTCTCAATAATTGCTTCCGGTTTTTGTTTTTCTGCTGGTAAAGCAGCATTTTCAACTTTTGCCTGAGAAAATAAAATTTCTTTTTCATGTTCTTTGTATTCATCACTTACTTCTGACTGAGATACATACTTTGGTGAAAGTGCTGCAATTTGCATAGCAACATTTACCAATGCTTCTTTTACAGTGTCGTTAACAACAGTTGTTTCAGCTTCCACAACGACACCAATTCTACCACCGCCGTGTACGTATGTTACTACACATCCATTTTCTGCCACAATTCTTTCAAATCTTCTGATTGATAATTTCTCTCCAATAACAGCAATTTTCTCTGTTAATGCATCGTTAACAGTTTTGCTTGTATCTGAACTCCAAGGTTCAGCTAAGAAAGCATCTAAATCTTGAGCTGCTGTGTCAACTGCCTGCTCTGCAACTGCATTTACAAAGGTCTGGAAATCTTCATTTTTAGCAACAAAGTCTGTTTCCGAGTTAACTTCAACAATTGCTGCAATGTTATCTCCTTTTGTAGCTAATCTTACAAGACCTTCTGCGGCAATTCTGCCTGCTTTCTTCTCAGCTTTTGCTTGACCGTTCTTTCTCAAATATTCTACTGCTTCTTCTATATCTCCGTTTGTTTCATTAAGAGCCTTTTTGCAGTCCATCATGCCTGCACCTGTTAATTCTCTTAACTCTTTTACCATACCTGCTGTAATAGCCATATTCGATTCCTCCAATAATTTCTAGGATAAAGGGACGGTTAACATAATCGCCCCCAAAATGATTTCCTCTCATCCAAAACAGTTGTTATGCTTCAGCGGTTTCTGCTTCTTCTACAGGAACTCCAGCTTCTATCTCTTCAACCTCAACTGCTTCTCCCTGATTAACTTCAATAATTCCGTCAGCCATTTTAGCTACGATTAATTTCACAGCTCTGATTGCATCGTCATTACCAGGAATTACATAATCAAGTTCTTCCGGATCACAGTTTGTATCTGCAATACCTATAAGTGGAATACCAAGTGTATGTGCTTCCTGAACACAGATTCTTTCTTTTTTAGGATCTACTACAAAAATAGCATCAGGAATCTTCTTCATATCTTTAATCCCGCCTAAGTTCTTTTCAAGTTTATCCCATTCTTTTTTAAGATTGATAACTTCTTTTTTAGGAAGGACATCAAATGTTCCGTCTTGTGACATAGTCTCAATCGCTTTTAGTCTTGCGACTCTGCTCTTTATTGTTTTGAAGTTAGTTAACATGCCACCTAACCATCTTTCATTTACATAAAACATTCCACAACGTTCCGCTTCTGATTTGACAGCATCCTGCGCTTGTTTCTTAGTACCAACAAAAAGAACTGTACCACCTTCTGCAGCGATATCACAAATTGCTTTATAAGCTTCATCTACTTTACCTACTGTTTTTTGCAAGTCAATAATGTAGATTCCGTTTCTCTCTGTGAAAATGTAAGGAGCCATTTTTGGGTTCCATCTTCTTGTTTGATGTCCAAAATGAACACCTGCTTCTAGTAATTGTTTCATTGAAATAACGCTCATATTTATTACCTCCATATGGTTTTTTCATCCGTATATCATCTAAGTAAAATCTTTGACTCTACTAATATCCATCACTTCTGCGTTAAAGAAGCACCATAGATACACTGAATATACGTGTTTTCTCACAACTTTGATATTTTAACATAAACTGGCCATATATACAAGTTTTTTTTACTTAGACGTAATTGCCATGGCTATCTCGCTATTTGTTGCAGTTTTTGCAATATGATGGTCACCTGTACATATTTTTTTATCATAACCATTCTGGCATAAATACCGATCAAACTCAGATGCCGAATCTATGAGCCCTGCTTTTTCTAACTTTTTACATATTGATAGGGAGCTTTCGCCACTTTGAACCGTAATCAAGACAGATGAATCCTTTTGCTCCTTATTGTCTGTACTTTGCTCCTCTGCCGCTTTCGTATCATTTGCTTTTTGCTTCTCATTTTCAGCGATTCCCTTAATTACGTCTGCTGCTTTTTCAGGACTCTCGCTTTCATCCGAATTATCAATACTATTATTGCTTATGCTGTTATTGCTTATGCTATTTTTATTTATACTGTCTTTTTTTTCTTCCAAATCTTCTTGTGCAGGTTTCTCTTGTACTTTTGATTCTGCATCGTCATCCAACATATCAGAAAGCACGGTTTTTTCTACCATGCCAAGCTCTTTCGCCCTAGCTTTTATTTGTGTATCCGTAAGTTCTTTTATATGTCCTTTACCAGACACAGCTAATACCATAGCAGTCACTACTATTCCAATTCCCAATCCCCGCAAATAATATTTAAGCTTCATTTCTACATTCCCTCAAAAAGATCAATGACAAGCTTTACCTCACCGATACCAAGACCTAACTCTTTCGCTATTGTCATCTTAGATTTTCCGGATTTATGCAACTCCAGAATTTTTTGATTATTATTTTTATTATTCTCACCGCCTACGATAACGTCAATATCATTGACCGTATTATCAAAGACGATATTTTTCCCTGCTAACGTTTTTAAATCGTCTCCGATTCTTTCTTCCTTGTTTGGCTTGGAAATAGTTTTAAGCGCTGTCTTTTTGACAGTTGCTTTCTTTTGTATTGCTTTTTTTTCTTCAGCCTCTAACGAATCTTCTTCATCGAAAATAATCATTGTATCGGATTCATTTTTATCTGCTTTTTTCACAGTATCTTCCACTGTTTTTGTTACTCTGTCTACATCCTTTACTGTTTCTTGAATATTCTGCTGCTTGTCATTTAACATATCATATAGAAATAATACTTCTTTATGATTTTTATTAATTTCCGCCAGAACAGTATCTGAATAATCATTAACAGCCTGCATCTTTTCATTAGTAAGCCTCTCCAATATACGTTCTGCTTTTTCTATCGAATAAGATACCGTCTCTTCTGTCATATCCTGAATCTGTGTTCTGACACTGCTTATTTCCTGTTCCATTGATTCTTTCATCAATTCTGTGCTAAGACGTTTATCACTTTCCGTTGTTTTACTCTTCTGTTCTGGAATTACAAAGCTACCAATAAAAACCGCAATTCCTAGTAAAAGTAAAATAATTTCTGTCGCATTCATGTATTTCTCCTATATCTTTATATCAAAGTGATTCTGACCTTTAATAATATATTTATCTTTTTTTTGTTCAGCATTCTTTTTTTTACGTTTTTGATTATTGTTATACTGTCCATTTCCTTTTTCTTTTGCATCATAATTATAAGCATTATTTTCTGCATCATCAGCTTGATGAACCTGTACGTTTTTATCTAATACTTCTTTTTGAAATGCATTCTGCATATTGCTTTGATCCATCATAGGTTTATGAAGTTCGTTTTGTTTCAGGATATTAAAATCCTGCATCCTTCCAATTGTTCCATTTGCTTCTAACGGGCTAATTGCCATACGATTCACTTCCTTTTATAGGGCAGTCATTTTTATTTCCCCTTGATTTCTGATAAATCTACAGTATTTTACTGTATCTTTTACAGTTAGTGCAGAATCCGAAATTACAATCTTTGTCCCGCCGTATACTTCTCCCGATACTGTAACACAGGCATTTTGATTTGATTTCAGCATTTCCTGCAAATCTTGAATTTCTTGATTGCATGCCTGCAGACGTTCATTTTTCTGTTTGTTTGCTACCATAAGCGTCTGCACATATTTTAATCTGTCCGGTGCTAATCTTTCACCTTTTGCAAGCTTTTGACGTGTTGCTGTAATAATCGGCTCGATCTGTTGTAACGTTTTATGTATAGTCACTACTTCTTTTTGCAATTCATTATATTTTTCCTTCATTGCAGGATCAAGACCAATTTCTACGATCGTATCAGCCCCCATTGGAGAGCCTAAGTTCTTTACATTAATCGCATTTGTCGCGACAACTTTACCGCCTGTAATAAATCCCTTATGACTTAGTACATTCACTTCTGTTCTTGCCATAACAGTACTATGCAGTATTGCTTCTGTTTCTACATAACCACCCGCTTCTACGGTAGCATTTTCTATAAATTTGGCAACTACATTTCCACCTGCTTTTAATTTGCCCCTGGACATGCCATTCATGCCTCGGGCAATAATAATATTACCGTCTGCCTCAATATATGCACCTTCTACCACGCCGCGTACTTCGACATCTCCATGCGCAATAACACTGAAATTTGAGCATACATTAGCAGTCACCAGAACACTTCCTTCATATTCTATGTTACCTGTCGCATTATCGACATTCTCTACCTGATAAACATCAGAAACGAACACTTTATTATTTACAAGACAAACATGGCCATTTACTTGTGAAGTCAATACCGTTTTATCTTCTGATATTTCTATGTGATTACTATATTGTAATGTGCAGCGTTTCACTTCCCTCGGGCGAATGATATTACCCAGAACACCGATTCCATTCTCGCCGATATCTTCTTTATTGAGTCTTGCCAGAACATCACCTTTTTTGCAATGATTAATTGTATTAAGATTGAAGAAATCAACACTTCCATCATTATTCAGTGTTGGCCGCACTTTTAAATCTGTATTAAAATAATATTCTATTGTGGCATCTTTACCATGCCTCGGCATCTTACCATTAGCTAATACAATATCTGTGCAATATTCTCTGTTTTCAATAAACTCATCAATCGCTTCTTCATCAACACCAAACATTATCTTTTGCTGTTTCAAATCATTGATAATCTCAGTTTTTCCTTTTACCGCCGCACCAAGTGAAGGTGGGTAGAACCTTGCGATTGCCTGCATCGTATCTGCAGTTACTTTCACACTAAGCATTTCTGGTTCTGGTAATAATTTCTGGTTCGATAAATTAAATACTGTATTTTCCTTTGCATTTCTTATTGCCACATTAACAGCCGTGATATCAAAAATAATTTTTCTTCTTTGTAAATAATTTGTTACCTCATTAATGTCTATGATCGCTCCACCATTCGTTGGTGGGAAAATAGACAGATTAGTCCCCGATTCATTTAATACTAACTGAAAATAACCATTCATCCCACATTCCCCGTCTTTCAGCTCTTCACTATAGGTCTGTCAAAATCCCCATATAATTCCCTAATTTCCTTTTCATCTTCTGGAGGCCTTTCGTATGTAATTGCGAAATTCTGGATTCTGACACTTCCAATACATTGCTTATCTCCTTCAACGTCAATTCTTCATAATAGTATAATACAATTACCTTGCGCTCCTTTTCGGTCAACAGTTCTAAAGCCTCTTTCAGGATCTGCTTTAATTCCGTTTGCTCCATTACCTCTTCCGGAGCATCAAAATATTTGCTACACTTTTTTTCATTTGGAACTTCCGAACCTTGCTCTAAATATTCATTTAAAGACACGATATTTGTAATCTTCATCTGTGATTGCCATTCTAAAAACTCATCTTCTCCTATTCCAAGTTTTTTGGCGATTTCTGTATCTCTAGCTGCTCTTCCCTCTTGATCTTCAATCTCTTTAATGGCAGAATCTACCTTTTTCTGCTTTTGTCGAATTGTTCTTGGTATCCAATCCATCTTACGGATCTGATCTAAGATAGCCCCTCGTATTCTAAGACTTGCATATGTTTCAAATTTCACAGCTTTCGTGCAGTCAAATTTATCAATGGCATCTATTAACCCGAATATCCCATAACTAACCAAGTCTTCATATTCAACATTATAGCCCAAATACATACTTAGTCTACCTGCTACTAATTTAACCAGCGGCGCATATTCCAGAATTATTTTATCCCTGCTCTGAGAAGATTTTGTTTTAGCGTATTCATCCCATAGCTTTTTCTTTTCTGATTCATCCATGCTGCACATCTCCCGAATCTACTCCCGTATTTTACTGCCCTTCTACACTTCCTTTGTCATTCTATTACTTTTCTTCCTGCGCTTTTCTTTCCTGTTCTCCTCCCTCCTGTTCTCCTCCTTCCTGTTCTTCTCCTGAATTTTCATCTATTACTTCCTTCTTGATAACTGTCCCTTCTTCTAAGAGCTTATCTGCTGACTTGTTCACCTCTTCAAAAGAATCTAACACCTTTTTAATCATAACACCTATGATATAAAAAGAGACCAAAACAGCTACCAAAATCCACAACATTGTCTTTATTTCATAGTGATTCAAAAACATCACAATACTGGTAACTGCTCCTGCAAGTAACATGATAAAAGGTGGTACTAGTTTTCTTTTCATTTAAATCACCGTTTCTGCTTTCCCAACTGCCCTAATAACAAAATCACCTGTTTCTGGATAAAAAATAACTGTTCGTCCGTAATTTTTTCCTGTGTCTGCTGCTAAAATAGGAATATTCATTTCTTTTAATTTAACTTTCGTAGCTTCTACATTGTTTTCACCGACCCGCACCAAATCAGTTTTATTCTGAAATGCAAACATTTGGGCACCACCTGCTATCTTAGCAACCAGCCTGCTCCTTGTTGCACCGTTCTCGACTAACAATCTGATTAATTCTGTGATTCCTGTGTCTGCAAATTTGGGGATATTTGAGTTGTTTCTGATTCGGGTACTATCCGGGAGCATAATATGCGCTAAACCGCCGACTTTAGTGATTGGATCTCTAACCGCGATGCCAACACAAGAGCCAAGTCCTAAAGTCGTTAATCCGTCAGGGCTTTTACATATTTTCAGATCTGCCATGCCTACTTTAATAATTTCGCTCATAATTACCTTTCAAAGTATATTCTATTCAATCGTTATTCCTAACGATGTTAATATTTTCTCGTATGATTCCACATCCGGAATCATGATGAAGTAGCCGTCCAGCTCTATTTCATCCGTAAACTGTGTTTGAATCAGTAATATTTTGTCCCCTAACGTGCCAAATTCAATAGCCGGAACACTAAGAATGGCACCTGCCATATCAATACTTAAATCAGGAATAGAAGGGTATATTTTTAAATTTGTCAATGCAGAAAGTGCGTTCAAATAGGCACCCGTAATAATGTTACCAATCTCTTTCAAAGCTGACATTTCCATCTCTGTAAATTCCTCACCAACGCATGGGGTTCCCATTAATTGTGACACCAGATGACGCGCCGAATTATACTCAAGCAAAAACATGATACTGCCTGCAATATCTCCTTCCACCACAAGGTAGATCCCTGCCATCACCTGTTCTTCTCCACCCATGAGTGCCCCGACTTCTTTGAAATCCAACAATTTAACCTGTGGAACATTCATATCAACCTTGCATTGAAGCATCTGAGCCAATGCTGTAGTTGCATTGCCAGCACCTATATTACCGATTTCTTTTAGAACATCATAATAGGTCTGGGACATATCGTTTAAATTAAAACTTGACATTCTATCTTCCCCCTCCGCTCTATGCTTGTGGTTCAGCTAACACTGCATTTAAATCTAATAATGATATCAGAGACTCCTCAACCTTCCCAACAGCGTACACAAATGTCTTTTTCTCTTCTTTACCATAAGACAGTTTTTCAACCTGCTCAGCTTCTAATGTAACTACTTCCTTCACTTCATCAACTAAAATACCGATTCCTTCATGCTGCTCAATCTTAAGTATGATAATTCTCGTTGCTTTTGTGTATTCATCTGCCTGCAAGCCCATTTTCAAACGTAGGCTCATAACAGGAATCACTTCACCGCGCAAGTTAATGACACCTTTAAAATATACCGGAACCTTCGGAACTCTTGTAATGTTTTGCATACGTACAATATTATCTATGTATTTAATATCAATACCAAACTGTTCATTGCCTATTTTTATTACAATGAACTGCGTTTTATCAGTCATATTTTTTACTTCATCCATGGTTTATCCTCCTATTATCTTTTCTCTAGAATAATGCATTTGCATCAAGAATCAATGCGACTTCACCATCACCCAGAATAGTTGCTCCACTAATCATCTTGCACTTGTTAATGTACTTGCCGAGTGATTTGATAACGATTTCTTGTTGTCCCATTAATTCATCAACAACAATACCAGCTAATTTATCACCTTTTTTTACAATAACAACTACCATACTATCATTTTCACCATGCTGTGATTCAATGTCTAATACATCGGCTAAGCGAATAATAGGAATTACGTTCCCACGTAAGTTTATTACTTCTTTTGACTGTACCTGTTTTATTTCTTCTTGCGTAATATTTTCAATTGTTTCAATCGAGCCAAGAGAAATGGCGTATTTCTCTTCGCCTACTTTGACCATAAGTGCCTGAATAATGGCTAATGTCAGCGGCAGACGGATAATCCATGTACTACCCACACCCAGCTGCGATCTTACTTCTACTTCACCGCTGAGCGCTTCTATTTTAGACCTTACAACATCCAGTCCTACGCCACGTCCAGACACATCTGATACTACCTTCGCTGTAGAGAAACTTGGAAGAAATAGTAGATCTATAATATCTTTATCCGGCATATTCTCTGCTTGTTCAGCAGTAATCGTACCACGTTCAATGGCTTTCTTTTTAACAGTCTGTACATCAATTCCGTTACCGTCGTCCCTTACTTCAATAATAACATTATTTCCATCCTGATAAGCATCCAGGAAAATAGAGCCCGTTTCGTTCTTACCCCTTGCTTTTCTGACTTCTGCTGTTTCAAGTCCATGATCAGCAGAATTTCTGAGTAAATGCATCAGAGGATCACCAATTTCATCTACCACTGTTCTATCCAATTCTGTTTCTTCACCGGACATATATAATTCCATTTTTTTGTCCAGCTTTTTAGCCAGATCTCTAATCATTCTAGGGAATTTTGTAAGAACACTTTCAATAGGAACCATCCTTACCTTCATAACAGATTCATGTAAGTTTGTTGTAACACTTTCAAGATATTCAATCTGTTCATTAAAACTTGAATTTGCCGTCTCTTCGACTGCTGATGCCGATACCAATGAGTTCTTGGCTATTATCAGCTCACTGACAAGATTCATCAGAACATCAAGTTTCTCAATGTCGACCCTAACAGTTCTATTTACAACCGGTTTACTTACCTGTTGTTTCTTCTCCTGTTTGACAGAAGCTGCTGACACAGCTACAGCTGTTTCTTTTTTACGTTCCGTCATGGTTTCTTTTTCTTCTGCTTTTTCTTTTGAATCTTCTTTCTCCTCCGTAGTAACTTGCGATAAATCCACGACAGCTCCCACAGCTCTTTCAATTTCAGATACATTCTGAATAATCTCTATTACTTTTTCAAAAGGCTCATCTGTGACAAAAATAATTGAAAAATCCTGATCAAATCTTTCATCTTCAATATCCTGTACACCAGGTTCGGAAACAATAATCTCGCCTATCTCTTCTAATGCCTTAAATACTAAAAAAGATCTTGCTGCTTTTAACAGGCAGGTCTCCTGAATATATACCGTGATTCCAAAAACTTCATTTCCTTTATCCCTTGCTGCATGAATAACAGAAATCTCCGTGTCACCTAATTTGATATTTTTCCAATGCGCCAAATCATCCTCAGCCACTGTCTGGGGCTGTATCACCGCCTCTTTTTTTTCAGATGTACTTTTCTCGGATTGCACACTATTACCTTGCAAAATTTCATTTAACAAAGTAATTAAAGTTTCATTGTCATTTGTTCCCTCATCAGATGTTGTTTGAATAGAAGTTACGTATTCTTCTAATGCATCTAAGCATTGGAATAAAATATCAATCATATTTGCTTTTACTTTAATCGTTCCGTTACGAACCTCTGAAAATACATTTTCCATATCATGTGTCAGTGCCTGCATTCTCTTATATCCCATGGTTCCTGCCATTCCTTTTAAAGAGTGTGCTGCACGGAATATTTCATTAATGGTGTCCATGTTCTCTGAATCCTGTTCCAGTTCAAGAATTTGAGTATTCAGATTCTGCAAATGTTCCTTAGATTCATCTAAAAAGATTTCAAGATATTGGCTTACGTCCATACTATTTTACCCCCACTTTCAATATTATCTCTTGTGCAATCTTCTCAATACCAAGTACTTGATCTGCCAATCCTGCCTCAACAACACTTCTAGGCATTCCATAAACTGCACAAGTACTTTTCTCCTGAGCGATCACGTGTATTTTTTTTGACTTTTTTAAATGAGCAATTCCTTTTGTTCCATCAGATCCCATTCCGGTTAATACAACACACTCTATTTCTTCATAACTGCATTTCATCAAGGATTCATACATATAGTTGGCACATGGCTTTACACCTTCTCTGGAAGGTTCATCGGAATAATGGATAAATACTCTTCCAGCCTTTTCAACTGCATTCATATGTACGCCACCGCGCGCAAGGTATACCTTGCCGGCTTCTAATACATCACCTTCTTCTGCTTCCTTAACTTCTATTTTGCTAAGTGCATTAAGCCTGTCCGCAAATGACTTCGTAAATCCGGCCGGCATATGCTGTACAATCATTACCGGAACTCTTAGGTTCTCAGGCAATAACGGGATAATCTGTTGGAGTGCTTTTGGTCCTCCGGTGGAACTTGCAATGGCCACTATTTTGTTTTCTTTAAAATCACTTACATGCTTTTCCACAAATTTCATAATCCTTGGTGCTGTATTTTGCGGCGTTACCGGCTTACTGAGTATCAGATTTTTAATCTGACTTTGTGTTGCTGCGTCCAGAATCTGCAATAGCTTTTTCTGAAAACTTTCTTTTCGGAGCTCTACTGTATTATAAGGTTTATGGATAAAATCAAATGCACCTAATTCCAGTGCATCCATCACGACTTGTGCACCATCTACAGTATCTGTACTGGCCATAATTACATTTGTCTCAATTTTTCTGTTTTTAAGCTCTTTGAGAAGCTGGAGCCCCGTCATCTTAGGCATATTAATATCTAAAACAACCGCATCATATTGCTTCGTACCGATCAACTCTAAAGCTTCTAAACCGTTCACAGCATATTCAACAACTTGGAATCGTTCATCTGAATTAATTATATCACAAAGTATTCTTCTCATGAGTGCAGAGTCATCAACCACCAATATTTTTTTCACATAAATCATTCCTTTTCTTTTTGTCTATACTTTCGCTCTTCTTCAAAAATATATCTGATAATCTCTTCTCTTTCAGTCTCCGTTATACTTACATATTGAAGACGATGTTCATAATCTCCAGGTCTGCTCTCCAATTCCTTATTATTTAATATTTTACCAACAAGATTATATTCTTTTGTATTCCCATTTACGATGAGCTGGTATTTACAATATACAAGGCTTCCTACTTCATACGAACGATCTGCAACGAAGCGAATCCCTCCACCACTGATATCAACGATTACGCTTCTCTGTAATGGTAATCCAGGCACCAAAATATCTCTCTTATTTTCAACTGCTTCCATTTCCTCTTCTTGTAGTGTTCTTGTATCCATCTCCAATGCACAGCTAAATCTATAATACTCTCTGCGTTGAAATTTACGCAGATTACTTGTGAGCTCCAATACCAGAATATATACATTATTGTTTTTATAACGGTCTATAATTCTGGCAAAACATTGAAACAGTCCGGACTTTGCATAAAAATACATATCGAATTCTGCGTCTACCGGTAGTAAAATTAATTTGGTTTTTTCCATCGGCATCGTAATTTCCAGTCTGTCTTCTGACAGGATATCAAATACTTTACTGAAATATACCTTTTTATTTACCTCATGATTACTTTGTTTTCCTCTCGCCACTCGCTGTAGCTCAATTCTTTCTCCCGGCAATATATATTTTGATAGCATTTCCAAGTTTCCTTATCCTTTCTGTTTTCCTGCTACGATATGTGAGAAAAAAGCAGCCATCCCTCTCTTTTGTAATGTCTGGTTCAATTCCTTATTACACAAGGTAGCTGCAATACTTTCAAAAGCTTTTGTTGACTTGGCACCCGGATTCTGCACCGAGACAGGCATCTGCTGCATAACTGCCTTTGCCAATTGTGAATCCTGAGGTATGGAACCAAGATACGATATTGGTAATTTTAAATATCTGTTCACCACAACATTCAATTTATGAAACAACGTCTTTCCTTCTTCTTCAGTTTCCACTCGATTCGTAATTACCTTCACCTGCGTTGCTTCCTCTTGGAATCTTGGATGTCTGTTCAGTGCCTTCAATAATGAATAGGAATCTGTAATGGACGTTGGCTCTGGTGTTGTTACCAGAAGAATCTCACCACTCGCAACTAAAAATTCCAATACAGCATCTGAGATACCTGCACCGGTATCTATAATGATTACATCGGCAATTGCATCTAGTTCTGCAAGATTTTGAATAATATAGGTAAGATAATCCCTATTCAGGTTTGATAGCCCTGCAATTCCGGAACCACCTGATATAAACCCAACCTCTGCAGGTCCCCATGTTATAATCTCTTTTATATTCTTTCCCTGATAAATAAGGTCACATAGATTGTGTTTTGGAACGGTTCCAAACATAATCTCAATATTGGCCAATCCAAAATCAGCATCCAAAATAATAACTCTTTGTCCCATTTTTCGAAGCTGCACTGCAAGATTAATTGCAGTATTAGATTTTCCGACACCGCCTTTTCCGCTTGTAACAGTAATCACTCTCGCCAAAGGTCTTTGTGGCTGGCTATTCATTTTTATTATATTTCTCAGCTGTTCTGCCTGATCCATCCTTTTTCATCTCCAATCATCAATTAACGCTTTCCACCTAATAAAACTCTCACTGTGTCCTGTGGATTGAAGTTTTCAATATCATCCGGCACATTCTGCCCATATGTAACATAAGATAAAGATGCACCTGTATGTAGTTTCAAATTCAGTAAATTTCCTAATGTTATTGTCTCATCCAACTTTGTAAATATCAATTTATAATCTGTAATAGCAGTATAAGTGTCTGCTATACTAATTAAATCACAGTATTTCGTGGTTGCACTAAGTACAAGAAAAACTTCTTGTTCAATCGCCCCATCCAGACAATGAATCAATTGATTCACATTTTCTCTTAGCGCTATGTTGCTGCAAGAATGACCTGCAGTATCCACAAAAATATAATCATATGCATGAAAGTCCTTGAATGCAGTCTGCGCATCTTCTATCGAATAGATCACACGGAACGGTACATCCAAAATATTGGCATACGTCCTTAACTGTTCCGCAGCTGCAATACGATAGGTATCTGCGGTTAATAGTACTATCTTTTTTTTCTGTTCCACACTAAACTTTGAAGCAATTTTAGCAATTGTTGTTGTTTTTCCAACTCCTGTGGGACCAACAAAGAATATGACTTTCGGACCTTCCTTTGCGGGTAAGATTTCTTCTGGTTTACCAAATTTCAAGATTATCTTTTGATAAATATTGGAGAGTACATAATCAATCGGCATATTGGCTTTACTGTTTTTCTCGAGTTCATCTATAATTTGATTCGCGTATTTTTCATTCACTTCATTACTGATCATTGTATTATACAAAAGTTGCATAAATACAACCATCTCGTCAGGTTCGTCTTCAGCAGCTTTGTCTGAATCTTTTATCTTGTTTTCATCAGACCTGTGTAACTGCTGCTCAATTAGTAACTGAATACTATCTAATTTTTCCTCAAGCATACTACCAGCATTTTCGTCTTCCAAATTATCAAACTTTTTAGCACCTTCGCTTCTTAAAAATTCCTGTCTGGACTCTTCTCTGTTAACAGGTTCTTTTTTTACCGCATCATTTTTTAATATTTCTTTTGTGATAGATGCAAAAGGACTTTGAATAACTGGTGCATCTCCTGCTGCAGCCCGAAATGAAGCTGTGCTGTTTTCTTCTTCCAAAGCAACCGTCACCTCTACTACTTGTGGTTTTAAGAAACAAAATATTCCTTTTTTCTTAAGTGTTTTTACATTCATAATAACCACATTTTGTCCTAATTCCTTTTTTGCAGCTTCGATTGCTTCTTCTTCTGTTCTCCCCTGAAACTTCTTAATTATCATTACGTTGTCACCATCCCAACAGATTGTAATTCAATATTTGACTCTATCTCATTATAAGATACTACAATTAAATCTTTAAAATAATCTCCCGTCAAGCGTTTAAAATACATTCGCACAATTGGCGAAGTAATCACAATTGGATTTTTTCCTAAGTTTTCTAATTTTTTTGTTTCTTTTTCCACTGAAGTCATAATTGCTTTTGTTTTTTCCGGATCAAGCGTTAAATAAGCCCCTTGTTCTGTTTGTTTTACACTTCCCATAATTTCCTGTTCCAGTTTCGGATCCAAAGTAACAACATTTGTTGTCTCATTAGCTGGAAAATATTTACTTGATATAGCACGTTTCAGACTTTGTCTTACATACTCTGTCAAAATATCAGTATCCCTTGTCGTAGATGCGTAATCAGCTAAAGTCTCAAATATGGTAAGTAGATCTCTGATAGAAATACCTTCTTTTAATAAATTTTGTAAAACTTTTTGAACCTCTCCAAGTCCCAATGTCTTTGGTACCAATTCTTCTACTAAGGAAGGATTACTTTCTTTCAGATTATTAACAAGATTCTGTACATCCTGCCTTGTCAGTAGTTCCGCTATGTATTGCCGTATGATCTCAGTTAAATGCGTTGCAATGATTGATGGCGGATCAACAACTGTATATCCCATGCTTTCAGCGCGCTCTCTTTGTCCTTCTGTAATCCAGATAGCCGGTAAATGAAACGAAGGTTCAAATGTAGGAATACCGGTAATCTCTTCTTCTACAAACCCCGGATTCATTGCCATATAGTGATCAAAGAGAATCTCTCCCTCACTGATTTGAATTCCTTTTATTTTAATGATATACTGATTCGGATTTAACTGAATATTATCGCGCAAACGGATAATCGGAACCACAGTACCAAGTTCTAACGCTACCTGACGTCTTATCATAACAACCCGATCCAGTAAATCGCCGCCTTGATTAACGTCTGCTAATGGAATAATGCCATAGCCAAATTCAAGTTCAATGGGATCGACTTGTAAAAGTGACGTAACATTTTCGGGCTGCCTGATTTCTTCTGCTGCGATTTCATCAGCGTCGGTTTCACCTTCTATCTTAGCTATCTCTATTGTACCAGAAATCATTCTTCCTGTAATGATAAATATTAATCCCAAGGCTAAGAATATCACTGTGTTAAGAGGTGTCATGACACCAAGTGCTATAATTGTGATACCCACAAAATAAAGAACTTTAGGTACACCAAATAGCTGACTTATAAGGACCGTTCCGAAATCTGCATCCTTGGAACCTTTGGTAACCAGAATACCGGTTGACAATGATATTAAAAGCGATGGTATCTGGCTGACCAGACCATCACCGATTGTCAATATTGTATATTTGTCGACTGCATCACCTATCGATAATCCACCTCGTGTCATACCCATTGCAATCCCGCCAATAATATTAACGGCTGTGATCAGAAGCCCTGCTGTCGCATCACCCTTTACATACTTAACTGCACCATCCATGGAACCGAAGAAAGAAGATTCTTCCTGTATCTTATCACGACGTTTCTTTGCCTCTGCATCTGTAATCGCACCTGTATTCAGATCGGCATCAATCGCCATCTGCTTACCAGGCATAGCGTCCAATGTAAATCGGGCCGTTACTTCAGCAACTCTTTCAGAACCCTTATTGATTACCATAAACTGAACAATAATCAAGATTATAAATACGATGGTACCAACTATTAAGTCTCCCCCGCCTACAAATTTACCAAACACTGTAACAACATTCCCCGGATCACCTGTTTTGAGAATTAATTTAGTAGAAGAAATATTCAGTGCAATTCTAAAGATTGTCGTAAATAAAAGAATTGTCGGATAATAGGATAAATCCAAGACTTCCTTGGAAAACATTGCTCCAAACATAATTAAAAATGCAATAGATATATTAAATGCTAATAAAATGTCCAATAACCACGAAGGGATTGGCACAATAAACATGATAAAAGCTGATAACACATAAATTGCCACACCAAAATCTGCCTTCTTCATCTGCCTTCTCCTCCTGTACTCATATCATAAATAGACAAATTCTATACTTTACCTTGCATATGGTATACCATTGCAAGCACTTCCGCCACTGCCTGATATAACTCAGGCGGTACCATTTCTCCAATTTCTACATTGGCATATAACATTCTGGCTAATGGCTTATTTTCAATAATCTCAATATTGTTTTCTTTTGCAATTATCTTGATTTTCTGAGCCAGATTATCTTGACCTTTTGCTACCACGATCGGTGCGTCTGCTTTTTCAGGATCGTACTTAATTGCTACTGCAAAATGAGTAGGGTTTGTAATGACTACATCTGCTTTTGGCAGATTCTGCATCATCCTTCGTTGGGAAGCTTCTCTCATTCTTTGCCTTATCTTACCTTTGATCTGCGGATCACCTTCTGCATTTTTAAACTCGTCTTTTACTTCTTGCTTGGTCATTTTCATATCCTCGCTAAATTTCCACTTTTGATATGCAAAATCTAATATGGAAACAACCAGATAAATATAGGATATTTTTAACCCAAGATTTATAGTTACACTTCCAACTATTCCAATTGCCTGATTAAGCGATATTTCATACAGAATGAATAAATAGTTCCATTTCTTTTTCAGTGTAGTATAAACAACTGCAGTAATAATAAAAATTTTGACAACTGATTTTAATAATTCTAATAAGGATCTTACAGAAAATATTCTTTTTATCCCTTTTATTGGACTTAATTTACTAAACTTAGGCTGTAATGGTTTTGTTGTCGGACGCCATTTTACTTGTACAAAATCTCCAATAAAGGCGACTAGAAATCCAACTACAAATACAGGTAATATAATTACTAGAATACGTATCGTTGTATAGGTAATAACAGACGCAAACTCGTGTACAGGAACAGTTCCTTCCATGTTTTTTGTCAATTCAGGAATTAGCTTATATATGGTTTGAAAAATACTCTTCAGGTTAGTTCCAAGCATTCCAACCCAGAATTTCAAAATCAGGAATAAAGCGGTCAGGCTCAATGCATTGCTTAATTCCTTACTCTTTGCTACATTTCCTTCTTTTCTTGCATCTGTTAATTTCTTTTGTGTTGCAGGCTCTGTTTTTTCCCCACCAGGACCGTCTTTTGCAAAGTACTGTAAATTATATTCCAATATCACATAAATACCCTCTGTCTTATCGTGTCAGCAATTTCTACATTAATGCTTCTACAAAAGAAACCATCATTTTCTTCATTTCAATAAACACAAAATTAGACGCACTAGGCAGCAAACCTATAGTAGCATATAATATCCCCAGACCTGCTAATATTTTTAATTGTATACCAACTGAAAACATATTTAATTGCGGTGCGATTTTAGCTAAAATACCAAGTACTGCATTCAAAAGCGTAATAACTGTGAATACAGGTAAGAAAATACGAAAACCAATTATAATATATTCGCCTAGAAAAGTAATCATTGTGTTTAATATTTTTGTCGTATGGAATACTGCTCCATTGATTGGAATCAAAGTAAACGTTTCTACTAATGCTTTTAATATATATCGATACATACCGGTTACGATCAGCATCAGCATCATCCCATATTGGTATAGTAAACCGGTAATTGTTGTGTTCTCTTTTGTGGTCGGATCCATCTGGCTTGCCATTGATAATCCAATTTCCATATCCACCATTCTGCCTGCAAATGTCATAATCGTTGTGCACATATTCGCGCCAAATCCTATTAAGATTCCCGTAGCTGCTTCTTTCAGAATAATCGTTGTATATCCTAATAGTGTCGTATATAAAACAGTCTCATGTGGCGTCATTATGTTATATAATAAATATGACACAAAGAAACTCAATGCTATTTTGACCCTATTGGGTACATTATTATTGATACCAAAAAAAGGAACAATATAAATAAAACAGCTTACTCTTGTCATAATGAACAAAAAATATTCTAATTCTGAAAATGAAAAAGAAAGATCAATCATATTATTACCTTATGTATATGGAGAAATCTGACCATAAATTTGTCATGAATTCAATCATACGATTTAACATCCACTCTCCGAAGAGCATTAATCCTAAAAAAATACATATAATTTTGGGAACAAATGTCAAAGTCTGTTCCTGTATAGACGTTACTGTCTGGAATATACTTACAATCAATCCTACAATTAAAGATATGAGAAGTACCGGAGCTGATGTTTCTATAATCGTATAAAGAGCTGTTCTTGTTATTTCACTAACTACATCTGTCGTCATTCTTTAATGCCCCTTTTTTTAATAAAACGTCTTTACCAAATTGCCAATTACAAGATTCCATCCATCTGCCATAATAAATAATAAAATTTTAAATGGCATTGAAATCGTTGTCGGAGGCAACATCATCATACCCATGCTCATAAGTGTAGACGCAACTACCATGTCTATTACAATAAATGGTATATAAATTAAAAATCCAATAATGAAAGCAGTTCGCAATTCACTAACAATAAAGCTCGGAATCAAAACCGTTGTTGGAATGTCTTTCAGTTCCTTCACATCTTCATTTCCTGCAATTTCTAAAAACATTTTTACATCTTTTGCCTGCGTTTGTTTATACATAAATTGACGCAACGGCTCAATCCCTTTTTCCAAAGCCTCTTCCTGTGTAATCTCACCGCGGTCAAACGGCTGCACAGCATCTGTATTAATCTGGGCAAAGACAGGACCCATAACAAAAAAAGTCAGAAAAATTGCAATTGCAATTATAATCTGGTTAGGCGGCGATGTCTGCGTGCCAAGCGCCGACCTTGTAAAATGCAGAACAATTATAATTCTGGTAAATGATGTCAGTACCATCAACATAATAGGAGCTAGCCCAATTGCTGTTAAAAGAAGCAAAATTCTTAACGAACCCGCAACTTCGCCGTTTCCGTTTTTATAAGTAATTGTAAGATTATTTGCCACATTCAATTCTTTTAAATCTTCACCAGTTTCTGCACTTCCAGGTTCTTTCAAGTTTGTTTGCGTATCTGTCGTTCCGGTAAGATTAGATGTAATTCCTGTTCCCATTGCATACGCACTATTTTTTTGTACTATGCACAATATGCCTACTATAAACAGCAGGCATAAACTTTTTACTACCCTATTTTTTAAAAAAATATGATTCATTATTAGCTCCCATAGGCGACCTTAAGTCGCGTATAAACTGAGAAATACGCTTTGCGAGTTTCTCAAGTTATCGCGGTAATCGCCAAGTACAAGCTGGCTTGTACTTGGCTCGTTACTCGCGTAAATCAAGGAGGCGAAAGATTTTTTTCAACCTTATCCCCTAGCTAAGACTCTTTCTTACCAGATGTAAAAGTCCTTGCTTTTTCCAGTATCTCTTTAAAATTTACTCTTTGGCTCGTATCATCTGGGAACTCTATTTTCTCTTTGTCCAGTTCTGTCAAGAGCGTCACTGTATCTTTGCATACTGCAATGACTAAATATTTATCTCCTGTCTTTACAATCTGGAGATATTTATTTGTTGTGATTTTATACGTCTCAATAACTTGTATATTCTTGCTGAAAATTTTCCCTTTCTGATAATTGGCAATCCACCTGGTAGTAAAAAAGGTAATTGCCAATACAAATACAAATATAATTAAAACTGTCAGGAACTCAGCTATAGCATCAAGACTGCCATAATGGGTTAATAACATTTTATCCTACAACTTTCTTAACCGCTTCTAATACACGGTCTGCTTGAAATGGCTTAACGATAAAGTCTTTAGCCCCCGCTTGAATAGATTCAATGACCATAGCCTGCTGACCCATTGCAGAACACATGATCACAGTTGCGCCTGCATCATTTTCTTTGATTTTTTTCAAGGCACCAATTCCATCCATTTCCGGCATTGTAATATCCATAAGCGTTAGATCCGGCTTTAACTCCAAATACTTTTCAACAGCCTTTACGCCATTTTCCGCTTCACCCACTACGTTATATCCGTTCTTTGTTAAAATGTCCTTAATCATCATGCGCATAAATGCTGCGTCATCACAAATCAAAATATTTTTAGCCATTTCTCGTCACTCCTATTCAATGTTTTATTTTATGATTTCCGTTACACGAATACCAAAACTTTCTTCTATTACTACTACTTCACCTTTTGCAACAAACTTACCATTTACAAGAACATCTATCGGTTCACCGGCAATCTTGTCCAGTTCAATGATCGTGCCTGGTGCAAAATCTAAAATATCAGATATTGATTTTTTTGTTCTTCCTAATTCTACTGTTACTTCCAGTGGAACATCCATAATTAAACCAATGTTTTCTTGACCTGCTACTGCAGTATAATTATTAGTAAAATTCTGAAATTGTGCTGGTTGTATATTAATATTCTGCTGCATTTGTGGCATCCCCATCTGTGGCGGCATCCCCATCTGCATCTGAGGCATTCCTGCCTGCATCTGAGGCATTCCCATCTGCATATTAGGGTGCATATATCCCTGCGCCTGATTCTGTGTTGGCATATTTGCTTGTGGCGGTACATATGGCTGAGGTTCTTGCGCGGCTGCGGCGGCTGCCGTTGCATTCTGCTGACCTATAAAAGTATCATACAGAGATCTCGCAAAATCCAATGGATACAACTGCATAATCGTACTGTCAACCAATTCTTCAATCTGCATTCTAAATGCTATTTTGACAAACGTATCTTCTAAGAACGGAGCAATTTCACCAGCTGTCTTAAATTCACCTAAATCAATCAGACTGGCATTCGGTGGACTAATATCAATGGTCTCATTTAACATGGAAGATAGCGAAGTCGCTGCAGATCCCATCATTTGATTCATTGCTTCAGAAATAGCACTTAGATGAAGTTCTGTTAATTCTCCATCCGTATTCGTTCCATCTCCACCCATCATTAAATCTGTAATAACTTTAACGTCATGCTCTTTTAATACCAAAATATTACTTCCAGCTAAGCCAGTCGTATATAAAATCTCAATAAAGACACAGGGTTTTTCATATTCTCTTAATACACCTTCCCAGGTTTCCGTCGTTACGACTGGAGTAGTAATACTAACTTTTCGATTCACTAAGGAATAAAGTGTTGTAGCCGATGTTCCCATACTAATATTTGCCACTTCACCAATTGCATCTGTTTCCACATCCGTCAAGCTTTTTTCCGGATCAGGAGCTGCTTTCCAATCTGTGCCCGCATTCGTTTCCGATGCTTCTGTATCTGAACTGCTTTCCGGCAAATCCATGCCTGCAAGCAGCGCGTTTATCTCATCTTGGGACAACATTCCGTCCATGTCTTATTCCCCCTCTCTCACTACCGAAGCTACCCGTGCAGCATAAACATCTTTGTTCGCGCCGGGTAACGCGGTAAATTTTCTTATATTTCCAACATAGACATCCAGTTCACTGTCTACTTTGGAATTCAAACGAATGATGTCTCCAACTTGCAAGTTCATAAAATCATTCACAGATACTGCACTCTTTCCAAGAACCGCTTTGACCGGAACTTCAACTTTTCTGATCAAAGACTGTATGTAATCCTGATAATTTTCATCTGAATCTTCCTGCATTGTAGAATACCAGAATTTCGTATTCAGCTTGTCCATGATAGTTTCTAATGTAAAATATGGAAGGCAAACATTCATCATTCCCTCTGTATCGCCGATCTTCAAGTTCAATGTAACAATGGCAATCATATCATTAGGAGCAATCACTTGCGCAAACTGAGCATTTGTCTCAATTCTTTCCATCACCGGATTTAATTCTACTACATTCTTCCACGGTTCTCGTAAAAGCTGCATGCAGATTATCATGATTTTCTCTATAATGGTCATCTCGATCTCAGAAAACTCTCTGGTCTTATCCAATGGATTCCCTTGACCGCCAAGCATTCTGTCTATCATGGCATAGCCAAGATTTGCTGCAAGTTCTAAGATAATATTTCCATTCAGCGGCGCAAAATTAATAATTCCCAGTATAACAGGATTGGACAATGCATTTGAAAATTCCGAAAACGTAACTGTCTCTGAGCTTACGACTTCTACTTGAATATTTTTTCTTAAATAAACCGGTAAGTTAGTGGATAATAATCTTCCATAATGTTCAAAGATGATCTCCAAGGTTCGCAAGTGCTCTTTGGAAAATTTAGCAGGGCGCTTAAAATCATAACTCTTTACCTGCTTTTCACCATCATTCTGCATATCGTCCATGTCAAGTTCGCCAGTACTCAATGCCTGAAGCAAACTATCTATCTCGTTTTGTGACAGGACCTCTCCCACGTAAACCCACCTCCTATCATTTGATTTTTAGGTGGAACATAATCTATTGAAACAAAATATCACTAAATGAAACCTCATAAATAAATTGGGAATCAAACAATGCCTGAACTTTTTCTAATATTTCTTTTCGCATTGCGCTCTGATCTGCTTGTGCCTCTTCTAATGTATATGTTCCTATCACCTCATTGATTGCACTTTTGATCAAACTTTCCTTAGTAGACAAAGTAGCTCCATAACTTTTATACCCTTTGTCTTTTTTATTCATGGAAAGTGATACTGACACCTGTGCATAATGCGTTGTATCATCACTGCCTTTTGCTAAAGGTATTGTCATCTTTTCTGCAATATCATAAACTTCAGTATCTTCAATAGATACTTCTGTTGTTGTTTCACCGCCTGTAGCCGGTGTCCCGATTTCCAGCTGAATGATACTCGCAATATCTGTAACTAATTTAGCTGTCTTATTGGATGCGCTTGTTACACTGAACATCATGATCGATGTCAATACAATATTCACAATTAGTAACGCTAAAATCAAGATGGAAAACAAGTTCTTTTTCATATTGGCCTCCCTGCCTTTTTCTAATAGGAACTGAGCGAATGATAGATCTTTATTTCTACGCGTCTGTTTCTGGCACGCCCTTCTGCGGTAGAATTATCTGCAACAGGAACATATTCACCTCGTCCGGCATGCTTTATCATAGATGGATCTAATGTTGTATTAGCTGTCAGGAAATCAAATACCGACAAAGCTCTGAAACTGCTCAATTCATTATTATTCGCAAACCTAGCTGTATTGATCGGGACATTATCCGTATGTCCTTCAATCTCGATAATACTTTCTGAGTATCTCGCCAGAATTTCTCCCAGTTTTTTCATCATTGGAAGTGATTCTTCTTTTAAAGCTGCGCTTCCCGAGTCAAAGAGCAATGCTCCGTTCAATGTAAGCTGCACATATTGAGATGTGAAATTAATATCTACTTCCTTATCCAGATTTTGTTCCTTCATGGATTCCGCAATCTTTTCAGCAAGTTCCTCAGACTCTTTCAGCTTTTCAGCTTCCACCTCATTCAAAGCGTCTTTTATCTCTTCACTGCCTTCTGCCGATTTGCCTGTACTGTTAAAGTATTCGTCTAATTGGTTTAACTGGCTGACACCATTGCTTATCAGCAGTCCATCTCCAATTGCAGTTGAACCCGCCTGGAAAATACTGAATGTCTGGGAAAAAGATGCTGCGACTAGTTCAAACTTCTGCGCATCTACGCTCGACATTGAAAATAAGAGGACAAAAAAACACAGGAGGAGATTCATCATATCCCCAAAAGTCGACATCCATGCCGGCGACCCAGGTGGTGGAGTATCTTCTTTCCTTTTTGCCATTACTCTTCACCCCCTGTATTACTATCACTGGAAGCCATTTGTCTGTCGGACGGTGATAAGAAAGATTTTAACTTTTCTTCAATAACACGCGGGTTTTCCCCTGCCTGTATGGAAAGAAGACCTTCAATCATAATCTCTTTGACCATCATCTCTTCTTCATTGTTCACCTTTAGTTTACTGGCTACCGGTGTACAGATCCAGTTTGCAAGCATAGAACCATATAAAGTAGTAATTAACGCAACAGACATGGCAGGTCCGATCGCAGCCGCATCATCCATATTCTGTAACATATTGATCAGACCGATCAGCGTACCGATCATACCCCATGCAGGCCCCATAGCAGCGATGCTTTCCCAAAAAGCTATTTTCTTTTTGTGACGTCCCTCTATGCTTACCAATTCTGTTTCCATAATCGCACGAACCAAATCAGGATCCGTACCATCAACAATTAATAATATTCCTTTTTTTAAGAATTCATCATCCAAATCGCCTGCTGCTTCTTCAAGGGAAAGAAGACCTTCCTTACGGGCAACATTGGATAAATCTATAATTTTTTTAATAATTCCCGGAGTATTGATACTGGGAGCTTTGAATATAAGTGTAAAACTTTTAAATCCACCAATATAATCTTTCAATGTATTGGATGCAAGTACGGCACAAAAAGAACCGCCTAATGTAATTAATACAGATTGAAAATCTGCAAAGTTAAGAAGAGCTGCTGGTCCCTGCTCTCCGGAAATGATAGCTATAATTACAAGTGTAATACATATAACCAAACCTAATAACGATGCTAAATCCACTGTAAACACCTACCCATTTTGCATTAATCTGCAAAAATATCCTTTCTACACAATTTTACAAGATTTTTCACCTCTTGTCTACTTTCTTTTACAATAATTTTCTTTCCTGTTGTTAGCGAAATAACAGTATCCGGTGTTTCTTCGACAATCTCAATTAAATTTACGTTAATTAAAATAGTTGTCCCATCCATTCTGGTTACTTCTATCATGAAACATCTCTCCCCTTTTTTCGATGTATTATTTTCTTATTTTACTATATCTATTGTTATACCACTTTTTTCGACATATTTAAAGGGCAAAGGGAAACTATTCGAATAGTTTCCCCAATTTATACAATTTATTTACATATTTGCATCAATTGTTAACGTTTCAGATTTACCAGTTCTTCGATCAGGGTATCTGATACCGTTATTATTCTGCTGTTTGCCTGAAAACCTCTTTGTGTCGTGATCATGTCTGTAAACTCACTAGACAAATCGACGTTGCTCATTTCCAGTGTACCGGTTGTAATCGCCCCTCCATCTAAACTTTTGACCTCTTTGATTGTTGGGTCTCCCGAGTTCGGTGTCGAAGAATAGAGATTATCTCCTTCTTTTTCAAGTCCGGATGCATTGGCAAATTCGGATACGGCGATCTGTCCCAATAGCCTTGACTGACCATTGGAGTAAGAAGCATAGATCTTACCTGAATCTTCAACTGAGATACCATTCAGGTTTCCTACCTTACGTCCTGCTCCGTCACTAATATTATCAACAGTACCCGTTTTCGCATGGGCCGTTGATGTTCCGCTGTTATTGACATTGGAAGTTGTTGATGCATCGATCTTAATATTGGAAAAGTTCGTAAAACCCAGACCAAGCGTAAATGACTTATTCGTCGTGGAATCGTTGACGCCTATAAAACTCCCGTCGGCCGCGCTATAATTTAAGACCATGGTATACATCCCCGTTATATCTCCCGTACCAGTCAAGGCTGCATGTAATTGTGTTATGTTTGTAGCAGTACCCGCAGCTGCTTCTTTCAACAATGTCTCCATTGTCACCGTAGCCGAAGCAGGAGGTGCATTGACCGTTGTCTGATTCAGGAAATTGGTGGTTGAATACCCATATGCGGCTGCAATGGTATCCATGTTGGCTGTCGGTTTCCCATTCGCGTCAAACAACGAATTGTATGCTATCGTGTCTCCGTTGGAAAGTGTAAATCCAGATCCTGCAGCTACCGAGTTTGCAACAGCAGTGATCGCACTTGGCTGTGTCAATTTTATTGGTGATCCATAAGCATAATTTGTCTTTCCCTGTATTTCCATATGTGAGGTATCCAACACGGATTTTCCATTAGCATCTTTTACATCCGACAATACAACAGAATAATCTCTAGTCGTTTTTGTACCCAATGCTTTTATAGAAAATTTGGCTGTATATCTATAGCCCGCACTATCATAAAACTCTAAGGTTACCGGTTTTCCTTCCAAGCTCGTGGTATCTTTATCATACTGGTCAATAATTCCAGCCAGATATGACTTTGAAGTTGCTTCTGCATTAAAAGTCATATATTTCGGATTCATCACCTGCAAATTCGTCAACGAATCCTTCTTCAGGTTCCCGTCGTTATCAATGCCCCAGCCCATAACATTATATCCATTGCTCTGCATTGCCAGATTTCCGCCTGCATCTACATAAAAGGAACCATCCCGCGTATAATAGTTCCCTTGTCCGTTATTCACAACAAAGAACGCGTTTCCTGATATCTTCATATCAAATGGATTCCCCGTAGTCTGGGTACCTCCCGGAGTCGTAATAGATGTATTGATTGCGCCTGCTTTGACACCAAGACCAATCTGTCTTGCATTGATTCCAGCCGTTCCTGTTGTTGCATTCGGCCCGGATGCACTTTGTGTTGTCTGATACATTAATTCACTAAATGTCATGGACATTGATTTGTATCCGACCGTATTTACGTTCGCGATATTATTACCAATAACGTCCATTCTTGTCTGATGTGTCTTTAGACCTGATACACCAGCATACAATGATCTCATCATAATGAAATGACCTCCTATGTTTAATTTTGGTGTTTCGTACTGTTCCTTCTGTCATTCGGGAACACTTAGCTTCCATAAAGGTCCAGCTAAATAATTACGGCACCGTCAATATTAGTAAATACATTATCATCGGTATCTGTCTGATCCATAGCCGTTACGACTGTGTTATTTTTTACATTTACAATAAATGCCAATTGATCTACAATTACCAATGAATCATTGATTCCCTTCTCACCGGCTCTCTGAGCACCCTCATTCAAACGTTCCAACTGACTATCTGTCAGCTCGATATTACGTTCTGCAAGACGATTTACTGCATGTTTGGAAAACTTTACATCCGCACTTGTTTCTGTCCTGCCGGTCTTCTGATTCAGAATATCCTGAAACGACACCCTCTTGTTCGTCGTATCCTGCGTTTGCCCGGTCTTCTTCGTCTGCTTTAGGTATTGTTCTTGTAACTGCTCAATGGATGGGAATTGATTGTTCTGAATTTTCATCAATGTTCCTCCTCCGTGAGATCTTGCCAACTTTCCTACACGTCAGTTCCTGCTGCTGCTTTTTCTAATTCCTTCAGCTTATCAACATAACTTGTCAACAATTTATTAGTCTCTTCCGGCACTTTATTTCTTTGGTAGGAATTCATGTCGGTATAAATCTTATTTGCGGCTTCAATCGCGTCTTTATGATCCAGTGTAACTGATTCCAAGGATGGCAATGCCGACAATGCTGTTTTTAATTTTGTTACCAGCTCCTCTGCTGCTTCATCTGCGACTTTTACCAGTTCTTCCATCCTGGTTATATAACCTTTAATCAATGCCTGCGTCTCTGCTGCGATAAAACTCTTTTCATAATCACTCATACCGGAATATGTCTTATTAATTGCATCGACTGCATCCTTACTATCTACCGTCAGATTGGCCGGTAAAGGAAGGTCCGAAACATCCGATACCAACTTCTTCGCTTTTTCGTAAGCGTCCATATATCCCTGATCGACAACACTGTCCAGATCTTCAAGTGAATACAGGGCCCCGGCAATGGATAAATAAGCTTTTCCATTTTCTATCTGTACATAATCTACTTTTCCGTAAACATAATTGGAATTGCCTGTAGTTTCATTTGTAGTCTTCACATATACGTGTTTGCCAACAAGGCTGGAGGCCCGGTCCAGATTCATGCTCGCACTCATATTCTGCATCTGTTCTATCTCCGAAAAAGTTGCATATTGGGAAATATATTCGGTGTTAGAGGTTGGTTCCAAAGGATCCTGATATTTCATCTGCGCTACCAAGAGTTGTAAGAAATCCTCTTTTCCCAAAGTACTGCCGCCGCTGCTGTTTTTATTCTTAGATGAGGATGAATTTGTATTCTGGATCTCGCCGTCTACTACGGGTGCTACTATACTCATATTTGTACTCTCCTTTCTGTATGTTCTTCATACTATTGACTATTCTTATGCCGTAAAATTTACGGTATTACCGCTTTGCTGCATCAATTCTACCTGAATCTTATCGGATTCTTCCAACTCTTCCGTATCTCCTTCCAGCTCGTCTAGGACAAGTTTTCTACGGTTTGTTCTTTTTGCAGCTCCTGTTTTTTCGCTGTCCTGTGCTTCTTGCCTTCCGCCTTGTTCCAGGTTTCTTTCAAATTCGTGACTCGCAATTGTAACTTCTACAGAATCTACCTTAATCCCACGCAGATCTAAATTCTCTTTCAGCTGTACAATCTGCGATTCCAGTGCTTCTTTCACGCCCTCATTTTGTACCGAAAAATGTGCTGTAATCGTTCCATTTTGAGATGCTATCTGCAGATTTATGGTTCCCAGACTGGCTGGCTGCAGCTGCACTTCCATTTCTGTTACGCTCTGATTTACATGAAGTTTCATATAATCCAGCATTTGCTTCATGATGCTCTCTGTATCCTGCGTTTCAAACGTTGATGTAAAAGACGGTTCTGCTGCATTTTCGATTACATTTCCTGTTGCCTTAACAGCCTGTTCTACCAATCCCTGCAAAAATGTTTTCCCACTCTCTGAGTGTGTATTCTGTTCATTTTTATTCTGTGAATCACTGTGATGCACATCTGCTTCCAAAGGTTTCTCATTGGCTGCATCTGTTTCAGTAACTACTTCAGATTTGGGAGTGTCCCCGCTTTGTTCTGGTGCTTCACTTCGTTCCGGCAATTTGTTTTGTACGACCGCTTCTTTTTCAACAATTACAACTGCTTCTTCTGTTTTTTTTGTATCCTCTGTTACCGCCAAATCCGGTTCAGACGTTTTCACATTTTCTTGTGATATTACATCTTCTAAGTTATCTACCATTGCTTCCGTTTTCAGTTTGTCCACTGCTTGAGAAAGTGTTTCTGGCGATACTTGAAATTGTTCTCCCAGTTCTTGCAAAATGTTTTTCGCTGATTCTATAAGCTCAGTTAACGTTCCATACAATCCTTCATCCATTACCAATGACATCATATCTGTCTCTCCGGACATTTTTACAACTAACTGTGCCATTGTGACAGGATTCAGCAGATCCACCGCCAGTATTCCCATCATCCCCATCATTTCCTTAAGCTCGTCTTCCGAAACGCCAAGTTTTTCTGCAATTTCACTTACCAGTCTGTCCGCTTTCGAAGTAAGTTCCTGTTTTATCTCATCCGAAATATCAGTGTCAGAACTTTTCATCTTATCAGCAGATTCCGTTCCCTTTTTCGTACTTTTCTGGTTTGTTACTGTACCTTGGTCGTTTTGGACATCACTGTTCTCCAAAGTACTTTTACTTTGGCTGCTTTTTTTTTGCTGATGCACCGAACAATTCTTTTGGCTATCCTGAAACTGTTGTGCCGTTGTATCTGTGTTTGCCGCATTTCCCATAACCTGTGTAAAACTTTTTGTCAATTCATCGATTTTATTCGTATGTGTTGCATTTTTACTTGCTGCACCGCTAAAAAGATTAGTTGTGCTCGTTACAGGTGTACTGGTCATTCTAAGGTCCTCCTTTCTTCAATTATCAATGTGCATATTCCTGCTTTCGCATATATAGAAACTCATATGAGTTGCTATCAATAATAATATCGGCGTTTTCTGTTGTTTCCTTAACTCTGGGGCTCCATAATTTTTGTAAGCTTAGCGGCAACTTCAGAATCCATTGCTCCTAATATAGCTCCTCTGTCATCAGCTCCCATTGTTTGAAGAATTCTTGCGGCCAAATCCAGATTATCTGTCATTGCCTCAAAAATCGCTGCTGCCTGTTTTGGTTTCATGTCAGCATATGCTTTGGCATAATCCTCAACTTCAGAACTTTCCTTTAATTGCTTTACCACTTGCTTATATAAGTACTCCGCAGTCGTAGGATCCATAGATTCATAGTATTTCTGATATGCTTCAGCTCCAGGACCATTATCTGCATATACTACTTCTTCATAAAATTCATTCTTAACTTTTTGGAATTCCACCTGATTATCTTCAAAAGTCTTTAATCTCTCTATTTCTGCTTTCAATGTTGCAATATCATCTGTATATGTTGTATTTGCAGACTGTACTTCTTCTAATTGCGACTCCAGAAACTTAATCTGTTTTACAGCATCTTTCAAATTCTTATATCCGTCAGTATCTTCCTCTTCACTGCTGCTGTCTTCATCCGGAGCCAGCTGTTCCGTAGGCAGTATCTTATTCACAACCGGCACATCCTTAAGAATCGGTTTCAGTACACCGGAACCAAAACCGCCTACATCTAAGCGAATCAATAAACATAAGATTCCAATCCATACCAATACAATTAAAGTTGTAATTAAAAAAGTGGCTACTGGTTTACTCTCTTCCTCTTCTTCCATTCCCGCTTCTTGTTTTGCCAGTTCTTTTGCTTTTTCTTTTGCTTCTTTTTTTTGCTGTCTGCGTTCAGCCTTGAGCTGCTTTTTCTTTTCCTTCAATTGTTTCGCATCTAATTCTTCTACTGCTTCTTCTGTCGGCATTTTATTCACCTACTCTTCTGCAATTCTTTTTCCATATGTATAACTGGTCAACTGATCTATTTCTTTACTTTCGTTCGCATTCTCTTCCTGCCTATAGACTTCAAATGCTTTTTCTCTTAGTTTTTCATGCGTTTTACGTTCCTGCATTACTTCCACCAGTTTCAACCTGGCCTGTTCTACTTTTTTTTCTTCTGTAAGAACAACAAGTCTTTGTTCTTCTATATATTCTTCCATGCGCTTAACAGCAGTCTGTGTATTTATAATTTCTCTGATTTTTAATGCGTCTTTCAATAATTCCTTTGCTTTTCGTTCATATGACTGTTTGCGAAGCCTGAGTTTTTTTAACTTTTCTTCTTCCTCATTCAGTCTTGCCCTGGCTAATCCATATTCTATTTTGGCTTGAGTTTCCATTTTATTCTTTATATCCAATATACTCTGCATTCGATATCTGAATTTCGCCATTTACTCACCCGACTTATCTCTTACTTTGGTGCCGGTCTTGCCATTCCCGGCTTTACTTTGACTTCATCTGAAAACAGCTCTTCCATTATCTGAACTGCTTCTTCAAACTCAAACTTAGCATCTACCTCTTGCATTAAGAATTCATTTACTGCATCTATTTTTGCTATCGCATTGTCAATATTCGGATTTGAGCCATTCTTATAAGCGCCAATATTAATGAGATCCTCTGCTTCATTATAAGTAGCAAGCACATTTTTCAATTTGCCCGCCGCTGCCTTATGTTCCTTTGAAGCAATCTGACTCATACAACGCGAAATGCTCTGTAATATATCAATTGCCGGATAATGATTCTTGTGTCCCAATTTTCTGCTCAACATGATATGACCATCCAAAATACTTCTGGCTGTGTCTGTAATTGGCTCATTGAAGTCATCACCATCTACCAGTACCGTATAGAGTCCGGTAATAGAACCATTGCTTGCACGTCCTGCTCTCTCTAGTAGTTTTGGCATCTCTGAATATACACTTGGTGGATATCCTCTTGTAACAGGAGGTTCTCCACTTGCCAGACCAATTTCTCTCTGTGCCATGGAAAAGCGTGTTAAGGAGTCCATCATTAACAAGACATCTTTTCCTATGTCCCTGAAATACTCCGCAATTGCAGTTGCGGTTTTCGCTGCTTTATTTCGTTCCAATGCCGGTTTGTCAGAAGTTGCCACTACTACCACCGAACGGCGCATCCCTTCCGGTCCAAGATCCCGCTCAATAAATTCTCTGACTTCCCTGCCACGTTCTCCAATGAGTGCGATTACATTAACATCTGCTTTTGTATTACGTGCGAACATGCCCATCAAAGTTGATTTTCCAACTCCCGAACCAGCAAATATGCCAATCCTCTGTCCTTTTCCGACAGTAATCAAACCATCTACTGCCTTCACTCCCAATGGCAGTGCCGCATCAATAAATGTTCTGCTCATTGCCTCTGGCGGAGGTGCTTCGATCGGATATGACAGACCCGTTATAATTTCCTTATGATCTGTAGTTCTGCCAAGTCCATCCAATGTTTTTCCCAACAGTTCCGGTCCGACTTGAACACTCAAAGGATATCCCATATTTTCAACCATACATCCAAGTCCGATTCCATCAACCGGCTCATACGGCATGAGTAATGTTTTGCCTTCTTTGAATCCGACCACCTCTGCCAGTATACTTTTCTCTTCATCACCATCCAGATTAATTCTGCAAAGATCCCCTAGTTTTGCATCTGGACCTGCAGACTCTATCGTAAGACCAACTACATTGAGTACTTTGCCCTTCTTCTTATAATATGACCTTTCAGCCAGTTTTTTATATTTTTGAAGATCTAATACTGCATCCAAGCATTATCCCCCCCTTTATTAAGATTGCCTTTATGCCACTTTAAGCGGCACAAATAATCAGTGAGAAGAAGACTCGTAAGAGGCTTCTTCCTGTATGAAATTTAGAAATTCTTAGCATTTTTGCTGCCTAGAATTTTTTCTCACGCTTCACACTTTTTCATAAGAAAGAAGTCTCAGCTCCTTGGATAAACCTTCTAACTGCGTATCAATACTGCAGTCAAAAATACCCCCTCCTGTTTCAATCAGGCACTCACCTTGTGACATTGTAATATCTTCCACTATTTCAAGGGTAGCATTTGCCGAAACTTTCTCCTTAATTTCTTTTTTTTGCTCACTTATGAACGGATAATCATATTGAGAAACACGAATAATAAAATCTTTATTTCCATCTGCCATCCCTAAAACATGATTAATGGAATATAAAATGATCTCTTTGAAATCTGATAACTTAATATGAAAGACATGTTCATAAATATCTGTCAGCAAATCAACCATTTGTGGTTCCAGTTCTTCCAGTTTCTGCTGATAAAATGATTCCAGCCTCTCTTCTTTCTGCTGCAGTTCCTGTTTCATTTTTTCTGTCTGTTGCACGCATTCCAGGTGTCCTGCCTGATAGCCTTCTTCATGTCCGGCTTCATAAGCCTGTTGCTTAATTTCTTCTGCATCCGCCTGGGCCTGTGCCATCATAATATCAATCTGTTCCCGGGCTTGCTCCATCAGTTCTTCCGGTTCAGGTCCCCTTTCAGCAGGTTCTGCTTTAATAATTTGGGATGATGTTTCTCCTTGTGTTTCGTCATTTGCCATAGTTGTATTGCTTTCACCTAGCAAGGCATTTATCTGACAGGCCTCTAGTCCATCTTCAAATTCTTCTGCTGCTATTTCCTCCTGTCTTGTTTCCCTATGCATACTTGACTTTATATTATTCAGTTTCTGTTCCATTCTTGTGTTAGAATCAATGATTCTTGTTTCATTATTTTGTACTACCACCCAGTATGACTTCAATAAATTATTAGACAATGATTTCATCACCTCCGCCTCTGGAGATAACGATTTCCGCAGAATCTTCTAATTTTCTAATAATATTAACAATCTTCTGCTGCGCTTCCTCTACATCTTTCATACGAACAGGACCCATGAATTCCATATCCTCTTTAATCATAACTGCCAGACGTTTTGACATGTTATTGAAGATTGCTGTCTGAACTTGTTCATTAGACCCTTTCAAAGCAATCGCTAGATCATTATTGTCAACATCACGAAGCACTCTTTGGATCGCCCTGTCATCAAGCAGCAGTACATCCTCGAATACGAACATCTTCTTTCTGATTTCGTCTGCCAATTCCGGTTCTTCTATTTCAAGGCTTTCCATAATATGTTTTTCGGTTCCACGATCTACCGTATTTAAAATTTCAACTACTGCATCAACGCCACCAATAATTGTATAATCCTGGTTGACAAGAGACGACAGTTTAGACTCCAATACTTTCTCCACTTCTTTAATTACATCAGGACTTGTTCTATCCATTAATGCTATACGTTTCGCTACATCTGCCTGCCTGTCAGGTGTAAGTGATGAAATGATAGAAGATGCCTGAGTTGGTGATAAGTATGATAAAATCAATGCAATTGTCTGAGGATGTTCATCCTGAATAAAGTTAAGCAATTGCGATGCATCTGTTTTTCGTATAAACTCAAATGGCTTCACTTGCAAGGAAGCAGTCAGTTTTCCAATAACATCCATTGCCTTATCGGCACCAAGTGCTTTCTCCAATAACTCTTTCGCATAACCAATACCACCTTCGGCAATATATTGCTGTGCCAAACAGATTTCATAAAATTCGTTAATAACTGTATCTTTAATCTGTGGTGTAATACTTCTGGTATTTGCAATTTCCAAAGTTAATTCTTCAATTTCTTCTTCTTTCAGATGCTTAAAAACAAGTGCAGATTTTTCTGGACCTAATGCAATTAATAGAATTGCTGCTTTTTGGAGTCCAGTTATATGTTCATCTGAAGTTCTGCCCATCCCAGACTACCCCCAATCTTCATTCAGCCAATTGCGCAATAAATTTGCAACCGCTTCCGGATTCTCTTCAACAAATCTCTCTATCATTTGTCGTTCTTGTGATTTTGATTCTACTTCTATATCTTCCAGTGCCGGTCCTGGTGTGGATTGCAATAATGATTCTACAGATAGTTCTTCCTCTTCCTGTGTTGCCTTGTCCGTCTTCATGCTTCGCAGAATTACAAATGCCAGCAATCCCAGAATCAGTATGATCAAAATTATTTGAATAATATCAGTAGCTTTAATTACTCCATCTGATTTATCCACGAACATCGGCTCTTCATAAGCAACGATCGAAATATCTGCTTCTTTAATTCCAGTCGCTTTAGAGACCATCGTAACAAAATCAGGATCCGCATCTATTTTGGTGCGTTCGGAATTGGCTGCTTTATATTCATTCCAAGTAATTCCATCCAGCAGTCCCTGGGTCTTTGCATCTTCTTCTTTTAATACTTTATAGCGTATTGCTGCAACAGAAAGAGACGACTCATCATATTGAATAGAACCCGCTGGCGTCGTCTTACTTGTTATCTTTTCATTTGGAAGATAATCTCTTGATTCTTCAGTTACAGTATCAGAACTGGTTGTGTTGTCTTTATATACATATGTAGTTTCTGTATTGGAATCTGTTCCAGGTGTCCCACCAGTGCCGCCCGTAGATTCAGAATTGTATACATCCTCATGGCTCAAAACACCCTGAGTCTGCCCGTCGGCTGGCGTGTAATCATGTTGTGTCATATCCGTTGACGAGAAATCTATTTTAAGATTTGTTCCAACTTCAATGTTATCAAATTCATTTGTACCTAAGAGAACCTTCTTTACTTCGTTTTTAACCAGATTCTCTGCCTGCTGCTTTACACTCAACTGACTTGTCGCACTGCCGGATACAGAATAATCATCTTCACCGGAGAACAAAAGATTGCCATTGGTATCAATAATGGTAATATTTTTTGTTGTGTCATTACCAAGCGCTGTTGCGACTACTCTGGCAATTGATGCCGGTGCATCATCCGGTATATCCCCATCCAGATCCAAAATAATGCTGGCAAAAGATTCTTCTTCATTTGCAATCAGTGTTCCATCATCTTCCGGAACGGAAAGCTGCACGTTTGCACTCTTTACGAACGCATAAGAAGCAAGATCTTCCTCTAACCTTCCTTCGCAATATAATTTATAACGTTTTTGCTTATCTGATTCTGTGGTGCTGAATCCGCCGGAAAATACATTTTCAATATCATAGGAAGCGACAGGAATATCATTCGCTCCTAATAGTAAATTTGCATCTGATAGTTCTTTTTTCAGGATTGTGATTTTTAATCCGTCATCCGATACTTGATACGTCAGCCCCGCTCCATCTAACAAGCCTGTTATAGTAGAAGCTTCTTTTGTTGTCTCACATGTTGCAAGTAGTTCATATTGTGGTCTTGTTAAAATAGTAATTAAAATTGCTAATGCTAATACAACCCCCGCCGCAATACAAATAATAATCGTTTTTTGTTTAGACGTAAATTTATTCCACCACTCTAATATCCGCTTTGGAATTTCTTTCAATTTGTCTACCATCTTAAGTGTCTCCCTTACCTATCTGTCAAAAACAGCTATTCTTATGACTATATTTGCATTTGCATGATTTCTTTATAAGCTTCTATAAATTTATCCCTTACAGCCACTGTATACTGTAAACTAGTTGACATTTTCTGCAATGCAATAGACAAATCATGTGTGTTTTCCGTCTCCCCCATCGCCAACTTAATCTGCTCATTTCTCGCATCAGCTATATAGCCATTGGTCGTCTTAAGATTATCAATTGCTGAGTTAAAAACAGACTCAAACATATTATTTTCTGTACCCGCTGCCTTTGTGGCCGCTCCACTCTTTGCTGCCTCACGAACAGCACCCGAACTTACATTATACAAAGATGAAATCTCCATCTTTCTCCTCCTCTTTTGAATTCCCTTAATTACAAAATTTACGCATTACTCATTTCAAGTCCCTTAACAGCCATCGCCTTACTTGTAGAAAACGCCGTGGCATTTGCCTCGTAAGCCCTGCTGGCATCTATTAAATTGGTCATTTCCGTTACGATATTAATGTTTGGATAAGTCACATATCCATTTTCATCTGCATCCGGATGGGAAGGATCAAATACCATTTTCATTTCGGAAACTTCATCCTCTTTCACTGAACTGACTTTGACTCCTTTGCCTGAATAGTTATCCGTGGCACTATTCAGTACCCTGCTGAACGGCGTCTGCGACTCCTTTTCTGCAAATGTGACTATTTTCCTTCTATAAGGTGTGCCATCTTCCGTACGTGTTGTATTTGCATTCGCGACATTTTCCGATATAATGTCCATTCTATATTGTTGTGCCGTTAATCCTGATGCATTAATATCGAAAGCTGTAAACATGCTCATCTGCATATCCTCCTATTTTTATTATGTACTATTTTATTACAATTTTCAGATTGGCAAATTCCTGATTTATACTTTGTATTAAACCGTTGTATGTTGTCTGGTTCTTCACCATCGTCACATTTTCTGTTTGTGGATCCACGTTATTTCCATCCAGCCGATAAGAAAACCCATCATAATCTGTATAGGTCCTTCCATTCAGGCGGCTTACTTTTAAATCGGATACTTTATCATCCAAAGACTCATATTTCGAATGTTTTAGTGCCCTTTGTAACTCGGATTCAAAAGCAACATCCTGCCTCTTATAATTAGGAGTTGTGGCATTTGCAATATTATTTGCAATTGCTTGATTGCGCAGCCACGACGCATCTGCTGCCTTATCTAATACATTTACATAATTATATACATTTGAATTATTCATACTTACTCCCTTCTACATTTTTCATTACCCTCTTACTTATAAAATAGGTCCAGCCGAATAGTCTGGCGATTGCATTAAAAAAACGCATAATTTACCCACCTTATTACATTATAATTTATTTCATAAAAAACACAAGTTTTTTTTGTCAATTAAGTGCTTTATCTTGTGGTTTTTAAATTTTATTCATACTAAATGTCGATATTTACCACTTATTTATTATTTAAATTCAACTAAAAAATAAAAGGACCTATTGAATTTCCTCAATAAGTCCTTTTATTCTATTTCGCCAATCCCATATTCATATAAGATCATATTTGTTCGGATGGTCTAAATAATTGATTACATGCATGGAATAAAACTCCATCCTAGGAATAACGATATAGTATTATTTCTTTTTTTTCTTTAATTTTGCAATTTCATCAAATACGACATCATTTACTACTTTAATATAAGTTCCTTTCATACCAGATGAACGGGATTCAATGACACCAGCACTCTCAAATTTTCTTAATGCATTTACAATTACAGATCTGGTAATTCCAACTCGGTCAGCAATTTTACTTGCGACTAAAATACCTTCCATACCATCTAATTCATCAAAAATATGAGTAATCGCTTCTACTTCAGAAAATGATAACGTACTAATTGCCGATTTTACAACAGCGACCTTTCTGTTCTCTTCAGCACTTTCCTCATTTACTGCTCTTAGCATTTCAAGCCCTACTACTGTTTGCCCATATTCACATAAAATAATATCATCAATATCGTATTGTTCCTCAACTTTATAGATAAATAAAGTACCAAGACGTTCGCCTGCGATATCAATTGGTGTGATAATTGCATGGAATTTTCTTACATCCGTGTTCTCAAATCCTAATGTCGATAAATTAACGTTCTCCTTTGTGGAAAGAACTGCTAATAATCTTTCATTCAATAATGGGTCAATGAAGTTTCCAACTTCATCTTTGATCATTTCACGAAGGGTCTCAATTCCTTCGCTTTCTCCAACACCTAAAACTTTTCCTTTTTTGCTTATAACAAGTACATTCGAATCCAATATGTCGCGCATAACATTGCAAATATCATTAAATACGACTTTACTCGAATTATTGTTGTGTAGCAGTTTTCCGATTTTACGTGTTTTGTCTAACAATTGCACACTACTCAAAATATTTACCTCCGGTTCTCAAAAAAATATCCCACACCACATGTAATTACTGACAGTTTAGCACATGTGCCTTGGGATATCAATAAATAAAGCTACTTTTTCAAAGGTTCTTCAACAATTTTGTTTGTAACATAGCCGCATTGATCATTTTGGCATACTAATTTATTTCCTTTTTCTAACATGATAGAACCGCATTCTTTACATAAAATATGAGATGGTTTCTGCCATACCATAAAATCACATTCAGGATTATCTATACATCCGTAGTATTTTCTACCTTTTTTTGTCTTTTTAATTACGATATCTTTTCCGCACTTCGGACATGATACTCCTATTTTTTCTAAATATGGTTTCGTAAATCTACAATCAGGGAATCCAGGACAGGCAAGAAATTTTCCATGAGGACCATATTTAATTACCATTTGCCTTCCACATTGCTCGCATACTTCATCTGAAACTTCATCCGCGATTTCAACTTCTTCCAATTCTTTTTCTGCAATTTTAACTGCTTCATCTAAATCAGGATAGAAGTTAGATACAACTGTCTTCCAATTTACAACACCTTCTTCCACTTTATCCAGCAAAGCTTCCATATTTGCTGTAAAATCAACATTGACAAGACTTGAAAAAGCCTCTTTCATAATTCCATTTACAACTTCTCCAAGTTCAGTCACATATAGATTTTTATTCTCTTTTATTACATAGCGTCTTGCCAAAATCGTAGTAATCGTAGGGGAATACGTACTCGGTCTTCCAATCCCAAGTTCTTCCAGTGCACGTACTAAAGAAGCTTCTGTATAGTGTGGGGCTGATTGTGTAAAGTGCTGTTTATAATCAAAACTTTGCAGACTCAATTTAGAATCCATATCAATACCTTTTACTAAATTATTATCTGATTTTTCATTTTCTTCGTCTGTGTATACACTCATAAATCCATCAAACAATACTTTAGAAGCTGCTACTGTAAACCGATATTCTCCGGCCTCTATTTTAACTGATGTTGTTTCATACTTTGCAGGATTCATTCTGCTCGCCACAAACCTTTTCCAAATTAATTGATAAAGTCTGAATTGTTCTCTACTTAGTGAGTCTTTCAATTCATAGGGTGTTCTTGCTATCTCTGTAGGTCTGATCGCTTCATGGGCATCTTGAATCTTCTGATTTGTTTTCTTTAACACAGTAGCCTCTGCGGCATATTCAGTACCGTAAGTCTCCTGCACATATAGCTTTGCTGAAGCCTCTGCTTCTTCCGACACTCTTGTAGAATCTGTACGCAGGTACGTAATCACACCAATGGTTCCTTTTCCTTTAATATCGATTCCTTCATAGAGCTGCTGTGCAAGACGCATTGTTTTCTGTGTTGAATAATTTAATACTTTACTTGCTTCCTGCTGTAAAGTACTGGTCGTAAACGGTAGGGGTGCCTTTTTTATCCGCTCCCCTTTCTTTACATCATTCACTTTATATGTTGCTTTTTCAAGTCCTTTCAGGATTTCATCCAGTTCTTCTTTATTTGCGATTGCTTTTTTACATTCTTTGCTTCCATAAAATTTTGCAATTAATGGTTTTTTCTCACCAGCGACTTTCAATTCCGCATCCAAAGTCCAATATTCTTCTGGAATAAAAGCATTGATTTCATCTTCTCTATCACATATAATTCTCAAGGCAACCGATTGTACCCGGCCTGCACTCAATCCTCTTTTCACCTTTGCCCACAATAGTGGTGAGATCCGATACCCCATCATACGATCCAATATTCTTCTGGCCTGCTGCGCATCTACGAGATTCATATCTATTTTTCTAGCATTTTTCAAAGAATCTCTTACCGCATTCTTCGTTATCTCGTTAAATGCAATACGATATACTTTTTTGTCCTGTAATTTTAATGCTTCATATAAATGCCAGGAAATCGCTTCTCCTTCACGGTCAGGGTCAGTTGCAAGATATATTTTTTCTGCCTTTTTCACTTCTTTACGAAGCTTTGCAAGAATATCTCCCTTCCCTCGAATTGTAATATATTTTGGTTCATATCCGTTTTCTATATCTATTCCCATCTGACTTTTGGGTAGATCTCTGACATGTCCATTACTAGCAGCCACTTCATAATTAGGTCCCAAGAATTTCTTTATTGTTTTTACTTTTGCTGGTGATTCGACAATCACTAGATATTTTGCCATACATGCTTCCCCTTATTCATGGTTATTATACCGTTTTTCTATTTCTATTTTGTTTCAGTTCTATGTACAAGTAATCGTGAAACACTATACACCATATTTTCTTTTGTTGCAAGGTTATTCTTTTGATTTTAATTTGAATTTTATATTTATCTGCTTTTATTATATATAGAAGAAACACATTGTTACTATTCAGCCTTACGGCTTCATAGCAACAGTTATGCACAGAAATTATGCATTCTGCGTAATTTCGCGCATGAAAGACTCGGGTTTTCTGTGACCTTCGCTCACAAAAAACACCTCGCGGTATTTATGGCTGAATAGTAACAACAAATTCTATTTTCCGGACAGGCAGTATTGTCCGCCATTTTGTGCAACATATCCTCGCATTTGTAAATACAATAATTGTTGCAGAAGCAGTGGTATCGTATACTCATATTTATTTGAATCCTGCACTATTTTCTCCCATATAGTATCTGGAGACTGCGGAATATAATCTAAATGTTTCAATATTAATTTACACAATTCTCCCTCTTTACTACCATGTAAAATATGGTTGCCTTGACTCCAATTTTCAGCTATCGTCAATTCCATCTCTGTTTCCTTTGTCTGCATACCGGCAAGTTCCTGCAACAGATCTTCCGGCGACAATATAATACCTGCACCCTGTTTGATCAATCGATTACACCCAATACTTAAAGCATCTGTAACACGTCCCGGAATCACATAGACTTCTCTTCCTTGTTCCAGTGCCATATCAACGGTAATCAACGTTCCGCTTTTTTGCTTTGCTTCTATTACCAATACCGCATCTGACAATCCACTGATAATCCTGTTCCTCGGCGGAAAATTTTGTGGCTTAGGCAGGGTTCCTGGAATATATTCAGAAACGATTCCTCCCTGCTTTGCTATCCTTTGATAGATTTCCCTGTTTTCTTCCGGGTAGCAGATATCAACACCGCAGCCCAATATCGCATAAGTATCCCCACCTGCCTCAATTGCTGCTTTTTGACTGATTCCGTCTATACCGCTTGCCAAACCGCTTACTACTTGTATCCCTGCATTTGCAAGCTCCATACCAAATTTTCTGGCAACATAACGTCCATATTCCGAGCAGAGCCTTGCTCCAATAATAGCCACGGTTTTTTTATGTTCTTTTGGCAATTTCCCTCTTACATAGATTGCATACGGTGCATCCGGCACATGGCGTAACCTGCCTGGATATTGAGGATGATCTCTGGTACAAAAAAGAATTTGCTTTTTTTCTAATTTTTCATATTCCGTATATAAGTTCCATGCTTTTTTACTGCTCTTTAAATGCTTTAACTGCATAGGTTTCAGATATGCTTTTAACTCATCCTCGGGCATATAATACGTATTTTCAGCTGTGTTGGTTACTGATAGCAGATTTTGGATTGTTCTATTTCCGATTCCATGAATCGAATGTAACCAGTATGCATATGGTTGTTCTCTCCTAAAATCTATGTATTTTCCACTTTTCATATTACACTTTATTCCTCTCCCAGTATTTTTGATCCACCATACGATAACATATTGCTTCACTTACATGAATTTCACGAATTTTTTCCGATTCCTCTAAATCTGCAATTGTTCTTGCCACTTTTATAATTCTATGATATGCTCTGGCACTTAAATTCATCGTTTTAAATATTTCTTCCATTAAATGCTGCTCTTTTAATCCCAAACAACAATACCTTTTTATATCTTTTGCTCCGACATCTGTATTGAATCGGTATGATGTTCCCCGATAACGATACTCCTGGCGTTCTCTTGCTCCTATTACGCGATTCCTGATTTGTTCACTCGTTTCGTTTTTTTCATTGATTGTAAGTTCGTCTATCCCAACACTTGCAGCCTCTGCACAAATATCGACCCGATCTAAAATGGGGCCTGATATACGACTCAGATATTTATGTATTTCATAGGGTTTACAATTACATCGATTCGTATCCGGATAGTACCCGCACGGGCATGGATTCAGTGCACCCACCAGCATAAAATCTGCAGGGTATATAAATGTACCATAGCTTCTCGCTATATGAATTTTCCTGTCCTCCATTGGCTGCCTCATAATTTCAATCGTTGTTCTTTTAAATTCGGGTAATTCGTCCAGAAATAAGACTCCTCGATGTGCAAGGCTCATAACGCCCGGTCTTGGTATTCGCCCGCCTCCGGCTAATGCCTGCTCTGATATGGTATGATGTGGATCTAAGAAAGGTCTGTTTGTGATAAGTGCTTCATTTTGATTTAACAGTCCGGATACACTATAGATTTTAGATACTTCCAGACTCTCCGACATGGTAAGCGGCGGTAATATACCCGGTATTCTTTTAGCTATCATGGTTTTTCCAGAGCCTGGCGGGCCTATCATAATGATATTGTGAAACCCTGCAGCAGCTACTTCTACTGCTCTTTTTACAATACTCTGCCCGTTTATATCAGCAAAATCAATCTGACTGCTTTCCGATTTCTTATAAAAAAGTGTTTCTACATCAATGAAGGTTGGTTCAATCACTGAGTGTTTACGCAATTCCGGTGTTGCAAGATAAGTAAGTGTTTGATTTAGATCTTTCACCCCGACAATCTCTATACTCTGTATCACAGCCCCTTCCACCGCATTCTGCTGCGGTACAATACATCTTCTAAATCCCTGCTTTTTCGCTTCCATCACTATGGGAAGAATTCCACTCACAGGTTTTACTTCTCCTGCCAGACCCAATTCTCCTATCACTAACGTCTTATCAACACATTCTTTTGGTATGTATCCTAGAGATGTCAGGATTCCTATCGCAATGGGCAGATCAAATGCAGAACCTTCCTTTCTAATGTTTGCAGGCGATAGATTCACCGTAATCCGTACGGGCGGCAATATAATACCTGCATTTTTTAATGCAACCCTCACCCTTTCTCTGGCCTCTTTTACTTCAACACTAAGAAGACCTACCATATCAAATCCTGGTAATGCCTGCGCTGTATCCACTTCAACAGATGTTAAATAACTGTCTATTCCATGAATCGCCCCTGATGTAATCATACTAAACATGTCACTGCTCCTTATTTATTTTTATTTGATGTGAAATACTTTGTTCGAATGAACGATTTGACTTAGAATTGCTTGTTACTATTCAGCCTTACGGCTTCATAGCAACAGTTATGCACAGAAATTATGCATTCTGCATAATTTTGCGCGTAAAAAACTCGGGTTTTCTGTGACCAACGCTTCCAAAAAACGCCTCGCGGTATTCATAGCTGAACTGTTACACTTGTATACTATTATTATATTAACTTCATTGCCATTGCATCCGGATCTTGCGCAAATTGAATTGCGTTCTCCCTATCAATTTGCTTTTTCTGATATATCTGCATAATTGCTTCATCCATAGTGATCATACCTGATTTGCGATTGGTCTGCATCACAGTCACTAATTGATGCGACTTTCCTTCACGAATCAGATTCCGCACCGCGTGATTACTATGCATTACTTCAAAAGCAGCGACCCTCCCTTTCCCTTCTATCTTCGGTATTAACTGTTGTGAGACAACGGCCTCTAATACATTTGAAAGCTGTACACGAATCTGTTGCTGCTGATGCGGCGGGAATACATCAATAATCCGGTCGACCGTACTTGCAGCACCTATCGTATGTAATGTTGAAAGCACCAGATGTCCGGTTTCCGCCGCAGTGATTGCTACACTGATTGTCTCAAAATCACGCATTTCTCCAACCAGTATTACATCCGGATCTTCGCGCAAGGCTGCCCTTAAAGCATGTGCATAGCTGGAAGAATCCAGCCCGATCTCTCTTTGATTTACAATTGATAATTTATGCTGATGCAGATATTCAATCGGATCCTCTAATGTAATGATATGTGCTTCCCTATTGTTATTGATCTTATCAATAATAGCCGCAAGTGTTGTTGATTTCCCACTTCCGGTAGGTCCGGTCACCAATACCAGTCCTCGTTTTCTCTGAAACAGATCCATAACTGTTTCTGGCACACCCAGTTCTTCCGCTGTCGGTATAGAAGTACCGACAAGACGGAGTGCAACAGCCACAGATCCTCTTTGCCTATAAGCATTGACACGGTATCTTCCAAGATTCGGAATTGAAAAAGACATATCATATTCCCCTCGTTCATCAAATATTGCTTTTTGCTTTTCACTCATTATCTCCATTACAATATCCAATGTATCGCTTGGAAGCATCTTCGGATAATCCATGGCTATCAGATTACCATTCACACGCATTTTCGGTGGGATTCCGACCGTAATATGTACATCAGATGCACCTGAATCTTTTGCAGCTCTCAGAATATCTTCTATCTTAGGCATATCTGCTCCCCTATCTTATGTTTATTGGCCTGGTATATATTCAGCCTCTTCTTCCGGTGTCTTGACATATTCCGGTTCATCAAATTGAATTCCCTGTTTTTTCAATCGCTCTGTATCCATAATATATCGATTATCCATAGTTTTCATAATATCTACGATTTCAACGTCGCCATATGCCAATTCGTTGCTCAAATCTAAAACCAAATTATTATTAAACCCAAGAATCATCGGCCTTAATACATTTAATTCATTACCAGTTAATACCAATCCCTTTTCCCCTGTGTTCAGTTCTATACAGGTACCAGGACTTAAAATGTTAATGGACTGAATCAGCGCATCAACGACCCGCTCATCAAATACTTCCGGATTTTCCAGTAAGGTTCTGATTGCAGCCACCTCTGAAGCAGGTTCACCTTCCAAACGCATCGCCGTCATCCTGTCAAAAATTTCCGCAACCATAATGACTTTCGCACTTGTCACGATCTTTGATGGATGGTTTTTTTCATTTTTAAAGTCTTCCAATGATTTATGTGCCTGTACACAGCATCTTTTTACTCCATTATTGGCCGAAAAAGCATACGCAATAAGTTCCATCCCTTTTACAGAACTAATTGCTTCAAAATCTTTCACGATTTCTTTTTCGTTACGCAATAACAGTTTACCAACATCGTGTACCAGTGCTGCTAAGACTGCCTCCTGCTGTTCTTCCAGCTTGATATTCATCACATGCGTCATCATCGCACAGAGTATTGCAACATTAAGAGAATGCTTGTATACATAATCCTCCGTACTCCTGAGATTTTGTATAAAATTAATTTTTTTATTTAAATTTCCGTAATTTTTTATAACGTTTGCAGCAATCATATGTATCTTGGCGACTTTTTTGGTTTGTATCATTTTGTTCAGTTCTTCCTGCAATGAAAATACTGTCATTGTCTGAAAACGTTCAAATGCGATATCGTCAGCTGTCATGGGTGGTACTGGTTCTGCAGGCTCAAGTACAAAAATGCCGATTAATCCAAAGTTCTTAATACTTGCAATACTTTGTGCCGTAACTTTTGAATTTCTTTCATATAGCAAAACACCGTTTTTATTATAGATCGGTCTTGCCAGCCTCATTCCGGTTTTTAGTTCACTTGGTTTTATAAAAAGCATCTCCAGTCCCCCCCTTTTTGCAGTTTATTCACAAAAGCCTTTTCTCAATTTTTCAAGCGCTCTTTTCTCAATACGTGATACATAACTTCTTGAGATACCTAATAATGCACCTATCTCTCGCTGTGTGATTTCCTCACCTGTTAATAATCCATAACGCATAAGAATAATCTCTTTTTCTCTGCCAGACAACGTACGCTCCATGATTTCTGCAAGTTTTCCTAATTTTGTTTCCATCTCCATACGATCTACGATGTCTATCTGTTCTTGTTCTATGATATCCAGGAGATTGATCTCATTACCTTCTTTATCGGTACCTATCGGTTCATATAACGAAACTTCTTTTGATGTTTTCTTTTTTGCACGGAGCTTCATTAGAAGTTCGTTGTCAATACATCTCGCCGCATATGTGACCAGCCGATTTCCCTTTGTTACATCAAATGTATTTACTGCCTTAATCAGCCCTATCGTTCCAATTGAAATCAAATCTTCCATATCTTCGTCTGTATTTACGTATTTCTTAGCAATATGTGCTACCAACCGTAAATTTCTTTCAATTAAAATCTGTTTGGCTTCCTTTACTTTATCACCGTTTTCTTCTTGTAATGCACAAATATAACAAGCTTCTTCCTCTGAGGATAAAGGTTTTTGAAAAGTTTTCAAAAGAAGCCCCCAAAGTCAATTTGTTATATTCTATGTGGAACATTGGATTCTAGTGCCTTTCCCACTGGAAATAGCCAATAAAACTCCTCTTTATTATATAAATATCACTGTCAAATAGCAAGCACTTCCTGTCTCATAATAAAAATTCTGCCATTACTATATTACTGACATCAATTCCTCTTTTTGTCAGGCGCAGATTTCCTTCCTTTGTCTGTATAAGCAGTTGTTCTTTCACTAGCTTGGAAATCTGTTTTTCGTAAACAGATTCCATAGATACTCCAAAATCTTTTAAAAATTTTTTCCCCGAAACACCCTTTATGAAACGCAGTCCTAAAAACATAAATTCTTCCATCTGCTCTTTTATTGTAAGTACCTGCTCATTTCTTTTTTCAAACATTCCTTCTATAAAATAAGACAATCTGTTATCATTGTTCCATCTTTGATTCTCGATCAGAGAGGCCGCACCAAGTCCAAGTCCTAAATAATTATGGCGTTCCCAATATCCTTTGTTATGTCTGCATTCATAGCCATCTTTTGCATAATTAGATATTTCATAGCGATGATATCCATTTTTCCTCAATAAATCATCTGTCAGTTCATACATCGTACGTTCTGTCTCTTCATCCGGAATAAGCGGGTACTGCCCCCGCTCAACTATTGATGACACCTCTCCATATCTGGCAAAAAATGGGGTACCCTCTTCTATGATCAGGCTGTACGCCGATATATGCTCCGGCCGCAGGCGTAACACCTTTTGCAAAGTCTCTTGATAGGAGCTTATGGTCTGTCCCGGTAATGCAGACATCAAATCAATATTCACATTTTGGAAACCAGCCAGTCTTGACGCTTCATATGTCTGCAAAAAATCCTCATACGTATGGATTCTTCCTATTATTTGTAATTCCCTATTATCAGCCGACTGCAGACCTATGCTCAATCTATTGATTCCTGACCGAAAATAAATTTGCAGTTTATTTCTATCTGCCGTTCCCGGATTTACTTCTATGCTGATTTCCGGGTCCTCAACCAGTGTAAATTTTTTCGTTATCATCTGCATTACATCCTGAATTTGAGATGCCACTAAAACAGAAGGGGTTCCGCCACCAAAAAAAATAGAATCCACTTTGTATTGTTTATAAAATTCTGATTTTAGGTTTATTTCTCGCAGTAGTGCCTGTATATATCTATCCTTCGTTTCATCGTCAGCAGGTGCCGACAAAAAGTCGCAATACAAACATTTGCGGGCGCAGAACGGAACATGTATATAGAGACTCAGCGTATTCAATTTATTATCTGTCATCTAGTTTCAGTACACTCATAAATGCTTTCTGTGGGATCTCCACATTACCGACCTGGCGCATTCTTTTCTTACCTTCTTTTTGTTTTTCCAATAGTTTCTTTTTACGCGTAATATCGCCTCCATAGCACTTCGCCAAAACATCTTTACGCATTGCTTTTACCGTTTCTCTTGCAATGACTTTACTTCCTATAGCCGCCTGGATCGGTATCTCAAACAGTTGTCGTGGAATCTCTTCTTTCAGCTTCTCACACATTCTTCTGCCCCGTTCATAAGCGGTATCCTTATGCACGATAAAAGACAGTGCATCTACCTCTTCCCGGTTAATCAGAATATCCAATTTTACCAGTTCAGATCGTTCGTATCCTTTCATCTCATAATCAAATGAGGCATAACCCCTGGAACGTGATTTTAAAGCATCAAAGAAATCATATATAATTTCATTTAAAGGTAGTTCATATTTTAATAATGCTCTGGTTTCTTCTATATAATCCATGCCAAGATAAATACCGCGTCTTTCCTGACAAAGTTCCATGATACTGCCGATAAATTCTGTTGTCACCATGATTTCCGCACTCACGATAGGCTCTTCCATATATAAAATTTCAGCTGGATCTGGTAAATTGGACGGATTCGTAAGTTCTATCACTTCACCATTCGTTCTATAAACTTTGTAGATAACTCCTGGAGCTGTTGTGACCAGATCCAGATTATACTCTCTTTCTAATCTTTCCTGGATGATCTCCAAGTGAAGTAACCCCAAAAAACCACAGCGGAAACCAAAGCCTAATGCAATGGATGTCTCGGGCTCATAGTTCAAAGAAGCGTCATTTAATTGTAATTTTTCTAAAGCATCTCTTAAGTCCGGATATTTGGCCCCGTCTGCCGGATAAAGTCCGCAATACACCATAGAGTTTACTTTCTTATATCCCGGAAGCGGTTCAGCACATGGTTTTTCTGCATCTGTTACAGTATCTCCCACTGCCGTATCTTTTACATTTTTTATCGAAGCTGTAATATATCCGACCATTCCAGCGCTTAACTCATCTGCCGGAATATACTGTCCGGCACCAAAATAACCGACCTCTACAACTTCTGCCTCTGCTCTGGTGGCCATCATTCTGATTCTTGTTCCTCTGGATACACAACCTTCCATAATTCTGCAGAAAATAATAACTCCTTTATAGGAATCATAGATAGAATCAAAAATAAGTGCCTGCAGTGGATTTTTAACACTTCCTCCCGGTGCAGGGATCTTTTTCACGATCTGCTCTAAGACATCTTCAATCCCAATTCCGTTTTTGGCGGAGATCAAAGGCGCTTCCTGCGCTTCTATTCCAATCACGTCTTCAATTTCATCAATAACACGCTTTGGTTCCGCACTAGGTAAATCAATCTTATTAATGACCGGAAATACTTCCAGATTATGGTCAAGTGCTAGATATACATTGGCCAGCGTCTGCGCTTCTATTCCTTGTGCCGCATCTACGATTAAAATAGCACCTTCACATGCCGCGAGGCTCCTGCTGACTTCATAATTAAAATCAACATGTCCAGGTGTGTCAATCAAATTAAAGATATATTCCTCCCCATCCAACGCTTTATAGACCGTACGTATGGTCTGTGCCTTTATAGTGATACCACGTTCTCTTTCAAGTTCCATATTATCAAGCACCTGTGCCTGCATCTCTCTGCTTGTTAATAAACCGGTCTTTTCTATAATTCTATCTGCTAATGTTGACTTACCGTGATCTATATGCGCAACAATACAAAAATTTCTTATTTTACTCTGATCTACATGAGACATTGTCTTCCTCCACAACTGTTCGTACCTTCTATAAAAATAGACTTACTGCATAGAATTATAGCATATTTTACTCATCATTGTCTAGGCATACAGGATTCATGTAATTGGAGGTTCTATTGATCATTCAGAAGGTTCTTCCCCGTCTAATACCATATGTAACACGTGTGCTATAGGGTCGCATGCATGCATTGCTTCCTCCAGCGTATTCGTCTGTGCCCCGAGTTCGATCAGAAGAGATTTTGCCCTGTATTGCATGTTATAACGATATCCTTTCAGATATATCTTTCTTGTGATTCCAGGATAATACTCGTTGCAGGCAAGCTGCATTTGGAACGCAAAAGCAAGATTATCAGCAATATAAGGATTATACAAATAATCAATATCACCAGTCTCCTTGGTTCTGCTCAATCCATTAAAGAACATGAATCGTGCCGTTGGCACTCCATTCAGATTCATTACTAATTTACTTCCCTCCTGCACCTGATCTCTATGTAAATCAATCACTACTTCGATGCTTGGATTTTCCTTTAATATTTGTTCTACTGCCGGAGCTGCTACATTATATGCTTTTGCTCGTACCGTATCATAAACACCGGTATTATGTAAGACATTATAGCCATACTCTTCTTTCAGAATATCTGCCAAATGTTCTCCCACTCCTACGACTGTCGTAGAAAAATCTCCTGTTGTGGAATCCACATATTCTTCCGATGCATGGGTATGATATATCAAAATCTGCGGTTTACTATTATCAATGGTAAGGTTCATTTTTTTTCCCAAAAGAGCATCTGCATTCAATTGTTGCGCATCGACCATGGTCGTGGAATCAACTGCATAAAATTGTCCTATTAGACTTTTAAAGTCTGCCAGATCCTGTCTTTTATACTGTACTGACTTTTCTGTTGGTTTGACAAAAGTTCCTGACATTCCCATTGTATCTATCTTATCAGAAGAGCGTTCCGTTTCTTTACCTGCACTCTTGACTTTCTCGTTTTCATTTTTCATTGCTTCCTTTAAGTCATCGTCTATCGTATCTGTATCATCATTATAAGTATCTCTTTCTTCATCTGTTCCTTCCAGCTCCAACAATTTCTCATATGTGCTTTCATCTTCTACAACCGCCGTATATTGGACTGCATTCTCAACATATGCGTAGAATGGGTATACTCGTTCATAATTACGCATCAAAAATTGCTCTATTGATGACGGGATATAAGTATTATCCATACATACTAATATTGGTATATGCATTCCTACAACCATTTTTGATAAAGAACTTTGAAATGAAAAATAAAGTACCAATAATAGCATTCCAGTAATCATCTGCACTTTTCTTCTACTCTGGCTCCAATGCAATCCGAGACCTCCTTCAGGGTTTTGGTCATCTTTGCTTTACAGACAAGTATATGCGCTATATAATCTCCTTATTCTAGTTTGTCAAATGCAATATTCAGAGCTTCTGATATCGTAAAACTTAATCTCTTTATTGTTTCATCAATATCCTTACAAGTTACATACATATTATTCAATTCCGACATAACTTTAGGTAAATCGTCTTCCAGTGTAATACTCTGGTTCTTTAACTGTTCCATTGTTTTTTCCATTGCATCATTTACAATTGTTGCCGCATCCACAACTGTCGGTACCCCAATTGCAATTACAGGCACACCAAGGCTTTCCTCCGTTAATGCATTTCTATGATTGCCTACTCCTGAACCCGGATGAATTCCGGTATTCGTAATTTGGATGGTCCTATTCAGCCTTTTAGTGCTTCTCGCTGCCAATGCATCAATCACAACAACCGTATCCGGATTGGTTTCATTTATGACTCCCTTAATAATTTCCGCGCTTTCCATACCTGTTTTTGCCATTACGCCAGGAACAATACTGCTAATCATATGCACACGTTCCCGATTATATGCAGCTTTTCCATATTCCTTTACCACATGCCTTGTTATATACAAGTTATCTACCACATTCGGTCCAAGTGCGTCCGCTGTCACATCCTGATTACCAAGTCCTACTATTAATATAGATTGTTCCTTGTCCAGATTTGGAATTACATCTCCCAGATTCTTAGCAAGCTCCTCCGATATTTCACGATGATAATCGTCATCTGCTTCCAGCATGCCCGGAGCCTCCAATGTAATGTATGTTCCCATCGGTTTCCCCATTTTTTTTGCGCCATTTTTTGTCTCTATAATTACTTTAGTCACATGAACATCAATCTCTTTTTGATGCCATTCCTCTATAGAAACACCTCGAAGTTCTTGTGCTTTTTCTGCAATATTTTCCCGTGCTTCCAGTGCCAGATCAGTTCTTACTTCAAAATGACTCATAGTAATCTATTCCTTTCTTGATTTTACTGTTATTTTTTACAAAAACATAGGAAATATGTATTGACAGAAAGAATAACTTCAATTAAACTATTAAGCATATGTGTACATTGATACGTCCGTGTCCGGAATTGATGCTGCATACACTAACAACTAATATGACATTTTTAATAAAATAGGAGGTGCGGGTCTTGGCTAACATCAAATCTGCAAAAAAAAGAATTTTAGTAAACAGAACGAAAGCTGAAAGAAATAAGGCTATTAAATCAGGCGTTAAAACTGAAATCAAAAAAGTATATGCTGCTGTTGAATCAAATGATAAAGAGGTTGCTGCTGCTGCATTAGTAAATGCAACATCTGCTATTGATAAAGCTACCAGCAAAGGAGTCTATCACAAAAATACTTCTTCCAGAAAAATTTCTCGTTTATCAAAAACTGTAAATCAAATGGTTTAAATATCCCAAAAGCAAAAAACAGCCTCTACCGTCATGGAGGTTGTTTTTTTACGCGAGTAATGGGGAAAATGTTCTGATAGCAGAAGCATTTCTCTCCTCTATATTCCATACTGTAATTTATTTCCATTCTCCTTTAACCAATTACGATATTTTTTATAATCTGGCATGACTTCTTCTACAGCAAGCCAAAATTCCTTTGAATGATTCATATGCGTCAAATGACATAGTTCATGCACTACCACGTAATCTAAAACAGTGGGTGGCGCCAGCATTAATCTCCAATTAAAAGAAAGTGTTCCTTTACTGCTGCAACTTCCCCACCGCGTCTTCTGATCACGAATGGTAATTCTTTCATAACTGCCTCCCACAAATGTCTGAAAAAAAGCAACACGCTTAGGAATGTATTCCTGCGCAGCCCTGCGGTATCTTTCTTCCAATGCTTTTTTCTGTTGTACTGTGATACCCTGTTCTTTTTTCTGTATCTCCAGTTCACACTGTTCTTGATACTTTAGCTTTATCCATTTTTCTTTTTCTGTTAAAAATTGACTGATAAATTGGATGGAGGGATGGGTAGGTACTTTCAAAATTACTTTTCCACCTGGTTGAATCTCCAAAGCATATGACTTACGATGGCTTTTTTTTAAATCACATAAAATAGTTACGGAATCATATTGTATTTCAATCTGATTCGTATTCACTGACTTCACATACATCTGCTATTTTCCCTTTACATGCTTTTAAATAATCTTTGACATCCAGTTCCAGCTGTACCCCCAGTTTCCCTCCACTGACAATCATTCGTTCAATTTGTTCGCAGGAATGATCCACGAATGTAGAGTATTGCTTTTTCATTCCAATCGCAGTACATCCACCGCGGATATATCCGGTAATCGTATTGATATCTTTAACATGTATCATTTCGATCGATTTTTCCGAAGCTGCTCTGGCCGCTTTTTTTAAATCAATTTCTTTTTCTATTGGAATCACAAATACATAATAACTTTTGCTTTTTCCGATTGTTACCAACGTCTTATATGTAATCTCATGAGGTTGTCCAAGCATATCCGCTATTGTTATTCCATCAATGAATTCAGTACACGCATATGTATGCACTTTATATGTTATCTTTTGCTTTTCTAATATTCGCATTGCATTTGTTTTCAGCTCTTTATCTTTTGCCATATCATGCCTCTTTATTGATTACTCTTTTATTTTGCTACTTTAAAACCATCTTTACCATTCTTTTTGACTTCATAAAGTGCTATATCTGCCTTCTGAAATAATTCAGAAAACATTACTCCATCCTCAGGAACTTTTGCCATTCCAATACTGCAGGATAAAGGTACTGTACTTTGTAGCGCATGAAGGTTTTCACAAAGAATAGCGGCAATTTCTTCCGGACATTTTGTGTTGTCTGTCACATTATATAACGCTGCAAATTCATCTCCGCCAATGCGGCCCACAAAATTGTTTCCTCTAAATATTCTTTTTAATTCATTGGCAATAACACATAATACATCATCACCCAATTGGTGTCCATGCGTATCATTGATTTGTTTGAAATTGTCTATGTCAATAATAAAAAAGCAATATTCTTTTGTCTTATTTTCATTTATAATATGCTCACATAAATATTCCAATGTGACTTTATTGTACAAACCAGTCATTGCGTCTATTTCCGATTGATACTTCAACCGTTGTTCTTTCCGCCTATGTAATTTACGTTCCCGGTATGCCTCAAATGCAATCACGGTGCAGATCCCACATAACACTCCTACCACACAAATTGATTTTGCATATTTATAAATCCAATCACCAAGTCCAAGTTTGTAGGGATTGGAAATTGTATAGTCAATTACAATCTGATTGATTTCCTCCTTATCCAGTGTAGCAATTGCTTTGTTCATAATCGAAAATATTCTTGAATCTGCCGACTGGACACCTGCAATTCTCATATCAGCACGAAATGAATATGTTGGTACTATTTCAAGTGATTCGAAAAAAGGTTTCTGTAATAAATAATTTACTACATATGAGTTTTGCAGCATAACATCCGCTTTTTGATAAACCACTGCTTCCATACATGCATCATTATCCGGATATACATAGATATGACAATTCGGAAAATGCTGCTTTATACTTTCTGCTAATGTATAATACATTCTGGGAATTGCTATTTTCAATTTATCATTACATTTATATTGCTTTCCTTTTTTCCCGACTGCAACAACTTCCTGCGATGCAAACGGCACTGTCATTCTTATCTTTTCTTCCGGAATGTAAATTTTTGTATAAGGAACGCCTGCAATAAAATCATATTTTTTTTCTTCTAACAGTTTTGTTGGTTCAACATCCTTATCTATTGGAATAATCTCAAATGTTAGACCACTCGTACTCTGTAATAATTTCAGAATTTCAACCGTAATTCCTGTTGTTTTACCTGATTTCTCCACTGCTGACAGTGGAGAGTCATCTGCATATACACCAACTTTAAAATTATGTTTTTCATTTATATATGCTTGTTCATCCTCACTGAGGACGATCTGTTTTTCATCTTCTTCTGCATAGATCATAGGCATTCCACAGTGTCCTATGCCTGTAACCATGATTGCAGCTAATAATAAGCAGGCATTTATCTGCTTACTGCTCCTTTTGCTTTTCCCCATACTCATTCCCCCGAAAGTATCTGGTACTTGAGAAGGCCATTGCCTTTTTAAGCTTTTGTTGGTCTTAGCTATTTGCATGCAATTACTTTAACAGGGAACTCCCAAACACGTTTTGTAGATGATATACTAAGCTGTTCCTCTGTCGTATGGATATTCTTCATATCGGGGCCAAATGAAACACAATCCATATCTTTTATCTTATCTGATAATAAACCACACTCCAGACCCGCGTGAATTGCTTCAATCCTAGGTGCTTTCCCATACATCTGCTGATATATCCGAATCATATCTTCTCTTAATTTTGATTCTTCCTTAAATTCCCACGCAGGATACTCACTCTTTACTTCTGCCTGGCCTCCTGCATAACGAGTCATATATATGATTTTATGAACTAAATTTTTTTTTGCTGTAGCTACTGAGCTTCTGATCAAAAAAGAATATATGATTTTCTTTTCTTCTGTTCTAACTATTCCTAGATTCAAGGAGGTCTCTACCAGTCCCTTAATATTCATACTCATGCTCTGAATTCCATTTGGCAGTATATTCAGCATCATAATTGCATTGTTCTTACTTTCCCGGACTAAAACCATACTTTTGCCTTCTTCCTGTAAATTCATCTGTAATTGAATTTCGGGATCTGATGCATGATACTCATTTTGATAGATTGCATGGCACTCTTTTCTGATTTGCTCAAACAATGGAACCTGTTCTTCCGGCAACAGGATAACTCCCCTGCTTTCTCTTGGAATCGCATTATCTTTCAGTCCTCCGCTAATTGACACAATCTCATAAGTAAGCTTTTGTTCCAATTCCATTAAGAAGCGTCCAAGCAATAGATTCGCATTCGCACGTCCTTTGTCTATTTCCGTTCCGGAATGACCGCCCTTCAGACCAGTTATAACAACTTCTATTTTCTGTCCTACTCGTTCTTCATATGCAACCGGAATATTGCAGTCTACTCTTGTTCCTCCTGCACAGCTTGTCAGAAAAACGCCTTCTGCTTCTGAATCAATATTTAATACTTTTTTACTTTTCACAGTCGACAAGTCTATTCCTGCAGCACCTTCCATACCGACTTCTTCAGACACTGTAAAAACTGCTTCAATCATAGGATGTTCCAATGTATTCGATGCCAGAATTGCAAGTGCATATGCGATAGCAACTCCATCATCACCCCCCAGTGTCGTTCCTTCCGCTTCTACGTAATCTCCGTTGATTTTCAACCGGAGACCTTCCTGTTCTAAATCTATATTACAATTTTTATCTTTTTCACACACCATATCAAGATGTCCCTGAATCATGATAGAGGGAAGATCTTCATAACCTGGCGCAGCTTTTTTTCTTATAATAATATTATAAAGGTCGTCCTGCATCACTTCTAAATCATGTTTCTTAGCAAATGCAACACAATAATCACTAAGCTGCTTTTCATTATACGAACCATGCGGTATTTTACATATCTCCTCAAAATAATGAAATACCTCTCTTGGTTCTACATTGTCCAAAACGCTCATTTTTGACTCCTTTTATCTGCTTATCATTCCTACATGTCATAATTATTCCCGCACAAGTTCTGGCAGTCTTATTTATGGTACAAGGAATCCAGCAATTTCAAGCATTACCCATTATCTCATCTGTTCATTTATAGTATTACTATATTACATCATCTCTACACATATGCCAATCATATTTACTGAATTTTCCTAAATACTAATGGTATTTGACACATTCTTTTAATTTTTGACAGTATTTTAGTATACCAAAAAATTCTTGGAAGGCAATCTTCCAAGAATTTAATATCATCCGTTATTATATTATGCGATTTTGCTTTTTGCTACTTCTGCTAAAGCTGTAAATCCAGTTGCATCATTAACAGCCATCTCTGCTAACATTTTTCTGTTAATATCGATTTCTGCTAATTTTAATCCATACATGAATTTGCTATATGTTAAACCATTCATTCTAGCTGCTGCATTGATACGTGCAATCCACAATTGTCTAAATTGACGTTTTCTTTCTTTTCTACCTGCATAAGAAGATGTAAGTGCTCTCATGACAGATTGTTTTGCTACTCTATATTGATTTGATCTTGCTCCTCTGTAACCTTTTGCAAGTTTTAATATTCTATTATGTTTTTTCCTTGCGTTTAAACCGCCTTTAATTCTTGCCATTGTCTTTTTCCTCCTTACGCCTTATAAATATGGTAATATCTTTTTCATATTCTTAACATTTGTAGCATCAGTCATAACTGCTTTTCTAAGAGTTCTCTTAGTCTTTGGAGATTTCTTTGTTAAGATATGTCGTTTGTAAGCTTTGTTTCTTTTTAACTTTCCTGTTCCTGTAACTTTAAAACGTTTTGCTGCTGATCTGTTAGTTTTAATTTTTGGCATATTATTAATCCTCCTATTATCCATACATGATAAGATGAAAATCATCTCTCGTACTAATATTATCTATTTTAACTGTAACTTATCGTTTTTCAGTTAAAAACATCGTCATGCTTCTGCCTTCAATTTTAGGTGCTTTTTCAATTACAGCAATATCTGACAATTGTTCCGCAAAATCATCAAGAATATGTTTACTGCTTCCCATGTGAGCCATCTCCCGACCACGGAAACGAAGTGTTATTTTAACCTTATCACCCTTTGTGATAAATTTTCTTGCGGCATTCATCTTTGTGTTCAGATCATTTGTATCAATGTTTGGAGATAAACGAATCTCTTTTACATCAATGACCCTTTGTTTTTTCTTTGCTTCTTTTTCTTTTCTCAATTGTTCATACTTAAATTTACCGTAATCTACAATCTTACAAACAGGTGGTTTTGCTGTAGGTGCAATTTTCACCAGATCCAGTCCGGCATCTTCTGCCATTTTCATAGCATCCTTTACTGACATGACACCTAATTGCTCCCCTTCTTCTCCTACCACACGTACTTCTTTGTCTCTTATCTGCTCGTTAATCATTAAATCGCTAATAGTTTTATACCTCCATAAGATAAAAATAGCAACAAATTCGCCTGCGACATGAATTTTAATTTACGGGAAGTTCACAGAACTTTCCTATAAAAAAAGTGAATAGACAAGCTATCCACTATAATTCTTACAAAATCATATCTTCGATACAATCATTTAGTTTTGAATTATTGACGCCTGACAGCTTATTACTGCAGGGTGAGAGTGGATACTCTACTTGTTTGTGTTTTACACACTAATGTATGATAACATAGTTCTATATGTGTGTCAACTGATTTTTTTGAATCGATTTACACACCGATCCAATGCCTGAACAATTTCACGATTACTTTCCATATTATGATTGATATCCTCCATGATGTCAAGAATATCATTTGATTTATTAGATACCACTTCAATCTTAGTAGTGCTTTCTTCAATATTCTGACTGATCCCAACAGTAGAATGCAATATTTGATTTAAAATATCCGATAATGAGACGGCTTTCATAGCAAATGAGTCCATCATTGCTTTGAAGGCATCTGCATCTTTATCATAATCCTGACTGGCATCCACAAACTTTTCATAATCCTTTAATACATATTTATTCATATACAGAATCATTTTTCCTGCATTTTCATTCAATTCATCTACCGCTTCCTGAACACTTTTACTGATATCCTGAATATCATTTGCAGTTGTTCTAGTAGTCTCCGCCAATCCTCTGATCTCATCTGCCACCACTGCAAATCCTTTTCCTGCATCACCAGCTCTCGCCGCTTCAATAGATGCGTTTAATGCCAATAAATTAGTCTTAGATGATATTTCCAAGATTTCTGTTGTTAACTGATTGATCCTGTTTACCTGTTTACTGTTTTCTATGGAAGTCTGCAGTACATCCCCGATTTCCATGATGGTCCGATTTGTTTTTTCTTTATTGGATATTGCATTTTCTTTTACATAATTGGCTCTCACCTTAAAATCCGCTGCATAGTTGCTTCCTTCTTCTGCATTCTCCTTCATTTCCTTTGCAGCTGCTGAGACATTATCAACATTTTGTGACAATTCTTCTATAGATGCATTTATTTCCTGCATACCGGCCGATATTGTCTGAATACTATCAGATGATTCTTGCAGATCAACTAAGATTTTCCCTGCACCATAAGTAATTTCATCCACGCTGCTGACTAGTTTACGATCTTCAGTCTGTATTTCAATTAATAAATTTTGTAATATCTGAATGAATTGATTGATGTACCTTACCAGGATTCCGATTTCATCCTTTGTAAATATTTTCATCCGTAAGCTCAAATCCCCATTACCGCTTTCTATTTCAGAAATGTATGCTTTTAAATTCTTTGCTGTTTTCTTTAAAGGTCTCGCAACTTCTAATACTATCTTGATAACACTATATAAGACGACAAGAAGAATGATGAAAGCATATGCTTTTGTAATATCCATTGTGTTCTTGTAAGTATCCTCTTGTACCTTTTCTGCCTCTGTAATACCTTCATTTAAACCCGCCCTGATATTTCCGATCGCCTGATCTAATAGATTTGCATCTGAACTGATATATACCCAGAGCGTACTGATCGCACCGTTTTTGTTTTTTTTGTCTGCCTGTTCTTTTACTTCCTGCAACGACACCGAAAAATCTTGAAATGCATCCGTAAATTCTCTTTTGGAGTACATATACTTTTTATTACTCATAAGAACAGCATCCATATGATCGATATCTGCAAGCAAGTTATTTATAGTATTACTGATTTCATCCAGATCCTCTTGCACTGAATTCCTGACTTCTTCACTAGGTGCCGTGCAATATGCGTACATTCCTTTTTGAAATGCCTGATATTTCACTTCTACTTCAAGCCATTTTGCATTGATCGGCTCATAGGTATGAATTACCATATCTCCTGTTTCATATATTTTTTTCATATGAAGGACAGATATGATCTGTCCGACGATCATACATAGTGCCAAACCAATGATACAGAGCATGACCGCACCTGCCAAATGTTTTTCTTTCTTTTTTAGTTTTTTGACCTTTGTGTTTTCATGCGCATCGTTTTCTGATACAGAACCTAATTTCACTTTATTCCATTTCATATTGTTGTTTAAGCAATCATTCTTCTATTGCTTTTCCTCCTCTCCTCTTTTTCAGTTCGTGACTAAATGACGAAAAAGGGACACAATAATGTGTCCCTTCACAATAATCTCTTTTTCTGTAATTGTGTATGAGTATAATATAATTATTTTTAAATTGCAAGGAAAATTTATGACTTTTTTCCTAATTTTTACTATTCCTTTATAATTTTCTTATCTTTCTGAAAATGTTGCACATGCTGTACTTCGAGTATCCCGGGCATCGGATCCTTTAATGTCAACATGTTCCGCATAACATTTATAATCCGTGTTATATTTACATTTTACTGCCTCACAGTCAATACTGATTGTTCTGTAAGGGTGTTCCATTTCACTGGTAAAGGACTCACCCCTTTTTAAAGCAAAACTATCACAGCAAGTATCATCTTCTTCTACTGCATGTTTTCCACCAACCATAATATCACCTTTACAGCAATATTCATCTTTGTTATACGTGCAGCTCTCAGCCTGACATCGTAAATCTGCCATTTCACTACCTCCTGATTTTATATTCTATTTACGAGGTAGTATACTCATTATTCCTGCCAATATACAAAAACATTGTCCCATTTTCCGGACAATGTTTTTATCGTTTAGTTTACCTGTTTTTCTTCCTGAATTTCTTCTTTACGAATTTCTTTCGTTCTGATTTCTTTACTTATTGCACTGATGAAGTTATCCAAAGTCTTCTGCCCTTCATCACCTGCAAATCTACTTCTTACAGATACCAGTTTTTCTTCTTCTTCTTTTTGCCCAACAACTAACATATAAGGAACTTTTGCAAGTCTTGTTTCCCTGATTTTGTAGCCAATTTTCTCTGAACGATTATCTGTCGTTGCTAAAATTCCGTTTTCCTTTAATTCAGCCTCTACTTTAGCCGCATAATCTGCATATTTTTCTGAAATCGGGAGAATACGCACTTGTTCCGGACATAACCATGTTGGGAACTTGCCTGCATATTTTTCAATCAACCATGCAAGGGTTCTCTCATAACATCCCATTGATGTTCTGTGAATAATATACGGACGGACTTTTTCACCATTTTGATCAACATAGTACATATCAAATTGTTCTGCAAGCATTGCATCCCATTGGACTGTAATCATTGTGTCTTCCTTGCCATACACATTCTTTGCCTGGATGTCTACTTTTGGTCCATAAAATGCGGCTTCACCAACCTCTTCTGTAAATGGAATATTCAATTCCGTCAAAATAGCTCGAATGTGTCTTTCGGATTCTTCCCATTGTTCCGGTGTTCCAATGTATTTTTCTTTATTATCCGGATCCCATTTAGATAAACAATAGGTTACATCCTCCTCTACCCCCAACGTCTGCAAACAATACTTTGCAAGTGCAAGACATCCTTTGAACTCTTCCACCATCTGATCAGGTCTGACAACCAAATGACCTTCTGAAATTGTAAACTGGCGTACACGTGTCAAACCATGCATTTCACCCGAGTCTTCATTTCTGAATAGGGTAGAAGTCTCGCCATAGCGAATTGGTAAGTCTCTATATGATTTCTGGCTTGCTTTATATACATAATATTGGAATGGACATGTCATCGGACGGAGCGCAAATACTTCTTTATCCTTTTCTTCATCGCCTAAAATGAACATACCTTCTTTATAATGACCCCAATGTCCGGAAATAACATATAAGTCACTTTTCGCCATTAACGGTGTCTTTGTTCTGACATAACCGCGTTTTTCCTCTTCGTCCTCAATCCAGCGCTGCATTGTCTGAATCATTTTTGCACCCTTTGGCATTAGCAACGGAAGGCCTTGACCAATTACGTCCACAGTCGTAAATAATTCCATTTCTCGACCCAGTTTATTATGATCACGCAATTTCGCCTCTTCCAATTGGGTTAAATATTCATTTAATTCTTCTTTTTTTGCAAACGCAGTTCCATAGATTCTCTGAAGCATTGCTTTGCTGGAATCGCCTCTCCAATAAGCGCCCGAAGAAGATATTAATTTAAATGCCTTGATCGGTTTTGTACTCATTAGGTGGGGACCTGCACATAAGTCTACAAAGTCACCTTGTTTGTAAAAGGAAAGTTCTGCATCTACCGGTAAATCCTGAATCAGTTCAACTTTATAAGGTTCACCCTTCTCTTTCATTAGTTGAATCGCTTCTGTTCTTGAAAGTGTAAATCTTTCTAATCCCGCGCCCTCTTTAATCACCTTTTTCATTTCTGCTTCAATTTTATCCAGATCTTCTCTTGAAAAAGGTTCTGCATCAAAATCATAATAAAAGCCATTCTCAATGGCTGGACCGATTGTTAATTTTGCATTCGGGTATAGTCTCTTTACAGCTTCAGCAAGCACATGGGAAGCTGTATGACGCATGGTTCTAAGACCTTCTGCATCATTAGCTGTTAAAATATTTAATTCGCAATCCTGATCAATCATTGTTCTAAGATCTGCTACTTCACCGTTTATTTCTCCGGCACAGGCCACTCTGGCAAGTCCTTCACTAATATCTGCTGCAATATCAAGCACCGACATTGCTTCTGCATATTCTTTACTGGATCCATCTTTTAATGTAATTTTCATTTTAGCTCCCATCTGCGACCTTTGGTCGCGAACGAATCAAGGGGGTTGAATGTCATTTATTCAACTTTTACTCCTTTTATATTCTCCGATTACTTATTTACCTAATTATTTTTATTGTCTCTCTTTTGTTCCAAAAAATCCTTCTATTCAAATACCCGGAATCTATTTCTGACATTCACATACACCGATACATTCTGTTTGAGTATCTGATTTCTCTTTTTTATCATTCATATTTTTTGTATTTCCATTTCCATTATGACTGAAAAGTGTAAACCCATGTGTGAATGGCGCAGATATCAGCCCGATTATAACACCCAAAAGGGTGCAACTAGTGACTGTTAACCAAAATTCTTTCTTGCTTATTGTTACATTACCAGTTAAAAGCTCTGTTAATTTTTCTTTCATACATTCATTACTTCCTTTCTTAAAAGCGTAAAAAGTCCCTTGCACTACATTACTGCAATGCAAGGGACGATGCTTATCGCGGTTCCACCCTAATTGTTTCATGCTAAATTTCAAAACACAAAACCACTCATATGATGATAACGGAATCACCGGACCGGATTGGGGTCACTCAGAGTTAGTTTTCAAATGATTCCTATCAAGATACTTACAGCACCGCCTTTTCATAACTAATATAATATCGCGGGTATCTCTCTCTGGGATATTTCACATTTTACTCGTCTCTTCAATGTATTATCCATATACAAATTTTTATATATGCAGATATTCTAGTCTATTTTCAGGAATCTGTAAAGTACTTTTTCAAAAACAACTTTTTCAAGGAACGCTTGTTCTATTATTTAAAACGTGATACACTTATCTCGATTGCTTACTCTTGCATAGATGAAAGAAATGCCGGAAATTTAATCTATAACTGACTTACAGGGGGAATACATAAGATGATACACAAATTTATAGGAGACAAAAAATTTTACAAAATGGTATTGACCATCTCCATTCCTATTATGATTCAAAACGGAATCACTAATTTTGTTGGTTTTTTGGATAATATCATGATTGGCCAGATAGGTACCGATCAAATGTCGGGAGTCTCTATCGTAAATCAATTAATGTTCGTATTTAATATATGCATATTCGGCATTATATCCGCTGCAGGGATCTTTGGTGCTCAATTTTATGGAAAGGGCGACCATGAAGGTCTGCGTGATACTTTCCGATTTCGCCTTATTGTCTGCATTATAGCAGGTGCCTTAGCAATTTTATTATTTATTACTAAGGGCGATTCTCTTATTTCCTTATATTTACATGAGGGAAGTGCTACAGGCAATATACAGAGCACATTGCAATTCGGTAAGAAATATCTGCTAGTCATGATGACAGGATTACTGCCATTTGCAATCGGGCAGGCCTATTCCAGCACATTGCGTGAAACTGGTGAAACAATATTGCCCATGATCGCAGGTATTATTGCCGTTCTTGTTAATTTGATCCTTAATTATATACTGATTTTTGGTAATTTTGGTGCTCCTGCTTTAGGCGTATCCGGAGCTGCTATAGCAACGGTAATTTCGCGTTTTATTGAATGTGCTATTATTGTAGTATGGACACACTATAATATTGAACGCAATCGTTTTATTTATCATGCGTTTCAAACCTTCCGTATTCCAACACAATTAATCAAGCAAATTATTATAAAAGGATTGCCTTTAATGTTAAACGAAGCGCTTTGGGCTACTGCAATGGCTATAATGCTGCAGTCCTATTCCAATCGCGGTCTTGCAGTTGTAGCAGGTATGAATATTTCCAACACCATAAACAATGTATTCAATGTTGTCTACATCGCACTTGGAGATTCTGTAGCTATTATAGTAGGCCAGCTGTTAGGTGCAAATAAAATGAAAGAAGCACGGGAAACAGATACTAAACTAATCTTCTTCTCAGTTTCAAGCTGCTTCGTCATTGGTATCATTATGGCTCTTTGCGCCCCGATTTTCCCAGCCATCTATAATACAACTGACGAGGTACGGTCTCTTGCCACGCAGTTTATCCGTATCATCGCATTATGTATGCCTATATGCGCTTTTTTACATTCTTCTTACTTTACGCTTCGTTCAGGTGGAAAGACTATCATTACTTTTGTATTTGATAGTGGTTTTGCATGGGTAATCAGTATTCCTGCTGCTTTTATTCTGATACACTACACAACACTTTCCATCGTTCCTCTCTACCTGATATGCCAATTATTAGATATCTTTAAATGTATCTTAGGATTTGTTCTTGTTAAAAAAGGAGTGTGGTTACATAATATCGTAACTTCTGATTCCTGAGGTGGACTGTAACATAAAATCTGCTTTTTTCCTGTTACAGGTTGCAAGGATAGATATAAAACTGTTACAATAGAGGTTACTATTCAGCCATGAATACCGCGAGGTGTTTTTGTGAGCGAGGGTCACGAAAACCAGAGTTTTTCATGCGCGGAATTATGCAGAATGCATAATTTCTGTGCATAACTGTTGCTATGAAGCCGTAAGGCTGAATAGTAACCAATAGATTTGATTAAGATAAACGGAGGATAACTATGTTAGGAATTATTGGAGCAATGGATGAAGAAGTAAGTCTATTAAAAACGCATATGACCAATGTTGTAATTCATACAAAGGCATCTATGGACTTCTATTCCGGTAAACTAAATGGCAGGAATGTCGTAATAGTAAGAAGTGGTATTGGTAAGGTAAATGCAGCCGTCTGTTCTCAGATTCTGGCAGATGACTTTAATGTAGATGCATTGATCAATACCGGAATCGCCGGATCATTGAAGGCTGAAATCAATATTGGAGATATTGTCCTATCAACAGATGTATTGCATCACGATTTGGATTGTGCCGCATTTGGCTATCCACTCGGACAGGTTCCAAGGATGGATGTCCTTTCTTTTAAAGCGGATGCAGACCTGCTTGAACTTGCTAAGAAAAGCTGCGAAAAGGTAAACCCGGAAGTTGGTATTTTTACCGGTCGTGTTGTAAGTGGGGATCAATTCATATCAAGTAAGGAAAAAAAGAACTGGATCAGTCAGAATTTTAATGGCTTTTGTACAGAAATGGAAGGTGTCGCAATCGCACAGACTGCATATCTAAATAAAATACCATTCCTTATTATCCGCGCAATATCCGATAAGGCCGACGACAGCGCTGAAATGGATTATCCGGCATTCGAATCTTTAGCAATTGAACGTTCAGTAAAATTAATGTTAGAAATGGTGGCGAATATAGTATGAAAAAAATTGCAAGCTTTACGGTAAATCATTTAACTCTTTTACCTGGTATTTATGTATCCAGGAAAGATCATATTGGAACTGAAGTTTTAACTACTTTTGACCTGCGTATGACAAGACCTAATTTTGAACCTGTACTCAATACGGCTGAGATTCATACCATAGAGCATCTGGGCGCAACTTATCTGCGCAATAAAGAAGAATATAAAGATATAGTTGTATATTTTGGTCCCATGGGGTGTCGTACCGGCTTCTACCTCATTCTTGGCGGTGACTATGAATCCAAAGACATTGTCCCCCTGATACGGGATATGTTTACATTTATCCGTGATTTTGAAGGCGAAGTACCTGGTGCTGCTGCAAGAGATTGCGGAAACTATCTTGATATGAATCTTCCTATGGCGAAATATGTTGCAGGAAACTATCTCGAAAATACACTTATGAATATCCGGGAAGATCAGTTATATTATCCTGAATAATTTCATGAAAAACGGTTAAAAACCATGACTGCTGCAATGGCATCATGGTCATTAACCGTTTTGTTATAATTATTATTCATAAATTTCATCATCACGTAAATGGATACTGAGCATATTTATTTTGACTGCCAGAACTGCTAGCTGAGTTCTGTTCTTCACCATACACTTTGCAATCAGATCAGCCACAATGTTCCTCGCCCTTCCGGCTGAGATCCCTAATGCAATTCCTATTTCATGATTGGTAAATCCTTCAGAGACCAGATTCAAAACTTCCTTTTCTCGCGAAGTAAAATGAGCTTCACTATACATTCTAGTATCATTTATATTCCTGATTCTATTGATAAAATTTTCTCTATGTATATTTTTAACTTTAATAAAAGAATTTCCTATAAATGCTAATATTTCACTGATACCATCTTCATTGATGATATAACCATCCGCCCCATGTTTGAGTGCTAAAAAAAGATTGTTCTTATCCCCTCCAAGTGCCAAAATCATAATCTTTATTTCCTTACTTATGATTTTTATTTCTTTAATAAGAGAATAATCTATGTTCTCCTGTAAACCCGAGTACATAATTATTAAATTAGGTCTTTTTTCACTACAGATTCTAATAACTTCATTGCCAAAAGGGATGCAGGCTATCACCTTATATTCATTTTCTTTTTCAACTAAATGGAATAAATATTCTTGTATGATATCAAGAGCAGCTACTATTAAAACCTTAATCATAAGCAACACCCTTCCTTTATCTCTCTTCCTCTTTCTAACTTAAGCATTTATATGTAAGGTAGATTATATCATTATTCTGCTATTGGTGCCGCCTAATTCTCTATCTGTATAACTAGTATTTCTTCTTGTAATCAATCTCGATCATAACAATAATTTAATAGTATCCATACTGCTTCACCTTAACATTGAAAAGATAGCCTGCGGTATCATATTAAGTGAGATCTGTCTTTCTACACCTCCGATATCATATGCTACTTTAGGCATTCCATACACAACACTGGAACCTTCATCCTGTCCTATTGTTCTCGCTCCCTTTCTTCTCATTGCCAATAGACCTTTTGCTCCATCGTATCCCATACCGGTAAGAATGACTCCGATTGCATCTTTTGCCGCTTCTTTCGCCACTGATTCAAATAATACATCAACAGAAGGACAATGTCCGTTCACTTTATCTCCCTGAAAGCATTCTACTTTATACCTGTTTACCACTTTTCTTATTTTTATATGTTTATTACCGGGAGCGATAATAACTTTACCAGGTTCCATATAATCACCCGTGCTTGCTTCCTTCACCTGTAATTGTGTAGCACCGTTCAAGCGTTCTGCGAACATCTGCGAAAAAACAGGTGGTATATGTTGTACAATTATAATACCTGGAACGCTTTTTGGAAATAATTTTAAGATACTAAATATTGCTTCAGTCCCTCCTGTCGATGCACCAATTGCTACGATTTTGCTGTAATCATCACACTTCTCAGGTAAAATATTCCCAGTATTTACCATACCTTTCCAATGAGCTACATTCGCAGTGGAAGCTATCTTGATTTTTACGATCAATTCATACAGGAAATTTTCCACGCATTTTACAGACTGTACATCCGGTTTTGTCACGAAATCAACTGCACCGGCATTCATCGCATCAAATACAGCACTGCTCACAGAACTCACAACTACTACAGGCAATGGATGTTGTGGCATAAGCTGTCTTATAAATTCAATACCGTTCATCTTAGGCATTTCGACATCACAAGTCATAACATCGGGCTGATACGCAACTATTTTTTCACCCGCTTCATAAGGATCTGCTGCCGTTGATACTACCTGGATGTTAAAATCAGAGGAGATTCCTTTTGCAATCACTTCTCTGAATACAGCACTGTCATCTACGATAAGAACTTTAATCCTTCTTATATACATCATTCCTTTCTATATATCGCTGGCATAATATATTTAAATTTGGTTTTCTCTCTATTCAGCGCCTCTGAATGTCCAATAAAAAGATATCCGCCATCCTCAAGCTGATCATAAAATTTATTTACAAGTTCACATTTTGTATTATTATCAAAATATATCATAACATTTCTGCAAAAAATAACATGGAATTTTTTCTTAAAAGGAAAACTACGATCCATAAAGTTCAATTTTCTAAAAATGATTTCTTTTTTTAATTTTGGGCAAATGATAACGTTTTGGTTATCATATCTTTCAAAGTAATGTTGTCTCCATAAGACAGGAAGTATCTTGATTTCTTCATTGCCGTAGATTCCTTCTGCTGCTTTTTTTAAAGCTTCGCTGCATATATCAGTTGCAAGAACTTTTGAATCCCATAAAACTTTTTCTTCACCCAAATTTTCATCTAGGATCATGGCAAGTGTATATGCCTCTTCACCTGTTGAGCAGCCAGCACTCCAGATTCTCAGATCTTTCTCTTTGACAGTCTTACGAAGATAAGGAAGTATGATTTGTCTGAAATAATCAAAATGATCTGATTCCCGCATAAAATAAGTATGATTTGTAGTTATTTTATTAATTAGTTCTCGTGCTGCCTCCCCCGTCACATCAGAAATAACATAAGAATAATAGTCTGAAAAATTATCGATCTTATATTTTATGAGTTCGTTGCTTAATCTGCCTGTGACAAGTGACAGCTTCTCTTCTTTTATATGAATACCATAATATTTTTTAATATATTTTGTCAATTTATTAAATTCAGATTTAGTAATTGTATACACAAATTTCACCTAAATTCTCTTTGCAGGAAGTTACATTAATATTTTCCAAATTCATAATCACTTAATACAATTTTTTCTTTTGCTTCTCTTGTTTGATTTACTGCTTCCTTGTGATTTAAGGTATCCAGCATGTCTGTGTCTCTGCTCTTTAGGGACATGGTTTCAAGCATCTTCATCACTTCTGGATTTACTTCGTCGAATTTATTGAATGATTGTCTTACTCTTTTTAAATTATATTTACTTACAGATTCCTTCAGAAGTTCTGCCTGACTTGATAATTCTTCACTCGCTGCTGCACTTTCTTCAGAAGTTGCGGAATTCGTCTGAACTACTTGTGAGACCTGCATAATTCCCTGATTGATCTGCGCTATGCCTGTAGCTTGCTCACTGGAAGCAAGTGCTATCTCTCCAACAAGATTTGCTGCCTTTGCAACATCTTCTACAATCTTATTCAGTGCCTCGGCCGTTTCATCCGCAATCTTTGTTCCTGCTTGCACTTTCATAATAGAACCGCTTATCATATCTGTTGTTTCTTTTGCAGCATTCGCAGATCTCGCAGCCAGATTCCTTACCTCCTCCGCAACAACTGCAAAACCTTTTCCATGCTGTCCTGCTCTTGCTGCTTCTACTGCTGCATTCAAAGCTAATATATTAGTCTGGAAAGCAATTTCATCAATTACTTTAATGATTTTTGATATGTTCGAGGAGGATTCGTTGATTTCTTCCATTGCTCTCTGCATCTCTTTCATCTGTGAATTACCTTTTAAAGCATTGGACTTTGCAACTTCAGCCAGATCATTTGCCTGATTTGCATTCTCTGCATTTAATTTAGTCTGTGAAGATATTTCTTCTAATGAAGCGGTTAACTGTTCAATAGAACTTGCCTGTTCAGTTGCTCCTTGAGATAATGCAATACTGGAATCAGAAACCTGTCTGGAACCTGCTGCGACCTGTTCGGATGCCGCAGCTATATTATTTAAGACTTCATTGTTTTTTGCGACCATCTGTGCTAATTTTTTATTTAACAAATCTTCTTCCGACCGAACATTTACTTCAACAGTCAAATCTCCTGCCGCAATTCTTTCTACTACAACTGCCTGGGAACGTATATTGGCGATCATTTTGCCAAATGATTTTGCCAAATCCCCGATTTCATCTCGGGTATTCGATGTTATATCAACATCCACACTTCCATTGGCAAGCTTTTCTGCTGCTTCTACCATCTCATTGACAGGTTTGCTTATCATTCTTGAAATCACGATACCTAGTATCAGCGAAATAATAATACCGATCGTTATAATCACGATCATAGTCGTCTTTGCAATGTTTGCTGACTCTGTATTATCCTGTGCACTCTCTCCCGATAACTTTACCTTCAAATCCAGAAGTGCATCACTGGAGGATTCTACTGCTTCATTGACTGCGATTCCATCCTTGTATAAACTTGTTGTAGCCTTTTCGGATTGTCCATCCTCTGTAAGTGCGATCACGCCGTCTCTATAGGTACGAAACTCTAAAATTGCATTTTTCAGAATAACAAATTCTTTTTTCACCTCTTCCTCTCGCATTCCTGCCTCAAATGTTGTTAGGCTTTCATCTGTTTCATGATCCAGCTCGCCCATCAGATTCATTTTTTCCTGACGTTTTGTCTTGTCCTCAAGTATGATCATATCCCTGAGTATTGCACGCTCCTGTTGGTAATTTGCCATTATAATTGCCATGTCATCCATCGTAGATGTATGACGGTTATACATATCCAAATTAAGCACATCCATCTTTTGAATATTGACGATTGCTACAATACCAACCAATGCTGAAATAAGTGCAACGAATATAAACCCAATTATTAGTTTTAAAGAAATCTTTAAATTTTTATACCATCTCATATTCTCTATTCTCCCTTTTCTTACTGTACTTCAATTAAGTCTTCCAATTCATTATCTGCAAGTAGCATTTCACAATCCAGTAGCATTTTTACATCATTTCCTGCTTTTCCTATATTCTTTATATACTTATTACTCTTTCCACTTAATTGAGGCGGTGGCGCAATATCCTGTTCCAATATCGTCAAAACTTCAGCTACACTGTCAACGATCAGGCCAATTGCTACCTCCTTAATATCAACAACGATAATGCATGTCCTATCATTATATTCCCTGAATTCCTTTCTGAATCTTAATCTGACATCCATTACAGGAATGATTTTACCTCTTAAATTAATAATTCCCTTAATGTATTCCGGCAGCTCGGGTAATTCAGTAATTTCCTGTATACCGATGATTTCTGTAACATATGTAATCTCAATCCCATATGTTTCTTTCCCTAAAGCAAATGTTAGAAATCTGCCTTTCTGTGTGTCTTCCTCCATTTCCACCAGCTCTTCCATCTCGTTCGACATTCACCCATCACCTTTCTTCCTTTTAATCTTAATCCATCATCATTTCTTAATTTGAAACAAGATCCGCTATATCCAGTATGAGACTTATATTTCCGTCTCCTAAAAGTGTACATCCGGTAAGTCCCTTGATTTTCTTAAATTTCCGGATATAATCAGGCAAAGATTTTACAACAACCTGCTGTTGTCCCAATAATTCATCTGCAAAAATACAAATCATATTATCATCATGCTCTACCATTATGATGATTCCTTCCTCAAAGTCGATTCTTGCATTTTTAACTTTATAATACTCATATAATCTTATCAGTGGATAGCATAGACCCCGGACCATGATCATCTCATTATTATCTGGATCTGTTATGATATCTCCTTGTTTTACCCTAAAAAATTCTTTGACCAAAATTGTCGGTATCGTAAAATGAGAATTTCCCACCTTAATATTCATTCCATCTATAATTGCCAGCGTCAGAGGTATTTTTAATGTTATGGTGGTTCCACTATCTTCCACGCTATCCAAAGTGACTGTTCCACCTACCGTTTCTATATTTTTTGTTACTACATCCATTCCAACACCACGCCCGGAAAATTCAGTAACATTTGAATTTGTTGAAAACCCAGGCAAAAATATCAGATTAAATATTTCTTTATCAAGCATTTCTTCTTCCGGTTTATGTAATATTCGATTTTCTTTTGCCTTTTGCAGAATGTTTGACTTATTCAATCCCTTCCCATCATCTTTGATCACGATCAGCACATCTCCGCCTGCATTCTTTGCCTCTAAAGTTAAATTTCCAGTTCTGTTTTTTCCCTTTGCCGCCCTTTCGTCAGGACATTCCAGACCGTGATCGATCGCATTTCTGACAAGGTGCATCAAAGGATCGGAAATATGTTCTATGATGTTCTTATCAACTTCTGTCTCCTCTCCTATGATTTCTAAATTAATTTCTTTTCCTAATTTTTTTGACATATCCCTGACCAGGCGATGCATTTTATGAAATGTTACTGATAGTGGTACCATCCGAACCGACATAATGATATCCTGCATTTCATCAGTAATCTTTGTTAACTGTTGGGCAGCTTTATTGAAATTATCTAATACCAGATCCCTTAAATCTGAATTTTGGATTACCATAGCTTCCGCTATCACCAATTCTCCCATCAGATCCATTAACTTATCCAGTTTCCCTACACCTACACTGATAATGCTCTGTTGAGTCACTGTACTCTGTTCTTCTTTATTTACGATTATTTGCTCTTCCCGATTTGTTTTTTGGGAAATATTAGCTTCAGGGGTTTCCTCTTTATCAGTGATTAATTGATTTTGCCCTTCCCCTTCACTTAACTTTGTAACTTCAAATTTCTGAATAAATTCTGTTTGGAGAAAGAAATCGTAAACCTGTTCATAAGATGTATCTGTTCTCAGATAGATCGTAAATCCATCCTTTCTCAGGACTTCAATGCTTTTTTCCCCCTGGTCGATATCTTCCGGATAAAATGATACTTCTTTTATTAGATCTCCTAGATTATGTATGATGGAAAAGGCACGCAGATTTTCCATTTCACACCCCTCTTCAAAGAAAAGGACTATTTTAAAGTTATTGAATTCTTGCGTCATTCCACCTTCTTTTATAATAGTTAAAAAGCATTGAATTCTTTCAATCAGCTCCGTATATACCCCATCAGCCTGATCTCCATTTTTTATCTTTTCTATCTCAACCTTTATAAAATCAATACATTCTAAAATCAGATCAGATAAAACATTATAATCAACATGTTCAGGTTTTTTTTCACGCAAGTAAAAAAAAAGATCCTCCATTGCATGTGCCAATGATGATATGTTATGAAACATCATCATTGCAGAAGATCCCTTGATTGTATGCATGATTCTGAATATCTCATTTAAAGAACATGGAGAATAACAACATTCTTCTTCATTCGACAAAATTAATTGTTCAAGCTGTTCAATTAATTGTGATATCTCAAAAATAAATATGTCCAACATAGATTCATTTGCATATTTTTCTGACACACAGTTTCCCTCCTTTGAACTCTCTATGCCAATTTATTTAGTACACTTACAATTTGTTCTTCCTTGAATGGTTTTACAATAAAAGACTTAGCTCCGAGCATGATTGATTTTTTTACCATTTCTTCCTGCCCCATTGCAGTAATCATAACTACTTTCGCTTTTGGGTCATATTCTATGATCTCTTTTAATGCCTCTAATCCTGTTAGTACAGGCATCGTAATATCCATAGTAACTACATCTGGCTTTAATTCTTTAAATTTTTCAATAGCTTCCAGACCATTCACTGCTTCCCCAACCACATCATAACCGTTATGACTCAGGAAATTATTTAATGTCATTCTCATAAATACCGTATCATCTACCACAAGCACTTTCTTCATACACTTTCTCTCCTATATCGTTATTTCAATTTTATGAGTCATAAAAACTAGTCAAAAAGAACTATATATTAATTATTAGGATATAATAAATCATTATTACGGAACAGTGTCATTTAACACGGTTCTGTATCATATTGTCAAAAAATGGTGGATTTTACCTTGATAATAAATATTAAAAATACATCCAAATATACAAGACATATTTGGATGCATTTCCATCAATAAAAACTATTATTTTGTTTTAAAACCTTTACTGGATTTTTTAATACGCTTACCTTTAGGTTTTGCTTCTATTTTGCCTTCAGCAATTAATTGCTTGCGTAATTTTTTCTCTTTGCTATGCTTATGAATTATCATATAGAACGTCGGCAACAATATCAATGTCAAGATTGTGGAAGCCGTTAATCCACCAATAATAACAAGTGACATACCCTGCATGACCTCACCATTATCTCCCCATCCAACTGCTGCTGGGATCATAGATAATATGGTTGTCAATGTTGTCATTAAAATAGGTCTTAATCGAGTTTTTCCTGTGTATATCAAAGCTTCTTCCGTAGACATTTCTTTCCGGTATTGATTCGCGGCATCCACGTACAAAATACCATTATTAACAACAATACCTACTAACATTAGGAATCCCATTAGGGAAGTCATACTGATCTTCGCATTTGAGATCAATAATAAGGCAATCGAACCAATCAAACTAAACGGAATACAGAACATAACAAGTCCGGAATAACGAATTGATTCAAATTGAATCGCCATAACCATGAAAACCAAAAAGATAGCTGTCAATATCGCTATTCCTAAAGCTGTAAATTCTTCAGCCATCATTTCATCCATTGCATTGGTTCCCAATTCAACACTTTCTGGAAAAGTGAGTTTCGTAACACCTTCCTGAATAGCATCTCCACCTGTATATTTGGTGTCAGCCGTCAATGTAGCCGTAATTGTTGCTAAAAACTGACCATCTTTTCTATTGATCGTCTGCTGCGTATCTGTATATACTATCTCAGCCATCTCAGTTAACGGAACATTTACTCCATTTGGATTGGTAAATGTCATTCCATTCACATCGTTCATGTTCTTATATCTGTCTGTTGGATTTTCAACCGTTATTGTATAATCACGATCATCAATCGTCACATCAGTTACATCTTTTCCTGACATATTTGTATAGATCAATCCTGCTAGCTGCTGTGCTGTAAATCCTTTGCTTTTTGCCTTGATCGGATCGATAACGACTTGTGCCTTAGAACTCGTCTGAGACATAGAAACATCAATACTCAGCACACCATCTACATTCTTCATCACTTCTTCGACTTGTCTGGAAGCTGCTTTCAAATCATCCAGATCCGTTCCGCGCAGGTCAATTTCCTTCGTATTCCCTCCGCTCATGGCAGACATACCTGACGAAGAAGCTGAACTGGCTTTAATGTCGCAATTGCTGTCAAATCCTACAAACTGCTGATTCCACATATCCACAATCTCGGCGGTACTATATTTGCTGTCATCACTTACGTATGCACTGACCGTTGCTGATGAACTTGATTCTGTAATTGTAGTGCTATAATCTTCTATTTCCGGACTTTCTGCCACAAATGATTCAACTTTTTTAGTAATCTCATTCATATGATCAAGTTGTAAACCCGGCCTGAAAGTGATGCCTACCGCTACCTGACCTTCATCCGTCTGTGCCATCAATTCTGTCTTTACAAATTGCGCCATAAAAATTGAAATTGCAAATAACACGATTGCAATAAGCGCTACTATTTTTTTTCTATGTAATGCCTTCTTTAATAGTTTGCCATATTTTTCAGATACCTTAGCAAGAAACCTTGTAACAGGCGTATTTTTCTTTTCAATTGGTTTATATCTGGAAAAGCATAACGGAATCAAGGTAAGGGCTGATACTAATGATGCAACAAGCGCAAATATAATCGTATATCCCAGTTGTGTGAACATTTGTCCAGAGATACCTTTCATCCTGGCAAGTGGTAAATATACAACCACAGTTGTAATGGTAGATGCAATAACGGAATTCGTTACAAACTTGGTACCTTCATATGCCGCTTCCTTAAATTCGAACCCTTCATCTTTCTTCCGGAAACACATTTCGATAACAACAACGGCATTATCTACCATCATACCGATACCGATTACCAGAGCTCCCATCGTTACGGTATTCAGTGAAAATCCCATCAGGCTCATCATAATAAATGTTACCAACAATGAAATTGGCATAGAACTTCCTACGATCAAACTCGCTTTCAAATCCCCAAAGAACAGGAATAGGACAAACATGGACAGAAGAACGCCCAATATCAAGGTTTGTGAAATAGATTTGATGGAGCTGAGAATAGATTCGCTGCTATCATATACTACTTTCATATTTAAATCCGGATATTTTTCCTGTAACTGTGTTACTACTTTTGTAACTTTATTGGATAGGGAAACCGCACTGGAAGCTTGTTTTTTTGAAATACCGATACTGACATTATCATTTCCATTATATCTGCTGTAACTCTCTGCTGCTTTGGTTGCATAGCGGATATTTGCAATGTCCGATAAGTGTATGATTTCTCCTGAGTTCGTCGTAATCGGAACTTGTTTTAAATCAGGAATCTCCTCATATTTAACCTCTGAATTCATATTGAGAGATTGATTTCCGTAATCTGCACTTCCAGCTGTCATCGTGAAGTTTACAGAGGTAATCGCTGTAGCTACCGAAGAAATGTCCAACCCATACTGATTTACATATTCAGGAATCAATTCTATAGAAATATATTTTTCTTCACCGCCGGAAACCTTCAGTTCTGCGACGTCTGATACTTTTTTAAGCTCTGGTTCGATATTCTCTGTTACTTCATTTAATAAGTCGATATCTGCCTCTGAATCAACCGATAGTGTCATGGAATCCTGCGCATTCATATCAATTGACATGATCGTCGGATCTTTTACATCATCCGGAAGCTCTGATTTTACTTTATCAATTGCTTCCTGCATATCTGTATACACTTCGTCCATATCTGTTCCATAATCAAATTCAAACCATACCGAAGAATAATTTTCGTTTGAAATTGACTGGGTTGTATCCAGACCTGATATCGTTGCGCATGCATCCTCTATTTTTTCAGTCACTAATCTTTCTACTTCTTCTGGTCCTGCTTGTGGATAAACTGTCGTTACTACCATCATCGGCAGATTCAGATCCGGTATCAGCTGTAATTTAAGGCCAGATAAAGAAGTAAAACCGAATAATATCAATGCAACCACGACGACAATAGCCGCAACTGGTCGATTTAATACTGTTTTAGTCAATTTACTCATTTACGTTCTCCTCTTGGTCTGTATCAACTGTTTTCACGTAATCGGATTTGATATAAGCTTCTTTTCCTTGGAATAGGATCTTACTCCAACCATCTTCTGTTGTTTCCAGTCTGGTGTAACGTTCCCCAGCCAAAGCCACACCTAACTTTTCTGCATCCTGACTTGCTTCACTGCGGATATTGACCTTATCTGTTGTTTCAACAATCTCTTCTGCCGTGTCCGCACTTTCTGCAACGATTTTCTCCTCAACCGGTTCTTCTGTTACTTCTTCTGTAACCGCCTCTTGATTCTCTTTTTGCTCGGCTTCATAGACCGAAGCACCATCTTTCAACTGGGATGCCCAGCTCGTAATGATCTTGCTGTCTGCTGTAAGACCTGATTTGACTTCTACCGCTTCTTCATCTGCAATTCCGGTCTCAATATCAGTTCGAACTGCCGTACCATTCTGCAAACAATATACATATGCCTGTTCATCATCATAATATACTGCATCGATCGGAACTGTCATAGCATCTACCGACTGTTGTGTCGCAGTTGACAGTTTCACCGTCGTTCCTGTAATGAAGCCTGCTGTTTTCTGACCTGTTACCAGTGCTTCCACTTTGAATAGTCCCTTTGCAGAATCTACCGTATTTTCAATATGTGAAATTGTTGCTTTATATGTAACACCATCCTTTTCAACCGTCGCAGATTGACCCTCACGCATATTGCGCATTGCTGTTTCTGCCACATAGAAAGTTATCTTCTTACTGTCTTCACTTGAAATGATGTAAGCTTGTGTTGACTGTGACGCCATATTATATTTAGATACATTGATTGCCTGGATCACGCCGCTTACCGGTGTTTTCACTTTCGTATAATCTAATTGTAATTCTGCAGATGCCAAACTTACTTTTGCATTCGTCAGGCTTGCGCTAGCCGTCTTTACATTAGAATTAGAACTTGCCAAAGATGCTTCCGCCCCAACCAGTTGTGCATTTACAGCAGCATTGATTTTATTTTTTGTAAAATTTTCATAATCTTCTTTGTACTTTTTTACAAGTTCTAATGCTTGTTCTGCTGTCTCTACACTATCTTTTCCTGTTTCCACACTGATTGCTGCCTGAATCTGTGCCAATAACTTAGCATCATAGGCGCCTTCCATACTTGTCAACGTACTTTCTGATGATTCATACTGAGCCTTTGCGGCTGATAACGCTGCGGACAGTGCAGAATAGTTGGTATATGAGGAATTGGCACTTATATAAGCATCAGTCACTTGATCTATCGAAGTAGCCGAGCTTGCATCTACTCCGTGACTCAACGCAAGACTTTGTGCATCCTCTAATGACGAAACATTCTTTATACTGTTAGCAGTATCCATCTTGCCTTCCAGATTTTCAAGATAATCTTCCTGATAGCCTTTCTGATCTTCGACACTTTCTTTCGTGTCTTTTGCATCATCTGCTGCATTCTGATATGTCGAAAACGTCTGTGCCGATAATCCCTGACCTGCTTTTGCAGCACCAACAGCTTTTTGGGCCTTATCCACATTCGCATCCAATTCCATCTCGGTTGTATCCATGGTTCCCAATGTTTCTGCCACAGATGCCTGTGTAGAAGCATTGGTTGCCTGTTGTGCGGTCAGCCCCGCCTGTGCATTTTCAAGCGTCGCCTGTGCCGACTGTAACGTTGCCTCCGCTGAAGTCTTCGTGAGCTGTAACGCTGTATCATCAATTGTAAATAACAAATCACCAGCATTTACATTATCACCGACTTCAAAATATTTCTCAGTAACCTCTCCTGCTACCTTAGGCATAATAATCGTCTCTTCACTGGCTTCAATACTGCCGATAAAATCACTGAAAATGGATATCGTCCTGCTTCCAACAGAAGAAGTTTCCACCATAATTTTTGTTTTTTTCTCTTCCTCCGGAACATCTTCCTGTTTTTTGCCACATCCGCTTAGTGTAACACTTGAAAGAAGTAATACAGTGGCAAGTGTGCCACATCCAAATTTACTCCAATATTTGGATACATTAGGTGTTTTCTTTTTTGTCTTAAACTTTTTCATTCTTCATAATTCTCCTATTTGATTTGTGCAGTATCCTTTTTATATATTTATATAATTGAACACATGTCTAAAATCAATCATTTGTTGATTTTCAGTCATATGTGCATTATAATTCTCTTAGCTTGTAAATATCAATAATCAACTTTCGATGTTTTGTATAAAAACGAACATAATTGTTGTTTTTGTTCGAAATCATTTTTTTACTTATAAAATAAAGATAAAATAAGTATAAATTTTCTATTTATTAACTTAAATTAATTTTAACAAAGGAGGGCTTTCATCATGGAACCTAAAAATGTAATTCGTTCGAAACGATTAATAAAAAGAGCCGTTATGAAACTAATCTTAAAAAAAAATCCTGCTGATATTAAGGTGACAGAAATCACAACCTTGGCAGAGGTCAACCGCGGTACCTTTTATGCACATTATAATACTATTTTTGATGTGATATCTGAAATTGAAGATGATTTAATTGATAATTTTTTGGATAATCTTAAATCTTCTACGAACACTCCATCCGATTTGTCCGATCCTGTATTACAGAAATTTCATTTTTTAAACTTTTCTTTCATAGAAGAAATGCTAAAGCAAGGCTATAAACATCAGGAACTGATTCTCAAACATTATAAACGTAATTTATTCCCAAATCTTATGGTAAAGTTCAAAGAACGTATTTATAAACTTATACTACAGCATTCAGTGATTCCTTCGTCAGAACAGTTACAACTGGATTACAGAATAATCATATCTTACATGGTCTCCGGATATGTAGGACTTGTTACGGACTGGGCTGCCGGAGATCTTGGTAAAGATGTCACCCCTGAAATTATATTTCCATATATAAAGAAAATGGTCCTCAAACTTTCCGAGACAAAATCTTAAACTAAAAATTATTACTGTACTAACACAATCATATATCTTATGTTTATACTATATTGTTCTACAAAAATAAAGTCATTTTATATTTTTTTAATGAAATAATAATAAGAGCAACCAATAGTTTCTCTTTGGTTGCTCTTTGTAAAGTAATATTTGCTATTATTTTCATAATTCCGACATCATTTAATTATGTTACAATCTATTTTTTACCACAACATTTCTTATATTTTTTACCGGAACCACATGGACATGGATCATTAGGATAAACTCTTGCTTCTTTTACGATTGTCGTAGACAGCTTCTGTTCTTTATAAAGCTCTTTACGCCTGTCCTCGTCCAAAATATCATTCCACTCTTCTAATTCATACAGCCAGTCTGCGCCAGCTCCAACCATGTTTTTATAGAGAAGCTCAATATCAAAAGCTAGACTGACTTTTGTATCTTCTTCCATCTCTTCGATTGGGTTAGATTTTTTTAAACTATCATTAATTCCGTCTAAAAATCCTGCCATTGTCATAACATCTACATCGAATTTTTCTGCTAACTCTTTTACGGTTCCCTTTACAGCCTTCTTAGGTGATGCCAATAATTCCTGATAGATTCTTTTTTCAGTCTGAAAATAAGCTGCCCAAAGTTTTTGTAGTTCCCCTTTATTGGCGGTCTCTGAATACGCCATATCACGCCATTGTTGTAATAATGCCATTGTTTTTTCCATCCTTTTTTCTTCATTCATAATAAGTATTTTTTTCACTCAATATAGTATAACAAATTATTGATATAATTTCAAAATTTTTTTATTTTTATGTATAAATGGAATATTTTGTGCTCATAATAACAGTAATCTTTGGATCCCCCTCCATTGATGCGATGGTTTTCCATCCTTAAACAAAAGACAAGATTTACGGAGTGAATAACACAAAGGCGTGTATTTCACTTTTATATCCTCCCCTTGAAAATCCCCACTTCTATCGAGCAATAAAAGTGGGGTATTTTGTATGTTTTATTTTATGAACTGCGTTATTTTGATGCCGCTTTGGCATATGTTGTTGTAACCAGTTTATCATAAGGAACTCTCTCGGACAATTCTCCTGCTTCATTTAAAATATCCTGCAATAATGTAAAACTATCTTCTTCAAAAACTAAATTCTCTTTCCAGGTATTCTGATCATAATAACGTGTTACGATCGTTGTAATCGTTGATAACTCCGTTCCATCGAACTGAGGTGCTATCACTTTTGCAATTTCCTCTGGTGTATGCGTATTTACATAATCCATTCCCTTTTGCAATGCATTAACAAATTTTTGGATTACCTCACTGTTTTTTTCCATATAACTCTTTTTTGCACAATATGCGGTATATGGTACATATCCAGATTCTTCTCCCAGAGATGCGACAACATATCCTTTTCCTTCTAATTCAAGACTGGTAGCACCTGGTTCAAATTCTATCGTATAGTCTCCCTGTCCTCCGGAAAAGGCTGCTCCGGTTGATCCAAAATCAATACTCTGATCGATTTTTACATCTGTCATCGGATCTATTCCGTTTTTCTTTAAGATATACTCAAATACCATCTCAGGCATACCACCTGTTCGGACAGTCACCATGTAATTTAGTAATATACGCTTCTATTTCATGTTCAGAAACAATAATATCATAAGGTTCTTGAGGATTATCAGTTGGCCTGATAAGCTGCAGATGAATCATAACGTTCAGGTATGGCATGACAGCTTTTATGGATTTCTCAATACCCCTTTTCCCCAGTTCCGCTGACAACCTTTTTGCTGATGTGAATGATCTTTGCTCCCCTGATACGACCTCCATTGCATTACATATGATTTCATTTTCCTTTCGGTTTAATTCTGATTCCGGAATATAAGCGTCTGTTTCAGATAATCCAAATTTTGTCTGTATCACAGGCATACCATTTTCGTCAACATCAATCCGTTTAATTAATATCTCAATATCGGTCCTGTTGAGTGTCTTATTCTGAATAACGGAATCCAGAATATCCAAAGCTGAATTTATTTTTACAACTTCTTTATTTTCTGAAGTATTTGTGAATTTGGATTTTTGCAATTGGCATTCTATGTTCTGCATCTTTTGTAATAATCCCGACTGTATATCCTGATAAATTTCCTGTATCATTTTTATACTATCATCGCTATTCAATAAAGATATATCCTTAACTTTTTGTTCTAAAATCACTTGCATCTGCCTGTATATTTCTTCTCTTTGTCTAAGCAATATCTCATGATGCTGTTCTATACTGTCCTTGTTAACATTGAATTGATTCAAATCATATTTTTCTATTACATTATATAATAAAATTCTACACATCTTAAGATATTGAATCATATCTTCCATTAGTACATTTTCTTCTATTAAATGAGACTTACTACAGTACTCTCTTCCTTTTGTATTATAAGTACTGCATATATAATATTTCCTGACTCCCTTTTTAGTTGTTCTCACGATTGGTGTCAATTTCCTGCCACAACTATTACAGAACAGACAATTTCCAAATGGGCTCTCCATTTTACGGGCCTGCCACCTCTCAGTTACTCTTCCACCTCGATAATTACTTATCAAGCGTTTTCTCATAATCTCCTGAACAAGCTCGAACTGCTGCTTTGCTATTATTGGTTCGTGATTGGCTTCAAACAGATATTGATTGGCTTTTGGAACTTTTATATCTTTTCCGTGAATTGTATGTCTGGTTTTCTTATGGAGTCTAAAATTTCCTATATAAATATCATTTTTTAATATGTCATGGACCATAGCATCTGTCCATTTGCAGGCTACTTTTTTCTTTGTATAAATGCCATTCACTAATTCTTTTTTTTTTCTGCATTCAGAGGGTGTTTCAATCTTATTTTCATTTAAAATACCTGCTGTTCTCCGATACCCGTAACCCTGTATATAATATTCGAATATTTTTTTTACAGATTCTGCCTCTTCCGGAACGATACGTATCTTACTTTTGTCATTTTGATCTCTGATATAGCCAAAGGGTACGTTATAATAAAGCGTTCCTTCTTTTTGACGTGCATGCAACACCTGTTTTATTTTCTTACTCGTATTCTTTATATATTTTTCATTATACCAGGTCGTGATTCCGATCATATCATCATCACTACTTTCAGAATCATATCGTTCATCAATGATAAATAATCTGATACCATCCTCCTTTAACTGCTCTATAAGCAATAGGACCTTTGCATTATGCCTTCCTATTCTGGATAAATCTTTTGCATATATCGTATCTCCTGTTCTTGCGCTTTCCAGCATTTCATTTAATCCGGGCCTATTGAATTTGTAACCGGATATGCCATCATCTTCATACCATTGATCGATTTGCCCTCCTATTTCTTTTACATATTGGCTGATTATCAATCTTTGGTTTTCAATTGAAATGTAATCCTGTTTGTTATCATCCTTTGATAATCTGGTATATCCATAATTCATTATAAATTCCACCTCTGACTCAAAATTTGCTTATGAGCATATCATATATTCTTAATACCAAAATCATTGATATGGTTATTAAGCAATGCCTTGATCCCGTTATCTATATCTTTGCTTTTGCATCCATTCCTTAAAATGGTAACTCTAAATCCATATTTTAGAAGCTGTTCCTTTTGTTCCTCTAACAAATCTTCCGTACCATTACCATTCCTCCATAAATAATATGTGGGTTTTTCAGACATTTCATACCTCAATAAAGTTCTTTCCATATTCTATTTTTTCATTGCCTTACTTATACCATCGAGGCGAAGTGCCTTAATAATTGATGAAAAATTCAGAGAAGCAAAGCGTGTTCCTCATTGCTCGCGTAAAAAAAGAACCATCCCACGCTCCGCAAAATATTAGAGCCTGGACGATTCGTTTTTTCATCATATATCAGAATAATGTATCATTCTATTCAACATTAATACTATCTGAAATTTGTTTCATTATGGCAGCTTTCCATGAAGTACTGTCTGAAACAATTCCGCTGATTTCTTCTCTGCATCTGATAATTTTTTCTTCTCTGTTTTTTCTTGTCTGTACATTATTGATATCTTCGTTTTTTCTAACAACATCTGTTAATTTTTTCCCGAATTCATAGATGTCATTATGAATCTCTTTACAGTTTATATCTATGTTAAGACTTACAAACATTGTATTATAATAATCGACAATTTCCCATGATTTAGCATATAAGATATTTAGATAATCAAATAATTCATCGTTCCTCTTTTTCTTATTATATTCCTCCATTTCTGTAATACATTCTATTGCTATTTTTCCACAATTATAATACATATTTGTAACATCAATAAGTTTATCCAACATCGTTCCTTTAATTTTTATAATCATATCTTCTTTTCTTGATTTTCGCTCCCTTATCACTGCGCCTTTATTATTGAGATAGATGGCCAAAATTGCAACTACAGTTGGCATTACTCCTTTAAACAGCTCAAAAAACAGATCAAAAAATGGATGAAGTTTTATAAAATGATCATATGTCATACACATTACCTTAATGCCCTTTTCCTAATTTTCTTGTTTTGACAAAAACCAACATATTTAAAGCTCCTACTGTTCAAAACAATAGAAGCTTTGCAATCATTATCTTAGGCAATGTTCCTGTCTTAACGAATCAACAGTTGAAAAATCAGCTTCAGATCATAGTTAGAAAGTCCTGTACTCTGATAATCTGTTTGTTGATTACGATATAAAATATTATCAATAATTATGTTTTCTATATCTTCCTTTAATCGTGTAGTACTTGTACTAGATTTTTCCCCATTATAAAATTTCATATTAAAAAGTATTCTTCCTGTTGTTGATGCGGTATCATCATCTGGAGAAAATATTGAAATATTTGGTGGATAAATATCTGCTTTAAACTACACCACATTCATATGTTCGTGCAAGAGTGCTAAACGCCTCATATTCAAGGGATTCTGCCGCAAAAACGTGTATACTATTACAAACTATCAATACACAACTTATAATCGATCCGGATATTTTACGATTTAATTTACTCATAATCCTACCTCCATCTTATTACCAGTTATTAATAATCGTTGCAACTTCTTCTTAGTAACGTCACATTTTTACCAATGGAATCTCCCCCTCACTATTCCCAATTTATACATTTATAACTATATTCTAACGTATGCGCAGAGAAATACAAGATTATTATATCGCAATTCATCCCAATTATCGCCATATCTCTTACAGCTGCACGGTCTGCCATATGCTTTTGGAGGACCTTTAAAGTATTTCTATAATTTACATCATCCTTTGATGAACACCTTTTCTACCACCCAGCACATCTTTTCCTGCAAGCATGTTCCAATCGAATTGATCAATTGGTTCTCTGGCTACCAGAAAGTTTCCTGCACGCTGTGTCAGTTGTGCAAAATTCACAACATAGTCTTCCGTACCGCCTAAGTAAGTATAAATAGAAGATTCACTTCCCATAAAGCCTATGTCTGCTTCTCCCGATAGTACTGCCGTCATGGTCTTATCTGCTCCAAATCCTGTCACAAGTGTTAATTCTATTCCTTCTTCCGCAAAATATCCTTCTTCTATAGCTACATACATTGGCGCATAGAAAATCGAATGTGCAACTTCATTTAATGTTACTTCTGTCAAGTCTTTCTTACTCTGAACCGAGTCTTTAGATCCACAGCCTGTCATGGTAACCATTAACATAGCCAGTACCAGTACTATACTGAATACCTTTTTAAACATAATAAATCCTCCTTTTCTGATAGTACATTATATAAAAAAAAAAGATTTTGGTTCCTGACAGTCATTTCATATAGGTGCAAGGATTCTAAAAATAGTTATGTTTGATTGTTACTTAAGAAATAAATGTAAAGATTTGGGGAAATGTACTAAAATTTTACATAATATTCACAATTTTCTTATTGTTTATATTTGTTCCGGGTATTATGATATTAGCTAGGATAGGAGGTCAATAAATGAAATTTGATATGCATTGTCATACAAAAGAAGGTTCTATTGATGCAAGGGTCGATATTGAATCTTATATTAAGAAATTAATCTGCCAGGGGTTTGACGGAATGCTTGTAACTGACCATAATTCTTATGATGGTTATCGAAAGTGGATACAAATAGCCGAAGCAATAAAGACCCAAAGACCTTTTATCGTTTTAAAGGGAATTGAATATGACACACGGGATGCCGGTCATATGATTGTCATTCTTCCTGATAACATACATTGCACTCTTTTGGAACTACGTGGTTTATCAGTAGACGAACTTGAGATACTTGTCCACAAATTTGGGGGGATTTTTGGACCAGCACATCCTTATCAGACCGGTTTTTTTGCTTTGATGAATACCAAATTCGGGAAGAAAAATAAAGACATCATCCATAAGTTCGATTTTATTGAAACTTTCAACGCCTGCAATCATACAATTTCCAATGTAAAAGCACGAGCGTTGGCAGACAAATATAAAAAACCAAGTTTTGCAGGTTCCGATGCACACAAGATGAGCGTTATAGGTTCTGCTTTTACCAGTTTTGAACAGGAAATACACAATAATAATGATTTGATCAAGGCTGTACAGGAAAGTGCAAAAATACTTGCTGATGGTTCTTTGCTGGAAAAATATCAGCGAAAGAATCTGATTAAAAAGTACCCTGGAGCCGCCGGTTATTGGATTTATAACAAATTGGGAGCACTTTTTTATACACCTGCTCGTTATAAAGCAAAAAAACTACTATCTGAATAATATCACAATATGGAAACAGGACGCGGATAGCAGTAGCAATCCACGTCCTTCCTTATTCTATATTCTCAAAGCTGGCTTAAAATCTCAGCAGCATCCCTGATTCTGCCAATATCTGTATCTAATAGTATGTATTCTTTGAATTCAGCAAGTCCCATGTGTACTTCCATATTACGATGCACCATCTGACTTTCGCGTTCTATCATTCCAGCTACCCTGTAAGATGTGATTCTTGTATTCTCATACATCTGCTTGATTATGCTTCCATCAATCCCACAATTAATTACAATATCAATCTTGTTCCTGGCGTCCTTTGCCAGTTTTTTGATTACTTCGATTCCTTCCAGACAAGTTGCTTTCTGCCCACTTGTTATCACTCTTTTTATGCCAAGTTCCCTGGCTTCTTTTAAAGTCTGATATGGGTCCTTGCATACATCAAATGATCTATTTAAAGTAATGTTCATTCTGCCTGCTGTCAGAATCATTCTCTGCATCTGTGGATAATCCAGCATTCCATTCGTTTGCAACGCACCAATTATAATGCCGTCTGCGCCAGCTTCTTTAAACCTATGAATCTCTGCTAACATTAATTTGAATTCATTGGCACTGTAATGATAATCTCCGTATCTCGGTCTGATTACGACATCAATCTTTATATTACATAATTTTTTTACCTCGGTAAATAATGACAGTGTTGGCGTTGTTCCTCCGATAATCATATTACTGCACAGTTCAAGCCTGTTCGCCCCTGCTTCCATAGCCTTCACCGCAGAATCTATATTATCCACAACAGCCTCCAAGGTATATAAAATAGGTACTTTTTGACCTCCGTTATTGTGCCGGTTCTGATCATCCAGGATATCGCGGATTTCATCTGCCATCTTCATATCTTCTATTAAGATATGTTGATAGATCCAGTTCTGCATCATATCTTTCATCTTCGTTAAACCATCTTTTGGCTTTTCCCTAAGCTGCAGAAAATCAATTGCCTGTACTTCTTTAATTGCTGCCTGATGCTGTCTGCGATGTTCTTCCAGACCAGAATATCCTGCTTGCTGCATCAGACTTTCTTCTTGATAAAAATGATATGCCACGTAATCTCTTAACTCACATACAATCTTAAGAAGCTGGTCCTCTGTCATCCCAATACACTCGGTTCTTAATATCTGTTCAATTTTTCTTCCAATTATAAATAAATTCTTATGTTGATAATCAACAATCTCAATATTTGTATTTAACTCACTTCGCCAATCAAAGTTGAAATCAAACATATATATACACCAGCTTTCGGGGTTATTCTTCATCTTATTTATATGATATACATTTTTAGACACTTTTTCAACCGATAAGTAATCATAACATAATTTTCCTTTTGAATTCTTGCTACTATTTATTACGAGAGTAATGAGGAAAATGCTCTGCCAGCAGATGAATTTAACGAATCACGCAATAACGAGTAGAAACTCGCAAAGCGTGTTTCTACTCGTTGATAACTTTTATGTGAAATCACATCTTATGCTATACTGGTTCCTTGATTCTGCATCCTATCCATAAACTGCTGCATATCATACGCATTTCCCATATTTTTAATGTTGCCGTTTCCATATTCAGCCATACTGGTGCTAAAATCATCCGTTGAACCTAAGAACTCTTCAAATTCTTCATCCTTCATCCCTAATTTCTCCTGCAAGGACTTTAAAGCATTTTCCATCAATTCTTTGAGACTAGCCATCGTAGCAGAAAGCGTTGTATCTGTGGTATCCGTTGAATCTGTAGATTCTTCCTCTTCCTTAGTTGTTTCTGAGGATGTTGAAGCTGCCGTAGATGCTGAAGCTTCAGCGCTTGTAGTATTACCTGCAAGTGCACTCACAACAGATGCAAGACCATCTTCACTTAACAATTCACTCGGACTAAGCTGTAATGATTTTAAGGCTTCAAACACCTCACTTGCAGACACACCCAATGCTTCTGAAATACCGGCTATTATAGAATTTACAGTGTCATTTACGTTACTTACCGCTTCAGCTGTTTCTTCCGACTCTCCAGTATCCACCTCTTCCATTGGTTTTGGAGGCATTGGCGGCATCTGCATACCTCCTTCTTGATCCTCTGCTTCCTCTTCGGCCCCTGTTTCAGAAGACATCTGACTCTTCATCGTCTTTCCGAAATCATGATAAGTTTCAGATGGCATAACTGAAACTTCTTCACTCATTTCGAAAAAATCTTTTCCACTTTTCTTCCCTTTTTTCTCACTTTCCTGATCTGTTGTTCTGCTGTTCTGGCTGTATTGATTTACAACCTGCTCCTGATACAAATTTTCAATTCTCATATTTTTCCATCCTTTCTTTTTTCTTGTCAGCAAGTTTTCATAGTTAACCTATAAACCTCTCTATCATTCAAGGCTTTTCCCGTCTCTTTATCAGTCCAACGAGTATACATGAATTGAGTTTCTCTCTACCCATATAATAACCAAAAGAGACACTTATACAAAGATTGTTTATCAATCCTTTGATATAAGTGCCTCCATAGCAGTTTTATTCATTTTTACTTGCTGACACATCATGTATCGGCTATTTTAATAAGGAATTAATAGGAAAAATGCGGAATTGATACGATTTCACACTTCTTTCACACAATTTACATAATTGGAGACTTTCTACTTCAGAATTTTCCGGTTTTTAAATTTTATTAGTGATGGAATAAACGAATCCCTGTAAATGCCATGACCATATCATACTTATCGCAGCAATCTATGACTGCATCATCACGAACAGATCCACCAGGTTGTGCAATAAATTTTACGCCGCTTTTTTTTGCTCTTTCAATGTTATCGCTGAATGGAAAAAATGCATCCGATCCCAGGGCCACATCCTCCATTTTATCAAGCCATGCCCGCTTCTCTTCAGGAGTAAATATTTCCGGTTTTTCTTTGAATACCCTCTGCCAGACTCCTTCTGCAAGTACATCCATATATTCATCACCAATATAATTATCGATCGCATTATCCCTATCCGCACGTTTGATCGTATCCACAAAAGGAAGTTTCAAAACTTTCGGACATTGGCGAAGCATCCAGTTATCTGCTTTTTGTCCTGCAAGACGTGTACAATGCACCCTTGACTGCTGTCCGGCTCCAATGCCGATTGCCTGTCCACCTTTTGCATAACATACGGAATTAGATTGCGTATACTTCAATGTGATCAGAGAAATAAGCAGATCGATCTTCGCAATTTGAGAGATTTCTTTATTTTGAGTGACCACATTTTCAAGTAATGCTTCATTGATAAGCAGCTCGTTTCTGCCTTGTTCGAAGGTAACTCCAAATACATCTTTTTGTTCTACAGGTGCCGGTTTATAAGATGGATCGATCTCAATCACATTATATTTTCCACTTTTCTTTTCTTTTAATATAGCAAGCGCTTCCGATTCATACCCTGGTGCGATTACCCCGTCTGACACTTCTCTTTTAATTATTTTTGCTGTTACTTCATCGCATTTATCGGAAAGACATATAAAATCTCCAAAAGATGACATTCTGTCTGCACCTCTTGCCCTTGCATACGCACTCGCAAGCGGAGACAGTTCACCAAGGTCATCTACCCAGTAAATCTTAGCAAGTGTTTCATCCAATGGCAATCCTACTGCCGCTCCTGCAGGAGATACATGTTTAAAAGAAGCTGCTGCCGGCAAACCGGTTGCCTGCCTTAGTTCTTTTACTAACTGCCATCCATTCAAAGCATCCAGAAAATTGATATATCCCGGATTTCCACATAGTACATTGATCGGAAGGGCTTTTTCATCTTTCATAAAAATTCTGGAAGGCTTTTGATTCGGATTGCATCCGTATTTTAATTCTAACTCGTTCATAATTTTATCCTCTCTGTGCATCTGCAGCTACATGTTTATTAACAATTCTTGTTTCATATTTTCTTGTGGCAATATCAATATAACGAACAAACAGTGCTACTTTATTATCTGCATTCAGGTTATTCCATAAGGTACTGGTAAATGTATCAATATCCTCCTTCATTTCTACTAACTTTGGTTCTCCTTCAAAGCTTGGAAGTGGATTTCCGTCACACAGATAAGTATGAATAAAGTGTCCTTCTCCTGCTGCCGGACTCTCATATGCAAATGTATAACGATTGCAGGCATCCGGATTTCCATTATTACTTTTTAAAATTGACATGGCATAATTATAACCACCATTTTCTATATGCATGATGCCGGATATTCTAGGAGTATAATTTGGAGCATCCGGCTCGAATTCCCTGCTTCTGAGTGTTTGTTCAAAGGAAAGCTGTACATCCATTCCTTCATAGATGGTATCTGTCTGATCTCCATTTGTTACGATCGTCTTATTGCCAAGTACTCTCACAGGCGCATAAATAATAAGGCTTGGATCTGTCAATTTGGAAGGGTCAAAAGCTTGTGTGCGAATACCCTCTCCATCTTCCACAAATATTCTGTTTCTACTGTTCTCACTTCTTCCCATAATAAAATAGGCTGTAATTGCAAATTTTCCATCTGCTGATCTACCAATCACGATTCCTCTTCCCGGATACTCATTTGCTGAAAGTTCTGTTTCCATTTTGCTCATTTTCATAGTTCTTCTCCTTTTTCCTGTATCTTCTCAAACGCTAATGCTTCCTATAAGTATAGAACAAAGCGGACAAGTCTGGTTTTCTATCATATATAAAAAAGCCGACACTCCGGGCTTTTATCGCCCAGACGGTCGGCTATCAATTCATAACTATACTTCATGTGGTTCATTCCACTTCCGTCAGTCGTATATACAATAAAATTCTATTGCTATGAACTATTAAGATAGTACCATCTATACTTATAAATTTCAAGAAAAAATTATATTATATATGGTCTCTGATCTTTTTGTTTTTATGCATCTTTAACTTCTATACATAGCAGCATAGAATCCGTTTTTCTTAAGAAGTTCTTCATGATTGCCCTGCTCGATTACATTTCCTTCTTTCATGACCAGTATAACATCTGCATTCTGAATCGTAGATAACCTGTGTGCCACGATAAAACTGGTACGCCCTTTCATTAACCTTGCAAATGCGCTCTGTATCTTCAATTCTGTCCTTGTATCAATCGATGAGGTTGCTTCATCCAAAATCAGCATCGGCGGTAACGCCAACATTACTCTTGTTATACACAATAACTGCTTTTGTCCCTGAGACAACATTCCGCCATCTTCTCCAATCATCGTATCATAACCCTTCGGCAAGCGTTTAATAAAGGAGTGCGAATGTGATGCTCTTGCTGCTGCTTCCACTTCTTCCTGTGATGCGTCTGGTTTTCCCATCATGATATTATCACGTATTGTTCCCTGTCTTAGCCATGTGTCCTGAAGTACCATACCATAACTATGACGAAGACTATTTCTTGTAATATCCCTGATATCCGTTCCCTCCACTCTGATGCTTCCCGAATTGACATCATAAAAACGCATCAACAAATTAATTATTGTTGTCTTCCCACAACCTGTTGGTCCGACAATTGCTATATTCTGCCCCGGCTGTACATGCAGGTTGAAATTTTCAATTAACTTATTATCAGGTACATAAGAAAAACATACATTTTCACATTGAACCACTCCCGCAGGATTTTCTAATCTCTGCACATTGTCCGGCTCATCTATCTGCGGCTTTTCTTCAATTAAATCAAATATTCTTGCAGCACATGCCAAAGCATTCTGTAATTCCGTTACAACTCCCGATATCTCATTAAAAGGTTTCGTATACTGACTTGCATAGCTAAGGAAACACGACATCATACCAACTGACATCCTTCCTGTCAATACAGACAGTGCACTGGTAACCGCTACTCCTGCATAAACAATACTATTTACAAATCTAGTTGCCGGATTTGTAATGGAAGAAAAGAAAATAGCACGTAATGAATATTTTTGTAATCGAAGATTGATCTCATCAAACTGATTCATAGCATCATTTTCATACCCAAATGCTTTTACTACTTTTTCATTTCCAATCATCTCGTCAATCAATGCTGTCTGCTCCCCCCTTGTCTTAGTTTGCAACTGAAACATGGAAAAAGTTTTCTTAGCGATAAAATTAGCCGCAAATAGAGACAATGGAGTAATCAAAACCACCACAACCGTAATTGTTCTATTATAATACAGCATAAAAAGCAACGTTCCCAATATTGTAATTACGCCAGTAAATAATTGTGTAAATCCCATCAGTAAACCATCAGCAAATTGATCTGCATCTGCTATGACACGACTTACGATTTCTCCTGATGAATGCGCATCCAAATACTGCAGTGGAAGAATTTCTATTTTTTTAAATGCCTCCTTGCGAATATCTCTTACCACATGATAAGTTACTCTGTTATTGATTACATTCATAATCCACTGCGCAATAGCAGTTGCAACAGTTACAAGCAATCCCTTTCCCAGCAATGCTTTGATTTTCTCAAACTCTATTTGCCCATATACGATCTGATCAATTGCGTTTCCAATTATAATTGGCATATACAATGTAAGTGCGACTATAATGCCTGCCAGAATAATTGAAATTAGTATGAGCCATAAATACTTTTTTACATATTTTAATATCTTAAATAATGTCTCTTTCTGCTCTGCATTCTTCCTCATTGTACTGCCTCCTTCCTATACTGTGATTCATATATTTCTTTATAGACTTCACAGCCGGTAAGAAGTTCCTCATGTGTGCCTATTCCTACAATTCTGCCCTCCTCCAGAACCATGATCTGATCTGCATCCTGAATCGCAGAGGTACGCTGGGATACAATAAACACCGTCGGATGATAATCCAAGCCTCTGATTGCCTTCCTTAGCTTGGCATCTGTAGTCATATCAAGTGCAGAGGCACTATCATCCAGTATCAGAATCTCAGGCCTTTTTACCAATGCTCTTGCAATAGTAAGTCTCTGTTTCTGCCCACCCGACAGATTTTTTCCGCCCTGTGTTACCGCAGCATTTAAACCGCCCTTCGCCTTGACAATATCCTCTGCCTGCGCAACTTTAATTGCTTCTTCCATCTGTTCTACCGTAGCTGTTTTCTTTCCTACCCGCAGATTGCTCTCTATACTCCCTTTAAATAAAACCGCTTTTTGCAGAACGATTCCCACTTTTTCTGTCAACTCTTCTGCTGAATACTCTTTCACGTTTCTTCCTTGAATCAGTACTTCGCCTTTTGTAGCATCATAGAATCTGGGAATCATATTTACAACAGAACTTTTGCCAGAACCTGTTCCCCCAATAACACCGATCACTTGCCCTTTCTTAACAGAAAAATTAATGTCGGTCAGAGATTCTTCTCCTGCATTATGATAGGTCAGAGATACATGGCGATACATAACTGCATCTTCTGATTCTATTTGATTGTAATTAACATGAATGGGTAAACGCTTCTCGTATATCATAGAGGACTTCATATCAAATACATTCTGAATACGATTTCCACTTGCTACTGCCTTATTAATAGTAATAATCAGATTTGCAAGCTTAATTAGCTCTACTAAAATCTGAGACATATAATTATACAATGCAATTACCTGCCCCTGAGTCAGTATTCCCGCATCTACCTGTAAGGTACCTGTCCAAATCAAACGCAAGATGGCAATATTAATAATCACATAAGTAACCGGGTTCATGAAAGCAGATATGCTTCCTGTTTTTTTCTGTTGTTTCGTAAGTTCTTCATTGCGCTTTGCAAATCTATTAATTTCCTCTTCTTCTTTACAAAATGCACGTATCACGCGTACTCCAAGCAAATTCTCCCGCGTCAGATTCAGTACCCCGTCAAGTTTCTGCTGTACCACCTTTAACATCGGAATATTAATTCTCATAATTCCAAAAACTACAATGGACAATAACAGAATTGCAATGACAAAATGTAATGCTGACTTCACATCAATGGTAAATGCCATAGCCATTGCACCAAATACCACAAATGGAGAACGTAAGAAAAGTCTCAAGAACATATTGACACCCGTTTGTGCCTGATTGACATCACTCGTCATTCTGGTAATCATGGTAGAAGTGCCCAGCGTATCTATTTCCGTAAAAGAAAAAGCTTGCAGATGCGCAAATAAGGCATGCCGTAATTGAGCGGCAAATCCTACTGCTGCTTTTGCCGCAAAAAATTGCGCTGTTATTGATGTAATCAAACCAATCAGCGCAAGTACAATCAGTATCAGACACATCTGATAGATATAGGTACGATTATGATTTACAATTCCCTTATCAATAATGGATGCCAGCACAAGCGGTACCACCAATTCAAAAGAGGCCTCCAACATCTTGAATAAGGGGGCCAGCACACATTCCTTCTTGTATTCCTTTAAATATACCAATAACTTTTTCACTATGCTATCTTCTTTCTATTGTCTAATTTGAGGAAATTCCATTCAGCCTTTCCGAATATCATTATATACTCATATCAAAATTTTGCAAAATTGATACCAATATTAAAAGTTTTTTACCAAACTTGGTTTCGTCAATTTGCACATATATTTACAAAACAAAATTTGATACACAACCTAGTCTGGTGCGTAGCTTTACGATGCCGCTGGTAGCCCGGCTATTGTACTTTATGGTGCAAAGTACCAATACTTGCTGAATCAAAACAGGGGCTTGTTGTAAAATGAACTATATTATTTATAAATTTTTTTTATAACATAAATTGTGCAAATTGATGAATTTAAATCTAAAACAAATTTTTTGCATTTTCCTATCGTTTTCATTTCCCTTCTGCCACTATAAAGGTTCCTATTTTATATAGTTTCGAACATTATTATACTATATTAATATATTTTTTTATATTTTACTTAATTGTATTTATTATTCGTTTTTTATCTTTTATATTCTGTTTATTCGTTGGATATACTCAATAATTACAAAAAAATATTTATAATCAACTCTACTAAGTAACATTTGCTAAATTGTATCTACTTTACTTTATAAACTTTTTACAATAATTTTAGGATTCGATTAGAATTGACTGATTAATTTTCTAATGTTATAATTATAACAATATATTATTACTGTAGAATTCTCCGTATTTGAGATATTGTTCCTAGAATTTAAGACAATACTTCTAAGCATATCACGCACCATCAAGATAAAATGAATTGTGAGGTACACTTATGAAATTGAAATCACTACTTATCACTGTTTTTACTACCGTTTGCATTGGATCCACTGTTATAGTTGCTCTATTTGCTGATAACACCATACAAAAGCAGACATCTTCCAAAATCGAGTCTCAACTTAGTTCAAAAACATTTCAGCTGGCAAGCGACGTTAATGGCTGGATGTTAGGAAAAGCCCAAATAGCGGAAGGAATTTCTGCACTTATGGGTACCGGCATAGGAAATGAAGTCACACCTGAGTACCTTAATCAAGTATTGTTATCCACAAATAATAAAGATGTCGTATCGGATCTCTACGTTGGTACAGCAGACGGAGAGATGATTGACGGTTCTCTCTGGACTCCTGATGCAGACTACGACCCTCGTACCCGTCCCTGGTATCAGGCTGGTGAAAAAAGTGAAGGAACCGTGTTCACGGATGCTTATATCGATATGACTACAAACAAGCTCGTTGTTGCTGTTGCTCACCCAATCAAATCATCTTCCGGAACAGTTCATGGTGTTTTGGCTATGGATTTACTACTTGACACAATTACTCAAATTGTAACCTCAGAAAAAATAGGTGAATCTGGATATGCTTTTATGATTGACCGAAATGGTGTTATTCTAGCACACCCTAATGCAGAGTTACTCAATACAAACCTGTCTGACTTGGATGGTATGAATGATGTGAAACAGCAGATGATCTCAAATCAAAATGGAATGGTTCATTATTCCTATCATAATCAGGAAAAAATTATGGTATTTAAGCAATTACCTTCTACCTCCTGGGTCATTGGCGTTACCATTCAGAAGGATGAAGTATATGCCGAATTAATTCAGAGCAGAGTAACGTTTATACTAATTATTCTATCTGTCTGCGTGATTGCTTTTTCAATCAGTTTTATCGCAGCAAATCAAATTGCAAAACCTATCAAACAATTGACTGATGTTGCCAGACTCGCTTCCGAAGGAAATTTATGCATGCAGGCAAAAGACAAAGGAACCAAAGAAATCAGGGATCTGGCCAAAGCCTTTAATATTATGTCAGATAGTATCCGGAAACTTGTTATGAAGATTACCGACGCTTCACACCTTGTCAGTCAATCCTCTACGGAAGTCAGTGAAATGGCTTCCAATACAAAAATGATATCGGAGGAGATCTCCAATACGGCCAATGAACTTGCCAAAGGTGCCCAGTCACAGGCAGAATCTGCAACCCTTGGTGCAGAAATGGTCAATCAAATGTCTGAGGCCATCAAGCAGATCACAGTAGCCAGTAAAGCATCTTATGATATGATCTTAAATGTCAGCAGCTCAGTTCAGGATGGTGTAAAGATTATCGATAATCAGGCCGTACTGATGGAAAAAAATAAAGCATCAACAGAAAAAGTGGGACTAGCCATTTCCCAGCTTGAAGAAAAATCACATGTCATCAGTAAAATTGTCGAAGTAATCAGATCGATCGCTGAGCAAACTAATCTTCTGGCACTGAATGCTGCTATTGAAGCGGCCCGTGCTGGTGAGCACGGCAAAGGATTCGCAGTGGTTGCCGATGAAGTACGTAATCTGGCTGAGCAATCCGCAAAATCAAGTACTGAGATTGGAAAATTGTTGGAGGATATTCAGGCAAAAACCATGCAAAGTGTGGAAGAAGTTGACGATGTACAAAAAGTAGTTACCGAACAGGAAGCTTCTCTGGAACAAACAAGACAGCTATATCAGGAAATCGAAAATGCTGTTAAGCTAATTGTTGATAAAACGATCAGTATCACTGAAGAAACAAAAAGAATAGAAGCACAGTCTGAGCAAGTGTCCCAGTCCATTAGCGATGTTGCAGCCGTAACAGAAGAAAGCGCAGCAGCTACGGAAGAAGTGGCAAGTTCTACCTTGGAACAAAGTTCATCTGTTGTCAGAATCAATGAAGAAGTAGAAGTTCTGGTAAAAGAAGCCGGACAATTGATTGAGATCATCTCCTATTTTAAAATATAGTTACCACCAGTCTTAAAAAGCCAGCACATTTGCTGGCTTTTATTGCATTTAATTATTTTCTGATATAATATTTATATCCATTATAGATTCCAATAAAAATTGTATATATTTCAAGTCTTCCCAGAACCATCCCTGCTATTTCAATCCATAGTGTTGCAGCATTTGCTGTGTAAGAGGTAATTCCTATTGATAAACCTACTGTTCCCAAAGCAGATGCAAATTCAAACATAGCTTCTGCCAATCCACAATCAGAGGATGCACAAAGTGCTAAAACACCTACGATATATACTAACAAATAGAGCAATATATAATTTGCCGCCTCATCTAATACATTTTTTCCGATTCTACATTTTTCATCCGACGGTTTTCCATAATACATCGTAATCACTCTGTGCTCAGAACTTATTTTTGTTTTTATATTAAATATGATCATTCGAAGTACCAGATATACCCTGCTTAATTTTAATCCTCCTGCGGTGGATCCGATTCCCCCGCCAATCAGCATCAAGAGAATCATAATTCCTAACGCACCGGCTCCCCAGTCACTGTAACTACAGGTTGCATATCCCGTAGTAGATAATGCAGAAAAAGCATTGAAAAGTGATGTCCGTAAAGCCCCTGTAATACCATAAGAATTCTGAATTACCAGAAAATAAGAAAGTAACGGTACAAACACGAGAATTAATATACCTAAGAACCGCATCTCACTTACCTTGAAAAACTGCTTCCATTTACCTCTTACCAGTAATAATAAGACTGCAAAATTTGTAGTACCGAGCAACATGAGAAAAATTGTAACAAGTTCAATCGCAAAAGAATTGTATTCTCCGATGCTATTCAATTTATTGGAAAACCCGCCTGTTGAGAGTGCACACATTGTATGAATGATGCTATCAAAAAGCGGCATACCAACCACACAATACATGATGGTTCCAATCACAAGAAATGCACTGTACATTCCAACAATTGCTCTTGCTGTTTTTCCTATGCTTGGCATAATTTTATCCGGATGCCCTTCCGCCGAATATAGAAGCATTGATGCCTTCCCCTGAATAAATACCAGCATCATCATGACAAATCCAACTCCACCTACAAATTGCAGGAAACTACGATAAAACAAAAAGATATGCGGCATTGTCGTCACATTAAGTACTGATAGCCCTGTGGTCGTAAATCCACTTACCGATTCAAAAATAACTTGCGTTAAACTATAACCATTTAAAGCCAAAAAGGGAATGGTTGCAATAAAAAAACCATATACCCATGCAAACAGTACGATCGTCCAGCTTTTTTCTTTCCATTTTTCTTTTCCGTCTGATACAAATAACTTACAGATAATAAATCCTGCCAAAACAGAAACGCTGCCCGGAATAAGAAAAGCGAAAATCAACCCTGCTTCCTCTTTCCAAAAAAGTATGCAGATTATTGGTACCAGTATAATCATACCTTCTAATATCATTAATTTTCCGTAGATGCTGGATTTCTCATCTGAAATTTGATTCATGAGGCCCTCCTCCTGTTAATATTTTGACTGCACGATCTTCGTCTTCCTTTGTAGTAATCAAGATTACCATATCATTTGAAAGAAGTCTGGTATCTCCTTTTGGAATGATACTCTCTTCGCCTCTGATGATACAACCGATAATAACATCTTTTGGAAGGTTTATTTCCCACAGCTTTTTACCCTTTGTTGCAGAATTTTCCGGAATTGGAACTTCCAAAATATGTATCCTGCCATTTTCAATTGGAATCATCTTTGTCATCTTTTCCATAAGTGCCTGTTCTTCAATAATATTAGTAATCGTATTTATTGCACACACAACACAATCAATTCCCATTTTATAGAAAAAATCCGTTTTTTTAGGATCACTTATAAGAGCTACTGTTTTTTTCACTGCATATTTTTTCTTGCACATTTTGCAGATTACAAAATTATCTTCATCTCTTGGTGTCATTGCTATCACAATATCTATCTTCGAAATATTGGCATCTTCCATGATAAAATTTTTACTGCCGTCTCCCCAGATTACATCAAATTTGTCCATTTCTGCAAGTCTTTCGCAATCTTCCTTACTTTTATTTATAATGGTGACCCGATATCCTTTTTGGACAAGAGATTCCCCCAAAGCGCGTGCTTTCTGATATCCGCCAATCAATAAAATATTAGTCTTCATCACTAATCCTCCAATCCATAAAACGACCGATTTCCTTTTCAGACAGCTCTGAAGGACAAAAGGATTCTACTTCCATATCTTCTAACAAATCAGCCTTTTCTTCATCATAAATTCTAGTTAATACATGTTTTACCCCATAGATCTGCTTTGCAATACTTGCCAGAAATAAATTAGTATTATCATTATCAGTAACTGCAATAAAAATATCCGCCTTACTGATTTCAGCTTCCTCTAATTTATTTAATTCTCTGCCGTCTCCTATCAGCGTAAGACCGCCATATGATGTTGCTAATTTTCGAAATGCATACTCATCTTCATCCATCATCAAAACATCCTGGTTCTGTAATGATAAACGATTGGCCAGCCCTGCACCAAGTCTTCCGCATCCAACTATGATCGTATATTGATCACTTTTCTTTACCTTCAAAAAATTCATTCTATCTCCTCCATATGGGCTATACCCAATTCATCATATACAAATTTCCTTTTTGGTTTCACAATTTCATTTTTGCACTCCTCATCCAGATAGAAACATATTTTCTTCCCTTCAAATGAACCAAATGAATTCATATTGTATCTTGCAGGAATAAAGGTAGGATCCAAATCCCATGCTGCCCGGAAATGTTTCATTCCTTCTATATGGCAATCTTGTTTTTCATACCATATTCCCATCAGGTTATGCGGTACCGCTGAATCCGGAAATAATTTCATTGCTTCCGTGATTTCTTCTCTTGCCTCATTGTAATTATATTCTGCAAGTTCATTCTTTACTTTAATACACAGTCCTCTTAATCTTTCTTCCATTCAGAACATCTCCTCTTTCTTTGAAGTTATCCTAATTATAAAAAATATCTTGTGAGGCGTGTGTGAGATTCTCCTTGCGTGTGTGAGAATTCTGTGAGATTTTTTGAATTAAATTAAAAAAGACACCCTCAAAATGATACATCCCTTGTCAAGTAGACAAGGGATGTATCAAAATGTGGTGTCTGCAACAAAATATTTTACTATCTAGCTCTCCATAATCCGATATCCAACTCCTATTTCGGTTAATATATACTCAGGCTTTGCCGGATTTTTTTCTATTTTCCTTCTGAGTCCGGCCATAAGTGCTCGTAAAGCCTGTGTATCAGAGCCATAATTTCTACCATAAAGCTCTTTTAATATAAATCCATAGGTTAGTACTTTGCCTTGATTTTTCATAAAAAGAACCAGAAGATCATATTCTAATTTGGTGAGATGAATTTCTTCTTCCATACGTAAGACCACATGTTTTTCCATATCCAGTTTTAGGTCTTTGTTTTCTAATATTGGAATCATATTCTCATGGTTCATTTTATAATAGTGTCTTAGAGCCACCCTTATCCTCGCTAAAAGTTCTGTAGCCGAAAACGGTTTTGTCAGATAGTCATCTGCCCCGGCATCCAATGCCTGCACTTTTTCTTTATCCTGATCTCTTGCGGATACAATTATAATGGGCATCTCTGACCATTCCCTTACCTTCTCAAGGACTTTTATTCCATCTATATCCGGAAGGCCCAAATCCAATAAGATCATATCGATTTTTTCTGAAACTGCCTGTCGGATTGCCTCTTCTCCAGTGATCGTTTCTTTTACTTGATAGCCTTCTGTTTCTAATGTATATCGCATAAAACTCTTTATCTGAATGTCATCTTCTACTATTAAAATTGTTTCATCATACATAGCCGACCTCTTTTCTTTTGCTATAAAGGTAATGTAAAAGCAAACATTGCACCCTTTTTCTTTTCTCTATTTCCCCCGGTTATTGTTCCGCCATGTGCTTTCACGACCGTCTCACAGATTGCCAGTCCCAATCCCATTCCATGTTTGGCATCAGCATGCTTTTCATTTGAAGTATAAAACATATTAAAAATATTAGAAATATCAGCCTGTGCGATACCTTCCCCGCCATCTTCCACTACTATCTTAACAAACTCACTATTTTCTACAGATGCCGCTAAAGAAATTCCTTCTTCCGGCTTTGTATGCTTAACTGCATTATCCAGGAGATTTACGATTACCTGTTCTATCAGTCTTGCATCCATAGGAACCTCAACATATTCTTCGGGAATCGTTACAAAAATTTCGTATTCCGGCACGCGCTTTTCGATTCTCATAACTGCGCTGGCAATCACCTCTTCTAATGCTTCTTTATTTTTCCTCAGCACCAATTTTCCATCCTGCAATCTAGTGAGACCAAGAATATTCTCTACTAACGAATGTAACCAGTCTGCTTCACTATAAATACCCTTTGCTAACTGTTTTCTATGGTCTTCCTCTCTGGACATTTCCGAGATCATTTCCGCGCTGCCCATAATTCCCATTAGTGGTGTTCTAAGATCATGTGAAATGGAACGAAGTAAATTGGCACGATACCTTTCTTCTTCTATCATTTCTTTATCCTTCAACCGTTCCTTCAATCCAACGATACGTTCCATCGCAAGACCTATGTTTTCAATCATAGAATGCAGCATTTTTTTTTGATTATCTGTAAATGTACTGAGTAGTTCTATTGGAATCCGTATTGCACCTAAAATTTTATCCTGACCGTCAATCCGCCAATTCATGAACTCTTCGTCTTCAAAATAATCGTCTCTAAGATAATTTAATTGATTCCTGTATTCCTCAGGATTCTGCAATTCCCGGTGTATCAGATTTGACTTTGCATATTGCAGAAATGACGTACTATCTCCAATGATTTCTTTAAAATAAAAGCATCCCGCATTACAAGCAAAATGTACACTAATACTACAAGCTGCAACTTCCGCTATTCTTTCCATACTATCGGCATCTGATAATAAATTTGATATTGCATATAGAGTCTTTGTTTCCCGCTCCCTTTCCATAGCCCGCTTCGCATGTAATTTTTCCTTGGATGTAAGCGTACTGGTAATTATGGCAACAATTGTCATCACAATGAACGTCACAATATAACTGGGATTATAAACTGAAAACGTATAATACGGCTCTGTAAAAAAGTAATTAAATGCAAATGTTGCTATTACGGATGCGATGATTCCTTGTGCGAACCCATGCGTATACATAGCTGTAAATAATACTGCCAGAATATAGAGTAAAACAATATTTGTTTCCGGAATAGCAACAGCTTTAAATACATATCCCAAAGCAGTGGCAAGTGACATAAACCCAAATATAAAAATAAAAGAAACACACGTTTTCCTGATTTTCATTTTCCACATCCTAACGTACAAGAAATAATTTTCATTTATTAGACCCATATACCAATATATTGTTACTTACACTGGAACGAATGTCAAGGATTCTTTGTAAGCAGCCGCCAAACAACAAAAGTCAGCGAATTTTATAAAATTCACTGACTTTCTATTGATACAAACCCCAATACATAATATTCAACTAAGAAACTCTAAATCACCAGTGAAGGTGACGCATATATCCTTGTTGCAAGCTCTGCATCCAGTAGATATAAGCCTTTCGGATCATTTCCAAATAAATCATATCTCTTTAAAACATCATCCGTATTCTTCTCTTCTTCACCTTGTTCTTTCACGAACCAGTCAAGGAACTGCATCGTACGGAAATCTTTTTCTTCATAAGCAAGGCCATAAATACTATGAATGGATTCCGTCACCTTTTTTTCGTGCTCAAACGCCGCAGCAATAGGTTCACGAAAATTCTGGTATCGTAAATCTGTTGCCTTAATATCTTTGAGAATGACTCTCTCACTATTATTCTGCAAATATTTTATAAAGAGCATCGCGTGATCCCGTTCCTCCTGCGTTTGGACTGTAAACCAATTCGAAAAACCGTTCAGGTTATTGTCAGCATAATAGTTGGCTATATCAAGATAGAGATATGCAGAAAGGAATTCAAAATTTACTTGGTCTGTTAACTTTGATACAATTTCTTTACTAACCATAATTGGCTCCTATTCTATAATTTTAAAAATCTGCTTTCCATAAACCATGCAGATTACAATATTCATATACAGTTCCTGAATTCATATGATAGAATTCTGCAACAGGTTCCGTACCGGCTTCTAAGTATTTGAATTCAACTTTTTCATCTGAAACACAGGCAATCCATTCAATAAAATGTTCCGGCAGCATAGGATGAGGTACTAATCCTATCGCAACCTGAATTTTTCCATCACCTTTACTAACAACCGGCACATGCTTTTCAGTTGCTCCGTCTGTTGCATTTGCTTTGAGTTCTGCCATCGGTTCCCCACAGCAGATAACCGGTACTCCTGATTCTTTCATAAAGGTAATTATATTCCCACAATGTTTACATCTGTAAAATTTAATTTCTTTCTTCATTGTAATTCCTCCTTAAATATACAAGATGAATCGGCAAGCCGGTTCCCTTGACATGAATAATATTTTATAATATTCTAACATTTTATACCATTTTTTTCAATATAATGTTGTAAAACTTATTTTGTTTTTAATAAACTGACTATTTAAGATATATAAACACTGTGCTAATTATTCTTATAATTTACCGCCACTGAAACAAACATTTTTACCATCTGAATAATAATAGTCGGAATAACTGCAAATAAGATAATCCACCCGATCTGCCTGCTCCCTAATGTTGCAATACTAAATAAGCCATGCATAAATGGTACAAAGATTACAAAAGCCAGAAGAAATACACCCGTACCGAAGGCAGCAATGCTATACTTATTACTCATAAGTCCAAGCTTCATAATAGGCTGACTGCTCCTGCAGTTGAAACCATGGAATAAACGCGCAAGTGCAAGTGTAGCAAAAGCCATGGTACTTGCCGTTGCTTCATTTATTTCCAATCCTTGATAATATGACACCATTGTGCCAAGTGCAATTAGTGTACCCTGCGCCAAAATCAACAGCATATAATCTTTTGTCAGTATGCTTGTCTTAGGATTTCTTGGCTTCTGGGATAACAAATCACGTTCGGGAGATTCCATACCAATAGCAATGGCAGGAAGTGAATCCGTTAACAGATTAATGAATAATAAATGCACCGGTGCAAAAGGAAGGGGCAGATTCATCACTGAAGTATAAAGAACTGCTAATATGCCTGCCATATTTCCAGAAAGTAAAAACAAAATGGCATTTCTTATATTGCGATATACATTCCTTCCATTGGCAACTGCCTTTATAATCGTAGCAAAATTATCATCCGCCAATATCATGGACGCCGCATCTTTTGATACCTCAGTTCCTGTAATTCCCATAGCGACACCAATATCCGCTTTCTTTAATGCGGGTGCATCGTTTACGCCGTCTCCTGTCATGGAGACAATATTTCCTCTTTTCTGCCATGCCTCTACGATTCGAATCTTGTGTTCCGGAGACACACGGGCGTAAACGGAAATATGTTCGATCTCGTTATCCAGTTCCCTATCGGTCATCTTGTCTAATTCTACACCGCTTACCGATAGATCACCTTCATGGAAAATACCAATCTGTTTTGCGATGGCAGATGCTGTAATCTTATGATCCCCGGTAATCATAATGGTCCGGATACCTGCGCGGACTGCATCCTGCACCGCCTGCCTGGATTCTTCTCTTGGAGGATCGATCATAGATATCAATCCTAAGAATGTGAAGCCATATTCCGTATCGATAGTTAACTGCTCATCAGACTCCTTATAAGCAAATGCTAACACACGTAATCCGTTTTCTGAAAAGCTGTGGTTCTGTTGTAAGATCCGTTCCCGGTCCTTCTGCGTTAATTCACGTACTCCATCTGAAGAATAAATATTCACACAACGCTCTAATAATACATCAACAGCACCTTTTGTCAAAATATGCGGTATCCCATGCAGACAGTACTTCGTACTCATTAGCTTCCTGTCCGAATCAAAAGGAAATTCCTCCAGACGGAATGCCATACTGCGGATATCTTCTTCTGAAATCCCCACCTTCCGGAACATTTCAAGTAATGCAAATTCTGTCGGATCTCCGACCCCTTTTCCATCAATAATGCTTGCATCATTGCTTAAAACAACATCATATAATAAATAGCGGTGTAACTGATTTTTCAAATCCAGGTTCTCCGCTGTAATCACGTTTTCTCCAATATAAATTTCCTGAACGGTCATTTTATTCTGCGTTAATGTACCTGTTTTGTCGGAGCAGATAACAGACACGCATCCCAAGCTTTCGACTGCCTTTAAATCTTTTATAATAGCATTTTCTTTTGTCATCTTTTGTGTTCCCATAGCCTGCACAATTGTTACAATAGAGCCCAGCGCTTCTGGAATTGCCGCAACAGCTAACGCTACTGCGAACATCAATGAATCGAGTATTTCTATCTTTCGATACATACTTAATGCAAATACCAATATGCAAATAACTAAAATAGCAAATGCCAGATGCCTGCTGAACTGGTCCAAACTTTTCTGCATTGGTGATTTTTCTTCTTTTGCGACATTCATTAGTGCAGCGATTTTACCAATCTCCGTATTCATACCAGTTGCTGTCACTACTACGATTGCACGTCCATAAGTCACGAGACTTCCTGAATATACCATGTTGATACGATCTGCTAACGGAACTTCTTCCTCTAATTCTGCTACAGCCTTATCTACATTTGTAGATTCCCCGGTTAAAGAACTTTCATTTACCTGCAAAGAATAATTCTCTATCATCTTCCCATCTGCAACAATCAGATCACCTGCCTGCAACATGATTATATCACCAGGAACTATATTTTTAGACGGTACTACAATTTTTCTTTTATTCCGAATTACTGTTGCATTCGGTGATGATAAAGATTTTAAACTATCCAGCGATTTTTCTGCTTTCACATATTGTACTGTTCCTAAGACAGCATTCAGTATGATAACCACAAATATAACAATCGAACTTTCTCCGTTTCCCGAAAAAATCGAGATAATTGCAGCACTGATCAGAATCAGCACCAGTAAATCACAGAACTGGCTGAGAAAAACCTGTGTAATCGTCTTTTTCTTTCCCTCCTGCAATTCATTTGCGCCGCTTTCCTGTAATCTTCTGTCTGCTTCATCCGAAGTCCAGCCATCTCTGGTTACTCCCAGTTTTTGAAGCGTTTCAGCACATGATAGCTGATACCAATCTTTCATATTTTTCTCCTTTTCCAAATAGCGGTAAAATAGCGAATAAGTTCGCATTAGAAACAAAAATTCCTATATATAAAAAAAAGAGACCTCTATTGTTCAATATAATAATATTGATACAATAAAAGTCTCGTTCCTTACGATATATGCCGGCGCTTTCGCACGTATTGACGACCTACATCACAGAAATTAATCTGCGAACTACTCCCTTTTTATGAATAACCGAATAATATCAGAGTTTTTCTCATTTGTCAATGATAATTCATTTGTTTTTCCCGATGAGACTTTACCTATAGTATATCCCTTCTCTGGATTAATAATTATCATTTGATTCATACTAAAATCTGACCTTGCAGCATAATTGATTGCTTCAACTTTCAAAGGCTATATTAATTTCAATTGGAATATCATCTGTTAAAATCTGAATGCACAATACCTGATCTGAGCTCATCTTTACTGATACATCTTCTCCCTGAAGCAGTGTCGGAGTTGATATATCAATGGAAATTCCTATATTAGAAAAACAGGTAGCAGCATTGGCTGTCAGCATATTGGTCAATTCGGAAACAGCGCTTTTTGACATTTCATCAAATTCATTTACCGGCATCCCCATCATCATCGTTGATGCAATTTTCTTTGCGTTCTCTATATCCAAGGTGTAAACAACATTGCCTCTTATTGCTCCGACAATACCTACTATTATAATCACACCTGAACTTTTCAGTTCTCTGCCCTTTACACTTAAATTGCCTTTTTGTACACTTCCAAACCCAAGCTGAGGCATAACAGTCGCAAAGGATTCTACAAAAGGATTTATGTATTTTACGTCCACTTTTCTTCACCTCTTTTAAACCCGACATTAAGTAATAGTTCACCAAAATTTGTTTCTGCTATTGCAGTCGTTGTATTAAAATTGGGAGCTGATATAAGAACACTTTCGCCACGTAATATCGACGGCGGAGCCACGCGAAGTCCTAATGCTTTATTCTTTCTATTCAAAATTGAACACGCATTTCCTGAGATTATATTGGTAAATTCTCCAAGTGCTGCCATCAACTCATCATTGCTTTGCGGTGCCCGTTTTAATATAGAAGCTGTTAAATTATTAGCAGTTTCCTGGGATAGATCAATCAACATCCTACCGGAAAACTTGCCGATAATTCCAATGATGACAGTCATCCCTTCTGATTCACATTCTTTATTACAAGCATATTCATCCTTATATGTAAGGAGTGTTTTGGTCATTTTATTCAGTCCATCCATTAATGCTTCTTTAAAAGCTGTAAAATACTCCGTTTCCAAAAAATGGTACAGATTCTCTGAATCCATGACTCTGTTAATTGCGGTAATCAGTTCCTCTCCATCAACAGGTTTTTGTACATAGGCAGATACTTTATTTTTCTTTGCCTCTTTCACTATTTCTTCATCCATCATAGAGCTTACAACAATTACTTTGATTGTTTCATCAATTTCATGAATCGCACGTGTACACTCTAATCCATCCGTACCAGGCAGCGTCATATCCATGGTTACCAAAGAAGGTTTCGTTTCTTTCACAACCTTTTTCATTTCATCAAGTGAACCAGCCTCACCAACAACTTTGAACCCATTTTCTTCAAGAATGTCTCTTATTAATGCAATTGAGAAAGATGAGTCATCAACAATTACTATTCTGATTTCTCCCATAAAACAGCCCAGCCTTCCTTTGCGTTTATATAATTAATAGTACCATATTCCCAAAAAAAAGTCACTAATAATTCATGGAACCATCATAAGTAAATTTATCAATCTCATACTGTGAATTAATGACCAGCCATGACTGTGGAAACCAACTCATAATATTCCAGATACTGATTCCCTCTAATCCAAACTCCGGAACGAACTTTACAAAACTATCAATACTTCTTGCATCCCAAAACCGTACGATATATTCATCACCTGAAATAAATTGGAAATATGCAGAGTTTGTAGTTTCGTCGTACTGAATTTCGGTATTATTCGTATATGCGATCTCAATCGCTGTACTATAACTGACTGCCATGCCTTTTGATATAATAGGTATATAAGGATATTTCCATAAATACCCAATGACTGGTACTCCAACGTTTATTTTTTCCGGCGGTACTACTCTCGTTGCATATTCAATAAAACGTCTCAGACTATCCGTAGATGTTGTTCCGGAAGGTATCCCTTCCGAGTAACCAAAAAGATAACTTATCAGCGAAATACCATCTACTGCCTGGCCAATCCTTGCAAAGTCAAGACCAGAAAATATAGTTCCTGTCAATAATTGAAAAATACGGACACTAAAAGTATCGTAAATTTGATATCCTTGCTGTGATAAACGATCTGCAAACTCTACTATTAAGTCTTCATAAGAACTACGGTCTGCCGGAATTATATAAGGAGTATTAAAGTTTACTCCAATGTATCCTTTTGTCTGTAATATACGAAGAAGATCATTGTAGAGACGCTCCTGCTTTTCTTCACTTGAAAGAATAGAATGTACCACATTGATTTCTTCTTCCATACTGCGTGATGATGCTGAAAGCATCATCACAGGTGCTGCACCATATGTCTTTGCCAGTTGGATAATTTCAGTATCATCAATATCGTTTATTTCTCCTTCCGCTGTTACCTCATAGCTGAAAACGGTCAGATATGTTAGAAACGGTAATGTCTTCTTAAGAATATTCCTGTCGATAAATGGAAATGCGTAACCATTTATTGATATCTTTCTAATTGTTTCACCCTCATAGCTAATTACAATTGTCTCACCAGGATAAATATATTCCCTGTCGGAAAGATAGGGATTATTTCTTAGAAGCTGCATTACAGATACACCATATTTTTCAGCAATATCGTTCAATGTATCTCCCTCCTGGATCGTATAAATGATTTCCGGATATAGTATTACGATAGCTTCTCCTACAACCAGTCTGTCCGGGGCGTTTATGTCATTTTCAATCATCAGTCTGCCTTCTGATACACCATATTTCTGAGCGATTGTACTGATAGTTTCACCACTTTGAACTACATGAATAGTCATGATTTTCCTCTGATTATTATTTGCCATATTATATGTCTGTTACTGTTAAGAAATTCGCAACTATTCAAGCCCAAAAGAAACCTTTATCATATCCAAAAGACAAAAGAGAGTTATATGATTAAATTCACTTGGTTACGTCCGTTCATTTTTGATTTATATAATGCCTGATCAGCACGCTTTAGTACATTTGTATAATCTGAATCCGTTTCTTTAAAATAAGAGAATCCTATGGACACGGTAGTACTTATCTTGCTATCTTCTGCCGAAATATGTAATGAGGATACCACCGATAATATATTCTCTCCAAAAGTAAGTGCACTTTTCTTTGGCAGACCATAAAAAATTACAATAAATTCATCTCCCCCCCAGCGGATGATCCTATCAGAACTTCTTATAACTTCTTGAATCGCTCTTACAATTTCAACCAGCACCAGATCACCAACATCATGTCCACTTGTATCATTGATATTTTTAAAAAAGTCAATATCAAACATCATTATTGCAGCATTGGAACCATTCTTTTTATAATCTTTAAATGCACGGATCAAATCCTTTGTTCCGCTCCTTCGACTACCTGATTTTGTAAGAGAATCCTGATTTACTTCGGATTCCAACATTTTTTTTGAATGGCGATAATACAGCCGCTCAATTAACAAGATTAATGAATAACTCAATATTAATATTACTAAAAATAGGAAAACTAATATTAACGTAAGTCTTGAAACAAGCCTTTTGCTCTCTTTGTTGGTGTGGTTAATGTAGGATTCCAAATCTTTTTGATAAACACCCATAGCTATGACCCAGTCAAAATCTTTATAGAGCTTGGCATAGGTTAACTTTTCAGAAATTACGGCGCTATCTCTTTCTTGAAAGTAATATGAAAAAAATACCTCGCCATATTTATTTATGCCCTGTAACTCAGCTAAATACGGTAAATTTCCCTTCGAATCAGTCATATCTGTAGAAAGGTACATGCCTTCTGCCTCTCCTAGCGCGGGATGTATCTTTCTGATTGCATAATTCTTACCTCCCTCATAATTCAAAATCTCATTCACCCATATATATGAGTCGCCATCAAATTTTAAGTTTTTGATTCTATCAGCGACTTCTAACTTAACAAGTTCATCAATATAGTTTTTGCTGATGCCAAATACAGCCGCCTCATCCCCGTGGTATATAATGCGATATGATGATAATTTGGATTGAATCGTCTTTAAGGTAGTCTCCCATGAGTCACCTGCTAGGTTTTGTGTATCATAAATCATTTTATTTTCTTTTTTATCCCAGATAAGTACTGTCCAAAAATCATAATCAGACCCATCATTAAAAAAACTGATGAAGAAATCATTAAACTTATTATCTTCCATCGGTTTTTTTAAGTTTATGATAGCAGCTGTATTTCCCACCAGTTTTTCCATATACTTTGTTCTGCTCACCCTTGCCGTGTCAATCTCACAAATAAGATTATTGACATTGTCCTTCAAAAAATCTTTGTTCAATTCCAGAATCGTTTCCTTTGTTTTTTCCAAATAAATATCACCGACTTTATTAATAGAAAATAAAAAAAAGTAAATCATGATTAAAAATACAATGCTGGTTATTATTGATAAAGAAATAATATATTTACGTCTCATCATATACACCTCCTCAATCATGTACTTTTCTTATACAAATAGAGAATGGTAACTAAAAATTTAGGGCATGATCTGCATTTTGCAGACTTGTTGATATTTATCTACATTATACCGTAGAATCACATTTTTATCTACAATAACGGATTTAAAAACCATATGAAAATAAACCGATACTGTATAGCCGTATCGGCTCAAATGTGAAACTCGTGACTATATGTCAAGAAAAATTTTTTATCACTTATTCATAATTTTATTTTAAAGATACCCATAGAATATTTCTTCTATTTTTTGGAAAACTAGAAATAGACTGCGTATATTTCCGCAGTCTGTTATCTATCATATGGGAAGGGAGAATATCAGATTTTATGGGTAAAGCAATCAATTCTGATGACAACATATATCGTCTTGGTATTGACGTTGGTTCAACAACTGTTAAGCTTGCTGTTTTGGACAGCCATGATAAATTGCTGTATAGCAATTACCACAGACATCATGCTGATCTTTGGTCTGCTTTAGAGAGACTTTTTAAAGAATTGTATGACACCGTAGGTGATATAAACGTCAACGCAGCCATTACAGGTTCAGGAGGTATCTCCATTTCAGAGCGGCTGGATCTACCGTTTGTACAAGAAGTGATAGCCGGATGTACTGCGGCCGGGCGGTATATACCGAACGTCAATGTCATTATTGAACTTGGGGGAGAAGACGCAAAACTCACCTTTTTTGATAACGGTACCGATCAAAGGATGAATGGAATCTGTGCAGGAGGAACCGGCGCTTTTATCGATCAAATGGCAATTCTTTTGAAAACCGATGCTGCAGGACTTGATGCGCTTGCAGAACATAGCAATGTCATCTATCCTATTGCTGCAAGGTGCGGAGTTTTTGCAAAAACCGATATACAAGCACTGCTAAATGAGGGCGCAAAAAAAGAAGATATCGCCGCTTCCGTTTTTCAAGCGGTTGTAAATCAGACAATCGGAGGATTGGCAGCCGGCAGAAAAATAAAAGGGAGAGTTGGTTTTCTGGGAGGTCCTCTGTATTTTCTCCCCCAACTGCGGCGCCGTTTTCAGGAAACTTTACATTTAGAGCAGTTTGATATGGAGATACCGGAGAACGCGCAGGTATACGTGGCTATCGGAGCTGCGCTTTCTACCAGAGAACAATCTATTTCGCTCATGCAATTACTTAACCGGTGCAAGGCAGACCAAACAGAACACAAGCTTTTGGAAGGCAGGATTGAACCGCTGTTTTCCAATGATTTGGAATATCAGAAATTTATCGAAAGACATGCAAGACATAAGTTGGAAAGAGCGGATCTGAACCATTACAGGGGACTCTGTTATCTCGGTCTTGATATGGGATCTACAACCAGCAAGGCCTCGCTGATTGACAAAGACGGACTTCTCTTATTCTCCTGTTACCGCAATAACGACGGCAGTCCGCTCTTATCGGCTGCATCTATCTTGAAAGAGATCTATTCTCATCTGCCTGAGGAAGCCGTTATCGCTTATTCTGCCGTTACTGGTTATGGGGAGGATTTGATTAAGACAGCCTTTTCCTGCGATCTTGGTGAAGTTGAAACAGTTGCTCACTGCACCGCAGCGAAATACTTTTTACCTGGTGTTGAAATGATCCTTGATATTGGCGGCCAGGATATGAAATATATGAAAATCAACGACGGCATTATCAACACAGTTGTGCTAAATGAGGCTTGTTCTTCCGGCTGCGGTTCTTTCCTAGAAACCTTTGCAAAATCTCTGGGGCTGTCGATACAAGAATTTTCTGCACTTGGAATCAAAGCTGAAAATCCAATTGATCTGGGATCCCGCTGTACCGTCTTTATGAATTCCAAGGTAAAGCAGGCTCAAAAAGAAGGCGTTTCTGTTGGAGATATTTCGGCCGGCTTGTGCTATTCGGTTATTAAGAATGCACTGTATAAAGTAATTAAGCTAAAGAGCCCTTCCGAATTAGGGGATAAAATTATCGTTCAGGGAGGAACCTTCTTGAATGATGCGGTTCTGCGCAGTTTTGAAAAGATTTCGGGAAAAGATGCCATACGTCCGGATATTTCCGGATTAATGGGATCTTTCGGAGCAGCACTTCTGGCCAAAAACGCCTGGAAAGAAGGAATGCACTCCTCTCTGATAAGCGCTGATCAACTGTACGACTTTTCGGTAGATACAAAAATAGCACGCTGCAAAAAATGCACCAACAATTGCCTGTTGACTGTAAACCATTTTAATGATGGGAAAAAACTGATAACGGGAAACCGCTGTGAAAGAGGCGCGGGCCTTGACAAAAAGCAGCACATACCGAATATTTATGCGTATAAATACAAACGGTTATTTCAATACCAGCCGCTGGAAGCGGAAAAAGCCCCCCGTGGAATAATCGGAATTCCAAGAGTTATGAACATGTATGAAAATTATCCTTTTTGGTTTACCTTTTTTACCGACCTTGGATTTCGAGTGGTGATCTCTCCGGAATCCAACCGGCAAATATTTGAGCTGGGGATGGATACGATTCCATCCGATACGGCTTGTTATCCTGCAAAACTTGTACATGGACATATTATGGCTCTCATCAGGCAAAATGTTAAGCATATATTTTATCCCTGTATTCCAAAGGAAAAAGTGGAATTTATCGGTGCTGACAATTATTTCAACTGTCCGATGGTAATTGCTTATGCGGAGGTCATTCATGCTAATATAGATGCACTGCGTGAAAATGATGTAGTCCTTCATTTCCCTTTCCTGCCGTATGACAACAGGAATGCGCTTGCGCACAGGCTTTATGATGAATTCAAATCATTCGGCATTACCAAAAAGGAAGTAGAAAATGCACTTGCGCTTGCATGGGCAGAAGACCTCCAGTTCAAAACAGATATACAAAAGAAGGGAGAAGAGGTTCTCCGTTATTTGAAAGAAACAGGGAACTGTGGAATCGTCCTATCCGGAAGACCTTATCATCTGGACCTGGAAATTAATCATGGAATTCCAAACTTAATTACCTCAATGGGGTTAGCTGTGTTCACGGAGGATTCTGTTGCTCATCTGGGACATGTCAAGAGGCCGTTAAGAGTTCTCGATCAATGGATGTATCATTCCCGCCTTTATGAAGCTGCAGATTTTGTATCCGGACAAGCTAATCTGGAACTGGTACAATTGAATTCTTTTGGCTGCGGTCCGGATTCTGTTGCCGCAGAACAGGCTAAGGAAATATTAGATCATAATAGAAAGATCTATACCTTAATAAAAATTGATGAAGCAAGTAATCTAGGTGCGGTGAAAATCCGGTTAAGGTCATTAAAAGCTGCAATGAAATCCCAAAATGGAAATAAAACTTGTCAAGTAGCACAGGATGTGGAGCCAAAAAACAGCTTCTCATTAAAGAAGGTACGCAGTAAATATACAATTTTAGCGCCGCAGATGGCTCCCATCCATTTTGCACTGCTACAGGAAGCCATACGTTCCGAGGGTTATCTGCTGGAAGTCCTTCCTACTGTGGATAAGGAAGATATCGAAACCGGACTGAAATATGTAAATAATGATTCCTGTTACCCTTCCATTATTGTGATTGGGCAAATCCTTCGCGCTCTGCTGTCGGGCAAATATAATCTTCAGTCGACAGCGGTAATCATGAGCCAGAGCGGGGGACCTTGCAGGGCCAGCAACTATTTGGCTTTATTAAAAAAAGCAATGTCAGCAGCCGGCTTTGAACAAGTACCCATCCTGTCACTCAATGCTGTCCGTCTTGAAAAAGATTCCAGCTTTCCAATTACCGTGCCTTTAATAAAAAAATCAATCATGGCGATTCTATACGGCGATATGCTCATGGAAATTCTTTTTCATAACCGACCTTATGAAATCGACAAAGGATCCACTAACCAACTTTTTTCCCATTGGATGGAAAGATGCAAAGTCAATGTCCGCCAAGGGAATTATACTGTCTTTCGACAAAACATTTATAAGATTGTAAAAGATTTTGAAAATATACCGATACGGAAGGAAGAAAAAGTACGGGTTGGCCTTGTCGGGGAAATCCTCGTAAAATACCATCCGGCTGCCAACAACAATTTGGTTGATTTTATCGAGGATATGGGCGCTGAAATGGTTGTCCCCGGCCTTATGGATTTTTTCCTCTATTGTGCATATGGCGGAGAATCCGACAACCGTTTTCTAAGCGGCAGCAAAGGACGAAGGATGCTTTCCAATACTTTGATCCGATATGTAGAACGGTACCGAAAAGATATCAGAAATGCACTTCAAAAAAGTCAACGGTTTACGGCTCCAAATACAATATTTGAAATGGCAAAAAAGACAGAACCCATTCTTTCCCTTTGCAACAGGTCTGGAGAAGGATGGCTGCTCACTGCTGAAATGATTGAGCTGATCGAAGATGGAACCAATAATATTATTTGTATGCAGCCCTTTGCCTGTCTACCCAACCATATTACCGGAAAAGGCATGATCAAAACGTTAAAAGAACGATATCCGCAAATCAATATATTAGCGGTAGATTACGATCCGGGTGCCAGCGAGGTCAACCAGATCAATCGTGTGAAATTAATGCTGGAAAGAGCAAAGGCATTCTAATCATAGAAAAGAATCATTTATGTGCTTTTTCTGCTTCACCCTGCTTCGATATATTTTATTTACTTATATTCAACTTATATTTTTTACAAATTTAAATCCGCAAAAATCGGGCTGAAAAATTCCTGATTTTTGCGGATTTTAGTCGAATAATTATTTTTTCCTTATACATACTTCTAATATTACCGTAAAAACAATAACTGGAAAGGCAATTCCTAAGCTCAAGCCAATAGGAAACAATACAGCTTTTTTAATCAACAGCCACAGTATAATCGTCATTACAGAAATTGTAATATTTGTAAAAAATCCTACTTTTCCAGCCTTTAACAAGCTGTCTTTAAAACTATCATCACGTAGGAAAAAGAAATACCGGATGAAATAGAGAAAACCAAAAAATGCGAGACAAGCTCTGTTACCCGTAAAAATTCCAGCCAATCCTAACACCGAGAGCAAACTTAGAAAACCAATCTTGTTTTCCTTATTTATTTCTCCAGTATGTAATACCTTCTTAGCCCAATCTTTAACACTTTTTCTATTCTCTATATCTTTTACAATACCAGTTTCTATACTATCACCGGTCTCCCTTGAGTTTTCGGTTTCCATTTCGTCTTTGGCTTCCATTCTATCTTTTGTTTCCATTCCATCTTTTGTTTCCATCCCATCAGTTTCCATTGAATCCAAAGTTTTTTTCGTTTTATCAGAGCTTTCATCCCTTACCTCTGATATACTGCTTTTATCAGCGGTATAATCCACTACCGAGGCAATAATACTGGAACTAAGAAATTTATTGATATCAAATTCTGAAAAATACTTTGCGATATCGAGAAGCTTGCTATAATCTATTGGCTGCTGCGCTGCTGCTGCGGCGGCTGTTTCTGCTACGGCTACTGCGTCTGCTGCGGCTGCTGCGGCTGCCGTATTCTTACTGGATATATCCTCCACATGCTCAGGCAACTCAACTAATTTTTTATATTCAGTTATCTCTTTATCTACTGTTACAGCTTCTGCTTTATCTTCATTTCCATGATATCCAATATTAATAAGTGATTGCTGGCAGTCAATTTCTTCTACCACACATTTGCCTTCCACGTCAGTATTTACTACGCTTTTAATTGGGATGTTTTCTATTGGAATTTTTTCAATTGGTATTTTTTCGCTACTGTGATCTTCCACCCTCTTAATAATCTCCAAGTCATCTACAGTTTCTATCCCATTTTTTATTGGTGTATCCTGATATATAAATGTAGGTTCATTATATCTAAGTGTACTGATAGTACTCTGGCAGTCAATTTCTTCAATCAGACATTTTATTTCTTTATTCTTATTATCAATAATTGTCACCTCATATAATTAGTCATTACATTCAATTATAATATATGCAATACACATAGAAAGTTGAATTGGATATACCATTTTTTTAAACATTCTAAAAATGTAAGAATAATTTATGTAGCATTTTTTATAGAATAACATAAAATAGACTAACCATATAAACTTATAAGGAAAGGCTAAAACTGTATGCTACCTCCGCTTTTAAGTTATGTTACTTTTAACCGTCTAGGGTTAACAGTTAAGAATCTTAAATCCATTCTTAATTCAAGTGATGATTTTGAAATGCACATAATTGATAACGGTTCAACCGATGGTACCTGGCAATACCTCCAAAATATAAAAGACAGCCGCATTATATCTAAGGCAAGGATCAATTTAAATTTCGGCCAGATTTATGCTTTAAATTTAAATCTTCTAAAAAGAAGACCTGACCAGTATTTTATATCTGTAGATAATGATGTATATATAGAAACAAAGGATTGGATATCCCGATTCTCAAAGGTGTTTGAAACATTTCCTGAAGTCGGTATGCTTGGAATACAAAGAGATCCACCTGATTCAGAACCGCTGCCTCCTATACTTCCTAAAGTAAAAGGCAGCATATTTTATCTTGAAGTGGATAACAATCAACCTAACATAGAAAAAAATTATGTCCCTGGCTGCTGCATCTGTCTAAGGCCTGAACTTATTAATGAAATAGGATATTGGTGTGAGGAAAATTATTTTGGCGAAGTTGAACTTGCTAACAGAATCAATAATTATACTTCTTTCAAGACTGGTTTTGTAACTAATATAAGTATTCAAATGCCTCAGAAAATTGAATGCAATGCCTGTGAATATAGAGCACAATGCCATCTTAATAAATATACGGAAACCTGTTTTACCAATTATGAAAAACTAAATAAAAATGATGAATTCAAAAAAAATTATAGATGGAAATTTGATGAAACCATAAACGATTTAAAAAGCGGTGCACGACCGGTCTACTGTGCTTCCGCAAATGATATCGACTCCATTTCAAATCATATTTATAATGCGGAATGGGCACAGGAAAATTTAGCGTATTTTATAAATAATGCTAATTAAATCATATAAATATAAATTAATTTTAGGAAGGTGAAACTATATTATGATAGAACCCTTTAAAAAACCTTTCTATATCACACAACCTTTACTGCCTGATATTGATGAATTCAATAAAATGCTTAAGGTGATTTGGGAAAGTAAACAGTTGAGTAATAATGGAAACATGGTAAAGCAGCTTGAAAAAGATCTATCTGCCTTTTTGGAGGCTGACTACCTTTCAGTTTTTTCTAATGGAACAGTTGCATTACAATTAGCATGTAAAATTTTAAGGTTGTCAGGTGAAGTAATTACCACTCCCTTTACTTTTGCAGCAACAACTCATTCTTTGGCCTGGAACAATATCAAACCGGTCTTTTGTGATATTGAAGAGGATACCTTTAATATGAATCCGGATTTGATCGAATCTTTAATAACGGAACGGACCACCGCAATCTTACCTGTACACGTATTCGGATACCCGTGTAATGTAGAAAAAATTCAAAAAATTGCAGATAAATATGGTCTCAAGGTATTATACGATGCTGCTCATGCGTTTGGAGTAAAAATAAACGGCACACCAATTTCAGCCTTTGGAGATATCTCCATGTTCAGTTTTCATGCAACTAAAATCTACCACACAATTGAAGGCGGAGGACTGGTCTTTAAAAATCCTAATTACAAGGAAAGAGCTGATAGTTTAAGAAATTTTGGTATCAGAAATTTAGACAACGTAACAGAACCGGGAACAAACGGAAAGTTAAATGAAATTCAGGCAGCCGTAGGTATTCTTCTGCTTCATAAAGTGAATGAAGAAATAGAAAAACGTAGAGAAATTACAAACCTATATCGGAATATGCTTAAAAACATTCCTGGTATTACTACCAGTAAAGATTTAGATGGTATTACGCATAACTACCCATATTTTGTAATAAAGATAGACAAAAATGAATATGGACTTTCACGTGATGAAGTATTTGATAAATTAATAGGATATAATGTGATAGCAAGAAAATATTTTTCTCCTCTGTGCAGTAATTTCCAATGTTACAAGGATTATGCATCCTCATCAAGACAACTGCTTCCAGTTGCTAACAAAATTGCTGACAGAGTACTCGCTCTTCCACTTCACGGAAGAATGGAGGACAGCGATGTGGAAAAAATCTGCGCTATTATGAAAGTGATACGCAATGGCTGATTTAAAGGACATCGTTGTCATTGGCGCCGGCGGTCTTGGAAAAGAAGTCACCCAGCTCCTAAAGGATATCAATCAGGATAAAAAGACCTGGAATATGTTAGGTTATATTGACGAGACCCCAGAAAAGCAAGGCGCAGTCATAAATGATACTTCTGTACTAGGAAAATTTGACTGGTTTGAGAACAAAAACAGAGAAAATCTTTGGGCAGTTTGTGCACTTGGAAATCCAAGAGATAAATATAACCTTATAAAAAAATTATCTGCAGAAAACATCAATTATGCTACTTTGATACACCCAAATGCAAAAATAAATAAATATAGTGAAATAGGCTTTGACTGCATTATTTGCTGCAATACTTTTATATCCGTAAATACAAAAATAGGCAATCATATCTGTATCAACCCCGGCTGCGGTATCGGTCATGATACAGTGATTGAAGATTATTCCTCCTTGTATTGGAATGTCTCCCTCTCGGGAAATGTCACTATCCATGAGGGATGTGAAATAGGCTCAAAAGCTACTGTGATACAAAAGAAAACTGTTGGAAAGTGGAGTGTTTTAGGTGCTGGAGCAGTTGTCGTAAAGGATATTCCTGCCTTTTGTACTGCTGTAGGAGTACCTGCAAAACCGATAAAGTTCTCGATACCTATATAAACTATAAATCGGCAAGCGAATTCACTTGTCATGAATAAAAATATAAAATAGAAAGGACTGCTGATATTGAAGCAATCATTTGTTGGTAATAATTTTAACCATTTTACCGAAACAGAAAAAAATATAAATGAGAAGGAATTCAGCAAAAAATATGATTATATAGAATCTTGTGAACTGAATGAAAATAATGAAATCAGTAAAAGTGAAATTACTAAAATTCCTCCATTTATAAATTTTGTAACCTTTAACCGGATGGGACTGACTATTAAAAATCTGAGTAATATACTAGATTCCGATGAAGATTTTGAATTACACATAATTGATTGCAATTCCAAGGACAATACCTGGGATTATATTAACAGCTTAAATGACAGCCGTATTAAATCAAAGACCCGGTTCAGCTTGAATCTGGGTCCCATCTATCCGCTTAACTACAGTCTGACAAAGAGGAAACCAGGTCAGTACTTTATAACTGTAGACAGTGATACCTTTATTAAGACTAAGAATTGGATAGCAAGATTCATGGAGGTATTTGATGCCTTTCCTGAAGTGGGGGTATTGGGAGTTGTGAGGGATAACCCTTATCCAAGGTATATGCCTCCGATCATACCGAGGGAAAACGGAAATATAAATTATCTGCAGTTAAAAAATGCAGCTGTTGGAGTGGATTTGGACTTTATACCAGGACAATTGCAATGTTTAAGACCTGAACTGATTGAAAAAATAGGTTACTGGAATGAAGAATGCGGTTATGGTGATGCTGAACTTTCTCCTAGAGTAGTTCATTATACTCCTTATACTGTTGGGTACGTTACTACTGTTGAAATTGATATGACTCAATATATCGGCTGTAATTTATGTATGGGCAGAGATTTCTGTAAACTAGGCAGAAGCGTAAATACCTGTTTTTCCATAAGTAAATCCGCGAACTATAATGAGTCCTTTGTTCGAAAACATGGATGGAAATACAAAGAGATCTTCAAGGAACTAGAGGAAGGCAAAAGAACCGCTTACTCAGCATCCGTGCATGACCCTGAATCCTTGAAAAAATGTGTTTATAATCAGATATGGGCATTTGAAAATTTTGATTATTACATTAAAAATTCAAATTAGAAGAAATAGCGGAAAACAACTTTCTTCATCTCTGCCTATCGCATTATGTTGCGAGGAAGTTGTTTTTTGTATGTTTTTATGGAAATGAATATAGAGGTTTAATAATGACACCACCGTTAATCAGTTATTCCACGTTTCATAGAATGGGCTTAACAGGCAGAAACTTAGGATCCCTTTTAAGAACAACAGATGATTTCGAACTCCATATCATTGACAGCAATTCACAGGATGATAGCTGGGAATTTATTCAAAGTCTGAATGACAGCCGTATAAAATCGAGAATCAGATTGCCTGCAAATCTCGGACCTATCTACCCAATCAATTTGAATCTGACGCGTAGAAAGCCTGACCAGTATTTCATTGTACTTGAAAGTGATGTATATTTATATTCTCCTGACTGGATCAGCCGTTTCATGAGAGTCTTTGAGACTTTCCCCGAAGTTGGGCTCCTTGGAGTTCCCAGACCTATACCACTTCCCGGCTACGAACCTGAAGTTATAAGCATAGAAAGAAATGGTGTAAGTTATAATCAGTTGAAATATTGTGAAGTAGGCACAATACGTGATTTTGTCCCCGGACACTGTCAATGCCTAAGACCGGAACTATTTAATATAATAGGATACTGGTGCGAGGAAAATGGTTATGGAGATGCAGAATTATCAGTCAGGATTAATAAATATACGCCCTATAAAGCGGGCCTTATAGAAAATATCTCTATTGATCTGACACAGACCATACCTTGCCAGAATTGCGAAGTCTATCACATGTGCAAACTCGATAAAAAAACAAAGACCTGCTTTGACATAAGAAACAGTAAGTACAAAAATTTATCCTTTTCTACTGTCAATCGCTGGAAATATATTGAATACTTCAATGAATTGGATCAAGGAAAGAGAACGGTCTACTGCGCTTCCATCCATGATCCTGTATCCTATTCATCTCATTTTTATCATATGGACTGGGCACTGGAGAATTTTAATTATTATGCAGCCAATTCTAATTAGCATAAAAGGATAAAGGAATAAATTTAATACCGTATTACAGAAATAAAAAGATTGGAGGTTTCATATTTAGATATGAACGGTAAACTTACAATTGTTGATGATTTTTTTCCGAATCTGATAACCGGCTTTCGAATATCCGAATTTAATTATTATCTTGAGAGGTATCCTACCAGTGAGGTCTTCTCCAGCAGGTGCGATATGTACTACGGTGAATATGTAGCAGCTTATCCCCAATTTTACAACAGAGTAAAACCCTTTGACCAGTTTGATTGGACGGGTAGATCCACTTCGTTATACTATTCGGTATTCTTAGGTAACGCATATGCTTTTTACTTTGTATATGAACTGGCAAATACGCCTTTTATATTCGAGCTATACCCTGGCGGGTCATTCTGGCTCAATGATCCTGATGTTGATGCAAAGTTATTAAAAGTTCTTCAATCTCCGCTTTTAAGAAAAGTTATTGTTACCCAGAAAATGACCTATGATTATATTATCAGCCGTGGTTATGTTACTCCTGACAAAATTGCATATATTTACGGCCTAGTGACGCATCCTCAATATTTTAAAGCCACACCGCCTAAAAAATACTATATGACAGACAAACAAACCTTTGATATCTGTTTTGTTGCTCATAAATATATGGCTCAGGGAATTGATAAAGGGTACCATATTTTTATTGATGTTTGTAAAAGACTTGCTGCTGCTGCCCAGAATATTATTTTCCATGTGGTAGGCAATTTTGATAGTACTGATCTTGATACCACCGGTCTAGAAAACAGGATTGTATTCCATGGACTTAAAACCCACAGTTTCTTCCCTGATTTTTATGCCAGCATGGACATTATTGTATCACCAAATGCTCCCTTCATACTAATACCTGGGAAAAATTTCGATGGTTTTCCTACCGGCTGCAGTATGGATGCCGGACTAAATGGCGTCGGAGTTTTCTGTACTGATCCTCTGAATCAAAATCAGCATTTCGTGCATAGGGAAGATATTTTCATTATTACACTTGATCCCGCCAGCATTACAGCCAATATCATGGAATATTATCATGACCCTCAAAAATTATACCGGATGTCAGCAAACGGGCAGGCAAAATTCAGAGAAGTATTTGACTTTGATAAGCAAATGGGCGAAAGAGCTGCTATAATCGACCAGTTCTTATAATAACTACTTTGAAATGCTTATCTTGTTCAGTATCGTGATCCTTTGATTATCCTTTTCCAGAGGTATGGTATGGATAAGGCTGTTGTAATATAGATTTGTTAAGTCCATTTTACAACAGCACCTATTCTTTTTTTAATGTAACAAAATCTTAATTTTATTCATATTATATACGGTAAGATATTGACCACATAATTCTGAAAGAAGGTATCAAACAATGTCAACTGAATTTCTTAATACTTCGGAAACAACTTTTGTATCATCTGCCTTACCAGATACAAATTTTTCAACGAATCCAGTTATTCACGCTGGTACGGACGAAGCTTTTCAAAATACCATCAGCTTTCTTCGCTATACCTTTCCATCATTGCCTGTATCTGAAGTTGACAGTGCCATACTTCAGTTATCAATCATTACCAAAACAGGCGCTGCTCTTTCTCCTGTGGTTGTCAACAGGGTAACTTCTTCCTTAGATACAGATAAAGTAACGTACAATACCCGGCCATCTTTTATACCGACAGCCTCACAAACTGACATTACCAAAGATGATTTGTATACTACAGTCCAAATTGATGTAACAGAACTTGTAAACCAATGGATAAACGGAACTTCCCCAAACTATGGGCTTGCGATTACAAACTCTGACAGTACTACCGCCGTTGGCTTTGGTAACAATGAAATTTTACATGAACCTTTTTATCCGGTACTAATCCTGACTTACACGGAAATATCCGTATCACCTGAATCTTCCCTTAGCACCAATGCCGGTATGATTATGATTAATGACGTTGCCGTTGATACTCTGACTGAGCCGTAGTACATCCAGGTGGAACTGCTCATGTATTAACCGACAGTACGAGATTGTAGATAGTTACTTTTTTAATTTAAATGTAACTTCCTACAATCTCTTTTTAGCATTAATTCGACCAGCTATGCAGTTATTCAGAATTTCCTTTTCGTTAAATATGGTGTGCAATTGTGTCCAGCACAGCCCTTGCCCTATGGATAAGCCTGTGCTTTTCATCAACTTCCCGTTGTCCATTAAGTGCAATCTTTTTTCTTATATCATCATGTGCCAGGTAATAATCTACAAGTTCCAGAGTCTCCTCCGGTGATTGAGACCAATCAAGGTGTACACCTTTTTTAAAATAATACTCTACTCCTTTAGAGTATTGAGTAATATGGAAAGCTCCACAGCCAAGTGCTTCAAAAGTCCTTGCAGATACATAGGTTCTTGAAGTAGCGACCTGCTGGATTCCCAACACAATCTTAGAAGAAGCATATACAAAAGGGACTTCCTCTGTCGGTAATATTCCGCCATAAAATGCTGTCGGAAGTATATACGCCCTGTCAAAGTCAGTCCACCATCTTCCCCACACCCTTAAGTTCTTCTCCTCATCTACCAGCGGTTTCAAAATATGATGGATACCTTCAATCCTAAATGTATAAAATATACTTTTTTTAGCTTCTTCATCAACGGATCTCATGCTATAATTGTTTGCTACTAATACCATATCATATTTGTACTCAGGTTTAGGAAGCATTTTTACATAATGCTGTGAACAGGCATTTGGCTGTAAATAGGCCTTAATACCAAATTTCGAGTACTCTGGTATCAGTTCCTCTACCGGAGTAAAAACCAGATCCGACCTTTTTGCAGCGGGCAAGGATACCTGACCACAACAAATAGGGTCATCTGCAGACCACCATACATGGAAAATACCTTTTTTCTTAATGACATCAAAAAATGCATTTATGTCAATAATATCCTTCCACCAACCATAAGAATATATAAAATCCGGTTTGAATTCATCAATCGCATTTGACAGTATTGTCTCAAGAGAATCTAATCTATTGATAAATTCTTCACCTATGAGAATATTCCTGACTTCACATCCTGCCTCCAAAAAACCATAGTGCATTTCATTATAAACATCGGGACTAAATACGCACATCAAAATCTTATACATTTCACATCACCTCTTTCATATAGCCTAAATTATATTATGTAAAAAATGTATAATTGGTTCTGCCAAAATCAAATATATCAACTACTATAAAGTTTGCAGACTCAACCACTTCTCTACTGTTGCTTTTAGGTATACTGCATAGCAGGACTTATTACTTTTTCTCAGTGTTTTGATAAAAAGTAATAAGTCCTGCCAAACTTTGCCCTAGTATATAATATCCTTATTCTCATCAAACAATGCCGTTTGAAGATGCTAATCAACCGCATTGTTTAATCATCATCATATTGTTTACAATGCTTGGAATAGGAGTTGTTTTTACAGTCATAATTTTCAATAGGTTCCGGTCCTCTGACCACGGTACGAAGGATACGTAAATTACCATTTTCATCTGCTGAAATTCTCCAATCAACCATTAGAATTTCACCATTCATTATCTCGATACCTGTTATACCACGCGTTCGGATGCAGCACCCTGTATTAAAATATGGAAGTTCATCTGCTTTGGGAAACTTAGGTCTGTGGGTATGTCCACAGATAAGCATAATTTTATATTTTTTTATCCATTCGCTGTATATCTTTTCTACCTTATGCCTTTTATATAAATTACGCGCAGGACTTGTAGGATTATCGAATCCTACAAGATGTAAATACCTCCAAAAATAACGAAGCAATAACATAGGCAGAAACCACAGCTGATCGTTCATAAAGTCACCCTGATGACCATGCACCACAAGAATCTTCTGCTTGCTATTCTTATATTTAAGTACCAAAGCTTCTTTAGGTTCTAATCCTTTGAATAGTTCAACCCTTTTTTGATTATATTCATCATAGTATTGATAATAATTTGCTTTCACAAAGTGCTTTGATTTTAAATAAATATTATGATTGCCATATAATAGTATAAAACGACCATGATCATAGAACTTTTTCATCACTGTAAATACATCTGTATGGGCCAGCCGTATCACACGAAAATTCTTGTATTCCCACAGTTCATCGCCATCACCTGCTTCAACATAAACATAGCCTTCTTTATAATAATAATTCAGTGCATGCAAGAATATGTTCTGATTTCTAGTAAATTCATCTGATATACTGTCATCACCTCTATGACAATCACTAAAGAAAATATATTTTGAGTTTTTATCAAAGTATACGGTTGTGGCGCTTTTAAACGCCCTCGTTAGTCGTTTTTCAATTCTCATTCTGCCTCCAGATTTTAATTTTTCTTTGTAATAATAGTGTTTTACCTTATTCACAGTTTTATACTGATACACCCATTGTATTTTCTATACGTAATCTACCGAGAGAATTCATGACAACCTTTAATGTTTATGGTAATTAAATAAACATATCCACAATTATATTGTTATTTTATGGAATTCATTAACGCATAAAAATATTCAGATTCGTGAGTCACATAGAGCTTATACCATGCATCTAACGTTTCTGTTGAAAACACATCCAAAGCTTTCAAGACATGTTCGGTAAATTCCAATGGAGTTGTCCCCGAAGCTGTGATTAATTTTCCATCCGTAACAGCAGGCTCATGTTTATAATACATTTCACCTTTATAATCGGAACAAACCATTTTGAGATATTCTAAATCATTGCTTGTATGCCGCTTTGAATTCAATAAACCATTCTGAGCAAGCGCTATTGTAGCACCACATATCGCTGCTACAACAATGTTCTCCTTGATACACTGCGCCGCCTTCTTTATTATCGGTTCGTGGATTGATTCCATCCATGTATCTCCACCCGGCAAAATCAACGCGTCTGTTTTTTTCATGCTGCAATCCTCTAGTTTTATATCAGGCAATATTTTCAGACCTCCCATTGTTGTAACAGGGTTCTTTTCAACTCCCAATGTAACTATTTTTGATGGAGATAGTCCTTTTTTATAATATCTTCCCGAGTTTAGTTCCGCAGTTAAGTAACCTATTTCCCAATCCGCCATCGTATCAAATACATAAAGATATATAGTGCTGTTCATTTTCAATTTCTCCTCTGATATTTACATGTTAATGTTTGTCACCATAATAACACAGCTTCACTGACAACGACTGTCAGTGAAGCTGTTATACTTGATAATATTCCATTAACTCCGATGCTATAGAAACTAGTTTTTGCTTAACGCTCCCAGGTTCAATTACCTGGATAGCCTTTCCGTAAGAAAGAAGAAAATAAGGTACATATGCATGAATTACTTTTTGATCAACTAAAAAGACTGCCTGGTTTGACGTCCTCTCTTTTAGATAATGACCTAAAAACCAATGAATGCATAAATCATCCAAAGCCTCTGCCCTGCCTTTAATGATTAATGGAATCATGCCATTTTTACTGTCTAAATCAGGCAAAAGAGTTTGTAAAAAATGTTTTTTAGCAGAAAAGAGTTCAGGACGCTTAAATACCATTTGCGTTTGTTTTATCTGAATAATCCGTTCAACCCGAAAGCTGCGGATTTCATCCCGCAAATGGCATAATCCAATCGTATACCATTTATTGTTCCAATATATGATTCCATATGGGTCAATCACTCTTGACCGATACTGTTCTTCATTTTTTGAGCGGTATTCAATTTCTACAGAGTATTCGTTTGCAACAGATTGCTCTAATTCCTCCAGCACTCCCTTCACAGCAGGGGCAATATCCCGATTTATTACTTCAAACCCGACCAAATGGCGATTGAGAGTATTTTCCTGTTCCTGATTTGAATACAATTTCAATTTTTCGGTTGCTCTGCTTAAATCCTCGCCAAAGGGATATCCTGCTTCTTTTGCAAATACGGCAGCATGAAGAAGTGCCTTTTGTTCTTCCATATCAAAATACAAAGGTGCCTGAATAAAATTGTCCAGCAGACTATACCCGCCGTTTTGACCAGAATTCGATATAATCGGCACTCCGCTGGCGCATAGAGAATCGATATAACGGTAAACGGTTCGTATGTTTATCTCCAATTTTTCCGCCATTTGTTTTGCAGTTATTTTTGTTCCTGAATTAAGCATCCATAAAATCGCCAGCATACTATCATTTTTTGCCATTGTTTTACCCGCCCCTTTTTCCCCTGTTTCTTGTTTTGATTCAATCTCGCATCTCTCATATATCGAAGTTTACAAATTTAATTTCCTTTTATTTTTCTTTTGAACGGACGAGATTAAAGAGCTGAATCTTACTTGTTACTTATATGTAAGTCCGGCAAGAAGTAGTTCAATAACTTCAACTTCTTTTACTGTAATAAATACAATTCCGTTAACTTGTCATCTTCAATAAACGCTGGCGAATTGAAATATTTTTAACAAAACCAGTGAATATATATTTATAACCAGAAAGTAAGCAGGCAATGACAATATTTTAAGCAAAATCAGATCTTTAAGTACCGGAATATACGTACGAAAGGATTTTACCAGACATCAACAAATGTACTGGATGTCGTAAATGTAATGATTCTTGCAACATGAGACTGAATGTTGCTGATATGATTAGAAACAACAAATGGAATCATAATGAGTGCGTGCAATGTGGAGAATGTATTAGAACTTGTAAAGTAAATGCCCTAAAAAGAGATTTCAGTTAATTTCTAGTATGGCGAGTTTCGATAGTTTCAGCGGCAATCGCCAAATGCAAGCCAGCTTATATTTGGCTCATTGCTCGTGTAAATAAAGCAGACTGTTTTCAGCCTGCTTATTTATATACTCCCCTATAATTTTCAGGTAATAATTCTGCTATTTTCTTCATTATATATTTTAAGAAAAAATCCTCATAATCTTTTTTATTTTGCTCTATTGCCCTCTTGGGAAGCTCAAACTGTTTTCCAATGTTGATATGGACAGTTGCATCATGAAAGGTTTCCGCACTCATATTTCCTTCTTTATTTATAGGTAATAATTTTTCTGTTCCATATAATCCAATCGGTATTATAGGAACCCCTGTCATTTTTGCTATAAAAAGGATTCCTTTCTTTGCTTCTATCAAACTACCAACCCTGCTTCTGGTTCCCTCTGGGAAAATCAATAAACTTTCCCCTTGCTTAACAAGCTTAATAATATTCTTAAGACCATCTTTATCAACAGCATTGGGGTTTATATTTGTATTCTTTATTACATTTATCCCAATACTTGTAACAGCATTGTTTGACAGCTTTACACCTGCAACAAAAGTTGGATCAATCTCCTTTAATGCCTTATCCAAAACTAATCCATCGGAATTGCTTAAATGATTGCATATAAAAATAGTTGGTGTTTTTATACCCTTTAGGTTTTCACTTCCGCTTATACTTATATTTGCATATTTTTTTAAGTAATTATCAACAAATTTCTTGGATATATATGCGACAAATTTAACAGGTAGTATATTTATTATTTTTGCCGCCGTTATAGATAGCATTTACTTACTCCTCCCGAATATTTCTATAATTGAAATTATATATTGAAACATATAAAGTGTCAAATACTGCTCCTTCTCATATAGTATTACTTGCTCCTTCTTTATTTGGAATATAATCTGGAAGAAGATACTCTCCATCGATTGGAAATGCTCCTCCCGTTATATAACTTGCTTCATCACTAATAATGTCTGCACAATAGTAGTCAAAACCTTCTGGTGGTCTTTGTATATCAAAGACAATCACTTTTATGCCCTTCTTCCTCCAACCATATACCAAGCAGATTATATATGTTCTTCTGTATCAATTTGTAAACTGTTCCTATCAAGATACGCGTTAAGCGCCTTTGCAAGAAAATTTCCTATGTACATTTTAACGTCATTCACTTCATCTGGCCAATTTTGAATATCCTTACCGGCATCAATAAGCGCTCTCAATAAGGTAATGTCTCCAGATGTAAATTCATTTACCATGTCCCACCAGCATTTTGCAAATTCCTGACCTTCTTTACTCTCTGGATCAACACCTTTTTTATAGAGATCTTCTAGGTTTGCAAATACTTCTTTTATACCCAAATTATCCGGCATGCCAAACACCTGAGTAGCAAAACTTTTTAACTGTTCATTGTTTAAATATCTTACTAAAAATCCATATGAATTTCCTCGCTTCATAGACTCTATCCTTGCGATCAGACTATCCATATTGATTTCCTTGCTGTTTTTTATCTCGGCAATAGCAACGTCAATCATACCGGCCATATTATTAAGGTGTTCAATCTGTCCGGTAAGAACTTTTCGCTGCTGCTTAAATATTTTCTCAAAATCATATGAATTATTTAAATCTATTATCTTTTTATTAATTTCATCAAGAGAAAATCCCAGCGACTTAAGAAATAGAATCTGTTCAAGACGCAAAACATCCTTACGCGTATACTTCCTTCTTCCGCCTTCCGTAACAATTGGCTTTAGTAAATCCTTTTCATCATAATATTGAAGTGTACGTACCGTAACACCAGCCAATTGTGCTAATTCTCCAATTGTTAAAAAAATACTCTGATTATTCATATCATATCCCTTAATTCACCAATTGATCCTATTTATCCTTTCTTTTTATTATGACTTCCCGTACAGGAATCGTCTTATGACAATATGGACATTCACCAATCTGGCTTTCATATTCTCTGTTCTCTTTTGTTAATCTACCGCATTTTTTGGTTTTAACTGCATCCTTACCCGAATAGATTTCCATTCCATTCTCACTTTCTTTTTTAAATACAATAGAACTAAAGGGAATGCATTTATAACAATAAGGGCAAAATCCCGGTTGCTGATCACTGGACCATGAAATTTCAACTTCTCCTTCTTTTGTCTTTATGACAAATTTTTGTTTACTACCTTTATCAAGATTATAATCTCTCATGTGAGCTCACCTTCCTTTTTTCATGCTAGCTCTATTCTAATACATCACGTTAGGTAACATGCAATAGGAACACATAGTTGATTAAAAGATTGTACTTAATTGTCCTTGGATATTGACTTCAGCGAGAAAGACTCTGTTTCTATTATACTCCAACTCCCGAACATTTCCACAAATTTTAATCTAATTTTAAATACGGCGCCCCATCACAGCCTGATCTGTTTATCACCTAAAGTTATGCACATCAAAAGGGGCGCCGCTTATAATATTTTATTTACTTGCTCTTCTTCGTTTCGTTAATTTATACAATAATCCGATGCTTTTCTCCGTCATCCGCCAGCAGAACTCTGTTCCCCTGAATCAATTTGTCGTCCACAGTGATTGTTTCGGTTGTCAGCGTTCCCTTACTTCTGCTCTCAACCTTGATTTCGTAGAGGGAGTTCCCATATTTATATTCAATGGAAAAATCACCGAAACCTGCCGGTGTCGCGGGATCAATGACCAGCTCATTCCCCTCTTTCCGAATGCCCAAAAACCAGCATACAAGTCCCTGGTACATCCACCCTGCCGAACCAGTGTACCAGCTCCAGCCGCCTCTTCCTGTATAAGGTGGGCTTAAGGATATATCAGCTGTCATTACATAGGGTTCCTTTTCATACCTAAGCGCATCCTTCCTGTTCTGCGTAATGTTAATCGGATTTAATATATTGAACAGAGTCTGCGCCATGTCATAGTCATGCAGCATTGATGCAGCGATTGCCAGCCAGACTGCAGCATGGGTATACTGTCCTCCGTTTTCCCGGATGCCTGGAATATAATTTTTGATATAACCAGGATTTTTGCTTGTCTTATTAAAAGGAGGCGCCAAAAGTAAGGAAAGGGCATCCTCCTCCCTTACAAGATAATGCCATGCAGACTGCATAGCTGTTTTCGCCCGCTCCGCTTCCGCTCCCTTTGATATTACACTCCATGACTGGCTGATGGAATCTATCTTGCACTCATCATTCTCCTTTGAACCAAGCTTAGAACCGTCATCATAAAAGGCGCGGAGATACCACTCTCCATCCCATGCATATTCTTCTATGTTCTGCCGCAGGGTTTCCTGTTTCTGCTCCAGTTCTCTGCCGTAGGTCATATCTCCTTCCTGATCACACAAGGGAATGAAGTCACCCAATACCGTATACAAAAACCAGGCAAGCCAGACACTCTCTCCTTTCCCCAACATTCCTACCTCATTCATACCGTCATTCCAGTCGCCTCCTCCCATGAGTGGAAGTCCATGTTCTCCGAAACAGGTCCTGTCTATAGTTTTTTTGCAATGCTCATAAACACTTTCGGAACACTCAGATATTTCCGGTGTGAACATAACATCATGCTGATCCTCCTTGAGTATCGGACCTTTGATGTATGGTACCTGTTCCTTTAAAATTGTCGCATCTCCGGTACTTCTTATATAAGCGGAGGTACAATAAGGCAGCCACAATAAATCATCGGATATTCTCGTTCTTACCCCAATTCCCATCGGAGGATGCCACCAATGCTGGACATCTCCTTCCTCAAACTGCCTGCTGCACGCAACCAGTATCTGCCTGCGCAGAATACTTGAATCTGTTAAGAGAAGAGAAAGTGTATCCTGAAGCTGATCTCGGTATCCATAAGCTCCGCCACACTGATAAAAGGCTGCCCTTGCCTGAATGCGGCAGGATACCGTCTGATAGAGCAGCCAACCGTTAACCAGGATATCGATAGCCCTGTCCTTCGTCTTTACTTTAACTGACCCTAATAACCTGTCCCAATAGTCTTTCACTCTGTCAAGCTCCTCTTCTGCAGTGGGAGCATCCCTGTACTTATGCCTTATCTTGCATATCTCATTAAGGTCGCTGCTCTGTCCCAGACCGAACAGCACAGTCTTGCTTTCCTGGGGCTGAATTGCTACAGATATCTGGATTGCTCCACAGGAATCATAACACACACCCGTATTGCAGGAGAGCTTAACTTCCGCTCCCCTGGGCTCTCGAATATTACTCCCATGTCCTAGAAATTCCTGTCTGTCGCCGGTGTATCCAGTGATCATCTCACTGGAGAACAGGTAGGAACAGCTGCTTTGAAAGTTCATGGTATAGATGTTCTTTGCATATAGATATTCATGCTCATTATCATAAGCGGTCAGAATATAAGGATTGGTATGTTCCCTCTGCGTGCCCAGAACCCATTCTACATAATAGGTCAGGCTCAAATATTTCACTTTATCTGAATGATTCGTAAGCTTAAGATTCCATAGTTTCAATGATTCTTCCAAAGGGGTAAAAACAGTCAGTTCCTGACAAATAAGTGCCTCTTCATGCAGGAACCTGCTATATCCAAAACCATGCCTCACTCTATAAATACCCCGGTCTGATCTTCCGAGAGACATCGGAGTCATTACCTCACCACTTATTTCATCCAGAATGTAGATTGCCTCTGAGGCTCTGTCACTTACAGGGTCGTTGGACCATGGTGTGATTTTATTCTCTCTGCTGTTGATACTCCATGTGAAACCCGCGCCAGATTCTGATATTTGGAATCCAAAACTCTTGTTTGAGATAACATTAATCCATGGTGCGGGTGGTCTGTTATTGCCCTCCAGAAGGATTTCATATTCTTTGCCCTCACAGGCAAATGCTCCGAAGCCGTTATAAAATTCATGATCCTCTGTATCTTTTTTCTGTATTGTTGCTGCAAATGCTGTGTCCAAAGACTCTTCCTCCTTAAAACCTTAATTCTCTTTACCATTGTTAAAATAAATTCCGGTCTTCTCTGAAAATATGATTCTCGCTGCCGTATAAAGAAGATCGATCTCCGCCGGAATCATTTCATAAGTGTGCAGTGTAAAGAAACTCGGTTTCCCGTTCCCCGAATCATAGACCCTAAGAGAGCTTGTCATATCATTAATTAATTCATCTACCTCCTGAAGATAACCATATTTGGAATCAATCAGGATGATCAGATCCACCGTAACACGGTTGATTCTCAGATATTCGTAAGCCTTTAATACATCTTTCACGATTCTCTCCTCTTGAATGGAGCGAACCATTAAAAGAAGAATCGGATTATCACCGGATACCCCAAATTTCCATAAGAAGCTCTGATTCTTAAAGTTCCGTCTTATATTTTCAGTCGGCCCGCGATAAATAGACGCAGGATAGAAAATCGGGCTAATCAGATTCTGAAAGGCGTTCAACTGGGAACTGTTAATTTCAAGATACTTTAATTCCAGGTTCGTTTGAAGCCGGAATTTCTCCAGCATATCATCGATCCGGTAATTTACATTCAATTCACCCGCGATTTTTATTGCTTCTTCTTTACTGCCGCACACGCCGGTAATAAAAGAAATGCAGGCCGTTTCACCCGGCTCAACGCAAAATTGTGCCCGCAGGCTCATAATCGGATCATTACAGAAACCCGCATTGTTAAAAAAGGCAATACTGTTAACAACAGAATCCGGATTCTCAAGGGTATTGTTCCTTCCAATAAAACGTTTTCTGTCATTTTCATATTCTACTTTTTTACATAGCTTCGCTCCTGTTCTTACCATGTGCATAAGATAAGGATTATCCTCTTCTTTCTTCCGTCTCCTCTTTGCAAGGAAGATTTCCTGCTCTTCCAGATACTCACTTTCAAAAAATAATTTATTGAACGCAGGATGGCTCAACTCTGCCAGATGGGTATCATCCACTACTTCTAGATAACTTGTTACTTCCAGCTGCTTTTCTACATCCCCGTGATTAGTCAAAGTAACCTTACGTATCTCCAAATTATAATCCGCATCCACGCTGACAATCATGTGTGATGAGATATCTCCGTCCCTACGTTTAAATTCCGTCTGGTGCGGACAGAATACCACTTCATAATTATCTGGCTCCGTTCTTGTTGGATGATAGGCTGTACTCCAGAATTTTCCCTGTTTCATATCTTTGATATAGATATAATTACCTGTATCTGCAAAAGTATCCGACCGCCAGCGGTAAAGCATCCTGTCCTCATATTGACTGAAGCCGTCTCCATCTGAAGTTATCATCAGTGAATATTTACCGTTTGACAGGTAATTTACGACCGGTGGATTCACATCTGGACGATTGACATACCTGTTACTGTAACTATCATCTTTAAAGAGGGATTTTCCAATTTTTATTGTATATCCCTGCCGTGCAATGGAAATCAAATAGGTCTGGCGTTTTTCCTCCAGCAGGACCTCTGAGGCCTTTATCATCATTTCAGCATGAAATCTCTCCCTAAGGATCCCCTCATTCAAATAATTATTGATCGCAGCCAGGTTCATTCCCTGATGGTGGGCCATATAGGATTTTACAATGCAATAAGGGGTCATTTCCACTGCGTTCGGTACGTTAAAATCAATGGCTTCATAGAATCCGTAATCGCCGAAGGCTCCTAATTCTTTCATCCGCTCAAGATTTTCAAAGCATTCCTCTTCTGCAATGTCCAATGCCAGCATGGTCGCATAGGGTGCGACCACAAGGGAATTCTTACGAACCGGTTGAAGTCTTATCTTTGGAACCCCGAAGGCTTTGTACTGGTAATTTGAGTTTAAATCAAAACGATAATATTGGGATTCTGATATCCCCCAGGGTATCTGGACATCCTTGGCATACTTGATATGCTGGAGTACCGCTGCCCTTGAGGTCTGTGCATAGACAGAACCTTCATATTCCTTTAAGACGAGATTCGGCATCAGATATTCGAACATCGTACCGCTCCAGGATACAAAACACGGAATACCCTCTACGATGGTCAGGGGTCTCCCCAGTTTATACCAATGTTTCATTGGCACTTCCCCCATTGCTATCGCAAGAAGGCTTGTGAGTGCCGATTCTGATGCCATCAAGTCGTAGCAGCCGTCATCCAGCATGTGCGAAGCTACATGATATCCAATATGAAACAGCATTCTCTTTTCATTAAATAGAATACGGAAATCAACATTTGCTAAAATGCAGTCTATTTTATTACTGAGTGCTTTGATCCGATCAATCATGTTATTTGCAGATGCATTATCCTCTCCCGCAATACGACGAAGCGTAGGATAAGAAGAAAAGTTCTCTTCCTTCAGTTTTAAGACCGCTGCCTCATTTACGATACTGTCAATTAGAGTTATCAACTGTCTGGTACAAAGGTAATTTTCAGGAGGTCTAAGCTTCCTCTCGTTAAGATTTTCCCAAATGTCCGCGATATCCTCTATCAGTTCACCTATTTTTTGATATTCGGACCTAAACCCATTTCTGACAGGCTTTCCTGTTCTCCTTTGAATTTCCTGGTTGCTTTTCTCTACTGCCATCTTTAGTTCTGACATAAAATTGTCTGGATAGACCGGTTTATTAATCTGCTCCAGAAGGCCGTTTTTCAAAGCGATCAAATGTCCCATGAAATTACCGTTGTCTACGGTTGATATATAAGCAGGATTCAGCACCTCCAATGTTTTAATATGATACCAGTTATAGAGATGTCCCTTCCATTTCAGCATTTTCTGAACCGTTTCCATCAAATTTTCTGCTGATTCAATCGTAGCGCTCAGCGTTTCAAATCCAAAATCCCTGGCTGACAGGATTGCCAAAAATTGAAGTCCGATATTAGTCGGCGATGTCTTGTCACTGACTTTTTCAACCATTGAAATCTGGTAGTTATCCGGACAAAGCCAGTTATTTTCCTTTGTGGAAAGCTCCTTAAAGAATTGCCAGGTTCTACGTGCCGTATCTAAAAGCAGCTCTCTGTCCTGTTCTCTATCCGTCAGATGAAGCTTCTTTTCCGGCTGACTGATCCGATATGCGATTTCAAATGCAATGCTCCAATCAGTAATCGTAGCTGCTGCCAGAATCACTCCTGCCGGGGTCAAATGTCTCATAAATATTATTACCGCAAGCACTGCTGCCGGAAGAAGAGAACTCCACATGCTAAGAAAGTATCCTTTCCTGGTATTAACAATAGAGGCATCCACTGCTTCCGCCGTGTTCCAGCGAAGCAGATTTTTTTTACTGATGAACATCCGGTACAAAGTTCTGACAATTGCATCCGATGCAATAAAGGACCTGTAAGGAGTGATTGTAAATTCCAGGAATGCCCTTTTGATCATCGTAACAATTTCTTTTAAGAAACCTTGATAAACAAGAACAAGATTTGGTCGGACCAGCTTCTGAATCATTACCGTAATCAATAAAATACACAGGTTAAAGATATCATTAAAGAAAACAATGGGGATCCAGAGATAACATGCTTTCGGCATCCATGCCATATTCAGCAGGACAAACAGCGTCTTGCTCAGAGGAACCAGGCTGCGCCTTAAATTATCGAAGATTTTCCATTTTGATAATTTACACAGGCTCCTCCCATCCATTGTCTTCTTCATGAACAACCAAGGCAACAGCTGCCAGTCTCCACGCAGCCATCGATGCTCCCTTTTGGTAAAGGATAAAACGTTGTTCGGAAAATTGTCCATGACCTTGGCCGTGCTTGAAAATGCCGTTCGTGCATAGCAGCTCTCAAAAAGATCATGACTGAGAATCCGGTTTTCCGGTACCTTATTATGAAGCACTTTATGGAGCGCTTCAATATCATAAATGCCCTTCCCGATATAAATACCTTCATTAAAAATATCCTGGTAAATATCTGATATAGCGGTTCCGTAATTGGCAAGACCTGATTCTCCTCCAAAGATTTTCGTAAATCTGCTGCCATTCTTATCTACGATATGATTTCTTACCGAAGGTTGAATGACGACATAGCCTTCCTTCACTTTTTGATTGGTAAAATCCAGAATAGGCTTATTTAAAGGATGATCGATCAGTCCGACCAGTTTTGCAGCATTGTCACGGATCAGATTCGTATCCGCATCCAGTGTAATTACATATCGGAAGGTGGTAAGAAGATCCTCGTCGCAGTAGAGTGAGGTAAAGGTGGTATTTTCCTGTCCTGCTCCACTTAAAAGATTGTTGAACTCCTCTAACTTTCCTCTCTTTCGCTCCCATCCCATATAACAGTTCTCTGCCTCATTCCATTTGCGGCAACGGATGAATAGCGAAAAACGCTGGTGCTCCGACGGATAGATTTCATTCAGTTTCCTCATCCGTGTTATAAGAGCACTCTCAATCACTTTGTCCTTCGGCATGAACGGCTCCGGTGAATCCTCAAAATCAAGCAGGAGTGCAAAGTATAGGTTCACCTGCCGATTTGCCAGATAATGTTTTTGAAGACGTTCCATGTACTTAAGACCCTGTTCCTCAGAAGAAACGATAGCCGGCATGACCACAAAGGTTCTTGCTTCCTCAGGTATTTCCTCTAAATAGTTCAGGGCTGGAATCTTTTTAACCATAATGCCTCTGGTAAATATAAAATTTGTAATTTCAATACAAATACCGATCACCAGAGGCGTTACCACCAACAGAATAATTGCAGGCTGCTTAATACCCTGTATGCCGCCAAGAATTCGGAATGCGTAGATCAGACAGGCACTCAGTCCAAGAATAATAAAGAAAAGAGAAAGGAAATAGAGAAAGCCCTTCACGTTTTTTCTTTTCTTAACACTTTGAGGCACTGGTTTTCCTAATGACTTAGCTTTTAAAAATGGAAAGCCCTTACCCAAAAGATAGGCACCCACATGATGGGAACAATTAATATCTTCCCTTCCCTGAGCCGCCAGTTCCAGACAGTCCTTTGCTATTTTTTCTTCCATCAGCCGATAGCGGAGCGATAACTTAACGATTATACCACGGTACAGGCCTTTGGTCTCAGAATCCATTTTTGCATAAACATCATCGGGATCCTGCAACAAAATCTGCTCCAGACAGGAATACTTTTCAAAGAATTTCTCTTCATCTACTTCATTCATATCTCTCAGACTGACAATTAAAGTACGTATCGTTGTTTCAAGGAATGATTCACACTTTCCTTCCTCCTGAAATATGCCAGAAGTCTTGACCTGTCTTCCCATGGAAGCAAAATGATATTCCACATATTTTTGAATGGAAATCTCGTCAAAAGACATATTTTTGAGCATGTATATTACATGCGCATGGAATGAGTAGTTCAGTTTTAAGTTATCCTCTATTTCGCTGAACAGTGCTGATATATCGTCCGGACCCTGTTTGTTTTCCAGTTTTTCCCTTAAGAATTTCTCTGCCTTCAACTTCACATCAATGATATGAAGAATTTCATCTGCCGTCGTGATAATTTCTTCAAGCAGGCAAAAACTCAGAACTTCTGGCAAAACCCAGATTTCCTTATCAGTAAGCGATATCTTTTGTTGATAAGCCTTCAGCATTAAGGAAATATTTTCTTCACTTAAATGTCCGCCGGAAAGTGCCACCATCTTCTTAGCTACTACATAAATACGTGGAAAGTTACGGTATTCCTTTCCCTTGAGAATCGGCAAAACCGCATAGCCCGTTCCCGAAGTACGCACTTTTTTAATTTCCCTGTACATCATCTGAAAATTGTCAAAGAGCCAGCGTGCTGCCGGAATCAGGGAAATGATATCTGGGGATAAGACTGAAATGCTGTCTCTGATTTTATTCAGTTTTTTATATGCTGCCTGATTATAATCATTCAGAACAAAGTTGTTTCCGATCAACCTGACGTGCCTATTGATTTCTGCAAGATCCAACATCTGCTTTTCCCATTCACCCGGATTCAAGATATCTCCCGCTCCTATGAAACAAACTGGAAAATGCACTTTCTTACCTAAATGATTGAATCGGTAATAGAGCAATATTAGAACGAAACAGATCAATCCGGTCAATAGCAATAAGATGACCGGCAAAAACGGTGATTTTATATATAAATTTATCTCTTCCAACAAAATCTGCAATTGAAGCTCCTCCTTATTTAAGAAATCCTCCAGACATGGTGGCATCTTCTTACATATAGTCAGTCTGTTTTTCCACAAGTTGAATCGGCAAGCCGCAAAAAAAAATAGCACAACATTATATTGTGCCATTTTCTATCTATTTTATTAATTTCTTCTCAAATTTGTTAAATGTAGTCATATTAGTAGCAGGTTCAGTAGAGAGATTTTATGTTCATTTTATTCTTCTATTCAAAGAATGTAAGATTACCATTTTTCATATCGAACTATTTTTTCTAGTGGTTTTCGTGGTCTCTGCCCTGGTGACTCATCGCCATATCCCACTGTTATAACACCACACACATACTTATCCTCCGGAATATTTAGAATCGGTCTAATATCATCCTGCTCGTACCATCCTGTCCAGCAAGTTGATAACCCCAGATGTTCGGCTTCAAGCAACATATGCGCAATCGCAATTGCAGTATCCCGGATTATCTGCTTCAACTCAGGTTCAGAACTGTTCTCATTCAGCGTGACTCTAATATCATCAGAAATTCGACATCTGATATCTGCAACACAAACAATGAACAGCGGTGCAGACATCATCCATTGCTGATTATGATCAGCGGTCGTTAGTTTTTCCTTACTATCTTTCGATTCAACTACAATGAATGTCCATGGTTGTGTATTGCTTCCGGATGGCGCCAGTCTGGCACTCTCCAATATCTGCTCCAGTTTTTCTTTTTCAACTTTTCTATCCTGATATTTACGAACACTTCTTCTATTCTCAATTTCTTTCATTTTATGCTCCCACCTGCGACCTTTGGTCGCTCTCTGTTTTCATTCCATGTATGGTTTTGCGAATTTTTTTTCATAAGCACCATTTTTCTTAAGGTGATAATCCCAATAAAAGTTTGTTAATCCGGTCAATGATAATATAGAAAATATGAATTGCGTACCTTTTGACAGATATGCGGATTTTTCATATTCTTTTTTCAAGGTGAAATCCATAATTCCTTTGTCGGCATAAGTCCTGCCTATTGATTCCATTTGATGAAAGAGCTTTTGATTCGCTTTTTCCGGTTTCATCCGAATACCTTCCACTCCTCCTTTTATGATGATTCCATCAAATGATACTCCCAGCCTTTTGGTAATTAGTTCAAGATAAGGTCTCAGATAGTATGATTGGCTGGTCTCAGGAAAACCTGACTGAACTAAAAATGCCATATGTACATTTTTATTGTTTACAGGTTTTAACTGTTCGAAAAATTTCATGACGGAGCCTGGCATCGCGTGAACATAAAGCGGGAATACAAATAAATGATTCTCGACTGAACTGAAATCTTCAGCCCATTTTTTGTGTTCTTTTATATTTATAAGGTTTCTTATCTCTATATTTTTTACCCCCTGCATTTTCATTCCCCAAATTATCTTTTCAATTATCAGCTTACTGTTAGAATTATTACCTCTTGGAGAACCATTATATATTACCCATTTGCCCCTTGCTTTTCTTTCAATGACTTCCTTTGGCAGAATTTCCTCTATAGGTTTTGTGCTTTCTAAGCAGGTAGTTTGTATCCTTTCGTTTTCATACAAAAGTTCTTTAACAGCGCTTTGAAAATGATATGCTGTCCGTGCCAAATAACTCTTTATAATCTGTATTTCCTCAATACTTAAGCCACTTTTTTTAAAATAGAAATTCATAACGGGATATTTATCATATCTTTTCAAATGAGTACATTCACCGTTTCTTAATTGTATGTAAGGTAAATAATGTTGTATTAATCTATCCAGAAAGGTTTTTCCCTTGCCATCAATAAATCCATTTTCAGTATGAAAAAGAATAACCACTTCATCACTGTTTATATAGTCATGATACAATTTATACGCATCATCATTCAAAGCACATTTGCCAGGACTCTTCCACCAGCAGCTCCAGCAGCCTATGCAATCCTTTATTTCGGTTTCAATAGAATTATGTATGATCACTTCCATTTCTTTATTTGTTTTCCTATAATGATTCTCAATGACTCTAGTCAGCGAATCATTTTCCTTATTCTTCCCTAAATCAAAAACAGTTATCTTCATAACTCCTCCTCTATGGTCTTATAATAAGATTATAGCATACCTATAAAGACAATATAACATCAAAGCTATAGATAAGTAAACCGGAAGTCCGTGACTTCCGGTTTACTATTTCAACAACTGATTATTTATGAAAAAATCTTTCCATGGATCAATCCCTTTCATCCGCAAGAGCGCACCCTCCATATCAACACCATCCGGGGTTATCGTATCAAGTTCCTCCCACGCGATGGGCATTGACACCTTGGCTCCTTTTCTTCCCCTTAAGGAATATGGGGCAATACTTGTAGCACCTCTGCCATTTCGAATCCAGTCAATGAATATCTTTCCTTTCCGGTTCGCTTTTCTGACATTGCTCGTATAGCGGTCAGGCCACTTTTGCTCCATCACTTCAGCGACCCGTCTTGCAAAATCGTGAAAAGTATCCCAGGTGACCATTGGTTTTAATGGAACGACCACATGGTAGCCTTTACCCCCGCTTGTCTTAAGATATGAATTTAGCGAAAGTTCATCGAGAATACTTTTGACGTCCAGTACTCCCTGACGTACTCGGCTCAGCTCCATTCCCTCATCCGGATCCAGGTCGAATACCATCATGTCAGGTTTTTCAAGCTCATCGACGCTGCTTCCCCATGTATGAAATTCCAAAGTCCCCATTTGAACTTCGTTTAAAATTCCGAAAACATTTTCAACATAAAAATATAATTCCTCTTCTCCTTCACTGTTAGCAATGGGTACCGCAATGACTCCCTTGCTGTCTGATGCAGGGTGTTTTTTATAAAAGCACGCCTGTGATATTCCCTTAGGGCAGCGCACAGTAGTTAAGATCCTATGATTCACATACGGCAGCATACGCGGTGAGATTTTTTCGTAATAGCGTACTACATCTGCTTTCGTGATTGTAGGATCCTCAAAGATTACTTTGTCGGGATTAGAGATTTTAATTCCTCCGATTATGATACTATTTGCATTTCCTTTCATTGTATTCTCTACTCCAATTGCAGGTGTTTGATACAATCTTTCAATTTCTGTTTTTTCCTTTTTTATCTCTTTAGGATCTTTATCTGTCCGCAGGCCTTTGAAGCTTGCCTGTCTTAATAAATTCTCTTCAGTCCATTCTGCAAATTTAATTTCTGCTGCCAATACCGGTTCAAGCCATGTAATCTTTTCCTTTGTCCGTGATTCAGGCTGGAACTTAAAAGGCGAATTCACTCTTTTTATGCTATTAAACTCGTTCTCAAATACTTTCCTATCCTTCTCACTCATACCTGTCCCGGCACGTCCGGCATAAATAAGATCTTCCCCGTCGTAGATACCAAGCAGGAGCGAACTTACACCGCTTGTTTTTTTATCTGAGCGTGTATATCCTCCGATAACAAATTCCTGCCTTTTCCCGCATTTTAATTTAATCCAGTCACCGTTTCTGGTTCCGCCGTAGATGGAGTCAACTTTTTTACCTATTATCCCCTCCATACCAGTCTCACAGGCCGCAGCAAAACTTTCCGCTCCTTTTCCCATGATATAACGGCTGAGGTAAAGATTTTGCGGAGCATCCTCCATCAAAGTCTCAAGCATTTCTTTTCTGTCAATCAAGTTATGCTGTCGAAGATCCGCACCATCCAGTGCAAGAAGATCGAAAACAACATATGTCAATTTCTGTGACTTGGCGTTTTTCATATAGTTCTGTAACGCTTGAAAATCTGTTTTTCCCGATGCGTCCGTGATTACCATTTCACCGTCTAATACCATTGCCCTTCCCCCAGCCCAGTCAATAAGGGAAAACGCAATATCTGAAAAGCGCTTTTGATAATCATTACCGTTTCTTGTAATAAGCCGTGCGCTATTGTTCTCCACAAATGCTGTGATTCTGTATCCATCAAATTTCATCTCATAGAGCCAATCTTCTCCCTCAGGAATTTTATTTACTAATTTAGCAAGCTGTACGGTAACCTGATCAAAAGGATTTTTGATGATTTCTTTCTCTTCTCCTTTTTCGATTTCTTTCATCGTACGCCCGGTTCGGACACTTGTGGTAAATTCTGAAATTCCGTCAGAAGTTTTGGCATACTCATCTTTTTCTTTCAGTAACAGCCAGTTTTCCTTTTTCTCACCAGGTTTGGCTTTGAGACGGATCAATGCCCATTTCCCTTTCATCCGTCTTCCTTTCAAAACAAACTTCAGCTCACCTCTATGAAGTCCATCCTCCACATTCCCATGAGGTTCCCATACACCTTCATCCCAAAGCATGACGATTCCGCCACCGTATTCTCCCTTGGGAATCGTCCCTTCAAAATTCCTATATGGAAGCGGATGATCTTCTACCTGTACGGCCAGCCTTTTGTCACGTGTATCATAGGACGGGCCCTTGGGGACGGCCCAGCTTAAAAGGACCCCTGCCCATTCCAAACGAAAATCATAATGTTCTCTTCGTGCCATATGATGTTGTACTACAAAACCTAGACTTTCGTCATGATCTACTGTTTTTCCTTTCGGCTCCGATGTTTTTTGGAAATCTCTTTTTTCATTATACTCGCTCAGTTTCGAATCCATATCTATGCCGGTTCCCTGTCTTTTTTCGCTTTCTCGACGCTGGCTTTGAGCGCGTCCATAAGATCAATGACTTTTACAGCACTTTCAGGTTCTGCTGCGACGATTTCCTTACCGGATATCTTTGTTTCGATCAACTCACGAAGTCTTGACTGATATTCATCTTTGTATTGGGAAGGATCAAATGGCGTATCCATGGAACTGATCAGAGTTTTGGCCATATTTAATTCCTGTCCGGATACTTCCGGCTTTGTATACTGCTTTTGAATCTCTTTGATTTCGTCGGCATAAAACATCGTAGAAATAAGAATACCTTCCTCACGAGGAATGATTGCCATTAAGGTATCTTTTGTTCCAATCACTGTTTTTCCTATCGCGATCTTTTGTTCACTCATCAATGCAGCTCGAAGTAGCTCAAATGCTTTTTCTCCACCCGGTTCAGGCGCCGCCTGATAAGTCTTTTCATAATAGACCGGAGAAATCTGGTTCAGTTGGGCAAAGTGCAGAATCTGAATGGATTTTTCTTTTTCCGTTTTAATTTTTTCAATCTCCTCGTCTGTAATAACGACATACTTATCCTTGTCATATTCATATCCTTTTACAATGTCTTTGGAAGATATCTCCTTACCGCAATGGGCACAAGTTTTCTTATACCGGATGCGACTATTGTCTTCCTTATGCAGTTGATTGAAATGTATATCATTGTCCTGTGTGGCTGTTAACATAGCGATTGGGATTGCTACCATTCCAAATGTAATAACTGTTTTACGTGATACCATACTGTAAACACCTCCACAGGTTATTATTTCCATCTGCATTATAAGTATTCGTAATTAATTCGGTTTCCTATAAATGCAAGCATTGTGTGCAATTTAGTATAAATAACCACATTTCTTGACCCAATTCATTCAAAAAGTGCCTTTACGTGTGGAATCACATAGTGACTGCCGCCGCGGCTTTTTACATCTTCCACCATAGAAACGACAAGCAGTGGATTCTCCACATTTTCATCTGCTGTGAAGAGTGCAAACCAACCAAGTTCTGTCCCATCCACATCCTCTTTGTCCAATTTGATTTCTGCGGTACCGGTCTTGCCTGCCAGTGTCAAGCCGTTGATTCTGCCCATTTTTCCTGTCCCACGTTCAATTACCTGCACAAGGTCATTTCTGATGGTTGCCACGGTCTCGGGAGAGAATGCGTTTGCTTTCCATATTTCCGGCGTCTCCGCTCCACTAAGTATAAGACGTGGTTTTAGTATATTGCCCTCATTCATAAATGCCGCATAAATAACTGCCAGGTGAACTGGATTCATCAGAATTTGTCCCTGTCCAAAGCCGCTGTCTGCCAGCTGGATTTCTGAAGTAAAGCTCTCTGTGCTTGAAATAATCGAAGAATACAGCCCGTACTCAAAAGGGATCTTTTCTTCAAACCCAAGCTTCTTTAATTCCTCCGCAAAGGTATCTGCTCCTATTTTAAGTGCTGCCTTACCAAAAAATATATTGTCTGAATACACAAGACCGTTTTCTATATTCGCAGGCTCATTGTACTCAGTCAAAGTTGTAATACGGTATCCGCCCCAGCTTTTATCCTTTTGCCAGCTAAGACCACTATGTCCAAAATCTTCATCCGGAGAAATTATACCTGTCTCAACACCAATAGCGGCGGTTATGGTCTTCATTGTCGAACCCGGGCAAAGTGCGGCTTTAAATCGGTTATACATAGGCTTATTCTCGTCTTCATTTAATGTATTCCACTTACTTACAGACATTCCAAGGACAAAATCATTGGCATCATAGGATGGTGTACTTACCAATGCAAGCACTTCTCCTGTTTTAGGGTTTAAGGCAACAGAACAACTCTTATCAGAGGTAAACTGCTCATAGAGCTCACTTTGAACTTCTGCATCAATCGTCAAATAAATATCCGTTCCATCTTGCGCAGGGATGGCTGCAAGGATCTCCTTCCTCTCTCCATGCGAATCTATGATCACAATCTCGCAACCATCCTTTGCGCGCAGCTGCTCTTCATATATTTTCTCCAACCCGGCCTTTCCCAGAACACTATTTGAATGGTATCCATCGTTAGATAGTGATTCCAGTTCTTCCGCGTTAATATTCTGGATATAACCGATGAGGTGGGACGCTTTTTCTGCCAGGGGATACGACCGCACCTTTTGGTCTATAATCTTAATGCCCGGTATTTGAAGCAAGACGTCTTTTAATTCTTGTGCGTCCTTGGAAACCGTTGCAAGGGGAACAAAGGTATCGTCTTTGACATATGCGGCGTTTAGTTTTTTGCGAATGCTCTCAGGTGTCATTTCTAAAAGTTCCGCAATCTTTTCAATGTCAACCTCCCGGGCCGCTGCCATCTCAGAATAATCTTCTTCCGCTTCCTCACTTGCTATCGCCTCGCCAGCGGCTTCCTCTTGCACTTTTTCGCCTATGGATTGTTCACGAAGCGTCCCCCCCTGCATTTTTCCTGGAACGAGGCCGATGGAAGAAGCGATTCCTTCACCTGCAAGCAAAGCTCCATTTCGATCGTAAATATTTCCCCTTTTTGCAGTCAAAGTGTGAAAAGACACTTTCTCATCCCAACCTAGAAAAGGAAATATAATGCCAGGGGCCCATTCAAGGTGATAAGAATTTTCGTCGTCCTCATCCGCTACAAAAACGGCCTGATTCAAGCGGGAAATTTGGCCGGCTAAAGTATCCATGCGCAATGTATAGGTTACAGAAACATTTTGCAGATTTTCGTCCTTTAATACCTCCGAAACTTCAAAATCGAAATTCTTTGCCTCAATACCTTCATATATATTTTTATTCTTTTTCACAAATTCTTCTTTTGTTATATGCGCTTTGCTTGACTCTGAAAGAAATTCATACATTTCATCATATTTTTTGTCTTTGAGCATAGAAAAATATTCGGCAAGCTGCACCTCCGGTTCTTTATCAGCCTCCTCTTCTGAAGTATTTACAAAAACCTCCCTAATGACCGGAAACAGGAATGTTGCTGAAAGCATTATCACTATAATACAAAAAAATGTTATATATACATGGGTTTTCTTCTTTCTCATATAAATTTCTCCTTTTTATCCCTAATTTCTTACATGTGTAAGAATTTAGGGTGAAATAATTCATCTTGCTTTTCCTGATTTAAGAATAACTGTTTTCAATTAGACTCAGTAAAGCCCTTTTTCATGTAAAATAGAAAGGGCAATCTCAGATGCCGCTCTTCCTCCTGCCTTGTCATCAGCAAGAATATTGGTTGCAAAAATAAAAGCGCCATCTTTATTCACCACATAACCAACCAGCCATCCACGAATTATTTTGCCGTCTACAGTGCCTGTTCCGGTTTTTCCGTAAAGCTGACTGCCATCATGCGCTGATAAAAGAAGAAGGTCTTTCACAGCCTCTTCATTTTGCAGGGAAAAGGGTGACTCATTGTTATATAACGCACGGAGTAATTCTACTTGCTCTATAGGTGAGATACGCAAACTTGATTCCATCCAATAAGTATCCAATCCGCCCGACAGGTCTTCGTTTCCATAGTTGAGCTTATCATACCAGTAGGTAAGATCTTTCATCCCAACTTCTTTATCCAATTTCTGAAAATACCAACTAACGGAACTTTTCATTGCAGAAGACAGATCCTGATCATCATTCCATGATTCATACGGATATATCGCTCCATCCCATGCAATTTTGGATGCATCAGTGGTCACAGCACCTGTTTCCAAAGCAATCAGTGCACTATATATCTTATAGGTAGAGTCGGGTGAGACTCTTGTTTCACTTGCCTCTCTATTGTGAACAGTATAATGATGTGTCTGCATGTCATACAGGACAAAACTTCCCTCATATTCACCGAAATAACGCGACAGGTCTTCGTAAGTGACATTTTTATTCTGAAATTCATATCGTTCATCCCCTTCACCTGCCCAGACCGAAAGTAAGGGAAACAGAGATACAGTCATAAGAACTGCAATAAGCAAAATGCCAATGCTCTTTAATCTGATTCTGATTGTTTCAGGCTTGAATGCTGCTATTTCTTCAATACGTCTCGCGATCTGCCGTTTCGTCCCTCCTATATCCGTGCCCAGAGACAGCCCACTCTTTTTTGACATATTCTGCGCAAAATGAATGAGTGTTTCGCCATATTTTATCTTGAATTCGGATGGAATATGATGCAAGACTGAGATGTCACATGCTGTCTCACGGTCAAGCCGAATTTTGTTAAAAACAAAATATACCAATGGATGAAACCAGTAGATAATTTGCAGCAGACACATAAGCGCATTAATTAAGATATCCTTTTGCTTACAATGAGTCAATTCATGTAACATGCAATACTGCATTTCTTCTTCTGTTATTCCTTTTAGCGTATTCAGAGGAAGTATGACACGCGGTTGAATAATCCCCACAACCATAGGTGTTCTAACGAGCACGGATACGAAACAACCGATTTCTTTCCTGATTCCAAGTTCTTTTTTGCAGGTAAGAAAGGCGCACAACATACTATCATCGCAAACAGGCTTCGCAGATTCCAGGATTACGCTAAGCTCCCGATTGCATAAAACAGTACGGACAGCAAATACAAAAATCCCGCAGATCCAAATTACGGCTAAAAGCAAAAACAAACGCTCCGGTGAATTCCGGCTCACTGATATGCTAACATCCTGCATCCATGTATTACCAGAAAATACCGAACCAAACCGTTCTGCTGCTATTCCTGTTCTCGATACTGCTCCGTTAGTTTTTACGCTGGAAAGGCAACGAGACAACTTGTCAATATTCCATTTACTGGGAAAAAAGGGGGCAGCGAGAAGTGCCAGTATCAGCAGATCCATATTATACTGATACCTTATTGTTAGATATCTCTTAAATCCTTTTTTAATGAGGAGGATCAGGAGTATGAAAACCGAAATACAGACAACGCTCAACATAAATCTAATCATAAACCCGGCCACACATTCAACTCCTTCCAGATGATTTTTCCTTCAGTAACCGCTGTAACTCTTCTATATCGGACTTTGACAATTTATCCTGTTCCAGGTAATTCACGACCATTGAATTTAAGGTTCCATCATAAAAACGTGTGAGAAATGTATCACTTTCGCGTTTCAAGTATTCACTTTCCTTAATCAAAGGAGTATACACAAAAACACGGCTGTCCTTTTCATAACTGAGTACTCCTTTTTTCACCAATCTTGAAAGCATAGTCTGTATCGTTTTGGGTTTCCATGCTGTAAGTTCTTCTAATTTCTTAACCACCTCATTCGTGCTGATTGGAGCACCCGCCCAAACAACCTTCATGACTTGGTATTCGGCATCTGAAATAATCGGCAGTTCTTTCATAATTAACACACTCCTTTTCTTACACTTGTAATATATAAACTATCACGACATATATAAATTGTCAATGATGGTGCAAGACATATTGGTAATGCTACTTGACTATAAAAGCGTGTTCTTCCACTTCACGCACTTGCCCCGTTTTCTGCCAGACCTTCCCATCAAATATCTCCTCTTTGTAGGTAACATACAGCGTATATCCACCTATGCTTTGCAGAGAAAACTCAACAGTATAAGGAGCATGAGAAGGAAATTCGCCTGAAGCAGCATTCGACACCCTATAACTTACCGGGAACCATCGATACCTCTGATCGTCAGGAAATTCAAGGGATAAATTATATCCCTCGACGGTAATGGTCAGCGGTTGCCCGACTAAAAAGACATCACCGTTATTAATGCCTCTGACATCTCCTCTATGATTCCTCGGCCAGATACCACCATCACCGACATATTTCCACTTTGCGTAGAGCGTTGTGTCCCGATATATCGGGGTGTCGGCTCTATAGGGATCTCCTGTCCATTCCAAATTGTCAAACCAACCCACAAATTCATACCCGTCGCGACTTGGATCATGCGGCCATTGTTTTTCTCCAATCCCGTGACCTTCAAGCGCCGCATACACGTCTCCGATGGTACCACTGTTTAATTCAAACCCAACATCATATATAGTACCTTCACTATCTGGCTCAATCCTCACAACGGGATTATCAAACTCAGGGGTTGGATAATCCATCGGCTGATAGTCCCCGCGCGACATGGGCTGCTTCGCACCTCTACGCTGGATGGCATAAGAAATGGTAGCCCCATAATACCTATTTGGTATGATATACAACGTATATTTTTGACCGATACCGAATTCATAAGCAGTTCCAAACATCGTCTCATATCGAAGTGAATACGCCATACCTGTTTCGGATTCGACATCGACGATTTCCCACATGTCCCCATGAATCGGCTCTTGGTGCTGCCACACGTTCTTAACTGTAAAATCTCCATATACGCATAACTCACGGTCATTGTCATCTCCCATAAGCGAATTCGTTAGCAAAATATTGTAGTCTTGTTTTGTGTTCAGTGGTTTGCAGTTCATTGCCCTAAACTCGCCCCATATCTGTTTTAGAGCGGTCACCTTTACACCGAGCATTGCATCGAAACTATTGGTTCGTACAAACACATCAGGATTCGTCTGCCTTGCCTGGACTTGATACCAGCCAACGTCCTGCGGTTGTGAGTAACCGTCAATCGAAAGTGTCTCATCCTGCGTCCTTGAGAATTCTGCAGCCTCCTCCAAACTCAAGTCAGGCGACAAATACCGAATGACCGAAATCAGAATTAGAATCATGTCCTGAGAATTCTCATTGTCCTTGAACGCCAGCGTAAAGGACGGATTATCTTTTCCATCAAGCGAATAGTTAAAATCTTGATCTACGGACTTAATATTGAAGAAAATGACGCAGGTATTGCCGCTATCCGTGAAATCAACACTCATCTCGACACGTTCATATCCATCAAAAACATACCGCCGGATATCACTTACCTCCATCGGAAGCGAACGCTCTTTCATATCGCTTACCAAAGCATTCCTCAGCGCTTCAGCCGGGTTTTCGGGGTATGTATAATCCGCTGCAAACTCAGTTGCTCTTTCAACTTCGCTCGTGTCACTTTGAGACGGGATCGTTGCGTCAATTTGGGCGTCCCCACACGCGGTAAGGAGCGCCCCTAAAAGTAAAGATATAATGAGCGTCGATATTATCTTAGCACCGAAAAACTTCACGGCGCGGGTTTTGCTATTTTTCATAATTCGATACATCCTGTCCCTTAATTTGGTATAAGGCAAGCAACAACAGAACGCAGATAATCACGGCAATGAGTATGTTTGCCTTTCGCAAATCGATTTTCTTCATATAGATTCACTCCTATTCAAAAAGTGTTTTAACGGAAAGGCATCATATTCACTCTGTGTGATGCCGGGAATTACTTCTTACGACTAGTTTGACACGTTTCGTGTACAAAGTTTAGACTTTTATCTTACAAATGTAAGATTTAAATGGAGCCAAGGGTTTGTTGCTAATTTTAGAATCTCTGAATACAATAAAGAAAATAAACGCTCCTTTTCTTACACTTGTAATATATAACGATATATATGAATTGTCAATGATATAACAGCAGTGCGTTAAAATCCTTCTATGCTCATTATTTTATTTGGATATGTTATCATAAAACATTGAATTCACAAACTTAACCTTGGGATATTGGAACTGTCTCACTGAATCAGCCTTTCATTTTTTCCCTTTAGAGCAAGATGTATCTTGAACCATCTTGCTCCCGATACAATAACCCATTATCCACAAGTTCACGCCGCAATATAAAAAAATCTCCAAAGGTATGCCATTTGTTACAGATATCATTGATTTCATGCTCGGTATAATCGTAATCTGACTCAAATTTATCGGCTAAATATTCTAATAATGCATACCGCTTTTTTTGATTTCGAGGCAATTGTACTATTTTTCCTGAATCATCAAGAAATCTCTCGATATTATTTTTTTTCTCCATTTAGCGACCTCTTTCCAAATCTTTCTTCAGATTTTCAATCCACATTTCAAGCAAAATACCAATATCCTCCGTAAACTCAAGCTCAGTTTGTGTTTCCCCTTTTTTAATTTCCTCCAGTATGACAAAGGAAAATGACTCTGCACCATACTGATTCCATTCCTGATACATCTGAGGTTCAAGACATGAATTTGTCGATATAGAATACGCGAACTTATTTTTTTGTCCCTTCATATCCTTTGTGGATTTTATCCACATACGGTCATTCGCATTACATTTAATACAATATACGCCACCTACCACTGCTCTGTTTTTATAATTTTCTTTTAATTCTCTTTTTGTGAACTTATCCATAAATCTATACCTCCTGGTTAAATTGAACTGTATGAAATATTTCTATGAAGAAAGAGTCCATATATAAATCATATATGGCATGAATGCAATATTCAATCTACGCTCCGTAGAGTTTTCCTGATACAGTTTCTCAAATTATCGTCGCAGTCGCTAAATGCCCCCTTATTTGGCTTGTTATCGCGTACACATAGAAAGCGCACCCATTTCTGAGTGCGCTCAATCCACTGGCATATCCATTTCTTCCAATTCCTCGTCCGAAAACTTTTCTGTGTACCAATTTGGTTCTACATTTTTTTCTGATGGAATTACGCGATTTGACACATACTGAAATCCACCATCGCTTAATGGTCTGATTACCACCTCATGACAAAATGCTTTATCCAGATGTTTTTCCGGCCATACAACATTTACGGTAAGTTTAATTGTTCCATCTTTATTTTCGTCATATGAGATAACTTCCGGATAAGGAATATTAGGAGAAGATGCACAATCATAGAAACCTCTTGTTCTATATTCATAGATTTGATCTTGTCCGGAATACTTTGTCTTATTCTGCAAAGTTCCACTGTCTATTTTAAAATATGACATAATAACTTTTTCGAATTCATCTTTGGGCACACGGTATATTTCTCCTTCAACAGACTTCTCATAAGGTGCCGGACATTCGTATACATAAGGATACAGGATATCAAATAAATCATAAAAATCCAGTAAATTAAAGTCATCTTCATTCCAATCCAAAATAAACATATTATTTGAGCCATAACCAATTGGAAGAATATACTTGCGATTCATTTCACGGCATTCCTTATCCAAAGGTTTCACACGGATAGCCGTATAGCCTGGAGCTCCGTCATATCCCGGTGGAAGGTATTCATCAAAAAATAAATATCCATTTTCAGAATATTTCCAACCACTGGCGTCATAACTGTTTTTATAGCCAACTTCCGGTATACCCCCTTCCCAATTCAAGACACTCCTTGTAACATGAACTTTCCCTTCAGAGGTCTCCAAATCAAAACGAATAAAACCTCCGCTTTCCATAATAGAAAAAAATGTTACCTTTCCTTCCTGCTTTTCATCAACCTTTTTACAAAACTGTTCTACTAATTCCGGATGAACCATATCAATCTGATTCTGATTTTCTGTATCAATTGCAGCATATCCGTGTTCTCCAAGCCTATCTATTATATTCTGTGTAACTTCCAGACTGCCCAAGGCATCCTCATTCAATGCAGCTTCATAAACATCCTGATAAGTTTCAGCAATCTTATTTGACTCTTCATAAACATTCTGATCTGAAATTTGTATCGTGCTCTTATTTTCTTCTTTTTGCAGTGCAGATTGGGCGTTGCCACTGCATCCTGAAATTCCAGATAACAATAAACTCAGCACCAGCAATAATATTATTTTTTTCATCACAATTCCCCTGTTTTTTATATAAAATGGTTATATATAGTTCTAAACATCTTTAATTGTTCTCAAAGTTCTAAATACCATAACAATTTTTACAATAGCATGAATGCTGCAAAATATGCTTATGATAATAAAACTGAGCGTAACATCAGGCTGCATATTGAAAGACTCCCATATATTAACCCTTCTATTCAAAAGTACGGTAGCAAGCTTTGGCAGAACAATTAGTAATATGGCTGGTATTAAGCAATCTTTTAAAATAGATACGAATATCCTGATTCTATTCCCAGATTTAATCATTATTTTCCGTTTTACTAAGCATATAATCGATATTACTTGATATGCTATGATAGCCAGTACTACAATACCCGCACTCTCCAAATATTTAATAAGTACCGGCATATTTTTGGGTTTACTATTTCCAAGCACGTGATTTGCAATAGCATTTTTAAGTGAGTTACTAACTACTGTTGAATATAAATAACTATTTTGATTTATCAGTAATGCTATTCTATATCCTTTCTCCGGTATGATTATCACATCCGCATGGTATGTATCGAGGTCACCACTATTATATATTACTTCATATCCATTTTTACTTTTTGTCACCTGCCATCCCATTGCATAATCTGATCCTATATCAGAATTAGGCATTTGTAATTGTCTGAATCCTTCTTTCGTAAGAATAGCCGAATCAAAATTATTTGGTGTATCACTGTGTGCCAGAAGAAACTTTATCATATCATTTGCTGTTGAAACAATATTACCTTCCGGCAGCCCATATGATTTAAAAGGCTCTTTTTTTATGAAAGGAAATCCAAAAAATGTGCTGTATCCTTTGGTTACTCTTTCTTCTATTTCATCTTTACTTAATAAAGTATTATCCATCGCCAATGGCTCTACAATATTTTTATTAATATATTCACTATAACTACTACCTGAGACTTTTTCAATAATTAATCCAAGTACCAAGTAGTTTGAATTAAAATAATTAAAGGTCTTCCCTGGCTCTGCTATAGGCTCTGCCTTTGCCAAATCCTTAACAGCAGCTTCCAAGGTCATATTATTCGGTAAGTCTGGAAAGTATGTACTTTCAGATAATCCACTTGTATGATTTAAAAGATGTCTTACTGTTATTAACTGCGTTGCCTTATCGTCTTTGACTTTAAACCATGGTAAGTAATATATTACAGGTAAATCCAAGTTGATTTTGCCTTTCTCCTCCAATTGCATCACAGCAAGGGCAGTAAAGCTCTTACTTACTGACCCAATATACATTGGGGTATCTGCTGTTACCTCTGTGCCTTCCGGAGTTTTCCCAAATCCCTTTGCATAGATAATTTTACTATCTTTTGCTACTGCTACTTCTACTCCCGGTATTCTGTAAGTAGTCATATATTTTTGGACTATAGTATCAATGTTTTTTTCTCCACCCAAACCTGGTAATGTATTCATATTGATAAAAATTATCATTATTAGAGGCACTATCATTAAACAACTATAAATTATTTTTTTCATTTATTTCCTCCTAAGCTTTATTCAAGCCGAATTTCACAATTATATTAAATCCTATTTTACTATATACCATAGTTATTTCGCAATGTTACTTTGCTTGATTATTTGAAAACACACTTTGCGAATTTCGATGGTTTCAACGACATTTGTCAAATGCAGACTAACTTGTATTTGGCTCGTTTGAGGCGAAAATAAAACAGGATCAGTTATAATAACCGACCCTTAGAATTCATTAATATAAAAACTTTAATTCGAATATATTTAGAAATTTAATTGAATTTCAACAAAGAAATCTTACCTTCAGAAACAAATATATTTAGTTTAGGACCGCCTTTTCCAACAACTCCAACAAGCCTGTTGCTTACATTTGTTTCTTCTTTTTCAGTAATTTCAAAGTCATTTTTTATACTGCCATATCTTGCATCTAGATTAAATTCAAATTCTCGGGGCAGAGTAATTTCAACATTTCCCGATCTACTATCTATCACATAATCTCCGGTTTGATCCAACTTGCGTATTCCAATATTAAGGGGGCCTGAATTAGAGTTAAAAGAAGAGGAACTTTTGAGCCAAGCATTTTTCAAACTAAGCTCGCTTGAATCTGATGTATATTTTACTATCCCTTCTAAGTCATCTATATTTATTTTGCTAGAGTTGGATTCAACAGTCAGGTTCCCTTTGATTTTATCTATACTTATATTACCTGCCATTACTCTAACAAAAAAATTATTGACTACACATTCACTTATGTCAATATTCCCGGATTCAGTAGCTAACGAAAGTTCTTGAACCTCATTTAACTTGACAGCAGACAACCTAGTCGATAAGCTTTTACCCGTGACAACCGTAATCTTCTTTGGAACCTCTAGCTTAAGATCAGCCCCATAATGAGTAAGAACAGCACTATCTTTACAGACTACCTTAATTATAAAGCTATCTGATTTTTTGTTTATCTCAACATTAATTTTCTTAAATACATCATCCAATTTACTTTTGCTTCCTGTAATAGAAGTAGATTTTTCAATGGTTATCTTTAGTTCACCGGTATCTGTAGAAGTCAATAATACATCACCCAATGGATTTTCTATATCCAGTTTTGTCTGAGTATCCACAGATTCCTTTTCTATTTCAGTAATCCCTGATGTTTTTGTTCTCCCATAACGTAAAAAAATTACTGTTAAGGTGCATAGTGTTAATACTGTTACAATCACAATACTTATTTTCATGTCATTCCTCCCTATTTCTCTGTTTTTTCTTTTTTTTAAAATCACTTAGTACAATTATAACGCCCACAGCAATAAGCGTTATCGGAGTAATTAGAACTAAGTAGCCAGGATTAAATGTCATCATACCGTTCCTTGCTGCAATAAACATTGAACCAATAATCATTAGCACTGCACCTGGGAAAAGCGGCCAATACTTTTGCCCCCAATAAGACGTTTCCATACGGAAATTGTGAATGAAGAAAACTGCCAAGAACGCTATTCCCAATAATAGCAGTATAAAAGTTCCAGCAAAATCATCATATGCTATTTGAAGTGCAATAAAAATAGCAACAGCCATAAGCAAACACCCTGGAATCAGAATGACCAGATGTCTATAGAACAAAAAATAAGAAGCTATCAAAGCAATTGATATAATAAACAAAATACTTGTTACAGGTATCATGTTCAAAACTACTATGCCTAGTAACACTCCCATTACAATAAAAAAGATACCTAACTTTTTACTAATATCTTTCATAACACCATTCCTCTCTTATTTTTATATCTATATTTTAATGTATAAGATTCAATATGACATCTGACTGTAGTAATAACTTTTCTATTACCACAGTCAGATAAATAAAAGCTCTTAGTAATATTTTTAAGATACTTCCAACTATGAGAAGTACACTTTGCCGATTGGGCGTAAAAAAACAAACCCAGTCTCTATCAAACGATGCTGGGTTTACATGCTTTAAAAAGCAGCTTAAATGTATTTATTATCCATTGCATAAAGAATGGCCTTAGTCCTGTCATTAATACCTAGTTTACTATATATGTTAGTTATATAGTTCTTAACTGTTCCCTCTGTAATAAAAAGTGAATTTGCTATTTCTCTATTATTTAGACCTTTAGCCATTTTTTTCAGTATTTCCTTTTCTCTTTCTGTAAGTTCATTTTCTTTCACAGAACCACTTTTATGTTCTTTCTTAATATTTTGATCTGATATATGCATCATAATCTTGGCAGTAATTTCAGGCGATAATACTGCATTTCCTTCATAGACATCTCTAATTGAACTAACAAGCTTCTCAGAGGATAAATCCTTTAACAAATATCCCTGTGCGCCACATTTTAAGCAGTCAATAATATATTCATCATCATCAAATGTAGTCAAAATAAGTACTTTAACTTTAGGATAGTTTTTTCTAATTTGTTCTGTACATTGTACCCCATTCATTACGGGCATTCTTATATCTATAAGTACTATGTCAGGCTGCTCTTTTGAGATCTGCTCAAGTGCATCAACTCCATTTTCAGCCATACTAATAACAGAAATTTCATTTTCAAAACCTAAAAGAGTCTCTAGTCCTTCTCTCATGAGCCTATGATCATCTACTATCATCACTCTAATTGGCACTTATTCCGCCTCCTTTTAATGGAATACGAATACTTGTAGTAAATCCTTTCTCCGGAATACTTGAATAATCTACTACTCCATTTAATTCCTCTGCTCGTTCCGATATTCCTTTGAGACCAAATCCGCTTTTAATATACTCACATCCCCTTCCATTGTCTTTAATATGTACTATTAGCCAACTATTCTCATTTTCAATAATTATGTTTACCGTATTAGCAATACCATGTCTAATAGAGTTTGTCACGGATTCTTGAATTATTCTAAGCAAAGATATTTTTTCTACCTGAGATAGAATTAAATCACAGTCGGTTTTATTTTCAAAATTGATATTAATATTTGTACTATCCATTACACCATTGATAAAATTTGTAATTACATCAAAAAACGACCTGTTCTCTATTTCTTTCGGTCTTAAGGATTTTATTGTTTGTTTTACCTCCACAAGTCCTTCTCTGATAAGTTCCTCCGCTTTTTGCACTTCTTCAGTCGCACGATCTTTATCAACATCAATTAATTTTTTACATACTTCCAATTGTATTATTACAACCGTAAGAATATGGGCAAGGGTATCATGTATCTCTCTTGAGATTCTAATCCTCTCTTTTTCACCTGATAGTTCTTCAACCCTTGTATAGTTATCCAATAGCTCCATGTATGCTCTTTCTATTTCCCCATTCATTTTCCGTAACTTTTCTTTTTCTATTACCTGATTTTTGAGTATATAACTTACAAAAAAAGCAACTACAATTGAAGAATCTTTTACCATTTCAAACTCTATGTAAAAGTTAAGACCAGCAGTTAACCCCTGTATAATAATTTGAGAAATCATAACAACGCATACGGCTAGGAATCCAAATGAAAATCGATAAATAAGTGTCAATTCAAATATGCTGGCAAAAAAGTATACTCGAATAACATTGAAGTTATCAAAGACACTAATAAGCGTTATTAGAATTAATTCAATACATGTACTTATCTGTGCATATATGTTTAATGCTTTTTTTTCGTATAAATAGAATTCTCTAAAAAAACTGTTTGTAATAATCGCTGCAATAGCAAACGCAAAAAATGTAAAATATTTCGGCTCACAATTTGTTAATAATATAGTTGATCCCAGTATATATGATGATATTTTAATTATATCAATGATTCTATTTACTGCTCCTTTTAAATACATAAAATCCTCAACTTCAACTATGACATTTTCAGCTTTATCTGTTATATCAATATCAAAATAGGTCTATTTACATTTTTTAATACATTCCTCGCACCATGCAATAAGCGCTTCTGCGTGTTTTATTCCATAGTCAGCAGTTAATGTCCAAAAAAATGCTTCTTGTTTCATGTCGTTTTCTGACGAATGATCTTCTTCTATGTGTTTTTTAACATTTTGGCAATGTTTTAAATTGTTTTTTGTTAAAGTCATTGTCTGTTCTAATAGAGAAAGTACTTGATTTTTACTAATACTTGATCCAAAAAATAATTTAACTAACAAGGCACTTCTCATGGGCTCGAACTCAACAGGCTCTGCGAGCCATTTTAATAACTCCTCTTTCCCACTATTCGTGATTTGGTAAAGCTTGGCATTGGGGGTAGAATCTTGTAGAATCACTTCTACCGTTAGTAGACCATCTTCGCACATCTTGTTTAATGTTGGGTATATTTGACTTAGACTTGCATTCCAAAAGTTACTTATGGATTCATCAAAATGTTTCTTTAACTGATAACCTGTCATGCTTTGATAGTTTAAAAAACCGAGTAACGCGTGTTTTAATGACACCTTCTCACCTCCATATATAATATGTTATATATATAATACATTATATATATTAATTGTCAATATTTTTTTATATATAGTAATATGCAGCAATCCGTTTTTCACTGACTCCTATTCTACCGCATATATTATCATGAAACACTTCAATATCACACTACTGTAATAGGAGATAATATTAATGTTAGGCTTTAAAAACAACGAAACGCGATGTACTATTCAAAAACCAGTCCCACAAGCCGCCGATATGCCTTATGCCTTATATCTGTCGCTTCAAGGAAAGTATTTTGTAGGTTTTGCAGCTGATGTGCAATTTTCTGATCATAAGTATGGATGGGCAGGATTGGTAAATCCTTCTCATTCCTGCGTAAATCTTCATGTCTATGTATGGACTGTTACAAATTTTGGCTCATATCCGTTAAACGCAGAAATATGGTTCAATACCGACACTCCAGAAAATGCGGTTACATCTAATTATATAACTCCAGCTAACACCGCTATCTGTCCTTTGCCACGTCCAGAAGTGAGTATACTGCAAGCTAATAATGTGAGCGGCGACCTGCCGCATGGCGATAGAATATTTGTCAGAAAGGTGCTTCCTGAGGTTACGATCGTCGGTGAAGAAGATGGCAGGTTTATCTTTCCGCCAGGAGGATCTTTTAGTGTTGTACTATCCAATACTGAAATGTCAAGTAAATCCGGAATCGCAAATGTAGCTTTCGGATGGTATGAAGAAGAAATAATATAGACAATAAAAGGAGGTACTATAAAAATGAGAAATTGTAATCTCATACCCCAAATTGCGGGGATGCCCTATTCTCTATACCTGTCAATTCAAGGAAAATATTTTTCAGGCTATACCGAAGAAGTGACATTTGGAAATGGTAAAAATGCCTGGGCAGGTCTGTTTAATCCAAACGATTCCAGTGTCAATCTGCATATCTATTTCTGGGAGGTATCTAACACAGGGCAAACGCCCGTACGAACGCGCATATATTTTAATACCAATCCTCCCGGACAGGGGACAAAAGTAAATACGATATTTCAAGGCAACACTACTCTATGTCCTCCACCCAAGCCAAGAATAACTCTATGTCAGGCGTCTGATGTGCCGGGGGAGCCGGTGGGAGGGGTCAGAGCCTTTGTAAGAAGGGTTCTGCCCGAAACCACAATCAGTGACGAAGAGGTGGGCAAATTCATATTTCCGCCTGGAGGTTCCTTTATAATTTTCTTATCTGATCCCGAGACACCGAATGAACCTGCAAGTGTAACCCTTGGTTTTTCCTGGTGGGAAGAAGAGGTGAACTGCTATTAATATTTTAGAAATGGATATCGAGGTAAATGAAGACTTTCAAGTCAGAAATACTATAGATAGTACGAACTGTCAAAACGCACACACTGGTCAAGACAAATCCGAAGAAGAGTTTTTTATGTTCAAGCTAAATTGCAATAAAAAAAGTTATTCAGTGGGCGTGAAATCCAAAGAAACAATCCCGGCAATCATAACAATTCCAAGTACGTATAACGGCCTGCCGGTAACTGCTATTGCAGAAAATGGGTTTGCCTTTTGTACCAATCTTATCATTGTGCTTTTTGAAGAACCGAGCAGAATCACAACAATTAAAATGTACGCATTTCTTGAATGCACAGGAATTGAGAGCATTGCGCTCCCTAAGAGTATTAAAAACATTGATTCCCATGCTTTTGGTAGATGTACCATGCTCCAACAGGTATATTTCCTTTCTAAATGTCCACCTGTTTTAGGGCATAAAGCTTTTTATGAGACATCACAATATCTAAACTTGTATGTGCCTAAAAAAAGTCTTCGTATTTATAAAGAAACCACAGATTGGCAAAAATATCGTTGTTTAATCATTCCCTCGCCAAAATATATTCCTTCAAATTTAGGATTTTTCAGATTTGAATTGAACGGAGACGGAAAAAGTTTTTGCATATTTGCAAAAAAAGAGATTACAACACCACTTAACCTAGTAATTCCCTGGTATTATAGGGGTCTGCCAATAACAATCATAGGCGATGCAGCATTTCGTACCTACATGATCAAAGAATTGGTTATCGCTGATACCGTTGAACAAATTGGTGGCGCGGCCTTTGCGTTCTACACCACCCGATTTGATCCAGATTATATTTACAGCGAATCCAGGCTAGAAAACGTAATATTCGGCGTCAACAGCAATTTGACCCGCATTGGCGGCGGCGCTTTCTACGGCAACTTAAAAATGAACAGGATATGGCTGCCCGAAAAAGTTGAAATTATTGAAGAGAATGCGTTTAGCGCTTGTGGTCTGGCGACGGTCTTTATTCCCAAAAACGTGAAATTGATGGGCAGGAACGTGTTCTTAATGTCGCTTAAGTTAAAGAATATAACCGTAGATAAACAAAATAAATTCTACAAAATTATCGACGGTGCGATGTATAATGCGGATCTAACAACGCTAGTGGCTTATCCGCTGGCTAATGCGCGTAATGTGTTGTCTCCACCTGCAACCATAACAGATATGCGCAATAATTTTTGGGGATGCCGGAACCTGCGAGTCCTATTAATGAACTCACCTGAGCCTCCACTTCTTGGAACAATGTTTGCTGGCATGATTCCCGCATTTAAAATCTATGTTCCCGAAGAAAGTTATGAGGCTTATACGAATGATTTCGGATGGAGCTCATATAAGGCAATTATATATTCACAAAGCATCATACAGAACGGATTAGCCATCATCGGTGAAACACTAATTCAATATGTGCAAAATGAGTCCAAACTCACTATCCCGAAAGATATAGTACTTATTGGTAATTATGCACTGACCGCCGTCACCCACCTTGAATGGATCAACGTTGAGGAAGGAAATATAAATTTTCTATCGGACAATGGAGTGCTGTTTAATAACAATAAGACTAAGTTGATCGCCTATCCTCCGGCAAGAAATACTACAGAATATGAAGTTCCTCAGACGGTGCAAGCATTGAGCATAGCATCCTTTTTCGGCAGCAGCGCATTATCAACATTGTATGTCCACAAGCAGCTCGAGGCACTGGAAGACTATTCCTTTCGGCGTTGCGTAAACCTGAAAAATCTGATCAATCTTGACGCTTCGGACAATATTAAAATTTTGGGATACGGAGCCTTCTTGGAATGCGTCTCCATTGAAGAAGCTTGCTTTATGTCGCTACAATATTCAGATATCTATGCATTTAGTCTTTGTTATCATTTAAAAAAATTAATACTTGGACCTGATTTAAAAGAATTAAAAGGAAACTTTCTTTCAGCAGACACAACCCTTTCTCAGGTAGACATGGATATATTGGCTCTTATGCCACCGACGGTAGTAAATTTCATATATTTTGCGGTCAAATCCATTCATGTTCCGTACGAAAGCGTAGACTTATATAAAACCACCACGCCATGGTCTTATTTTAGCAGTATAATCTATCCGTTAACAACAAGCTTAATAAAATAGAGTATCTATTAAAAATAAAAAAGCCTCGCGAAACTATAACTCAAACTTGTAGGAGCTGTGTTTCAACAGGCTTATACACATGTTTCAAACCACAGTAGTCCCATTCTCATTAAAATAACCCCTCCCCTAAATATTTATCGTGTGGAACTATCAAGCATTTTTCGATAGAACTCCAATAACTATTGAAAAGATTTTTTTGAGCAATTCCATAATTTTCTTTTGTATCAAATTCCCAATAAAGCATGTACTTAACACTTTTTACAATGCGAGTAATTTTGGGTGGAGGAAGTCCCTCCTTAATTTGTTCTAGGTCTATGTGATATTCTCTTTTGACAAATCGCAGTAAAAACAGCCCCTCCTGCTTTTCTAAAAAAGGCTTAACTTCAGCCATTAGCATTTCAAACTCGTCCACCTTTTGTGGCTTGACTTGATAAATACAGATTTCTGTAAATGCCATACTAATTCCTCCTTATAGTATTATTTTATCATATCCCATTTACTACTTTCCAAATTATTGGGTTTCTCCTATAATATTCATAATAGGCATTGATAAAAGGAGATCCCGTTTATGTATGACATCATCTTATTTGATTTAGATAATACTATTTTAGATTTTGACTCTGCTGAAAGAGACAGTTTCATAAAAATTATTGAAAAAGCAGGTCTTATATATAGTGAAGATTTACTGCAGAATTATAAAAAAATAAACACCGCATTATGGAGTGCGCTTGAACAGGGCAAGATCTCGAAAGAGACTGTTCTCAATACACGTTTCCAAAAGTTCTTTCAACTTTATGGCGTTACAGTAGACGGCAGATTGTGGGAAGAGAATTACAGATTCTGTCTTAATAACTCCTCAGGACTCATTCCAAATGCAAAATATACTTTGCGTGAGCTTAAGAAAATGGGGAAAAAACTATACTCGGCCTCTAACGGTGTATATGAAACACAACTTAAGCGGCTATCAAATGCCGGCATTATTGACTTATTTGATGGACATTTTATTTCAGACAGAATCAAATATGAAAAACCATCCCCACTTTTTTTTGAATTCTGTCTCAAAAACTTAGGTTTGATTGCCCATAGTTCTATTATTATGGTGGGAGACAGCCCCGCTTCTGATATAACAGGTGCTATAAATTCCGGAATTGATTCCTGCTTTTATCAGCATAATAGCAACGTTCAATGTACCTATGCTACCTATACGATACAAGACCTCTCTGAACTTTTAGGTATCGTTTCATCTTGCCGTTAGGGTATGAGTGTTATTTCTTTCGTGTGATTCTTGTATATTTCCTTAATGGAATAAACTATTTCTTTGAATCAAGGATAAATAAAGATGCATCATGTCCCATAAATATTTTTTTTCCATGATAAAAAGTTTTGGATTGAATATTCCTATATCCAATTTTTGTCATATGATCAATTAACTCTAGTTGATCAAATCCATTATGAACCATAACAGATTCAATTTCTTCATTTTTATCAAAATCAACAATTAATAACTGTCCACCTTCTCTTAAGACCTCATATAATCTTGATAAAACTAATTCAACATCCTTTATATGAAGTAAAACCTGAGACATAAAAATATAGTCTGCGTGTAGATTTAAAAGACTATCTTTTTCTAAGTCAAAGCATAATGTCGTTGCATTCTGAATATTAGAACTAGAAATTTTTTGCTCTATTTGATGAATCATATTTTGTGATGTATCCAGAAAAAGTATAGAATCAAATTCACTTAATAAATTCATTCCAACAAGACCAGTCCCGCAACCGAAATCAATGGCACTCTTACTTCCAGAATCAACCAAATATTCTCGGATAGCATCTGATGATATCCGTGCAATTTGGATTCTTTCATTAGTGTCATAACTATTTGCTATCATTTCAAACTTATCCGTATTCCCCATTATCTTATCTCCTACTCCTTAGCCAAAAAACTAATACTATGCATTAGGTGTTAATATTCCCAGTTTCATAGGTTTTCAAGCCTCCATTTTACGATATCCGAGATGCGTGTAAAATCAATAGGCTTGCTGAGTGGCAGCTGAATGGCACCTTTGCTCGTCTTATAGCCTTCCGCTCTGCGAATTTTTTTCAATCTGGAGACATGTTTATGTAAAGAATCACTGATCAATTCTACAGTCTTGTCAATAAGAATTAAAAAAGATGTTACTTGAGATCACAAATTTCTTCGGCGGAAGGCTATTCCATTAGGATACACTATAGCCTCTTTTTGAATTCGGTGATATTCATGCCAGTCCAAAGGCTAAATGCTCGCAAAAAAGAATTCAAATCTTGATACCCCAACAAATACGCAATATCATTGCTGGACATCCTGCTATTTTCAATATAATTCTTTGCTAATAATTCCCTGGTATAATTTAACTGTTTTTGAAACGTAGTATTTTCTAGACCTAACTTCCTTTGGAGAGTCCGTTTGCTGACAGAGAGTTTCTTTGCCACCTCTTCCATTCTGCTTTCGCCGCTGGGCAAGAGTTCAATTAGAACACATCTTATTTTTTCACTAAAAGAATCATATGTATTCAGTTCTGAAAGCCGGCGTTTCAGCTCAGGTTCAAAATAATCCCACATTACATCATTTTGACTGATAAAAGGTTTTTCTGCATCAGATAGTAAAAATACCAGTAAATTCTTGTCTCCAACGTTCGGTTCAATTCCCCAATACTTTTTTATTGCCTCACTTGTGACGGAATGCCGTATCATCATGTTTATGGGAATGATGTTCTCCTTTGTCGCATTACGAATAAGGTTAATTAAAATCACGAATTCCGTTTCGACTAGTAACCTCGGCAACTCTTCTTCCTCATTTTCTGTAGTAATTTCAACTGCAAATTCAGCGTTATTTTTACTAGTGATGAACAACATAGGTCCGATAAGTTTTTTGTATCTTGCAAGCCGCTCAATACAGGTGCAAGCATTCTTACTACAATATGCCGCAAAAATTGGCGGAGAGAAAGTTTCAATATTTTCCGCCAAACCAATTTTTAAAGCAGTCTCATCATCAGGAGCAAGCAAACTTATGGATTCCATAAACTTAATATACTCAGTTGACGTTAGACTCGGCGTTCTATGACTGAAAATATCTTCTGGCAAGTTTGCTTTTCGTAGTACTTCAGTCATATTGAATCCAATCGAACAAATCAAATCTTTATATCGTCTATCCAGAATGAATTTATTCAAATGATACCTCCAGCGTCGTGTTTATTTATTTTCAGTCTGCATATTATAGACTTGATTTAATAGTATTCTCTTCGGAATAAATGGAGCAAGCGATAAAATTACTCTTTGCATAACGGATATGCCGGCAATCACATTGATTTTACCCAATATCATTCCCTCATATCCTGCTCTTGCCACATCAACCGGACTCACTGTTCTTGCGAACAATGGAGTATTTTGCATATCCGCTATTTTGGCAAATTCAGTTTCTGTCGCACCAGGCATCAAAGTAGTCAATGTAACACCCGTTCCCTCTATTTCCTTCCATATAGCATTTCCAAAAGATGTTACATAGGCTTTCGTAGCACAGTAAACCGCTTGCATCGGTCCCGGCACCAAAGCACCTGTGGACGAAACATTTAGGACTTTACCATCACCACGTCTGATGAAATCAGGTAAAAAAAGTTTCGTTAGTTTCGTTAGAGCTATAATATTAACTGTAATCATCTGTATATCTCTTTCAGCTGCGTGCTCATGAAACATGCCCCGGCCTCCAAGACCGGCATCATTGATAAGATAGTCTATCTCAATACCATTGGCTTTTACTTCATCGTAAATTTCCTGCGGTGCATTTGCTAATGACAGGTCTTTTGCTATGGTCATGACCTTTACATGATTCTCCTTTTCAATTTCTGCTTTAAGTTGATTCAGGCGTTGTTTATTTCTTGCAACAATAACAAGATTTCCTCCCTGTGAAGCATGAAACCTCGCTAACGCTCTACCTATACCACTGGACGCACCTGTAATTAATGCTATTTTTATTTCCATCATTAAATCCTCCCAATTAAGACTTTATTATTATGCCTATACTATACAACGCGGGAAGACATTTACAAACATCAGATTGCGCCATTATTTTTGCATTTCACGCCAATAAACTATAAAAAAAGAAGTTCCCTCGTTTAAGTCGTTACGACTTTCTATCTGACCATACCAGCCAAGTATTTCAGTAAGCCATCTTAATGTTTTATCCATATCCGTTGTGTAATATACCGCGCCTGTTTCCTTGACAATATCACCTCTTTCTCCTAAGTTGCCCAGCATAACTTTACTTCCTGTTAGGTTGTTTATTAACGAGATCCACTTATTTGTCTTACGATATATTTACTGCGGTTTTCTCGACAGCAGTACTCGCATCTTTATTGATCGTTCTGCGAACCGATGAAATCATTGGTGTAAAGTATTTTCTCCAAAACTGGTTAGCAAAAGGATTAGCAGTTTCAAAATCAACATGAATCAAATCTATTGAATTATTCCTGCAATACCTGGCTATCGCGTTCAATAGATACGTCCCTACCTTATTTCCCCTATATTCTGGCTTTATATATGCACCAAGCTCATTAATTAAACCGCAGTTTATTACAGATAAATTCTCCAAATCGTTTTCTGCTGCTCGGTTAATGTTCATAAAACCAATGATCTTATCGCCGTCACAAGCAACAAATATATTATCACGCTTAATCAATTCACGCAGTTTCTCAGTAGAAACTGCTTCCCGTTTCAAGAACAAAGGTTCCATTTTGTAATACAGAACAGATTCGTCAACAAGTGGTTGCATTTCCTGTAAATCATCCAACGTAGCAATACGTACATAATGCAGATTTTCATTGTGAAAATCAAACATAAAAAAAAACAGAAATCCCACGATTTTGGCACCTTGTTTTGCTACGGCAGCGGTATAGTCTTGTATTTGGTTCTCAAGTATATATTTAATTTCCGCTGTATTTGTAATCCAGTATTTCGGAAACTCTTCTCTATTGCAATATAGCCTATATTGCTTTACCCAAAGCTCGACGGCTTGGTCAATATCCTCTTTTTGCATGTCTTGGATTTGTAGCTCTTGATACATTTTAAATTCCCTCTTTCTTTTATAGGAGGGTTATTGTAAAAGTGCCCTCCCAAATAATATTTTTACCTTCATAAAATCCTCCTTTCCTCATAATCCAGTAACTTTAAAAGCCGCTTTCTGTTACCAGTATAGCAGGAAACTGCTGCACAATCAACGCAAATCAAGGTTCTGAACTAACCCTATTATTCTGCTATATTATCATGGGATACTTCAATATCACATTACCGTAATGGGAGACATAGTCCTTAATCTCCGCTTAAGTAGCCTTCAACTCCGCACTCGTCACATCCAGCTCATCCAAGTCCAAATCTACCGAATTCGATCATTCGGTTTTTGTTGGGACAACAGAACAACCGTCTCCACGCAACAGGTCCATGGAAACATATCCACTCCTCCTGCTCTCTTTATCTGGTAGCCTTTCTTCGTGAAATAAGCCAAATCTCTTGCAAGAGTGATGGGATTACAGGAGATATAGATGATTTTCTTTGGTGCCAGTTGTGCACAAGCGTCAATAAACTTCTCGTCACTGCCTGACCTTGGCGGATCCATGAAAATGACATCAATCTTCTCTCCGCTGTCCTCCGCTACTTGTGTCATAAAGTCACTGGCATCCTTGGTATAAAAGTCTATGTTCTTGATATTATTTCTTTTCGCATTGCTCACTGCATCACGAACTGCTTCAGGATTTAGTTCCACACCGATCACTTTCTTTGCATGATCAGACGCGATCATTCCAATCGTACCAATACCGCAATATGCATCCAGAATTGTCTCGGTTCCCTTCAAGCCTGCAAAGTCAATTGCTTTCTTATATAACACTTCTGTTTGAATTGGATTCACTTGATAAAAAGACTTTGCTGATATACGGAATGTCTTACCACATAAAGTATCAGTAATGAATCCTTTTCCATATATGACCTGTTCTTTCTCTCCAAGAATCATACTTGTATTTTTATAATTTTCATTCATTATAATTGTTGTAATTTCCGGATGCACTTTGAGAAGTGCTTTTACGAAATTATTCTTGGATGGCATGATTGTACTGGATAAAACCAGGACCACCATTATCTCGCCGCTTTGGAAACCCTTTCTTATCAATACATGACGGAGCAATCCGTACCCTTTATCTTCATTATAGGTCTTGATCTTAAAAGAAGTTAATAAATCACGAATCGTTAATATAATTGCAGATGCCTTTTTATCTTCAATCTTACAATTTTCAACCGGTACGACTCTATGGGTGCCTGCTTCATATACACCGCAATATGGACCTTTTTTATCATGTGCAAATACCGCATGTACTTTATTTCGATAGTAGTAAGGATTTTTCATACCAATTATTGGATCGAGTTTGCAATAATTGCCTATGAGACTTTGCAACTGTTTTTGTTTCTGTGCCAAATGTATTTCATAAGGTTGTTCTTGTCCCAGACATCCTCCGCACTTTTCATAAATCGGACATCCTATATACTTTTTTTTAGGAGGCCTGTTTTTTTTATTTTTATCCGCTGTTACTTCTATACGGGCACTATCGCTTGTGTTTTTTACATACTTTTTATCACTAGTTTTTTTTTGTACTACATCTCTATGTTTAAATGATTTACTGTCATCTTTTTCTCTTCTTTTAGAATCGCGGCTCTCTGAAACATTCCATTTTTCTCTATATTTATTATATGACTTAGCAGCCTCTTCTCTTCTATATGCCATCTTACCATCCTCTGTTCTACGGCGTTCTATTATTTTTCACTCTGCGCCGTCATTTGTTTTCGTAACTTAAAATTAACAATTTACTACTTTTTCTGGGCATCCAGTATCTCATGCAGCGCGTCTTCGCTCACACTTACCCAGGCATCTTCTTCCTCTGCATTAAGTCCCAGATACTCACATAGCGTACGTGTTTCATCACTCATACCCCATTCATAGCTATAGTCATCAATTGCTTCAAATTCTATTTCACCTGCAAGATATTTATCTTTAAATGTCATCCTTTCATTCTCTCCTTGTTTTTACTATTATGTATCTTCTTATTTAAACCAACCGTTCAAATAACTCCATCAGTTCATAATTTGTCCGGTCATTCAGCAAATTACACTTATAGTCTGTCCATGATTGTAATGTATCAGCACATTCTCCACAGATATCCACACCTATAATCTGTTCCTGCTTCCATATAGTCCGTACAAGAGTCTTAAGCTCTTGTAAAGACATGCTTCCCTGATCCCAATTTGTAACGGCAGAATCTGTATCCAACACATCTTTATCTATGGATATGTAGATCGGCACCTTCACATGTTCTTTTGCAAACGTGTGCCATGTTTTCATATGATTCATACTCTCTTCATTATAGCAGACCATCCTGTTTCTGTATATTTCATCAATGCTTTTTATCAACTCCTCTTTTGCACCAAGCAATATTACTTTCTGAATGAAGGGATTCGTGTCTAATACCGCTTTTACCCAACAGCCGCATGACATCAGGTTGCCAAATAGTGATGGCTGCATATCCGGATGATGATCCAGCACTAACAGCACAAACGGCTCTTTCACTTTATCCAGCCATAATTTACTTACATAGTGATAATTGCCAGAATCTATAAAATGAATACCATAGGGACTACAGTTCTTTATTTTATCCATGATCGCATTTCCTGCCTTTTCATCACAATAGCAATCTGTTCCCCGGATATCCGTACAATCAATCCATCTGTAATTACCCTCCTTATAGAATTGCTCCTGCTCATAAATATGAGAAAAATTCATGACAACTACTTCCGGTGATACACCTTCCTCATCAAACTCCGGTATAAAACTTTCTGAGGCAGTCTTCCCCTCCTGCATAAATCCATTCTCTATTCCCAATCGAATTGCGTAATCAATCAATGCATCATATTCTCTCTTTTTGACCTTATGCTGCAGTTCCGGATATACCTGTACCCACGGCATCGGTGTATATTGATTCATCAGGCTTATAAAGATAATATCCCGATATGTCTGATACAGATAGTTAACAAGATGTTTTGAGTCCTCCAACTGCCCTGGTAATAACAAATGCCTTACAATAACACCTTTTAACATAATACCCCGCTCATCAAAGATTGGATCCGGAAGTTGCCTTACCATTTCTGCAAGCGCCTGTGACGCATAGATAAAATAATCCTCTGCATGAGAATATTTTTTAGATAATTCACTGCTCATATACTTCATATCCGGAAGATAAATATCCACAATTCCTTCCAATTGCTGTATTGTCTCCTTTTTTTCATATCCACTTGTATTATATACGATAGGAATACGCAGGCCGTCTTTACGCGCATGTTCTACAGCCCATATGATCTGTGGAACAAAATGAGTCGGGGTCACGAGATTAATATTATTCGCACCTTTTTTCTGTAGTTCTAAAAAAATTTCACATAATCTGCCCGGTGTTATTTTTTTTCCACGTTCTCCCTCTGCGATTGCTGCATTCTGACAAAAGACACACCCGACCGGACATCCACTGAAAAAAACGGTTCCAGACCCAGCTTCTCCTGAGATACAAGGTTCTTCCCACATATGTAATGCAGCTCTCGCTATCACGATTTCTGCCGTTTCTTTGCAAACTCCTTTTTGTCCCTCTCTGCGGTTCATATGGCAATTTCTGGGACATAATGCACAATCTTCCAAAATATCGTTACTCATACAACACACTTTCTTATTTCACATTCGAATCGTTACTCTAAATATACAAGCAAGCTTTTGACACTTTATTCCTGTAAGTTAAATAAGCGGGGATCAAGAATCCCCGCTTTCTACGCTTTTTATAACTCCGCAAATGACAAATTATCAAAACTGCCATTTTGGGACCTTTAGCAGAACTCTTTCGTAACCATTCTGATTGATTTATAGTATACTATATTAACAAAACCTAAGCAAACACAATTTCAATCACTTTCTTTTACACTTCTCCACTCTTTCGTGCCTTCTACTTTTTCGACACTTGCGCGGTTCTGATAGAGAAATCTACATAATTGGTATGGGTTTATCCAGATTTCAGTGTTTCCTTCTTTCTGTGACTCGTCAAATATTAACTGAATTCCAAAATGTAAATGAACCGTTTTTATATTATTGACATTTTCTGTTGCACTATATCCCGTATGCCCCATATATCCAATTACTTCACCTGCCTGTACTGTGCCATTTTCTTTCAGTGATTTCTGATAAGGATAATTCTGACGCAGATGAGCATAGTAATAATATCTCTTTTTATCAAAGCTTCTGATTCCGATTCTCCATCCGCCATATTGGTTCCAGCCAAGTGCCTCTACATATCCTGACTCAACGCAGATAATTGGTGTGCCGATCTGGCCCATCATATCATGTCCTAAATGTTTTCTTTCATATCCATAACTTCTGCCTACCCCAAAATCATCATAATCACTATAACCAAATTCTTTTGCAATTGGGAAAAAAACCTTTAAACCATATCTTTTCTTAGCTTTAACTGACCCTTTTTCCTGACTGTCCGATACTTCATATTCCCCTACATACCCTCCCAGAACTGCTTGATATGCCTCCAGATAATATTCATAATATTTCAGTTTCTGTGTAAGCTTTTTTATAGTAGTTTCTTTATGCATCAGTTGTTCTGCTGTTTCTTCCATCTCACGTATTACTTTTTTCCCAAACTTTCCTCCGTTCTTGGCTGCCTCATATGCAAGAAGTTCTATCCAGTCTATATGTACTTCTTTTCCGTAGGTATTAATGTCCCATTTATAAGCACACTTTAGTGCTTCACATGGTACATTAAAATCGACCCATTTAATAAAATCTTCTCCCATAGATGCGGTTTCAATCGTTGTTCTATATTTGTCCATGAACGAAATCAATTTATCCAGATTATTCATATTAAAAATAAATAACGCCGCTATACAGACTAATTCTATGAATATTGCTGTTTTCATATTTTTCAGGTATTTCATTATACTTGCTCTTTACACTTTTAGAAAAATATATGTCACATTTATCTGCTTCATACATTATTTAAATAAAAAAAAGAACATCTGGATATTAATCCCGGATGCCCTTTTCTCACTGATACAATTGTTATTCATATCTTTTAATTATTTCGCTTGCGATTCGCTCTGCTAAAATCTGATTTCCTGCCGTATTGGGATGTACTTTATCGCCTAAGAGCTGCTTTGCAACTGTTGTATCATGCGCATTTAGGAAATTTTGGTTATAAAGATCAACTACCGGCATTCCCTCTTCAGCTCCAATATAAACTGTCGCTTCCGCGTATTTAGCCTGATCCAGAAGATTTGGATTTTCTGCTCTCAGTTCATCAATCTTTGTATTCGATGGCGGTGTAAAGAAAATAACTTTTGTATCAGGGAATAGCCATTTGAATCTTCTCATTAATAATTGAAGATCACCACAAAATGTTGCATCTCCTTTTGTTTCCCAATCCATGAATCCGAACTGCCAGGATGCCTGATAAAAATTATCATTTGTTCCACCAATCACAATAACCAGATCCGTATCCTCCGGTATCTCGTCCATCCTGTCTGACATTGCTGCTACCCCATCATCGTGATCACTGCATATGGTAGATCCTCCTATCCCGAGATTCAATATGTCCCCTGCACCCAGAATATCTTTCAGGAATGTAGGATATGGGGTTGCCCCATTTGCTCCTTCCGTAATACTATCTCCCAGGCAGACTATCTTCATATTAGAAAAATCTAATGTACTATTTTTAATAATTTCTTTATCCACGGCATTCAGTGCCATTGTTTCCTCATAGGAATTTCGAATTGCTTCCCGATCCTTTAACGACATTTTTTCTGAAGTATCTACATAGTTCTCATTCCAAACCGGGTTTTCTATTGTTTCATCGATTGAGACGGATTTATTTTCTGAAACTGACGGTTCCGTTGCTATTTCCTCCGAAGCTGCTTCTTCCGTTGCCGCTATAGTTGCCGGAACCGCTTCCACAGATGCTTCTTCCGTCTCCTGCTCTGTAGTCGCAATGATTGCAGCTTGTCTTCTTTCTATTTTTTTGCCCACTGCTATTCCGGCCAAAAATACGCCTAATATGATAATTGCACTGAATATAGTTCTCTGCATCTTCTGCAATCGCCGTAACCGTTCTATTTCCTCACGTGACATTATTTTTCCTTCTTTTCCTTTTATTATGATGTCTTTTATTATGTCTTTATCGATTCTAACACAAAGCCATTATAGAAACCATAAATTTAATAGAAATATCATAATTTTCATTTGCATTTTATTGTATACAAGATATAATATGATATCAGGGTTCGCTTTCGAATGTTTTAGGATTGTGAGCGCACAAAGCGCGCAACAATCCGTAGGTATCAGGGGGCAAAAAGCATTAGACTAAAAAAAGATAAGGTGGTAATATATATGGAACAACCGAATAAAGATTTACTTCCTATAGCCTCAATATGCGGTATCTATCTATGGGAACATCAGGGATTAACGATATCTTACGATCCTGAATATCAGTCAATCGATATCAATGAGGAGCCTGTAAGTGATGAAGAAGCAAAAGAATTCTTAAAAACAGTGAATCTTTATATTCCCATAGGAGAATCGTACATTAGCGTATTAGATTTATTGACACAACTATGAGAAACACGCATATTCGACCATGAATGTGCGTGTTTTTTTAATGCATATTTTTTTACCATCCTTTTAGTGCTGATATCTTATAGTTCAATAGCTTTCCTTCATAATTTTTCGGATGTGTTTTCCACTGATAAGGCGTAATTCCCAGGATTCTTTTAAAGTTCCTGTTAAAAGTCGAAATGGTCTGAAAACCGCACTTCACCGCTACCGTTTCCATAGAGTCTTGGTGCTTCTTCATATATTCACATGCCATCTGGACACGAACTAAATTAATATATTCAACCGGTTTCATATTCATATTTCGTTCAAATAATCTTCTAAAGTGCGTCTCACTCATATGGCAGATATCCGCCATATGCCCGACCGCTATTTTTTTATCATAATAGTCACTGACATAATCCAATGCTTTTGCTATTTGTGTGATGCTGGTCATTTGATTGCGCACTTTATCAACATTATTCTTATTCATTCTGGCAATTGCCAAAAGTAGTGCCTGTAATAAGCCACGCACTGTTTCAACATAAAATTCTTTCTTATTCCTCATTTCATCACAGATTGCTAATATCATTTTTGACACTTCCGGTGCATGATCCGCTTTGGTACAGCTCGCACGGTTATTGATGCGTTTGATGATATCCTCCGCAAAAAGCGGATTATCAGAATATACATCCTGAAGAAAATTCTCTACATCTATAAATAAATATTCCCATCTGCTGATCGTATTATAGTCACTGTTCGTAGTATGCGGGTAATTCTTGGGAATTACAGAAAACATATTTGCATCATAACGGTAATTAATATCATCCAGGACCAAATCACCGGTTCCACCATAACAGTAGCCTATTTCCATATAATTATGAAAATGCAGAAAATCTATACCAGCTCCATAATTTTGTATCCACTTTTCACCTAACAGTGCCAGCACCGGCTGATTCTGTGGAATCTCATAATAGCGAAACTCCAATTTAGCCTGTCTCTTTTTGTGCATATTTAAATCCTACCATATATTTTCTAAGCTAACCGTTAATTTGTTTTTCACATTGTTTCCTTACATGTATGTATGCCGGAAATAGAAATGCATCCGCAAATATCCAGGCCACGGGACCTGCAAGGCAGGCTGCAACATAGCCAAATTCAGGTACCAGAATAAATCCTGCCAACATCCTTGCTATCATTTCAAATACGCCGGCTAATATAGCAAATCTGCTAAATCCCATTCCTTGAATCAGAAATCTTAGAATATTAACAAATGCAAGCGGAATAAAAAATAAAGAAGAAAGCAACAGATACATCTGTACATTTCTAATAATTTCTATCTGATCAGCATTTACGAATAGTTGTATTATGTATTTTCCAAATAGCTGTAATACTCCAAATGCAAGTAACGAATATCCAATACCAAGAATTCCACATTTTTTTAACCCTTCTCTGATACGGTCCAGCCTTTTGGCACCCATATTCTGCCCTGCATAAGTTGCCATTGTTGCACCAAGTGCATCGAAAGGGCAGGCAAAAAACATATATATCCTCGCACCTGCCGCAATAGAAGCAACTGCAATGGAACCCAGACCATTCACTGCTGTCTGCAGAACAACACTGCCAATCGCTGTAATGGAATACTGCAGTCCCATTGGAATACCCATTCCGCAAAGTATGCCCATACAGTTTCCATCTGCCTTTATCTCCTCCCTGCTTAAATGCAAGACTGGAAACTTTCGAATCATATAGAGCAAACAGCAGATTGCAGACACCCCTTGTGATATAACAGTCGCAACTGCCGCGCCTGCAACTCCCATATGTAAGTTCAGTATACAGACAAAATCTAATATTATGTTAAGGACAGATGACATAGCCAAAAAAATAACCGGTGTTTTACTGTCTCCAAGCGAACGGATAATGCCAGAAAGCATATTATAAAAATAAGTGACCGGAATTCCAATAAAAATAACAATTATGTAGGAATAAGAATCATCCATAATATCAAATGGTGTATTCATCCATATCAAAATATTCCGGCAAAGCAACGATACAACAGTTGTCATCATAATTGCAAAGATAATACTCAGCCAAATGCTGTTAGCTACCATTTTACGCATTCCATGGTAATCTTCAGCCCCAAAGCGGTATGCAATGGGTATTGCGAATCCACTGCACACGCCCATGCAAAATCCAATAATCATAAAGTTAATGGAACCTGTCGCCCCAACTGCTGCCAGCGCTTTTACTCCAAGAATTCTTCCAACAATAACGGTATCTACCATACTGTAAAATTGCTGGAACAAAAAACCAAATAGCAACGGAACCGAAAAACTCAAAATCAATCCCATTGGTGAACCCTGTGTCAGATTCTTTGTGGAATCTTTAGCCACTACCATACCCTCTTTTCCAAAAACTTATCTTTTATCATTCAATATTAAAAGCACCTTTTCTTTCCATCTTTCACTTTTGGACAAGCTATTTCCGTTTTTCCGCCTTTACATTGATAGCACACCTCATTTGTCAACGCATCTCCATCAAAAAATTCATCCAGATTGATAAGTGTTGTATTGGCAATATTTTCTAGTGCCTCTTCTGTTAAAAATGCCTGATGTGATGTTAATATCACATTTGGTCTTGATACCAGAAGTGCCAATACATCATCTTTAATCAGTGTTCCCGAAAAATCTTCAAAAAATAAATCCGCTTCTTCTTCATATACATCAAGACCGGCTCCCTTTACTGTTTCATCATTCAATGCATTCAATAGCTCCTTGCTGTCAATCAGGGCACCTCGCGAAGTATTCACAATGAATACTCCCTTTTTCATCTTGCTGAAAGCTTCTTTATCAATAATGTGGTGTGTTTGTTCCGTTAACGGACAATGTAATGAGATAATATCACTCTTTTTGAACAGTGTGTCCAAGTCAACATATTCAATTCCCTTATCCTTTGCCGGAAATAAGTCATATGCAATTACATCCATCCCAAATCCACGGCAGATATCTATGAATACTTGTCCTATCTTACCGGTTCCAATGACGCCGGCTGTTTTTCCATGCAGATCCATTCCTGTCAAACCAGCCAAGCTAAAATTAAAGTCTCTCGTACGGTTATATGCTTTATGCAATTTACGGTTCAATGTCTGCAACAATGCCATCGCATGTTCAGCTACAGCGTAGGGTGAATAAGCTGGAACCCTTACTACATTTATTTTGCCGTATGCTGCTTTAAAATCTACATTACTATATCCTGCACACCGCATTGCAAGAACCCTGACGCCTGCATCATATAATGTTTCAATTACAGCCTTGTCTATCGTATCATTTACAAACGCACACGCTGCATCACATCCTTTAGCTAATTGAGCTGTTTTAGCGGTCAGCTTATTTTCAAAATATTCTATCTCATATTTTGTATTTAATCGATCAAAGTATTCCTTGTCATATGGTTTCGTATCAAAAAAAGCTATTTTTTTCATACTATGCACCTGCCTCTCTATTATGTTAATCATTATTAGCTTTAAAGTGTACAATTATTTATGATTATAACATGGTTTACTTTGTTACTCAACCGAAAGGCTCCTTTTGATTGTGATTTACAGTTTTCTCTCAATACGTGGTACATCGGTATGAAATCATTCGGACGCGCTCCCGCTCCGATAAAAAACGCAGCGGTACTAATACGTCATAACAAAATGACTTGCGATATCAATATACGGAATCCTTTTCCATCCTTCTTTGGTTCTTTGCTTATTTATTTTTATTGTATATACAGCGCCCCATCACAATTTAATCGGTTTATCACTAAACAGTCTATACTATGAGAACACGCTTTGCGAGTTTCTCATAGTTATCGCGGCAGTAGGAAAATGCTCTGCTAGCAGAAGCATTTGACGAATACCGCGATAACGAGTAGAAACTCGCGAAGCATGTTTCTACTCGTTGATAACTTTAGGTGATATACTTATACACATATGAAGGGGCGCCGCCCTTACCTTCCCTTATGTTTTTCTTTCCGTTTCTGCTGTTTCAGAGCAAACATTCTTTCATTTTTCTCTTCTTTCATCTGACGAGTCTTCTGCTTTCTAGCTTGTTTGCCTTCTTCATGCTGGAGCTGCAACGCCTGCTGGGACTTTGTTCCTATTCCCACATCATTCATCTGCTTCCTCACACTTCTTTGCATACGTTTCGGATTCATCTTTCCTGCCTGCTTTGCTTCCGCCTCAACGGTGTTACTGAATCGCAGGTGATACCAGTTACGGACAATATACTGCCTTATTTCGTAATCTTTAGGTTCCGGGCCAAATGTAATTTTGCTGACAGCTAAACGCCCATCTGTCATTCGTTCACAAATGCCGATCCAAAAGGGGGCTTCAAAATACACTTGGAATTTTATTGATGCTTTGTCCATCTTACTTCCTCCTTAAAAAGTATAACAGACAAAGAACGGACAACCAAGGAGGCAGGTTACTGACAATAGTCCCGATTTCATATCGCAATGGAAAATATTGCTCCCGGACTACCAACCGGGATGTGTTTCTATCTTTGTATTTCATGTAATGATGTTGGGGTCAAAAGGTATTTTACCACAATTTATTATCTCTGGGAACCTTCTCTATATCCTTCCATCTGCTCAAAATTATCGGCCAGTTTATGCTCATCCGTTACTTCTGCCGGTGCAGGTCCAAGCTTAAATACAGGTTTTAACAGAATCGGAGTAATAATCGTAGTGATTACAACGACCAATACAACAGGCCCTAAACAGCTGGAACTAAGTAAGCCCAGACTTTCTCCCTTACTTGCCACAATCAATGCCACTTCACCTCTTGAGATCATACCGACTCCGATTCTGATCGCCTGATAATTTTTATAATGACATAACTTCGCTCCAAGTCCACAACCGATTATTTTACTAAGCACTGCTACAACTACCAGCGTTACTGCAAATGCGATTACCGTTCCATTCATATTTGGTAAGTCAACTTCCAAGCCTATACTTGCAAAGAATATGGGACTCAAATACAAATAAGAGAGGACATCAAATTTTGATGCAAGGAACTTTGTCTTCTGCGTCATCGATATGATGAGTCCTGCAATAAATGCACCCGTAATATCTGCCACACCAAAATACTTTTCAGCCACATAAGACATAATCAAACAAAACGCAAACGCAACAATTGCGTGCCTGTGCATTCCTTTTCCTGATTTTTCATACCATGCATTATAAAATTTAAAAAATAAAAATCCAGCAACTGCGGCAAAGACAAAAAATGCGACTATTTTCAACAAAACGATTCCTATATTTATAGAACTGTCTGCCATACTTGTTATAATTGTCAATGCTACAATACCAATGATATCATCAATAATTGCCGCCCCAAGTATCGCACTGCCGGAACGTGTTTTTAATTTTCCAAGCTCTTTCAATGTTTCTACTGAGATGCTAACAGAAGTCGCAGTCAAAATGACACCAATAAATATACTTTGTAAGGTAGCCGTACTCATGGCATCTGATTCCAGTCTTCCCGGTTGAATAAAGTAGATGCCCACCAGATATCCACCAATCAGCGGAACGATAACACCTAATAATGCAATGATAAAGGATGCCTTTCCGCTGCGTTTCAACTCCTGTACATCAGTTTCCAAACCTGCACAGAACATTAAGATGATAACGCCGACTTCAGCGCTTTCTTTGATAAAATCTGTCTGCGTTATTAAATTAAGACATGCAGGCCCCAATAACAATCCCGCTAACAACGCCCCTACAACTTGTGGCATATAGAACTTCTTAGTTAAAAGACCAAGTAATTTAGTACTTAATAAGATCAATGCCAGATCAAATAGAAATTTGTATGCGTCCATATGTATTTCCTCCTTAACTTCAAATAAACCTTTAACAGATTAGTCCGTTTTGATCATAATTTCAATATCTCAAATTAATTCTTAGCGATTTCTTTACCCTTTTTCTGTGTAATCCTTGCTATTTTAATTTATTGAAGTAGAATAGTAATTGTGTCAATTAAGAATTACTATCAGGAGGTAATCATTACTTATGAAAAAAAAATTTATGGGCTATCAATATTCCAGTTTTATTTTTACATTTTATCTCATGATTATCTCCACAGTATTAGCATCTATGCTTTTTTTTCTGGTAAAAAGCAGTTCTATCAATGTGGCGTTAATCTATATTCTCGCCTTAATACTTACCGCAAGATATACAAATGGATATTGGTATGGTATCATCTTTTCAATATATAGCGTTATATGCGTTAATTTCTTTTTTACTCTTCCCTTTTTTATGCTAAACTTTACGCTCTCCGGGTATCCGATTACTTTTCTCATCATGCTTACTATTACATTAACAACTAGCGCTACTACCAGCCACTTTAAAATTGAGATTGAATCTATAGCCGAAAAAGAAGATATTATCAATAAAGCAGAGAAAGAAAAAATGCGTGCAAATCTGCTGCGCGCTATTTCACATGATCTGCGGACGCCGCTTACCAGCATAATTGGGGAATCCAATGCATATTTTGAGACTGTTGGAAAAGATTGCAGCGAAGAAAAAGACAACCTGGTTCATCAGATCAACGATGATGCGAACTGGTTATTAAATATGGTAGAAAATCTATTATCGGTTACACGGATCAAAGAAACCGGTAATGCTAAAGTAAACAAATCCACTGAAGTTGTTGAAGAAATTGTATCCGAATCCATACTGCGTTTCAAAAAGCGTCAGCCAGGTGCAGTCGTAAAAGCTGCTATCCCTGAAAATTATATCATTCTTCCAATGGATCCACTGCTGATAGAACAGGTCATCATCAATTTATTGGATAACGCATTTGTACACTCTGCAAGTAAACGGGAAATAAACCTTACTATTACAGAAGATAGTCCCGACACTGTGTCTTTTCATGTCCGAGACTATGGAAAAGGTATTGATCCTGAAATCATAGAAACTATATTTGATGGCACCAGCGCCCGCAATTCTGATGTTCCTGATGCACACCGGGGTATGGGAATCGGACTTTCCATCTGTAAGACTATTATTGAAGCACATGATGGCACGATCAAGGCCTGCAACCACACTGATGGCGCAGAATTTACTTTCACATTACCAAGGGAGATTTAAAATGGGGACAAAACTTAAAATTCTAGTGATTGAAGATGAAAAAAATATTTCAAATATTATATGCCATGCATTAAATGCACATGATTATAAAACAATACAGGCTTTTTCCGGAAGCGATGGCATCTCACTCATCAATTCCCAATGTCCGGACGTCATCCTGTTAGATCTTGGACTTCCGGATATTGATGGTCTTGATATCATTGCAGAGGTCAGAAGATGGTCCAGCAACCCTATTATCGTGGTATCCGCCAGAACATATGAGCACGAAAAAGTAGATGCCCTGGATATGGGCGCAGACGACTATATTACCAAACCATTTGGTACGGAAGAATTGCTTGCCCGCATACGTACTTCCCTTAGACATAGCAATAAACTGAATAACGATTCTCTGCTTTATTCACGTCCCTATATCTCCGATGCGTTATATATTGATTTTGTCCGGCGAATCGTTCTCTTTAATAATAAAGAAATCCACCTTACCCCTGTTGAATATAAAATCGTATCGTTTCTGGCAATCAATTCAGGAAAAGTCGTTACCCACACAGCGCTAATGACACACATATGGGGGCCTTATTCTGATACAGCCAATAATAAAATACTTCGTGTAAATATGGCGAATATCCGAAGGAAAATAGAATCTAATCCTGCTGAACCCAAATATATCTTTACAGAAGTGGGTGTCGGTTATAGGTTACGGGAAGATGAGCAGGCTTAATGCGTCTCTCCTGAGGCTCTTTTGGATTCCCACACGCTCCTCTTTGTTCTTCCTTGCGATGATCATTAATTTGTCTATCATCATATTTTAATCATGTTTCGTTTCGTGTACTTATGTTTCTCTCAGAAATGTATTATTTCCTTCCTCTGTGTAATGTTAGAGACGACAAAAATAAAAAGAAAATTGCCATGATCAGAATCAGAACAACGGACAGTATCATCCCTGTATTGAGCATACCCATAAATGCAGCAGCGGCAAGAACACTTAAAAACGGTATTACAACAATCACTTTTAACAGCATTGCAAGCAGACCTTTTATGACATCATGTAAAGAAGAAGGCAGCACCATTTCAATGAATACCGTACTCGATGAAAGCAAAAAGTCCATAGAAAGAATCAACACAAACAGCAATATACTTTTCAAAATGCCGCCTTTTAAGATTATGCTTGCTATCACATATCCCGGAATCAAATCAAAGCAGGTATCAGCAATTCCCGCAAGCACTGCAAATGAAATTTTGGAAATTGCCGTTTCCGGCACCATATAGAGATAATTCTGAGTCGTTTCTAATTCTATCGGATTACCAAAGCTCCGAAAAAATACATTTACCAAAATAATTCCACCCAGTATAGCAATTCCCGTTGTATGTATGAGCTTCAAGCTGATTACCGAGACCAGAATGCAGACTGAAAGATAATATATCATCGTCCTGGTAAAAATCCCGAATTTTGCGAACCTTTTGCGATTATAAAGCTGCTTAAACAAAAATATATTCGCTCCTGTTCCATGTCCGATACCATCTCTGATTATTTTTTCAGAACGTTTTTGGGCAGGCATTTTACCTGTTTTCACATCTTCTGCTCGTTCCTGCATAACAGATGCACCCGTTAATGCATCTTCATAAAAATCGGCTTTGATATTCCAGATAGTAAGAACAAGTAAGAGGATTCCGGCGATAATCATTCCCGCATATAAAAACATCATGCTATCACTATCGTACATTGCGCATACAGCAAAACCTTTTATCCACCCGATCATTGGAAAATAGTTACTCCATTTCGATGTAAAAAGCATTACAGCTGCATCAAACGGTGATTTTTGTGTGACTGCCATCGTCATCATGAACACCGCTATGATTATGCCAATCACTCCTAACACAAATGGTCTTACATACTTTTTATATTTTATGTTTGTCGCTGAAACTGTATAGGTCAGAATAGACATTAATTTTACAAACATCAGTAAAAACACAAATGCAATTAGAAAACAGATTGCGGCTTTTATTCCCAGTCCCAGATTCAAAATCAGATTCGGTAATTGAAAAAGCAGATAAACTGCGCCAACAAGAATCGCTCCCATCTGTAAAATAGTTTTAAATAATAACACTGATTGTGGCTTTTTTGGTGCTGTAAACAGGAAATTCACATCAGCCATTGTAAAAATCCGGCAACCGCTTTTATCCCCGCCATAAATATTAAATAGTGTCAAAGCCACGATTACTGCTAATATGCTCATTTCTGCAACCTGCTTACGTACTGTTTCTTCCTGAATCGTCAATCCCTTTATCTCAAATTCTAAACTACCTGTATCATCACCGGATTTTTCCTCTGTTACTTCTTCAGAACTGGATGTGTTTTGAACCGAATCGGATATAAATACACCTGCCAGACCACCAATAACACCGCCAATAATGCCAAACACAACTATAATGGCAAATATCATGACAACCCATGTTCGGAATAATTTTTTCAGGGAATTTATGAAAGTATGGGAAATATAATAAGCTAAAAGTCTCATCACACCTCTCCCTCTTTATCTAAAAATCTTTTACCTTCCGTCAGTTCAAAAAATATATCTTCAAGTGTTTTCTCACTGTCTTTCCTATTCTGCTTCTTTAGATTTTCAAGCACTTTTCCCTCTTTCATAATCAACACCTGATCCCAGATGCTATCAATACTGTCAATCATATGCGTACTTACCAAAAGAGAAACTCCTTGCTCCTTTAATTCCATAAACATATTTTTGAGCTCCTTGATGGCATGTGGATCAAGTCCTATCATAGGCTCATCAAATAGTACGATTCTTGGTCTTGGAAGAAGTCCGCAGCAGATACTCAGTTTTTGCTGCATTCCCTTTGATAATTCATCTCCGAATTTTTTCTTTTTATCCATAAGTTCCATGCGTGTAAGAAGTTCCTCCGCATATTCCTTATACTCTTTCAATTTATAGGCTCTCGCAATAAATTCGAGGTGCTCAGAAACCGTGAGATTAGGGTACAGAGAAGGTATTTCGGGCACATATCCTATTAATCTCTTTGCCTCAATTGATTTGTTGTCAAATCCGTCCACAAAAATCTGCCCGCTATATTTCAGAAATCCTATTACAGATTTAATGGTCGTACTCTTTCCTGCTCCATTTGGCCCAAGCAGAATCGTAATACTCCCATCCTGGATCTCAAAACTGATATCTTCATTTGCAATTACTTTACCGTATTTTTTAGTCAGATTCTTTACCTGAAGCATCGTATCCCCCTTAGTTGTACTATTGTATTATATATGTAATACAATAGTGCAACCCTATGAAAATGTCAAGTCACTATTCCATATTAATCATGTATCGTTTTTACACGAAATCCAAAATATAAAATATGACATGCCCAGACAATCACAACCACAATTCTTCCAATGAGAACTGTTTTCATGCAGAAGAAACTAATTCCTAATAGTATAGTCACACTAATCAGAATTGACAGTTTTGCCTTTATTGTCATACTTTTCTCATTCACAAAACTATCCAGATTTTTCTTATATAAATTGGTCGAAATAAACCAATCATGCAATTTTTTAGAGCTCCTCGCAAAGAAAAAAGCTGCTATCAGAAAAAACGGCGTTGTTGGAAGTAATGGTAATGCCATGCCTATACAGCCTATTCCAAGAAAGATGAATCCTAAAACTTTAAATAATATTTCCATTGTTATTTTCCACTTCCAATGTTCTTATATGATAAACGAAACAATAATAGCCACTGCTGTACTGATCAGGGTGCCTAACAAATAATATTCTGCAAAATCTCTCTCTTTGGATATTCTGTCATACCTTGCAATTGACTTAGCCGTCAGCACCAATCCTATTGCTGAATATTGTCCAATTGAAATGAATATCAATATCATAATTCTTTCCAGGCTTCCTATAGATCTTCCTGCACTATTTCTGTGCTTTTTATTATCCTCTCTCTCTTCTGGCCTATAAAGCATAAGCAGTTTGGATATTGTGATATTCGCAGGTTTATGTATGATCAGCAATGCTGTAATCCATGATACCATGATAGTTCCGGGTATCCCGACAATGGTGAAAAACTCTAATGCACTGTCACATAAGTTTAATTTTCCGACCTTTAATACAAATAAATATGCAATGGCAGTCAGACAGAAAACATGCAATATTTGATCCACCAAAAAAATATTCCGTTCTTTGAGCATCGTTATTTCTACTTTCTTTTTTATCTTTAAGACATACGCGTATTTCATAACATCAATGATTAAATGCGTTATTGCCGCCATACTTCCAAATTTAAAAACTTCCCAGGACATGACCGGAAGTGAGACTCCAATTGTTGTGAGCCAATAAGATAGGCAATGTAGGATTACCCAATTGATACTTTCCTCTTTTTTCCTGGCCATTTTCTCTGTCTGAATATAAAAGTCACTGACTATGTGTGCCAAGAGAAGTAATATAAAATATTCCCTAAACATCTTCTCTCCTTATTCCATCAAGTGCCTTTCCAATCGTATCCAATGCATTTTTATATGCATAATATTTTCCTTTTGATAAACTTTTTTGAACTGCCGGCTGCTTGATCTCAAGCCTTTCAGCAACCTTTAACTGGCTATCCTGATGTTCGAGCATGTCCCATATTATCTGCCTTTGTCTGTCACTCCATGTCTCTTTGAGCATTGTCATTAAAGACAGTATTGTATTTATCATTATGGTCGATTCCTGATTTTCACTATCGACTTCTAATCGGACATCCGCAGCATTTATCTGTTTTCTTTTTTCATTATATTTCAAATATTCAATAGCCTCTCTCGCCTTATAATAACCCGGTCCGTCTGCCCCAATAGACATTTCTTTATTAACCTCAGTGGTTATCTCACCTACACCCACACCAAATCTCATTTTTATCGGATACATCTTCCTCTCGATCTTGGATATGATATTCATTGTATTAGCACCATTGCACAACAATCCTTGAAATTCATCACCTAATGTTATCATAAATCTGGATGAGATATCGCTTGCGTATTCTTCATTGATTTCTTCTAAAACTGATTCCAGCCTTTTTTGAACTTCTCTTCTATTATCAATTTTTTTTGACTCTTTGATATCACCTATCATTGCAATATACGGATCATATAAAAAAAAGAAAAACATATGGCACCCCCCTCGTTACATAGCTTTATTATATAGCCTGTTTGGTGAATAATCAATTATTATTCATCGCACTGGTTATAATGATTAGATTTCTCCAGCTTGTTCTTGTCTCACTCTCGCGTAAATAAATAGGGCGGATTCCGCTGGAATCTCACCCTACATCAAATATAACGCCTGCTCTTCATGCATTTTGCAATCATTTATAAGCTAAATTTTATACTTTGCTAAATCCACCTGGAAATTCTTAATCATAGATTCAAATACTGTAATCTGTTCTGTTAATTCAGTAATATGTTCTACATAGACGGCAACATTAGCGTTGGCTTCCTGAGTTGCGGCTGAATTTTCTTCAGCAATTGCTGCAAGGTTCTGGATATTTGCAAAAAGAGAAGTAATCTGATCTGCTTCCTTTTTCAATTCCTGTGAACTCTTAATCATCAGACCGGAAACATGACTGAGATTTTCATTTGACTGACTAGAAACTTCCACAGCTGTTTTTAACTTCGTATTTTCCTTTTCAAGTACTTCATACTGTACGTCGATTCCTTCTACAACAGTACCAATACTTGACACGAAAGAAGTCAGACTGTCATTGATTCTTTCCACAGCACTGTTGGTCTCTTCTGACAGGTTACGAACTTCCTCTGCAACAACTGCAAATCCACGTCCGGCTTCCCCAGCTCTTGCCGCTTCTATCGAAGCATTTAATGCCAACAAGTTGATCTGTTTCGCAATACCGGATACAATCGAAACGATCTGTGTAATATTATCCGCATTTTCTTTGAGCTCATTACTGTTATTCTTAATCTGACTGAATTTAATTAATATGGCGTTGATCTCGGAAGCAGTATTCGAAACTTTTGTAAAGCTGCTCTCAATACTTGACACAGCTTCTTCTATCTTAAGTTTATTACTTTCACTTTCTTCTGAGACCTCCGTCAGGTTATTAATGCTATCATTCAATACACTGACTACTTTTTCTGTATCTTCTGCCTGTGTAGTGGCTGCTGCCGACACCTCATCCAATACTTCCGTAATATCATTGGAAGTATTCTGCATTGTCATTGCAATCAATGTTACCGTATTATTAAAAGTATACATTTCATCCACTATCGCATTAAAATCAATAAAATCTTTCTGTACGTTTTTCTTTAAATGATTGATTTCATCCATCAATTCTTCATATTCATCATTAGAATGAATATAAAATGACTCAACAAAATCTCCCTTGCTCAATTTCTCAATTTCATCTCTGATTACTTTCTGCGGTCTGTTAATCACAACCGTTGAAAACATTGATACAAAAAAGGTAACGATTGCTACCAGAAAACTATTAACTGCACCATTTACAAAAATAAGACTAAGAAGTCCTACCAGCACTGTATTAATAAATGCTGTCTTAAAAGCAAGTTTTTTGAAAATTCCGAAAGATAATAACTGACTCAGACGATATTTCTTGACAAACTGAATCTCATTTTCAAAGGTAAGCTGCATCTGAATCTCACTACTCTTACGTTCCAATACTTCTACCTCGATCTTCTCTTTGAAATATTCAGAAACTCCGTTAATTAATCCCATCAGATAATCTTCCAGACCACGTTTGGAACGGTATGTAAAAAGAATGGAATGGGAAGAAATCGGTTTTACATCTAACAGAGGCGGTGTAGCTCCCTTAAAACGTTTCATAACAATCACATGAACATCATTCATGGATCTTAAAAACTGATATGCAGATTCGTGACGAAAAAATCCAGGATAATTTTTACTGAAAGTCTTGATATTTTCCTGTCCCATAGTTCCCCATATCTCTTTGTGATTTTTACCTACTGCATTGCCGATATGGTCAATAATTCCTGTTGCAATATTATCGTTTACGTCTTCCAATGGTGTAAAGACACGATCGATTGGTAATTGATGTGCTACTAATGCCTCATTTACTATTTTTTCACCGAATAATTTACGGCAGGATTCTATCCAAGATGAAACAACGGTGCCTTTCATGTAACGCCCTCCTTTGTAATATAACACTAGAAAAATTCTATCACAAAAGGGATTCTTTTACAATATAAGGAAATCAATCACACTGTAAATTTGCCGACTGCTTTTTTCAAAAGTTCTGAATTTTGAAGGCTTATATCCATTTGTATTTCTACTTCCTCCAGCATTTTTACTATATTGATCATCTTGGTAGAAATTTCCTGAGTTTCGCTGGCACCTGTGTTTACCGTAGTCGCCACTTCCGCAATCGCCTGAATGATTCCTTCTATCGTCGCTGTCAATTCCTCAGCAGTTGCACTGAAATCTCCGACCAGTTCGTCTACGAAAGCACCATCTTTTCCATAAGATTCTCCTGTATGTACCATTTCTTTGTAATCCTTCATCACTTTTTGATCTAAAAATTCCATAATTTCTTTGGATCCGTTGGTTAAATCGTTTACCGCCAGAACTACTTCTCCAGTAACTTTTTGAATTTCATTTATGGTATTCTTTGAATTTTCAGCCAGTTTCCTGATCTCATCCGCAACCACAGCAAATCCTTTTCCCGCTTCTCCTGCTCTCGCTGCTTCTATCGCTGCATTCAACGCCAGAAGATTTGTCTGTCCCGAAATTTCCAGAATCGCTTCTGAAAGCACGTTGATTTGGGAGATCGTTTCCGACCTTTGTAAGGCAGTCTCCAGCGCGCCCTTCGTATCCCGATACATAGTAATCGCTGTCTCCTCTGATTTAACAGCCGCCTTTTTCAAATCCGTTGCTTTTACACTTATTTCTTTAGCAGATATTGCTCCATCCTGTGAACGTTCAGCCATATCCTGCGCTGCCTTCTCAATACCTTCTGAGGAAGCATTGATTTCCTGTGTTGCCGCAGCTGTTTCTTCCATTCCTGCTGAAAGCTCTTCAATGATTCCTGATGATTCTTCTACATTTTTACTAAGAATCTGTAAATGTTCAGACACTTGAAGTGAAGATTTCTCCACTTCATCACTACACTGATTTACCTCGATGATAATAGCACGGATGTTTTGGATAAACTGATCGACTGCATAAGCCAGCTCACCAATCTCGTCTTTTGACTTCACCGCAATAGATTTTGTCAGATCACCGCCATGCTGTACTAAATCAGTCAGTTTATTTCTTAACATTGCAATCGGTCTTGTAACTGCCCTTATAATCATGATGTCCATGAATAAGCCAATCGCTAATGCTATGGCAACCATCAGCAGCAGAAGGTTTTTGATCTGAGCATACATCACGTTCCCTCTCTCACTTACTGCAAGAGCCTCCGCTTCTGATTCCTGCAATAATTCGTCTACCGTAGCTGTAATTTCATCATAAGCCCTTTTACTTTCCGCCTTACTAATCGTCATCGCAGAATCTTTATCCATAGATCTGCTGGCCTTTATGATTTTCGCATGCTCTGCCATATAGCTTTCCCAGTCCTTTTTAAGCAGAAGAATTCTTTCCTCTTTTCCATAAGACATATATTGTTCGATACCTGCAAGAATACTGGTATTCAGATCATCAATCCTGCCTTCCAGTGTATCCATTTTTTCCATATCTGAAAGAACCATATGCTGATATTCATGGGAACGGATTCTTGCAATTTCAAAATTCAACTTATTAATGCACTCCAGTTTAGGAACTACACTCTCCGCAATGATAGCAGATGTATTATTGACCTCTCCCAAAGAATAAATTGCAATTGCATTAGTAAGAGCAATAAGAATTAGTAAAATACTAAATGAAATAATGAGTTTTTGTTTGATCTTCATAGTTTTTCTCCTCTTTGATGGTAATTTTCATAATTTCTAAATCAAAAATCTGTCAAACTATACTCTGTATAAGGCGAGAGTTTTGTAATATTTTATCATTATTTCACATATTTTACAATTTATTTGTATATTTTTGTCAATTTATTTTAAATAAGAAAGAAATATTTTAGCAAGTCCAAGAAAAATAAAAAAACCTCCAACATCAGTTGCCGTGGTAAGGAAAATGGAAGAGGAAACTGCCGGATCTAAACGAAGCCTTTTCAATAGGAGTGGAATAACAAAACCAAAAAAGCCTGCAATGATCAGATTCCCAGTCATAGCAACCATGACTATAATTCCCAGAAAAAAATTATCATATTTTATAGATAGGATAAAACCTGTTACCGTTCCTATTGCCAACCCATTGATCAGCCCTAATGCAATTTCTTTAAAAATGAATTTCCACTCCTGCTTTAACTCGGCCTCGCCCAATGCTATGCTGCGAATCATAATTGACAGCGTCTGTGATCCCGCATTGCCTCCCATTCCTGTTACAATCGGCATGACTGCTGCAAGTGCAACGACCTGTACAATCACATCTTCAAAAAGACCCACAGTAAATGCTGCCAAAAAAGCTGTTATCAGGTTAACGAACAGCCAAGGCAATCTCCGGTGAATGGAAGTACTAATCTTGCTTCCAATTTTTTCATCTTTACTTACACCCGACAGCATCAATAAATCTTCCGTATGTTCTTCTACAATAACATCAATTACGTCATCTATTGTAATAATTCCCAAGATTGCATGTTTTCTGTTCACAACCGGAAGTGCCTTTAAATCATATTTTGATACAATCAGCGAAGCCTCTTCCTGGTCTGTATCTGGATATACATAGATTACATTATGATTCATGATATCTTCAAGTAAGAATTCATCCGAAGCAATCAATATATCCCTTAAATCTGCCGTACCTACAAGTTCATTTGCCAGTCCGACCACAAAAATAGTTTCAATTACTTCTGTCCTGGGACCAATATTTTTAATTTTTTGCAACGTATCTTTAATACTTAAGTTCTTACGCAATGCAATATATTGCGTTGTCATAATACCACCGGCAGTGTCGGGCTCAAATCCTAACAACATCTGAATTTCTTTTGAGTCACGATCTTTCATCAATCTTAATAATTGTTTTCGCTGATTGATTCCGACAATCCCTAAAATATCAGTAATATCATCTGACGACATATGGGTAAAAACCTGAACTATTTTTTCCGAATTAAGAAGTTCTATAATTCTTGTCTGCAAAGACTCCTCTGCTTCCTCAATAATAGATGCAATCTCTTTTGAATCAAGAAGCTCAAGGAGTGACCGTAAGTCATCATCTTCAAAATCTATCAGTGCTTTTGCAATATCAATTGCATAATTCGTTTCGAACAGTTGCACCAGTTTCTCTGTATCCTGGCTGGAAATGAGACTTAATAATATTTCTTGCAATTCTTTTAATTCCATAGTTATACCTCCTGTTTATTATATTATTGGGGAAGGTATAACAGATGATTCAAGGAAAAGCATATTTATTTTACTATGCGGATTATCTGATTTTTGATATTATCTCAGTGGATAAAAGCAATCGCATACCCTTGTTAAAAAAGGAATATTCCTTTAATGACATTATAGTAAAAAACCAGCTTCGTCGCCCGAGCGGATCATCAGCTATACCCTTACTACTGTGTGTATCCATTTGCTTTCACCTCACTTTTTTTAATATTCTTAATTTTTAGTACAATTGTATTTTATTCTAACAATAACTCAAAGTAAAGCTATTTTCAATAAAACATATCTCAGTTATAATGCCATATCACAAAAAGGATTGATACACATAATCATGTACCAACCCTTTTAACGATTGACAAAACAATCCTCATTTTACTTCTTCTCTGTATTCTGCAATATATTTATCCATAATATCTGCCGCCATACCCACAAGCTCCACACATGGCCTTTTTTTATAATATTCTGCAGTACGGACTTCCGGTACCGGGCTATCCTTACCTGCCCCAAGTCCCAACAATTCCCTGCATACGATCGCATGATTTTTTTCCTCAAATTCCTTTGCAAGGAATTGAATTCTTTTATAATGTTCTGTCTTAGAATCATGGTCTTTGGGATCTGTATATCCATATAGCATTCCGGCTACCATGAACATACCCGTTACGGCACCGCATACTTCTCTTAATCTTCCCATACCGGCACCAAAGGAAGAACTAATTCTTAATACAGTTTCCGAAGCTATGTCATATTCATCACAAAATGCCATGAAAACAGACTGTGAACAATTATATCCTTTCTTAAAATATGCTATCGCTAATTCCGAATGGGTCTTTTCTGTGAAATCTGATTTTTCATCCATTTCTGTAATGTCCTCATTTTCTTTGCTTTCCATAAGTTATGAAATAAATTATTAGCATATGCTCTAAATATATTTTAATCATAACAACTTCATATGTCAAATATTATTAAGTAATCTTTTTTTGTTATTTTAGATTTAATTTGTTATAATAAATAAATGAACGGAGGTTGCCTTATAATGAAAGAAGAAGAATTACTATATATCAAATCCCGATTTGATTTTTGGGATAACTTAAAAGATACTGAAAGGGAGATACTAATAGGAAATATTGCACGCGTCTCTTATAAAAAAGGGTTCAACCTTCATAGTACTGACAGCGAATGTCTCGGTGTACTTCTGATAAAAAGCGGTGGATTACGTGTCTATATCTTATCTGAAGACGGACGTGAAGTAACCTTATATCGACTTTCACCTGGTGATATTTGTATACTTTCTGCTTCCTGCATTTTAAATAGCATTACTTTTGACGTACATATTGATGCAGAAAGTGACACTGATGCTTATCTTCTCAATATTGGTGCGTTTAGTAAACTCAGCAATCAGAATGTATACGTACAAAATTTTGCATATAAAAATGCCATAGAACGGTTTTCAGATGTCATGTGGGCAATGGAGCAGATTCTGTTTATGAGTTTTGATAAAAGATTGGCTATCTTTTTGCAGGACGAAATGACAAAGATGAATTCTACTGAAGTGTTGCTTACACAGGAGCAAATCGCAAAATACATCGGAAGTGCGAGAGAGGTGGTCTCCCGCATGCTGAAGGTATTTCAATCCGAAGGAATTCTCGAACAATCAAGAGGCTCTATACGTATCATTGATAAAGAGAAATTAAGAGAACTGACTGTATAACTCGGCTAATTATCCTCTATTTCTCTTTGTTCCTGCATAAGAACCAAATCCACCTGCGACATTAATCACATGATATCCTTGTTTAGCAAGTACCTTTGTTGTATTTCCGCTTCTTGCGCCTGATTGACACATGATATAGTATGTTTTATCCATAATTAAATATTTTTCAGGAGTATTTAATAAATTTCTCATAGGGATATTTTTTGCTGTCTTTAAACTTCCAGCTTGATACTCATATGGCTCTCTAATATCAATCAATTCTATTTTTCCAATGAGATTATCGATATCATTTACAGGAATTACATTATTATTATCTTTTTTAAGAAAACCAAACATCTTCTTCCTCCTTCGCTTTCTACGATACTATCTTTTGCCCTATATGATTCTTTCTCAGTATTATTATAAAGAATCTTTACATAATATCTGTGACTATGTCACATGCAGAATTTGTAAAAATAACTACTCATTTTTTCCTTTTTTAAGATGATACATTTTTTGATCTGCATGAGCCATTGCCTCTTCTAATTGTTCTGTCTCAGTAATTTCCTCAATTCCATAAGAAAGGAAAATAGGTATAGGAAAATCTTTTGGAGCTTTAAGTTGTTCCATTACTCTTTTTATAATATCTTCTGCCAAAGATTCTTTACAATTGTGCAGTAAAATCAGGAATTCATCACCGCCCAATCTTATGATGATATCATCTTCTCTAAGAGAGGTTTTGAAAATACGCACTACATATTTTAATGCTTCATCTCCCATAGCATGTCCGTTTTCATCATTTATCTGCTTAAAATTATCTATATCAATCATTACCAGACAGACACAAAACTCATTCATTTTATTATTCTTAGACCAATCTTGCTTAAACTGTTCTAAATATAGTCTGGAATATGCTCCTGTAAGGGTATCTTTCGTCGCATACTCCTTATATTTCAATCTACTATCCTCAACTATATTAAGAAATGATTCTGTATGACTTACAATATACCAATTGGTAAAAATAACGGTTAATAAAATACCAATTAGAAAGCCCGCAAAAACAGCCAAACTAATTCGGTCGACTGAATCAAATAGTTCTTTATATGCAATTGAAATGCACATATATTGACTGGTCTTAGTAATCTGTTTTAAATAATAGACGGTCTCTGTTTTTATATATATTCTTCCCTCTTTATAATAGACAATATTTTTATTGTCATTAACAGCTTTTGCTTCCTCCCGGTTTAATATTGTAAAAACCGTATTCTCCTGTTTAAATACCTGTATTATCTCATTTCCTGAATAAACAACAACATCATACCCTAAAACTTTTCTATTCTTTATAATTGGAGAATAAATTTTAATTGTTGTGGTCCCATCTGTATTGTCCGTGATCTCACAAGTACTTATCTGAATATTTTTATCATAATCTTCCTTCGGTATTGCAATACTCCCATAGCATGCGACCAATCTATGATCTACAATTCGATATGCTGCAACAAGTTCATTCAGTATCTCCGCACTTTCTCTAAAACCAGGCTGCATGTATTCCCGCAGTTTTTCTAATGTTATCTCCTTTTTATTATAAGCCGTAATTTTATCCATAGTCATTGAACGACTTGATAATGTAGTTGCCCCAATCATGCAATTATCAATATACTGTTCAAAAATATGCATATTTAATTTCGCTTCCAGCTTGAAATTCTCAATTGTTTCCCTTTCCAATTCTGCTTTCATCGGTATGTATATTCCAATAAAAGTAAGCACTGCAAATATAATTAACGAAACGATAATTACTTTTTTAAATTTCTGAATTAGTGTTTGCACTTTTTTCCTCTATCACTCTATGCTCTTTCTATTTTTACGGAGCATTTCTAACACAGTTTAATGATTTTCTCAACTTCTGAAACTGGCAATGGCCTTGAAAAATAGAATCCCTGTCCGATATCACAATTGTTTTTCAACAGATATTCCTTTTGTTCCTTCGTCTCAATTCCTTCTGCAACAACATGCAGCTTCATACTATGGGCCATTTCCACGACTGTTTTATATATAGATGCATCTTCATGCTGGGTTTTTACATTTTTAATAAATTCCCTGTCAATCTTTAAGATATCTAAAGGTAATTCTTGTAAATATGTCAAAGAAGAATAACCTGTTCCAAAATCATCCATTGCAACTGTTATTCCAAAATTCCTTAACTTTTGGAGATTATCCTTCGCTTTATTCATATCTATCATTACAGAAGTTTCCGTTACCTCTATTTCTATTTCTCCCGGTTTGATATGAATGTCCTGAAACATCTCGCATATACTGTCGATTGTATCACTCTCAGTTATGCATTGTCCTGACAGGTTAACTGCTATTTTAACGGATTGGTATCCTTTATCTTCCCATTCTCTCCTTTGCTTAATTGCAGTTTTCAACACCCATTTACTAATTGGTGTAATCTGACCTGTTTTTTCAGCAACCGGAATGAACTCCATCGGTGAGATAAATCCTTTCTTCGGGTGATTCCATCGAATAAGGGCTTCCATTGCTATCATTTTCTCTGTTTTCAAATCATATTGCGGTTGGTAATATAAAACAAATTCACCTTTTTCTATTGCTTCCCGAAGCTGCCTGTTCATCTGAATATAGTATAATGTCTTCTCATACATGGAAGTCTGAAAGAAAATATACCCATTTTTACCGTTTTGTTTTTGCTGGAACATAGCGATTTCTGCATTTTGAATTAAAGTGGCAACATCAGTTCCATGTTCCGGGTAAACTGTAACTCCCATACTTACTGTTCCATAGATATCCTGCCCATTATAATTCCATGGCTTTCTAATCTTATGAATCAACAAATCTAATTTATCACTAATATCCTGCTGCGTGTCAATTTCTGTAAGGAGTATAGCGAACTGGTCTCCATTTAGCCTCACAACCATATCATGAAAAGAATTCAGATTGGCTAATATTTTTGCAATATGCTGAATATAACAGTCCCCTATTTTATTACCAAACATGTCATTTACATGTTTGAGATCATCCATATCGATATTTATAATGGCAATCTTCTCATATTTTTGTATTGCTTTTGTAACCTCTTCCTCAAATAGAATACGATTTGGAAGTCCTGTTAAGTTATCATAATATGCCAATAACTGTAATTTTTCTTCTAACTGAACTCTCTCCGTAATATCTGTATGCGATCCGGCAATTCTGGTCGCTTTTCCATTTTTATCTCTAACTCCTTTTCCTCTGCTTAATATCCAATGATATTTTCCTGATTTATGGCGGACTCTATAAGTAGATTCATAAAATTCTCTCTTTTCTTCTATATACTGATTCACAGCATTTTTGGTTCGTTCCCAATCCTCCGGATAAATCAGGTTTTCCCATGAATATATAGTATTTCCCACTTCATGAGCTTCATAACCGAGTAACTGCTTCCATTTTTCAGTCACAAAATATACATCATTTAGAATATCCCAATCCCAAATGCCGTCATTTGCTCCTTCCACTGCCAACTGATACCTTTCCTGAATTACTGACAGCTCATTATGCTGAGTCTCCAATTTCAGATTTTGGTCTTCTAATTCTTCATTCATAGCCATTAATTCTTCGTGTGCTGCGCTTAATTCCTCATACCCCCTGAGTACAGAATCATTTGCATCTTTATATAGCTGTAATGTCTTACGAATAATTATATAAAAGATCATTGCAGTAATTATTACGTAAAACCAGCCTTTAAACATCTGAATTTTTCTAATTAGATCTTCACTTTCGACAACTGCATTTAATATCTTATCCGATAACAATATCCAGAGAGCTCCCATGCCTAAATAAAGAAGCGCAATTTTTATGGATTCAAATACAGGTCTTACTTTTTTTTCCATTTCCAAAAAATTTTCATACTCGTTTTGCAGGCGTTTGTTATCCTGTTCTAGTTTAACAGTATCAATTTTTCTAACCATATGATCGCCCTTCATCTCTTTCGTATAGCATCAGATTCATGATTTTCAAAAGCACTTACAATTAAATTATAATCTTTTCTCATACGATTGTCCATAAACTCTACCACTTCTTTAGAATTATCTGCAATTTACCCAAAACAGCTTTTACATTATACACAACACATGTAATATTTCCAACATAGTCTGCAGATTGTTCTGTCAGGTCCTTACTCGTCTGTAACTGTCACCCCATATCTAAAAATACTTTTTCTTTTTAAATAAAATCAAACAAACAGCAACCACGAGTATGCTTATTATGATAATTGTTATATAACCATATTTCCATGTCAGCTCCGGCATATTGGTAAAATTCATTCCATACCAGCCAACGATCAGCGTCAGCGGAAGAAAAATCGTAGTAACAACCGTGAATAGCTGCATTGTCTTATTAGAACTATAATTCAGGGAAGCATCCAGTGCTTCCCTGAGATGTATCAGGTTCTCGCTCATTACCTGTGTATTATGACTCAAACGTTCAGACTTTACTGTAAAAATTCTAAAATACTTCAACTCCTCTTCTGTAAACAGATCATTGGCATTTTCCTGCAGTTCTTCCCCAATATCAATGAGCTGCTCATAATAATTCTTTAATACGGAAAGTTCATTTCTTAAACCGAATATTTCTCTATTCAAATGATGGTCAATACTACCGTCCACAAGCCGTTGTTCCATTTTCATAATTTTTTCTTCTGTGTTTTCCAAAGGTTTGTTCCCATTCAATAACAGACTTTCCAAAATTGCATAAATTACTTTTCCCATTGTTGCATTTTGCTGAAATCTTCCAACCGCACTCTCAAACATAATTCTACAGCTATCATCCTCATCAATTAATTTGACCAATATAAATTGTTTCTTTTTCATTATAAAAGCAATTCTATCTCTTGGCTTCTTTACATCCATTACATTCACAATATTAATAATTCCAAAACTAAAGTCATCATAAGTGTCAATACTTGTTCGGAAATGTGTCTGATCTGCCATACAGTCATGTAAAATACCATCATTGATTTTTAATCTATCCAGATTTTGTTCTAACTCCTCCATTGTCAGATAGCCAATACTGGTCATATTACTTCCTAATTCGTCTAAATTTGCTTTTTTGATTGTCTTTTCATTCAGAATATAAATCATTACTAATTCCTCCAAACAGGCTCTGTTTTTGCCTAAATTTTAATTTAATACGATATCACTAATGTACATAATCAAAAAGATTTTATCAATACATATTTTTCCTCTCAGTACACCGGACCCTTCGGGCAAACGAGTAAAAAGACCTTTGGCTCAAAGTAAACCAAAGGTCTTTTTGTAAATCGTGCAAATTGACGAATTCACGCTTTTGTCATCCTAATCTTAATAGGTAAATAATTGTACCCAGTATTGTGTTCCTGCATTATTCTGAAGATTACCTACTCCGATCTTCGTATATTTTGCATTCATAATATTTGCTCTGTGTCCCGGGCTGTTCATCCATGCCGTTACTACCTGCTCCGGTGTCTTTTGACCCCATGCAATATTTTCTCCGGCTCCGCGGTAAGTTACCCCGTTTTCCTTTAATACTGTTGCAAAGCTGCTGCCATTAGGACGCGTGTGTGAAAAACTGGACTGTATTTCTTTTGCTCTTACCAAAGCTGCTTTTTCAACATTTTTGTCAATGCCCAATGGTGCAAGTCCTTCTTTTGCCCTTTCTTCATTTACTAGCTTTACAACCTTCTCTGCATAAGATACTACAGTATTATTGTTTTCATTTTTTACTTCTTGCTGTGCTGTTGCTTTTTGTGCCGCCTCTTGTGCTGCTGCTTTTTGTGCTGCCTCCTGTGCTGCTGCTTTTTGTGCTGCCTCCTGCGCTGCTGCTTTTTGTGCTGACTCCTGTGCTGCTGCTTTTTGTGCTGACTCCTGTGCTGCCGCTTCTTGTGCTGCTGCTTCCTGTGTTGCTGTTTCCTGTGTTGTTACTTTATTTTCTGTTGATTGTGTTTTACAGTTGCCTGGATTTCCATAATTCGCAGACAATGTATCTTTTGTGTTTGTGTTACATGTCTTTTCTGCCTTTGTAATAGCATCTTTTATTTGGTCAATAGATCCTAAATTACAGTTTCCATTAATTTGCAAGTTCTGCAAATTACTCGTTAAGTCTTCCAGATTACAGTTCTTAATGCTCGTTATTGTGTTTGCCCCGTAGAAATTCTGTGGACACGTATTTAATCCTGCTGCTTCTACCTTTATTGGTGCAAAATTGACTGCTACTGTAAGTGCCATCATTCCAAGCGCTGCGGCTCTTTTCATATCAGTTACCTCCTATGTGTTTGTTACAAAATTGTTACATTTATGTTACAAATATATAATATCATTTCATGCCCTTGCATGATAGCGGTAATGTTTGGAAACTGCTTTACATATATTTTCCATAATTTGTAAGTATTTATTTATTTACTTCTGTTGTTATAATAAAACAATTATAACTATTAAGAAAAGGAAATGTATCAAATGGAAAACATTGACCAAATGGCTGTAATGGCTTCTAAAGACGATGCACTGTTTTCTGAATTTGCCAAGGCTCAAAGGCATTTCATTATAAATTGTGCATATCGTACAACTAAAAAATATATTACCCAAAGCGATGATGAATGGTCCATTGCCCTCATTGCATTTTTGAATGCCGTCAAAACATATCAGCAAGACAAGGGCAGATTTCTTCCTTATGCTGAGATTATTATAAAGCGTCATCTCATTGATTATTACAGATCCATAAAAAAATATACTCCTGAACTTACTGTGGATCCTATCATCTTTGAGTCTAAACCTGACGATGAAGAAAATAATATTGATATTAGAATCGCTGTTTCTGATAAAATTGTTCAGCAAGCAGATAATTCCATAAAAGATGAAATTGAAGCCGTGAACAAAGAATTTAAGGAATTTGGGTTTTCCTTTGGTTCACTTTCAAAATGTTCCCCCAAATCCGTTAAAACAAAAATGGCTTGTAAGAAGGCCATCCTCTACATATTAGATAATAAATTCATAACGAACGAAATACATCTGACAAAACAACTGCCTATAAAAATAATTCAAACAGACACCGGCCTACCCCGAAAATTATTGGAACATCACCGTAGATATATATTAGCGGCAATCATGATACTTTCCGGAGAGTATCCTCGATTAGCTGAATATTTGTCATTTATCAGAAAGGAAACTACTATATGAAAGCAGTAATCGTTGAAATCCATAATAAAACTGCAATAATTCTTTCTGACGAAGGATGCGTAGTGAAAATCAAAAACAATAACTATCGAATTGGACAGGAGGTAGAAATTCAAATGAAGAAGGAACTAAAACCACAAAAATTGTTCGTATTTGCTTCTGCTGCAAGTTTACTATTCTTATTTGGCATTGGTGCATATGCATATTCCACACCGTATACATATGTCAGTCTTGATGTAAACCCATCTATTGAATATTCTGTAAACAGATTTGAAAAAGTTTTATCTGTTAATGGCGTTAATGATGACGGAACAGAAATTATCAATGAAATATCATTTCAAAATCTGGAACACAAGAGTATTACAGATGCAATTTCATTAACTGTAGAGGAAATTCTGGAAGCAGGGTATCTGGATGACGCTACAAGCGGAATCGTCATTACGACATCCTCTGAAAATGAAGAAGAAGCCGATGAATTAGCTCAGGATCTTGAAGCTTCTGCTAATGAAACTTGTGAGGATAACGACTGTGATGCTACAGTTACTGTTGAGGCCGTGGGTGCAACACGTGTAGCAGAAGCCAGAGCGCTTGGTGTAACACCGGGTAAGTTGAATTTAGTAGAAAAGCTCCTTGAGTGCTCAGGAAATGCTGAAAACATAGATATGGAAGAATGGCTTCATAAATCAGTCAAGGATATTATGGCACAGACAAAAGCATATAAAAAACTAAATAGAGAACAGGCACAAACTACAGTTGAAAATACGCAGAATGAGGAAGAAACCCAATCCGAGGAAAATGATGATAACTTGGATCAGGCTGAAAGTTTGTCTGAAAACGCCATAAATAAAAAATCGACAGCTACTAAAAAACAGACTGCAGATGACGTTAAGTGTAAGTCTGACGCAACGAAGAAACAGCCGGTAAGTTCTAATAGCATTGTTACTGATGCCCCTAAAAAGAAGTCTGAAAACTCTGATAATGGTAAGTCTGACACAGTTAAGGAGCAGTCCGTAAATTCCGGTAACGGTAAGTCCGATAAACCTGACAACCAGTCTATAAATTCCGGTACTGATAAGTCCGCTACGGCTAAGTCACAAAATGAAAATTATGGAAAAATAAATGAAAATGCTGTTCCAGAAAAAGAAAAATCTTCCGGTAATTCAAGTTCTAACGCTGATACCAGTGGGAATTCCGGTTCAAGCTCCGAGAAAAAAAGAAAATAAAAAATACGCTTCTTTGATATATTTTGTGCAGAATATTAGTTTTTTTGTTGACAAATTCCATCTCAGCATATATATTATATATCGTAAAAGCAAAGGCGCTTGGAACATTCCAAGGGCCTTTTTTGTTTACACAAAATTTAGAATAAGTTTTATTTAGGAGGTTTTTATGAATTCAGGAGATACTGCTTTTATGATGGTTGCGTCCGCTATGGTGTTATTTATGACACCTGGACTAGCCTTTTTTTATGGAGGACTTGAACGCAGAAAAAATGTTTTGAATACTATGATGTCATCTTTCTTTATCATGGGATTGGCTTCTGTTCTATGGGTATTAATTGGATATTCACTTAGTTTCTCAGGCAATTTTTTAGGTATTATCGGCAATTTTGAATGGCTGGGTCTAAATGGTGTAGGTATAGAAGCCAGTACATACGCCCCTAGCATTCCACATCTTTCTTTTGTTGCCTTTCAGATGATGTTTGCAATTATAACACCTGCGTTGATTACCGGTTCTGTAGCTGGGCGAATGGATTTTAAGGCATTATTTTTGTTTATTGCATTTTGGTCCATAATTGTCTATTATCCTTTGGCTCATATGGTCTGGGGTTCCGGAGGTCTACTTGGTTCTGTACTTGGAAGTGTGGATTTTGCAGGAGGTAATGTAGTACATATCAGTTCCGGTGTCAGTGGTCTTGTTCTATCCATCATACTAGGGCAAAGGCACGGATATGATAAATTGTCTTACCGTATACACAACATTCCATTTGTTCTTCTTGGCGCATCCATTCTATGGTTTGGATGGTTTGGATTTAATGCAGGCAGTGCGCTTAGTGCAAATGGATTAGCAGTACATGCTTTTATGAATACAAATACGTCTGCGGCCACGGCTATGTTATCCTGGATGTTAATCGATATGATCAAACAGGGAAAACCTACCGTAGTTGGCGCAGCTACCGGCGCAGTTCTTGGGCTTGTTGCAATTACTCCCGGAGCCGGATTTGTTCCTCTTTGGTCCGCCTTTATCATAGGTGCCATTGTAAGTCCGCTTGCCTACTTCACAGTTTCTGTAGTAAAAGATCATTTTGGTTTTGATGATGCACTGGATGCTTTTGGCTGCCACGGAATTGGCGGTATCTGGGGCGGCATCGCAACTGGAATCTTTGCAAAAAATTCAATTAACAGTCTTGCCCGTTGGAATGGTCTGATTTATGGAGATTTTCGTCTCTTTTTGGCTCAGATCATCAGCATTGTGATTACCATTGCCATTGCGGTCGCAGGTACTATTGTTTGTACCTATCTGGTAAAATTATTTGTTCCATATGGACTTGATTAAAGAAAAGGAGTTCATCATAATGATAAAAATAGATGCTATCGTAAGAGAAGAAAAATATGAAGAAATAAAAGATGCCTTAAACCAAATTGATGTACATGGTATTACTGTTTCACAGGTTATGGGCTGCGGCATACAAAAAGGATATACCAGCCTGATAAGAGGAAAAAAGGTTGATATTAATATGCTTCCGAAAATAAAATTCGAAATTGTTGTTTCTTCGGAAGAATGGGTAAAAAAAGTAGTAAACACCATCCGTGAAATTGCATGTACCGATAGTCATGGGGATGGTAAAATATTTGTTTATGACCTAGAAGATGTTATCCGGATCCGCACGAATCAACACGGAAACGAAGCAATCTACTAGTAAGTGGCTCCAAACAAACTTTAACGAGTAGAAACTGTAAAGCATGCTTCTACTCGTTGATGACTTGAGATAAAAACTTATTCCATTTCCACATCTAATTTTCTGGAAAATAACGTTCCATATAATCCAATGCCCCGCGTTCTTCATTCTTAGTATACCAGCCTTGTTCAAAAAGACGATACATTCTTTGGAAATATTCTTCGTACATTTTACCAATTCGTTCCATAGAGTAATTTTTTTCTGCCCACTCTCGGCAATTAATCGGTTTAATATTTGCAATATTCTTTACCGCCCAACAGAATTCTTCAAAAGTTCTGCAACGATATCCAGTTACCCCATGCAGAACAGTTTCTGGAAAAGCCCCCCAATCAGTAGTTATGACCGGAGTACCACAAAGCTGCGCCTCTACATTAACGCCTCCAAAAGGTTCCAGATAATAAGTAGGCATCAAAACCGCTTTGGCATTTCCCAATAATTCAGCTCTTTTAGCAGCACCGACAGCGGGCTGGTATATAATATGCTTTTCAGAGCCCAGCGCCAGCCCTTCATTCGGATCATCCAAAGATCCCTGACCTACCACATATAACTGATTCCCAGTTGCTTTTGCAATTTCAGAAGCAACCGAAACCCCTTTCCGGCTTATAATTCTTCCAAAATAGATTAGATAGTCCTGTTTATTCTGTTGATATGGGAAATCAGCTAAATCAAAAAAATTGGGTATAACAGCGTCTCCCCAAACTCCATCTTCAATCTGAAGCAGTCCATAGATATAGTGCATCCAAGCATAGGATTCAAAAACACGATTCGATGTAAATACACCTGTATAGCCTATTCCAGGTTCTATCGTAAGAAGCTGCACCATATCTGCAATGGGTTTTTGATATACTCCCATTGGACACAACAAGATATCCCGTTCTTGCTTATTTTCTAAAATTGCTGCAATTGCATTCCTATTAAAATACTGATGCGCATAATCATTCGGATCCTGCTGATAAAAACATGTAGTTCTGTCATAATCACCATAAGTTTTTTTTAGAATATCCTGAGTGGATACCGGAATAAAAGAATCACATAACACTTCTGATCCTTCAACACCATAGAAATAGATTGTATGTCCATAATTCTTTATCATTTGCGCCAGTTTAATTATTTTCTGCGTGTAAGCACAGGACGAGTTCCGCTTATGCGTTTCTAAATGAGCCAGCCCTAAGAGATGAAATCTCAATGTTGCCATACCATTTCCTTTCAAAATTGGATCTTTAATAATTCTTCGTTTAAAAGGGTGTCGATTTTTATCGACACCCAATTCGTACAAGTCACCAAATGAATGGTGCCTTTACGGTATGGTTAGAAATATGGTAGCCGCAGCTCCATTACTTAATGCACCTACACCCGCGCTTGTGGTAAGTTGCACTGATAACAGTGTACATTGGTCTACAGAAACGATTCCAAATGCAGTAGCACAGCAATTAGGTTCCTCCGAAGAATTAGGTCCTGTAATCGTGGCAGAAATGCCTGTACTGGTAGGATCATTGAACGCACAATCACTTGTATAGATCGTAGCTGTTACTGTATCACCCTCCTCCAGCTCTTTATCCCTGATAGATAAGACCAAACCAATTATAGTCGTATTTACCGGTATGACTACCGTACTTCTTGCAAATTGAGTATCCGGTGAAGAAGTTCCAAGCCCGATCCAGCCTCCATCACTAATAGACTGGTCTGTTGCTAAATAGATTGTCGTTGCTCCTGGACCTGTCGGGCCTGTCGGGCCTGTTACTCCTGTCAGACCTGTCGGACCTGTCGGACCCGTTACTCCTGTCGGACCTGTTGGGCCTGTTAGACCTGTCGGACCCGTTGGACCTGTCGGGCCTATCGGACCTGTTGCTCCTGTTGGACCTGTCGGGCCGGTTAGACCTGTCGGACCCGTTGGACCTGTCGGACCTGTTGCTCCTATTGGACCTGCCGGGCCTGTTGGACCTGTTGGACCTGTTTCTCCTGTCGGACCTATTGCTCCTGTTTCTCCTGTTAGACCCGCCGGTCCTGTTGGGCCTGTCGGGCCTGTTGCTCCTCTTTTACCAGTCGTTCCTCTCAGTCCCATGGGACCTGTTGGACCTGTTGGACCTGTTGGACCTGTTGGACCTACTGCCCCATATTTACAACAGCGGTATTGCTGCGTTTCATTACTTGCGGCCGTGATTTCAATACCGACATTCTCACATATATCATCCTGAATATTGCCATCTTTGTGTTCCATTTTTGACAAAATAAACACCTCCTTCTAACTATAATATGAAGAAGGAGTAATATTGCTCTTTATTTCTATGAAAATAATTAGATTTATGAATTATCTTCTATTTTTATAAAACATGTCCTTTTATTCCTAAAACAACAAAAACGCATACAGCAAAAATGTTCCTGAATATTTCCGGTTCTAAAGTTCAAATTTGTCTACTAATTTTCTTAATGCATTCGCTTCAGCCTGTAAATTTCTGCTTGCATCGGCGCTGATTGATGCTGATAAAACATTGATATCAACAACTCGGGCTATTTCTTCAACACCTTCTGCCATCTGGCTTATCGCCTGACTCTGTGTCCTAGAACCATTTTCTATTTCATCCATTATCGTTGTAATCTCTTTAGCACCTTCTACCACTTTCGTTAAGGCTTTGGCCGTATTGTCTGCAAGTTCTGCACCTTTATTTACTGTCACAATTGCTTCTTGTATCAGATTCGTAGTCATCAGTGCTGATTCCGCACTTTGCTGTGCCAACGCACCCACTTCGCTTGCAACGATTGCAAGTCCTTTTCCATGCTCACCGGCTCTTGCTGCCTCAATAGAAGCATTTAGCGCCAGAAGATTCGTTTGATCTGCGATTCCTGCAATCGTATTTGCTATTTCCTTTATTTTCGAGGACGACTCCTTAATATCCGACATAGCTACCAATAAATGTACCATTTCTTCGTTGCCCGACTTGATTGCCTGAGTGACTTCTTTTACTTTTATATTTGCATGCGTGGCTCCTTTCGCATTTTCCTTAACTAAGTCATCAATCTGTTCTATGGATGCAGCTAACTCTTCTATGATACTTGCCTGATTACTGGCTCCTTCAGACAATTTTGCAGAAAGGTCTGCTACATTATCAGAATCATCCAATACTTTATCTGCCAATGTATTAATCTGCGCAAGTGTATCATGTAAGGAATTGGTAATTTTAATTAATGCTTCCTTCACTTTTGCAAATTTCCTTCATAGCCATATTCCACTTCAATTTTCATGCATCCATTGGCTATTTTTTCCAGAACGCTTGCGATTTCATTAATATATGCACTATAATTATTTAACTTCTTCAATGTAACATCGATGCATAATGCCAGTTCTCCAAATTCATCTTTTGTTTTAACTGAATCCTCAATAACTATTTTTAAATCTCCCTTGGAGATTTTTTCCATAATATTATTTATACTTTCAACTTCGCTTATGATTGAGGCGGACATCAGTTTTGAATAAATATATCCAAATAGGATGCTCAGGAGCATAATTAATAACACTAAGATATAATATATCTTACTTTGCATACCAGCCTTTTCTTCAGTCTTTGCGGCCCAGCTACCTGCCAATTCTACTACTTTATCTATAGCGGCTCTATGCTCCATATAAGTTTTGCTCATTTCTTCATATGCACTGTTAATTTTATTACTATCCTGCTCTTCTACTGCTGGAACCATCTTGTTATAAAAAACATCAAAGAATTTTTCCGCAGCCTCATAAGAATTATTTAAAAATTCAGCACTGATCTCATCATCTATCTTACCGTGTTTCTCGCATTCCACCCAAAAGTCATGTCTTTTAACATACTCTTCCTTAAGCCCATCAATATATTCCAACTTCACTTTCCTGGAATCTGCATCGTCATCAAGCATATATTCCATTCCCATTAAATATGACTCAATCACATACTCCGGAGGAGGTAAAATATCTGCCGTCAAATCTTTACTAAGTATAATCTCATCATAAGTATTACTTCCAATTTTTACCTTCTGCAAAGCAATAAAAGCAACAATTCCCACCATTAGAATAAAGAAAAAAGATGCAAGTGCAAAACCAGTCATTCTTTTTTTCATTCTAGTATTTTTCAGTTTCCAAAAAATTGTATCAACCATTTCTACAGCACCCTCCTGTTTCATCTAACAAATTATGAGAATTGTTAGATTTGTTTCTTTTGTTTTAAAAAAAAGCGCCCATCTTACCTGATGGGCGCTTTTGCTCTGAATTATATTATCACATCTTATAATATATGGCAAACATTTTATTTTTTTAATAATAACTATAATATTTTCTTCTAAAACTCGTATTGTCAAAATAAAAAAAGCATCATCTAAATATTTATTTCTACATTTGTATCAAATCTAAAAAATGACCTGCAACTTAAATTAATATCTCTAATACAAGCGAATTAATTATCATCGGAAGCAGGAGAGCGATTCATTATTTCTCCTGTGATTTTACTGTCAAATTTAAACATAATTCCTAAAATATAAATACACCTCCGCATTAAAACATAACATTCGTACAAGACATCTTAAGTTACCTATGTGGTCCCCCAATTTCTATGATGTGTTTATCCGGATCCAATATCCGAAATATTTTTTGCCAAGGCAATTCTATAATTCCATGAATGATTTCAATATCATGCTTTATTATTCTTTCATATTCTTTCTCAATATCCTCGACTTCAAAATAGATTATCAGATTATGCCTTCCCTGTTTTCCATCTCGGATAAGTTTATCCGTCTCATTCTCCGGTAAAAGCTTATCTGCCTGATGGATGGCAAACAGGGCATGAAATATAATCATATTTCCCCAGTCCTGTACTACCTCTAATCCCATAATTTCCTCATAAAAAGCTCTTGAGATATGAATATCCTCAACTAAAACTATTGTATCAACATGCTTCATGATTCTCCTCTTTTCGGCACTGTTTTTTTGCGCATCTCAAGTTTGCAAAATCCCTTTTTATAACTTTACTATAAATAATTCAAATTCATAATATTCAACAGCTGTATATTTATAATCATCTATCTATTCTTCCAGAAGTACTTAAAAGGCCTGCTGCAGGCAGACCTTTTCGTTCATCCATTCATTTTTTCTTTTGTATTAAGGCAATTTTCTTCATCTATGTCAGGATTCACATGAACCATGCAATGTTTCACTTGTTTAAATTCCCTCTCTATTTTATCATGTACGCTCTGTGCTATTTCATGTGTTTCATTTAGCGATTTTCGTCCGTCTGCCACGATTTCGACATCTACATATACCTTTGAACCAAACAATCGGGTCTTTAAACTATCAACCGCTATAACACCTTCCTGTTCCATGAAAATAGCCCTCATCTTTTCTTCTGTATTCGAATCACAAGCTTTATCCATCATTTTATCAAGTGAGTCCCTAAAAATGTCGATTGAGACTTTAACAACAAAAAGACATATTACCACACTGGCAATTGGATCTAAAACAGGAAAACCTATTTGTGCTCCAAGTATTCCTATAAATGCTCCTATGGAAGATAATGCATCTGAACGATGATGCCATGCATCTGCAAATAAAGCGCCTGAATTTATTTTCTTTGCTGCTATTTTTGTATACCAATACATCCATTCTTTTATAATAATCGATAGAATTGCGGCAATTAGTGCAAGATTTTTCGGAACCTGCAGTTCTCCATAATTTCCTGCAATTATCTTATTTACACCGCTTACCCCTATTCCGATTCCTGTCGCTAAAAGAATGATTGCCAATATAATTGATGCGGCACACTCCAGTCTTTCATGTCCATACGGATGTTCCTCATCCGATTCTTTTGCAGCAAGCTGCACTCCTATCATAACAATAAAGGTACTGAACACATCTGATGCTGAATGAACCGCATCAGAAATCATAGCTCCCGAATTGCCAATGATTCCAGCCAGTAATTTAAATGCGGATAAAATCAGGTTGACCGCAACCGTGACTGTTGAAACTCTCATCGCAACTTTTTTTTCGTTATTATCCATTGTAGTTTGTTGATTCGTTTGTCCTATCATACGTTATCCCCTTTCACTATAGATAACCCTATGACATCCGCAATTAATCATTTCTAATTTGTTCCCGTTAATTATAAAAAGCACCTGTGGAACAAATAGTAAACTACTGTCCCACAGATGCTTATCATTATCACCTGCTGTTACATCACGTAACCCGGCCCCACGGATAACATCCGTCGCCTGCTCAGTTTGTACTGTAGATTGAAATGCAGCGCAAAGAGTAATTATTTTAATAATAAACTATCTATTTTTATCTGTCAATTACTTTTTATATATCCGCAATCTCATTTTTATAAATCTACAATCTCATTAACTATGTAAATTAAATGCAGCCTTTTTTCTATATACTGCAGCACTTCCAAGTTCTTCTTCAATGCGGATTAATTGATTGTACTTTGCTACACGTTCACTTCTGCTTGGTGCACCGGTCTTTATCTGTCCGGCATTAAGTGCAACTGCCAGATCAGCGATTGTTGTGTCTTCCGTTTCACCGGAACGATGTGAAACTATAGCTGTGAATCCTGCTTTATGAGCCATCTTGATTGCGTCCAATGTTTCTGAGACCGAACCGATCTGATTCAATTTAATTAAAATGGAATTACCGCATCCCAGTTCGATTCCCTTCTTTAATCTCTCTGTGTTGGTAACAAACAAATCATCTCCCACTAACTGCACTTTATCTCCAAGTTCTTTTGTGAGAATCTGCCATCCCTCCCAATCTTCTTCATCCAACGCATCTTCAATTGAATAGATCGGATATTTCTCACAAAGTGATTTCCAGTGATCGATTAACTGTCTTGAAGTAAAGCTCAATCCACTCTTCGGCATATGATAGTTTCCTACTCCTTCGCCCTTCCACTCACTGGAAGCGGCATCCATTGCAATTACAAAATCCTCGCCCGGCGTATATCCTGCCTTTTTAACAGCCTCAAGAATAACTTCTATCGTTTCTTCATCACTGGCTAAATTCGGTGCAAATCCACCTTCATCACCAACAGAAGTGGTAAGCCCCTTTTCTTTTAAAATGCCTGCTAATCCATGGAAAACTTCAGTACACCATCTCAAACCTTCCGTAAAGCTTTCTGCTCCCACCGGCATAATCATAAATTCCTGTGTATCCACTGTATTAGCCGCATGTGCGCCCCCATTCAAAATATTCATCATCGGAACCGGCAATACATTTGCATTTACGCCGCCAAGAAAACGATATAATGGAATTCCCAGTGATTTTGCTGCTGCTGCGCATGATGCAATCGAAACAGCTAATATAGCATTCGCTCCTAAATTAGATTTATCTTTTGTACCATCAGCTTCCATCATCGCTTTATCAATTGCATAAATATCACTACTGTCTTTCCCTATCAAAAGTTCCCTGATCGTTGTATTTATGTTATGTACTGCTTTACTTACACCTTTGCCGCCAAAACGCTTCTCGTCTTTATCCCTAAGCTCCAAGGCTTCATAAATTCCTGTGGATGCTCCGCTAGGCGAAGCGCCAATTCCAATTGTGCCATCACATAAAATAACTTCGGCCTCTACTGTCGGATTACCTCTTGAATCTATAATTTCTCTTGCTTTTACTTCACTGATCATTAAATTTTTCATCCATTTACCTCCTGTTATATGAATCTGTAATTTTATTGAATAGCTCCTCATTAAGTGTATGCACACCTAACCGTATTGAGGAGCTTTCACATGATTTATTCTTTTAGTTAGTTTATTCTAACTTTATTCATAATATAGCATACTCATATGGAGAAATCAATATAAAATATTTATTTTATTTGGCATGGACATCTATATATTCGGGCCTTAGTTTTGAGTAAACAATTTTCTGACTGCGGTACAAACTATAGTACCCCGAAAGTACATAGCTTATCGCGCAGGCAATTGCAAATAAAAGAATATTGCTGCTTCCAAATAATTCAACGCTTAACATAATTGCTGTAATCGGACAATTCACGACTCCGCAGAAAACTGACACCAGTCCTATTGCAGCCCCAAATCCGGTATCAATATTGATCAGCTTACCGATCATATTCCCAAATGTGGCCCCAATAAAAAAGGATGGAACAATCTCGCCGCCCTTATATCCAGCACCTAGTGTCACTGCCGTAAAGAGGATCTTCAAAAGAAAACTTTCCGGATTCACCTGATCATAAAAAGCGTGCTCAATAATGCTCATACCTGCACCATTATAATCCCTTGTTCCTATCATTGTTGTTATCACAATGATCAACAAGCCTCCCGCAACGATCCGTATGTATTGATTTTCTATTTTGCTTTTATATAAGTTTGCCGTTTTATGCATGCATACAACAAATAAAGTACTCACGACCGCACACAGAGCTGCCATAACAGCTACCTTCAGAATTACATCCAGCGACATGCCTTCCATCACCGGAACCGTATATTTTTCTCCGTAAAAACCTGCTGATCTTGCAATTGCATATGCCACCAGCGAGGATATGATACAGGGAAGAAATGCTGCATAATATATAATACCCACACTAATAACTTCCATGCTGAAAATGGCTGCTGTCAGAGGGGTGCCAAAAAGTGCACTGAATACTGCACTCATCCCACACATAACAATCACATTCCTATCTTTTTCATTCAGATGCAGTCTTCTTCCAATAAAAGCCCCAATACTTCCGCCTATCTGTAAAGCTGCTCCCTCCCGCCCGGCAGACCCGCCGCACAGATGCGTTAATACTGTCCCCACAAATATCAACGGAGCCATGACGGCCGGTATTTTTTCAGAAGAACGAATGGATTCAATGATCAGATCAGTCCCCTTGGGATTTTTTTTGCCGCATACATGATATAAGAAAACGATTATGATACCTGCAACCGGCAAAAAATATAACAGCCATGAAAACTTGTTTTGAAACAACGTTGCTTTTTTGACCGCATAGCAAAAACACAGTCCAACGACACCACAGACAACTCCGATTATAACAGAACATATAAACCATTTTATTAATGATCTGACATACTTTTTACTTCTCTCATACTTATCATAGATATAATTCCACATTTTTTGACCTTTCCAGATTTTCATTTTTCATCGTAATTATTGATATAAATGATTTATAATTGGGATGATATTAAAAACCGGTTCTTCATATGGGTGGATCTTGCGTATCACACGAATGGCTTGTGAAATATACTCTTCTTTACAACGGATTTCCATTTTACATTCCTGCCCATGGGAAATCTCACCGACCGTTCCCTCAAAAGGTACTGCACCTGTCAACGGACGCCAATACCCACTTACTTGTATTACAGATGCACAATGATCATAATTTCCAATTTTACAAGCACCTATCTCATTCAGTGCATCTCTTAAAGGTATGATATAATTAATTGGTACATATATCTCTATTTTTACTTCTTGAAATTCCATAACGTCTTCCTTCTTCTTTTATTCATATTAGACTCAAGTGTCAAGCTACGATAGAATTCGGCTTCATCAATTTTGTCCAAACACCAAATGTGCAAATTGACCAATATAAACTTGCTTTTAACACTGAATCTTCATAAGTAATCAATCAACATCATAATACAATTCTAAGATGAATGCCAGACTTTTGTATTTCATACACATCTCTTTCATATAATATTATATCGAAAATTTTTAATTTCAAATTGCGTAAATGCGTTAAATTGTTCGTTTTGTACGCTATTCATTTACACCATAAGATACTTGTTGTATAATATGCTTGTTATTCTGAGGATATTGATAATATTTTTCATTTTTAATCTTCAGATTATATTAATAGTACATAAAATTATAGGAAAATTAACAGGAGGGTAACATGAATCTACAACAACCAAACGGAAATGATTCCACAAGAACTGCAAATCGTTCCAGAAATGTCGTCCCATCTAGCGGACTTTGCTCAAGATGTATTGACGGCTGTAAAGGCAACTGCGAAGTTTTCAAATCTACATTCAGAGGAAGAGAATTGATTTATCCTGGTCCATTTGGTGACATTACTGCTGGTGGCGACAAGGATTATCCTGTCGACTATTCCCATCTTAATATTCACGGCTATGCACTCGGCGCAAAAGGCCTTCCAGCGGGTGTTACAGGCAATTCTGATACCGCTTTATTCCCTAATGCAGTAACCGAATGTGAATATGGATGGGATAAGAAAGTTAAAATGAGTATTCCTGTTTTTACAGGCGCTTTAGGATCTACTGAAATTGCAAGAAAAAATTGGGACCATTTTGCCGTTGGTGCTGCCTTGTCCGGTATTACAATTGTCTGCGGTGAAAATGTCTGTGGAATTGATCCTGGTCTTGTATTAAACAAGGATAACAAAGTGATAGAAGCTCCGGATATGGATCGGAGAATTGCATCTTACAATAAATATCATAAAGGCTATGGAGAACTCCTCATACAGATGAATGTTGAAGATACCAGACTGGGCGTTGCGGAGTATATCATTGAAAAACACGGAATTGAAACGATTGAACTGAAGTGGGGACAAGGCGCAAAATGCATTGGCGGTGAAATCAAGGTGGCATCTTTAGAACGTGCTATTGAACTGCAGAGAAGAGGCTATATCGTGACTCCAGATCCGTCTGATCCTGTTATACAAATGGCCTTCAGAGATGGTGCTATCAAGGAATTTGAAAGACACAGCCGTCTTGGCTTCATTGATGAAGATTCTTTCATGAAAGAGGTTGCGCGTTTAAGAGGTCTTGGTTATAAGAGAATTACTCTGAAGACAGGAGCATATGGCCTTCGTGAACTTGCAATGGCAATCAAATGGTCTTCAAAAGCTAACATAGACCTTCTAACTATCGACGGAGCATCCGGCGGAACAGGAATGAGCCCATGGCGTATGATGGAGGAATGGGGTATGCCTTCCATTTATTTGCATTCTGCCGCACATGAATTTGCTGATATTCTCTCCAGTAAGGGAGAGCGTGTTCCGGATCTTGCCTTTGCAGGCGGCTTCAGCTCAGAAGATGGTGTTTTCAAAGCCCTGGCACTCGGCGCTCCTTATACAAAAGCTGTCTGCATGGGAAGAGCTATGATGATTCCTGGCATGGTAGGTAAAAACATCGATCAATGGATGAAGGAAGGTAACCTGCCAAAAACAGTGAGCGAATTTGGAAGTACAAAAGAAGAAATTTTCGTATGCTATGAAAAAGTAAAAGATCTTGTTGGAGCAGATGAAATTGATAATATTCCATTAGGAGCTATCGGTATCTTCAGTTATTCTGACAAAATTAAAGTTGGTCTGCAGCAACTTATGGCGGGAGCAAGATGCTTCCATACCTCATCCATCAGCAGAAATGACCTGATGTCTCTGACAGAAGAATGCAGTAAAGTTACTAAAATACCTTATCTTATGGATTCTTATCGTTCTGAGGCGATGGATATCCTGAATGGATAGGAACTAACATTAAGACTAATCCAATTGGGTTAGTCTTTCTTAATTTACGCGAGCACTGAAGTCATATTTACGGGAGTCAATTATATTAGATTTCATCTGCTGCTTATCTGCGTACATTTGTCTATCAGCCTGCCTATATACAGAATCGATATTCTCCTGTCCTGTTGTTTCTGAAAAGCCACTTGCTAATGACAGTTTCAGGTTAAGGTCTTCTCCAAACGTATGAAGCCCCTCCTTGACATCAACTATTTTTTTTACAATGAATTCCTCGTTGATCATAGGTGTCTTTGGAACAATAACACAGAATTCATCGCCTCCGATACGATAACCCATACCGCTATCCTTAAACTCCTTTTTTATTAAATCTGCGATTCCTTTAATAACCTGATCTCCAATAGCATGACCGCAATTGTCATTAATTATTTTCAAATCGTTCATGTCAAATTCTATGATGTATACTTCTCCCATATCGTCCTGCCGGTATTCTTGCATTTTTTCTTCAAATGCAGAGCGGTTCTTTAATCCTGTCATTTGATCCTGATATGCTAATATCTCTAATAATTGCGTCTGTGTCATCTTTACAATCAGTTTCGACATATTTTGTATGATTTCCGAAGCCCAGATAATAATAAATAACAACATCCCGATTCTGGTGAAAAATCCATCATCTATCGTGATATAAAAGTAAAACTTTAACAAATCCAAGCCTGATAAAAAAACTATCATGATCACAGAAACTATCAGTATCCTGACTTCACGGGATGCCTGTCTTTTAAAAAACGCTTTCATTGCATCAACTGCAAGATATGTAATGAAGATTCCCATTAAAATATGATGCACACTCAAGGTCTCCATATAATCAGCCAGATTAAAGAATTGAAGCAGGTTAATACTGACTGCCACGATAAGGGAACTCCAAAAAAATAACTGCATCGCTTTTCTATTTTTATAATGATCAAAAGAATCCAGAAACCAAAGCATCGTAGGTAGCAATAACGAAAAAGTTAAAAACTCCAGATTCAGAAGTGTATATACATCTTCAAACAATACCTGCAGGACATTGACCGTGCAAGTGCTCCAGACACCCACAAGCATTGATAATACCGCAAGTCGGAATAACGATTTTGTTACTTTCCCTCTTCTCAGTATAATTGCGACAACTAACATGCCGAACCCCAAAATCAATAAAGTTGCACAGATGAAAATGCTGCCAATTCGATTGGTTACAATATATGATAGAATAGAACTTTTATCCCCCATGAAAAAACCATTGACTCTTCCTGCATAAGGCGTATAAACACCAGTAAGTTCTATTTGCAGCTCTTCTCCTGCCTGCTCCTTTAGAATCGGTACTAAAATCCATGCACACGCCGGGCTTTTTCCAAAGAAAAGCTTTTCGTCCCATCCAAACCTGTAAATCTCTTTTCCATCAATAACTGCTTTTACTTTTTGATGGCTTGCGCGGAAAAACAGATAGGTATCATTTTCGATCTTTTTGGGAAGTTGCTTTCTTAAAACCAAAGTATCTCCCTGCTCCGCTATGTCCACAAAAGCAGGTAGTCTTATAGTATCGCTGGAAAAACTTCCTACCGATACGATCCAGTTTTCATTATATTCTACCAGTTTCTCACTAACAATTATGGGTAAATCAACTTTTGAAAAAAGTAGTCCAAACAATAAGACAATTAATCCTGTAATGATACAAATTAAAAATCCAATCCTCTCTTTTCCATCTATAAGAAAATCCATAGTATCCTCCTATCATAAACTAAGAAAATTATACAATACTTTTGTGGAAGATACTATTTATTCCTATCATTTTGAAAAGATAACTATCATAAATTAATACTATTTTTACCTGCAGTCTTTAATCTTGACATAGCACGTGCAAGTGAGGCACTGGAATGATAATATTCGTTTATACTCTGCTTCTGACGAAGTTGTTCTTCTGCCCTTTCTTTTGCCTGCTGCGCTCTTGCAATATCAATTTCTTCCGGTCTTTCTGCAGTTTCCACCAACAGGATAACACGGTTATTCATGATCTGGACGAATCCCATTCCAACAACAGCATACTGCCAATCTCTGCTATCTTCTTCCTGAAAGCGCATTTCACCTTCATCTATTGCTATCACCATATCTTCATGATGTGCCAGAATTTCTTTTTGTCCGTCAAATGCCGGAACAATGAGAGAACGGCATTTTCCCTGAAAAAACTCTCTATTTGCAGATATTACTTTTAAATAAAATGAATTCATACCAATAATCATCCTTTCTTAGGATGCTGTTCTTCGTTCTATTTGTTCCATCTTATGGATCACATCTTCTATTGTTCCTACATTAAAAAATGCATTTTCCGGATATGCATCCATCTCACCGTCAATGATCGCTTTAAATCCTCTGATGGTCTCACTCAACGGTACATAGACACCTTTGATTCCGGTAAAATTTTCAGCCACATGAAATGGCTGCGATAAAAATTTCTGAATTTTTCTTGCATGGTATACAGTTGTTTTATCCTCATCAGAAAGTTCTTCCATACCTAAAATCGCAATAATATCTTGTAGTTCCTTATATTTTTGCAATAATTCCTGAACTTTTCTTGCGACTTCATAGTGTTCCTCGCCTACAATCTCTGCTTCGAGAATACGGGATGTAGATTCCAACGGGTCAACTGCCGGATAGATTCCTTGTTCCACAATCTTTCTGGATAAAACCGTAGTTGCATCCAAATGTGCAAATGTCGTCGCCGGAGCTGGATCAGTCAAATCGTCTGCCGGCACGTAAACTGCCTGTACAGAAGTAATAGAACCATGATTCGTTGATGCGATACGCTCCTGTAATTCACCCATTTCTGTTGCCAGTGTTGGCTGGTAGCCAACTGCTGAAGGCATACGTCCAAGTAATGCTGAAACTTCAGATCCTGCCTGTGTAAAACGGAAAATGTTATCAATGAACAGCAACACATTCTGATGATTTTCATCCCGAAAATATTCCGCCATGGTAAGCCCTGTTTCCGCTACACGCATACGTGCTCCCGGTGGTTCATTCATCTGTCCAAATACAAGAGCCGTTTTTTCCAGTACACCGGATTCCTTCATCTCTGTCCAAAGATCGTTGCCCTCACGGGAACGTTCTCCAACACCAGTAAAAATGGAATATCCACCATGTTCCGTTGCAATATTACGAATCAGCTCCTGAATCAGTACAGTTTTTCCTACACCAGCTCCACCAAACAGACCGATCTTACCCCCTTTTGCATAGGGAGCAAGTAAATCAATCACCTTAATTCCAGTCTCCAAGATTTCCACTGCCGGGCTTTGATTCTCAAAACTTGGCGGATCTCTATGGATGACCCATTTTTCTATCTCTTCTACTTTTTCTCCATCATCAATTGTTTCTCCTAATACATTAAACAATCTTCCCAATGTTCTTTCACCGACAGGAACCTTGATACCACTGCCTGTTGCTGTTACTTCCATATCTCTGTGAAGTCCCTCACTGGAGGCTAACATAATACAGCGAACAGTATTATTTCCAATATGCTGTGTAGCCTCCATCACACATCTCTTATCGCCATTTTGTACTTCCAGGGCATCTTTAATGCATGGAAGGTCATTATCTTCAAATGCTACGTCAACGACAGGTCCTAGTACCTGAACGATTTTTCCTGTTTTCATTTCCGGAAAACCTCCCTTCTATTTTTTCTTTTTTCGTTTCTGTGCCTTCGCACCACTGATTACTTCTGTAATTTCCTGGGTAATAGCCGCCTGCCTTGCACGGTTATATAAAATACTCAGACTATGCAGCATTTCTTTTGCACTTTTTGTTGCAGCTTCCATCGCCATCATTCTCGAATTCTGCTCACTGGCAAAGGATTCTACCAATGCACCATAAACATAACCAACTACATAATTCGGAACAATTCTATCCATCACTGCATCTGGAGTAGGAAACAATGCCAATGCCTCCATCGGAATATCAGCCGGAATTTTCCCATTAAAATCTGCTTTTTTTAATGGAAGCAGCTGTGAGATCTGTGTCTCCGACTGAATTGCATTTACCATTCTGGTAAAAATGATATTCACCTCATCCAATTCATGATTCAGATAAAGCTCCAGTATCGTTTCCACTATATTTCTTGCCCTGTTCAAAGTTGGATTCTGCACGGTATAATGAAACTGTTTGGCAATCTCTACCCCATGATGTTCAAAATAATGGCGTCCCAGTTCTCCCAATACGAACAGTTTCGGATTCCTGCAATTCTTCAACTGTTCCTCTGCAACTTTAACGACGTTATGATTATATGCTCCTGCCAGACCTTTATCTGCGGTTACTACGATATAACCTATTTTTAAGTCTTCTGTTCTCTTGTCTTCATTTGTCTGAAAAAAAATATTTTCCATATCCGGCAGATGACGCAGGATCCTGCTCATTGTCTGTTGTAACGTATAAAAATATGGCTCGGTATCTTCTAGCGCTTTTCTTGATTTTTTTAATTTGGAGGAAGAAATCATATACATGGCATTGGTGATTTTCATCGTATCCTGTATACTTTTTATACGATCCTGAATTTCTTTTATATTTGCCATATTAACACCTGCTTATTTTTGTTCAACGGTTCCCAAACTTCTGTTTTTCTTAAATTCTTCTGCCACTTCTACTATCTTTTTCGTAAGCTCATCCGTCAATACTTTATTCTCGGTAATTTCCTTACAGATATCTTTGTGGTTCAGATCCATATCATATAAAATGTCTTTCTGGAATGCTTTTACCTTTTTTATTTCCAGGGAATCAAAGATTCCATTGCTTACAAGACAAAGTGTAATTACCTGCTCATGCTGGGAAAGCGGCTGACCTAATGGCTGCTTTAACAGCTCCATCAAAACCTTACCATGCTGTAATTGTGCTTTCGTATTATCATCCAGATCAGATGCGAATTGTGTGAATACTTCCATTTCGCGGAATTGTGCAAGGTCGATACGTATACTACCAGAAGCTTTTTTCATTGCTTTTGTCTGCGCTGCACCACCAACACGGGATACCGATAATCCAACGTTTACTGCCGGACGCATACCAGCAAAAAACAGGTTGCTCTCCAAAAAAATCTGCCCGTCTGTAATAGAAATAACATTTGTTGGAATATAGGCAGATAAATCACCTGCCTGCGTTTCAATAATCGGCAGCGCCGTAATAGAGCCACCACCCATTTTATCGTTCAGGCGGCTGCTGCGCTCCAACAATCTGGAATGCAGATAGAATACATCTCCCGGATAAGCCTCACGTCCCGGTGAACGCTCCAGCAATAAGGATATTGCTCTGTATGCTACTGCATGCTTTGATAAGTCATCATATACGATCAGCACATCCTGCCCTTTATACATGAAATATTCCGCTAAAGCTGTTCCTGCATACGGCGCAATGTACTGCAGTGATGCCGGGTCACTTGCAGTAGAAGAAAGTACGATTGAATACTCCATTGCACCATGCTTTTCCAATGTCGATACAATTTTGGCAACCGTAGAAGCCTTCTGTCCAATCGCTACATAGACACAGATAACACCATTTCCCTTCTGGTTAATGATGGTATCCGTTGCAATAGAGGTTTTCCCTGTCTGACGGTCTCCTATAATCAATTCACGCTGCCCTCTTCCGATCGGAAACATGGAATCAATTGCCAGAATTCCCGTCTCCATAGGAGTATTTACGGATTTTCGATCAATAATCCCAGGAGCTTCTTCTTCAATTGGACGATAATCATCGGACTTAATCTCTCCTTTTCCATCAATGGGTTCCCCTAACGCATTGATAATCCTCCCAACATAAGCATCTCCAACCGGAATTCCGGCCTTTTTCTTTGTCCTGCAGACTTTTGTCCCTTCCTTGATTCCGGTATCCTTTCCAAATAAAATACAACCGATTTCATTTCTTCGGATATCCTGGACCATTCCCTTTACACCGTTATCAAAAACCACAATCTCGCCATACATTGCATGATCGATCCCATAAATGGTCGCAATCCCGTCTCCGACCCAGATAACAGTTCCTGTTTCACGGCATTCCTGATCCCAGTCATAATTTTCTATTTCATTTCGTATAATCGAAATAATATCTGTCGCACTAATAGCACCCACAGGATTCACCTCCCTGTTAATTTTCTTTCAAGCTGATTTAATCGACCTTCATAACTCCAGTCGTATTCTTCCTGATTCACCCGAATCAGCAGACCTCCGATTATTTTCGGATCCGTTTTTACCTCTAATATTATCTGTTTGTCCGGGTACTTTGCCGCCAGAAATTCTTTTACCTGATCTATTTCTGTTTCTTCCGGTTCTTTGGGGAAAAAAAGTTCGGCACGTAAGACATTATTTTTCTCATCCCAGTACTTAAAATAAGCCTTAAAAATTTCTTCTAATTCATCTATCTGCCCGTAATTGCTCATAATTTTGAGAAAGTTGCATAGTTCTTTCGGATAACCATCTGATGTAAAAATGGCATCAATGATGTTATGCTTGTTATTTAATGGAACCACAGGACTTTCCAGTATCTCTTTTAATACAGGCTGGCTGACATAAAGCTTCTGAGCTGCATCCACAACCTCACGTTTTACGGACAATTCAAACAAAACTATTGCATTATTGACTGCTTCCTGCGTCATGGACATCACCTGTTCTCATAATCTTTCTGGCAACAACGATTGCCAGCTCTGCAATCTTTGCCTGCGCTTCGTGCTGTGCCTTTTCCTGTTCATTTTGGATATCAGCTTTTGCCTTCTTAATCATTCGCTTAGATTCTTCCTGCGCCTGCCGAATCAGCTGATTATGTTCCTCTTCTGCTCTTTCTCTTGCAGCTAAAACAATATCTTCTGCTTGTGTGTGGGCTGTATTCAGTTTCTCCTGATATTCTGCCTTTATCTGCTCTGCCTCATCCTGATTCCTCCTGGCACTGTCAAACTGTTGTTGAATCATTTCTTCTCTTGCATGAATCACATTCATGACCGGTTTTAAAAGAAATTTCTTCAATGCCAGGAACAGTACGATGAGATTTATCACAGTCCAGAAAATACTCCATGGATTTATACTCAGCATTTTCTCACCTGACCTTCCTTATCACTTTCTTTGGGTTATTTTAAGAAAAGGATGATTAGTAATGCAATGACAAATCCATAAATAGCAGTTGCCTCTGCCAATGCGCATCCTAATAACAGTGCCTTACTGATTTTTCCTTCTGCTTCCGGTTGTCTCGCAATCGCATCTACTGCAGATGATGTTGCTTTACCAATTCCAAGTCCTGCTCCGATACCTGTTAGAACTGCAATTCCTGCTCCGATTGCTACTAATAATGTTGATGTCATAATTTTCTCTCCTTTAATTTTACTCTTCTGTTGCCTCTTTTATAAATAGTGCCGTTAAAAATACAAAAACATATGCCTGTATCAGACCATCAAAAATATCAAAATAACAACTAAACACTGCTGGTACAAAAGCAGGTATGACAGCCTTGATTAACTCCATGATTACAAAGGACCCAAGCACATTTCCAAATAGCCGCATACAAAGGGAAAGTGGTTTAATAAAAACTTCCAATATATTAATTGGCAATACCACTATCATCGGTTCCGCAAAACTTTTGAGCCAACCCTTTACCCCCCGCTGCCTTACTCCTGCAATCTCAATCAGTAAAATACTCATAACTGCTAATGCTGCTGTAACATTCAGATCTTTTGTCGGTGGTTTAAATCCAAGTATACCAATCAGATTCGCGATCCCAATATAAATTGCCACTGCCATCAGATAAGGAATATATTCCTTTCCATAGCCTCCCATGACGTCCTGAAAGAAATTATAAATTCCGCTTACCGTGCTTTCCAGTACAAGCTGCCTTGGTCCGGGGTTCTCCACTCTTAAATTACGTACGAAAATGATACAGCATAAAATTACAACTGCCATGATGATCCATGTTACTACTATGGATTCAGAAATTGGAATCCCTCCAAGAATGGGAATTGTAAAAACAGTTTCACAGTTCAACTGCTTCATCAACTCCTCAACAAGAGCATCCATATATTCACTTCCTTCCTGAATACAATCGCTGTTTTAAGTACAATTTAATTTGTTTTATAGATTCTAATCCCAAAAATATATAAAAGTCAACCAATTAATTTTTTGATAAATTATTGTCTATTTCTGTTATATTTTCGTAAATTATTTTAAATTTATATCTTTTAGTCTTTGTTTATTTGTAAGTTTTTTCTCTTGCTTTTTTTATCAGATAAGCGTTCATAATTTTTAATTATTTTTTTGTATCTGACATGTGCAATAACAAGGTCAATTTTTACTCATTTTTAGTACTTTTTACGCATTTTACAATGATTCAACTTTACAATATTCCCCTTTCCATTATCATACAAGGCTGGTTTCCAAAAAATCCGAAAAGAAAATGATACCTCCATTTTCTTTTCGGATTTTTTTATCAGACTAAATTAATAACGGTAGCCTTTGGTCTGGACATTGACTCAATCGAATACCGAATTCCCTGTGTTCCTAGTCCAGAAGATTTTACACCGAGAAATGGGAAATGATCCGGTCCTCTTTCTGTTTTATTATTTATCTGAACGGTCCCCACTTCTAATTGATCTGCCACATGAAATGCAGCATTAATATTTTGTGTAAATACAGCGCCCTGTAATCCATATTCTGACTGATTCGCTATTTCAATTGCCTCTTCTTTATTTTTAACCCTTATGACAGGCATTACTGGCCCGAATGGTTCTTCCCATGCAAGCCTCATATCTGTATTAACATGGTCAAATAATGTAGGATGTATTAAATTTCCTTCCCGGATTCCCCCTGTTATAAGACTGGCTCCCTTTTCTTTTGCATCTTCAATAAGTTCCATAACAAAATCGGCTGCCTTGCTATTGATCAATGGAACAATGTCTACTTCATCCTTCAACGGATTTCCTACTTTTAGTTTTTCTATTTTTAGTTTAATTTTTGAGACAAGCTCATCAGCCACCTCATCAACGACCAGAATTCTCTTTACCGCTGTGCATCTTTGTCCTGAATAAGAGTACCCCCCCGCAACAATATTGGATGCTGCCAATTCCAAATCGGCATCTTCCAGCACAATAGCTGCATCTTTTCCGCCCAATTCCATTAAAAGCGGAACCATACTCGTAATTTTTGATATTCGGGCACCTACTTCTGTACTTCCCGTGAAGTTTATAAAATTAATACCTTTATGCGTAGTAATATAATCACCTATCTCACTGCCCCTGCCAGTAACTGTATTCAATACTCCCGCCGGTAATCCTGCCGCTTCGAACACCCTTGCCAGAGAAAGACCACACAGGCTTCCCTGCGTAGCCGGTTTTAATACGATAGCGTTTCCCGCCATTAATCCCGGTGCTATTTTTGACGCAGCTAGATTGATCGGATAATTAAATGGAGATATCGCGATCACTACTCCAAGAGACTCACGCTTCACGATAGATACTTTATTACTTTTAAATCCCGGAAAACTGTCTCCGGGTATACTTTCTCCTGACAGATTTTTAGCTGTATCTGCCGTAAATCTGATAAAATCAGCTGTTCTTTCGACTTCAGACCTTGCGCTTTTTTTATCTTTTGCTATTTCTCTCACCAAAAGCATCGTGATCTCATCCATCTGATCCATTAAAATATCTGCGGCCCTGTATAATATCTCTGCACGCTCTTCAATCGCAGTATGTCTCCACAATTCCCATGCTTTCCTGGCGGAACGGATCACAATATCAACATCTTCTTTCGTCATGGCAGGAACACTTCCGATCAACGAGTTATCCAAAGGTGAATATATCTCAATACCAGTTTGTTTTCCTATCACCCATTCCCCATTCACCAAGTTCTTATATCTATGGTTATCATCTCTAATCAACTCAAACATATACGTTACCTCCTGTATTTTTATGATATGCGATTGTGGCAACAAAGAGACTGGCAGCGAGTCTCTTTGTTACACAGATAACAGCCTCTTTTCTCCTGATATTTCCTGAATAGGCTTTATATCCTGTGTAACTTCGAGGACCCCGAGATATTCCCCCTCTTCATTCCGTACAGCGTAGTACCGTATCAATATATATTTGTTTCCTGCGCTAATCCAAAAATCTTCATGATCCTTCTTTCCATCTTTAAAATCTTCCACGATCTTCTCAACTATGTGTACACTTGCCGGTGGATGACAGTTTGATACATTACGTCCAATGATTGCTTTGGTTCTTGGAAATGCTCTTTCCTTACCTTCCGAAAAATACTTAACGATATCATCCTTATCCACAAAAGTAATGTCAAAAGGAAGGGTATTTAACACATATGTCAGCTCTTCTACCTTGAATCTTCCAGATGGAAGACTTACTATTCCTGATACCTCCCCAGAATGATCAGAATCAGGCTTTACATTTTGATCTGTTTTAACAGGATTCCACTCCGGAACATGATCTATTAAGAATCCAATCTCATTACTTTCATCGGCAATGCTCTTCCACTCTTCCTCAGTCAGATTTTCAAGCAGCATCGGAATCATTATATTTTCTTCTTTGAAAATCATTTCTTCGACTTTATCTATTACTTGTACCAGTTTTGTCAAAGCTTCCTCTTCATGGATAGATGACTGCTCAAAATAAACTTTTACTTCCTTTATCTGCCTACGGATTTCATCATCAACACCCCACATTACTTTTGGTGGTGCTGTAATACCATACTTCTCCATATACGGAAATAACAGATTTTCTTTTCTCTTATAATGAATATCTATTTTTAGCAACTGATTGATTTCAGGCAAAAGCTTTTTTATCACGTCCGCATTATCCTCCGCATCATCAATCATTTTACGAATTTTATCATTTATTACTTTTTCGATTTCTCTATTTTCCCTTTTTAAAATATTAAGAGGATGACCGGGTATCAGTGTTGGATCCGTTGGCTGATGTATTTCCTCAATCGTTCCTTTGAATACGGAAGCATGTACATCACAAAGTCTTTGAATCTCTTCTACCGGAAGTCCCTCTGCAATTAATGCACCTTCTGCCTCTGAAATTTCAGAGGCGGATACCCCTTGAAAGACCTCCTGGAACTGTTGCTTTACTTCTTCGACATTCTTTCCTTCATGAAGCTGCCTAATAATTTCTTTTATTGTCTTTTTTCTTAATTCTCTATTATTGATGTATTCACTCATAAAAATCCTCCTATTCCAGAACTGTGTATCCTTTTTTCATCAGCGTTTCTTTTACCGGATCAATACTGATTTTTTTACTCAAAAATAGTTCAATGCGTTTAAATGTTTAAAATATCGCCTCATCCCGAATATGAAATGAGGCGATATTTCTCTTCATTATGTTTTTCTGGCTTGCTATGATTCCACTTTTATTACAGAAACAGGGCAGCCCTCTTGTGCTTCAATAGCTGAATCTTCCGCTTCTGCAGGTACGTTGTCAACATATACCTCTGCCGGTCCATCATCTCCCATACGGAATACTTCCGGACATGTTGCGGGACACAATCCACATAAAATACATCCATCTCTGTCAATTTCAGCTCTCATCAATATTTCCTCCTTTAATTTTATAATTATTGTTCTATAAATAACTTAATTTCATGCTCTTCAATCCCATTCCGACAATTCCGAATGTGTCTATCAAATATTTTAACCACAATTTGTGATAAAAATCCCGGTAATGTTAATCTTTTCCAAAAATTATTATTGTTTTTTTGTCCATTATACCCTGTTTTATCTAATAATTAAAGAGTTTGTTTTTTTGTTTACTATTATTTTACTATTAATTTTTAATAGTATGACATTGATACTAATTTTTCTCTTTATTCTTATAATATATAATTCCGTATGATTTTTCTGTTGCTTTTACAACATTTTATTTTTACTTTTTAATGACCCTGTTGCAGGATTGTCAATCAGGTTACCGCCTTCTTCAAACCTTGACCCATGACAAGGACAGTCCCAAGTGCGTTCGGCACTATTCCATTTTAATGCACACCCCATGTGCGGACAACGTTTCATTGTCGGTGTCAATAAATTAGCCGTGGCTTCCAGAGCATTTAGAAACAACTGAGGTTTTAACATGCTTCTTTGTGGAGAAAATACTTTTTTAAATTCGTTGTCTTTTTCAGTCAGCATATCCGTTAAAATCATGGCAGATATCATTGATGATGTCATACCCCATTTATTAAAACCAGCCGCTACAAATAAATCAGGTGTATTCCTGGAATAACACCCAATATAAGGCACGCCGTCAAGTGACATGCAATCTTGTGTTGCCCATGCATACACTTCATTCGAGCTGGGATAATATTTTTGCGCAAATCCTCTTAGTTCCTCCCACTTTCCACCATTTTTACCTGTCCTGTGGTCACCGCCGCCAATGAAAAGTAAATCTTTATAATTTCTGAAAGACATACCCTTTTGTGCCTCATCAACATACATCCCGTTAATACTGCCTGCATTTCTAACTGCAATAACATAGGAACGATGTTGATACAATTTCAGGAAATAGCTTCCATGTTTATTTATAAACGGAAAATGTGTTGCAATAATGATTTTCTTTGCCGTTATTTTTGCGTCATCAGTTGTTGCAGTGTGTTCATCAATACTCCTAATAAATGTATTTTCATATATTTTTAAGTCTGTTACTATCTCATTGATGAATTTAAGCGGATTAAACTGTGCCTGTCCTTCAAATTTTATGGCCCCTTGGATTGGAAACGGCAGACCAGTCTTTTCAGTAAATTCACAATTCAGTCCGAGTGAATTAACAGCGCGGACTTCATCTTCGATTTTTAACCTATCAGTCAATGTGTAAGTAACTGCAGTTGTTTTCTCAAAATCACAATCGATAGTTGTGCAGATCTCTTGAAATTTTTTTACTGCCAATTCATTTGCATGTAAATACATGCCTGCCATTTCTGTTCCTGAATTTTTTATTAACTTATTATAGATCAGTCCATGTTGAGAAGTGATTTTAGCAGTCGTATTTTTTGTAATGCCACTTCCGATATTTTCTCCCTCAACAAGCACAGAATCAATACCTGCCTGTTTCAAAAAATATGCGCATAAGATACCGCACATACCACCACCGATCACTAATACCTCCGTATTTATTTCACCTTTTAATTTACTAAAAGCAGGCAGCTTTACACAATCTGTCCATGCTGAATTCATTTTATAACTTCCTCCAAATTGTTTGTTGGTGGCTTACAATTATAATTCTCACAAACATAAAACGTTGTTCTGTCATTGATAAGTTTGTATTCATCCGTCTCAGAACAAAGTATTTTAAAGTTTGTATTCAGCGGAAACTTTAGATTTTTTCTGTCCTTTTCATCTTTTAAAACACATACAACATGTCTTAACGGTTCTACCCTCATAAAAAGCGATAATAAATAAAAACTATTACCTGTAAGATACATACCGGCTGATGATGACATAAATGCTATCTGTTTTTGTAAAATTTCTTCCAGTTTAGAATCCCCTGCAATCGCAGAAAGTTTTATCAGATTATACGTCATAACAGAGTTGCCGCTGGGTATTGCACCATCATATGTTTCTTTTGGTTTTAGAATCAATTGTTCATTATCGTGACCATAAAGGTAAAAACCACCATTATCACGATCAAAAAAGTTCTCAATTGCTTTTTTCATTAGATTAATTGCTCTCTCCAGATAGCAATCTATAACTGCTGCTTCATACATATGAATCAGTGCGTAAATATAAAAAGCATAATCATCCAGAAATCCTTTCCCAGATGCCAATTCCTCTCTGTAACTTACATAAAGTTTTATGCCATCTGAAAGTTTTTCCTCAATAAATCTACATGATCTTTCTGCTGCTTTTAAATAAATATCCTTTTCCAGAATACGATACATGATTGCAAACGCAGAGATCATTAAGGAATTCCAGGATGTCAATATTTTGTCGTCTAAATGTAATCGTGTCCTTGTTTTGCGATAATCATAAATTTGTTGCAGATATTTTTCAAAATCTTCATGCAATTCTTTCTGGGACAGTAAGTTTGGTATATTTTTATCCTCAAAGTTTCCTTTTTTTGTTATATCATAGTAGTCATTAAACTTTTTCCCGATATCTGAGCCTAGTAAATTAATGATCTCCTCCTGCTCAAATACATAATACTTACCTTCAACGCCGTCACTATCTGCATCCTGTGCACAGTAAAAGCCGCCATCGGGATTTGTAAGTTCACGTAAAATGTAGATTGCAATCTTTTCTGCAACGTTACTGTATAATTCTTTTTTTGTAATATCGTATGCCATTGTGTAACTGATCATTAATAGTGCATTATCATAAAGCATTTTTTCAAAATGCGGCACTAGAAAATAAGCATCTGTGGAATACCTTGAAAAGCCGAATCCAATATGATCGAAAATACCTCCCTTATACATTTGTATCAGTGTTTTCTCTACCATTTCCAGTATATATTTATCATCTTTCAACCTATAGTAATTCATAAGAAACATAAGATTATGAGGTGTTGGAAATTTAGGAGCACTTCCAAACCCACCGTTAGTTTTATCGAACATATTTTTAAATATGCGGACTGCATTTTCAATCAACTCTTCTGAATCACTGGGCTCTATCTCTTCGGCATCGTTTATGGACTCCAGAATCTCATTGCTGGTGCGTATCAGTTCCTCTTTGCGTTCCCTCCACTTCTTACTGATATAGATAATCAGATCAATAAAACCGATCATACCACCACGTGATTTCTTTGGGAAATATGTGCCGGCGAAAAAAGGTTTTTGATCCGGTGTCATAAATATCGTTGTAGGCCATCCCCCACTGCCTGTAAGTTTCACACAAATACTCATATATATGCTGTCAATATCAGGTCTTTCTTCTTTATCAACTTTAATGGAAATAAAATTTTCATTCAGGATATCGGCAATTGAAGTATCTTCAAAGCTTTCGTGCGCCATAACATGGCACCAGTGACAAGTACGTCATTGTAGACAGGTCAGCTATACCCAATAGATAAGAAAACAGGCTTATCTTCAAGCTTTGCTTTCTCAAAGGCTTCCTCACTCCATGGATACCACTGAACAGGATTGTGCGCATGTTGCAGCAGATAAGGTGACGTTTCTTTGATTAACCTATTGGGTATATTTTTTTGATTGTCCACAAGACCACCTCCTTTCTACAAAAAAGAGAATGCACTTACAATTGCAAATACATTCTCTAATTATTTGAAATTGATTTTTCCTTGAATATCATCTCCCTCTCTATACAAAATTATACACGAGTAGGTTCATTCATATGGAAAGAGATTAAATTAATAGGTCATTTAAACAAATAATTTTACTACCTTTACTTTCATAATAACGCAGCATTTCGTCAATTTTCCCTTTATCATAACTGGTAACGCAATCTGATAGAACATTAACGCCATAATTTGCTTTGCGTAAGTTGTAACAGGTTGATTTAACACAAGCAACAGCATCTGCTCCTGCTATGTAGAAATCACATATTTCATTTTTACTAATAAAATCTGTAAATTCTTCACAGCTTAATGCGTTTCCTTTGTATTTCGTAAACATTTTTTTATTTAATAAGTATTTGCCTTACTATGTTCTTTTCTGGCAATTTCGCCCCATTCTCCCAGTAATTCGAGAGCCGGACAAATAGAATTTCCTAATTCAGTAAGTGAATATTCCACGCGGGGAGGAATTTCATTATATTGATGTCTGTTTACTATTTTCGCGTCTTCAAGTTCCTGCAGACTCTTACTTAACATCAGATTCGATATTCCTTTTAATTTGCGTTGTAATTCATTAAAACGTATCGATCCATGCAGGTTGAGCAACCATATAATAGGCAGCTTCCATTTACCATTAAGTACGCTGAGTGCATATATTACAGGGCAATTATTGATGTTGTTATCCATTAGTTATATTCTCCTTACTTAGTTAGTTATTTTTTAGTACTTGTATAATATTAACTATTATATATAATAATATCATAGCCAGTTCAAAAGTAAAGATTTTTACTAAATTCTATTAATTAAATGGAGGAAAAACATGAGTAAAGTAGTTGATTTTTTAAATGAAGCAAAGACATACTATCTTGCGACAGTAGAAGAAAATGAAGCAAGGATCAGACCGATCGGTGCAACTGTTGCGTATGACGGCAAGGTATATTTTGGAACGAATAACCAAAAGGAAATGTTTAAGCAATTAATCAAAAATCCTAATGTTGCTATTTCCGGAATGAGCAACATGCAGTGGATCAGAATTACCGGCAAGGCGGTCGTAGATCCTAATATTGATGCAAAAAAAGCATTACTAGATGCAAATCCGGCAGTAAAGGAGATGTATAGCATTGATGACGGTATTTTTGAAGTCTTTTATTTAAAGGATATGAAAGCAATTCTCTATTCATTTGCAGAAGCACCGGTCGAACTGGAAAATTAGTAAATAGTACAGTCTGTCATGCTCCCCCTAATATCATAAGGAGGAGCATATTTTTCGCTCTCTATACACTGCTTTTTCCCTGATTATCAAGAAGTGTTATTCCAATACAAGTTAAGCCTATTCCCAGCATTATAAATCCCGAATACATATCTATTTTTTTTAAAATGGAAAGAACAATAACAGCAACTCCCATTCCTATACTAATTGCTTTGCATACAAGTGCTATAATGCTGCCAATCTCTTTTTCATCAACAATTAAGTCCTCTTTCTTAATTTGCATAAGTTCATCAACGGATATTTCAAATATCTCCGCAAGTTTTGGCAATGAATTGATATCAGGGCAAGATAAATCTCTTTCCCATTTTGATACTGCCTTATCGGTAACTCCCATTTTCCCTGCCAATTCTGCCTGCGTCATTCCGTTTTCTTTTCTACATGATGTAATCATCATTCCAAGTGTCTGTTTTTTCATTATCTAATTCCTCCGCTTTTTTGGTAATTATATAGTAGCACTTCCTTACCAATATAGTCTATCGACTCATTGTTTAATTTGCTCTACCTGTAGTTTACCTTCCGTTTTTTATGGGTTATAATTATTTTCATAAAATGTTTGGAGGTTCCAATGAAAATTTTTCTGATTCTATTATTAAAGAATTTTTTTCTGATAAATCTATTACTATTGTTTCCCTTGCTTATATTCGGTATTATTTTTTCTTTCATAAAAAAACAGAATAACAGATACCTTCGACAAAGTATCGGGCATTTTGGTACCTTGTTTTTTGGAATTATCGGGGTCCCTGTTCATGAACTAAGTCATCTGCTGATGTGCATAATATTTAAGCACAAAGTAACAGAAGTTCGTTTATTCAGACCTTTAAAGAGCAGGCAAGATACGATTCTTGGATATGTAAAACATAAATATAATAAAAACAGTATTTATCAGATGACCGGATGCTTTTTTATTGGGATTGCTCCCATGGTGCTTGGAGCATTTCTTATCGTGTTTATAATGAATCTTACTTATCCCTCTCTGCTTAGTACAATGGTTTCTTTTCCAAGTATTGATGACTTACAAATGAATAAAATGTTAAATGTCTTTCTTTATAATGGACACATCATTGTAATGACCATATTTTCTCATTCCAGTTTGATGAATATCTCCTGCTGGATCGGAATTTATTTTATTGTATCAATTGCACTTCATATGACAATCAGCAAAGCTGATTTTGTGAATGCAATGAATGGTTTTTTACTTCTTGAAAGTATTGTCTTCATTTTCTCTTTTATTCGTATTTTACTTGGATCAAATGCGGCAGGCATCATTAAGAATGTGGAGCAGATTTCCTCAATACTTATGACCGTACTATTTATATCCGGAATTTTTCTGAGTATCGTTTGCCTGTTTTCTTATATCTTATATCGAATATTTAATTAGTTCCTTAAAATCCTTTGATATGTCCTTTATATCGTTGCTGTGCACTTTTATATGTATGCTTCTCCTTGTGTGAGCTTGTCACAGAACTACAATGCGGCAGACTGCTATAATTTAAAAAAATCAGAGGAGGTAAAAACAATGATTTTCAAAATAATGATAGGCACAGTTATTGGTGCAATATTAGGATATCTTTACTATAAACTGGTAGGCTGTCAAAGTGGTACCTGCCCAATTACTTCAAATCCTTATGCTTCCATAATATACGGTGCAGTACTGGGCTTTTTAATAAGCAGTTCCTTCGCAAAGTAGCAGTTCCTGAATATTTTAAAGTTCTTACTGCAGAACAGCTCCTGTACAGCCCGAAGAGACATTTTTAGCATATCTGGCCAGATATCCTTTTTTTATTCTTGGTTCCATTGGTTTCCACTTTCGCTTACGACTTTCAAGTTCTTCATTTGAAATCAGTATATTTATCCTATTTTCAGGAATATCAATCTCAATCTGGTCACCTTCCTGAATGAATGCAATATTGCCCCCAACTGCTGCCTCGGGTGAGACATGACCGATTGCTGCTCCCCTTGTCGCGCCTGAGAATCTTCCATCTGTAATCAAAGCCACACTCTCACCAAGTCCGCTTCCCACAATTGCAGAAGTAGGATTCAGCATCTCCCTCATCCCCGGTCCTCCTTTTGGTCCTTCATATCGAATGACTACTACGTCCCCTGCATGAATTTGTCCCTCATAAATCTTATTTAATGCATCCTCTTCACAGTCAAATACTCTGGCATATCCGGTATGTTTCATCATCATATCTGCGACAGCAGAACGTTTCACGACGCAGCCGTCCGGAGCCAGATTCCCTTTTAATACTGCAATTCCTCCTTTTTCACTGTATGGAGCAGCTACACTACGTATGATTTCATGATCGGTTACAACTTTTCCTTTTATATTTTCTCCCAGTGTCTTTCCATTACAGCTCAAACACTCCGTATTCAGCAGATTCAATTTATGAATCTCATTCATGACAGCCGGAATCCCACCAGCATCGTGAAGTTCTTCTATGTAATGTTCTCCAGCCGGCGCAAGATGACATAGATTCGGTGTCTTCTCTGAGATCTCATTTGCCATATCCAGATTCAGTTCGAACTCACATTCGTGCGCGATTGCAGGAAGATGGAGCATACTGTTTGTAGAGCATCCCAGTGCCATATCAATAGTAAGTGCATTATAAAAAGCATCTTTTGTCATGATATCTCGTGGCTTAATATCTTTCCTCACTAATTCCATGATCTGCATGCCGGTTTCTTTTGCAAGTCTGATTCTCTCTGAATAAACTCCCGGAAGAGTACCATTTCCACTAAGAGCCATTCCCAATACTTCCGTTAAGCAGTTCATACTGTTCGCAGTAAACATGCCTGAACAGGAACCACAGGTAGGGCATGCCGCATTTTCATAGGCACATAATGTTTTTTCATCCATTTTTCCACTGCGGAATTCACTAACTGCTTCTGATATGTTTGAATAACTGATCTTTCTTTTTCCCATTTTTCCTGCCAGCATTGGTCCGCCACTGATAAAAATTGAGGGGATATTTAATCTGGCTGCTGCCATAAGTAAGCCCGGAACATTTTTGTCACAGTTCGGAATCATGACCAATCCATCAAATGGATGCGCAGTAGCCATAGCTTCGGTGGAATCAGCTATTAATTCTCGTGTAACAAGAGAATATTTCATCCCTTCATGTCCCATAGCAATGCCATCGCAAACGGCAATCGCGGGAAATATAAATGGGATACCACCTGCCTGCAGCACACCTTGCTTCACCGCTTCGGCAATCTTATCAAGATTCATATGACCCGGCACAATTTCATTAAAAGAACTAACGATACCAATGAATGGTTTTCCAAACTCCCGATCTGTTATTCCTAGCGCATGCAATAATGCTCTCTGTGGTGCTGCATTCACTCCCTGCGTAATTCTATCACTCCTCATATTTGCTCCCATCTGCCGCTTTCGCGGCTCATTTAATTATTTCTTATAAGAAGTATTATATATATTATGTTGTCTGCTGTCAACACAGTTGTATACCCTTTATTCAAGAGAGCTTTACAAATTGATGTACCACATAGTTTGGTGAGCAGCTGTATGCGGCGGCGGCGTGCTGAATCCAAGTTACAGTTCAGCCTTAGATACCGCGAAGTGAAAGCCACTTGCTTGTCTTGAATTAAAAAAGAACTTCTCTCTTTTAGGAGTGAAATTCTTGTGTCGCAAAATCATTTTTCAATTTCCAATTGTTCTATTGCATGTAAAATGTGTATTTTCATAGCAGTCCTTGCACCCTCTGCGTTTCTGCTTTTCATAAACTGTAACAGCATCCTGTGGTCTGAGATCGTTTCTTCCACTAACGATTTCTTCGACTCTGAGAGAACAACACCCTTATCAATAGCTTCAAAAATAATTGGCATAAGTCTATTCATGAATTCATTATGGGTCGCTTTTGCAATTGCCTTATGAAACGCCTGCTCATCCGTTGTTCTATCTTTTCCCTCACGTATCAGGAATTCTATTTTTTCGCCAAGAGCCATAATTCGGCTCAATTCTGTATCTGTCGCACGTTTTGTTGCATAATAAGCTGCTTCCGGTTCAAAAATCAATCGCATCTCATACAGATCTCCTGCATCTGCTTTTGCAGTTGTGAGCGGTGACAATGTTTCCAGAGACTGCTCTTCAAAGTCTTCCCTTATAAAAGTCCCTTTACCTCTTCGAATTTCTACAACATTACCTGCCGCCAGGATGCGAAAAGCTTCTCTTAATGTTGTACGGCTTATCTTTAATTCTTCCGATAACTGATTCTCATTCGGCAGTTTATCACCTGGCTTAAATCTTTTTTCTATTGTTACCATTGACAATATTGCATCTGCAATGCTGTCAGACAATCTCTTCTCTTTTTCCATTTTTAGCTCCCGTCTGCGACCTTTGCTCACATAAATCATGGGGCTGAATATCTTTTATTCAACCTTATTCCCTTATATAGCATCACTATTATTCTTTCATTCCCTACTGACTATAATATAAGGCTACATATTCGCTAAGTTCATCAGAATATTTTCAAGCTCATTCGTCGTATTGGCATAATAATCTGGCTGTACTGTCCAATTTTGATTTACATTCAATTTGAGATGATCAATCGTAATACAAATGACCTTTACATTATTGTTATCCAATTCTGCCTGCGCGTTTTTTCCAAACACAATATCTTCACAATGGTCTCCAATATAAATAAATACACCATCCATATCATTCTTCTGCAATAATTTTACACATTTCACAAATCCCTTGGGATTTGGTTTCTGTTCGCCCCCTGCCACATCATCATATCCGACAATAGCTTCAAAGCAGTCTTGTACACCATAATATTTTAACGTTTCCCTGATATTCCTATTACCGTTTTGAGAACAAATACCCATTCTAACAGGTTTTAGATAATGAAATAATTCTGCCAACCCATCAAACATGTCCGGAATCGTATGATTTTTTAATTGCTCAGGTGTCCACAGTCTTCCTGCCTCATCTAATTGATCTTCTTTTAATCCATAACATTTCATATAGAGTTCACGCCAATTTTTATAGGTATGATTTGCTCGTTGATAATTTTCGTAACTGCATAACGCATCGGGCAGATGATTTTCAATTTCTTTATCAAAATTTTTCAATACTTCAATAGTCACTGCTATGTTCTTATTTGCACTATCTACAATTGTCCCGTCATAATCCCAAAGAATTCCCAATATGTTCATATGAATCCCCTCATATATTTTTTTTTATTTGTTATATTTTAACAATTCTAATCATAATATACAACCCGACCCTTTTTAATTTATGAGGAAGTTCATTTGAATTAAATTCATTCTAATATTTCAGGAATCTTATCACTCATTTGCTGTCCAAGATAATTACGCCCGCCTGTCTGCTTCCCCATATAATCTGTTCGAATTTTATGACTCGTTCGGTCAATTTCTTCCTTCAGTCCACTTGCCGAAAGACGAAAAGCCCCATTTCCCATAATGATCAACTGTTCCAAAGCATCTGACGTTGCTACTGTGACATGATGCTTTTTGGCGATTTCATGAGTCGCCTTCTCTATATACGAATCTGCCGTTTCTGCCTCCTTTGTATATACCACGTGGATATTATGATAATTCAGTGTCTCACCTGCTCCGCCTTTTACTTTATAGGCATCAAATACCAATATTAGGATACACTGTTTGAACCCCTGATAATTGCAAAGAATATCCATCAGTTTATTCCTTGCCGCATCCAGATTCACTTCTGCAAGTTCCTTTAATTCATCCCATGCAAAAATAATATTATAACCGTCAACCAGTAAATATTCCTTGACCGGTTCTCTTTTTTCTGTTTGCTGCATCGTCTGCATTCGATCTTTTGATTCAACTGAATTAGTCCTGTTTTCATAACTGAATCTTCTTTTGGCAGGTTTCTGTCTGATCGGTCCAAAAGTACGCACAAATATAGCCTCAAGCTCTTTATCTTCTTTCCATGAGCCATCATAGGATGCTGTTACATTCACTTTGGGCTGTTTTTCTTTTGGTGCTTCCTTGATTTCCATTTTTTGTACACTTTCCAGATGCATGTATTTTTTTACGTTATCCCATTCTACTACAAATCCGGCACCATGCGCACAAAATACAGAAGCAGTTGGATTATCCGGATCCTTTTCACTGTCATAACCAATTGCCTGTATCACCTCATCCGCATTATGACATGGTTGATATCCGCTCAGTGCACAGGTGAGTCTTCCCCTGCCTCTGGTATAAGAAGTTACTTCCATCTGATACCCACGCATAGTTGAAACCGGTACACTCCCTTTCAGAACTGACATCTCCCCAACCGCTTCCGGTGATGTGAAATTGCCGTACATGCGTCCGATATCTGCCATAGCTCTTCCCACTGATTCCGTAGGTATTTCCAGCTTATATTTATAATATGGTTCGAGCAGAACACTTTTCCCTTGCTTTAATCCCTGCCTCACGGCCCTGTAAGTTGCCTGCCTGAAGTCTCCTCCTTCCGTATGTTTCTGATGAGCTCGTCCTGTAGCAAGTGTTATCCTCATATCTGTAATTGGTGAGCCGGTCAGAACTCCTAAATGTTCTTTTTCTTCCAAATGACTTAGCACCAACCGCTGCCAATTGCGATCCAATACATCCTCGCTGCATGAGGTATGAAACGTAAGCCCACTTCCCGGTTCGTCAGGTTCCAATAACAGGTGAACTTCCGCATAATGCCGTAATGGCTCAAAATGCCCTACGCCTTCCACCGGTTCTAAAATTGTTTCTTTATATACAATATTGCCGGAACCGAATTCGACCTTCATGCCAAAACGTTCCAAGATAAGACTCCTTAAGGTTTCTATCTGTATCTCTCCCATAAGTTGAATCTGAATCTCTTTCAACTGTTCTGACCACACAATATGCAGCTGCGGATCCTCCTCTTCCATTTGTCGTAATCGGGAAAGCATCGTATGTGCATCACATTCCGGTGGTAACAATACCTTAAAATTAAGTACAGGCTCCAAAATCGGTATTCCTGAAAGTTCCTCTATTCCAAGACCTTCACCTGGTAATGTCTTACTCAGCCCCGTAACAGCACAAATGGTACCTGCTTCTGCTTCATCTGCAGTCTCATATCTGCTTCCTGAATAGATACGTATCTGATCGACTTTTTCTTCCCAGATTTCGTTTTTTTCTTTCGATTGTAGTTTTTGTTCTGCTATTGCTTCTTTATGATTCGTAAGCAGCATCTTCACTTTCAGGCTTCCACCTGTAATCTTCATATAAGTCAATCGATCATTCCGATCATCTCTTGCTATCTTATAGATCTTTGCACCAAATTGTTCCGGATAGCAGACACACTTTGAAAACATCACCAGACCGCTAAGAAAATCCGAAATGCCATCCAGTTTTAATGCAGAACCAAAGAAACAGGGGAAAACTTTTCTCTCTGCTATGAGTTCTGCTATCTCTTCAGTCCTTACAGATCCACTCTCCATATACATTTCCAATAATGTCTCATCGCACACTGCCAGATTCTCCATCCATACCTTTGGATCCTGATCTGCGCTAAAATCTATACATCCATCATGAAAATACTTTTTTATTTCATTCATGAGCAACTTACGGTCAGTTCCCACCAGATCCATCTTATTTACAAAAATGTAAGTAGGTATCTGATATCGTGCCAGTAATCTCCATAAAGTTTCAGTGTGTCCCTGTACACCATCGCTGCCACTGATCACTAGAATTGCATAATCCAGGACTTGCAGAGTGCGTTCCATTTCAGCAGAAAAATCTACGTGTCCCGGTGTATCTAAAAGTGTGACTTCCATATCTTTAAACTTGAATATCGCTTGTTTCGAAAATATGGTAATTCCCCTTTCACGTTCCAGCTCATAGGTGTCAAGAAAAGCATCTTTATGGTCTACTCTGCCTAATTTTCCGATACTGCCGGTGCAATATAACATACTTTCCGCCAGCGTCGTTTTACCAGCATCCACGTTGGCCAGAATACCAACAACTAATCTTTTCATTGCACAATCTCCTGTATCATTTCTTCGTATAATTTAATTTACGCAACAACGAGCCAAATACAAACTGGCTTTCATTTGGCTACTCTGAAACTATCGGAACTCGCAAAGCGTGTTTCTCATAGTCCAAGTGCCTATAACATTAGAACTTGGCTTCGTCAGTTTGCATAGTTTTTTATTGCTGGAAACCCAATACTTTATGTACAAAGCAGTGTACCAGCTCTGGATCGAACTGTGTACCGGCATATTTCATTAGTTCTCTGGCAGCATCTTCTTCACTGACAGGATCCCTGTAGCTGCGAATACTGGTCATCGCGTCAAATGTGTCTGCGATTGCTATCATCCTTGCCTGCAAAGGAATTTCTTCTCCCGAAAGTCCTCTTGGATATCCTCCCCCATCCCATCTTTCATGATGTGAAAGCACATACTCCGCGATATCTGTCATCTCATTTGCAGAACACAGGATTCGATATCCGATTTCAGGATGCCTTCTGACTTCCTCCAATTCTTCCGTGGTAAGTTTTCCTGGTTTATTCAGTAAATTTTCAGATATGGCTATCTTTCCAATATCATGCAGCAATCCCGCATTTTTTATTTCTTTTATTTTATCTTCAGTCATGTTAAGATTCATTGCCAGTTTTTCACATAATTCAGCTACCCGTCTTGAGTGCTGTTCTTCTCTTCTATTCTTTTCATGGAGGGTATTGACGATAAGGGATATCGTCCTTCCTCTCATACTCGGTCCTTCAAATAGCTTCTTCTTATACATAAAATCTTCCGCACTCTTCAATACTGTATTGATATCTTCGTTCACATGGTTTTTAATATCCCAGCCAAATGAAACAGATAAGCGAATCGCATTGACCGTCTCGAGATCACAGGTTTCTTTCATTTTATCTACAAATTCATCTGCCTGTTCCTGATTGCAATTGGGAATCAGGATCACGAATTCATCTCCGCCTATACGGAATATCATCTCCTGCGTTGAAGAAGATTCTTTTAAAATCTTTGCGAATTTTGTTAATAGAATGTCCCCTGCCTTATGTCCAAAGGAATCATTAACAAGTTTTAAACCGTTTACATCTGCCATTATAATACATAAAGGCAGATTTTCTTCCCGATCCAGCTGCTTCAGATTGTATTCAAAAGAACGCCGGTTATGAAGCCCGGTCAACTGATCGTGATAGCTTAAGTATTCTATCTGTTTCTGGTATAGATGTTGATGGGTTATATTCCTGGCAATCGCCAATACGCCATCTGTAAAACATTTGATAATACGGAGTTCAAACATCTCCTTACTCGTTCCCAATTCAAGTTCGTATTCAAAGCTTTGAAGGGATCCTGTCTCCAGTGCAGATTGAATTTTTTGATATCCTTTCATGGCAATACTCTCAGGCATGATATCTCCTAACTTCTTACCAAGAAATTTTTCTGACGGCAAATAAAGCATATTTTCATTACTTGCCTGACAGTGAGTAAAAGTACCTTCTTTATCAATGATAAAAATAACATCTGGAATTACATCCATTATTGCTTTATTATATTCATTACTTTTTCTAAGTTCTTCTTCATTTTGAGTCAGCAGCTCGTTTTGTTTCTTTAACTCTTCCTCTGTTGCAATTACCTCTTCCAGTGAAGCTTCGACCTCCTCATTAGAAAGATTCAGGTTCATAATTAGTTGACTGGTTCGGTTCTTCATAAGCTTAAGTGCGTTTCCCAGAATGCCAAATTCATCTTTTCTCTTTTGTAGATAATCCGGAATCTCGTTGTCGTAATTTCCTGCCGCACAATCATTCAATTCATTTACCAGTATATGGATTGGTTTCGTTATATTCTTGGCTATCAGAAATGAAATGCCTGCCACACATAAAAGAATTGCAAACAGCACCATGACCGAAATCATAATGGATATCATAATAGGCTTCTGATACACCCTGACAGGAAGTGACTGAATAATGGTAACGCCTGTATCTGATCTTTTTATGGCCGCCAGATAGCGAATTCCTTCTTTACTGTAATACGTAATTCCTTCCTTCTTTTCCTCAATAAAATGATTCAATTCCGGAAGTTCTTTTCTTATATTGTATTTAAAGATCAATCCGGTATCATTCGCAGCCACAACTGTACCTGAATTATTAATAATCGCTGTTTTTTCATTTGCGTTCTCCGGATTATATATGATTGCATTTGAAAATCCACTAAGATTGATTGGCAACGCAAATACTGCAAGTACTTCCTGATTCTCATCCATTATCGGATACGCTGATACCATTACTGGAAGGCCTGTAATCGGTGATTCTTTCAGTTTTCCAAGATAATGCTTCTTCGTACTTATTACATTGGTATACCACTCCGCTGCTTCCCCTTCAATATCAAATCCAACCGATACCCCTCCCAGACCGTCCATATAACATAGTCCATCATATACAAAAAAAGCATTTTCCAATAACCCGGAATAAGACTTCATCTCTCTTTCCAAATCTGTTTTCAGACTCTGGTAAAGTTCTTTGTCCTCCTTGCCTTTGTTTAAATCAACAAAATATTTTTGAATTTGGACATCGTCTCCAATACTTTTTGATAATGCATGAAGGCTTTTTATATTCACATCATAAATCTTCACTTTTTGTTCTGCACTTGCATTCAGGCTCTTTTCCGTAATGGATTGCATACTATTCACGTTTCGTATAATTATGATGCCTGATATTAATCCGCTTGCTATGATTACCGTTATTAGAATCACGAAAAATAGTTTTGTATAATAATTATGTATTCTCCGCATATAAATCCTCCATAGTATTCAACAAATGCTCGTCACTTGGCTCTCTTGTGCTCATTATATCATGAACTTGTTGCGTGTTCATGATCGTCATTCGCCATTCGCCAAATGCTCTCACTTGGCTCTCTTGCGCTCATTATATCATACGCTTGACTTATAGGACTATATGTTTTTTGATATCAAAATAGTGCTCGTCTTTTAATGATTTATCAAGAAGGAATCGAAAGAACAAAATCGAATCTAATACAATAGTGGAATCCTCTAAAAACTACTGTTTTTTAGAGGATTCCACGCGGTATGACCAAAACTCTTTCTCCTTATCTTATTAATATCTGAGTAATACCCCCGACATAAAGATCATGGTAATCCTTATCCTGATAGAACTGGTTATCTATTTCCTTCATTACAAAACTTTCCGGCCTCATTGTCTGTGCAAACAGCTTTTTACAGATGAAAACTTTTCCTGCTTCATCTATGAAAGGAACACCCTCATAATAATTTACATTCATATTCGCTTTTTCTATTTTATTTTCGTCTCTTCCAGAAACGGTTCCTAAATATCCCAGTTCTTTTCCATATATCTGATGATCTAAAAAGGATAAGGAGAAACTGTCTGACGCATCCACGAATTCCTTTGTAAAACGGCTTTTCCGAATCACTGCATAAGCGACATCCATATTCCACATGACGCCAAGTCCACCCCAGGACGCTGTCATTGTGTTAACCTTTCCACCTTTCAGGGCTGTTATCAGCATCCACTCATTTCCAATTAAACGAAACGGGCTAACGTTAAATTCTTTCGTATCCATTGTTTGAAATACATTCATATCTTACCTCCTATGAGATTTATTACTTTATGAATTAATTATAATACTATCCATTATATTTTTGAACTCTGTCTTTTACATAGTTTATAAAAACCTTTGTAGCTTCAGATATGTTTTTACTATTTTGAACACATAGATAAATATTTCTGTTCATTTCCGGCTCCAGTTTCCTTCTTACAATCCCATCACAAATACAGGAATCTAAGACCAGTTTGGGTAAGATAATACCACTATAACTTACAGGCTGTCATGAGCGGTACGGATATTGGAATTCAGGATCTGTTAATCATATTTGTAAAAAGTATTCATACGTTTGATGCCATAAAAGAAAATTTAACTATTATAGGACCTGAGACTATCGTAATGACACTGCAGAATGGTGCCGGAAACAATCATGACATAGCCCACTTCGTAAAAAAAGAACATATCATTGTAGGCACCAGCAGTCATAACAGTGTAAGCAGGGGCGTCGGACAGATCTTTCATTCAGGATGCGGTCCTACTAACATCGGGCCGGACTATCCGTGCGAAAAATCACATAAAGCAGTATCTGCCATAGCCCAGGCCATGCAAAAATGCGGACTTTCCGTAAATATCATGGATAATATACAGCACGTATTATGGGGAAAGCTATTTGTTAATTGTGGTCTGAATGCATTATCAGCAATTATGCAATGCAAATTAGGCGAAATTGAAACGAATCCATATCTATGGAATCTTTGCACAAAAGTTGTTGCGGAATGCATTCTGGTCGCTAAGGCAGATGGTACCTGTTTTGAACTTGACGAAGCTCTTGCATCCGTTCGGGCCGTCTGTATCCATGATAGTCAGGGACTTGCCAGTATGTATCAGGACCGACAAAATAAGAGAAAAACAGAAATTGACAAAATAAATGGTGTAGTAGTCTCTTTAGGTCAGACTTATGCAATCGACACACCCTATAACCAAATGCTCGTTGATATGATTCATGCAATAGAAGAAACCTAAAAAATGAAACATAAATGTTTGTTAAGGAAATTCTTAAAACGCCCCTGCTTTAACAGAGGCGTTAATGATATGCAATTATCTGACAAGAATAATGCTTTATCACACAGAAGCTAAATTTTTATACATCTGATATCTTTCTTTTGCATCTTCTTCTGCTTTTGTAAAGAGATCTTCCGCTTCCTCAGGAAATGTTCTGACAAGAGAATGATAACGCACCTGACCCATAAGAAAATCACGGAAATTACCCGCTGGTTCTTTTGAGTCAAGTATGAACGGATTCTTACCCTCCTTCTTTAAGTCCGGATTATAGCGGTATAAATGCCAATATCCCGCGCTTACTGCTTCCTTGATCGTAGCCATGCTTTTGCCCATACCTTCTTTAATTCCATGATTAATACATGGTGCATATGCGATAATAATGGATGGTCCCTTATAACTTTCAGCCTCACGGATTGCCTTAATAAGCTGCGCATTGTCCGCATGGATACCGACCTGCGCTACATATACACTCCCATAAGTCATCATCATGCGGCCTAAATCCTTTTTCCCTGACTTCTTTCCGGAAGATGCAAATTTAGCGACTGCAGCAGCCGGAGTGGATTTGGATGCCTGTCCTCCTGTATTCGAATATACCTCAGTATCAAATACTAATACATTCACATCCTCACCGGATGCCATCACATGATCCAGACCGCCGAAGCCGATATCGTACGCCCACCCGTCTCCGCCGACGATCCATTGGGAACGTTTTATCAGATAATCTTTTCTTTGCTTGATGCGATTTATCAGCTGCATCACCGCAGAATCAGCAGTTCGATGATCATTGAGTAACCGAATCAGGTTATCACTTACCTGTTTGCTGATTTCCCCATCGTCTCTATCGTTTATCCAGTCATTGATTAATTTTTTTAAATTATCATCTATATTTTTTTCTAGTAATTGCTTCATTGTTTCTTCGAGATTTCTTCTCATTTGCTTTGTTGCAAGATACATACCGAACCCATACTCCGCATTATCTTCAAATAAAGAATTGGCCCAGGCAGGCCCCTTTCCCTCTTTATTCATTGAGTAGGCAGTACTTGGTGCACTTGCTGCCCAAATGGAGGAACACCCCGTTGCATTGGCAATCATCATCCGTTCTCCATATAATTGCGTAATCAACTTAATATACGCCGTTTCACCACAACCTGCACAGGCACCGGAGAATTCCATTAATGGTTTCCTGAATTGGCTGTCTTTAAAAGAGTTATTTAGCGTAAGATTTGTTTTATAACCAATTTTGTACTCTGCAAAATCCCAATTTTCTACTTCATCAGGTAATTGTGTACTGATATGCTTCATCACAAGCGCCTTCTCTCTGGCAGGACATATATCCGCGCAATTTCCGCATCCCGTACAATCCATAGGACTTATCTGCATTCTATAATGTAAGCCTTCCAAAGATTTTCCCACTGCTTTTATGGTTTCAAAAGAATCCGGTGCTTTATTTAACTCCTCTTCCGTCAGTAAAAAAGGGCGGATTACTGCATGCGGACAAATATAGGAACATTGATTGCACTGAATACAGTTTTCTTCTATCCATTCCGGAATCGTTACCGCAATCCCACGTTTTTCATAGGCAGACGTGCCGGAAGGAAACGTTCCGTCTTCTCTTCCTTTAAATGCGCTGACAGGTAATTTTTGTCCCTTATGCGCCTGCATAGGTCGCATAATATTTTTTATAAAATCAGGTTCTTGAAGAGCAGTCTCTTTATCCTTCTTCTCCAAATCCAGCCATGTTTTCGGAACCCGCACCTCATGAATTTTTTTAATTCCCTGAAGGATAGCGTCCTGGTTCATCCTGACTATTTTATCCCCCTTTTTACTATAGGAATAAGTTACTGCTTTATTCAGTTCCTCAATGAATACCTCCTCCGGAAGTATCTGGATCAATTGAAAGAATGCACCTTGCATAACCATATTGATACGGTTACCTAATCCAATTTCCTGTGCAATCTGAACCGCATCAATTGTATAGAAATGAATCTCTCTTACTGCAATTATTTTTTTATAATTTACGGGTAAAAATTCTTCTAACTCCTCATCCGACCACTGGCAGTTGAGAACAAAAGTTCCACCTTGCTTCACATCATCAATCATATCATATTTATTGACATAGGACTGATTATGACAGGCTACATAATCTGCATTCCCCACCAGATATGTGGATTTAATGGGCGATTTTCCAAAACGCAAGTGAGAAATCGTAACACCACCTGACTTTTTTGAGTCATAATCAAAGTAAGCTTGTACATAATGATCCGTTTTATTACCGATAATCATAATTGCCTGCTTATTGGAACCTACTGTACCATCAGAACCTAGTCCCCATACCTTGCAGGATATGCGGTCCGATGGTTCTGTGGAATCCTTTTCATACTTATTTTCTAATGAAGCATTCGATACATCATCATTAATCCCAATTGTAAAATGCATTTTAGGACTCTTGTGCTTTAAATTTTCGTACACCGCTGTAATATCACCAGGACTGGTGTCTTTGGAGCCCAGACCGTATCTTCCTCCAATGATCAAAGGTGCATCCTCAACCTCACTGTAACAGCCCATGATATCAAGAAAAAGCGGCTCCCCAATGGCACCGGGCTCCTTCGTACGGTCGAGCACTGCAATCTTCTTCGCTGTTTTAGGAACAATATTACGTAAATGTTGAACTGAAAAAGGACGGAATAGATGTACCTTGACCAAGCCATACTTCTCTCCTTTTCCATTATGATAATCAATGGTTTCTTCTATGGTCTGAGTGACCGATCCCATCCCGATTATGACATACTCCGCATCCTGTGCACCATAATAATCAAATAACCCATATTGTCTGCCCGATTTACTGCTCATTTTATTAAGATATTCTTCAACAATAGGAATCAAATCATGATAAAATGGATTACCAGCTTCTCTCCCCTGAAAATAAACATCCGGATTCTGCGCAGTACCACGTATCACAGGATGATTCGGTGATAACGCCCTATCCCGGAATTCTTGTATTGCCTCATAATCAACCATATCTGCATAGTCAGAATATTCTAGTGCTTCTACTTTTTGTATCTCATGAGATGTTCGGAACCCATCGAAAAAATGTATAAATGGTATCCTCCCTTTGATTGCAGATAAATGTGCAATTGGTGCCAGGTCGATCACCTCTTGTACGGAACCACTAGCTATCATAGCACATCCTGTCTGTCTCACTGCCATAACATCCTGATGATCACCAAAGATACTGAGCGCGTGAGCCGTAAGTGCTCTTGCACTGACATGAAGCACACCTGGTAAAAGTTCACCCGCCACTTTGTATAGGTTGGGTATCATTAACAACAATCCCTGAGATGCTGTAAATGTGGTCGTTAAAGCCCCTCCTTGAAGAGAACCGTGAAAAGTTCCCGCTGCCCCAGCTTCCGACTGCATCTCAACAACACTAACTTCCTGATTAAATATATTTTTTTTCCCTTTCGCAGACCAGTCATCCGTGATCTCAGCCATACCGGAAGATGGCGTGATTGGATAAATAGCAGCGACATCAGTGAATGCATAGGCAGCATAGGCTGCTGCTGTATTGCCATCTAAAGTCAACTGTAACTTTGACATAATAACTCTCCAATTCTTTTCCATATTCTTTAAAGCTGGCTGCCATTATCAACCCAGTTCTTTGCTTTTTCCACATCATATTCAGCCGGGATATTTACATTCGTTTCATGATCCATCCCATCTGTATTTACCCAGGCTGCTGTACCCTCATTATTGGTAGGATTTGTTTTGTGAAGTCTCTTATTATCAGTTCCACTTAAAGTATTTTTCGTATCTGACATGATTTGATCTACCTCCTCTCAATTTATTTGAAATAGCTTTATAACATTTTACTGATAACCTTAAATTCTCCCAAAATGATATATTTATACCACCATTTTTTAAGAGACCATTTTATAACCCGTTGCCTGCAGATTCATGGCAGGCAGGTCATTAATGGCCTCTTTCTCAAATTTGATATATCGTTTTTAATATCCAAGTTCTCTGTCGATCACACTACCATCCATGGCATTTATAGTCATAAAGCTTTGTGTCTTGGCATAATTTTTATTTTGTACATCCTTTCCTTCAAACTCACTTTCACAATCAATACCGCCAAAGAAATCCCATACCGGAACCAGTTTTCCACTTTTGGCATCTGTCTTTGGATCATATATCCTACTATAACCCAGCGATATTTTATTGATGGTATAGGTGCGCCAATTCTCATAGTCCAATAAATCAGCATTTTCCACAAGCATCATTTTTTGAAAGATATCCATGATCTCATTAAATGGTAAGAGATCACAAAATTCTTTATTATTTTTATCCAACTCGTAAGGACAGGCAAAGTTTACTTTTTCAATCCCATCTTTGGTAATTAAAATATTCATCTGTTCATAGCACCAGGTATCCATGTCAGAGTCCATTTCCGGGAATCCACCACCTGATGCAATCGTATAAGTAACTGGAACTTCTTCCAAATATCTGGTGTAATAAAATTGATAACCTGCTTTCTCTATGGCAGGGGAATCGGTAACGGTATTCCCGTCACTCAAATAAGCATAGTCCCAATCGTAAACTCTAAGATAATCTAATCCCAGCTCTTGCACTTTTTTATCTGCTATTTTTCTGGCTTCTTCATAGGTGATGCCTGCCATATTCTGCATCTCTTTTTCTGTCACATCCAGATGACCACTATCTCTGGAAGATTGATACTCACTCCAAATAGAATCCGTAGAAGCTACGTCCTGTACTTCTCTGAGGATATTCATCTGGATTCCATTAAAATCCTGAACCTGGTAATGAAAGCGTGTTCCATCATCAGCTACAGCCATATAATAATTTCCATATTCATCTGCATTACTAATCTTGGGAATTACTTTTTCACTGGCAATCTCGTCTGGTGCCTTTAAAGCCTGTTCCTGCAGGCTATCTATTACGTTCTGCAGTTGCTTCCTATATGTTTCTTCATCAATCTTCTCCCCATTCATATCACCCAGGTTTTCAGTGTCATAGTCTTTTGTGTCTAGCTTATTCTTATATGTTTTTATTTTTGCTTCCAGTTCTTTCTTAGTTGGCTGTACATAATCTTCCATTTCATAGATAGACGCTTCTCCCAAAAATACATCTGCAAATTTCTTCACAAAAGTATCGTCAACTTCCTTTTCTGTCACTTGATAGGACGGAATATTCTTTACTTCCGGTATCACTATATCTGCATCAATATTCACTTTTATGTTCCCAGTTTTATCCGATGCCTCATCTGTTAAATGTTTCGGTGCATTCAACGTAGTTCTGATAGCTTCCAGACTCACCTCGTCATCGGACTGTACCTGTCCTTGTTTATTTGCAGTTTCTTCTTTTGGGGTTACCGTTACTTTTTGTTTTGTCTGTGCACAGCCCGTAAAAAGTAAAGTGCTGATGATACAACCTGAAAGTGCCAGATATTTTATGCTTTTTCTTTTCATATGTCCTCCATCCTGCTTAAATCTAAATCACAGCCTCGTTCTATTTGATATCTGTACTTTACCACTTACTTTATCCGCAAGTATTCTCTAAACTGTAACCATATTGTAACTCATCTTTGTCCTGTAACTTTATTTCCAGCACAGCTTCACTTCCCCTGCCATATTCACTGGTAATATAAAACTTCATATGATGCTTATAAGCTATTTCCCTACACAAAGATAGTCCAATCCCGGCACCGCCCTGTTTTCTGCTTCGAGATTTGTCGACCATATAAAAAGGCTCCATAATACGTTTAAGTTCTTCTTCTTTCATACCAACACCATAGTCTTTGACGATAATTTTTTCTTCCGACAGATATATTTCAATGATATCTTTTGTTTTCGAAGCTTTTACCGCATTTTCAATCAGATTAATAAACAGACTGGTCAATAAATGTTTATCCCCCTTTTGCTGAATATCTTCTATCTCAAAACATTCCTGTACCCTAATTTGTTTTTCATGGATTTTCTGTTCCATTATAGTTTCTGCATCCCGTATGATTTTTTTTAAAGAAACAGTTGTCATTTCAATCTGGTTTTCTCCGTTCTGTAATCCCATCAATTCCATTATTTTAGCGGATAACACTGCCAGCCTTTTACTTTCCTGCGCAATATACCCGAGTGCTTTTTCTTCCTTTTCCTTAGACAGTTTTATTCTCTGAAGCGTATCCGCATATCCAATCATGGCTGTAAGGGGCGTCTTCAATTCATGCGCAATACTGCCAATCATAAGATTCTGTCTTTCATTCATTTCGGTTAAAGATACGATCTTTTCCTCCACCTTCCCAGCCATCAGATTAAAGCTTCTTGCAAGTTCTCCTACTTCATCTTTGGATTCAATGGAAAGGCATTCTGTATAATTCCCTTCTGCGATCTTCCCTGCACTATTTTTCAACTCCTGGAATGGTTTCAAAATGTGTTTTAAGAGCAGGTACAATATTCCGCCTCCAATTATACATAAAAACAGTAACATAGCAATTTCACTCCACAATAAACTACTGATTCTTGCATAAACAGAAGTTACATCAATAACCTTGATTACACCGTATTTTATATCGTAAAATGAAATAACAGTAAAAATAAGCAATTTTCTGTTCTCTCCATTCGTATACAGTTGTGATTCAAACTGATTTGCATCTGCATCTTTAGTTGGAGAAAAAGAAAAAGAATAACCACTGCAATTATAAAGTTCCCGCCCATTCTGATAAACTGCAAAATCCCCTGATAGACTATTTCTAAACTGGTATACAACAATGCTTTGCAGCATAACTTCGCTTACACCGAAATAAATTCTTTTATTCATATTTTTAGTGACATTTCTGAGCTCTATATCAAATAACTTTTTCTGTGACTCCTCTATGCTGTTTATCATATCCCGTCTGCAGTTAAATAATATGAATGCAGAACAAAAGACTGTAAAAATAATAACAGCTCCAATGGACGCGGTCAGTATTTTTGTCCTAAGCTTCATCCGGTTCTTCCTCACTTTCTAATCGGTATCCAATTCTTGGAATCGTTCTAATCACGTTATGCCATTTTAGCTTTTTCCGGATTCTACCAATATGGGCATCCACTGTCCTGGTCTCACCCATGAAATCAGTATCCCATAAATTCCTTAGGATTTCCTCTCTGGTAAGTGCCATATTTTTATGTATGACCAAAAGCATGAGACATTCAAATTCCATTGGTTTTAGATGAACTTCTTTTCCTGCCTGCAGCACTTTCCGTTCTTTCGGATAGATTGCTACATCCCGAATCCTGAACTGCTCCTTTGTTTTATCATACCTTTTTAAAATCTTATCAATTCTAATAATCAATTCCAGCATTTCGAAAGGCTTCACCATATAGTCTTCTGCGCCGTCCGTCAATCCCTTTGCTTTACTGACTATATCTCCTTTAGCGGTCAAATACATTACCGGAATCCCACACTCCTTCAACTTCGGTAATATCTCAAATCCATCTTTTCCGGGAAGCATAATATCCAAAATAGCCATGTCATAATGGGGATGTTTCGACAAATGCTCATACACTTCTGTTCCATCAAAAAAAGAGACCGTCTTATAACCCGTTGCCTGCAGATTCATGGCAATCAGGTCATTAATGGCCTCTTCATCTTCTATAATTAAAATATGCTTATTCATGTTGATCTCCATTATTGCCACAACCTGCAAACTTTGGTCTGCATGCACAAATTTGCGTGTGAAAGTGTTCTCTAATGGCTCGCATTCTTTGTGCGAGACTATTCACACTATTCATCCACTCATATAAGTTATTTTAGCATAGATACCTTTCATTATGTTTGCTCTATTTGTAACCAAGTTGTAAAAATTATCACTTATCATTTGATACTCCGTTAATTCTCTTAATCACTCGGCAGGTATTCCCAACTGCCACACCATTTTTCTGGAATGTCCTTAGTGGATAGTGGCTAATTAAGCATAAAATCGTATTCTGTCCTTATCTGTGGGGATTCCGTTATACACTTTTTTCCATTTGCCGTCTTTAAATGATTCATACTGCTCAAAAGCGCAAGGCAATCCACTTGCTGAAAATATGTCACTACTATCCATGAGCTGAAAATGCAAATGCGGAGAAAATGAATTACCTGAATGCCCTACTTTACCTAAAAAATCACCTTTTTTCACGCTTTGTCCAACCGAAACCCTAATTGAACCTTCTTGAAGATGGACTAATCCGGCATATACATCATTATTACATTTCATAATGATGTAGTTGCCAGCAACGGATTGAATATTGTCTTTCCTTGGATTAAAGGCATACGCGCTCCTTACAGCAACAAACAAATCTGAAAGTAAATGCGCTTTGGCTCTTTCCGTATAACCATCTTCGGCTTTAACAATTACCCCATCGCAAGGCGCATATATTTCTTGCCCCCAACAATAACACTTATTTAGAGGAACACCTAAAAGGAGATACCGTAGCCAGTGAACACGATAACTGGGCCAGCCTTTTCTTTTCCAATCCACTTGTAAAAAATCGTAAGCATATCGTGACCCTAACTGGTCGGTTCCGTGGCTTGGAATCTTTTTGCCTGGTGTATTGGGAGCCAACCATTCTCCCCTTAAAGGAAACTCAACGACTATAGGCTTATCTATTACTTTCATTCCATACCTCCCCAACTTTTCTTATTAGTAGAACAAAGAAAGTGCCTTTTTAACTTATGGGCAAGTTCGAAGAACTTTTCTATAAGTTAAAAAACATCCCGTTACAAATCCAGTAACAGGATGTTTTAAATTTCTGTATATATATCATCATAGATAAACATTTTTCCAGCTTACTTGAATTTTACTGCTGTTCCATATGCCATGACTTCGGCAGCTCCCTGCATAACTGCGGCAGAAGCATACCGAATATTAATGACGGCATCTGCCTGCAATTCTTCTGCTTCAGTTGCCATACGTTTTGTAGCAAGCGCTCTTGCGGTATTCATCATTTCTGTATATGCTTTCAATTCACCGCCTACAAGTGTTTTCAGACCTTGTGTGATATCACGCCCAATATTTTTCGATTGAATCGTACTTCCTTTCACAAGACCCAGCATTTCAAGTTCTTTTCCTGTAATATAATCAGTATTTACTAAGATCATCTTCCTCACCACTCCTTATTTCTTTGATTCGTTCCACAAGTACATATATACAAATCCCTGCTAAAATCATCGGAATTACACCACCTGATATTTTGACCAGCAAAGAGATACTGTCCCTAAATAAATAGAAATAAGCAAATCCAACACAGTATAATAAAATGACAATAGTTATCACGATCGGGGCAATCATCTTTTTTTTATGCATATCGTCACCTCACAATATAAATATCTATGGCTCTTTTTATTTGTATACCTTATCTTACAGTATGTAAATATTGTATTCTTATACCATATTGTTGTCAATATAAATTAGACTACCAGTTTTTATTGTAGTTCAATTTCATGCTGTAAAAAAGATTTAATATATGGATTGTTTTCCTCACTTAAAGTAGGAAAAAATTCTTTGCAGCCGTTTCTTGACTGCGTAGCATTACTTCTCACACTTTTTTCACCGGAATCCATACCTCAAATTCAGCATTTTGCGGGTCTGGACTGATATAAAGTTCAATATCAGGTCCATTATCATATTCATACCCGGAAGTCGGCAACCACTCTGTTACGATTCGTTGTTCTAACTCCTGTATTGCCTGCGGACATTGTCCTTCTCCCGAAAATATCGCCCACGTAAAAGACGGAATATTATATTCTTCCAAAGTATCATCAATCGGTTTTGTACTTGCAACAGCTATAAAATACCTCCATTCTTCTAAGTCATTGCAGGCACTTACCCCCAGAATTCCTGCAGGCTGGCTATCCAGCTTAGACTCCAGCTTAGAAAGCGTTCCATCCATAGCAGCCTTTTGCCACATTTGCGGTACAATCTCAAAGTTCTTTTCAATCTCTTTGTGCAGCGGCTGTGCCGTACCGATAATGCGAAAGGCTTCTTTCTTTTCAATTCTGTAATTCATTTCTTCTGCTCCTTTAACGATAATTTTGAAGCTGATAGGTGGAAATGCCCTCAATGTAGCTGCACCATCTTTCACAACTGACGGTGCAACTCCGTGTATACTTTGAAAAGCTCTATTAAATGCTGTGGGTGAAGCGTATCCATACTTTAAAGCTACGTCAACGATTTTCTTGTCACTGTCCTGCAACTCCACTGCAGCCAATGACATCCGCCTGCGACGGATATATTCAGATAGTGAAACATTTGCCATGTATGCAAACATTCTTTGAAAATGATAAGTCGAGCAACAGGCTATTTTTGCAATCTGCTCATAATCCACTTCCTCTGTCAGGTGTTCTTCCATATAGTTGATCGCTTTATTTAGTCTTTCAATCCATTCCATATCATCAGCTCCTTATGACAATTATAATATTTTCAGATCTTTTGTCCTCTCTTTTCATGCACAAATCAGAGAGCATACAAAAAGGTTATGACATATAATTATATGTCATGATCTGAATAATCGCAATGAGATTTCAGGCTGACTGGTCAGTTTGAAGAGTGAACCCAAACGAGCTATTTTACATAAATTAATATAAAACTATAACACTTAGGAGCGACTACATGTTAAGTCGAGAAAAATATGTAACTTTGTCTCTTGAACTACATTTATTTTTTGCTAGAATAATGAAAGAACATGCACTATTTTTAGAAGCAGGCTTTACACCTGAAGATGAATATTATGGAAGAAGAGCAGATGTCTTTAAGGTGAATTTTGAGACACTTTTATTAAATGTCGTCCGTATCAGCAATGGAATTATAAGACCAAGCGTATTATCATCCGGCGAAATCATTACTGATTTTACGCTGGGAGCAGAACAAAAGACACAGAATTTTACAGGTATTGAAATCAACCAAACTATTACTGTGATGGAGTCAAAACTCCATAGCGGCTATCATGTGTCCGTTACACCAGAGCTAATCTATAACGTTAAAAACCTGAACTTGAATGCCAAAGCAATGCTGGATGAGTTGATTGCATTTAAGCAGGAAGTACTGAATTCAGTTTTATCCTGCAACATGTTCACGATGAACTATCCTTTATTAATAGAACACATCTTACGTGAAGCACGCTTATACCGTAATTATCTAGAATGTATCATGCAAGATGAAGATATTGATAATAAAGATATCAGGCAGACAGAGTTGTTCTGGGATCAAATTATGATGGAACATGCACTATTCATCAGGGGCCTGCTTGACCCAACAGAAAATGACTTGATTATGACATCCAATGACTTTGCCAAAGAATATAGTGAATTAATTGAAAGTGCAAAACAGGCAACCGATCAAACAATGCAAAGTATTACTAACGCTACCCTCAAGGAAACCATCAAATACCGGGATTTTAAACAGGCAGGAACAGAAGGTATTGCTGCATGTAAAATCCGCTCTATTATACTTCCGCTGCTTGGAGACCATGTACTGCGTGAAGCAAATCACTATATACGTATCCTCAAAATGGATAGAACCGATTTATATAATGACAGAGTTGGAATCATGAAAAATCCCGAAAAAATCTTCGGAACCAGGTTTTACTAAATACACAATATCTTTGACATAAAAAATGGCAAGAGATTTAACGCTTCTGCCATTTTATTTTTATTCTAAATTCAGAAATATTTATTTTTTATTTTTTCCGATGTCCGCGTCGCAAGTGCCTGTGTGCTAAGTGTCGGATTTGGTCCCCCCAATCCATTATAAAGAACGCTGTTATCCGCTATGTACAATCTTTTTACCTGTTTTGCTTCACAATCATTATCAGTAACAAATCCCATACGCATGGTACATTGAATATGTATAAAGATATTTGCTGACCAGTTTGAACGGATTACTATTTTTGCACCTGCTTTTCTGAATATATCTGATGCAATTACGGCAAGTCTGTCTCTTTTTATTCTGTCCCTGTCACTTGGGTAATACATTATTTTAGGAATATAACCATTCTCATCTTTATGTTCATAATCTAAGGTCACTTGGTTGTTTTGATTCACCTCATCATCCGTAAATATGAATACCCCTAAGGTCCTCGTATAATCTTTCATAAATTCCTTTAACTGCTGACCTATTACTTCCCCTTCTATATCCCAGGTTTCCTTCGGATTTATTTGATTCCATTCATAGATGCCTTTATCACTTGCCCCATAAAAAATAGAAGAATAAATACCAGGACTAAATCCCATAGTCTGTATCACCCCAAGTCCCGGATAATCAAATCTGGCTGCTGCATTTTGACCAACGAATGGGCTGATAGCAGACCTTCCCAATTCTTCCATTAATACCTTTTCCTCAAATATAGCCATGACACCATCCATCCAATGATTAATTAATCCCTTTCCTACCCAAGGATTTTCGGGTAATTCAGAATTCATCCAAAGACGTGGCGTTTCGACAGCTCCTCCTGCCATAACAATCACGTGTGCTCTTGCTTCTGCCATCTCACCGGTCCATGTATCCCTATATAAAATCCCTACTGCATGCAATCCCTGCTGGCTGTCATTTTCAGTCAGAACTTTGACCACAAAAGCATTCGGTCTTATTTCAACATTTTCCGAATAAAGTGCCAAAGGAACATAGCTTGTTAAGGTGGATCTCTTGGCTGCCGCCTGTACTTTAGGTCCTATATGGCATCCATTAATACAATGCCCCCGAAAAGTACAACCGTAATCACCATCCCTGTCTCTCTCATAGTCCGGTATATTTGCGGTTTCATTCCTAAGTAGAATTGCATTCGGCTGCAAACGATATCCTGGACTCGTAACATTTCTTCCCTCTAATTGATTCCAACCTGCCTTTTCCGCTCCGTAGAAAAACAAATCTTCTTTTGCCGTTGGTCTGGAATCAATGACAGGCAGCGTTGCTTCCACTTTCTCATAATATGGAATCATTTCTTCATACGATATGGGCCAGACATTATCAACAGCTATTGGATATGCGCGGGGACAGTTTGCAGTATAGAGCAGCGTACCTCCGCCAATTCCTGCACTTTGCCATGCGAATCCGCCGTTTGCGACATTTCTTGCCCAAGGTTTTCGATTCCGGTCAGCCGGTCCCCAGCGGAATTTGCCGTTTATCATACTATTCATATCATTTTCTAAATCGGTAAAGCTTTCCTTCAATATCTGAATGCTCAAATCTTCAATCTTTGAACTGCCTACTGCACCTTTTTCAGTATTCGGTTTGGGCCATTTTTTATTGCCATACCAGGGTCCGGCATCAAGAAGCAAAACTTTCAATCCCTTCTCTCCCAGTTCTTTAGCAACTACTGCGCCGCCGCCTCCTGCACCGATAATAATAACATCCGCATCATTATTCATAATTTCCTCCCTAATTCCTGTCAGGTCCCGGATATCCTACCTGTTCCCAGCTAACCGGACCAAACTCCATAACTCTTTGACTAGGTTCATCCAATCTGGTCTGACCGTACCCGAACCACTCAGAGTAGTATCCCATCATTGTTAATCTTATTAATCTATCCACAATATATATATCTGCAGTCATTGTATTATCATAGGAGGACATCTCTTGTTGTTTTATGATGTTTAGTGCTGACAATCTGTCTGGCGGAGTCAGGACAGAAAATGCCACGCCATTCGTAAGATTAAATGAAAACTCATTATCTCCCCGAAAAACCAGCTCTCTGGCAGCCATATCAAGTATTTCTGCTGTTGATATTATAAGAGGAGCCCCTCCAAGCTCATATAATGATAAAATCAGATACTCATAGGTAAGTGAGTCAATCGCACCGTAAAATTGTATTTCGCCATATTCTGCTGCCAGTTTGGGACTCCATGGTATGATTGCTTCCACAAAAGCGGTATAAGTATTTAGAAGATACAGCATGGAATAAGTATTTGTCTTTCTATCATTCAAGCTAGTTGATATACGAAACATCTACAACCACCATATTTCTTTTTTATTATATATGAAACAATCAGTGAGATATTACAAATACATATCCTTTTTATGCATCAATCGTATCCACAATTGACATCTGATGAATTCGTTTTGCCGGCCCGTACACTGCAAGAATGGAAGCTGTTATAACGATTGTAACGATTATCCCAATCATGTCAAAGGGCATATACCATGGTTCTCCCCAGTGAGATGTTATCATTTCCTGAAATATAATTCTTTGCAGAGGTAATCCAATTACACATCCCGCAATGCTGCCAAAGATTGCATAGGTAGCTGCTTCTGTCATCACCATTTTCACGAGCTGATGGTCACTCATGCCAATTGCACGCATGATACCATACTGCTTTGTACGAGCCGAAACACTCATAGCAATACTATTTACAATGTTAAAAATAGTGATCAGCGCAATCATAATCATAAAACCATAAATAAATAGACCAAACGAAAAATAAGCGCCTCTTGCTTCACTGTTGCTTAAACGCCTATCAGAAAAATCTGTGTTTGTTCCTGCAATGGAACGAATCTCATTTACATCTTTATCTGTTGCATTTCTGGAAAGTTGTATATCAACGATGGTATAATTTTTGTTACCTGTCATCTGCCGAAAAGTATTTTCAGAACAAATAACTGTCACTGCATCATTCTCATAGTCAAACGGACTGGAAGAAAGCATTCCTCCAACAGTAATCTCCATTTGACTCCCTCCCAGATCCATAGTAATTTCATCACCCACATGCATGTTACTTTCGGTATCATAGACAATCAAGACCTTACTATCTGAGCAGCATATCTCATTAAGTGTACCTTCCAACAAACTATCTTTTGCCCATAAAAATTGAATATCATCATACGAAATCAGATTAATGATTCTGTCTTGTCCAGCAGCTTTTACCGGAATATGATAGGCAAACATCCGACCATATACCCGCTTTATTTTTGGATTATTTTGTAACTTACCTACCAAACTGCTTTCTATTGAGCAAGTGTTATCTCTGCTTACGATGGAAAGATCAGGCGTCCATGGCTTAAGAGGTGTGACTGCATGGTGCATAAAATCGACAGTTGTCGAGAAGCACAAAAAAAGTATAATACTAAGAGCAAATGAGCAAGTCATCAAACAGATATTCTTTTTATTTGATTTTGCATGATGGATACCCAGAGCCATATCTACTTTTAGAAAAGTAGTTTTTGCTGCTGTTCGGACCTGCTGAACGGAATCTGCATTTCCAGAGACCGCTGCGATGGGAGATACGCTGGCCGCCTTTTTAGCTGGAGAACTGGCAGCCAGAAGTACCGCTAAAATGCCTACGGCAATACCAAATAACATACTGATCCAGCTGATTCCAAAAGAAGGTATTTCCGCAAAATAACCCGGAACCAGTAATTTCAAAAGCGCACACAGTACCCAGACAATTACAATTCCCAGACCAAGACCAAAAGGTATGGCCGTTTTACACCATTGAAGTCCCTCTATACGAACAAAATGCATGATCTGCTTTCTGGTAGCGCCCAGGCAGCGCATCATACCAAAAAACTCAGTTCTCTGCATGACATTACTGTTCAGGCTGCTGGTAATCATCAAAATACCAGCTAACAGCACGATTACAAATAAAACTCCGGCAACACTATAAAGTATTAACATATAGCTGTTATTGCTTTGTCCGAGTGCTCCAAGTAAATTTCCATTCTGCAGAACCTGTTTATCAGTCAATTGAAATTGTTGTGTAATATCAGCAATTACTTTTTGCATATTGCAATATCTGGAGAATTGTACTATGTACTGACTTGTATAAAGCTCTGCCGGTACAGATGAACGAAGTCCCTGCGTTGTTAACAGAACGGCATAGGCATCTTCTTTCAATAATTTTGAAGTACCTGCAATAAAGCCGGAAACAAAAATTTTTAATGGTTCCATGCCTTCACGATCCAAAGTAATGGTATCCCCTACCTTGATTCCTAAGCCGCTTTTTGCGTTTTCCGTTAACACAGCCTCATTTTTTTCGATCGGATATACACCTTCTACCACCTCTGTTGGAAATGTATCTTCGAAAACATCTTTATCTAAGCCACTCAAGCTGACAGATCTCCCGTTTATTGTATATGCGTTTTTTTCGCCAAGATAATCGTACCACCATCCGGAAGACTGTACTTCTGGACGGGCAGCGATCATCTTTACAGCTTTTTCATCAATTCCACTAAATAGTACATGCCAATTACCGGCAGTTTTGATTTCCTGCAGCTGCCGGCTGCGCATTTCCATTTCAGCCATGCCAAAAATAGCTGTGACCAGGAACACGGCAAGTATAATGCAGATTCGCGTCATTTTATTTTGATTCTTACGAACGTTAGCTGATATAGAGATTAAATCAAGATAACTTTTCATTCCCGGACTCCTCCTAAGTCAGTAAGAATACCGTCCGTTACGCTAAATACGCGGTCAACCCCTGAAGTCAGATTGACATTGTGGGTAATCATTAAAATTGTCTGCTGATAGCGACGTGATGCTTTTGTGAGTAAATCCATGACATCCTGACTGTTTTTCGTATCAAGGTTGCCAGTAGGTTCATCAGCCAGGATCAGCATGGGTCTTGTAATCAATGCCCGTCCGATTGCCACGCGCTGCTGCTGCCCTCCAGAAAGCTGACTGGGCAGATGCCGGCGCCGTTCTGTCAGACCAAGTACCTCTAAAATATCATTCACTGCAGACTCATCAGGTTTTTGATAGTCTAAAAGCAATGGGAAAATAATATTTTGCTCTACCGTCAATTCAGGAACCAATTGAAAAGATTGAAATACAAAGCCAATATTTCTACGCCTGAAAATAGTTCGTTTCTGCTCTTTCATGGAGAATAAATCCTCTCCATCAAGGTAGATTTTCCCTGAAGTCGGATTATCCAAGGCACCAATACAATTCAATAATGTGCTTTTTCCCGAACCTGATTCCCCAACTACTGCTGCAAATTCACCCTTCTCAACGGTAAAGGAAACTCCTCTAAGGGCGTTGACCTGCGCTTCTTCTTTTCCGTAGGTCTTATATAGATTTTCTACTCGTAATATCTCCATTTTTAAGTACCTCCTTTTCACAAAGAAAGTATAACATAGTAAACTTACAATACGGTGAATCGCAGCTTACGATTCTGTAAGAAATGAAATTGTAAAAGTTGTTCCTACATTTGGTGTGCTCTGAACTGATAATATGCCGCCTTGTCCCTCAACTATGGCTTTTGCCAATGGTAATCCGAGACCGACGCCTTGTGTGTCCGTAGAATTTTTACTCCTATAAAATCTCTTAAAAATATGATGGATATCCTCCTGCATAATTCCTGTTCCATTATCTGAAATGGAAATACGCACCATAGCAGGAGAACATTCCAGAAAAATATGGATACACCCACCGCAGGATGTATGTTCCAAAGCATTCTTGACAATATTCCCCACGGCTTCGCTTGTCCATTGTAAATCACAGGTTATTTGCGCTTCCGTCTGTCCGTCTACAATAATTTGTTTCTGTTCACATGCAATGCGCGTTGTTAATTCTTCAATAGCTTGTGACACTACTTCAGATAGAAAATAGGTGCCTTTTTCAAATGTAATGCTTCCGGCATCAAGACGCGTAATTTTCAAAAGTGACTGAATCAGCCGCTCTATCCGTTCAAGCGCTTTCGATGTCTTGCCTGAAAACTCCGTTATGATTGCAGGATTATCTGCCTCATCTGCAATAATTTCATGATACATATTAAGGGCAGCTAATGGCGTTTTCAGCTGATGCGATATGTCTGAAATTGTATTTTTCAAAAATATCTTTGCTTTATATTCCATTTCTCCCTTCGTTTTTAATGTGGCTGCAAGATTGTCCACCAATGCAAATAACTGATAAAGCGTACCTTCGTCAACACTTGGTAGATGCACTGTAAAATCACCGTCCGAAAATTGCTGGATGATCATAACTGCTTTATGGTATAACTGTTCTCTTTTTATAAGAAAAGCTGCGCATAAAAAGAGGAACATTCCAATAAAAAGTAATGTTCCGAACAAAATATAGGGAACTGTACTGTTTCCAAATTCATCCATAGCCTGAAGGTAACGAACGGAGGTTTTTTCTGTATAACCGATCTGGATAAGCAATTGTTTTCCCTGCCCATCGTCTTTTGTATTCGTTATTGCAGCAGCTATTATATCAGATGATACACCCTGCTTTATAAGATAACTGGCGATCGTACTATCATGTGACAGGAGCATTTTTTTTGCAGCATGTATCTGCTCCATACAGATCAAGCAATGAAATACAAACAATAAGATACAAAGAAGAATAGAACACTGAAAAAAAGAGCGTGACTGTTTTTCTCTTAAAAAGCTCATTCAGCCACCTCTTTCCACTGGTATCCAAACCCACGTATCGTAATAAGATGTTCCGGTTGTGATGGAATTTTCTCAAGTTTTTCACGGAGACGGCGGATATAAACGGAAAGTGTATTATCATCGACAAATTCTCCGTTTCCGTCCCAAAGTTCGTCAAGTATTGCCTTTCTCGTAACTACCCTGCCGGCATTGCGTATCAGGAAACAAAGCAATCTGTATTCAGCATTCGTAAATTCCAAAGCATTTCCTTTCAGCAGGACACGGCTGGCCAGTAAGTCGATTGAAACATCTCCACAGTGCAGCACGGAAAGACTGGATGTTTTTGTTATCCCTGAACGGCGCAAAAGTGCCCGCATACGTGAACACAATTCTCCCAGCTTAAAAGGTTTCGTTATATAATCATCCCCGCCACTATCCAATCCTCGAATAACATTTACTTCTTCATCAGAAGCTGTTAAAAAAATAATTGGAACAGGATTCCCCTGTTTTCGCACCTGTTCACAGATGGAAAAACCCGTACCATCCGGTAACGTAACATCCAGAAGTAATAAATCGTATTTATTTTTTGATAGCAGAACCTTTGCTTCCTTGATCGTGCGGGCGATTTCAAGTTCGAATCCATTTTTATTTAATGAGTATTGCAGACCGTCTATTAAGCTTATATCGTCTTCCAAAAGTAAAATCTTATTTCCCATAATCTGCTCCTTGTTACCTGATTCGTTTCTTTTAGTATATATGCAGAAACGGATTGTATCAAGACAAATACTTATCCGGTACCAGAGAAGCAGGTTCTCCGACACAGGTCAATGTCAAACGATGCATGGCTCTGGTACAGGCAATATATAAAAGACTGCGGTCAAACTCTGTGTAATACAGTTCCTTATTGACCGATGGAATCAATACCTCATCGAATTCCAATCCCTTTGACATTTGTATGGAAGTAATCATGATCCCATTTTCGAAGCGTGCACTTTCAGGAGTGATCAAGTGCACCTCATTATCCCCAGCCAGTATATCATACAGAATTTTGGCCTTGTCATGTGTTTTTAGGATGATACCAAGGGTAACATTACTGCTGCTTTGAAAAGCGATTATCTGATTTTTAATTTGTTCTATTTCCTTCTGCTCAGATTGGCAGCGAATCAATGTTGGCTCTTCACCGTGCCGCTCAATCACGTCAAGTTCGATATTATCTTGAATATATCGGGCAAAATGAATGATCTCATAGGTAGAACGGTAACTTTTATTCAATTTCACTAATTCTGCATCACTATGAACCTGCAGAAGATTTGCAAGTGTGTGTAAATGGTTTGGATTAACAGACTGTCCAAAGTCGCCCAGAATCGTTTTAGAACATGGAAAAAGAAGATTGATGACCTCATATTGGATCGGCGTATAATCCTGCATCTCGTCAATTACAAGATGGTGTATTAATTTTGTTCCTTTCAATCCTTCAAACATGGCATGAAAATATAGAAAGGGATATACGTCCATCCATTCCAGCATCTTTTTTGCAGGCATCATAAATTTCTCTTCTATTCCGGTCTGTTTATAAAAATGCTGATAAAGCTCTAATGAACTCTTTATCTTTAACATAGCATTCAGTTGTTTGAGTATTGTCTTAAGCTTAGGAAGAGGCTCGTCCATATAATTATCCCTTTTTAAACGATTATAAATATTTTCACCGATCGTTAGAATTCTTTGCCTGACTGGTTGCTCCTTTAATACAACAAAACGATTCTGTATCCAATTCTTTCCAACAAAGAATTCTCCCTGTCTATAATCCGCGGCCTCAAAAATTGTCTCCTCCACCCGTTTTAAGTAATTATTTATACTGTCAACAAAATTCATGGTAGATTTATAACGGACACGTTCTGACCAATCAGGATCGTTAATTTCAATGGGATTTTTATCTCCTTCAAAAGCAATTACCCCTTCCAGCTGTACTTCGGCAATATCCACAAAACTCAGAGCATAGACTGGTTCTTCTCCCAATTCAGGCAGAACGTTTGAAATATAGTCTCCAAAAACTTTATTGGGTGACAGGATGGCAATATTTTGCCCAGAAAGCCTGTCTTTGAATTTATATAACAGGTAAGCAATGCGGTGTAATGCAATTGACGTCTTACCAGAACCAGCCACTCCTTGTATAATAAGTGTTCCTGCATTCTCATTTCGGATAATCTGATTCTGTTCTTTTTGTATCGTATTAATGATAGATCTCATCTTTTCATCTGAAGTATGACTTAACTCCCGTGAAAGGACATCATCCTGAATATTTGTTGCACTTTCTAATGCATATTCCATTTCTCCGTTTTTTATTTTGAATTGCCGCTTGCGTTCCAGATATCCGTTTACTCTGCCCATCGGCGTATCATATCCTGCAGGCCCTGCCTCATAATCATAAAACATGCCCGCCACAGGGGAACGCCAGTCAGATATCAGTAACTTGTTATCATAATCGAAAGAATATTTTCCAATATAGGTAACAAATGCCTGACTACCATCATCAAAATCAATTCTTGCAAAATAAGGGGAATCAGACAGATTAATAAGCCTGTCCCTCGCTGAGACTGTAACACTCCCTATATGATCGATCTGATTTAGAAGCAATTCATTCTGGAACATTTCATGAGGATCGATCTCCCCACGATTCTCCACCATATACCGTTTGGTATCCCTATAGGCTTTATCATGCCGCTCAACAGAATCATCTGCTTTCTGGATCGCATCCTCCAGTTTTTTCTTTATTTCAGTAAAGTGCAGAATTTCATCTGGAAATATAGATATTACCTCATTCTTGTACATGACCATTTTTTGCGTTGGATATCCAAACTCCATAAGTAATTCAGCTTCCGCAAATCCAAGTTCCTTGAGAGCCTTACGATAACCGGTATCCGCTTTATCACCTTCCCGAAAAGTAGTTATGCTGATTTGTTTTTTGTCACAAAATTCACAAATGGCTTTCTCCAGAAATGTTCTTGTCAGCCTCTGATTCCGAAAAAAAGGATGAATCCCTAAGAAATCTATGCTTCCTGCCTGTTCTGATAGTATCATTGCTCCAATAGCCACAGTATCTTCCTTCATAATAAATGCTTCCTTGTTTTTAATGCGGCTCTTTAGAACTTGAATATGCTTTTCCTCATCTAAATTAGGAAATCCGTCAATAACAAGGCGCACCAGTTCCATCCACAAAGGAATATCTTCTTCAATGGCTAGAAAAATTTCATGATTACTGTTATCCCTTTTATTTTTTAGTTGTAAATCATTACCGATTTCATATTTGAGCTGCAATGGATAAAATACCTCGTTTCTTCTAAATTGATTAGGAGGCTGTTTATACATTGCTTTAAATATATCGTTAAAAGCCTGTTGACTCTCATATCCTGCATTTAATGCGATCTCTAAAATAGTTTTGTCTGAAAATACCAGCAGTTTAGCCGCTTCTGTCAAGCGTCTTCGCTGTATATAATCATGCATTGTTAATCCGACTGTATTTGTGAACATACGATGCAGATGATATTTTGAGTAATGAACGGAATCTGCCACGATGTCCAAATCCAGTTTTTCTGCCAGATGCTTCTCAATAAAGTTGATTGCCTCTCCAACACTTTTACTTTTATTCAATGTCAGGTCACCTCCCAAACAATGATTATAGCAAGCAATTCATCACATGTTTTTCATGAATCTTGCTTATTTATATGTCATTCGTACGTAAAAACGTCTGTTAAGCACTGACAGCTGAACAGACGTTTTTAAATTCTGTATATTCTCCAAATCACTCCGGTATTCGGTATAAAGGCATCCGGATCCCCTAAGATATTCATCCCGGTATCTACGATATACATGACTCCGTCAGGACCGAATATCAGATGTGATGGTCTTTCGAATCCTCCCTCTCTTGATAAAGATGCCGGAAAGCCTGATTTGTTAATTGCGAATGTACTGATGGTTCTGGACTTCATATCAATTTTAGAAATTCTATGTCCTGCACTGGCATAGGATATCACATCTCCTACCTTTGTATGTACGGTACTGCCGAATTCGGCTACATATACATCTCCATAGGGACCAAATTCTCTATTATAATTAAATTCAAATGATCTTATTGTTGAATTCGGTGGGAATGTCACAAAGGGTCTTGGCGGAACATTTGGTTGATTTTTTAGAAGAAGTGTCGGCTGAATACTGCCACTTGGTGTGAACCTTGGTGAGTTTACCGCTTCACCTCCGGAATAATCGGGCCAGCCATACCATAAATCCGGTGTTATAAAATAAAAATCATCTGTTGCATTCTCTATCGGTCTGCTCCCGGTTGAATTAAAGCCATTATTTACTGCATATAATTGACCACTGTTATCAAATTTTAAGCAAGCAGGATTCCGGAATCCCCAGGCAACCTGCTCCAGATTCGAACCATCAAGGTTTGCTCTTAGTATGCTTCCTGATGCTTTGATATATTTTTTTCTGATTTCATAGGGTATATTTGGTATGCTATAGGGAGAAAAGGCACCTGTTAAGGCAATGTCATCCGCTAATGCTTCTGTCAAAATATTATTCGTCTCAAAATTTTGTCCATGGAGCATGACATAATCTCCTGCGTAGTCACATAATAATGGAGAACTTGTTATCCACTCATTATCATTACCAACTACACCACTATTGGTAACCGTTCCCTGTCCAAAATACAATTTTTGATCAGGCGAAAAGGCAACCGGATTATTATAATGATCACCATTACTTGGCAATCCCATAATGATATTCTCTCTTGTACCATCTTTATAGATTTTTGTGACAAAGCCTCTATGAGATACGTAGATGACTCCGTTTAAATAATTAATACCGGATATAGGCACATTAAAATTATCAGCAATTATCTCAAAATGATCGTTTACCTGTTGCAGCACTCTTGCATTGCCGGTTGCTAATCCGGAATCAGCAATCAGGATATCTCCCTCTTCATTGAACACCATTCCCATTGGTGAATCTAAATCTTTTATAAACACCTCAATATGATAATCTTTATTAATATAAATATCCGAAGGATTTAGGTACCGTTCCGTAATATCATAGTTTTGAAGCATATGTGTTCTAATTCTTCGATTGTTGTCCTGAAACATAATTCACCCGGAAAATCTCTGTTATATTTCATTATATTCATGGCTTTAATTATTATACAAGATTCAAAAGCATTATCCCTAATGTATCAAATACTAATATATTCTGATATTTCTTCTTTTGCAACCACATGTCTGATGCCTAATAGAGAAACAGATTCTACCAACCAGTAAATCATATTTAAGAGAACAAAAATCAAAATAAGCACAGTTATATTTGTGCCGAATGGCATATAATCACTGGTAGCTATTGAGAGTGATTTTTGTATGGCATTTGCAGCTGCTATGCCAGGTAAAACAGTTAAAATAAAGGAAAACCATACAATTGGCATATAGACATCTATTAACAATTTTTTAATTGCATTAATACGATATCCCATCATATTCAGAATCAGTATATCACGGATATTGTCCTGGAAATTAATCAGCAATGCAAGTAATATCAATATTGCACCCGTAATAACGCCTATTACCTGATTGATCACTGCACTGGTCTTGTTAGATACCGCATTACGATCCAAGCGTTCTATTCTTTGAGACTTTGTTATCAATTTATCATAATCTGCCGGCTCAGCCATGCTTACTATACCATTATAGGATCCAGAGGGAATGCCCATGATCTCGGTCAGTTCGTCTGCATTCACATAAACACTTGCTGCGTTGGCATTTTCTGCAATTCCCATCACAAGAAAATTATGCTTAGTACCTGATATATCAACGATAAGCGTATCCCCGATTGTGATATCATAAATTTCCCTAAGACCTGGATTGATATAGATGCAGCCATCACCCGGCACGGTCAGATGTCTGCCTTTTTTGTCCTGCAGCTCATATACAGCATTCAGATTATAAATCCCCACAACCGTCTGCTTTACATCCTGACCACTGACAGAGAGTGTTGCAGAAGAGTCTAGATATCTCATTGCCTCCGTTGATACAGCTTCCGTTCGGTATCCGGAAAAATGTGCATCATATTCATAGTTATGACCAATCGTCTGTGAAGCAAAGACTTCCTTGCTGCTGATGTTGAGCGAATATCCCAGAATCATACAGACATTAAATGCCATAGCCGCTGCTAAAATCATAAAGACTGCGACAGGTTTACGCAAAGCTATCCGTAACGGAAATCGATTTTTGACCGGTATCATAGCCACGATACGGTTGGCTGCCTGAAGCGCACCAGAAAACTTTTTGCTGTTTTGGTTACCGGCTAATAATACAGCGGGCTCACTGCCACTGACAAAGGAATAGCTAAAAAAAGTAACAAGACAGAAAACAGCCGTAGCCGCCATAAGTCCTATAAAAAGGCTGTTCATGTTCACACCTCTTATTAATCCTGTCACCGTATACGTCTTTTTATTTGCTTCGATCAGAATATTGGAAAGAAAATATCCGCCTGTCAATCCCAACAACGATCCTATTGTTGAAAGGACTGCAGTGAATACCACAAAATACATCCGCAGAAAAAAATCTTTGAATCCCAGTGATTTCAAACACCCAATCTGCTTTTTATTTGCCCGGAAAAATCTATAAAAAAACATAATGAATACAAATGCCGTCAGACCAGTGAGTGAGGCTAAAAATAGATTGGCCAACATTGAATTGGAATGTAATGCTGCTCTATACAATACCTGATTCTCTGATAGAGAGGATATAGAATGCAACACTTCCATATTACCATCAATTGAAAATTTCACAAAGAAAAAAGAAAGCGACGTAAGGATCGTAAGTAATAGCAAAAGTACTGTAAAAATTTTATTTGATGCAATCTGCCTCGTTAGCTGCTTATATACGAATCCCATACGTTACCCCCAGACCATATCTTTCGCTGATATAGGATTTTCATTGATCCTGTCACTTTGCAGTAATCCATCCTTAATAATCAGTACACGGTCAGCCGTCTTCGCGATCTGCTTATTATGTGTTGTAAATAAAATAGTCAAGCCAAATGTATTTTTTAAATTATGGAGTAACTCTATCACTTTTTTGCTGTTCTCCTCATCTAATGAACCGGTAGCTTCATCGCAGAACAGAAGCCTGGGACACTTGATCACAGCTCTGGCAATAGAGACTCTCTGCTGCTGACCACCGGATAATTGAGCCGGAAATCTGTCCAGAATATCATCAATTTCCAAGGTACGGGTCAGTCTGTCTATAGAAAGCGGTGTTTTTTTAGGATTTACACCAATTCTGATGTTTTCTTCTACAGTCAGATTATTCAAGAGCAGATAGTTCTGAAACACATTTCCAATTTCACAACGTTTCCAATCCGCCAGCTGAGCTTGTGAATAGGAAGAAATTACCTTTTCTCCACAATACACATGTCCACTGGTCGGCCGTAGCTGTCCGGATAGAATATTTAATAAAGTGGATTTCCCTGAACCACTTGGTCCAAGGATTGCAGTAAATGTGTTCTCAAATACAGATAACGAGATTCCCTTCAGTACTTTTTCTTTTTCAAAATTCTTATAAATATGATCTGCCGATAAAATTACCTTCATGAATTTCCTCATTTCTACCCTTTTTTAGCGCGTCTCCTTATTTTGTATTCTGGCATTTACGATTTTGAAGCAGTTCATTGATGATCTTAACGTCTTCCCGCACACGGAAGATACCAACGGAACAGTCTAATAGATAAATTACTACCGCCATGCTGACAAGCACACCGGCCGGAATATTGACATACCAGCCAAAGATAAGACCGAACACCAGAAGAATTCCAATGGTATAACTAATATCCAGCAGCAATTCCAGAAACATATATTTACTTTCAAATTTATGCGTCAGGGTCAGTCCCGCATGAATAACAATATTCGCAGCAAGCGATTGAAAGACACTTGCGATACACAGGAAGCTTGCTCCATACAAAACAGCTACCAGTGCAAGGATAATGAGGGTCAATCCTGTTGTCGCCATAATATTCACAACAGCCTTTTTCATAGTAATACTCCCTTCTGCAATTCCTGCCTGATCTTTGCCAGATATTTTCTGGTAACAAAGAGCCGCTCCCCATTTTTCAGTGTTGCTTCCATCCTGCTGTTCATCAGTGGTTTGAGACTGTCAAGTACGTTTAGATTAAGAATACAGGATTTGCTGATCTGAACAAAATCCATATTTATCAGTAACGCAAGCAGCTGGTATAGTCGCAGCTCCGTGCGGTAGACCTCCTTTTCACAATAGACGAATGTCTTTTTATCGACGCTTTCAATATAGTAGATATCAGAGATATTCACTAATCTTTCGGTTCCCTCCGCATTGCACTTTATCCGTTTATCGGCTGCCTGTATCAACGAGACAATATGCGCTACCTCACAAGTCATATTGGAATATTTAATTAATACTTCCATTTCTTTTTTGCTCAAGTCTTGCTCAAGTTTCACAATCATCGTATCACCTGCGATTAATATATTTGAGATGCCCATATATAGCAATAGTTCTATGACCAAGGTACAGTTTTTAGATACCAACATACATATTTACTTGTTGTTTAGGCACTTTTATTTTTACAGTCTTTCTCACAATACGTGGTACATGGGCATACATGTTGATATTAGGAGCATAGCTTATGAATCTAAAGGAACGGGCCAAAAATCTTAAAATGGATATTCCGGCGGTATTTATCGCCATGAAAAGGAAAGAAACACCTGTTTTGGCAAAGATACTTGCCGGACTGACAGTTGCATATGCTCTCTCACCCATTGATCTGATTCCAGATTTTATTCCTGTGCTTGGTTATTTAGATGATATCATTTTATTGCCTATATTGGTGGCGCTCACCATACGGTTAATACCATCAGATATTTTTGCCATATGCCGCAAGGAAGCAGCGGGTCTTTGGACAGGCGGGAAACCAAAGAAATGGTATTACGCCTTACCCATCTTATCGGTGTGGCTGCTACTCGTATGTTTGATTATGAAAGCGATATTTGTATAAAGACAGTGGACATTCACGTACGAAAGATCAAAAAGAAAATGTAATCAACCCGTTTATCATAATCACTCTAAATTCAAGAGTTCCTTTTGCAGCTTCCTGGTAAGTGACTTAAAAATCAACTGGTATGATTGATCGATCATATCCTTGCACACATCATCCGGCACATTACCGTCAAGAGATAATGAATTCCAATGTACTTTGTTCATATAATAGCCAGGAACGATATCTTCATATTTATCCCGCAAAAACTGCCCGAAGCACGGTTCCAGTTTTAATGTGATAATCTCTTTTCCAGACGCATCATGCCCTAAAAGGGCAAACATTTTTCCACCCACTAAATATCTTGTAGCATTCCATTCCTCTTTAAAATCTTTGACAGCCTTTTCTTTTGAAAGACAATAACTATCTAACCATTCATATTTCATAATGATCGTCTCCTTCCGCAATGTGTAAATTATTTTTTTTATATTGTAATGGTGATATTTTTTCCTTCTTTCGAAAATTTTTGCAAAATACGGAAGAATCATGAAATCCACTGGAATACGCTACTTCTGTGATACTGAGCTTCGTATTTGCAAGCATATCCTTCGCTACCATAAGCCTATATTCCGTCAGGTATTGTTTCGGTGAACAATTTTGATATTTCATAAATATTTTATATAAATACGTTCTCTCAATGCCTACAAAACGTGCAATGTCTCTTATATGAATATCATAACTGTAATTATGCCTTATAAAAATGATCGATTTTTCGAAATACCCTCTATCAAAACAGTCTTTATCTTCCGCTTCTTCTCTTTTCATTTTAGAAAAAATAAGATAAAAAAAGCCCAATAGTTCATTTTGACTATATCTTCCACCTTCAAAAACTGCTCCGATCTTACGAATGTAACTCTCCGCCTCTTCGTTTTCTCTTCTTTCTATATCCGTAATGTCCTTCCATTGGCAGACATATTCTTCTCCCGACAGTTGATAATGTTCCAGCAGCAGTTCTGCTTCTTCTCCATCAAAGGCAATCCATACATATTCCCATGGTTCTTTTGAATCTGCCTGATAATAAGTTACTTCTTCCGGTTTGATCAAAAAGGCCTGCCCCTCAGATATTCTATATTTTTGATTCGTTCTTTCAATCGAATAAACACCTTTTCCAGACAGCACGAAATGAATCAAATAATGCGGTCTTACCGCCGGTCCGAAAAAATGGCAGGGATTACAGACTTCATATCCGCAATAATATATAATCATTGATTTTCTCTGACTCTTTTTCACACAGACCCTTCCCTGCTGCCTGAGCAGCAAACTCTAAATCGCATCATTCAACAAAATGACAATTTTTCAGAAACAAATATTATATCTTTGTACTATCAATGATTATACAATAAACACCATCAAATGACAATTTAAAGAGGAGGATTTTATTATGTTAAAAATAACTTTTTTAGGTGCCGGAAGTACCGTATTTGCCAGAAATGTTCTAGGCGACTGCATGTGTACGCCCGCACTTAGAGATGCACAGATCGCACTTTATGATATTGACCGGCAAAGATTAGAAGATTCTTCCATTATCCTTAACGCGATCAATAAAACCATTAATAGTGAACGTGCTGTTATCAAGACTTACCTTGGTGTGGAAAATCGAAAAGAAGCACTGCGGGATGCAACTTTTGTTATAAACGCCATTCAGGTGGGTGGTTATGATCCCTGTACCATTACAGATTTTGAAATACCTAAAAAATATGGACTCAGACAAACCATTGGCGATACGATAGGAATTGGCGGTATTATGCGTGCCCTTCGTACCATTCCGGTTATGGCAGAATTTGCACGTGATATGGAAGAAGTCTGTCCTGATACTTATTTTCTAAATTATACGAACCCAATGGCCATGCTGACAGGCTATATGCATCGTTACACCAAAATTAACACGATTGGTCTTTGCCATAGCGTACAAGTCTGCTCCGAGACCTTATTAAAAGGATTGGGAATGGATGATAAATTAGAAGACCGTACAGAATTGATTGCAGGAATCAATCATATGGCATGGCTTCTGAAAATTCACGATAAGGAAGGTAATGATTTATACCCAGCTATTCGCAGGAAGGCTCTTGAAAAAAATACCACGGAAAAACATAATGATATGGTACGATTTGAATATATCAATCATCTTGGATATTACTGTACCGAATCCAGTGAACATAATGCGGAATATAATCCCCTTTTCATCAAATCAAACTATCCTGATATGATCAAAGACTATCAGATTCCTTTAGATGAATACCCTCGCAGATGCATAAAACAGATCAGCGAATGGGAAGAGGAAAAAGCAAAAATTTTAAATAACGGAAAAATAAGTCACACGCGTTCTAAAGAATATGCTTCTTATATTATGGAAGCAATTGTTACCAATGTCCCTTATAAAATAGGAGGAAATGTCCTGAATCATGGGCTGATCGATAATCTTCCTTCTGATGCCTGTGTGGAAGTTCCTTGTCTCGTCGATGGAAGCGGCATTAGTCCTTGTCATGTCGGTCGCCTCCCTGTTCAGCTGGCAGCCATGAATATGACAAATATCAATCCCCAGCTGCTTACGATAGAAGCCGCCTATACCAAAGACCGTAGCTATATCTATCAGGCCGCTATGCTTGACCCTCATACCGCCAGCGAATTGAACATTCCGGATATGAAAGCAATGGTAGATGAACTGCTCATGGCCCACGGTGACTATATGAAAATGTATTGATTTTACCGTATCCGATCTGCCCTCTGACGGTATCACTATAATCCATATTCCTGCATTCCAGTTTTTCTTGTAAATACTTCATAGCAGACCATAGCTGCAATGATTCTCCACAGGTAAATATATCAACTGCCGCATAACCATATTCCGGCCAGCTATGTATGGTAAGATGGGACTCCTTAATAATGATTGCTCCGCTCACGCCCCATGGATTAAAATGATGGAATTCTTCAGCCACTATAGTAGCATTTGCCCTAATGGCCGCCTCGTGCATATAATGCTTAATTAAGTGCAGATTTTTTAAAATGTCTTTATTACAACCATAAAAATCTGCAAGTACATGTTCACCTAATGATTTCTTTTTATCCATGGCAAGTGAATCGGCTTGCCGATTCATCTTGTTTATATCCTGTATATATGCTGTCTTCTTTTTTGACAGCATAAAATTTTTATTGCCGCAGTAACTACATCCTTTTTCTTTAAGCTGTTCAATTGTTTTGTAGTTTTCCTTTTTGCCTACATTAAATATATTCATACAGCTTTTACACTTATATTGAGATGTATGTTCCCTGAATTCTGCAGTATATATCTTTTTAAGATAAGTTTCATCAACCCGAACCATCGTTTTCAAACCATCCGTACTTTCCAAAATCAGCATCTGGCTTACATGTCCAAGCAATGACGCTCCTTCATAATGATTAAAAGAATTATATGTATCTGATATTGTCAATCCATGATCTAATATAATTTTCTGTACTATCAGCTTTTCATTAATCGGCTTTTGCCCAAAAGATAAAAATACCGTTAACCCTTTTTCTTTTTTCAGAGCACTGATACCTCTTGATAAAAATAGTGTTAAACCATCTATCGTATATGGGGGATCCGTAAAAAAGCAATCAAAATGATTTGTATAATATATTGGTAATGGATCTTTCAAATTAATCGTAAGACATTCTATTGGCAGTTTATGTTTTTCTGCTGCCTCGTTAATATAATTTATAAAACGTTCGTCAATATCAAAAACATAAATTGTTTTTTGAGGATGCCTTTTACCAGGAAATAATTCTTTTAATAATAAACCAAGCGCTATGCTTACCAAATCATCATCTCCGACACATAAAATCTTTTTCCCTATTAAACATTGCCTTTCAAAACATAACATTGCACGCCTGAATGCTGTTTCAATGGTTGCCATAGCTTGATCAAGTGTTACATCGACCCCTGGCCGCTGACTAAAAATAGATTCATATTTTTTACTTAATTTCTCAATTAACAGTTCTCTGCTATCTTTATGAAGTCTTAAATCGCTAAATATTCCAATATCCAAACCATCATAACCCAGCTTTTTTTCAACATAATCTCGTCCCATTTCTGTTAACTGTATTCCGCTTTTTTGTTCTATTATATTTAATTGAATCAATTCTTTTTTTATAGCCGTCACAACGGGTATCGGCAGTAAGACCTGCATGGCCAGCTGCCTGGTCGATATATTGATATCAAAATATAAATTCGATAATATCTTTAATAATACATTTATTCCTTCTTTAAGTTTTACACGTTCATTTACAATTCCTACATAATCAACCATAATTTTCTTTTCTGCTTTTCTCCTATATCTTAGCCCTTATCTTACTTGAACTATAAATATCTTGTCCTCATCCTGATACACTGTAAGTATACTATCCCCAATCATTAAAATGTTTCGCTCAAATATTTCAGAAACAAAAAAGCACCATGAGATTTTTCACTCATGGCACATTCTAATAATAATCAGTTTTTATTTTCGCAATAATTTTATAAATGGTCTTACCTGTTAAATAATAAGTATTTTCTAATTCTTGTATAGAAACTCCACTCTGGAATTTTGTATAAATTTCAATATTTCGCAAAGTAAGATTCTGCCTTGTTTTGGTAGTATCCCCCCACTTTTTTCTATTACAGTCTTTCCGCGGGATATAAATATACTCTCCGTCAACATAATCTTGGATTGCTTTCAGCAGATCTTCAGGTAATAGACCCATTGCGCATTTATAAGCCATTATGCTCCTCCTAATCAAATGTTATTTTAGGATTGTGCAAAGGCTATTAATAATTTAATAGTTTATTATGTAATAGCCTTTGCTATACATAACGAACCGATAACAGTGAATATTTTGAGTACATACGTAATTCTCCTTTTTATGATATTTCTAAAATATACCATTACGCGATATCTATGTCAAGAAAGCTTATGTCTTCTTTCCTTTGTCTGCTTACATGCTACTTGAATTAAAACTTGAATTATAAAATAATCAATGATATGATTATATCGAGATTCGATATCGTATTTCGTAATAGACTTGTACATTAGAGGTGATATCAATGCAAGACAAAATTTTGAGGAAATTTTTTCTGGGTTTTATACAGATCCACATACTTCATCATGCAAAAAAAGAACCTTTCTATGGTGCATGGATGATAGAAGAGCTTAGTGAGCATGGCTATGATATGAGTCCGGGTACCTTATACCCCCTTCTTCACAACATGGAATCCAGTGGATTTCTAGAAAAAGAAGAAAAAACAGTGGAAGGAAAAATCAGAAAATACTACAGGATAACCGAGCTGGGCAATATAATTTTGGAAGAAGCACGAAAGAAAGCTTATGAATTATTTAAAGAAATAACAGATTCATAAAAGGAGGATGGATTTCTATGTTTCTACTCAAAAAAGTAAAATATAAACATATTCTGGACATTAGTCATCTTAATATAGAAAAATACAAGGTCACGTGTATTGTTGGAGAAAGCGGAAGTGGAAAATCTACACTTTTGCGTCTTCTAAATAAACTAATAAGCTGTGATAGCGGGGAAATCTTTTACAACAATCAGCCTTTCAATACTATAAATTCTATAGAATTACGAAGAAGTGTAGTAATGCTGCCACAGCTTCCCGCAATCTTCCCTGGGACTGTTAGAGATAATCTTGTAATAGGTCTGAAATTTGCAGAAAAGCCAGCAGTTGATGATACAAAGCTCCGCCAAGTTCTAAATATAGTTCATTTGAATAAGGAACTAGGTGATGACAGCGATAAGCTATCCGGCGGTGAAAAACAAAGACTTGCTTTAGGAAGAGTAATCCTGCTCGATCCTGAGGTCTTTCTACTGGATGAACCTTCCTCCGCGCTTGATGAAGAAACAGAACGTATTATCATAGAAAAATTAGTTGCATACACGAAGGAAACAAATAAAACACTGATCATGGTTACTCATTCAAAAAAAGTCGCACAGACATATTCTGAGCATTTAATCGAGCTCAATCAAGGCAAGGTCGTAAATCAATAGGAGGTTTCACAGATGAATCATGTAATTGATCTACAATTATGGCAAATGGCCGCCGCTTATTTATTTGTTTTCATTTTAATGGTGATCGTTAAATTAAAAGGTATCCCCAGAGAAAATGAAATACTGATATCTTCGATAAGAATGACGATTCAGCTCATTCTTACGGGGTATGTCCTGGTATATCTTTTTAAAACTTCATCTCCTTTCTATACACTCCTTGTCCTAGTTGCCATGGAGGCTTTTGCTGTTTACAATATTATAAAAAGATCCAAAGCAAAGCTCTCACCTAAGCTAAAACAAATCATTGCCTTTTCAATGGTCATTGGTACGGTGTCCTGCCTGTTCTATTTTTTATTCATCGTTGTTCATATATCTCCCTGGTACGATGCACGATATTTCATCCCTATTGCCGGAATGCTGATAGGGAATTCTATGACGGGCATCTCCTTAGGTGTCAGCCGCCTGGTCGATGGTATGCAATCACAAAAAAATTTAGTTGAAGGAGCCTTGATGCTTGGTGCAACACCCAAGATGGCAGCAAAGCAAATTGTAGATAATGCCTTTGACTCTGCGATTCTGCCTACCATCAATTCAATGGTAGGTATGGGAATTGTTTTTTTACCAGGTATGATGACCGGTCAAATATTGTCTGGCACCTCACCTGTCACAGCAATAGAATATCAAATTGCAATTATGCTGGGAATCCTCGGCAGTGTCGCACTAACTGTAATACTATTTGTGCAGTTTGGCTATCGGACATTTTTTAATGAGCAGAGCCAATTAATGATCGGTGACTGATCCATAATTTTCAAGGTCCATTTGTTTGATCTTAACAATTACTGTTTTCTATGCATGCGTTCTACAATAATAATACTATATGATAATGAAACCAAAGGTGTTAACCTATATTTCTATGTTCATTTCACTCCATAGATTAATCCCATATTTTTCAGCATCCACGGTGCACTCAAATAACCTGGTATGAACGTCTCCTTTTCTGTATTTGCTACGTAATGTATTTCTGTAATCCCTTCTTTCCTAAGCTGTTCAATAAATGTATTCATATCACCATAGAGCATCTTTTGTTCAAACATATCATGGAACACAAATACACCGCCCTTTTTTACTACGCGAAGAGCTTCTCTTACCACTAATTGCTTGTCTGGCTGTGATCTTACTTCATGGAAAACAAAGTTACTTACTGCTGCATCAAAGGTCTCATCCGCAAACTCTAACTTAGCTGCATCACCTTTTTGAAAACTGATCTGATTTTCAATTCCTTCTATCTTTGCATTGCTCTCGCACTGTTCCTTCGCATAATTCCACTCACTTCCCCAATAGTCTATCCCAGTAATTGCAGCTTTCGAATACTTCTTTGCACATTTAATGCTCAGAGCACCGGCTCCACATCCAATATCCAATAATTTTCCCTGCCCATCCCATTGCATATGCTCTAATAAAAAATCATGTATTTTCCCCATTAGTCCTCCTTTTTCAAAAGAAAACACATTGCGGCAGATCTGCATATAAATACTCATTCCTACTGATACCAAAAACAAACCTATAAAAATGATTCCTACGGCTATACTTTGAAATACCAATTGATTCACTATAAAAGTGACTGCCCATATTCCACTTAATCCCCTTCTTCCATTACTTCCAAGCGCTTCACCGCTTTTACCCCTATCGGCAGTGAAACCAAAAAGGTTATAACATCTGCTATTGGCTGTACTGCTATGATACCATTCATTCCACATAATGGCGGAAGCAATAAAATAAGAGGAAAAAATACCGTGCCCTGCCTTGCAGAAGTTATCAGCGTTGCCTTTTTAAACTGACTTGTGTTCTGCAAAAACATGCCAATCATGGTAATCCACCCAAGTAATGGAAACGAAAGGGCCTGTATGCGAAGAATTTTCGTTCCAAGCAGTATAACTTCTCTGTCATTTCTGAATATCTGTATCAATAGTGGAGCTGCCACTTCAATTAGCACAGCCGCCAGACATGCATAGATGGTAGAAACCTTTACTACAAAATATAATGCTTTTTTGACTCGTTCATATTTTTCTGCTCCAAAATTAAATCCACATACCGGCTGAAATCCATGACCAAACCCTATCATCAATGCTCCACTGATTGCTGCCACCCTATTCACAATCGTAAATGCGGCAATCGACTCTTCGCCGTAGATTCCGGCCGCACGATTTAAAAGTGCAACAGCAACACTGGCTATTCCCTGCCTGCAAAGATTTGGCATTCCACCTCCATACATTTCTTTTAACAGCCTGAGACTTACTTTACAATTCTTTAGATGGATTTCTATATTTCCCTTTTTGCGGCTTAAATACAAAAGTACCAAAAATCCAATAATCTGACCAATTGTCGTTGCGTAGCCAGCACCGTTCAAACCCATATGAAATCCGAAGATCAGTATCGGATCCAGGATACAATTAATGACTGCACCTGTCATAATGCCTATTGTTCCTAATCCTGCATTTCCTTGAAGCCGATACTGATTATTCAGTGTTAAAGCTCCAATCATAAACGGTGCACCATACAAGATAATCCGAAGATAAGATTGTGTCACGTTTACGATTCCTGCCGTCGCACCTAAAAAAAGAGTCAGAGGTCTCAGACAGACTAAACCCAGTATCATAAGTAAAATGCCAGTCAGGAATCCAACCGCAAGTCCTGTTGCCGCCATTTCCGATGCCGCTGTTTCCTCTTTTCTCCCCAGCATACGTGCCATATAGTTGCCTGAACCATGCCCGTATAGATATCCCAGTGCCTGTATCAAGCTCATTGCTGAAAAAACAATGCCAACCGCAGCAGTGGAAGCTGTATCGATCTTTCCAACAAAAAAAGTATCTGCCATACTATAGATTGCTGTCACCAGCATGGCAAGTGTAGTTTGTACCGACATTTTGCAGATCAGTTTTTCCACTGGCTCCTCTGTCAGCCGGTGATACTTTATATCCCGTTCATTCTCATTATTGTTCATATGACCAGACCTTTCCTGGTTGGGTGATCTTTTTCACCACACCTTTATCACCATTTACAAATACAATATCGCCATCCCTTAAATCTATGGTGGCCGTTCCTACACCAAGTACTGCCGGGATTTTGTATTCTCTTGCAACAATTGCTGCATGGGACAGTGCACCACCAGTATCTGCAACAACTCCTGATGCCAGTGCAAAAAGCGGTGTCCATTCCGGATCCGTAAAATGGCAGACTAGAATATCTCCCTTTTCCAGTTTATGAAAATCCTGACTGTCCTTCACAATGCAGACTGTTCCCGTCACACTTCCTGCACTTCCCGATTCTCCAAAAAGGTCATCGCCCGTTGTTTTCAGAGCTTCTAATCCAATTTTATTCCATGCTTCCTCCACTTTTATACGAACCGTTTTTCTATCTTGCAACTTCTGTTGGTCTGCCTTATTCAAATATCCTCTTTTGCAAGCTTCCCACAATTCATTTTGAAAAAGAAATTTTAAATCACCCGTTTCCCTGATCCCATTTGTCCATAGAAGTTCTAAATGTGCTAACCATTTTCTAAGCAATGCAAAACCGGTTTCCCAAAGATACTGTGTTTCCTCACGCCCTACCATACAAGCACGGTAAAAGGCAATGTCCTCTTCTATTTTCTGTTTTTTTCTCTTGGGTACCTGCTCCATCAGCCCCTGTTTTATCTGCTCATACTTTCCTTTTCGTATTGTTTGTGATTTTTTCTCATTACGGATTACGGATTTCATAACAGAATTAAGAATTACCAGAAAATGCTCCTTGTTTTCATTCCACGTCACCGAAGAATACGGATAGCAGCACAGATCTGATTTCCAGCCGTTCTCTCCCAGAAATTCATCCACCATCTTCCACTGCCTAGCAAAATTCTCCTGCAGCCAGGCATACTCTCTGCCGTCTTGCAGTGCCTGGCAAAGTGCTTTCTCTTTTATAATTTTTTCCGCCATTTTCTGCAATTGCTGATTTATAGTAAGCGTTTTATAATCCAGACCGCTCAACAAATCATACTCACTGATATTTCCGGCTTTTTTCAAATATTTCTGCAATTTTCTCCCAAATAATACTCCTGGAAAAATGTAATAGCGGAATCTTGTATACGAAATCTGTCTATGTACTTCTATCAGCTGTTTCATAAATCCCATGGTTTCTGCCGCACTCATTTCAGCTTCTATTTTCTCAGCCGCAAGTGAAAGCTTATCCAAGGTGTTTCGTATCTTTCTGATTGCGCTTTGGCCTTTTGCAAGATTCTGTTCTTTATTCTGATATTCTTTTATGGTTCTCTTAATATGAAATAAATTGGAATTGAGTTTGCTATGAAGCTTCGGAATATAAGAATAACCATTTTGGTCAATGGAAATTGTAGTTCCCATTGTAATCCCCATTTCCTGAATCAAAGACTCTTTTATATCTTGTAATATCATCCCCACTTCATAATCCAGAGGATAAACTGCCCTGGGAAAATGTTCTATCACATTATTCACAATATTTTTCTGCATTCTGTTCAATGGCCGCGTTGCAGATGATATCTCAACAGGATCTAGCTGGTTTTTGAGAGTCGTAATGGCACGGGCCTGCAGAATATATACATTTTCTCCGCAGATTCCCCACTCAATATCCATTGGCATTTTATAATGCTTTTCTATTCTCTTTCCTTGTTCTGCTAATTTTTGAAGTTGATTTTTGGTAAGTGAAAAGGATTCCTTTTGTTTTTTCATCGTAGAAATAGTCTTGGTTCCCATTTCACAATAGATAATCTGTGTTTCCTTACTTCCCAAAACTTTCTTTTTGATCTTACCATTTGAGTCCAATAAAAAACTATCTGGCGTAACAGCTCCCGACACCACAGACTCACCCAGGCCAAAGGATGCATTTACCAAGATTTCATCTTTGTTTGCAGTCGTTGGATTTGCAGTGAACAGAACTCCTGCACACTCACATTCCACCATCTCCTGTACAACGACAGCAAGCGCTATGTCTGCATGATCAAAGCCATGATTCCTTCTATATACTACTGCGCGCTGACCAAATAGTGATGCATAACAGGCTTTAATTTTAGTTAGCAGTTCTTCTGCTCCCATTACATTCAAATAAGTCTCCTGTTGTCCTGCAAAGCTTGCCTCCGGTAAATCCTCTGCGGTTGCGGAAGAACGGACCGCCACCCTTATATTGCTTCCCATCGAGTCATACCTAGCAAAGATCTCTGACTGTATTTCTTTAGAAAATTTGCCTGCACGGATTTGTTCTTGTATTTTTTCAGATTCCTGTTCACAATTTATACTATTTTGTTGTATAAATATTCGATATGCGTCTGCTGTCACCACAAAGCCGTCCGGCACCCGGATACCCGACTGTAATAATTCTCCCAGATTTGCACCCTTTCCGCCCGCAATTCCAATATCCTGTTTTCCAACGTTTTTTAAGGCTGTTACATAATTACTCATCTATTTCCACTTTCTTTGTAACTACATATTTTTGTATCATATGCCTTGCATGTTCTTCCGCCAATTCCTCTGAAAGCTTTTTAGGCAGTTCCATCTGATTCATATAAAGTGTTGAAGTTGTATAAATTATCCCGATCACTATTTCTGTATCAAAAATCACCTGAACAGCATGGGATTCCCAGTACTCTCTAAATATTTCGAGCATTTCTCTTAAATCTTCTTTTTGCTTTGTGATAAACCATTCCTTATTTTCCCATACCACACGGAAGATCCCACTGTCCATATTTAGAAGTGCTTTACTATCTTTTAATTTCTTCCAAAAGTAAAAAATAGTATTTATTAAATAGGCTTTCGGATTTATCTCACTACCAGACAGCTGTTCCATAACCACCTGTTGCTTTTCCTTTACTCTCTCAAGCATAATTGTCAGCAGAAGCTTTTCCTTGCTTTCATAAAAATTATAGAATCCACCTTGCGAAATACCGACCGCCTGCGTAATATCCATAATAGATACATCATTAAGCCCTCTCTCCCGAAACATTTCACGTGCAATGTCCTTCATCTTCCTGTTAATTTCCTCTTTTTCCTCCCTGGTATATGCTCTTCCCATTTTTACACTTCCTTTTCAACATAATAGCTGTGAATATCGAATTCTATATTCACAGCTATTATATTACTACCACTTCTATAAAAATGCAAGTATTCTATTATTTGTCATGTATGCTCCCTGTTACTGTCTGCCCATTATTGCGAACATTTCTCTGATATTATTTTGGAGTAACTCCTATAATAATCCGAAATTGTTTCGTAAAATAGCTTTGACTTTCAAAACCACACTGTGCACATATCTCACTGCTGGAAGCATTTGATGACTTCAACATATCCGCTGCGATTGCAATTCTCCTTCGCATCAGATACTTTATTGGTGTATCGTGGATAACTGTTGCAAATGTCCACTGGCATTCGCGTATACAAATTCCGGCTGCAACCGCAATATGTTCCACTGTTATTTTCTCCATATAATGTTCATCAATCCAGTTCAGCATCTGCTTCAGGCGTTGTTCCTGCATCGTTTCCTCTCTGACTGCCTGCTATTCCTCGTGTCCGTTCAATAACATGATAATCTTTGACATTCCATCCCTCACTGTAAATTCATAGCCCTCCGGCTCCAATTCACAGGCATAGAACGCTGCATTGAAAGAGAAATCACTGCCACACTTTCCGAATCTCTCAAATCAAGTACCCAAAGAAGCCTTTTCTTTTTGGATGCCTAGGTGGTGCTTTTGGGGGCTTACTGGCTGGTCTTTCCAAAATCGAAACTCCCGCTTTTGTTTTTCCGAGTCTTATAACATTACCCATTTATTATGGTGATCACTTTATGCTTTATCTGACCGGATGTCTTTCAGGGTTTATAATTGGATTTTTTCTTACACTTTTGATACCTTCTGATACTGCTGTTGCCGATACCGACGCCTAAAACGTTGCATAAATATATCACATATTCCAGCCTTCTGCTTTTTCGCGTATCTCCACAAATCGTTTGTAAACACCGTCCTTTTTGATTAGCTCCTTATGGGTTCCGCTTTCCGCAATCATTCCATTATCAACAACCAGAATCTGATCCGCATGTTCTATCGTTGCCAGACGATGGGCAATGGTGATGATGGTCTTCCCCATAGTAAGTTCTGAAATAGCAGCCTGTATGGAATGCTCATTTTCAGGATCAACGGATGCCGTCGCTTCATCCAGGATAACAATGGGAGCGTCCTTAAGAATTGCCCTTGCAATGGATATCCGTTGCTTTTCTCCACCTGAAAGTGTTCCACCGCCTTCTCCGATCACTGTATCATAACCCTCTGGCAGGGCGCAGATAAAATCATGGCAACAAGCTTTTTTTGCTGCATGAATCATTTCCTCTTCCCCAGCCTCCGGCTTGCCAAAGCATATATTGTTTCGTATCGTATCATGGAATAAATATACATTCTGAAACACCATAGATATGTTGGAAAGAAGACTGTCACAGGTAAATTCATTTATATTGGTATCTCCTATTTCAATGCTTCCACTATTTACATCATAAAATCTTGCGATCAGATTGCAGATCGTACTCTTTCCACTGCCCGAAGGACCGACAATTGCTGTAGCAGTTCTTTCAGGAATCGTAAAACTAATATTTTTTAAGACCATTCTGGAATCGTATCCAAAGGAAACCTCATGAAACTTGATACCATATTGAGTAAGCGGTATCTCCCTTCCTCCCTCATCCATATATGCTTCTGATTTCAACAGATCGAACTGATTCATCGCATTGTCGATAACACCTAATACATGAGCACTGTCACTGATTGGTTCTATAGACGCAAAAATACTAAAAGACAGAAAGCAGAACAGGAGCATGATAGAAACAGGCATTTGTCCTGTCCAGCCTAAATAGCAGGAAGAAAGAACAAGTCCGGCCGAAGCAGTTTTCAGAGCAAGTAGATGCAGACAGTTGGCTGGTATAAAACCCCATTCTATTTTTAAATTGATATCCTTACTATCTTTACAAGCCTTGGTCATCGCTGACATTGCTGCTCCAGTCTGACCAAAAGATTTTACGACCGGTAATCCTCTTGCATATTCAATCGCTGCATTGGTAAGATCACGATTCGCCCGCGAAGCCACTGGCGCATTTCGCATACTGTATTTTGAAATTACCAGTAAAAACAAAAAGGAGACTGCAACACCCGCAACGGTTATGAGTGATACCAGTGGATTGAACACTGCAATCCATATTAAAATACAAATAAAGTTCAAATATCCGCCCACAAAGTTATCAACCATTCGGATTCCCATAATTTCTAAGGTATGCAGACCCGTTGTAACGGAATTTAAAATATCTCCTGTGTTCACCTTCTGAAAATACCCTAAAGAAACACGTTTCAGCATATCGCCGATCACCAGTCTGTCACGGGCAACCATTTCATAGCTGATTGCTTCCTGAAATTTTGCCCGCAGATAGTCAAATAAAAAACGAAGGAATATAAATAGAGCAATCAAGAACAAGCTTATTCCGACCCATTTTGTTTCAAATTTGGAACTGCCTCTTGCATCCTCTATGAGTAACCCTACCGCATATGAAGCTATCATAATTGGCATTGCTGCAGACCACGAAGAGAAGAATGAAAAAACAAAGCCAATATACAGCTTTCCTTTGAATTCACCGCACCAATAAATAATTCGTCGTATCGTTTTAAACATTTGCCATCACGTCCTTTCCCTGTACTCCGACCGACCATGCCTTGGCACCAATATGCGCCTTCCACATATCGGCATACATTGGTGAACTTTCTAACAGTTGATCTTGTTTTCCCTGTGCAACAATATTGCCATTTTTCAGTACTACAATATTATCTGCATTTTTAATAGTAGAAAGGCGGTGCGCAATCACAAGAAGCGTCTTTCCCCTTGCGAGAGCTGCAATACTGTGCTGAATCTTATCTTCATTCTCCGGATCCGTAAAAGCAGTCGCTTCATCGAGAATCACGATTGGAGCATTTTTTAGAATCATCCTTGCAATGGCAATGCGCTGCTTCTCTCCACCTGATAGTCTTTTTCCTGCTTCTCCTGCAGGAGTCTGATACCCTTTTTCCAGTTTTTTTATAAATTCATCACACTGTGCTGCTCTTGCCGCTGCATATACCTCCTCATCTGTTGCTTTCGGATTTCCCAAACGGATATTTTCAAGCAGGGAGCAACGAAACAGGAAATTATCCTGTGTGACGAAGCTGACCGTATCTGCAAGTTGTGTCAGCGGCATATCTTTGATATTTACACCGCCAATTTCAATTGCGCCACCAGACACATCCCAGAATCTTGCAATCAGCTTTGCGACCGTTGATTTTCCACCGCCCGAGGGTCCCACCAGGGCTGTAAAACTTCCCTGCGGCAGGTTCATGTTAATTCCATGCAAGACCTCATTTTCTTTTTCACCATGAAAAGAAAATGACACATTTAACAGCTTTATATCGTATTCGGAAAGATTCCCTCTGCTGTCTGGTTCTGAAAGTGACGGCAGGTCCAAAAACTCCTGCAAATTTGCTATTGTAAATTGCATCTCTCTGATTCCTTCACTGAATACCTCAAGCTTTGCAAGAGATCCGATCATCGACATGGAAAGCATACAGCAAAGAGCTACCTGTGCAGGAGTCAGAATTCCTTTACTATATAACAGCAAACCGGCCGGAAGTGTCCCAAGCAAAGTGGATGGGAACAGCGCAAAACAAAGTTTCATAGTGACCCATGTAGAAGTTAGCCACTTTAGAATAAAGGTACGATAATCCGTAATGGCCTTTGCAAATTTTTCATAGGATGCACCTTCCCGCCCAAAAGCCTTGATTACTTCAATCCCTTCTATATACTCAACAATGGTACTGTTCATGTAACTGTTGGACTCATTATATTTGTCGAAATTCTTTCCGCTGATTTTATAAGTAAGTACCATACACACCATGGCAAGCGGCAGTGTTAACAAAGAAGCCAGTGCCACTCTCCAGTCTATCAGGAACAGTGAGACAAAACTTATAATCGGCAATACAACATGACCGGAGCCTTCCGGAATCATATGCGCAAGCGGTGGTTCAACAGCTTCAATTTTATCGACTATAACATTCTTTATTTCCCCAATCGAATGTCCTGTTACTTCTCCGAGCGGTGCATGCATAAAGGCATCCGCTACACGCAGTCTTAAGTTTTCAAGAATATGATATGCCGCAATATGTGATACACCTGTGGAAAGTCCAAACATTATGACTTTTACCGTATAAGACAACAGTATCACTCCGCCCCATTGAATCAACAACTCATTTGTTACTGCATCTCCAGTAAATAATTCAATCATTCTATATGCGCAATAGTAGGGTACAAGCCCTGATATCACACTTATCACGGACAGTAGAACGGACATAGTCAGCTTTCCTTCGCAGCCTTCTGCGTAATTCATCAGGCAGGAAAACCAATTGTCTTTTTTCTTCTCTTTCATAAATAAAATCTCCTTTCTTTATCCATCGGAGGGTTTTATATGGCAGGGCGCACTTTCCTATCATATAAAATGGATCGCCAGAATTCTCCGACCACCCATATCATAGCGTTTCTGTTAAGTTTTTTCTGCTCCTCTTTGACTACTTCGTTCCATTTAGACCAAAGGTCTTTCGATAATCCAATGGCGCTTTTCCTATGACCGATTTAAATGCTGCCGAAAATTTGCTTGGACTGTCATACCCCAGTTTTCCGGCAATATCTGTAACACTAAGATCTCTTTCCTTTTTTAGTAAAACAGCGGCCTGGTTCATTCTATATACTCTCATATAGGTATTGATAGGACTTCCATATATATTCTTAAAGCAATTTTTCATTGGAGTAAGGGGTATGTCAAAACGCATAGAAAGCTCATCCTGTGTATAATGCAGCTCCAGATTTTCAATCATCAGTTTCTGCATTGCTTTGATTTTTTCTACCTGCGTTTTATAAAAATAAGGTTTCTCTTCCTGATTTTTGGGAACTTCCAAGACATCAAGATAGAGTAACAGCTCAAATATTTTAATTTTAAAGTAGGGAATTCTGATCTTTTCCGGTACCATATATAATTCACTGAAGATATGTGCAATCGCCGGTGCATCATGAATCACCATAGGATGGCTGCCATCACAGAATTTTTTTTGCAGCAGCACTAAATTAACCGGGAAATTCTTTATCTCATCCTTCAGTGCTCCTGCCGCCAGATCCATATCAAAGGTAATCATAAGTCCATGATAATGTGCCAGCGGAAATTCAAAGTGTCCCTGATGTGAAATTCTACGATCCAGCTTCAAATCCCCGGCTTCCACATAGGAATAAATTCCCTTACCGGAAGCATATTCCAGTCTGCCTTCCCTGCAATGATCGATACAGAATAGATTCCGGTTAGTAGAAAAGGTGGAATCACAACTTTCTATATGATAATCGTTATAGGATATGGAAACACCAGGAATTATCTGGTAGGTAGTCATAATTCCTTCTCCCGATTCATTTTTCATCTGATAGACACTACACTCGTCATTTTCTATCAAAGGAACCATCTGGGTCTCTTCTATAAAATTAAACTTCATGTGCATCCTCCTTCAGGCATATTAATTGCTTTACTAGTTACAGTTCAACCTTACGGCTTCACTGTAACTTTTACTATCTTATATTTCCAATATTCTGTCACAAGCCGATAACATAAATTCCCTGTCATGTGTTACAACAATAAGAATCCTGTTCGAAGCTGCCAGCTTTTGCATCCGTTCCGATACTTCTTTCATATTCTTATAATCCAGACCGCTGGTCGGCTCATCAAAGATTAGTATCCTCTTTCCCGAGAGAATGGCTGTCACGATTGCCAGACGCTGCTTCTGACCTCCTGAAAGTGCCATCGGATGCCGGTCTATAAATGGCAATAATCCCAACTGCTCCAGTTCATATCGAATTGCAGCCTCATCCTTCACATTTCCCGACATGTTACATTCTTCCCATACGCTGTCTGCAAATAACTGATGATTTACGTCCTGCATGACAAGAAAGCACTGATTTCTTCTGGCCTTTACAGACATATCTTCCCCATCCAGTAAGATTTTCCCCTGCTGTTCCTTCATTAACCCACAAAGACATCGGATCAAGGTTGTCTTGCCAATTCCATTATATCCGGTAATTGCAAGAATCTCTCCCGGCGCCGCTGAAAATGACAGTTCTTTAAAAACGGGCGGCATCCGTTTATAACCTCCGGTAAGTCCTTCTACTGATAATCCCCTTTTTAGACCGCAGGAAAGTGCCTTGATAATCGTTCTATTCTCTTCTCCGATGCATCTAAGTCCCATACTTTTCCGTGTGGAATCATTTAATGCATGGAATTCTTCACGCGTAAAATTTTGAACCACTTTTCCATTTTTCAGATACACTGCCCGATCAATTAAATGATATAAAAAAGATAATCTGTGTTCTGCAATAATGATCGTATGCCCTTCCTGTTTCAAAAACCGGATTATTTCCTTCAATATTTCTATCGCTCTCGTATCCAGATTGGCACTCGGTTCATCCAATACATAAATAGATGGATTCATGGCATAAACCGATGCAAATGCAAGGGTCTGCTTTTCCCCTCCCGAAAGCTTAAATATATTTCTCCCAAGAAGTTTTTCTATCTGAAGCTTTTTCGTGGTCTCTTCTATTCTCAGCTCCATTTCTTCCGGAGATTTTCCCTGATTCTCCATTCCAAAGACCAGCTCACTGTCAGTATCCAAATTAAAGAACTGGCTCTTAGGATTCTGAAATACCGATCCCACTGCCTCAGCCAGTTCATATAGCTCCGTCTTCGCTACCTGCATCCCATCTGCAACCACAGTTCCTTCCAGATCGCACTGCTCACAAAAATGCGGAATCAACCCATTGATCAGTTTTGTAATCGTTGTTTTTCCGCACCCTGATTCCCCACATAGAAGAATACACTCTCCCTGTTTTATCTCCAGATTGATATTTTTTACTATTTTTTCATGGTCGTTATAACCAAACGATACGTTCTTTATGGCTATCATAACATCAGCTCCTTATTTTATCAGAAAAACTCCTATGCAGAACAAAATCCCCAAAGTTGTGCATAGGTAATCCGGAAGCCGGAATTTTAAATCTATGGTACTTGTTTTTTTGATTGGATTTTCAATTCCTCTGGTCACTGCCGCTGCGGATAATTCTTCTGCAGTTGCAGTGGCGGACATCATAAGGGGAACGATCAATGCTTCCAATTTATCAGCAGGCTTAATGTCCCTTAATCGAATGGCATCTTTAATATGATTAATTTCTTCTTTAATTGCAGGAAAGTACCGGATCGTTACAGAAATAGGAATAATCATTTTCTGCGGAATATGCAATTTTCTCATGGCTAAAACAAACTGACGCAGTGATATTGTTCTTATCATGAAGGCTCCGACCATAAGACAAGGAAACATTCTTCTGGAATAATTAATCATCATGATAAAAGTCGTAGCAATTACCTTGGGAGCTGCTGGCAGAAGTATATATTGGAATACAATAAGAATTCCATATAATACCATGCATCGAACTGCCATCACATAGTTGCCCGAAAACAGCATTGTAATCCCAAGAAAACATATCCAGCCCAATTCTATCCATAAGCTGTTCTGAAAAAAAGTAATCACATTTGCAAACAGCAGAAGAAAAAGAAGTGTTCGTGGATCTATTGATATACTTTTTGATTCCTTTTTATACATCCTAAACAATTCCAGCTTTCTCAAAATGTTTTTGAAACATCTTTTTGCTAATTAACGCACCAATGATCGCTCCAACAATCGGTGCAAGCAGAAATACCAATAACATGGCCGGTGAAGTAAATTTTTCCAATGTAGCTATGTAATCCGCCGTCATTCCCTGTCCACTGATCTGCGCCATGAACTGATCATGCATAAGCCAGATCGGAAGCGGTGAACCCGTCATCCCAATAGAAAAACAGATAAAGGCAATTACATTCCCTTTAAAACTGCTATAACCGCTAAATAATCGAACTATTTCACCAAGAATACAGCTAATGGCAAAAGTAGCCAGTATTATAAGTGTAAACATCCCGGTAGCAAAATAGATCAATGCTGTAATGAATCCCATAATAAGAACTGCTCCCATTTTTTGTACTTTTGAGCACATAAGCATAAATGGAATTCCCGTAAATAAAGCAATAAATCCAGGCATGAGTATCCACATTAAGGGATGCAGTCCTCCCATATTCATAAAAATAAAATTAATAACAAAGTAAATTGCAGAAAAAATACCAATTGTAATAAGATCTTTCCCTTTTAATTTACCCTTACTTAATGTTTGAGACATTAATCTTTCCTCCTTTTAATTAGTCACAACTAACTGTTGCCCTAAAACAAAAACGCCCTTGAAGCGTTTCTGTTTGACATCATAATAAAAGCGGATAGAATTTTCTGTCCCGAACGGACTTTTTTATTCCGTTTAGACATATTAATAATTTTCAGTGCTTTTGATCAATTACACTTTTTCATTTTCCAAAATACATTCATAACTAACACTATTGATAAAATTAAAACTCCAATATCTGTAATGACCGGCGCAATGAAAACACCACGAATGCCAAGGTTCCCTATCATTGGCAGGAAAAGAACGAGCGGAATGAAAAATACAATTTGCCTGAGCAACGTAAGAATTGCCGCCATACCGCCTTTGCCCAAAGCTTGGAACAAGGTAATAGACAAAATCATTACGCCAAGTGATATGTATGTCGAAAAGAACAATCGAAGGCTGCTAATACCAAGCTGTACGGTAGCAGCATCCGTTATGAACATAGAAAGCATCGTTTCTGGAAAAAACATGACCGGTATGTAAAAAAGAAGAGAAAAAACAGTCGCTCCTGCCATAAACGTCTTGGTAATTATTTTCACACGTCTATATTCTTTTGCCCCATAATTTGTTCCGATGGCTGGTTGAAATCCCTGACTGATCCCCCATAGCGGAATAAATGCAAACGCCTGGATCCTTAAGCAGGCACCAAGGATAATCTGCCATTCACTTCCCCCGTAATTGGCTGCTGTATGATACATGAGTGTTTGCTGAATCAGCTGCATGAGCTGCATGAGCATAGCGGAGACTCCTACGGACAAAACCTCCGGCATGAGTCCTTTATCCATACGAAGGGTATGTATGCAGACAGTTTTGCTCTTCTTCAAAAAATACCAGAGCGTAACCGCAGCCTGTATTATCTGTGCGGTCACTGTTGCATATGCCGCCCCTGAAACACTATGAGTCATCGCTATCATGATCGGGTCAAGAATCATATTTAGAACAGCACCCAGTCCCATAAGCATCATGGCCCGCTTTAAAAGCCCCTCTCCTCGCATGACCATGTTCGACGCCTGTGCAAAATTTACAAATATGGACCCCACAAAAATGATACGAAGATAAATTACGGCATTTTCAAGAATATCTCCTTCTGCTCCTGATAACTGAAGGATCTGACGGGTAAATAACATTCCCAATACTGTAATAACTATTGATAATAAGATTACACTTACGATAAGATTTCCCATTATCTTTTCTATTGTTGGCTGGTCTTTTTTACCGATGGCCCTTGATAGCACAGATGCCGAACCAACCCCGATCAATGTAGCAATTCCACTATTCATTAAAGTAAATGGATATGCTACCGTGACCGCTCCCATAGCCTGGGGCGAGAGCATCTGACCTACAAATACTGCATCCATAAAATTATACAGACCAATCACTACCATTCCTATAATTGCAGGTAAGCTTAGAGAAACCATTAGTTTCAATGGCTTTTCATTTAAAATTTTCATTCTGGTATCCTTTACCTGTTCCATAAATTTCCTCCTTTTATTCTATGGTTAGTCAATTCTAACCATGGGTCAAAAAAATACATTTTAAACAATTTTACTTTCTTCCGCAAAAAATAAATCGCATGCTTTCGATTTTATCGGCCCTTTCTACTTTGAAGCCAACCGAACGGTACAATCTTTTCACTTCATCAATGCCATATACGTGCACATCTCCTTTTTTCATCAATGGAAGAATAAAATGATTATTTATCCATCTTCCCACTGCTGGTATCGCCATATCAAGAATAATCAGTCTTCCTCCTGGTTTCAATGCGCGATAAGCACTTTGGAAGAATTTTTCTACATGTGGATAATGATGGAAGCTTTCCTTACATATAATTACATCGAACTGCGCTTCTTTAAAAGGTAGATTTTCAGCATCTCCTACCACAAAATCCGTTCCTGGGATTCTTTTTTTCTTAGCAACTGCTATCATATTTTCTGCAAGGTCAATACCGGTATACTTCTTTTCCGGAAATTCATTCTTTAGGCTTTCAATGGAATTCCCTGTACCGCAGCCAACATCCAGAAGCGACTCAAATGGTTCTTTTTTCACTTCATCCAAAATTGGAGCATAACTTTCTTTACACATTTTGTATACGTCCATGCCCTTTGCCTGATCAAATTTCTCCGCTTCTTTGTTAAATTCCTTTCTTGATAATTCCTTATAATCTTTCATTCCAATATTCTCCTTTATCCCTATACTTTTTCATAAGCTTCCTTTTATATTATGATTTTTAAGCAATGTAGTTAGCTCTGTCTAACTACATTGCATTATACTACCCTGATTCAGAATTTACAATAATAATTAGAACTTCATCACATTTTTTGTTATAACTTTTGTCATAGTAAATGATGCTACCGGAATGCTAAGTACGATACCAATTGCTCCCGCCGCAACTATAATCAGTTGTTGGAAAAAAGCTTTGGAATTCATCAATTGTAAAAATGAATAATTCAATCTGTAGAAACGGTTAATTAATAACATAGATTCACCCAAACATGCAAAAAACAACGTATTCAGTGCCGTTCCGAGTATATCATACCCCATATGTAACCCGGCATGAAAAAGTTCCTCCATTTCGATCTTCGGATTATGACGAAATACTTCATAAATCCCAGAAGTAACTGCAACTGCAGAATCTTTTACTGCCCCTAAGATTCCTATAATAATAACTGTTGTAGCCACCTGCATCATATTGACATGAATATTATTATCATAAAACGTTATATCTTCTTCATAAATATTAATCTCATTGTATCCGCTGATCCCTGCGAAGGAGCTTAATAGCATTACTAAGAACAGCATACTCATGCTAACGATTATTACGACATAAAATGCAGTTCTTGTTTTTTCATTATTACCATTTTGATAAAACAATGTGACTCCACATAATGAAAAAGTCATAATAACAGTTATCACAATAACATTGAAACCAATCGCCATCAAAAAAACCGCTATCAATAAAATAACTGCATTTCCAAATAAGGAGATAAAAGATTTCACTCCTCTTTCCCCACCAATTGCTGCCATCAGCAAAGCCAGTATTATGATCAAAGTTTTAATCACTTCCGACTCCTTTCTTCCTGTATGCAAGTAACGATATCGACCCAGAGATCAGTATCGTCAGAACAATTCCTATGGAACCAACTAAAAATCTAATGATTTCAAGTGTCAAATACAATTCTAATATTATAAAGATACTAACGTTGTTTTTCCATCTTAAAATCAGCATTGGCATACAGCCGGATATATAGGTAAAAAACAACACATTTATCATGGTTCCCATGACATCGTAAGAGATTTCCCGCATGGAATGTATGAATTCTCTATTTGTAATATCGGGTGTCTTTTTAATCACTTCATTTACAGATGTAGTTATGGAAATAGCTACATCTAAAATTGCTCCGAACCCTCCTATCAACGTACCTGCCATAAATATTTCCGGCAGATCATCCGCTCCGGAAATATAATTCTGCATCAGATATTCAGGTTCTTTTGTGTTCAGTAGAACACCTTTGTATATTATGTACAATATTATGATCGATATGGCAGAGGCTAAGATCGCAGTTATCGTTTGCTTATTCCATCCATTGGCCAATAGTAAGGAGCATATTCCAAAAATTATGAGCATAGCAATACATAATTGTAATATATTTGTACCCCTTTCATACATATAAAAAGCACCCGCTACAACTCCGATATTGATCGTGAGCGATATAAGTGAAGTAACTCCCCTTGTACCTGCCACTGCAATTACTAAAAATATCAGAAACGAAAGTAACATAACTACATACGTATCTCTCTTCTCTCCCAATACAGAAACGCTTAGCTTCTCTCCACTATCAGATAGATCAGCAAAAAGACGCATCCCTCTTAGGTACCTGTCGCTTGTTATCCTTGAATAGGAATATCTGTTTTCAAACTCTACTGCACTTCCCTGATATGCTCCATTCATAACTTTTCCTATTATCTTCTGTACATAATAGCATTCTTTTTCCCCATTTGGCCCACTCTTTACTCTTTCAACCTGATCAGTGACCTTTATGATTTTTATAATGGAATCATGATACATCGCATAATCATATTTCACCCAAAAATTAGTTATCACTAAAACGATTATTAGAATGGAAAACATACAAAATTTTTTTTTATATTTTTCGTAGACTTTATTCATTCTTCTTTTTTCCCACCTATCATTGAGATTATACTTTATTCGCTTCTGTGAATTCAAGACCAGAAACGTAATAATTAAAAGGGTAGTCTAATATATTTTAAAATATGTATCACGTGTTTCATGTTCATGTCAGTTGTAAAAATCGGGGAGGAACTTTCTGCTGCCGCTTTAACAAAGGGGCTTGGCAATGAAATCAAACGTACGAACATCTGCCAGATTGGATTTCATGCGGCAGATGTCATGATCGCTTCCATTTCATTGACCGGCCTATTAATATGTATCATCAATTAGAGAGAAAGGTTACTATATGATTGAATTTAAGAATGTGTGCTTTACATACAGCGGTGGCAAAGAATCGGATGGACTCAAAGATGTTAATCTTACCATACAAAAAGGAGAAACTGTATTAATTACCGGTGGTTCCGGCTGCGGAAAAACTACAGTGACCCGATTGATCAATGGTCTGATCCCTCACTTTTTTGAAGGTACTCTAACCGGAGAGGTCCTTATTCATGGCAAAAATATCAGTAAGGAGCCTATTTACCAGATTTCAAGATATGTCGGCAGTGTATTCCAAAATCCAAGGTCTCAGTTCTTTAATGTAGATACTACCAGTGAGCTTGCTTTCGCACCTGAAAATCAGGGTATCAGTAAAGCAGAAATTTCCCAAAGAATTGAAAGAACAGTGTCCGCTTTTAATCTTCAGCCCATCATGGATCGAAGTATTTTTCAATTAAGCGGTGGCGAAAAGCAAAAAATTGCATGTGCCAGTGTTTCCGTTGCAGAATCTGAAATTATCGTTCTGGATGAACCTTCCTCTAATCTGGATATTGCAGCAATTGAAGATCTTCGCAATATGATCGCATACTGGAAAAAGGAAGGAAGGACCATTATCATTGCAGAACATCGACTATATTTCTTACGAGAATTGGCTGACCGGTTACTTCTTATGAAAGACGGCAGCATTGTAGAAGAACTCCCAACAGGGAAAATCAGGAATTTAAGTATAGCAGAATCGCAAAAACGCGGTATACGACCATTCAATATCGAAAAGCTTTCCTATTCAAATGGTTATAACCATCCTAGCACTTCTTTCATTAAATTATCCGATTTGAGTTACACTTATAAAGACAAAATTCATGGAATCGGAATTCCTGATATTCAGATAAAAAAAGGAGCTGTTGCAGCTGTTATTGGACATAATGGAGCAGGGAAATCCACATTTGCAAAATGTTTATGTGGTCTCGAAAAAAAGTGCAAAGGTATTCTTGAGGTAGAAGGTAAAAAATGCACGAATAAAAAAGGATTAAAATATTGTTATATGATAATGCAGGATGTAAATCATCAGCTCTTTACAGAAAGTGTCATGGATGAAGTCCTGCTTAGTATGAATGATAGAATCAACGTTACAGACGAAGAAAAAGAAAAACAATCGGAAGAAATTTTAAAGAGTCTTGATCTACTGTCATTAAAAGAAAAACATCCAATGGCTTTATCCGGCGGACAAAAACAGCGTGTAGCCATTGCCAGTGCGATTGCATCTGAAAAAAGCATTATTCTGTTTGACGAACCTACCAGCGGTTTAGATTATAGGCATATGCACAAGGTGGCAGACTGTATTAAGGACTTGAGCAAAGCCGGAAAAACTATATTTGTCATTACACATGATCTGGAACTTATTTTGCATTGCTGCACGGATGTTATTCATCTGGAGCAAGGGAGGGTAAAAGAAACTTATCATCTCAACAATGATTCCAGCCAAAAATTAAAACGGTTCTTTTTAATGAGGCAGGAACAGACCAACTGATCTGTTCCTACCTCATTCCCTAATGTTATTAAATGTCAATTTTAAATCCTTATCTTAGGAAATCCTCCAGGAAGCTGCTTCCGCCTTTTCACTTACAAATCTTTTATAGATGCCATCCTCTAGAATCAACTCTTCATGCTTTCCTTTTTGGACAATTCGTCCCTCATCAACTACTAATATCTGATCCGCATGACGAACTGTTTTCAACCGGTGCGCGATCATAATGATGGTCTTATCCTTTGTCAGTTCCTCAAACGCTTTCTGTAAATGCGCTTCATTTTCGGGATCTACATTAGCCGTTGCCTCATCAAATATAATAATTGGTGCATCCTTTAAAATTGCTCTGGCTATGGATATTCTTTGCTTCTCTCCTCCGGAAAGAGAAAAGCCGTTTTCTCCGATCACTGTATCATAATCCTGAGGCAGGGACATAATGAACTCATGACAACAGGCCTTCTTTGCCGCCGCAATCACTTCCTGTCTGGCTGCCTTCGGATTGCCGAAACGAATGTTATTCTCAATGGTGTCTTGGAATAGATAGACACTTTGAAAGACCATACTCATCTGATTCATCAGGGATTCCAATGTATATTCCCGTATATCCGTCCCACCGATTGAGATTCTTCCCTTATCTACATCCCAGAATCTTGCAATGAGGTTGCAGATCGTTGTCTTTCCGGAGCCACTTGGTCCAATAATTGCAGTCATTGTCTTATCCTTCATACTTACACTGACATCTTTTAAAATCTGACGCTGTTCATAAGAAAAATCAACATGCTCTATTATAATGTCATGCATATCAGGATTCCGCTCTTTTCCCTTTGCATCCATAACCGGAGTATGATCCATTTGATTTGCCTGTTCTATAGAACTGCCGCAAACACGAAGAATTGCAACTCCATGACCGGCAGATTCTATCTGCTCAAAGACGATAAAAGAAACTACAATAAACATCAGTGTATAAGTAAGCTCCATCGTTCCCTGAAAATAGAACCATAATGCAGCTGCTATCATGATAATACTGAAGATTCGAAGCACTGCCTCCTGCATGATGTTATACGGCGTAATCAGCTTTTCCATGGCAAGGTTCGTATCTCTGCTTCTTTCAATGGCACGATCCACCTTTTTATGGTCCATTTTCGTCAAATTAAAGGACTTAACGATCCCCATTCCCTGTATTGTTTCCAAAATATTTTCAACCAGTTCTGCTTGCGCTTTCTGTCTTTTTGGTGCAGTAATTCTTGATTTTTTCTCCATAGAAGAGGTGATGAAACAGAACAGAAATACTCCGATCGCCGTAATAGCTCCCATTCTCCAGTCAAATACCAACATATAGATTGTAAATACTACAGTTGTAATGAAACCGCCCAACGTCAGTACCATGACCATGGGTGCCGTCATCTCAACGTCTCCCAGAACGGTTGTGCAGATTCCGGTAATATTTCCCAGACTGCTTTGATTGAAAAATCCCATTGGTATCAGCTTCATTTTATTTCCAATATAAACTCTCTTATTAGCCGCCATAAAATAACCAGCATGGGTCTGCTGAAGCTGAGAAAAGTAATTGGTCGTTATTTTTCCGGCAATACTGATCAGCATGATTATAAAAATGTACCAGCTTATATTTGCTTCCGCCCTTCCTGCTGCCAATGCCTGAATTGTCAAAAAAATAGCACCGATCTGCATCATATGGAAGATTGCATTCACAAAGCCCAGTATGATGGATCTTTTGATATTTTTCTGTTCCTCTCCTGCGAATCTCCAAATCTTCTTAAAGATTTCTATCATGCCTGTTCACTCTCCTTTACTCCTATGTGAGCATTCCACATTTTTTGATACAATACAGATTCTTTTAATAACTGTTCATGGGTTCCTGTTGCGCTGATTGTTCCCTGATCTACCAGCAGAATCTGACTTGCACCCGTTATGGTAGACAAACGGTGTGCTATCATGATCAAAGTTTTTCCCTGTACCAGCTTGGAAATCGCTTTTTGAATGATCGCCTCATTTTCAGGATCAATATACGCGGTCGCTTCATCCAGAATTACAATAGGTGCGTCCTTTAGCATAGCTCTTGCAATCGCAATTCTCTGTCTTTCTCCTCCCGAAAGATGTGCCCCTCCACCGCCTGCTTTCGTTTCATATCCATGCTCCAGTTTTCGGATGAATTCATCACAGCCAGCTCTTCTGGCAGCATCTTCCACTTCTTTATCCGTCGCATTTTCTTTTCCCATACGGATATTTTCACGAATGGTATCATCAAACAGGAAATTGTCCTGTGACACATAAGCAATCTTGTCCGATATCTGCGCAAGCGGAATCTGTCTGATATCTTTTCCTCCGATGTGAATAGTTCCTTTTTCCACATCCCAGAAGCCTGCAATCAATTTTGTGATTGTTGATTTTCCGCTCCCGCTCGGTCCTACAAAGGCATTCATGGTTCCCTGCCTGATTGCCAGACTGACATCGTTTAATACGCTCCCCTTCTCTTCCTCATAAAAAAATGAAACGTGATCCATTTCAATATCCGTTCCCTGAAGCTTCACATACTCCTTCGGATGATGCTGTTCTTTCGCATTTAGAATAGTCTCTATGGATTCAATAATAGTTCCCGTCTGTGCAAGTGAATCGATATAGTTCGATGCTGCTATGATCGGTCCTACAATTCCCATAGATAGAATCATCACCATAATGAATGCCGTAGATGTTATGCTTCCATTTAAATAGAATACAGTTCCTAACGGTAACACGCCAATAAGAACGGCCGGACTGATGTTCTTGTAGCAGGCCATTCCGAATTGTGCACTTTTCATCCAGTTATAAAAGAACCCCGCATTTGCATTGACCGAATCCACATATCCGGCATAGGCTTCTTTTCCCTGATTGAACGCCTTAATCACTTCAATACCGTTTACATACTCTACGATAGAATCATTCATTGCCTTTCCTATCTGCACGGATTCCTGATATTTTACAGGGTAGCTCCTCATGGTCGTCATCATAAAGATCATACCTACAGGCAGTGTCACAATAGAAATCAGTCCAAGCCGCCAGTCAATCGTAAAAAGAGCAGCCAACAGCACCAACGGGGCAAGGATATTAGATGTCATCTCCGGAAGCAGATGAGCTAGTGTCTTTTCCATACTTTCGATCTGATCTACTAAAATACCCTTCCATCTTCCTATCGACTGATTTTGCAGTGTTCCCATAGAAAGATCCGACAGCTTATGGATACATTTGTTTCTTACTTCAGCCAGCACAGCAAAGGTCGCAATATGAGACTGTGCAGTTGAAAACGTTGTAAGCAGCACTTTCCCAATACTTCCTGTGAATGCTAAAATAAGCCATGGGATACAGTTCTTCATTTCAGCCGTCCCACCAAGCAGCATAATAATGATTTTTCCGGCACAGAAATATGGTATAAATCCTGAAGCGACCCCAAAAACAGCCAGCAGAATGGAAAACTTAAGCCTTGTGTGTTCTGCCCTTGCCAATCCCCATATTCTCATTAGCGGACTTTCCTTTTTTTGGTTCATAATCCTCCTTTTTGGTTAGTTTTATCTAACCTTTGGTTTTAAAAAATTGCGGGTATTCCCCGCAGTTTTCAGGCATATCATCCTCGGTTCTTACCATTGATAAATTTTTGCAAAACCAGCATAATAGAACTCCCTGAGCTGCTTTGCATAGAGCATGCCATCTTCTCTTTTCATGTCATGACGCACAATTTCAAATATTCCCGAGAAGTATGCGCTGGTCACAATATGAAGAAATTCCGGACGTATAGTTCCGCTTCGGAGCACCTGATCTCCTGTAGCCTCCATATACTTCACTGTATATTCCATCTCTATCTCTACCAGCTGATTTAAAAAATCAGAAAACTCAGTGCCTTCCGAACATTCTAAAAGCAGTTTGAAAATATCATAATGATCATAGATATAGGACACTAATTCCTCGGCTCCTATTCCGCTATATTGAAACATATTCTGCTTTTGATAATCCGTATCTTTCTGGTGAAAGGATTCCTGAACATTTAGAAACCAGTTTCTTAATTCTTCCACTACTGGAAAAACAATGGCATGGAACAGACCTTCTTTGTTATGAAAACGGGTATAAATAGACCCTGTGCTGGTGCCTGCCTCCTGTGCGATGGTACGTAAAGAAGCATCCTTAAAACCTTTGCTCAAAAACTCTTTTTGGGCACATTCATACACTTTTTCATATACTCCTTCAATTTGTTTTGCCATAGTGCACCTCCTTTGATATTCAAAACAGTGTTTCATAACACTGTTTTGAATATACTTCTTTTTACTGATCTTGTCAATAGTTATCTATGTGCCATGTGATTCCGTCACAGAACTATCATTTGAAATATTGCTATGATCTACACAGTCAAACAGATAGGTGGTAATTAAGATGGTAAACATAATTATTATTGGAAATGGTCCTGCAGGAATTTCAACTGAACTCTATACAACAAGCGCTGGTATTGATACAATGATAATTGGAAAAGATCAAGGTGCTTTAGGTAAATCCTGTCAATACTAATACGATTGATTCCATCGGCGGCAGTGATGTAGTTGAACAGATTCATTTTCAAAATAGAGAGTCTATACAGGTTTCCGGTTTCCTGCTCGACCGTGGTCATATCGCATGTCATACGAAAATAAGTAAGGAGGTAATCCCATGGATTCCTATATCTTTTACAGTCTTGCCCTTGTCCTGTTGACTCTTTCCTTTGCAAAGGACAAGAGAAAGACAAAGATGGCATTAAAAAAAGCCTGGAAGGCTTTTGAAAATATCCTGCCCGAATTTCTTGTCGTTATTTTGCTGGCAGGCTTTTTACTTGCTATTCTTAGTCCAGAAACGATTTCAAAAATAATCGGTGCTGAATCAGGATGGTTTGGCATCATTTTGGCAGGTATCATCGGCTCCGTAACCCTGATTCCTGGATTTGTAGCTTTCCCAACTGCTGCTATTCTTTTAGAAAACGGTGCAGGTTATATGCAGATTGCTGCTTTTGTATCAACCCTCATGATGGTGGGTATTATTACAATCCCCGTTGAGATCAAGTACTTTGGCAAGAAGGTCTCTATATTAAGAAATACCCTTGCTTTTTTCTTTTCCTTTCTTGTTGCTTTCTTAATTGGAATGGTGGTGATGTAAATGAAAAAAATATTCAAAAGATATCGGGTGTTTCTCATTGTACTTGCAGCAATGCTATTATTAACACTCTTTAACCGGCAATTAGGCTTAAAAGCGTTTCGTATAACGGGTAATTCCGTGAAAGAAATGTTGCTGGTAATCCCTCCAATATTTATTCTTCTTGGTCTGCTTGATGTCTGGGTCCCAAAAGAAACCATGGTAAAATACATGGGAGAAGGCTCTGGATTAAAGGGTGTATTACTTGCCATCTTCATCGGTTCCGCTGCTGCCGGTCCCCTATATGGTGCCTTCCCTGTTGCTTCCGTCTTTATGAAAAAGGGCGTAAAGTTCATGAATATTCTTATTTTCATTGGTGCCTGGTCTACCACGAAAATTCCCATGTTTCTTTTTGAAATGGCGGCACTTGGTAATAGATTTGCCATATCCCGACTCCTCATAGATATCCCCGGTATTATTATTATTGCATTTATTTTATCAAAAATGGTATCAAAAAAAGAAGTCAACGAGCTTTACGAAAATGCAAAAACAATAGATTAACTTATAACGGTAAAACCTCCAGTATGCTCATGATTCCTGGAGGTTTTTGACCATCTGTTGGATTTTCTAAGAATTGGGTTGAATTCTACTAATTCATATGCTCTTGTTTTTTCAAAAGCATTGAAAAGATTCCCTGCTTTTCTTTTAATTCTAAAGGGGTTCCTGTTTCTGCAATCGTTCCATTTTTTATAACAACAATTTTATCCGCTCCTGAAACAGTCCGCATGCGGTGAGCGATAATTAATACGGTCTTATTTTTTACAAGCGCGCTGAGCGCGCTTTGAATTTTACTCTCATTTTCCACATCAAGGGATGCCGTAGCTTCATCAAGCAAAATAATGGGCGCATTTTTTAACATTGCCCTGGCTATTGATATGCGCTGTCTTTCCCCACCTGATAATTTTTCCCCGTTTTCTCCGATTAAGGTATGGTAGCCCTGTGGAAGTTTTTTTACGAATTCATCACATTGTGCAAGCTTCGCTGCTTTTAACACTTCTTCTTCCGATGCGTCTTTTTTCCCAAGACGAATATTATCCATAACGCTGGAATTAAAAAGTGTAACGTCCTGAAAAACAATGGAATAATAATGTAAAAGCGTTTCAGGATCAACCCGTGAAATATCAACTCCTCCCAGGGTAATAACACCTTTATCAATATCCCAGAACCGTGCTGAAAGTTTTGCAACGGTACTCTTTCCTCCTCCCGAAGGACCTACAAGGGCTGTCACCTCCCCTTGCTTTGCCATAAAACTTACATTCTTTAATGTTTGTACACCGTCCTGATAAGAAAAATCAACGTTTCTAAATTCAATATCATAGTTTTCAGGATGAAAATCCGTTTTTCCCTCCTGCCTTGGCATCCCATCCATTTCTTTCATACGCTGAATACGTACTTTCAAAAACATAAGCAATGCAAAATTATTCATGGTATCCATAACCGGATTATAAATACGCGCTGTCACAACGAGAAAGACTAGATACGTAAAAACAGGAACAGAACCCGTTGATAAGAGATACGCACCATATAATATTACACTCGGGAGTCCAAGCTTTAAAAATACATGAGACAGGTTAAGAAATGCTCCGATCAGGAGCTCTCCCTTGATCAGATACTTTTCGTAACTGTCTAACTTAATGTTTAAAGCATTCGTGAAAGCCTCTTCTCTATGATAGGCTTTTATTTCATGCGCGGAATCGAGCCTCTCCTGAATATTGTCAGAGATATCCCGCTTGATATGGTAAAGATTTGCATGCATATTACTTTGTATCTTTTTCGACAGCCAGAATACAAATACCGCAACAGGAACTACCCAGAATACGGCAAGAGAAAGCTTCCAATTGTAAAAGAACAGCATGACCCCTATGACCAGAACATTCAATACTGCCGCATAGATCTGAGGTACCGCATGAGAAAAAAGCTGCTCTATCTGTGTGGCATCCTCCATTATGGTAGCGCTTAAATCAGCAATATCCTTTTTTCCGAAAAAAGCCAGGGGCAGCTTCCTCAATGTTTCAGCCAGACTGATTCGTCTTCTGGCACTTTCTTCATATATTTTGGTGTAAGTAGAATCATATTGAAAATACGCGATAACGAACATTAGCAGAAGAAAGGCTGCTGACATGATGCAATAGTATAGAACGCTGCTTCTCCCGCTATCAGAAGGGTCTAAAAGTAAACGCATGTATTCATCTAAAAATTTAAAACTAAGGACTACCGGAATCATAAAGCTGACATCCATTACTACCGTCCAGATAATGGAAACCAAAAGATCTTTTGCACCTTTTTCAGACATTGCATATTTATTTTGAAAATATTGAATCATTTTTTTGCTCCCTTTCTTTGTTTATTTTTGTTCAGCCATGTTTTCTTTCACACGGTCCTTGTCAGCTATTTTCCATTCAACTGATCTTTGATATTCCTCCCACATGGTTTTATAGATTCCACCTTTCTCAAGCAGTTCTTTGTGGGTTCCCGCTTCTGCGATCTTTCCTTTTTCTATTACTAAGATCCGGTCAACATTCTGCACGCTCGTAAGGCGGTGTGCGATCATAAGAGTCGTTTTCCCCCGACTAAGTTCTTTTAAGGCTTTTTGAATTAAATGCTCATTTTCGGGATCTGCAAAGGCAGTGGCTTCATCCAAAAGCACAATAGGAGCATTTTTCACAATAGCTCTGGCGAGCGCGATCCTTTGCTGCTCCCCACCGGAAAGATAAGTTCCTTTGGAACCTATTACGGTATCAAGACCTTCCGGAAGATTGTCTATGATTTCTCTTGACTGGGAGAAATCGATTGCTTTGTTTAATTCTTCCTCCCCTGCATTTTCTTTACCGAAAAGAATATTTTCTTTTAAGGAGCCTTTAAATAGTTTTGTACTTTGAAAAACAAAAGAAATATTGTCCATCAATTCTTTTTGGGGGATATCCCTGACATTCATTCCACCAACTAATACTTCTCCCTCGTCGGTATCCCAGAACCGCGCTGCAAGTCTTGCTATTGTGGTTTTTCCACCTCCGGAGGCTCCCACAAGTGCAATGGTCTCACCTTCTTGTAAGGTAAAGCTGATTTTATCTAAAGCCCGTTTGCTGTTTTTTTCATAAGAAAAAGCAACATCTTTAAATTCCACACTATAATTTTTAATTTTATTAGAATTTTCGGGATAGCTCATGGATGGATAGTCCAAAAGCTGATCCAGTCTGTCAATAGCCTGCTCTGCAATTGTTGTATTCTGTTGAAAATACATGGATTTCATCAGCAGCATAGTAAAAATCGGGGATATCAGAAGATAAAAAATAAAGTCTGCAAGCACAAGAGAAAGATTTTCTCCTCTCCCTATTAAAAAAATCGCCATAGGGATTAAGAAGAAAGCTGCTGATTGCATAATTATAGTATAAAAAGACATGGGGGGCCGCCAAAGAAGCGTATATGCATGGACCATCTCTTTATATTTGATGATGCTGTCATAAAATCGCTTAAACGAATAAATGGTCTGACCAAATGTTTTTACGACCGGAATGCCCCTGATATATTCTACAGATTCCGAACTCATTTCCTCTAAGGAATCATAATACATTTGTTGAAAATTTTTACCTTCAGCGCTCATCATAAAGCTCATTGTAAGAAAACCTAAAATGATTGGAATAAGGCATGCGATCCCCATTCTCCAGTCAACGATAATAATCAGCCCTATAAGAATAACAGGAGAAACAATACTGCCTGCCATATCCGGTAACTGATGTGCTAAAAATGTATGCGTAGTTCCTGCTCCGTCATTTACGATCTTTCTTATTTTCCCACTTGCATACTGATCAAAAAAGCCCAAAGGCAAAGCCAGTATTTTTTCCATACCCACTTTCTGCATACCGACTTCAACACGAAAAGCTGCAAGATGTGAACTTAAAAGTGCAGCAAAATAGACCACGATACCGCTTACTGCACATGCAAAAGCAAGTGCTGCATAAAAACTGATATTTGATACTTCTATGGCTTGAGGAGCTGATAATATATTACGTGTTATGTACCAAACAAGCACAAAGGGCAGAATATTAAGTACTGCAGAGATTCCTGACAGTATTAATGATATTGGCAAAAGTATCTTCTTTCTGCCCATATAAGGCAAAAATCTTTTAAGAACAAATAGCTTCTTCTTTTCTTGCATACGGTTAATCCTCCTAAATTTTATTATGTTGGTTCATTGGTATCATAAACTTTATTACTATAAAATTACCAAGTATATAATTCTGCGGTTAGTTTTATCTAACCTATGGGCAAATTTTTTGAGGCTACATTTGAACCTCAATCATACTTTCCTTAGCAGATTTGATTTTTTACCTTAGACCAAGCATAAGCAAACACAAGTATATTTTTTTATATGATTATAATATGCAAAGCAATTTAATATGTCAATTGTTAACCCGCTTATTGATAATAATACGTTACTATTCAGCCTATCGGCTTCATAGCAACCTATTATACACAGAATAAAACTTACTTTTGACTTTTAATTAATTCAATTATTTCTACAAAACATAACGTTCCGATATCACTGCTCTCTGCTCCTTATTTTTCGTGTTTAAAAACACCCTCTATCTTTTCTGCTGCATCAACTAGATAATCGCATGAAAAATTCTCAAAATTTCCTTCGTCAACCAGACTCGCAATGACTGGATCAATTGGAATTCTTCCTAATATAGTAATACCTGTTTCATTTGAAATTTCAGCTAATTTACTTTCACCAAACAAATTAATTTCTTTTCCACAATCAGGACATTTCACATAGCTCATATTCTCAACTAAACCTAAGATAGGTATGTTCATCATTTTTGCCATATTATATGCCTTCTTAACAATCATAGATACAAGATCCTGTGGAGATGATACAATTACGATTCCATCCAATGGAATTGACTGAAATACGGTAAGTGGCACATCACCTGTTCCTGGTGGCATATCAATGAATAAATAATCTAAGTCCTCCCATACTACTTCAGTCCAGAATTGCTTTACAGTATTAGCCAATATTGGTCCTCTCCAGATTACAGGTGCGTCTTCTTTATCTAATAATAGATTTACTGACATTATTTTAATATTGTTTGCTGTGGATTCTGGTATAATACCCAATTCATTTCCCATTGCCTTTCTGGTGATTCCAAACATTTTTGGAATAGATGGTCCTGTAATGTCAGCATCAAGAATACCTAGCTTATAACCTTTTCTATTCAATAATACTGCTAACATGGCGGTAACAAATGACTTACCAACGCCACCTTTACCACTTACAACTCCAATCACATTTTTAACTGAACTATACTGGTTTAAATCCTCCATCAAGGTTTGTTTGCTGTTTTCGCATCCTTCACAAGATTCTTTTGTACAACTGTTATCCGAACAACTTTTCAAAACTTTCGGTGCCGGTTGTAATGCACCTTTCTTATTAGCTTCTTTCTTTTGCATGATACTTACTCCTTGTTGTTTTTTTATACTTTAAGGTTAATAACTATAAGACTTTTGAAACTTATTCTCATTAAAATATTTTAATTCTATTATGGGCATATGTCAATATTTTAATATAGAAGCCGTAAGGCTGAATAGTAATAATTTAAAAAGTGTTATAAAATCAATACTTATCAAGCACTGATTTTATAACACTAGGTTTTTTAATATCATTATTTTCATGTAACTAATAATCCATACCTCTATGGCGCCAACAGTTCTTACGGCAGAACTTATCTTTGCAATTATCCTGACATATTATATCAACTGAACCGCAATCCGGACATACATAGTTACCACTCTTAATTGATTCTAGATTTTCAAAACTTTCTTTCCATTCTTTTCCACAGTCGCTACACTTGATCGGACATATATTAAGCGTAAAATTGCCACCTTCTATATGTATCATCTTTCCATTAATTAAACTATCTGCTAATTTTTCTCTTGCCGAGAGTAAGATACGTTGAAATGTCGGTCTTGATACCTCCATTTTTTCTGCACATTCGCTTTGCTCTAGTCCTTCCAGATCTTTTAACCGAATCGCTTCTAATTCTTCCAGCTTCAATATGTTTTCTTGCAATTCTGCGACATCAGTTTCAGATGGTACGAAATAGGGTATTGCCGGAATATGCTCAACTTTTCTCCATTTTGTTGGTCTTGCCATGTTTTCTCCTTACCTTTTTCTTCTGAAAGAGCCTCATAATTTCCTTGCCCCTCAATTATAATAATATCTGATTTGTTTCAAATGTCAATAAACTCATCTCAGCAGTCCTACAAAACTACTCTGTTCCGTCTTTCCCGAACCAAAAACCTATTTCACTTCGTCAATTAAATGAAATAGGTTTTTGGTTGTATTCAGAATGCACAATTTGGGTACTTTATATAACGGAGAAAGGGAGCCACATCTATTTCCGGATGTGTAAAGCTATAGGTATAAAATATGGAAATAAATTTTGATGCAGTATATTATGAACCAGCGGCACTAGATTACGAACTGGGACAAACTCTTAAAAATAAATATAAATCTCTACCATGGATAGAGATTGAATCACATAACCGTATTGTAGAATTAAGTTCCATGCAGAATAAAAGCTTTCCGAAGCTCAAACAGCATCTGATTTTAGGTATACGCAAAACTCACAAGTATGTGGAAAATCATAAAGTATCTGATTGGTTAGTTCCCTATACATCATCCGGTTGCCGCGCAATGTGTTTATATTGTTATCTTGTATGCAATTATAACAAATGTTCTTACTTAAGATTATTCGTCAATCGTGATCAAATGCTGCAACGATTATTAAAATTTGAATCTTCTAAACCCCAGCCCCAAACATTTGAAATTGGGAGTAACAGCGATTTAATATTGGAAAACACAATTACAGGCAATTTATCCTGGACGATCGAAAAGTTTGCTCGTGAAGGAAAAGGAAAACTAACTTTTCCCACAAAATTTGATATGATACAACCATTATTGAATCTTGATCATAAAGGTAAAACGATATTTAGAATGAGTGTTAATCCAGATGAAATAATACACAATGTCGAGTATGGTACATCATCGCTCTCAGCAAGAATAAAAGCTCTTAATCATATGGCAGAAGCCGGATATCCTGTAGGTCTTCTGATTGCACCCGTAATTTTACTTCCGGATTGGAAAAGAATGTACAGTCAGCTCATTGACTGCCTTGCTGATCAGCTTAGTAATAAAGTAAAATCAATAGGATTTATAGAAATTATCCTAATGACATACAGCTTTGTTCATAATGCAATTAATAATGATGCTTTTCCAAATGCGGTACAAATTTTTGATCGGGAATTAATGACTGGTAAAGGAAGAGGAAAATATAGTTATAAAGAAAATATGAGACAGGAAGCTGAGACCTTTTTGTTAGAAGCAATTCAAAAAAAATTACCGACCATGAAAATTATTTATATTTCATGATTTCAATTAAATAAGTCTAATTGATCGGCGAATGATAGATTATGCCATCGCAGGCAAAATTGGGGCAGCCCGTTAGGGCATGCCCTTTTCTTTCATTTTTTTATTAAATACTTAATCGTTACAATGCCCCTCATGAGCGTGTTCTGTACAGACACTTCCTGTAGATTTTAATCCACCCTTAATATAGAGTTTTACCACATCATCTGCATTTCCCTGTGCACCAACTACCACTTCAATTCCATTTTCATGAAATAAGTCCTGTGCTGTTTCTCCCATTCCGCCGGCAATAATAACATCTGCATTCTGCTCTTTTAAAAATACAGGAAGATATCCTGGTTTATGTCCTGGGTTTGGTACAAAAGCTTTATTTGTTACTTCAGTATTATCTACATCATATAGAGTAAACCCTTCACAATGTCCAAAATGTCCGCTTACCATAGTTCCATGACTTGCTACTGCTATCTTCATTTTCAGCTCCCTTCTGCGACCCTTGGTCGTATACAAATCAAGGGGTCGAATGTCATTTATTCAACCTTGATTCCTTTAACTATTTTTTAATTCATGACAAGTGAAACAGTTTTCTGCTTCATCTTGTATCTTGTTTTTTCATAAGGCTATTCATGCGAACCCACATTTCCTCAATTGCTTTTCTTGCGGAACTGTCTTGAAAATCTGTAATTGGCCGCAATGTGTTCACAGATTCCATGACCTTTTTATCAAAGGGTATCTTTCCTGCTACAACGAGATTTTTTTCTCTTGCATAGTTTTCTATCTGAGATGTCATATCCGGATTTATATCATATTTGTTTACACAAATCATGACCTGCGTTTCAAAATGTTCTGCAAGTTCCAGAATTCTTTTCAGATCATCAAGTCCGGATCTGGTCGGTTCTGTCACAATGAGCGCAATATCTGTTTCTGTAATAGATGCGATCACAGAACATCCAATTCCGGGTGAACCATCCAGGATAGTAATGTTATGATCTGCTTCAAAACGCTTTGCATTCTTTCGAAGATACGTTACCAGCTTACCTGATCCGTCGCTTCCAATTCCCATCAATGCTCTGGATATGATTCCTTTATCAGTCTTCGTCAGGAACGTATCGGCCGTCTTTTGTTCCGTTAACATAATTGCATTCTGTGGGCATACCAAGGTACAGGCTCCGCATCCTTCACAGCTTAAAGGGTCAATTGCTGCATTTTTAATTGCTCCGAACTTACAGACTTCTTCACAGATCTCACATTCAATACATAGGCTCCTGTTTATTTTCGCGCATTTACCGCCATAAAAATTTTTCTTTTCCATATCCATACCTTTATAAAAAAGATAGAGATTCGGCGCATCTACATCACAATCTACTCTTATCACCTTCTTGACCAGTTCAGATAAAGCAGCTACCACGGTTGTTTTTCCCGTTCCGCCTTTTCCGCTCAACACTGATATTACCATGCAAACGCCTCCTTTATCTTCTGCGTTATTTCAGCGAAAACTGTTTTGTGGTATTCATCCTCACACAGCATAATACCTTTTGAATATAACGCAGCCGCTTCCATGCTGTATGGAACAGCTCCAAATAGTGTAAGGCTATTCTTTCGGCAAAATTTTTTTACCATGTTATCCTGCCCATCATCTTTATTTATAATGATTCCATAAGGGATATTATAAAGTTTTACAAGCTCTACCGCCATTTTCAAATCATGAAGTCCGAATTCAGAAGGCTCAGTGACCAAAATAGCTGCATCTGCAATTTTAAGTGACGCTACCACATTACACGACGTGCCTGGAGGGCAGTCTATGAAGTGGTCTTCCACCGGTAACTCTTTCAGACGTTTTTTAATAACCGGTACTGCCATTGGTTCACCTACATTCATGACTCCCCGGTAACATGTGATCTCTTTGCCCGTTCCATGTTCCAGCTTCCCAATGGAACGCTTTGCATAAGATAAAGCACCTGTTTTACATACAAGTTTACATGCTCCGCAGTCGTGACAAAGCTTTTCAAATACTATGATCTCTTTTCCTGCTTTCGCCAACGCATGAAACTGACAAGCTTTGGCACAAGCTCCGCACAATACGCACTTTTCTTTGTCAATAACAGGATATTCTACATAAACTTCATCTTGATCTTTTATGAGAGGCTTTAGAAAAATAAATCCGTTCGGTTCTTCCACATCCAGGTCCACGTAGCTGACACCTAATGTTGCCGCAAGATTCGTTGCAACCGTTGTTTTCCCGGTTCCTCCCTTTCCGCTAAGGATCGCTATATTCATGCTGTCCGCCTCTTCCTGTCACATACCATGATGGGCACCGCCGGCGGAACTGATTTCAGACAGTTGATCCTTTTGGTACATAGCAATCGCTCTGAATACGGGAACGGTATCACAGCTATATGCTTTTATCTTTGCTTTTTCTATTAATTCAAATGCATTCGGGCCAAGATTACCTGTAAGAATGACTTCTACATCTTCGTCAATCATCTGGCTTGCAGCTGCGATTCCTGCACCGCCGCCTGCTGCCGCACCTTGATTTTCGATAGCAATGTGTCCGTTTGTTTCCATATCATAGATCTGAAAGTAATCACACCTGCCAAATCTTCTGTCAAGCAGGCTTTCCTTATTCTGTCCAGTTGCTGAAACTGCAATCTTCATATTCATTACCTCGCTCTTTCGTTATTTTATTTATGGGCATATGCTAATTACTATGATAATAAATAAAAAGGTTTTTGTCAAATGCTCATTTCATTATTATAAGAATAAATAATATTAAAATTTGTGTTGAACAAATTAGCGATTTCTGATATTATATTGTTATTGGATGGTGATTGCGTTAGCAAGCTATACCTGTTTATAAGTTTTTTATGGATTATTGTTCCATGATCAACTTATAAACAGGTTTTTTTTTACTCACAATTGAAAATACTAGTATGATGATAACATTAAAGTTCTTTTTAGTACTCTGAAATAAAAGAAATAATAACATTCGTACAAAAGGTGGGGTGAGCAAATGGTAATTTACAAAATCTTCAATAATAATGCTGTTGTCATAAAAGATGAGAACGGTGTTGAAAAAATTGTTATGGGATGTGGACTTGCTTTTAAAAAAAAATGTGGAGAGGAAGTTGATGCGCATAAGATAGATAAGATATTCGTCTTATCGGATCCTGATGTAAATCATAAATTTCAGGAATTGATGACGTATATCCCATCCGTGTATATTGAATTAGGTGAAGATATTATCAAATATACTGCAAAAACATTGAATAAAACCCTAAATGATAATATCCATATTTCATTGATCGATCACTTATATGCTGCAGTAACACGTTTCCAAGAAGGCATTTTAATTAAAAATGCAATTTTATGGGATATCAGACGTTTTTATAAAGATGAATTCAAAATTGGTCTAAAAGTCCTCGATATGATCGAAGAACGTTTTTCAGTCCGACTGCCAGACGATGAAGCAGGCTTTATTGCAATACATATCGTTGAGTCTGTATCAAGTGAAAGTACGGAAGATATGTATAAAATCACTGAAACAATATCGGAAATATCTAATATCGTAAAATATAACTTTCATATCACTTTTGATGAAGATTCTATTTATTATTACCGTTTTATCACGCATTTGAAATTTTTTGCACAGAGACTGTTAGAAGGAAACATTTATACTGAGGATGGTCAGGATGATTTATTACAAACGATTAAAGAAAAGTATAGAAATGCATATGAATGTGCAGAGAAAATAGGAATGTTCATTAAAAGCAAATACAACCATGATCTATCTAATGAAGAAAAATTATATCTGACTATTCATATTGAGCGAATTGTTTATAAGTCTGTCTTATGACTGGATGGTGACATTAAGTTGGCCACACCTTCATATTTCAAATAAAAAAGAAAAATGGAGGATTTAAAAATGAGAAAGTATGAATTATTGGCAACGGAACTTGTCAAAAATGTTGGTGGAAAGGACAACATTATCAGCTTAGTGCATTGTGTTACAAGGCTGCGCTTCCATTTGAAAGATGAAAGTCTTGCAAATGACGAAGTTCTTAAGAACATGGATGGTGTCATAACAGTTATGCATAGTGCCGGACAATACCAGATCGTTATTGGGAACCATGTTCCTCAGGTCTATGAAGATGTTTGTCAAGTTGCACAAATCACTTCTGTCCCAACTGTTACTGAAACAAAAAAAATGAGTCTGAAAGAAAAAGCATTGGACTTGATTTCAGGTGTTATGTTGCCCTCTATTTCATTACTGTGTGCGTGTGGTATGTTAAAAGGCCTGAACTCCATCCTGACTTACCTCGGATTGTATCAAGATACCGATGGTATTTACTTATTGTTGAATGCAATTGGAGACTCTATCTTTTATTTTTTCCCAATTATTATCGGATATAATATGGCAAAAAAAATTAACATGAATCCTTTCTTGGGATTAATAATAGGTGCTTCTTTATGTTACCCTGCCATCAATGGCGTCGATGTGGAATTGTTTGGATATGTAATCAATGCGACCTATACCTCTACTTTGTTACCGGTCATATTAATCGTTGCACTTGCTAAGCCGTTAGAAACCTTCTTTAACCGTGTACTGCCTGATATGGTCAAAACCTTTATTACGCCCATGCTCGTTTTATTGATTTCTGTTCCAGTCGGCTTTGTTGTTATCGGACCACTTGCAAATATGCTTTCAAATGCTATTTCGAGTACCGTTCTTTCTATCTACAAGTTAAATCCGGTTATTGCTGGTATGTTTGTAGGTGGATTATGGCAGGTATTGATTATATTCGGAGTCCATATTGTATTAGTTGTTCTATGCATCAACAATATTATCGCTGGTACTCCCGATCCAATTCTGGCTTTCACTACCTTTGTCACTTTTTCCACTACCGGAATGGTTTTTTCAATCTGGTTAAAGACTAAAAATAAATCTTTAAAACAGATTTCTTTACCTGCATGGGTATCTGGATTTTTTGGTGTGACCGAGCCAGCAATCTATGGTGTATTGTTACCTCGTGTTAAACAATTTGTCGTTTCCTGCTTCTGTGGTGCAATTGCCGGTGGGCTGACTGCTCTTTTTGGTTTAAAATATCACACAATGGCCGGAATGGGTATTTTTGAAATTCCTGCATTATTAGATCCAAAACAGCCGGGTACAAGTTTAATGCATTGTCTGATCGTCACTATTATTTCCTTTGTGATCGGATTTGCCGTGTCATTCTTTACCTTTAAAGATGACGACCTTGCCAACATTGAAAATGAGGACAAGTCTGTACCAAAAAAAGGAAAAGAAATGATTATATCACCAATGACTGGTACTTTAAAACCTTTGGATCAGGTAAAAGATGCCGCATTTGCAGCAGGTGCCCTGGGTAAAGGAGTTTCCCTGATACCAGCAAAAGGAACTGTTACCGCTCCCTTTGATGGAACTGTTATTACCTTATTTCCAACCAAGCATGCAATAGGATTATTGTCCGAACAGGGATGTGAAGTATTGATTCACATTGGTATGGATACCGTACAATTAGGCGGAAAACACTTCACGGCACATGTGGAACAAGGTGATAAAGTAAAAAAGGGGGATTTGTTATTGACGTTTGATCGTGAAGCTATCATTCAGGAAGGATACTCCTTAGATACTCCTGTTTTAGTAACAAATACAGAAGACTATTTAGATATTGTAGTCGTAAGAGGCCGTAATGCTTCCATCGCTGCTGGTGAAGATCTCATTGCATTATTATAAAGAAGGAGGAACCAAAATGTTTCCAAAAGGATTTCTATGGGGTGGCGCTGTAGCTGCAAATCAGTGTGAGGGTGCCTGGAACATGGATGGGAAAAAAGAAAGTATCTGTGACCATCTGACAGCAGGTTCCATTCATAAAAACAGAAAATTCACCTCGAGTCTATTACCTGAAGAAAATTACCCGAGTCATACTGCTGTAGATTTTTACCACAATTACAAAGATGATATCGCTTATCTTGCTCAAATGGGTTTCAAAGTATTCCGCTTATCGATCGCATGGAGCCGCATCTTTCCTAATGGTGATGATCCAGCCCCAAATGAAAAAGGACTACAATTTTATGACAGTGTGTTCGACGAATGCCACAAATATGGTATGGAGCCTTTAGTAACACTAAGCCATTTTGAAATTCCCTATCATATCGTAAAAGAATACAAAGGATTTTCTGACCGGAAAGTAATTACATTTTTCGAGCGTTATGCCCGAACGGTTTTTGAGCGCTACAAGGATAAAGTAAAATATTGGCTGACTATCAATGAAATTAATTTTGCTACTATGCCAATGGGCAATTTAGAAGTCTTAGGTATCCTGAATCAGGAAGATGAAGAAATCGCTAATCCTGTAGACGATATGCAGCTGCGTTTTCAGGCGTTGCATCATCTGTTTTTGGCAAGTGCAAAAGCAGTGCAGATCGCACACGAAATTAACCCATCCTTTCAAATTGGCTGTATGATTGCGCATATAACGATGTATCCTTTGACCTGCAGACCAGAGGACCTTCTCCTTCAGCAGGAATTAGATCACATTATCAATAACTTCTGTGCAGATGTACAGGTAAGAGGCGAGTATCCTTATTACGTCTTCCACTATTTTAAGAAAAATAATATTAATATCATTTTTGAACCAGAAGATGCCAGGATTCTAAAGGATGGATGCGTTGATTTTTATTCCTTCTCCTACTATATGAGTAATTGCACAACTACAGAAAAAGGTCATGAGACTACAATGGGCAACTTACTGGGCGGTGTAAAGAATCCTTATCTGCAGACCAGTGAGTGGGGTTGGCAGATAGATCCAATGGGACTGCGTTATACCTTGCACAAAATTTACGACCGTTACAGAATTCCTGTCTTCATTGTAGAAAACGGATTGGGCGCAATCGATGAACCTGATCAGAATGAATGCATAAATGATGATTATCGAATCAGTTATTTAAAGAGCCATATCATGGAAATGCATCAAGCCATCCACGAGGGGGTAGATCTAATCGGATATACTATGTGGTCCGCCTTTGATCTGATCAGTTCTGGTACAGGCGAAATGAAGAAAAGATATGGTTTTATCTATATTGATAAAGATGATAATGGAAATGGAACTTTAAAACGAATCAAGAAAAAATCTTTTTATTGGTATAAAAAAGTGATTGAAACAAATGGTGAGGCTCTGGATTCATAAGTAAGTACTTAGCTCCACTAAATATTTCTCCCATCGGCTATGCTACGCATAGAATCCGGTGGGAGTTTTTATGATGTAAAGCAGTTTTAACCTTGTTCAGGTGCAATACTATCTTCCTCGATTTTTAGCAATGCGGTAACACCATCCGTGTAAAAATCTTTGGACAGAACGATACTCAGCCCCAGTAAAATAATAAAAACAGCACATACAATGACCATAGTCTGTATTCTGACCACATCGGTCAACGGCCCGAATATCGCCATGCCGAGGGGCATAAAGCCTGTGAACATCACATTGACCAGACTGAATACCCTTCCGAGCATAGATGGCTCGGTCTTTTCCTGAACCAGTGTAAAAACTGCTGTCTGAGCAGCCGGTATCGTCATGCCGATAAAGAACATGAGCATAGCAAAAATCCAGAATGTATCGGTGAGACCAACTGCAAGAGAAGCGGCACCATAAGTTATAATCCCAAAGAAAAATGTCTTGTTCCTATTTTGAAATCCACCTGTTGCCCCAAGCAGAAGTCCTCCGGCTAAAGCCCCTGCAAAACCTACAGTCTCGTTGATCGTAAGAAACATGACATTGCTGCCAAAGGTCCGCTCAATCATGAGTGCCGTCAGGAAACCGGAAGGTACACAAAGAAAAATGTAGGCACCATATATCGTAAGCATCCTCTTCAGGAACTTATGATTCCAGGTGAACCGAAGTCCTTCCTTCATTTCTGCAAATATTGATGTCGGCTCTGTTCTTTCCGTTACCTGATGTTTCGGTATTTTTATAAAAGCCAATATACTGATACCAATAATTGCAGTGGCAACGTCAATGAACAGGATGTTGTAGATGGGACCGGCAGCCATGATTGCCCCTGCGGCAATGGGAGACACGAACTGGACAACTGATTGAATACTTCCATTGATGCCATTTACGCGCATAAGTCCGTCTTCAGGAACGATCTGTGGTATCATAGCATTTACGGTAGGTGTCTGAATACCACTGCCCAAAGATCGTATGGCAGAGACAATTATGATTGCCGGCAATGCCGCCGCGCCTGTGTTTCCCGTCATCATGAGCAAAGCAAGCAGCAGGGTCGTCGCCGCAATCATTGTGTCAGCGGTCATAATGATTCTTTTTCTGTTATAGCGATCCGCCCAAACTCCGGCAAACAGTGACATGATCATTTGCGGCAGAAATGCTGCCAGTGTCAGGATGGTGACCCATTTTCCCGAGGACGTCTCCAGCGTTACATACCAGATAATTGCCATTTGAACAATTTGTGATCCGAAGAGTGAAGCACCCTGACCAATCAGGAATGCCGCCACCTTTCCGCGCCATTTTGGTTTTTGTTCTTTGTCTGAATTCATATTTTTCCTCCTTTATCTTGATATCGTAAAAAAAAGTATACCATCCGCTTTTGAGCTGGTGGTATACTGGAGGGATTCTTATATTCTTTTCATCATGAATACAAGCATTTCCATCATTTCCTGTGCATCCTTTTCTGCCATGCTGAGTGCCGTAATATACCGGTCTGCTGCGCATACGATATCTTCCTCTTCACTGGGGGTGTCAATAACTTGCCTTATGTTCAATTCTCCATGATCCCGACGATTCAGCATGCGAAGAATAGACATCATGGAATAATGGGCATTACGAAGCGTTCGTATAATTTTCAGCCGATTCATCTCATTAGAACTATATCTTCTGTGTCCGTTGGAATATCTGGGCACCTCAATTAACCCATTTCTTTCCCAATCACGCAAAACGTCTACTGTGATACCGAGGAGCTTGGCAGTTTCACGTCTGCCTCCATATACAACAGCATCTGCTTCTCTGCTGTCCTCAATGATAGCAAGGGTAATACAGATCGCCTCCTCCGCTCTCGCTTTTTCTTCCCGCAAGTGTTCGAGATACAATTGAGTGCTCTGGTACGCACCCTTAATATCATCCGACGCTGACATCTTCACGATTTCAAAAACTTCCTGTCTGAGCCTGTTACTGATAATCTCTGCTCTGAAAGCAGTACGCAGCAGCCGAAGCTGTTTCAGGTGCCTGTCATTAAAGATGCGGTATCCGTTTTCTGTTCTTGGTATCACAGGAAGCAGTCCCATTTCTTCATAGAACCGTATGGTATTTGGATGAACTCCTATTAATTTTGCTATTTGAGCTGTCCTATAAGTCATAGTGAAACCACCACCTTTTTCAGGATTTTACCGGTAACGGAATTTGAATTCTTCATGATTTCTTCCGGTGTCCCCTGCGCTACGATTTCACCGCCTTCGTTTCCGCCTTCCGGACCAAGATCGATCACCCAGTCGGATTCCAGTATCATTTCTGCATTGTGTTCAATTACAATTACGCTGTTTCCAAGCCGCACCAGCTGATCAAATACGTTAATCAGCCTTTCTGCATCATGAGGATGCAGTCCGGTGGTGGGCTCGTCAAATAAATACAGCACTCTTTTACCGGTGCTTGCTGAAAGTTCCTTTGCCAGCTTCAACCTCTGCGCCTCTCCTCCGGACAAAGTTGCTGTTGACTGTCCAAGGCTTACATATCCCAATCCTACATCCTTCAATATTTTTAATTTTTTAGTAATATTCTCTTCGTTATGAAACAGATCTAACGCTTCATCAATGCTTAGTTCCAGAACATCAGAAATATTATGATCCTTGTATCTGACGTCCAGGACAGGTTTCTGGTACCTCCTTCCGCAGCAGACAGGACAGACGACCTCCACATCCGGAAGAAAATGCATAGAAACGGATAGTTTACCCGTACCCTGACATTTTTCACATCTGCCGCCTGCCACATTATAAGAAAAATGTTTTGCCAAAAGACCTTTTGTTTTTGTTTCAGGCATGGAAGAAAATAAATCCCGGATATCTGTAAAAAGATCGGTATAGGTCGCCGCATTGGACCGGTTGGAACGCCCGATGGATTGCTGGTCTATGATGACTGCATCGTTCAGGTTTTCTAAGCCAGATACAATGGGATTCCTGTTCTTTTTCATCTGATGGAAATAAGTCTCGCAAGCGTCTGCTAAAGTCCCGAAAATCAGGCTGGATTTTCCGCTGCCAGAGACTCCTGTCACTGTAACGAAACGGCTAAGAGGGATATCAATCGTCAAATTTTTCAAATTATTCATGCTGGCATTCCTGATAGTTATCTTGCTTTCACTGTCCAACAGCTTCTTGCGCTTTGCCTGATAGATACTGCTCTGAAGATACCTGCCCGTAATAGAAGCATCACATTGTATGATATCTTCCGCATTCCCACTGGCAACGATCCTTCCGCCCTGCTTTCCCGCACCCGGACCGAAATCGATGATATGGTCTGCTGCCTTCATAATTTCCACATCATGCTCAATGACAATGACTGTATTCCCCATATCGCGCAAACGTTTTAAAACCTCTATGATTTTTCCTGTATCTCTGGAATGAAGACCGGACGTAGGCTCATCCAGTACATACAGCACTCCTGTCAAGCCGCTACCCAGAACGGAAGCCAGCTTGATGCGCTGCCATTCACCGGCTGACAGAGAAGCAGCAGGCTGATCAAGGCTCAGATATCCTGCACCGACCTCTATAATCCGGTCGACCCTTCGTTCGAGGTCATCTACCACCTGATGAACAACCTCCAATGCTTCCGGTGATACGGAATCCGGTAGTTCTTTCAGCCATTTGCTGACCCCGGTCAGTGACTTGGACAACAACTGCTTAATATGGATGCCCCCAACCTTAACTGCAAGGGTTTCCGAGCGAAACCTTACCCCATGGCACTCAGGACATTCCTGTTGTATTAGGAACTTCTCAAGCTTTTGCCTGGCACTTGCAGATTCATTTTCCGTATATCTTCGCATCAGGTTTGTGATTACCCCTTCAAATCGACCCTCGGGTACGATTTTCGGTGGAACTATGTCTGGAAAATGTTTCTGGAATTCTTTGCTCAGAACACCATATAGGAGCAGATCCATCTGCATATCGTTGTATTTACCAATGGGAGTATCGATGTCCATTTCGAAGCCATAGTGTTTCGCAGCCTGGATCACTGAGGTGCCATATCTGTCAATATAGACCTGATCCCATCCATAAATAGCAAATTCACGAATGCTCTTGGATCTATCAATCAGAAGGTCAACATTTGGCAGGTTCACGACTCCGATTCCCCGGCAGGTATGGCAAGCTCCCTGTGGTTTGTTAAAGGAAAAATGGCTTGCTGTCAGCTCAGCGACCTGCCTGCCGCAATGAGGACATGGGATCATATTCTCATACAGATCCACGCCTCCCGGCTCTTGGTCGGGCATTTCCGTAAACACAGCGGATGCCGTTTCCTTATAATCCTGTGTAATGATCTTTCCACAGTGCGGGCATGGTCTTACGCCCAGTTTTGAGAACAGCACTCGAAGATATGCCGAAATTTCGGTAACTGTTCCCACAGTAGAACGCGGATTACTGTTCGTATGATGCTGGTTAATTGAAATTGCGGGTGACAGACCCTCGATGGAATCGACCTTCGGCTTACTTCCGATAGCCATTGTCATGCCCATGGATTCCATATATTGTCGTTGACACTCCCGCTGCAGAGTTTCTAATGCCAGTGTTGATTTGCCGCTTCCGGACAGTCCGGTAAATACAATCAACTTATTCCTGGGAATCTGGACGTCAATATTTTTCAGATTATTTTCTTTTGCACCATTAATATTTATCATCATTGAATTCCTCATCTCCTTGCTTTTTTATATCGCAAGGAGAGTATACCATCGAATTTTTTAGTGGTGGTATACTGGAGGGTTTAGCGTGCAACGGTAATTAATATGCAAAATAAAGTTATTTTTTGATCAAGGCATATACTTTCATATCTTCATAAATTTCGTTTTTAAATGCATTTTTCTTTAAAGTTCCTTCTAATTCAAATCCGGCTTTTTCGAGAATACGGCAGGATGCTATATTTCTTGCAAAAGGCTCCGCAAAAATTCTGACGATATCCGTTGTTGAAAAGACCTGCTCACATATCTTCCTAAGCGCACTGGTTCCAAGACCTTGTCCCCAATAGTCCTCCGCTATATAATATCCGATCTCAGCAGTGCGAAAGTGAATATTCTCCTTTCGAAAAGCTCCAATACTTCCAACGACTCTATCCTCACAAGTAATTGCAAAAGGAAATGTGCTATTCTTGTCAGCATCAAGCATTGCATTTATAAATCCACGAGCATCTTCTGCAGTATATGGTAATGGCAGTCCATCTCGTAAATTATCCTGGATCTTCTTGTTGTTCAATGCTTCAGCTAGCTGTTCTGCATCTTCTATTTTCCAATCACGTATTTTACAATTCATTTTTAGCTCCCATCTGCGACCTTTGGCCGCTAGCACTTCCTTTTACATAGGTAGAATCCTGTACATAGTCAATCGCACCCTGCCAAAGAATATTTCTATCAAATTTATATTTTGTATTTGAATTTTTCTCTGCCTCCCTACACATTTTCTTTAAATCAAAGCCACCCTTTAGTACTGTAAATTTTAGCACTTTTGGAGAAAGTGCCTTGCATGGGCAGGCATAAATACATTTCATACACCAGGAACAGCGGAATCCAAACTTTGGCTTTCCATCCTTCATTCGGATATTCTTCTTGGGACATTGGCTGACACACAATGCGCATCCACTGCAATTTTCTGTTGCATGAATGAATGCTCCGAAAAATTTTGCTCCAATATGCTCAGCAATTGAAAATGCAGCCAAAATCATATCAAGCAATTTTGGATGCGTTATATTTTCATTTCCCGCTAATACATCCTGAATAATCTGGCTTACTCTTTCCGGCATGATCCTGACCAAAGCAAGATTCAGTTCTTTGTCTGCCTGAATTGCAAAGTTGGAAGGCATCACAAGCATTTTCTCATAGGTCACATAATAACCTTTCTTCTTTAAAAGATGTTTGCATTTTTCCCGGCATGCAGTATTCGGTGAAATCTCCCCTCCGCCCGATACCGAAATAATCACAGCTGATTTATTGTTTACTTCCGGTAAATTTTTCATCCACTTTTCAACAATATCTGGCATTCTTAATGCATAAACCGGAAAAAAAACGATAAGTATATCCATCTTACAATAGATAGGGAAATTTTCTTCTGAGATATTAATCTTGGTAACCTGAATGCCCTGTTCCTGTAATTTGTGTTCAAAGCAATCACAAACTGCTTTTGTACATCCTGTTCCTGAGAAATACGCCAAAGTAATATTTTTTATCATTCCTGGATCCTCCTACGAGATGAATCGGCAAAACGCTCCACTTTTCATGAACTATGAGAAACACGTTTCTGAAAAATATGTTCTTTTCCATAAAGTATCCTACAGAAAGTATATATTTTTTTATTAAATCTCATTATAATGAAACCAGAATAAAAACTCAATATAAAATTATGATCGCTTATATACGGAGGTGTAGTAAATGAATCTACAAATAATTTTTTATTTTACCTGTTTCATTTCTGTCGTACTGTTATTCCTTGTACTTACTTTTTATAGAAAATTAAAACTAGTCAAAAGGCAATTATTACATATGCAGGAAATTCTAACCGACATACAGACAGGTAACGGGAACCGTAGAATTCTTCTTCCCGAAAAGGATATTACTGCTCCCCTGGCCTATCAGATGAATGATATCGTATCTGGCTACGAGGATAATCTGATTGGTCTGAAAAAAGCAGACGAAACGAACAGGCAGTTAATGACAAGTCTTTCCCACGATGTCCGAACACCTTTGACAACTTTGATCGGCTATCTGGATGCGACTCACCGGGGAATCGTAACAGGCCATGAGCGGGATGCATATATTGAAACTGCCAGAAGAAAAGCCCATGATCTAAAAGATTACATAGATGTTCTGTTTGACTGGTTCAAATTGAACTCAGATGAATTTTCACTTTCCCCTGAGCCGGTAGAGCTCGCGGAACTGACAAGAACTATTCTGAAAGACTGGATACCCGTCTTGGAAGAAAAAAACCTGGCCTATGAAATTGAAATACCCGAAAAACGGCTTCTGGCAAAAATCGATCTGGACGGATACTCCCGTATCATCAATAACCTTATTCAAAATGTGCTGACTCATAGCCAGGCCAGTGAAATAAAGATCCACGTTTGGGTGACCCAAAATAAAATCAATATTGATGTTTCCGATAATGGCGTCGGAATTGCTAAGACTGATATCCATCATATTTTTGAAAGGCTATATAAGTGCGATAAGGGCCGGAGTGAAAAAGGCAGCGGCCTCGGACTGTCCATTGTGAAACAAATGACGGAAAAAATGAATGGCTCTATTTCAGTATCCAGTGAGCAGGGAAAACAAACTGATTTTATCGTAAAGTTCCCATTACTAATATAAAAAGTGCAAGGTTAATGCAAGATTAATGCAAGGTTAATGCAAGGTTAGCGTGATATCATTATTTCAGAAAGACAAAGGAGGCTTTAATCTTGAGTAAGTATATTATTGAAACCCGCAATCTTACCAAACAATACGGTATTCAAAAAAGCGTTACTGACCTTAATATCCATGTAAAAGAAAGCCGTATTTACGGTCTACTGGGCAGAAATGGTGCAGGTAAGACCACGACCATGAAAATGCTGCTGGGACTGACTTCCCCCACATCTGGAGAAGCAATGATATTTGGTCAGAATATAAAAAACCATGAGAAGAAAATTCTCCCCCGGATCGGCTGTCTGATCGAAGCTCCCGGCTTCTATCCGAACCTGACCGGGACCGAAAATCTTAAAATTTTTGCACGTCTGCGTGGTGTCCCGAACCACAATGCGGTCAAAAAAGCATTAGAAGTTGTAGGACTTCCTTATAGCGATAAAAAGTTATTCTCACAGTACTCACTTGGTATGAAACAGAGATTGGCGATCGCGCTGGCAATCATGCACGATCCGGAATTGCTTATTTTAGATGAACCGATAAATGGGCTTGACCCGATCGGTATTGCGGAGGTACGCTCCTTCATTAGAGAGTTATGTGACCTTCGTAAAAAAACTATTTTGATTTCCAGCCATATACTTTCCGAAATTTCTTTATTGGCAGATGACATTGGTATCATCGATCACGGTGTTCTGCTGGAAGAAGAGAGCCTTGCCGAGTTGGAAGAAAGAAATAGCAGATATATCCATTTTCTTGTCTCAGATTCAGCACAGGCAGCACGTATCCTGGAGCAGCATTTTCAGACGAAACAATTTATTGTGGAAAGCGATCGTAGTCTGCGCCTGTATGACCCAACATTGCCTGTCGCGTCCATTACCCGGACGTTCTTTGAAAACGGACTGGATATTTCAGAAGTGCATACCTGTGAGGATAGTTTGGAGGACTACTTTAAGCGCGTGACCGGAGGTGAGGGAATTGCTTGATCTGCTATTGTGTGAATGCTTAAAATTGAAACGGAAAAGGCTGTTCAAAACCGCCGCCTTTACATCGGTCATCTTTCCAATCCTTTTCGCATCTTTTACGTCCAGTGATGATTTTGACGATATGGTAACCATTGTGCGTGAATTCAGTGGATTTCTTCTCCTGATTCCATTACTCGTGATTCTTGCAGCCAATTTGTTTTTTGGAGAACACGATAATAACACGTTAAAGAATCTTGTCTGCATTCCTGTTTCAAAAAGCAGCTTAGTGCTGGTGAAGGTCTTTGTGCTGTTTCTGTTTTCGATAACCTATGAATTGATCGGCTTTATCATTACTGTTCTACTCGCTGTTTTTCAAAAGGTGCCCTTTCTGACAGACTGGGGAATGCAGCTGATCCTTACATTAGGAACCGGCGCATTGCTATGGGCTGCAGTGCTGCCCTGCATGATTCTCGTTATCTGGTCCAACAAGAGCTATATTATTTCAGTGATCATCTCATTCTTTTACACTGTGCTTAACTATCTGTTTACGTTAAGTGATGCCGTTATGATGCAGCCTTTGGGATTACACACGGGGACCCTGATGCCTGTTCCGATGATCTTCAGATGGCTCTATCAATATCATGTCCCGCAGGGCGAACTTATGACGTCGTTTTACCGGCGGTTCAGTCCCTACTTTGCGTCTCCGTTGATCTGTTTCGGAGTCCTTGGGGCTGAGGCTGCTCTCTGCATTTTACTGATTTGCAGGATTTATCAGCGGCAGGAAATATAGGAAAGGGAGAAAAATTTATGTGGTCTATTGTGGTAACAGAATTTCAAAAAGTAAAACGGTACCAAATCTTACTGATCGGTATCATCGGACTAATGCTCTGCCCTATCCTACAACTTGCATCGCAAAGGGTTGCCATCGAGGAGGTCAAAGTCCCAAATTATGATTTTACGGCCCTGCTTGATAGCACGATCTGGGGCAACGCGACGATTTTCATGCCTATCATTTTCACACTGATCGGCGGTTATCTGATGAATCGTGAATACACAGATGATACCCTGAAAAGTGTGTTGGTAGTTCCGATTTCATTTCAAAAGCTGATTGCCGGAAAACTGCTTGCTGTTGGCCTTTTGGCTATTCTCTTTGGCTTCTACAGTTTTTTCACGACTATCCTTGTTGGAATCGCTGCAGGTCTTCCAGGATTTCGTATTTCAGTTTTGGGAAGGGGGCTCCTACAGACTGTCGGCATTGCCCTGTTCACTTATATCGCCGTTCTCCCTATTGTTACGATTGCAGGTAAAAAACCTGGCGGTTATATGGCCGGATCCGTGGCAGCATTTATTTTAGGATACAGCAGTATGTTCTTTAAAAGCGGACTGCTCCGCAGCGTCTATCCGTTTCTTGCAGCTTTTACAGTCATCGGATTCGATACCGTATCTTTTACAAATGCAACCGAAACAGGCAATTTCATTTTAGGAATCCTGTCTCTAAGTACTATGTCTATCATCTCTCTGGCAATCATCTGTTTTTCCAGAGCACCTGAAGCGGTACAAAGTATACACAAAAAAAGCTACACTTCTTTATTGAAACGATAGCCAATCCCTTTTACTGTTTGAATAAAGAACGGTGAACTGGAATCTGGTTCAATCTTTTTGCGAAGTCTGCTGATGATTGCCATAATGTTACTGTCATCATATACATACGGCTCACCCCAGACTTCTTCATAAATCTGCTGTTTTGTCAAGATTTTTCCTTGATTTTTTGCACAGAACAGCAGAAGATCAAATTCTTTGGGCGGCAATTCAAACGTACCATTTTGTGAGGTCACAATCCGGCTTTCCCTATCTATGAGCAGTCCCTGATACTTTAACGATTGCGCAGTAATACCTTTTTGACTGAAGCGGGTATATCGGCGAATCAAAGAGATAGTACGGGCTATCAATTCTTCCATGTCAAATGGCTTTGTCAGATAATCATCCGCACCGGAACGAAGTCCAAAGATTTTTGACGTATTATCATTTTTAGAAGTCAGCATAAGAATAGGAATGCTGCTTTGCCTGCGTATCTTCTCCATCGTCTGAAATCCATCCATTCCCGGCATCATTACATCCAGTAAAATAAGCTGATAATCATTTTTTTTGATCCTATCAATCCCATCCATGCCGTTATCACAATAATCCGCATCTATATTTTCAGTCTCTGCGCTTTGTTTTATTAATGTACACAGTTCCTTATCATCATCAATGATCAAGATCTTATTCCCCTGATTTATATTTTTTTCTTCCATATTTACTTTTTGCATTTTTAGATATCCTCCACTAACTATAATTATTATAGTTAGATAAGAGGATTATAGCAACCTGGAAACCATAGTTTATATTTTAAATCACTCTTTATCCTTGATTTTTCTTACACCATCTATTTCCATAATTTTTACTTCTAATTTATCAAAATCGGCACTACGCCTTACCTTTATGATATAATTTGAAGAATTGGCTAATGGATTTTCTGTAAAGGCATTTGCTGTCTCACCATCTAAATATTTTTCTTTAAATGCCGCCCATGCTTCATCCCCGCTCACATATGTTATTGAAGCAACATCAGGCATTGCTTTTATTTGATACTCAATACTGGAAATCTCATCTGCACTGATACCTTCATCAAAGAATACTGTTATCTCTTTATCAACATAGGACGCATATACTCTGATATATGTTACAGAGCTGAAAAGTGCGATTAAAATAACTGCTGCTATAGATGCAAAAGATAATTTATGTAGGTAAAATGCATGACGTTTGCTTTCCTGACAGTCCACATATTTTTTTATTACCTTTTCTGCCATGCCATTCGGCATTTTTATATTTTTCACTTCATCGGTCCACTCTTTTTCATTCATTATTTTTCCTCCAATTGAACTTTTATTAAGTTTCTGCCCCTCTGCAATCTTTTCTTTACAGCAGATTCTGATATATTGATGATTTTAGAAATCTCACTGACCTGAAAACCTTCCACATAGAATAGAATCAAGGTGATTTTATATTTAGGCGGCAACGAAATAAAATATTTTATTACCTCATTTCCAATAGACAAAGAACCCGATTTTTCCACCTCATCAATATTTACATATGTATGCCTTTTTTTGAAACGTAATAAATCTTTGCACAAATTGTGTGAAACTTTAAGCAGCCATGCCTTTTGATGCTCATAGTCTTTAAATACAGGTGATTTTTCCATATATCTGATAAATGTATCCTGCAAAACATCTTCCGCATCCTGTTGATTCCCTAATATGATAAAACTTGTGCGGTAAATGAGATCACCAAATTCATTCAGTGCTCTTTCCAGTTCTTTTCTGTTATTGTTTTCTGCCAATCAATCTCACCTCCTAACACAGATACGGCGCCTTTATCTGTTCACTATATACACGTCTGAAAATTCATTTGGTGACAAAATAATGTAAGACTGTTTGCCTTCAAAACACAATGAAAACAAGCAGTCTTCTTTTAAGAATTATTATTTCACTTCAATTCACAACTATAACGATGCAATGATTTCACATATCCCCTTAGTCTTAATTCTTTTGAGTGAACCTATGACGGAGAACGCCGCTGCAATTATACAAATTCCAAATGTCAATATAACCTGAAATACAGGAAATCTCCAGTTACCTCCAAGCATACAAAGAAGTTTTCTTTGAAGAAGAACTCCAAGTGTGCATCCTGCAATACACCCTGTTAAGCTGTATGTGACTGCCTCAACTAAGACCATCTTATTTAGCTGTTTACCAGACATGCCGACCGCCCTCATAGTTCCCAGGTATTTCGTCCTAGATGCGACACTTGTATTCATGGTATTTATTATATTCAATACACTGATCAGCGCAATCACACCTAAAAACCCGTATATGAAAACTGCCACTGTCATAAAGGCATTGTTTGCCTCAGTATTAAGCTGGCGCTTATCATGAAACGTTATCGTACCATCAATCATTCTTTTTATTTGGCTTACTGTCTTCTCCTGTTCTCTATGATTCAACTGGATATCAACCATTTTATATAAAATATCATTTGAGACTTTCCTGAAGAGTTTTTCGGTTGTAATGAATGTTGTCATTGTAATCTTATCAGTTGAGTAAGGGATGGAATCCATGATACCCTTAACCGTGAATTCCTGGGTTCCAGAATCGGTTTTCATATATATTTTATCCCCTAGTTCAAAATTCGTAGTTTCAATCAGTTCATCATTTCTGTATATTTTTCTGACCGCTATAACTCCATTTTGCTTGTTGAGAGTGTCTTCATCGCAACTTCCTTCTGACAGGTAATTTTCCGCCCATTTCAGCTGGGTTTCATCATAGGAAACAATCCATGAATTCTCAGGTGCATTTAATAAATTATTGTCTGTTATTTCAAGTACTCCGATGCTTTCTTTATACCTATCCGAAATTCTGGAAGCGTCAAATGTTGTTTTAATCAGGCTGCTCATTCTGCCGAATACTTTTTCAGCCCCTTCCATATTATATAGATTATGAAAAAGTTCATTGCTAATACCGGTATCCGATGACAGTGAAATATCAGCTGAATACGATTTTGTAGTATTAACACCTAAAAATGCCGGGGTCACAAGAATATTAAATCCGAAAAATAAAATGATACTGACAGCAATAGAGCATGACATTAAAATCAGTGTGCCTTTTTTGCTTATAGCATTATTTATTCCAATTGCTGTTTCAGCATGTAAGAATTTCATAAGAAATCCACGTTTATTTCTTTTGGATATTTTTATATCATTGTTCCCTGTGATAGCATTTACTGGTGATACCTTTGCTGCTTTTTGAGCGGGTATCAGCGATGCAAAAAAAACTGTCATAATTCCGATTAACACTCCGGCTGTTATCCCTACGAGACTTAAATCAAAAATTGAAATATCACCATAGATATCCGGATTAAAATATTTTAAAACTGCAGAACCGGCAAAGGACATAAGAATACCTATAAGAACTCCTATCGGAATTGCTTTAAACGATATTAAAAAGCTTTCTCTCCTTACAATTCTTTTTATTTGCTTTTTTGAGGCTCCGATACATCGTAATAATCCAAATTGCCGCACTCTGTCCATAACGGATATATTAAAAGTATTATATATCATAATAACCGCAGTTATGAGTACAAGACCAAATAAAATAACACCTATCGCATATATATTAATAGCCCTGTTGTTTTTCGTCTGCAGCATGAGTGCCAGAAGACCTTCATTGTATCCGATCCTATCATCCGGGATATTTAAAGCTGATACAATTTCATTCTTGGCATTCTGAATATTGACACTGTTTTTAAACAGAATAAAGTATTGACTATTTACAGCAGCCCGTCCTTTGACCGTATCTTCAAATAAAAAAACAAAAGGAATAGCTGCAGCCTTCGTAACGCCCCAGTCATCGATAATACCACTAATCAGATAACTGCCGCTTGTTCCGTCTGAAAAAGTTAAAATTATGGTATCTCCAATTTGCAGAGCTGCTTTATCCATGTACCATTTTTCAAGCACAATCTCACTATCTTTCATCGGGAAGCGGCCTTTAGAAAGTACAAAATTCATGTTTCCGGCAAAATTTGAGTCAATACTTCCAAACTGACATTCTGAATTATTCATTGTACCCTTGCCAAAATCAATAAGCATGCCGGAATTTTCGACATCTATTCGACTTTCAATAGAACTAATCTCGCTCTGAGATGGATTGCGAATTAAAATATGATAATTGCCCTCTTTCTTTAATACCTGCAATCTTTCGAACTTTACCAATGAATCCAACATGGAAAAAATTCCAACAACAAGAGCTACCGCCAATATTACACTTAATAGTGTGAGTCTTGTTTTCTTTTTATGTCCGGACAGATATTTAGATGCGATTTTAAGATAGTTATTCATCTTGCGCCACCTCCGAGTTCCTTGACTATTCCATCTTCTACACTAAGTACTCGGTCTGCAAATGATGTGTAATCCTGATTATGCGTAATCATAATCAGAGTCTGTCTATACTGTTCTACTGAAAGCTTAAGCAAATTCATAACTTCCCTACTGTTTTTAGTGTCAAGATTGCCGGTAGGTTCATCTGCCAGTATGATTGCCGGTTTACTTGCAAGTGCTCTGCCAATAGCTACCCGCTGCTGCTGTCCACCGGACAACTGACTTGGCAGATGATGCCTTCTCTCCATCAGTCCTAAGATATCCAGCAATTCATTTATATACTTTTTGTCTGGCTTTTGATGGTCCAGAAGTATAGGCAGTTCGATATTCTCTTCAACGTTTAATTCTGGAACCAAATTAAATGCCTGAAAAATAAAGCCTATGTTACGCCTTCGAAATACCGAAAGCTCCTCTTCTTTCATTGTAAAGACGTCTCTGTTGTCAATTATTACTTTTCCAGACGTCGGAATATCAAGTGCTCCGATTATATTGAGCAATGTACTTTTTCCCGAACCTGACGGTCCGATGATGGAAATAAACTCACCTTTTGATACGGAGAAGGATACCTCTTTTAGAGCTTCTACTTTTATATCTCCCTTTCCGTAAGTTTTGCATAACTTCTGAATTGTTAATATATTCAATATTCATACCTCACCTTTCCTTTGCTGTAATTATAGCAACCCCACCTTACTTTGAAGTGAATTTAATCTTACAGTTTTGAAAGCTTAGGGAATACCAAATGAAATGCGGTTCCGGTTCCAAATTCGCTTTGGACAGTCATCGTACCACCGTGTTGTTCAACGATGTTTTTTGCCAGTGCAAGTCCTATGCCGATGCCCTGTTTATTCTTTGAATGTCTACTTCTATAAAACCGTTTAAAAACATAATGTATATCATCTGGATGAATACTGGCACCGTCATCCTTAACAGTGATTTCGGCTCTATACTGCCTCAATAGCGACACTGCCGCCTCTGACAATTTCAATCGGGTTATCAAATGCATTACGTAATAAATTTTTTATCTTATCATTTTCTTTTTCTGTTTTTATACACTCCAGTATAACAGTTGTGTTATTAAAATCCAGTACTTTTAAAGCGTAAACTAACGCAAAACGGAAAATCTCAGTTTTTTCATATTCCGAACATTTCCCTATCTTCAAGAACATAATTTCTTTACACTGTATGGATATATCCGTGTAATCTATGAGTTTAATAACCTCTACTGTCCGGTTCAATTGTTTTTTAATCTGTTCAAAACTCTGATCATCACTGAACAGACTGATTGTCATCCTTGATATAGTCTCATCCTCTGTAATACCTACCGTAAGACTGTTCAGATTGTATGCTTTCCCTGAAAACAGTCCTGAAATGCGTGCAAGCACACCAATATCGTTCTCTACGAACAGACAAAGCCATCGCTTCTTCACAATAAACACCTCCGAATTTAATACTCCATGATCATTTCATTTATAGGACTTCCCGGCGGAACAATCGGCAGGACATTTTCTTCCGGCCTGATCACAAATTCAATTACAGTAGGGGCCGTAAGATTATCTTTGGCAGCCCTGAACGCTGCTTCAATCTCCGCTTCCTGCGTTACACGGATACCATATGCCCCGTAACTTTCTGCCAGCTTGATAAAATCGGGAATATAAACGGGACAGCCCTTTCCGGGAATACTGCAATCGGAGTCACATTGCTTACGATACCGCAGACAAGTACTGGAATACCGTTTTTGATAGAACATTTGCTGCCATTGCCTTACATTACCGAGATAACCGTTATTGAAAATACATACAATCACAGGCAGCTCCTGAACGACGGCTGTTGCCATCTCCTGAATATTCATCTGGATTCCGCCGTCCCCGCAGATTGCAATAACATCTTTCTGAGGATTTCCCAATTTAGCTCCCAAAGCTGCCGGAAAACCATACCCCATCGTACCCAGACCTCCTGAAGTAAGCATCTGCTTATTTTCGTCAAGCGCAAGAAATTGTGTCGCCCAAAGCTGGTTTTGTCCGACATCGGTTACAATAATCGCATTTTGAAAGCTTCGATTGATTTGTGCAATGATATTCTGTGGAGTCAGCCCGTCAGCTCTCATCATAAGCGGATAATCTTCTTTCCATGCAGCGATTCGTTTCAGCCAATTCTTGCATTCCATATGGTCTAACTTCTTAATCAATATCTCAATGGCATTCTTCGCATCTGCTACGATCGGGATATCCACTGCAATATTCCTTGAAATGGAGGAAGGATCGACATCAATATGAATCAGCGTCGCTTTTTTTGCAAAAGTATCTGTTTTCCCTGTTATTCTGTCGTTGAAACGTGTTCCTATGGAGAATAGCACATCGCATTCATTGACAGCCGCATTTGCGGCGTAAACGGCATGGATTCCAATATTCCCGACATACAGGGGATGATCTGTCGGTATGGCCCCTTTGCCCATTATCGTTGTAACCACAGGAACTCCAGTCAGTTCCGCCAACTGTCTCATTTCATTTCCTGCACCTGCAATATTGACTCCTCCGCCAATCAGAAACAAAGGCTTTTTCGCTTGTTTTAACACCCCTATCGCTTTTTTAATCTGTCCATCATGAACTGTAATGTTTGGCTTATAGCCCCTAATAACAACATTTTTCGGATACGTATCATCTCCATATGCGCGCTGAATATCTTTGGGCAGGTCCACAACAACTACCCCTGGTTTCCCGGTTCTGGCAATCATAAAGGCTTTTTTCATAATACTTCCCAAATCCTGTCTGTTACGGACTGTAACCGCATATTTGCAGATATTTCTTGTGATTCCTACGATATCAACCTCTTGAAATGCATCATTTCCAATCAGATTAGTCGGAACCTGACCTGTGAAACAGACTAACGGCACACTGTCATAATTTGCCGTGGCAATACCTGTTACCAGATTTGTTGCTCCCGGTCCGCTTGTGACAAGGCAAACGCCAACCTTTCCTGTGGAACGTGCATATCCATCAGCCGCATGGATCAGACCCTGTTCATGACGCGGCAGAATAACGTCAATGTTTTTTTGGTCATATAAAGCGTCAAAAAGATCGATTGCCTGACCGCCCGGATATCCAAACAAAATATTTATCTGTTCTTCTCTTAAAGCTTTGACAAAAAGCTCCGCACCTGTTATATCCATAATAATAGTCCTTCCTTTTATATTTATTATGTGTTTGCATGCAAGTACTTGCTTTTACTAGACGTATAATTTTAGTACTGCGTATGGCAGTACTAAAATTATTTCTTCTCAATTCCTTTTATAAATAATGCAACACTATCCTTAATAAATTTTTCTCTTCCCTTTATTGTCAGATTTTTTCCAAATGAAGCATTTAAAAATGTATAGCCAAATGTGGTCGAAAAAATTGTCATTGCGAGATCTTCAAAGTTTCTATCAAAAATCTTTCCTTTTTCTTTCATCTGTTCAAAATATTTAACAAGCGACGAGATGAATGCCTGCGGTATTTTCATAATGGACGGGGCTGTTTCCTCATAAATTTGCGGAGCACGCAATCCGATAGACAGATTTACAAAATCTACCGTTATTCTATCCATATATTCCCGCATAAACATTTCTAAATCTGGCTGCAGCTCCCATACTACATTTTGAAAAATTTCTGGTGTAATATTTCCCCGCCACTTTTCTTGCGAAATTCCGTTCAAAATAATATCTTTTTTATTTTTAAATTTACGGAAAAGAGTACATTCATTCACACCAGCCATTTTTGCTATATCTTTTGTCGTAGTAGCTATGTAACCTTTATCGCGAATTAAAATCATCGCAGCATCTACAATTCTCTGACTTGTATCATCCAATTCAGCTTCCTCCAATTCCTCATTCATCATAAGAATAGTTTTGGTTTTACTATTATGTTTTGCAAGTACTTGCATGCATTTTAATGTATGACGATAAAAATGTCAAGAATATAGATTTACACCATTCCTTTTACATAATCTACCAAGCCGACAGTATATCTTACATCTGAATGGTCAAATGATGTTCCTAAAATTTTTTCCATATAGATGTCCTGTTCTGTTTTGTCCGTTTTCTTTGCGATTGATTTTTTCATCATTTTAAGCATTGTTTGCGTAAGGAAATTCAACTTGTCAAAGCGGAATCCACCTTCCATATAAAAGAAAGGTGTTTCGCCTAATTGATTCTGCTCTCTGATCGCATTTCTGATTTCTTCATTATCCTGTGTAGAACCTACTGCAAAAACCACCAGCTGCTTAGGATTCCTATTCATTATTTTCTTCAGTCCCACAATCATATTTCCCATGATCCAGCCACCATAGATAATACAATCATATTGCCCCAGATCATTTTCTGATAACTTCTTACTATCAATTGCATCACATTCTAAATCTGATGCGATCCACTGTGCATACTGCTTTGTAAATCCTGTTGAACTTTGATAAATTACTACTGTTTTCATATTTTTATCTCCTTTCTACTATTCCATTCCTTTTTGTAAAGCCACATTTACAGCATTTTATTATGTTTCATCAGCTTAATATCAGTAATTTGATTATCCTTTACTTCTACCTGGACTTCTACCTGAACCATACCTCCGTCACTTTTTTCATTATGTTCTCCTCATTTCATCTTTTGTAACTGGCTGTCTAACTGTATAATCGTCTCAATTGTAGTTGCCAGCTTCTGTTCATCTACGTCCTTGAATAGCTGATTCATGAATTTCTTACTCGGCTCCTCATTTCGTTCATTAAATTCATTTGTCTTTTCTGTTAATGTGATACGATGTTTCCTTTTATCAGACTCATCGGGCATTAATTTGACAAATCCCGCTTTTTCTAATTTTAAAAGCATCTGCTTTATATTCTGGTGAGAACTTCCCATTAATGCTGACAACTCTTTTAGTGTCGGGGGCTGTTTAAAATAGCGGATGCATATCAGCAAAAAGCACTGCTTCCAACTTATTTCCTTAAAAAAAGTATCTCCCGCTGTTTGAAATCTGTTCATGAATCCATTCAACAAACCGATCAGGAAAAAGCGGTTATCCATGTCTCCAAAATCCAGCTCATTATCCGGATTATCTGCTGCATTATATATCATATCTGTCTCCTCGCAGAAAGGTAATATATTACCTTTCTATTATGTAATATATTACCTTTCATTTGTTTTGTCAAGTATTTCGCAAACTAACAATAGAACTTTAACAAGTAATTCTGTTAGATTAATATCTATGAACTTGACAGTGGATGTCTTATTTTTTTATAATTCTTTTAATTTATCAAGCTTGAATAAATGATAAGATGTTTTTATGGAGGAATATAAATGACAGTAGAAAAGAAATATTTAACAGATATGGAAGCGATATTATCGCACAGACATGACAATGGAGCCGATTTTTGGACTACTCCCGATAAACGGCTGTTGAAAGGTTCTCCGTTTTCAACTTTTGACAGCGTTCTTTATTTACTGGAATTAGGCATGAGCCCTAATGAACCTATTTTGAAAGACGCTGCTGATTTGATTTTCAGCACCTGGCAGGAAGATGGGCGTTTCAAAATCTATCCCTCAGGCGGCATTTACCCATGTCAGACTGCTATTGCTGCAGATGTGCTCTGCCATATGGGATATGCTTCTGATTTCAGACTGCAAAAGACATTTCAGCACTTTTTGAATACACAGTATACCGATGGCGGTTGGCGCTGTAATAAGTTTTCGTTTGGACATGGACCGGAAACAGAGTATTCTAATCCTCACCCGACGCTGACCGCCCTTAGCGCCTTCCGTTTTAGTGATTATCTAAACAATGAACCGGCACTTGACAGGGCAGTAGATTTTTTGCTCGAACACTGGGTTATCAGAAAACCGATCGGTCCTTGCCATTATGGAATAGGAACACTGTTCATGCAGGTTGAATATCCATTTCGAAATTACAATTTGTTCGAATATGTCTATATCCTGTCTTTTTATAATCGGGCAAAAAAAGACTGGCGTTTTCTGGAAGCGTTAGAAATACTAAAATCAAAAACCATCAACGGTCAAATCGTAGTGGAGCGTGTTGTTCCTAAATTGGCGAAACTGACTTTCTGTAAAAAAGGTCAGGCAAGTGCTCTTGCAACAAAACGTTATAATGAAATCTTAGAGAACCTGAACTAAAAAACCTTCATTTCGATCATCAATTCGATAAAAGCCCTAAGCGCTGCGGACATCCATTTGTCTTTGTGGTAAAGCACTTGTGTGAATATTGGGAATTCCGGTCCCGTCCAATTCAACCGCACAAACTTTTTTTGCTGAAGTTCTTCATCGACAGCGATCTGCGGTAAGAATGTAATTCCCTTACTACTCATGATCAACTGTTTTATTACCTGAACATTACCGGTTTCTATAACTGACCGGGGCTTGATATTAAATTGTGACATTATCGTATTAAAAAGTCCCCTATAGCCACAGGCAGATTCCGTTAAAATCAGTGGTTCGCCCGATATGTCTTCCGGATATACATGCTCTCTGTTAGCAAATGCATGTTCGGACGAACAAAAAAGACCCATTTGTTCCGGTGTTTTCAATACCGTAATAAAATCACTATCTGTTATTTGGGGCTCGATAAAAAATGCTATATCTATTTCATTATTCTTTAGTGCACGCAAAAATTCAGCTCTCGTACCAAACTTGATCAGAATCTCAACATCTGGATAACGTAATTGATATTCTTTTAAAAGTTTAGGCAGCCTTGTCGCACATAAAGATTCGACTGCTCCAATGATCAAGGGTCCTCCGGGCTTATCTGGATTGCCGGCAATGTTTTTTGCATCATTTGACAGCTTCAACATCTGTTCTGCTATCGGCAGCAGCTTTCTTCCATCCGTCGTTAACGAAATATTGTGACCCAGACGCTCAAACAATTTCACATTCAGTTCCTGCTCAAGCAATTGAATTTGAGAGGTGATAGATGATTGTGCGTAGCCCAGTTCCAGAGCAGCTTTTGAAAAACTTCGAAGCTTTGCGATTGTCTTAAATGTATTTAATTGTCTTAATTCCACGCGAACATCTCCTTATCGATTTCATCGAATAATTGTATAGAATTTATCAATTTTACTAATTACTGACTATATGATACCATACTACCTAATATTTCGAAATATAATAATAAAATCATGGAAAGGAAATTTAGCATGAACGAGTTTAATAAAAATAATCAGGAACTATTAAATTTAATCGATGAATGGGAACCAAAGATATTACAGCTTCCGGAAGATGTGAGGGCAAAAAGAAGAAACAGCCAGAACAGAACCATAAAGCAGATTATCGGACATATGGTCGATTCGGCATCCAACAATACACATAGGATCATACATTTACAATACCAAGCCAGTCCTTTGATTTTTCCTGATTACGCAAACCTCGGCAATAATGACCGATGGATTGCAATACAGAATTATCAGGATGAAAATTGGCAGGATCTAGTTCAATTATGGAAATATTCCCATCTACATATTGCCCATCTTATAAATAACGTGAACATGGAAAAATTAGACAATGAATGGATCAGCGCATTAAATGATAAAATCTCCCTTAAAGAAATGATCATTGATTATCTGCGGCATTTTAAATTGCATTTGAACGAAATTGATGCTCTGATAAATAATTGAATCATTATTCAAATAATTGCGGGTAAACAAATACCCGCAATTATTAAATGATCATATGCGATTAAATCTTACTGACCTTATAAAATCACAGGAATCCAGACTAGAATATCAGTTTCAGGAAAACCTGTGTTCATAATTCTTGCTGTCTTAAAAACTATTCCATTATAAGATCCGATACCTGATGACGTATCGATTCATGATAGGAACCAGTTTTCTTTGTGAATCCTATGATCTGCAGGACCTCACCTTTAATACCAAACTTTTCCCGCATATCATTGTATACCTCTTTCATGCCATCCAGAGGCTCCAGCAGTTGAACCGCCGGTCTTGGAGAATATCCTTCGACATCAAGACTTAGGAAGGAAATCGCCTCTCCCACTTGAATATAATCCAAAGGCTTAGGACCCTCAAGCGCTATAACAAGGTAAATCTTCTCCTTTTCCATTCTCTGCTCAAAGGCCGTGATTGAAGATCGACCAAAGCTTTTCCACCCAGAAGCTGCTCCGATTATAGGCTCAATAAATGTCCTTGCGGGAGGAGCCATGGTATTTAACGACAGCCCGTATCGATATTTATTCTTTTCCCACTTCGTAAAGCGGAAAATATGTAAGAGCTCTTCCATAGCTTGTTGATTTTCTGCTTCAATGGATGTCCCCTTTCTAAGATAATCCTGAAAACGCTCTGAGTCTTCTCCTTCCACCCAAATTACCTCATAATATGGTAATATATTGCTAATTAACTCAGTGGTCTTTTCAATATCAAAGGCCGCTTCATTTGATAACGCTCTCTCAGTTGCTGATGTAACTGCATCTATTTTCGTTTTTTCATCCTTTAAAATTGTAAAGGTCGCAATAGAAGGAAAGTCTTCACTCATATTTAATGTGTGATATGTAACCTGAAGCTCTACACCCGATTCCTTTGCAGCCTTCTTCACCGATCCGATAAATGTCCCCTGACTCATTAGAAGCTGCTTATGCTCCGGATCAATGACCGGTAAGGTCTTTTCCATATCGGCATAAAGCGAAAAAGACCTTTTATCATGAATACGAATTTTCCACGGCTGCATGTTATGACTGCTTCCCGCCTGAATTCCTGCCCTGATCAGTTGGAACTGTATTTCCGACATCACTTCTTTTTCATCATCATATTTCTCTTTTGAAATATCATACCGTGCTTTCATAAGATCTCCATCCCAAATAAGCATCCCAATCATTAAAATGACAAAGCCACACATAACGGAAATTAACATTTTTCTTCTCCCATTCATTTATTTACTCCTTCAAATACTATTCTTACTAAATTAATCTGTTCCTTTATTATCCTTTGTATCGGTGTCTTGTAGTATTCCTCCATCCATACCCCTTTACTATGGAGCAATTGGGCAATTCCCTGAATATATGCCCATAGGAAAATGGCCATGTTACTATCATATACTTTTGAATCAAGATTAAACTTATGAAATATATGAAACAATTCATATTCATTTGCAATTGCTCTTATTGCTTCTACCTGTTTCGTGTAAGCATTCACGTATCGTTTCTCATCAAAACCGATTATCAGTTCCCCTTGAATAGGATTTTCAAGCATGAACCGAAGATATGTTTCTCCCAGGTTACATATTTTATCTTCGATTGTTTCTCCAAGCGCCATAGCCGGTCTCAAAATATCCGTCATGTGTTCAAAACTTCTCCTGACCAATTCCAGATACATCTCATCCTGACTGCGAAAATATACATATAGTGTTCTTTTACTGACCCCTGCTTTCTCACATATTTCACTGCTGGACAGGCTTTCCCAGGTTCTCTCCTTTAATAAAGCAAAAATTGCCTGAATGATGTTTTCTCTAATATGTTCTTTTTTTTTCTGTCGCTCCATAAGAATGCCTCCAAAAAGTAAACTATAAGTATACTTTTTAGTGTAAATTATTTTTTCACTTGTGTCAAGCACAAAAAACTTCCATGCATTAGCTCTCTTGAGTCTTATGCATGGAAGTCTGCCTGACCTGCCATTATCCTTCTATTATTTACATTTCGGATATTAACTTTTCAATCTTACAATTTGAATTAATAATAAGCCATAGCTGCGGATAATGGCTCATTATATTCCATACTCCTGCACCTCGCAGCCCATTTTCTAATACCAAATTTACGATTGCATAAATAGTTCTGGCATCGACAAACCAGACGATATGTTTTATTTTCCTTCCACTTTCTTCAATTGAATATTCAAAATACGGTGTTTGTGAAACATCATCAAAAAGAATAATTGATTTCATGGAACTTGCCAGGTCAATTGCATTATCTAAAGTAAGTGCATTAGCTTCTGAAAATCCTTGAATATATGGTAGTCTCCAATCATATCCCAATAACGGAAATCCAATATTAATTTTTTTAGGTTCTATCATCTGAACTATATAACTCAGATATAATGATATATTTTCTATAGAACTTACCGGCATAGGAGGTCCATATTGTGTCCCCCAGTAAAATCTCATCAAATAAGCCTCATCAATTAATTCATTATATGTTGTATAATCTACATTCTCAAATATTGTCTGGTTTTCTTCTATTACAAAATTTGGATCTATTGTTATAAAAACAAGATAATTTTCTTTATGAAGAAGACCCGTTACTCGTTTCAGATAATTTAAATAAAGTTCCTGGTTCGTTTCATTTAAAAATGTAATTGTGATATTTACCCCATAATATCCTTTTTCTTTCAAAACATTAAGCATTCTTTGCGCATGTCTGTCCTGATAATCGGGATTTAATAGTATCTCATAAATCATTTCAGGATTGCGTTCACCTTGAAATGTCGAACTTGTAACGAGCATCAAGGGGACTACTCCAAATTGCTTTGCAGTCTCAATCAGTTCCGAGTCATCATAATAGGATTCGATCTCCCCTCTTCTTAATGTCTTATAATTCAATATTGAAAGATAGGTCAAGTAGGGTAATGATTTTTTTAAAAGATTCCTCTCGATAAAAGGAAATGCATAGGCATTTGTCGCTATCGTTGCTTGCGTATCATAGCTAATAACAATTTCTTCACCCGGAAAAATATATTTCCTATCCCAGAAATATGGATTGTTCCGGTATAATTGCATAATGGAGATGCCATGATCCAATGCAATTTCAGACAATGTATCTCCTTCCTTTACGACATATGTCTCTTTCGGAAAGGTAATCACAATTGTTTGTCCTATTACCAGGTCGTTTGGATTGGGAATGCCATTTTCGAGTATTAGCCTTGTTGCTGATACTCCAAATTTATCCGCTATCGATAACATTGTATCGCCTGGCTGCACTATATAAATAGTCATTTTAATATCCGTTTTTTTCAGTTTTACTATTATATGTAATTAAATTGATAACAGTGAATCCCTTTTACAGTTGACAAAATTAGGAATTAATTATAAAATTGCTTTTGTAAACGTTTACGAAAGTATTTTAACCAAAAATAGCTGAAACACATCTGTAAGCAGATGTGTTTCCGTAAAAGGTATTAAAATGAATATTACTATAAAAGATATTGCCAAAAAAGCAAATGTTTCCTATGCAACGGTATCCAGAGCTCTTTCAGGAAGTGGTGAAATCAACGGGGAGACAAAAAAAAGAATACTTCATCTGGCAGATGAAATGGGATATTCCCCAAACATAATTGCCAGAGGGCTTGTAACAAAAAGCACTTATACGATCGGTCTTATTATACCGGATATTACTAACCCATTTTTTGCCGAGGTATCTCGGGGTGCCGGAGATTGTGCCTTTCAGAACGGCTATAATATATTTTTATGTAATTCGAGCTGGAACATACAAAGGGAAACGGAGTCTTTAGACAAGCTATTCAACAGCAGAGTGGATGGAATCATAATCACCCCTGTCTCAAATAATGTATCTCATATCATTGAGATGAGTGAAAAAATACCAATTGTTTTTGCAGCCAATAAACCCCCTGATGCGCAGGCGAACTATATCGTCACAGATAATTATAAAGGATCTAATCTGGCAATGGATTATCTTATCAAACTTGGCCACAAAAGAATCGCTTTTGTCGGCGGTTCAAGATCGGACTATGGAACCTCAAGCAGACTTCAGGGATATCTTGATTCTCTGGAAAGATATCATCTCGATGTTTCTCCTGATATTATTATGCTTGGTCAATTAACGTCAGACAGTGGATATCATCTGGTCAAAGAAATGCTGGTAAAAAGTGAGTTACCGACCAGCATTCTGGCTTGTAATGATATCGTAGCACTCGGTGTGATTCAGGCAGTGGAAGAATATGGACTAAAGGTACCTAAGGATATTTCAGTAATTGGGTTTGATGATATATCTTTTGCCTCTTTACATAAAATACAATTGACCACCATTTTTCAGGATAAATATGAAATCGGTAAACTAAGTGTACAGCTTCTTATTGACCGGTTAAGAAATAAAGATCTTGCAGAAAATAAGCAGCATATTCTTGAACCTAAACTTATTATCAGGAAGACTTGCAAAGGAGTATAATTTTATTCTTCTTGATGTAAACGTTTACATCAAGAAGAATAAAAAAGAGAGGATTCAATAATGAATAATAAAACAAACAAAGCACTTCCGCTTGGTAACTTTAATGCAATTAATACAATAATTAAGAATTCCAGCTCAATAAAAGCTATTATTTTTGATTTGGACGGAACAATAGGGGAAACTGTACCTTTGTGCATTAAAGCATTCAAAATGTCAATAGAGCCTCTGCTGGGAAAAGAATTAAGCGATGAGGAAATAATTGCGACTTTTGGACCTTCAGAAGAAGGAACTGTGAAAGCTCTGATTCCCGGTCAATATGAAAAGGGAATCAAAAATTACCTTAAGTACTACGCTGAAATGCATGATATGTGTCCGGAACCTTTTGATGGAATTCTTACTATTCTCACATTTCTTAGGAGCAGGAACTTTATATTGGCAATGGTAACAGGCAAAGGAGAAAAAAGCACTGCAATCACTTTATCAAAATACAAGCTCAACCACTTATTTGATGCCGTTGAAACCGGCTCGATCTCCGGACCAAGGAAAGCAGAAGGAATCAAAAACATTTTGGAGCGATTCTGCTTAGCTCCACAAGAGGCAATATATGTAGGAGACGCGCCTGGTGACATTATTGCAGCAAGAGAAGCGTCCATTAAAATCATATCTGCCGCATGGTCAGATACGATCGATCAATCGAAACTAATAGCATTAAGACCTGATGAAATCTTTTATAAGATAGAAGATTTTAAAACATATCTGTTACAAAATATCAGATAGCACCTACTAATGCATTAAAAGGAGCATAATCAGCTATCATAAAATAACCATTTTTATTAAATTTGTGTTGTTTCCCATTTTACCATTCTTACACTACCATCATATTATAAAATAACGCACAATTATATTTTTTTCAACATAATGTACCCAAATGCATACTATGTAGTGTAGTGATTGTAAATCACACTAATAAACAAGAAAGTGGTAATGAATATATGCCTAATATTACAGTGAATATACCGGATACGACTTTTGTATCATCTTTATTACCGGACTACAATTTCCCTGATCCTCCGTTGATTTATGCAGGTACTGACTCAATTTTTCAAGAATGCATCAGCTTCATGAAAATTGATTTGTCATTAATACCTGTCAATGTTGTTGACAGCGCTCTGCTCGAATTAACTGTTTATGAGAAAACGGGAGCAGTTCCAAGTCCGGTTTTGGTCAACAGGGTAACAACCCCATTCGACACAAATACTGTGACTTACAACACACGTCCCGCTTTTACTGCAACACCATCTCAGCTTGCTATTACAACTGACGATATTTATAAAACTGTACAATTTGATATTACAGCACTTGTGAATAATTGGTTAAGCGGGGCTTTTACAAACGATGGTATAGCACTCACCAATTCAGATGGCTCCACTGTCGTTCAGTTCGCCACGAATGATATCGGTTATGAGCCGTATTTCCCACGACTGAGCATAACGTATTCCGGTCCGCCAGTGGAACCGGTATCTGCGATCTGCTTCAGCTATGAGCAATTGGCACATGTGATTGAGCAACTTATTACACTGTACCCAACAAATACCATAACAGTTTATACAAAAGGAGTAACTGCTTCCTCAATAACAGGAACACCTTATCAGCTTTATTCATCGCCGGAAGGAACTTATGGTGCACTTTTTATACTGCTTGATAATGAACAACAGCAAGCAATTCCTCTTAACTCCATTACAGCGATTTATACAGGCGATCTTACGGTATATGATCCTTCCATCACATTCCTGCCAACACCGCAGTTCCTGCCAGGCTGTGATACAAATTTAATTACAGCTTATCATGACTACCTGCCGGTTCTAACAGAGCTACAACTGTATTTGGGTTCTATCGTTCAAGCGTCGGGAACCATTTACAAAAATGAGTATGGTATTCTGGTACTGTCCGATATGGATGGCAATACTCCTATTTTCGTTCCGGTCATTAATATTACAGCAGCCTTGCCGGCAGCTGCTCCATCAGATCCAAGCAGCAGAAAAAAAGCTGCTCTTCCTCGAATTTCAGTCACTAAATAAACACTTTTACCGTTCGTGCATCTGCTGGAAGTCAAGAATAGTGCTTACTAACCGCAAGAAGCCGCCATTTGGCGGCTTCTTGCATGTATGAGAAGTAATTTACCTGACGATTATCATGTTTACGTACACAACGATCCATACAGGCTTACTTTGGCGGCAGCTTCTGAATAATATTTTATTACTTGTAAATAATAACATTATTAATTTTGAAGGAGAATCATTATGCCAAAAGATTCACAAATAGATCCAAAACCAATACGTAAGAAAAAATCGAATGGCGGTCCTACCATGGCTGAAAGTGCATTGGATGGAGAAAATAGAAATGCAAAGAAGCAGTCTGGCAGCCGCCATAAACCCGGTAATGATAAACAATAGATTTGTTATGCAAAGGAGTAAATGATATGAATCGCGATAAACTCATCGCTCAAGTTAAAAACGAATATGCACGAATAGCCTCTTCTGAATCACAGCAGCATTTTCATCAGACCACAACCGAAGTGACGCCTGAAGCTTATTATGAAGACCTGTTAAGTAAAGCCATCAACGAAATTAACAAAGGAACTTTCGACAATTTTAGATCCGGAGAAGAAGTAATAACAGCTATTGCAAATGACAAGACCTGGCTTTCCGGTTGGAAATAACTGAAAATCGCAGTTTGCACTATTTAAGTGTATGGAATATTGCCACACAATATAGTTCATTCGCAACACAACAGGCTATATATACTATGCATATGTATAGCCTGTTATTGTGGTCTTTCGTTCAGTTTTTTCGTATGCTGAATTTGTAAGGGCATAATTCAAAAAGTAACTATGCCCGCTTGGATAACATCACTTAAAAACAGCATAAGTGTTTCTAGATATCACTTTTATCAATAAAAGCTAATGCGGAGTGATTATACATTTTAATCACCAAATGTTATTGAAAAATAAAGAATCGTTTGATGTCTACCGCAATAACAGGTACAACCCAGAAAAACGGTATCTTCTTCTTTGAAGCAAAAATTCAGGAGGAATGCTAACAAATTAATTAAGAACAAAAAAAAGTCTAATTCTCTCTGTAGCTCATCTGCCGTACAATAAGTGAATACTTTAGCAAACCAAGCTTTACAGGTTCCTCCATCGGGAATGACTAAAGATATTCCAAGATAATCACTTAGTATTTGTCTTTTTTCTTCATCGGTCTTTCCTTCCAGACGTCTTAATACTTCTTCTTTTTTTGACATAGTATCAACTCCATATTAATCCTTTTATATGATTAATATATTCAGACTATCATTTTTTGACATTAAATTACAAATATATACATAAAAGTTTTTATGGTCAACAATAACAAACCTGCATTTCTTTTAAATCCCGTCATCAAAGCTGCTTCTGCTCGTTTTAAACCTTATTCCTATCCTTGAACAGATGATTGAATATTACTATAATGAAAGCAGCAAGCAAGGAATTAAAAAAGCCACCCATGCTTATATTCGCTACAAAAAAATCGGCAATCATGATCGTCCATGCGTTAATAATAAAACCAAATAATCCTAATGTCAGCAAGTTGACCGGCAATGTAATCAATAAAAGAATCGGCTTTACTATAAGGTTTACTACCAGCAGCACCAATCCCATAAAGAGAAGTGCCGCGATACTGCCAATTTGGATTGTGTGAATTACAAATGACAGTAAATAAATGGCTATTATAATAGATATATATTTGATAAACAGTTTCATTATCAGCTCCCATCTGCGACTTTAGGTCGCGTACATACGATTCGGCATTTGCCAGCTTTACCTGATTTTAATGAGTACCCTGACTTTGTCAGCTGTAACATCGACAAGATCATAGGATTCCTCCCCTGTTAGTGAATCCAGCAGTTTCATGACCATTATAACGAGTGTTTTCACCGAATAGATCGTGAATTGGGAGGAGGGATTGGGTTCAGGCACTTTTGGTACAAAAAAACATGCAACATTCAGTAAGTCCAGAATGCAATCTAATAATTCCTGCAAGATATACAGGGGGATTGGAAAGGGAATACTTAGGAGCCTTCTGTTCTCAATCCGGAGCTTGATCCACAATATACGAAATCTCCTAATCGACATATACTCTCACCTTTACCATCGCCTTATGGCTTTCATCCCAAGCTTCCACATCAACGATATTCGGGTCCTCCAGGGTGCCATTTATGATCTCTTCGATTATTTTTGCAAAATCTATACTGGAAATATCAACACCTTTCGCTTCCATTTCCTTTCTGGCATCCGCAGGAACCATAGTAGTCATCTTGTCAGCAACTGCACTGATCGTGGTAAGCAGACGTATCGGTATATTTACGTTAACATTTACAGAATTGTTATCCGATGTGACCTTGATTTTAAGAAATTTATAGTGTCTTCCTGCTACGTTTTCAACCTTATGAATTGTTTCTGCTTCCTTAGTCACATTCAGAGCTTCCAAAAGCTCCATACCCTCGGCAGCTGTAATCTGCCCTTTTTCAATCATTTCTAATATTTTTTGTTGTTCACTCATAGTCTGACCCTCCTGTTATAAATTTTTAATTCGTTCTGTTGCTTCTTTCGGTGATACTTCACCCTTTGACAATTGGTCAAGAATTTCATTCCTGGCAGCTATCTTATCTTCATTTTCCCTAATCAATTCTTTTGATGATACTTCATATCCAAGACCTCTTATGACCGAATCCAGTTTACCACGGACCGTGGGATAAGAGATGCCAAGCTCCTTCTCAACATCCTTGATATTCCCCCGACATCTTATGAATATCTTGGCGAATTCGAGATCTTCCTCCGGAAGACGGCAGAATTCACAGGGCTGAAAATCTCCTTCAATGGCTGTGGTGCACTTGGGACAGCTGAGCTTAGTAATGGAAAGTTTTTCACCGCATACGGGACATTTACCCGGAGCTTTATATTTCATTGTTTTCACCATCCTGACTTATTATTTAATTATAATATATATCTCAGAATTAAATATGTCAATATATAAATTAATTTTCTTTATTCATTTATTAATATTATTAATTTGTATATTAAATATATCAATAATTTAATCTCTTATGCATTTTATTTTATTGTCAAACACTAAGTTGACAAGTGAATTTAATATTGTTAAACTATACGTTATAGACCGCATGGTCTATTAATAATAGATGAAAGAATAGGTCAGATTCATTTGACCAACTCTTTCTTGACTTATTACGAGATATATTAACTGTAATTGCACTGACAAAAAAACTTATTAGGAGAAGGAAACATAATGAAAAATAACATTTCTAAAACCAATATAGCATTAACGATACTCTCCTCATTTTTATCTGTCCTTTTTATCACTATAATGATCGTCGATTCTAACTTCTTTGAATGGACATTTGCAAGGCATCAAAACATGCTCAGTTGGTATATACGTCCGCTATTCCTAATACCTTTATGTTATTATGCATACAAGCATAATCCCTTTGGGATCTCTCTGACAGTATTTTTATTACTTACAAGTATGTTCTGGTTTCCAGAACCTTCCATAGTTAATGATAAAGTCAAAGAATTTTTGATTATGGAAAAGAGTTATCTTACAACAAATTGGACTGTTTCTAAGGCCCTCATAAGTTTATTAGTGCCCTTGACACTCAGCTTATTGGCGCGCGCATTTTGGAAGCGAAGCATAAGAACCGGCATAATTATCATTGTTATTATTGCTGTTGCAAAAACATTCTGGAGTATAGTTGAAGGCGGTACATCAGGTCAGGCAGTTATGATTCCTGCCACGATCGGACTTGTCATCTGTATCATAGTCATATACTATGGATATAAACGATTTTGGAAAGACAAAGAAAAATAAAACGGAGAATCTGTATGAAAGAAAAAGTTTTCCTTAGGAAAGACTTAGTATTGGACGCTGCTTTTGATGAATTCACTACAAATGATTTCGAAAAAGCTTCCTTAAATACCATTATAAAGTCAGCCGGAATCAGTAAAGGGGTCTTTTATTATCATTTTGAAAATAAAGAAGCTTTCTATTTATTCCTACTAAAAAATTGCGTAGATACAAAATGGAAGTATATCAATGAACAGACCCAAAAACATGCTATCGATTTTAACAAGATGGATATCTTTGAGAAATTTATGTATCAGGCTGAGCTCGGAATTGGTTTTGCTGACCAATACCCAAAATATCACGCACTTGCCCGTAGGTTCTCAAAAGAAAAAAATAACCCGATCTACCAGACAGCCCTGAACTATTTAGGTTTTAGCAACGCAGATATAATAGCCCCCATGGTAAAGGAGGCTATTGATAGACATGAACTTAAATCAGAATTTGATGAAACTTTTATCATAAAGGTTCTGGGTCATTTATTTCTTGAATTCGACCAGATATTTGAGGAAGACGGTTCCTATGAAAAAGATAGAATCTTATCAAATCTTAAGAACTATGTAAATTTTATCAAGCATGGACTAAAAGCATGATACTTTTTCAATAGAACATTTCATAATATATGTTCAATGAAAAACCTGCTTCAAACAAGTAACTGATTTTTCTTTTACGATGCGGACAAAAGTTTCAATGTCATTTAAATGTTCTCGCACCAGTTGCTCTTCTACCCCAAAAGGAGCATATACCATATAAATGACACGTGTTGTATTCTCTGTTATGGCGGTCCTAAGATCTGGCCCCCGCAGGATGCTTGAAATAACATTTTCCTGATCTGCAATCATGAAATCTCCTGCTACGGTCGTTACATCTCTCCCATTCATTGCTGTAAAGTTTTCGTTGCCAGTCGCTATCCTCAAGCTCAACGGAGCTTTTATTTTGTCTAAATCATGACCGGCTGTCAAAAGCTTATTTTTAATTTCAGCCATAAACATTGCTTCAACTAAAGCTAATCCACCAGGTATTGTTTTACCTTTTATGACCGACTCCAGCTGGGGCAGTACATGGTAAGTATATCCGTATTCCTTGTAATATGCTATATAAGCGTCCATGGGATGGACCGCTTTCAATTCCCCTCGTGATACGTTAGCATACTTTGACCTTATCATGCCTTCAAGTTCCTGTCTGACAGGAAGGAGCTCATCTTCGGAAGATTCATTTTGTACGTTCTCCATAACTAGAATTCCAATAGAACACTTTTCATTCTCCCCCGTTTCATTCATAAAAATATCCATTATCCCTTTACCTGTTCCTTTCCAATAATTTTTGTATTCTTAGATTTTACCGAAGTGGCATCCATGCCTTCATTTCCGATAAGAACCATGCCAATGATTACAAGCAGACCACCCACCCACTGTCGGTAATCGACGCTTTCGCCTAATACTACGATCGATAGCACCATAGAGGTAAACGGCATCATACCGGAAAAGGCTGCTGCTGTGAATGCACCGCATCGCTTAATTCCAGAATACCAGCAAATAAATGCAAGTGCTGTTACAAATACGCCGTACCAAAAAAGTGCCATCCATTCTATAAAGCCGATTTCTGAGAGCCTCTTCAGGGGATGCTCAAATGCCATTGGGAACAGGCATAATATTAGAGCAATTACCGATACAATTACTGTCTGTGAAATAGGACTTGATATTTTTTCCGATTCCGCTGCGGCCTTAACAGCAGAAATACGTGACAGCGTGTTAAAAGCAGACTCACTGGCCGCGGCACAGATTACAAGCATATTTCCGCCGAAATGTTCCAATGATAAACGATTTCCCGTTGTTAACACTCCCTGAATAATTAGAATACCTCCCACAGTACACAGTATTCCGGCAAGTTTTCCATGACTGACCGGCTCTCTTAATATAAAAATAGCCAGAAGCGCCGTTATAGCAGGTGTCGCACCTGTAAGTATGCCCGCTTCTCCAGCACTCGTATAGTTAAGTCCGTTTAGCAAAAACATACGGAACAGAAAAATACCACATATTGCCTGAAGTATGAGTAATAAAGAACTGCGAAACGACATTAGCTTAATGTACTGGACAAGTTCTTTGCTGCATATCGGAACCAAAAACACGAGCGCTAAAAACAGGCTTACTGCCGTAATCGTAAAAGTCCCGAGCTCCCCGGTAACAAATCTGGCTGAAATAACGCTGGTTCCCGCCAGAGAAAAAGCACATATCAAGTAAAATTTTCCGTTCCATCGATTCATTCTGACTGCTCCCTAAATTTTATTGCATTCTTTTTATATGATGGTATAATTTTACTCAAATCACTGGTTCTATGAAAGAGCCAGTATAGCACTGTTTTCACAGTTCCAGTTGGAGGTATTATGTTAGGAATTGAAATGAATCGTAATAGTGAATTACAATTATGGCGTCAGATTTACCAGACACTAAAAGAACTGATGTTGACCGGACAGTTAAAGTACGGAGAAGTATTACCATCCACACGGGAGTTTGCAAAGGAACTGAGCGTTTCCCGCAATACTGTTTGTGCGGCCTATGACCTGCTCATTTCAGAAGGCTACCTTATAAGTCGGCAGGGAGCTCCTACGCGGGTCGCTGACGGTTTGTGTATGGAACCTTCAGACGCTGGGCTATCACCAAAAAAGGAAATCCACACTCCACGTCCAATTACAGTAAGCTTTCGAACAGGCCGCCCTGACTTAAGTCAATTTCCAAAGTTCCTTTGGCAGCAGCTCATGCACAAGGCTTCCGAAAACCTGCCTCTTGAGGATTTTGGTTATACCGGACCGCAGGGACTACCTGAGTTACGGGGAGAAATTGCTGGCTGGCTGTTCAGGAGCCGGGGACTAAAAGTCTCACCGGACGATATCTTTATTACTGCAGGAGCAACCCACGGATTGCACCTAATTGCAGATATGCTGTGTAGTGACGGCAATCAGATCTTAGTGGAAGACCCCTGCCATACTGGAATGCTTGGTACATTTATCAACAAGGGCTGTCCCATTATTCCCATACCAGTCGATGCCGAGGGAATGCAGACAGATTACCTGCCAATGTGCAGGAGTATGGGCATAATATATGTTACACCATCCCACCAATTTCCCTTAGGAGGAATTCTTCCAGCATCACGTCGCAGCGTACTGATCCGGTTTGCCAGAAAAAATAATCTATATATTATTGAAGACGATTATGACAGCGAATTCAGATATGGCGGAGAACCTATTGCTCCACTTTACGCAATGGATCCGCAGCGTGTGATTTATGTGGGCACTTTCAGCAAATCGGTTTTCCCGGCGCTGCGGATAGGCTATGTCATCCTGCCATATCAGCTTCAGAAGCAATGGCGTAATCTGCGCACCCATACAGATGTACAGAATCCTCCCTTTGAGCAGGCTGCTTTAGCAGCGTTTTTAAAAACACGCAAGTTTGACCGTCATGTTCAAAAGATGCGCAAAATTTACGGTCAGCGCAGAAAGGTGCTGCTGGAATCATTGGAAGAAACTTTTGGCAGCGAGTGGGTTGCTTATGGAGACTCCGCCGGACTGCATGTTGCTATCGATTTTCCTAAAAGGCAGTTTGATGAAATATTCATAGACATCTGTTTACAAAATGGACTATCTATTACGCCGGTAGAAAGCCATTGCATCGAAAAAGGCCGGCATCAAAGCAAGCTGTTGATAGGATATGGACATCTTGAATCCGATCAAATCAAAAAAGGGGTCGCACTATTAGCAGGTAGTATGAAGGAAATACCGGTATTACATATGGAGCATCAAGCTGAATATTTTATCGTCCCCAGGAGTTAATATTCCCCTGCCATCCATATTGCTGGTAGCAAGGTATGTGGACCCGTCCCTCGCCTGATAGACTTCCCTTAAACGTCCATAGCTCTCCTGCAATAACCATTCTACATGAACTGCTTCTGTCCCGGATGCATCAAAAGTGATTGCCAGGAGTACATTTCCCCGAAGTGTCGCTACAAGCAGTTGACCCATTCGTGGACCATCTGTTACAAAGGTAATTCCCGAAGGAGCCCAGGTATCATTCCCGCTTTGTATGACAGGCTTCATAAATTCATTTCCCTGCATTTCCGCATCGCCTGTAACCAAAGGCCAACCATAGTTGCCACCCGGCTGTATGATATTAATTTCATCATGGGCCGTTTCTCCATGATCTGAGGCATATAACACATTCCTGTCATTCCATGCCAGACCCTGCGGATTTCTGAGTCCCAAGGCGTAGACCGGTGAACCCGGAAAAGGATTATCAGGCGGAATACTTCCGTCTGTTCCGATCCGCAGGATTTTACCTGCCATACTGTTCATATTCTGCGCAAGATCACGGTCACCGGCATCACCGGTAGCTATATACAAGTATCCATCGGGGCCAATTTTTATCCTTCCTCCGTTATGGAACTGACCAGCCGGAATCCGGTCCACAAGAATTTCCTCTCCAGAAGCGGTATTGGCCTCGATACGCATACGTACCACGCGGTTATAGAGTCTTCCATTTTCTCCATAGGTATACATAAGATAAATATATCCATTGGAAAGAAAATCCCGATCTAAAGCAAGCCCCATAAGCCCGCCCTCTCCGGTACTGACAAATGGCGGAGCAAATGTATACACAGGCACCGGATTTAATCTTCCGTTTTCAATAACACGCAGATTTCCGTTGCGTTCCGTAAAGAACAGCCTGCCGTCTTCACTGATGTCCATTGCCCAGGGTATATGGAGATTTTCTGCAATGATCTGAGTCTGGTTCAAATTTCTGTTGATCATGACTTATTCCTTCATCGGCATTGTCTGCCGTATTCTTCCTAGCATTATATGTAAGGAAACAGAATCATGTGCGAAGTATTTCTAATTCTTCTCATTTCTCTTTTCTAAGTTTTAATATGCAAAAAACAGTAGCTGCTATTAAATGAAAGCAGATTTATTATATACAATTTTCAAACATTGGTTCCATATATTCCTTAATCAGTTTCAATCTGTCTTTCGCACGCGGCATAAATAGAGAAGCAATTGCTACTACCATTTTCTTTTTTGTATTGACATAAATCACATTTCCACCATCTCCCATAGCTGCATAAATATGTTCCTTATCATCAATGATCCACCACAGATAGCCATACGAAAGCTTTCCCCATCGACTCTGTTCCTTTGTACTTGCATCTATCCACGAGGAAGGTACCATTTGTTCACCCTTCCATATCCCACCATCTAAGTACAATTGACCTATTTTGGCCATATCCATAGTGGTCAACGTAAGACCCCAGCCTGCTGTATTGACGCCCTTCGGATCAGCGACCCAGCCTCTGACATTTTTCTCTTGATACCAGGCAAGTTGTTCCTCCTTATCACGAAAAACTACATTGCCCTCAACATGAATGCCTAATGATCCAAATAAGTATTCTGTTGCAAACTCAAGCACGGAGCGTCCAGTGGTTCTTACAAGAATACCTGACAAAATATCTGGTCCTATCAAAGGAGCGTATCTAAATTCTCCTATCTTTCCCTTGCCTCCTAATAAATCAAGCGCACTATTTACCCAGTTATCGCTTGTAAAATATTCTGTGTAGGGCTCTGACTTATATTGATAAGGGGCTGTCATTGTCAGCATATCCTTAAGTGTAACATTCTGTATCGTTTTTTCTCCTCTTTTAACTGTATAATCAGGGAAAAACTCCAATACTTTCTGGTTGATACTTTTGATATAACCTTTTTCTATGGCAATACCGATCAATATGGAAATGATGCTTTTTGTTACTGAAAAAACATGGAGCGTGCTTGTAGCAGTGTATTCATTAAAGTAGGTTTCATATACTGTTTTGCCATTTTTTAAAACAATTATGCCTGCAGTGTTGTGATAGCTGCTGTTAATGATCTTTTCTAACCCTATCTTTTTTCTTTGATTCATCTGATTTTCCAGATTCATGCAAGATACCTCCCTGTCTTTGATTTCAGATTGTCCCTCAATTGCTTCGGTGTTCCTTGGGCAATGATCTCTCCGCCCTTGTCCCCGCCTTCCGGACCAAGTTCAATGATGTAATCGCAGCTCTTTAAAACCTCTGCATTGTGTTCAATGACAATCACCGAATTACCACTGGCAACCAGCTGATCTAATAGCTTTAGCAGCAATGACGTATCATACAGGCTAAGTCCGGTCGTTGGTTCATCCAGCACATAGAGCATATTGCCCTTTAACTGCCGTCCCAGCTCTTTGGCAAGCTTCACTCTCTGTGCCTCGCCGCCGCTTAAAGAGGAAGTGGGCTGACCGAGTGTTAAGTATCCCATGCCCACCTGCTCTAGGATACGCAGTGGTTTCACAATGCTATTGTGATGTGCAAAGAAGAGAATCGCTTCTGCAATGCTCATCTCTAACACATCGGCAATCGTTTTTCCGTTATAGTTTACGGAAAGACTTTCCTCATGAAAGCGCTTGCCATGACACGTCTGGCAGAGCTTATCTACAGAAAAATCAGAGGTCAGAAAGATCCGTTCATAACCACTGCCGCCACAGTCTGGACATGCCCCTTTTGAATGAAACGAAAAATGTCCGGCACTCATGTTTCTTATTTTTGCTTCCGGCTGTTCTGCAAAAAGTTCCCGAATTTTATCCCAGATACCAATATAAGAAGCAGGCGTAGAACTAGCACTTCTTCCGATGGGCTCCTGAGATATTTTTACGAAGCCACTAATCCGTTCCATACCGGTCACCCCGGTTGCATTGCCATATTTCCCAATAATTGCTTTATCATATTTGCTCGCACTGGCAAGACGTTTCAAAAGTGTCTCCTCAATCAGAGAACTCTTACCACTTCCGGATAATCCAGCAATACCAACCATGGCATGAAGCGGAAATATTACTGTTAAGTCCTTTAAATAATGGGTATGGGCATGTTCCAAGGTAAGACAGTCTTTTTTACCAAATGCATGCTTTCTGACCGTCCGTTCCGGCATCAAACGTTTGCCGGAAAGAAACTGACTCAGCAGCGTGTCCGATTTCTCGTATTCTTGATAATTCCCCTGGTAGACCACGGTTCCTCCTTCTACACCTGCTTTAGGACCAAACTCGATAATATGGTCGGCATGACGAATCATCTCTTTATCATGCTCAACCACGATCACTGTATTACCAAGGTCTCTTAATTTTTTTACCGCTTCGATCATGCTTTGCTTCTCCGCTGGATGTAATCCTGCCATTGGTTCATCAAAAACATAGATCAGGGAATCCAGTCTGGACTCCAGATGGAGATGGAGAAAAATACGCTGTACCTCTCCACCGCTTAAGGAAGCCATCTCCCGGTAAAGAGTCAGATGTCCTAAGCGAAACTGAATCAAATGTCTCAATTTCTCCATCACATTCTTTGTCATGTTCCTGCCAAACTGGGATAATTCCTCCTCCGGTATTTCACTTAAGAAACGGAGAAGAGAAGATAATGTCAACTTTCCCAGCTCACCGATCTGCTTTCCATGAAGAACAATTTCTCTTGCTTCCTGACCGATCCGCTCCCCATGACAATCAGGACAGATGGTCTTCGCATAGACTTTCTCCACATCCTCGCCCTTTTCATAAGCATTTCTTAGTATCCGTTCCAGACAGTAGCTCTGTTTGCCATTGTCATACGTTCCATAGACCACCTCGCCTTGTATATCTTCTGGAAGTTCCCAGAATGGAGTCTCAAAATACATACCGTATTTCTTCTTTAGAAGGCGTAAGAAGCCTGCTGTTACCGGAAGACTCTCATAGACCTCTAAAAGGGATGTTTTTTTATCTGGAATCAACTGCTCCAGATTGATATCATAATAAGAACCTCTGCCCTGGCAGCTAAGACACATGCCATCGACCGTTGTATATAAAAAACTGCCTGGGGAGAGATGTGCACTATGCTCTTCCATTGCTTTTCCGTCACTGGCATAAACAAGAGCCAGCTGGTTTAGAATTCCGGTCTTTGTGCCAACTGTAGAACGGGGATTGTTCTGCCGGATTGTATTCTGGTGTACCGCCACCGTTGGTCCGATGCCTTCCATGCGATCGAACCGGTCCTCGTTATCAAGTCCGGCCAGAATACCAATCGACCTTAGGTACTGGTTTTTGCCCTCTTCAAACAAGATATCAAATGCAAGACTGGATTTACCGGAACCACTGATACCAGTGATGACCACTAGTTGATGTTTGGGAATTGTTAGATCAATATTGTTCAGATTATGGATTCGTGCCCCTTGAATCTTGATTTCTTTCATATGCTCACCTCGGAATCGATTTACAGCATTTAAGAAATGAGTAGAACACGTTTTGCGAATTTCTATCGTTCGCGTGCGGCGTCAAATGGATGGACAGTCATATCCGCTTGACTTATGCCTTCACGCAAAAGGGTTCAATAGGAACATAGATGTCCACCTCATGGATATGACTCTCATTGGCATACGGATCGTTACGATACACTTCAAATGGATTATAGTCTCTTGGAACATAACCACTTCCTGTAATCCACTCCTGATACATGTAATTCCAGGCATCGCCGTACTGTTCCTGCTGAATCTGAAAATGACCGACCGCATACAGACCGCCTTCTAACTTCATCGTTCCAATCATTCCTTCTTCCTGAACCCGAATGTCCTCTGGCACCGTCAGACATAGGCTGGTACGAAACTGCCTCTCCTCTCCGAATTCCGGATTGTCATGATACATGGCAAGCCACCAGTTCTGACCATCCACAAGAAGATTCTGCTTCTCTGCATAAGTTAATAGTATCTGTATCAGATTGGCATATTCTTTCGCTAGTGTCTCATAGGTGCCGATGTGTCTCACATAGGCAGCCTGCTTCTCCTCCAGGTTCTCTATAGTAATCTGCCCGGTTACTGGAAACAGATTGCCTGCCCGCTCTTTCTTTGCTGTGTTCTTATTGTACTCAGACAATAAAAATGAATCTTTGCAATTCTTGCTATACTCCTTCCGGTATTCTCTTGGACTGATGCCATAGTAATTCTTAAATGCCCGGGAAAATACAGCTGAATCCGAAAAACCAAGTTCATAAGCAATGTCCGTCATGTTTTTATCTGCCCGGTGTGCCAGCAGAAAAAGTGCATTCTCCATTCGAATCCGGTTCACATAATGCGCTAACGGTTCCTGTAACATACCCTGAAAGATCCGGCTGAAATGATATTTGGAAAACCCTGCGGCGTTGGAAAGCTCCTCTATAGACAGGGATTGCCCTAAATGGTGCTCAATGTAATCCTGTACTTTATGAATTCTTCGTATGTACTCTTCCTGACACTTCTGATCTGACATATGATCCCCTCCTGCTTCTTAAGCCAGTATAACAGATATGATACTTCTTAGCACAGTAATCTTAACTGTAAAAATAGTGAAGGGTAAGAGCCGAAAGTACCGGCTCTTACCCCTCACCATTCCTTGATGATATGGTAGCTTATAAAGAATCTATTCACCTTCCTTAAGTTTCTTTAAGGCTTCTTGCATATTTTTATTATCTAATTCTTCTTTCAAATACGTAATTCCTATACCTATTAGAGAGCAGATTGCAAAGCCTGCCAAAAACATCAGCCAAGGCTGCCACATCCTTATTGGAAACCATCCGCAAAGATAGATAACTATTGCAATCATTACTAAGATTGTGAGCAGCATCAAAGCTGTACGAGCTGCTATGGAAATTTTTTTTACAATTATATCATTAAAATAAAAAAATCTTGTTACAGTTATTAGCAGCGAAACAATCAGCAATTGTAACATTGTCTCCACAGAAAGCCCTGAACTTCCCAGTACAAACATTCTGGAAATTTCTTTTGCACTTTCTCCAACTAGTACACATAACACGTTTAACATTGTAACAGTAACACCAAACAGGCAAAACCCCTGCCCTAAAAAATCATAAATTGTTTTCTTATTTAACATTCACTTTACCCCCAGTCTTTTTTTAAATTCATCTGCATACTGCCTTGATATCATTAATTGTTCTCCATTTTCCATTGTTACTTTAATCCTCCTATCAAATTCAGCTTTCAGTGACCTGATATATTTTAAATTCACGATACATGACTTTCCTGCCCTGAAAAATCCAAACTGTTCAAACTGTTCTTCTAATTCGTAAAGTTTCATCTCCGTCTCATATACATCCTTTGCAGTGTAAACAAAGGTTCTTTTATCAACGGTATCAATATAAAGCAGTTCTAAAATATCAAGAAAAAAAGTTTCATTTCCCTTCACTGCAACCAACTGTTTATCCAGTACCCTTAATTTTGATACAATTTTCTCAATTTCAGGCGTTATCGTATTACATCTAATATTAATTTCTGTATCTTTCACCGTCTCATTAGTTTGAATTGTTATCTTCAAAAATGTGTCCCCCCCTTTTCAATTCCAAATATATCAAATTTGCATGTAAGACACAATATTACTTGGTCTAAGTTGCCAGATTTCATATCCAGCATGCCAAAACAAGGGCCGGAGAGAATCTCCGGCCCTTGTTTTGGCATGTTGTCCTATCAGACCTTGCATGGAGTAAAATAATACAAAGAATCATTTCTGCCTCCCTAAATTATTTTGAGACCGCTTTTTATCTTTTTTCGCGATTTCGTATCGAGTACTAGTTTCTCAAAAGTAGTACTGTATTCTTTTGCAGCGGTTTTATTATTGATTGATTCGTAATATATCTTATATAGATAAAGGAACTCTGCTCTGGATCTAAATGATCTTAAGCAGTCATAGCTTATGTCTGATAGAATCTTTGCTGCTTCTTCCCTGTTCTTTTTATAAAACTCTACTTTTGCCTTTTCTAATGTAACCTCCTGTATATCACAAGAAGAAGGTAATTGATAAGCTTTGTCAGTATAAACTGCCCAGCCATCCAAATCTCCTGTGTTGAATGATGCCTGCCCTATCATAAAATTGATACATCCCTGGTCAGGATATTTTTCAGTCAGCTCCTTCAGTCTTTTTATATACTCACTTTTTGTCAGTACCGATTCTTTAATTATTGCAATATCTTCAACCACAGATTCATTTTCTTCTCTTTCCTTATATACATATGGCGGAAGTCCGAAATTCCCGGGGATAAAATAAACGGTACTTTTACTTGCAAGATAATGATTTCTAGCCAGATAGATCCCTTCTCCTTTCGGATCAAACAGAATCATTTGCTGTGTATCCATATTACAAATACCCCTTGTGACGTCACTTAAATTATAATTTTCTCCATTTGGACCTTTTTCAGTTCTTAATAAAGATATGATATCATCCAATGTAAACGGCCTATTTCCGCCGATACAATAATGGAACACTTCCTGCCTGGAATTATTAAAACTAACATCGCCTGTAAACTTGTTTTCGTTGTTCTTTATGTAATCAGGATCCATATATTTATTAATATGCCATAAGACTTTCCCACTCATCTCTGTTACTTTTACAGGTTCTTTCGCATTAGGTGCTGTTTCAATAATACATCCTGTTAAGTTACTTCTGTCACTCCATGTATGTGCATCAGCCACAACAACAGCCTTACCTTTGTAAAAGTCTATGACTTCCTTTAATGATCCGCATTCTTCTAATGCCATTCGTGATATACAGTTCTGAGGATAGCCTTTGTAGTCGACACTATTTGCGAATCTTGAATGATGGGAATATCCCAGACCTTTATCATTATAGCCGCCCGATACTCCTATAAAACCTGGAAACGCTACGTATACAAAACTGTTATACCCTTTTGGACAGCACTTGATAATGACCTGTTTCATACCTGTTTCCATCCCAAAATAGAGATCCTCATTCCAACCATGGATCATATTCCTGTCTCCAGATATTGCGAGAATGGATGAACATCCCATTACATGAAGTAAATCATCAAATAAACTTATTGCATATATTTTTCTTATGTCAATACCAGAACCATCAGAGATACCTTCTATTTCTTGTAGGAATCTTTCCGGAAGGTTTTTTGACAATTTCCTGATTTTATATCTAAAGTAACTATCTACCAAATTTCTCGGGATTTTTATCTCACTTGCATAATAAGCAATCACTTTGCATAGACAATTCGTCATACTCCTGATTTCATTTTTCAGAAGCACACCATACTGTAATCCTATTTCGTAATGAGTTCCTTCCAAACGAACCTGAATAGGTACCTTATTTCTTCTATAAACATACCCTTTTCTAAATGTAAACTTATCCCCATCCCTATTGATTTCAAAGTGAATATTCTTATATTTTATTTGCTTATCCAAAGATTTCAAATCCATAAAGTCCCTCCCCTTCCGCTCAATAAAGTCTCATGGTAATAATGATTTATTTAAAACTCTAAACTGTCGTGGTGTACATTTTTGATACCGCTTAAATATATGTGTAAAATAGCTGGGACTTTCAAATCCACAGCATAAAGCTATCTCTGAAACAGACATTTCGGTATCTCTTAAATAATGAAGTGATTCAATAATTCTGTATTTGATCAGATACTGAATTGGAGAAAGTCCCATCATTCTGTGAAAACAGCGGATACATTCTCGTTTTCCGATATTCGCAGAAGCTGCTATCTGCGTAAGTTCTATCGTTTCATTAAAATGTTCTTCCAAGAAGGCGATCATTGTTCTGATACGAAAGTTATCTACTTCATTTTCACACTTATCAGAAGATAGTTGATCAGACGAATTCTGAAAGAGAATGCTCCACAGTAAGGAAAGATCATTTCGTATCAGCAATTCATATCCCGGTTCTCCCAATGTCAGCTTATGAAAAGCTCTTTCGATACAGGAAGCAGCTTCTTGCTCCCATGCCGAATCAGAAGAAAAAGAACGGTATTTTAAGGCCGGACAATTAAGTATGGGCTGCACATAGGCAGCCGCAAAGACACTGTTTTTATCGCCGGCAATTATACTGTCATAAAAAACCAGTGAGTGAATCAGACATTCCTGTTTCTGGTTTGAATTTGCAGCGTGTAATACATTTTTGTTGATAAAAACACCTTCACCTTGCTTAATAACAATATGCATACCTGGCAATCGTACTTTAAGACTTCCTTCTACTACATAAATAAGTTCCAGTTCTTCATGCCAGTGCCACGGCACTTCTTTACTGGAATCAAAGGATATATAATTTCGATAGCCACCGCAGGGAAATCCAGCACTTCCTCGACTATGAATCTCTTGGTGATTGGAATCAATGTTATAATATGTAGTCTCTGATACCATATAATTTTCCTCATTTTGTCACTTATCTTATATTTTACGTCATTATCCTTATTGTTGCAATTAATTTGGAATGATAATCTGTAATTAGAATAAAATAAATTTAAACTCAGATAAAAAAGGAGAATATGAATGAAAGCGGTTATTTTTGATTTTAATGGCACCATGCTGTTCGATTCGCCAAAGCATGATATTGCCTGGCGGAAGTTCCTGAAAGAGTTAATCGGACACACCATTTCCGATGAGGAAATGAGTGCATACGTCTATGGACGTAATAATCTGTTTGTATTGGAACATTTTACAGGTCGCAGCATGACTCCAGAAGAATTATATAGGCTGAGCGAAGGAAAGGAACGCATCTATCGTAAGTTGTGCCTTGAAGATAAGGAGGGTTTTCGTCTTGCGAAGGGTCTGCCCGACTTACTTGATCTTCTGACTTCCTGTAATATACCTATGACAATTGCAACAATGGCTGGGAAAGAAAATCTTACTATGTATTATAAATATCTTCATCTTGACAGGTGGTTTCGTTGGGATGACATTGTGTATGATGATAGCGCTTTACCCGGAAAGCCAGATCCAACCGTATATAGGAAAGCAATGCAGAAAATTAGAATAGCTCCCGCAGATTGTATCATATTTGAAGATTCTATTTCAGGAATCCAATCTGCATACGAGGCCGGTGCAGGTGCTATTATAGCAGTCGCCAGTACAGAAAATGCAGAGATCTTGGAAAAGCTTCCCGGAGTTAAGCACGTTATCATCGATTTTTCAGGTGTCATTCACCTCTTAAGAGAGGAATGCTCACAGAAAAATGATACTGATATTATGTTCCAGGAAGTTAAAAATAAAATTTGAGAAGGTAAAAATGAACCTTAATTTATCTGATTTGATAATTTAATCCGTATCCCACCGGAAACATGACATGATCCGTCCTGATATCTTCAACCTTTGAGTAGTATGGCATCGGCAGGGTTCCTTTAAACCTGCTCTTTCCTACAAGCACATTTGCTACACCGTCCCCTTCACTTCCAGGCAGGTAGCACATTACGATGCCGTCCCACTGCTTCATATAATCACTGATGATCACATTTCTTCCTGCTACAATACAGGCTATGGTCGGATGCCCAAAGCTTTTGGCAAGGTCGATCGCTTTGGCATTGTCATCGAGACCAAGCTCTCCGGTAATACTGATTTCTGCACTGTCACCTTTCCATTCGGCATATGTCTTTTCTCCCAGACACAATAATGTCACATTGGCCTCCTCTGCTTTCTCCGGGTCAGTGATAACCGTCAGATCATATTCATCTGCAAGTTCATGCAGACCGTCAAGTATCGTTTTTCCTTCCCGTATCCACTTATGACCGGCGTTATCTGCATCCGAACTGCCAAGCCAGGTAATCGTCCATCCGCCACACTGCACTCCGACATCATTTGCGGCAGGTCCTGTCACGAATATCTTGGTTCCTTTCTTAACCGGCAGTATCGAGTTATCATTCTTTAGCAGTACAAGACTTTCTTCTACCAACGTTTTTGCCAGATTCCTGTATTCCTGTGAACCTGGACTATTCTCCTCAGATGTTACCTTCTCCATCATTGGGTCATCCAGAATTCCCATCTCTTTCTTTACCGTAAGGATTCGTCTTACTGCATCATTTACGCGATCCATGGAAATTTTTCCTTCTTTTACTCCTTCAACGATATATTTCCGGCATTCCTCATATTGGGTGTCCTCCATCAGCATATCTATACCGGCGTTGATCGCAGTAATCGTCTGGTCCTTTAAGTTGTCACCCGGTATATTATGAATGGAGTTCCAATCACTTACGACAAAGCCCTGAAATCCCATATCATTTTTTAGCATTGATATATATTTCTCATTTGCATGCATCTTAATGCCGTTTACACTGCTGTGGCTGATCATGATAGTCTTAACTCCAGCATCCATCATGGCTTTGTAGACCTTTAATAAATCCTGGATTTCTGCATCTGACAGCTGAGCATCACCACGGTCAATCAACCTGTTTTCTCCATCCAGTGATTCACCTGTTCCATACAGAACATTACCATCTGCAAAGAAATGTTTTGCACATGGAAGGAGGCCGCCATCGATCAACCCTTTCGCGAACGAGGTACCGAGCTCTGTTGCGATATCTGTTTCCGAAGAATAACTTTCATAGGTACGTCCCCATCTGGGATCCTGAGCTGCAGCTAAGCACGGAGAAAAACTCCAAAGCATGCCTGTTAACTTTGCTTCATTTGCTACAGCCAGCCCCATCTGATAGGTCAACTCCTTGTTATTAGCAGCACCGATTCCTATATTATGTGGAAATATGACCGTGCCTTCACAGGTATTGACCCCGTGAACCGCATCATTTCCATATATATAAGGAATACCAGCCTCTGAACTCATGGCATCTTCCTGATATTGAAGGATCAGCTTCTTCCATTCCGACGCATTCAGGGAATTTTCACCATAGGTAGAAAGGATACTGCCATAGCAATTCTTTTTCATAATAATATCCGATACGCTAAACACTGCTCCCTGCACCATCTGAGCAGCTTTTTGATCCAAGGTCAATCTTGCAAAAATATCCTCCACCGAAGTACTGCTTATCTTATTAGCTGCTGCAGTTGTTTCATCATTTGTTTTATCCATGCTTTCAGGCTGTCTCCCGCTGCAGGCAGATAGAATCATGATAAATGTTAGAAGTATCCCTATTAATCTTCGTTTCATAACTAGTTCCCCCTCACAATGAAATATTCAGAAAATAGAATTTACTAACCCATTACATACCGTTATTGAATGCCTTTATATTTTCTTCTGTTAAATACACAAATGGGACAAGAACCTCTTTTCCATTGCCCATATAAGAATCACGCCATTTCTCATATTCTGCCCAATCTACCGGGTGTTCCAGCTTATACTCTCCATCCTGCATGATATAATACACGATTCCATCCCCATCCGTATCACTTTCTTCTGGGAATGGATCACCATTATAATCAGTCTCAGATAACGACCTATCCCATGCATCAACCATTCCGACATTGACGTATTGATCTGTTTGACTGTCATACTGATATAAGGTATAGGGCCAGAAATCTCCTGCCAGCCCTTGATTATGTGACCACTCTGCCTCAATAATACCATTATCATAATAGGTAAGAGCCGGAAACTCCCGAAACTCTTCGTTCGCAATTTTGGTATTGTTATCAAAATCATAGATCAATTCTACCATACCCGCCATGCAGGCATTTGTATACGTAATAATTAATTCCTCTTTGCCGTCCCTGTCTATATCAAATATTGAAAATTGATTTAGGGCAATCGCATCCTTATCATCCGAATCGCAAGGCTGACCATCCGGGAACGTATGATTATAATAGATACCTTCCAGAATGGATGTATAAGATTCCTTCCTAGCTTCTCTATCTACATCTGCTTCTGTATCCTCTTTTACAGTTACATCCTCATTGGTACTTCCCATTATGTTTTCTTGTGTTTCTTCTTGTGAATCATCCGGATTTTTATCATACAATATATTCTTTGATCCACATGCTGTTAAATTACCAAATAGAAATAGTAACAAAAACAGAATTCCATACTTATGCATCATTTTTTTTAATGTTTTAATCCTCATATTGATCGATCTCCCACTTATTGTTTTTTTGATCCAAACAGTAAACAGATCTGTTTCATCATAATAATAGTTCTTATAGTATAGACTCCATGTACGCAATTAACTTAATAACAAACTGCACGGCGGGATTTATCAGACTGATATCGACCGTTGATGCAACATCCTTAACAGAGTGTGTACAGTCCAATGCACCTTCAAATAAATCAGAAGATGAAATAGCGATACATGGGATCATCTGAAATGCAAATGCAGCATGATCACCTGAATACCACTCATTTCCTAAACAAACACGATCGACTTCCTCTACAATACTTTCTACTTGTATTTGAATTGGCTTTTCTAAATTGTACGTAGAAACTGCGATTTCCGAACCAATATGACATGGTGAATCAATATTAATCACCATTTTCACAGTATCTCCATTATTTCTAAGGTAATCTAAATATGCCAGTTCTCCTGAAGCTTCATAATATTCCTCCCCGTTAAATGGAACAATATCAATATCATACTTTTCTGTTGAAATAAACTCAACCATTTCGAGAAGAGTTACAACACCTATCCCATTATCAAGGGCACCCGGCGTATTATATTTTGAATCCATGTGCGCACAGATTACAATTTTTCCATTATTTTCTTTTGCTTTTTTTGTTGCCACCAACTGTTTACTTTCTACTACTTCTTTTCTTGAGAAAATATTTACTGAAACAAGACGGTCGAATAAATCCTCAGAAATGTCTTCCCAGACTCTATTGCTTATATATGCTGATGGAATCAGAAAATTACCATCCTCAAATAAAGGAAATGGGTCAAGACCGCACATCGGATGATGGCCTGAAGCAACAATAATGGCAGCCGGTTCCTTAGATTCCAGCAGTTCAATCAGTTCTTTATCCTCATCTGGATAATAGAACGGATAATTCTTTGGTTGAAGAGACTTAATCACCAAATGGTCTTTAAGTACCATTACACTATTATGGCAATCCAAACTTAGAAGCTCATCCATGGTTCCTGCTGTTCTGACAATTCCTTCTCCTATAAATGACTCTGAAAAAGGGCTGACTTCAATGTGAATATCTTTACCTGCATACTGAATACAGGAATTATCATGATTCCATATGGTACAGGTAATAGGAATTGATAATACCTCATAATCCATACTGCTTAATTGTTTTTCCAAAATAGCTAGAACCTTATGATTTCCTTCTGTTCCAACAGCTCTTTCAATTCCGATCTTCTGAAACAGTTCTTCTAATTTTATCTGATTCATAACAACCTCTTTCTATGCACTTTCTCTGCATCATTTTATATTTGTTTTCTGTTACAAACAAATAATATCTGAATGCTGATGGGTGGTGTACATATGTAAGGTCATTTTATTTCTTTTATTTGTTCTAATATGGGCAGAATTCTTTCTGCCCCTTCCCGAAGCTGCAACAGTGTGGACATCCATCTGTCTCCAGCAGAGAAAATTTCATCATAGTTCGTTTCTTCCAGACTATCAATGGCCTTTTGAAGATCTCCCTTGTCACTATAGAAGAAACATTTATAAAGTGCAGACATACTATACCCGGCCTGCCTAAGCAAATAAATGATCTTAGTCCGCTCAACATTGATGCCCACATATAATATCTCATTATTAGAACCCACTGAATCTGCGTAGATCAAGCCGTTTCTCTCCCAGTTACGAATAGATTCTGTAGTAATACCCAGCATCGCTGCAAGACCTTTACGAGACATGGAAATTATCTTATCTGAATTTGACTTTCCTCCCTTGATCCAGCATTTAGTAGTATAAATTGCTTCATTTGCCAGATTAATTTCCTTTTGGATTGCTTTCATATACCTATCATACGCCAGATTAGTTTTTACAGCATCGCATTCTGCATTTGTGCGGAGCAGATAACAACCAGCAGCTCGAATTTTGCTATTTGTAAAAGGATAGTCAAAAATTGCCCGGCATAATTTGAACTGCAGCAAATGAAGTTCCGTATACATTCTATAATTATTATTATCACGCTTGGCAAGCGTAACGAAACCAGACTTTTCGTAAAGTCTTACTGTATTTGAATGAATGCCACATGCGTTGGCAATATCACTTGGCGTGTAGTAACTTTTCTTTTTCAATTTAAAATCTCCATAGATATTATTGATTCTATCAAAATTATATTTTAATTTCCAGCCCTTGTTGAACTATAAATATATTTCTAGACCTAAAAGTAGTTCTGATCAATATGATAAAATAAAAATGCAAATACTAATAGTACTATGCCTCCTACAATAATGGATGGAATTCCTGTTTTGGCAATAAGCATTCCAAAATTATTGTTCCAATAAGTAATAATACTTTCTATTTAATTATAACGTAAAACAGTAACTGTTTAGCACAGTTGACATAAAATAAATTGTGATTTTAATATTTTGCAAAGGGTTGATTCTATGGTTCCTCCTTTTTTAAGTTATATAACATTCAATCGTATGGGGCTTACAGCAAGAAGCTTAAGATCCATACTGGATACACCGGAAGACTTTGAGATGCATATCATTGACAGTAATTCCAAGGATGATACGTGGGAATATATTCAGTCGTTGAACGACAGCCGTATCAAGTCGAAAACACAGCTGCCAGTTAATTCAGGACCAGTTTTTGCGTTAAACCTAAACCTTACTAAGCGAAGGCCTGATCAATATTTCTTCTCTGTTGACAGCGATGTTGTTATAAGAACAAAGGATTGGCTTACACGCTTTATGATGGTATTTAATACATTTCCTGATGTAGGATTATTGGGAGTCCAGCGATCTGCACCATACACCCCGATCTACCCGCCGGTGATACCTAATACAAGCAATGGTGTTACCTATCTTCAACTTACAAATGGTCATGTAGATGTAGCTATGGACTTCGTACATGGGTGCTGCATGGGCATGAGACCTGAATTAATACAGCAGATAGGCTATTGGAGTGAAGAGACCTGTTATGGTGATGCGGAGCTCTCACTAAGAGTTATGAACTATACCAGTTTCAAGGCAGGTTATATGAGCGATCAAAATATGATCCCGCTGATTGATATCGATATGGCACAGACGATACCCTGTTCTGAATGCAGCGTTCAAGGATACTGTAAACAGGATAAGATTACTAATACCTGTTTTAATATTCATAATAGATTCTATAAGAATGAGCCTTTTGTTACTAAATTCAAATGGAAATACCTTGAGTTTTTTAAAGATCTGAAAGCAGGACAAAGGACTGCCTATTGTGCATCTATCTACGATCCCAATTCAATGGCGACCCATGCATATAACCAAGAATGGGCAATGGAAAATATGAATTATTATATCCAAAACAGCAATTGAAGTATGACTTACCGCAGGATTTTAAGTCCTGCGGTTTTTTTCTTGTCTATATCTTACCCACATCTTTATACGACCGCCTGGTTTGAGAAGCCGCCCCGTTTTAGGTTAGCAAAAAACACTTAATTACTGCATATCTCATCAGATTCTATAACTTGCATAATTAATTGAATGTTTGGTAATTATAAGCAGATGTACAGTATCCATATTACTTTATGATACAATTAATATGGATGTAATCGCCTTTTTAATAATCAAATAATTCAGATTTTATCATGTAAAACAAATATTATATTCCTACACATACACATAATAACAGTACAAATTAAAAGGAGTATTAAATATGAATTCCGCTAAAAAAATCCCTTGTGATAAGACTATAGATAATAGTCTAGCCTTGCTATTAGAAGGTTACTCATTTATACAAAACAGATGTAATAAGTATAAAACAGATATTTTTCAAACACGCTTGTTAGGACAAAAAGCTATTTGTATGACAGGAGAAGATGCAGCTAAGGTATTCTATAATAATAACTACCTAAAAAGAAAGGATGTAACACCTAAAAGAATACAAAAGACATTAACAGGGCAAAAAGGAGTACAAGGCTTAGACGGAAATGCACATACAAATCGCAAGCAAATGTTTATGTCAATCATGACACCTGAAAACTTAAAAGGAATGATAGATTATACCACCGAGCAATGGGAAGCTAATAGTGCGAAATGGAATAATAAGAATATTGTTTTGTTTGATGAAGCCCAAATAATATTATGTCAAGTGGCATGCAGATGGACAGGAGTTCCATTAGCAAATAAAGAAATAAAAAAAAGAGCTTCTGACTTAGGAAAAATGATAGATGGATTTGGTGCAGTTGGACCAAGGTATTGGCAAGGACGATGTGCGCGCAAAAAATCCGAAAAATGGATTAGAGACATTATTGCTAAAATCCGATCTCGAAAATTATCACCTGCGAAAAGTACAGCAGCTTATTCCATAGCATGGTATCTTGATGAGCATAAAAAGCTTTTAAGCACACAGATTGCAGCTGTTGAATTACTTAATATCATAAGACCAATGGTTGCAATCGCTACGTATATAACGTTCGGTACCTTAGCAATGCATGAGCATCCTGAATGTCGACAGAAGCTTCAAGTAAAAGATAAGATATATAACCAAATGTTTGTGCAGGAAATCAGACGTTTCTACCCATTTACCCCTTATATAGGTGCACAGGTAAAAAAGAGCTTTACTTGGAAACAATATCAAATAAAAAAAGGAACTCTAATCTTATTAGATATCTATGGAACAAATCATGACCCAAGATTATGGTTAAATCCTTACGAATTTAATCCGGAAAGATTCAATCATTGGACAGATGATGCTTTTTCATTTATGCCACTGGGAGGTGGGGATTGTAATAAAGGACATCGATGTGCCGGAGAATTGGTTACCATAGAAGTTATGAAGGCAAGTCTTGACTTTATTGCTAATCATTTAACTTACAAAGTTCCTAATCAAGACCTGAGTTATCGCCTCTCTCGAATACCTACCCTTCCTAAAAATAGATTTATAATGAGTACGGTAAAGTATATAATTTAATGCGCATGAAAAAGTCAGTAGCGCTAGTAAGATTTATGTAGATGAAAAAAACCATTTTTTTCATCTATTACTCTATTTATTCCATACCATAGATAATGAAAAAATTAGGTTATCACATAAGTAGTATTCCAAAAAAGCGAAAAAGCAATAATAAAAATAATCATTATGAGGTGAGCACAATATATGGAGCGGAGTTTACAATTACAATTAATCTATAAAGTGTAATTAAAATTATGACGACTGCTTGCTTCTCAACACCTTCTCCATCGGCTTACCTTTTGCCACTTCGTCCACCAACTTGTCTAACCAGCGTATCTTCTGCATAAGCGAGTCTTCGATTTCCTCGATGCGAACTCCGCAGATTACTCCGGTGATTTTGGAAGCATTCGGATTGATTTGAGGGGCTTCGGCAAAGAACGTCTCAAAATCAACATCCCTATCAATTTGAGACTGCACTCCATGTTCATCGTAGCCTGTCAACCATTGGATGACGGTATCGACTTCCGCCTTCGTGCGTCCTTTACGTTCCGCTTTTTGAATATACAGAGGGTAGACGCCGGAGATTTTCATTTTGTATACACGTTCGTTATTCACTCTTCATCCCTCCATTTGCTTCGGCGCTTCTTCAGCGACGACATTCCAGTTCACGCCGAACTTGTCTGTTACTGCAGCGTGGAACACGCTGTAGAAGGTCTCGGTCGGCAGGAGCGTCACATAGTCACCGTAGGGCTGGACTTTTGGCTCACCGCAATGGAAGACGGTACGGTAGAAGTTCAGCACGTCTTTGCAGTTACCGTTGAATGTAAGGTAAGGTGTAAGCATGGTTTACTCTCCTTTGGTTTGCTTTTTGGCTTAATCTAAAAAGGTAAGTTAATGCGAAAATAATCTTTCACACTAGCTTACCCTTTATACTACCCGTTTCAAAAAATATAATTCCTTATAAAAGTTGCTTTAGAAATTCAACCGGATACATGGTGCGCTCTGCGGTTTCTTCAATGGTAAGCCCTTGCATCAAGAAACGTCTTGCGACAGATTCCATGCTTTCAGATACCTCAACAATATATTTGTCGTAATCGTAAAAGCGCATGACACGCTGCCCCCAAGGATATTCCTTGCTTGGGTGGATAAACTCAATCCCCTCTGTATTCTTGAGCTTTGCTTCCCAAGAATCTAAATCTTCCACTTCAAAATAAAGCTGGAAATTGTTTGGTTTTGAACGCATTTCAAGTTTTTCTCCAACAAGCTCCTCATAATTCGACTGCAGGGAAAATCCATTCACAAACGACACATGAATACCTAAGTCCATCCCAACCTTTTGTCCCATAACCTTTTCGTAAAAATTCTTGGATTTTTCCATATCAGACACAGAGATTAACAAACCACAATATTTCATATAACACTCCTTTTCAATTTTAGTTATCTTCATTATACATCAGAATTTTGCGATTTGGCTGTAAAAATCGGACATACTGTTGCGATATTCTTGGGGAGTAAGCCCGCACACCGATTTAAAATCATGTATAAAATGCGGCAAGTCATGAAATCCAGTAATATCACAAGAATCAGTAATACTATTATGAGGATTGCGCATGAGCTGTATCGTTTTGTTTATGCGAACCAGGCGGGAAAAAGATTTTATATTCATACCCAGATATTGACCAAAAATACGGTTAAGGTGCCGTTCGCTATAATAGACAGAACCAGACAACTCTTTGTTTGAAATATTTCCCATAGTCTCAATAATTAATTCGGTTGCTAATCGCAATTCACAGGGATAAACCATATGCAGATTCGCTAACAATAACCGGTCGAGGTTGGTAATCAATTCATACATGTTGTGAGCATTGCTAATCACTTCGGAAATTGATTGATTTAACTTGAAATTTATCAATTCAAATGGAATGATATGATCGACTAGTTCCTTTTGATTTGCACCAGTGAACGCATATAAGCCTGCCGGTTGAAATTCTATAATAAACAACAGCTCAAACTGATTTGCTTGGCTACCGACCAGACATGGCTTTACGGCTGGTCCAAACAAATTGCTGTACAAATTTTTCCCATTATGGGAGTATACTAGCGTTGCACTTCCATGAGGTATAACGGTATATTTCTCTGATATCATATTTTTGTTCGGAAAGGTAATGGTATAATTTGAAATACAATTTTGCAACGCTGGATGCGGCAAAAGATAAATAAAGTCTTTTGCATGAGAAAGGACACGTTGTGTTTCGCAAACAGTCTGTATATCTATTTTAGTAATCATAAATTTTCCTCATACTGGACATTCTATATTATATTCTTGGCGATACTTGGTACAATAAATAGTTTACCATATTCTGATGAAGCATGAGTATTTGATTTTAAAATATTAGGTACTAATTTCTTTGACTTGCTCTTGCGGCATTATTCCACGCCTCATTATATATGCCCCAAAGCTCAGATTCACGGGCGTTTTCTGCCTTTGTCCCATAGGAAATCCATCTGCCATTTGAGTAAGAAGCTACCATTTCACCATTACTGTCGTAAAATTCAGCATAAGATACATCTGTTGCTTCTTTACAATACTTAACGTTGCCAAACAGATAGTCTATCAAGTTAAGTGTTTTAGGTTGTGGATTTTTATTTTTGAATATTGCTGTTAATCCTTTTGTAATAATATTTTTTCTGTCCGGAGAAACAGTAGAGACATAACTTTTTACTAAGCTTCTAAATCCAGAGGATTCCGATTGAAATTTTCCGGCAGACTGGTCTTTTTTTGCTTGCTCTATTATAGCCTCTCTGTATTTTTTATCGCTCATGGCAGGAGCTTTCTTAGTATTAAAGTTAAAATCGGTATAATTAGGTGAGGGCACACTTCCAATTTTCCCAGTGCCAGATAATGACCGACTTTGTGAAAAGGTGTAGTAGTTGTCTATGCGCATTTCATATATCCTTTCTTATATTAATAATTCTCATTATTTCAAGCAAATTAGGTCTTTTCGGTTTTCACTTTCTCGCTGTAAATGGCTTCTTTATTTATATTATAAATACTTAACGTTTCCCATAGCTGCTGCATCCCCGACCCAGGTTTCGTGCTATGGAATTATCCAACCAAAGGCCGTTGAATTTATTCTTCACGGCTGCTTTTTCCGAGCCTTTGCTTGGATAATTCTCTACTCATAATGTGAAGTTCATACCCTCTAATTATTAATGGCATATACTTGCAATCCATTATTATTCAAACTCTCAAACCAGATTTCGCCATTCCCCAGCATGACTCCCATATAATTACTGAACAAGTATTTCGTATAACAATTATTAATTTCCTTTTTAAATTCTGCATTTATAATATCATCATATTTCTGCTCAAATTCTTTTTTATTACTTATTGAAACTTTCGAACCGTTTATGGCTACCTTAATTGGATAAGCAATAAGATTCGCGAGTCCTTTCTTATTGTTTTCTGTAACATATAGTTTGATTTTATTTGCAAATTCTTCGATATCCTTTGTATTTGCACTGGTTAATGGATAGCGCGACTCATAAGTGTTACCAATTGTATGTGAAAGCGCTAATGCAAATTTAGTATCCTCTCCATTCGTTGTAGACGTATAAGTTCCTTCTAACAATGTGCCTTTCTGGGTTTCAGGTTCTATGGTGCCCATAAAAGTTGCTCCATCTTTACTGTTTAAGACAAAAGAAGCAGTATTGGTTTGAATAGTGCCCTGCAAATTAATTTCACTATCTTGATCATTTTGTGTAATATAGGAAGCTGTTAACAAACCTCCATCTCTATAAATAGCGATGCAAATTTTTTGTGTACCGATTTTACCCTCAAATACAGAATTACAATCGTCAGCTATAACAGCTTCAACTTTTTCAATATCTATGGTATTCTTATTTATTTCCGAACCGGACATAACGTCAGCTTCACTCTGTGGAGAACCGCTATCGGAAGGTTGGGCAGAATTTGCCGTAACCGCTGCATTTGGTGTAGGTGATGCCTCCGTGGTTACCGGAGTGATGGTGCTGTTTTTTTCACAGGCGCTTAGCGCAAATACAAATATGGATATGAGCAAAAGGGAAAGTGTCTTCTTTAAAATAGAGTTGAGTTTCATGATGGCCTCCTAAGTTTATTTCGTCAGTTTCAGTACAAATGTTTAGATTGGGATTAACCTATTTTTTTCGCTCTTCCCACAATAAACAGACGTATAAAAATCGAAAATAGTAATCGTCATAAACTTTATTCCGTGATTCTTTTTAGCTCAAATACGGTTGCTTCTAATACCAGGAGAAGCCTATCACATTTAAAAAACTTACAGGTATTGCTAGTCCTGTGGAGGAATCAGAGACTTGTTGATGCACCCTGCTTCATTCCACCACGTGAAAACTTATAATCTCCATATTTACGATAAAGGATATTTTTTAGCAATCCCAATGAGCAAAAGATGCAGTGGATAAAAAATAGTTATTCTCCTTTTGTATCGGGCAATATCTTCTTCCACATCATTCATAATAATTTTTACCTACACTGCATAAATAAAAAGTTTTATTACTCCTATCAAAATCAGATATATCTGGATACCATACAGAACATGTGCAAAACCTGCTGCAAACCGAAATAAGGCTTTCCACGTTGCCTTAAATAATCTAGGAATTACAATTAAAAGAAGTATCGGAATCAGAACATTAATAAGGAAGAGCATTGGTAAATTAACAACCGATCCAATCAGAGCAACTAAGCCATATATGGCTGACAGGGTAACGATACTTCCCAATAGGATATTTAATTTTTGATGAACTTTATTATTGCAGGCAACGACCGGAGAAACAATATCTTTTTCTGTCAATGCGTTTAATATTCTGGACTGAATCCGGTCATACGGAATCGTTTCACCACTTCCAAAGCTTGCTTTTGTAAATGCTCCTGATATATTGTCATTGACATTATACAATATTGCAATACCAATTTTTCTGGATGGAAGCAGCATCATATTAGCATGATAATTCTCGCAGCTCCCTCCATGATGTACCAGTTCACCGTAATCGAACCAGCCAAGACCATAGTGTTTACTGGTTTCTGATGATTTTGTATGAAGCATGCGTATTCCATCTTCTGATAAGATTCTTGCGTTTTTGTAGCATCCTCCATTCAGATTTGCGATCAGATACTTTGCCATATCCTCCGCACATGTTACAAGATATCCCGCCGGTGTGATTTCTGGATGAAATTCGTATTCTGTCTGTCGAATGAATCCTAAAACAGGCTGATATCCCTTTTCCAGACCATTATCCAATGCCTTTTGGTAATCAGCAAAAGAATTCTGCATTTCTAATGGTTTAAATATATTATGTTCGATAAAATTTTCATATGTCATACCGGATATGATTTCAATAATTGCACCAAGTATCACATAATTAAGATTGGAATACTCGAAGGATGCACCAGGCCTTCTACTTAACCTGATTTTTCGGAAATCTTTTAAAAGCCTTGAAAGATTTTTATCTGCCTTCCAGTTAAATACTTTCATTCCCTCATAGGTGGAAAAACCACTGGTATGATTGAGAAGCTGACGGACGGTAACCTCTTCACCATATTTTACATATTTAAAATCTGGTAGATACATGATAACCTTATCATCAATAGTTAGCGTTCCTCTCTCTACCAATTGCATAATTGCCATAGCCGTAAAAGATTTACTTGAGGAGCCAATAAAAAATGCCGTTTTTTCGGTTACTTTATCTCCTGATTTATTTGTTCTTCCATACCCTTTCAGATAAAGGATATCATTACCTGATACAATAGCAATTGCCAGACCTGGTATTTTCATTTCCTGCATTTCTTCCTGGATCATGCAGTCAACATGTTTTAAGTCAATATAAGTACTCATTGAAATCATAATCTCCTTTTTCAATGTATAATTTCTGTCTTCAATAGCTTGCGCATTAACACATCAAGTCGTTTTATTTCCTTTATCTCCGCTTCCTCAAAATTCATACGGTTTTTATTTTCCCTGATTTCATCTAATAACCTTATAAAATTCAAAAGTCTGAAATCAACGCATCGATCTTCTTTCATTTTACAATAAATATACATAGGTCTGATTTTTACATCAGATATTACAGTTAATTGCTTATCTTCTATTGTTCCCTTTACTATTTGCAATCGTAAAAGATTATTTAGATGAGAATTAGGGATATGCTCATGACAGGAGATAAGATCCCCCAAGGCATAAACGATCAGTCCCTGTTTTGTAATTCCTGAATAGGGGTCACAAAAGATATACTTTTCCATAGGCTGAATCCCATGCGGGTGATTACCTATTATGACATCAATCCCTAATGACATCAGCTCATGTCCTATCTCTATTACATTTTGTATCGGGTATGATTCAAATTCCAGACTCCAGTGGATGCAGGCAATGATAATATCAGCCTGTCTTTCTGTCTTCGCTATACGAACATGCTTTTTTATCAATGAAATGTCACAATCAGGACAGTTAAGTCTTATGTAATTCGTAAGGTAGTCTTTCCCATCCGTCACTTGTTTCCCATTGGTTGAAAATGTATATGATAAAAACGCGGTCCTAACACCGTTCTTATCAATAATTGGGAATTCATCTCTCTGCATTTTACTGTTCGCTGTTCCGACATGGGGACAGCCCCTCTCGTCAAGGAATTCAAGTGTCTCCAACAACCCGGATTCTCCCATATCCAGGCAATGATTATTGGCAGTAGAAAAGAAATTAATCCCACTACCACCTCTATAAAACAGATCAAAAACCTCAGGTGTATTATTCAGGGCAGGTGCTTTCAGAATATTCTTAGGAACAAAGCTTGCACATACCGATGGAACCACTGGTGTTTCAAGATTCGCACAGCAGATATCCGAATCGAATAAAAAGTCCTCTGCCTCGTCCCATACATTTAGTGTATTGTCCGTTCTTATATGATGAGAAGCCAAGATATCTCCCCCCGCAGTTAAGCACATTTGGGAAGTTCGTTCAAAACCTTCCGGTAAATCGAAAGTAAACTCCTGTTTACTAAAATACTCTTCAATATGTTTTCCTTTCTCAGCTTTTTCTACCGGAAAATAAAAATATTTATAACCCCACCATAATTTTTCACCAAAACTCATATACTCCGAATTTCCCTCTGTTTCCTGAGAATATTGAAATTTATTCTTATGTAGCAGTCCGTTAACCCTGCATATTAATTTCAATAATACAGCTGTCATGACATTTCTCCTTTACTCAATCGAATCAAGTAACTGCTCGACCTTGAATAACTTAGTTACTTTCGGATTATCAATTAATAATTCTTCCCGCATAACCATATCAATATCTGAAAGAGCACTTAAATCAGCTAATGGATTTCTCTTTAATACAATTAGATCAGACACTTTACCGGGTTCCAAAGTACCGGTCATATGGTCAATTCCTAAAATTTTAGCATTTCCCAGTGTGGCATTATGTATGGCATCTGCCGGAGTCAGACCCGCATATTTAACCGTATAGTCAAGCTCACGCCACGTATTATATTGTGTAACAAACGGACAGGATGAATCTGTACCAAGTCCGATCAAGATACCTGCCTCTTTCGCCTGTGTGAGTCCCTTGGCCATTCCTTCCAGTACGAGCCTGGCATTTTCAATATTGATTGGATTCATTAAAGTATCCTCCGGCTTAAGTTTGCATATCGTTATTGCCGGATAGAGTGTAGGTATCAGACAGGAATATCCACGAAGTGATTTTGGATTATGTAGGAAAAGATCAATAATTTGTTGATCAAGCACACTACCGTGTTCGATGGTATCAACACCTCCCAGCAGTGCTGTGCGCACTCCTTCGGTGCTTTCAGCATGTGCCGCTACCATAAATCCTATTTTATGAGCTTCTTCACATACTGCCACGACTTCCTCCAGTGTCATTTCCAGCCGGCCATATTCACCAATCTTTCTGCTATCCGTTACTCCACCAGTAACACAAATTTTTATAATATCAACCTGTTCACGGACATTCTGACGTACTAACTTTCTAGCCTCCCAGGGGGAATCTGAAATATAAGCAAAGCTCCCGGCGCCATGTCCGCCTGTAACAGAAATTGCCGGACCGGAAACAAGCAGTCTCGGCCCCGGAATCTTTCCAGAATCAATCTGGTCTCTTACTTTCACATCAGAATATAACAGGTCCCCAACCGCTCTTATTGTTGTTACACCAGAATTTAATGCTGAAAGGGCATGGTCTTTTACCATACTGTTAAGTATCTTTTGTCCGATTTTGGTATGCAGCAAGCTGACTAACCGCTTCTGCGCCGTTCCTCCGCTCATAGCTTTCATAGGTTTTCCGCTGCCGAATAAATGCACATGAATATTTATAAGTCCGGGCATTACATATTTCCCCCCAATATCGAGGATCGTATAGTCTGCCGGTATCTTGATCTCAGGACATCTTCCTATTTGTCTGATTTTACCGCCGCTTACCAATATGGTCATTCTTTCTTGAATATCAAAATGGATACCATCAATAACGCTGCAATTTGTGAACGCATAATTTGTCATAATGACATCTCCTTTCTCTTGCCTTTCAAGAAAAATGAACTTTCAACTTTTCTTGCCTCAAATTTAACTCATAGTTAATTAACTTTAGGTTAATAATATCTTGCATAATCATCAAAGTCAATGAAAATCTAACTTCTATATATTTCTATTGACTTTCATATCTTTCAAGCATAGTATTATATCAGCTTTTAAGCCCATTTGGAGGAAAGAACATGAATCATGTAAAGCTTAAACAAATAAGAAAAGCCAAAGGCTATACGCTGTCGACCCTCAGCAGTATGACAGGCTGTACTTCCAGTTTTCTGTCACAACTGGAGCGGGGTTTGAAGCAGCCGTCTTTGGAAATGCTCAGACGTATCAGCAGTTGTCTTGAGGTTCCTATCTTTGACCTCATCTCGGAAAGTAATTTTTTAAAAAATGATAGCCCAAAAAAAGTAGATAAAAAGTACAATATCATCAAATATAACAATAGAAAAAAGGTCGTTATGCCTGAGATTTTAACTGAATATGAGTTTATTACACCATATTCCCCGGACGGAAGCGATAACTCTCGTGTTGTTGGAATGTATATCTCTTTGCTACCAGGAAAATGGTCTTGTGAAAAATCCGTTTCATTAGAGTATGATATTAGTATATTTATTGTTAATGGAACAGTAAATATAACTATTGAGAATGATACTTTTACTCTTGGTAAAGGTGACAGTGTATATATATATTCAGGTGCACCGCACAACTTTTTTAATGCCGGTGATACCGAGCTCATTATGATCGGATATGGCGAACGTAAATAAAAAAAATCTCTAATTTCTTGCTAATCAAAGAAATGAAGATTTTTCCATATTATGCCTTAATATTCCTCTTTTTTAATAGCATCTATAAATTCTTCTAATTGTTCATAGTACTATTCGGTCTCGGCAAAGAAGCCCGATAGTCCGGGCTTCTTTATTTGTTCCATATTAAATTTTCTACCTGCTTTGTGCCTGTCATTTAATTGTCTGATTGGTAATGTGGCATCCTAATTCTCCTTATAAAATTGTCCTTTATAAAAATTCTCTTTACCTGTTTTAGTTGCCGTCATCCTAAAACAAACGCAACCATCTGGACAGACAAAGTCCTTTACATATTTTTCACTGCCGCCGACATTCGTAAGATCACCGCCGCTTCGGACAGCCTCCATTGCAGGAAATAGAACCATCATCAGCTTAGAGCATATTCCCAGTCCCTGCTCATTAACCGGTGAACCATAGGTACAGGTATATTTATCCCCGATTTCTTCGCCATTCCTGCAATAATGCTCCGTATGATCACTACGTAAAAATCCAGTTACTTCAATTTCAAATTTATATTCTTCGTCATACCATTTTTTCATATAGGCCTCCTATTGTGTAAATAATTCATTCTCAATCAGATTTCCCTCTGGGTCAGCAATATAGCACGTCCTCAGTCCCCAGGGCATTGTTGTCGGTTTCATAATACTTTTTGCACCTGCAGCTACTACTTCTGCAAAGGTTTTATCAACTTGTCCATAATTGTCTACACTAAGCGCTATTTCATAGTGTAAGCCATTGTTTCTTTGAAATACTTGTGGTGTCTGTTTCTCCTAATCAATCATAATTTTTTTGCATCCTTATTAACATTTCAATAATTTCTTCTTTTACTTCGATTGGTTCTAAAAGAACAACCTTATCTTTGAAAGTAAGAAGCCATGAAATTAGGTTGTCTTTATCTGTATAGTCAGCATGAAATAGCAGTTTTCCGTCCTCTGTTTCATCAAAACAATATGGTCCGAATTCCTCCACAAGTTTCCATTTTGTTTCTGAATGAAACAATGCTTTCACATGTATTTTACTGGGAGATATTTTTTCTATCGATAGATCCGGCATCGGAACCTTTCGAAGCTCAAACTCCGTTTCACCTTTTTTGAGCCTATCCAGACGGTTCAACTTAAAAAGCCTGAAGTCCTCTCTCTTGGTACACCAGCCCCAAACATACCAGCTGGACCATTTAAAGATCAGGTAGTGTGGTTCAATCTTACGAATGCTGTTTCCAGTTGGTGAGTAATAATCAAACGTAATATACTCTCGCTTTTCTATAGCATCCTGTATCAGAGAAATCTTCGGTGCAATTGCATCCTTATACCAGGAAGACAGATCAATTAAAAAAGAATCCTTGCCACTAATGAAGCTGGATGATCCTGGCTTGATCTTCTCCATAAGCTGACCATAATAATGGCTTCCGCTTACACTATCAAGACTGCGCAGTCCCGCCATGATCATCTGCATATCCTTGGAGGTCAGCAGTGTTCTGTCCATTCGGTAACCATCCATTATTTGGATTCCACCACCACGTCCCTGTATCGTTTGTATCGGTATTCCAGCTTTACAGAGATCATCTACATCTCTATTGATTGTCCTTTTGGAAACCTCAAATTTCTTAGCTAGTTCAGGTGCTGTAATACTTTCCTGCTGCAAAAGAACTGAAAGAATTCCTATCAGTCTGTCAATCTTCATATGGACTCCTTATCTGTATCATATCAAAATAAACACGACATCTATATGTCATGTTTATTTTAACATCTATTATTTAATTTTAAAAGTGCTGATGGGTTTAAAAGATTATTGTTCAAAGCATACATTGTAAAACTTTTTGTAATTGCTCTCCCTTTTCTGTGCTGACCCTGAAGGTACGTATCTTTATAGATTCTTAATGACGTCCTGAATGATGGGTGATATAATGTTATAAAATTGAAACTGCAATCAAGTATTGAAATATAAAACAAGATAATATATTGGCAGGGAGTGAACAGAATTGTCTGTTAAAACAATTGAAAATATGGTAAATTGGATCGAAGAAAATTTAGAAGAACATCCAACGTTAGAAGGAATGTCCGATTTCGTAGGGTATTCACCTTGTTATTGTTCTACTAAGTTCCATGAATATGTCGGTGTTTCATTCAAAGATTATATTCAGAAGCGGCAGCTAAGTATGGCAGCGATGGCGTTACAGAAAACGAAGTATCGTATTATTGACATAGCAATACAATATGGATTTTCATCACATGAAGCATTTACAAGAGCTTTTGTACGTACTTATAGTTATACACCCTTTCAATATCGTAAATTGTTACCGGAAATCTTAACATTTGACAAAGCTCATATAGATATTTGAACACTCCTCAGTAAATGCAGGGAGTGTTTTTATGTTAAAAAAAATGGGACGAAATGATTTATGTTGGTGCGGAAGCGGTATTAAGTATAAAAAATGTCATGAGTCTATTGATGAAAAGATATCATGGTACAAAACCCAAGGTTGTATGATTCCGCCTAGAAAAATTATAAAAAATAATAAACAGATTATTGGTCTTAGAGAAAGTGGAAAGATCAATATAGCAGTTTTAGATTTTATATCTGAACAACTGCATATAGGAATGACAACAGAACAAATTGATTTATTGATTTATGAAAAAACGGTGGCTTTGGGTGGAATTCCAGCAACATTAAATTTTGAAGGTTTTCCTAACAGCGTATGTACATCAATCAATAATCAAGTATGCCATGGTATCCCATCAAGCCATGTTTTACTGAAAGACGGAGATATAATAAATATTGATGTCTCTACAATATATAAAGGTTTTTTTTCAGATTCTTCAAGAATGTTTTGTATCGGCAATGTAAGTCCTGAAAAAAAGAAACTGGTGAATGTGGTTAAGGAATGCATTGCATTAGGATTAGCGCAAATAAAGCCCTGGGGATTTTTGGGCGATATGGGGCAAGCTGTGCATGAACATGCTATGAAAAATGGATATACGGTTGTTCGGGAAATAGGCGGACACGGTATCGGCTTGCAATTTCATGAAGAACCTTGGGTAAGCTATGTTTCAAAAAAAGGAACAGAAATGCTTCTAGTCCCAGGTATGGTATTTACAATTGAGCCAATGGTGAACATGGGAACTGATGAAATTTTTATAGATGATAATGATGGCTGGACAGTTTATACGGCAGATGGAATGCCATCAGCCCAATGGGAAGTTATGGTCTTAGTCACTAATGAAGGCTATGAGATATTAGCCTATTAATACTTATATGGGAATCACAGAATGGCTGTGAATATAAAATTCTTCCTGACTTGGCTTAAATTTCTTCTCCATTTTCTCCAGACTCTCATCAAAGCGCTCGGCTTCTTCTTCGTCTATTTTCATCACAGGGCTGTCATAGTAGACCCATTTCCTACCGTCCAGAGCATCCGGCTTCAGTTCTTTTACCATCATTGCTGATGGAAATGTTCCATTCTCAAGACAGATATTGTACTTTTTACAACTCTTAAAGCCACGGTTTACATAATTGCCTGGATTTCCAAATATTACAATCGTATCATAACCAAGTCCAACTGCCAGATCAAAAGAATGCTCTATAAGCATTTTCCCGTAACCCATTCTTTGGTATTCCGGAATAATGCAGACCGGACCGAAGGTAAGGATTTTTTTTTCTTCTAATGACTCATCAACTATTTTTGCTTTTGTATACATGATATTCCCGATGATCTGATCATCAACTTCAATTACCAGATCCAACTCCGGCACAAAGTCCTCGTGAGATCTCATAACATGAACTAAAAAGTGTTCCATGCATCCAGGAATATATAAATTCCAAAAAGATTTCCTTGTGATTTCTTCTACTTTTTCATACTCTGTTACTTCTTCATTCCTGATCTTAACCCTTTTGTCCATTTATAACCTCCGATAATTAGTATGTACTATCATCCTTCTCGGTACCTTAAATTTTAGTTGCCCAGATCATATCCTTTTTCAGGTTTGATACATGGTCATGTCAATTGTACCCTTATCAAAAGATTTTCGCAAGACAACAATAACGATAATCGTAATGTCTTCATTAAAGGTATCTAACTAAAATTATAAAACTTGGAAATGACAGAAATAAAGCAACAATGTTATAATTGTATGGCATGGAGGTAAGTATATGCCATTTAACTCATTTGAAAACTATCCAATGTCATGGAAACCATCTATTGATAAAAGCTCCCGTTCACTTTATAAGACACTGGCAGACAAATTGGAACAGGATATTATTGGCGGAAAGCTTCTGCCCGGTATAAAATTACCGCCGCAGCGTGAATTAGCAGATTTTTTAGATATCAACGTCAGTACCGTGACAAAAGCCTTTAAGGAGTGCGAGCAAAAAGGCCTGCTTTGTGCCAAAATTGGCAGCGGGACTTATGTGGCTTTTGATGCTCTTTCAAATGTACGGCTTTTGACCGATGAGACTCCAAAGCACATCATTGAGATGGGTGCAACAGTGCCGGATTATAAAGCGAATGAACTATTAATGCAACAACTTCTAGGTATTGTTAATGAACCTGACGCCGTTCGACTGTTCGCATACAATCGTCCAAACAACACAATATGGCAAAAGGATGCCGCCGTGATGTTTATGAAAAAATGTGGTTTAACAACCCATCGGGATAATATTCTGTTCTCAAACGGTGGTCAAAATGCAATCGCTGCTGTTTTGTCCGGCTTGTTTCAGTCTGGAGACAAAATTGGTGTGGCACCGCACACCTACTCCGATATGAAAGCTGTCGCCATGATGTTGGGAATTCAGCTAATACCCATTCGACAGACGGATGATGAATTTGATGTTGATTCATTGCACTATGCCTGTAAAATTTATGGGCTGAAAGCAATCTATGTAATTCCAGACCATCAAAATCCAACCACTCATACCATGTCATCTGTGGCTCGTGCAGATCTGGCCGCCATAGCACAAATGCAGGATATTATTATTATTGAGGACTGTACCTACCGCCTGATGAGCAAAGAAATGCCTCCGATTGCTTCTTTTGCTCCGGAACGCACTATTTTTATCGCCAGTCTGTCCAAAGCAGTTGCTCCTGGTCTGCGCCTTGCCTATGTGTCAGTGCCGCCTGCTTATAAAACGCAGTTGTCCAATGCTCTTTACAACATAAACATCTCGGTTTCCCCGCTGATGGCAGAGCTGGCAGCACGCATTGTCGTTTCCGGTCAGTTGGACGCTGTGCTAGAACAACATAGGAGCAGAACGAGACTGCGTAACCAAATTGTAAACCGATGCCTATCCGGATATGACTGTCGAGGCGAAGCAACCTGTATTTTTCGCTGGCTACTTCTACCAGGTAATAAAACCGGGGCTGAATTTGAAGCACTTGCTTTAGAAAATGGTGTTCAGGTCTATGCCGCTGAGCGATTTGCCGTTGGAACGACGACTCCTGCGAGGGCTGTCCGTATGGCAATTTGCGCTCCTGAGTCCATATGTGAACTGGAACAGAGTCTTGTGATATTAAAGAACCTGCTGGACTACTTATAAAATTGTACGCCACACAATATTTTTATTGTGTGGCGTTTTCTCTCGTGTTACCATAACCTAAGAAATACTGGGGGGTACACACGATGAAAAATTTATGTTTTGCATTAAAACAGGTGGTACCAATTATTCCATCTGTTTTTTTTGTTGGGCTTGCCTTCGGAATTCTTTTACAAACCGCGGGGTATCCTGCCATCTGGTCTTTTTTGTCTGGTGTATTTATCTATGCCGGTTCCATGCAGATTGTCATGGTATCACTGCTGAAAGCAGGTACATCTCTATACCTAATGGCAATTATGACTTTATTTATCAATGCGCGCCATATTTTTTACGGCATTGCTCTCGTGGAAAAATACCGCCGGAATGGTTGGAAATGGACTTATTTGGCAATGACTTTAACTGATGAAACTTATTCTGTGCTCTGCTCTATGCAGTGCCCCGCTGATTTGGACGAGGATAAAATAATTTTCCAAATTTCAACAGTGGGACATTTGATCTGGATCTTCAGCTGCACCCTCGGATCGTTGCTGCGACAATCCATTCCCTTTGACATGGCTGGTATTGATTTTTCCGCAACTGCATTTTTTACTGTTGTTGCTGTCAACCAGTGGGGACAATATAAAAGCCACATTCCGGCCATCACAGGATTAGTCAGCGCTCTTGTCTTTTATTTGTTACTGGGAGCCAATCATTTTATCCTTCCGTCATTGTCTGTCAGTTTGCTAGCTTTAATCCTGATGAAAACCCCCATTCTCAAAAAGACAGGAGGTATTCCCCATGCCAACTGACGTACTTACAACGATTTCTGCTATTGCAATCATTAGTTTAATAACCTGGTTTACCCGTGCACTGCCCTTTCTGATCTTCAGTGGCAAGAAAGAACTGCCAGCAACTGTACTCTATTTAGGGTCAATGCTGCCAGCAAGCATCATGGTTATTCTAGTGATCTACTGTATGCGAGATATTGATTTTTCAAATTTTCCTTTCGGCGCGGCTGAATTTATTTCCGTAATATTGGTGATTGGGTTGCAAGTGTGGAAAAAAGACAATTTTCTCAGTATACTTGCCGGAACAGCCTGCTACATGATTTTGATCCGAATATCTTGATTTAAAAGCTACCGTAAAAATAACAATTCAGAATAACCATATTTTTTTATATCATCAGAGCTCATTTAGTATCAAAAAAAATATCTTGGCTTACTTTGCTTCTTCTTATAATCATAAATCACAGTACTTATATTCTGCATACGCCCGAAACCGCCATATCCATCAAGCACAACCCCAAATTATTTTTCTTGCGGGGCCGTTTCCTTTAATGGTTTTTTACGCATTGTCAAGAACATCGTTGGAATCGCAGCAGTCACAGTAAGGCCAATTGCCCACCAGAAGGAGACGTTGAATGCAACTGCAACTTCATGTAGATCGGAGCCGTTGTGACCCGCCATATGGCGCTGAAGGACAGTCGCAAGAATAGCTGACCCAAAAGCCCCACCAATGGTCTGAAAAATCCTTGTTGCAATACTTGCATGTGGAACCTGTTCTTTTTGAAGTCCAATATAAGCAGACATCATGATTGCTATAAACAAGCCACCAAGCCCCGCCCCTCTGATCAACAACGCAATGGACAAAAGAACTAAATTTGTATCCGTACCGGCAAAAGTAAACGGTAACGTACCGATTGCAGTAGCAGCGAGACTCATGAGCACGATATTACGAGAACCGTCACGGTCAGCCACTTTTCCAGCCCAGCTTCTGGTGAGCAACATTCCTATGCCTTGAGGAATCAGCCACAATCCAGCATTCAGCGCACTTGTGCCACGCACTTCCTGATAATAGAGCGGCAGTATCAACATAGCCCCGTTCGTGATGATCCCGCTAAAAATCAGCAGGATATTGGAAGCAGTAAAATTGACTGATTTGAACAGCCGCACATTTAGAGCTGGTTCCCGTTTCGTATTCAGAGCATATATGACATAGGATGCCATCAAAACGATTCCGATGATAAGGGGAACATAGACCGCGTTGCTGCTTAAGCTCCCATGTTTGGCAATTTGGGCAATGCCGTAGATCAGAAGGGCAAACGCAGGGGAGAGCAATAACAGACCAAACACATCAAGGGAATCTTTCTTCATAGAAAGCTTATCAGCCGGTATTCCCCACAAAGCCAACAAAATGGCTACAATGCAAATCGGAATATTAACCCAGAAGATAGCGCGCCAATTCAGACTGCTGACGATAATTCCTCCTAACACTGGACCGAGGATTGGACTAAGGACAGCTGGTATGCTGACAATCGACATAATCTGTCCGATATTACGTCCTCCGGCAGTTTGTACAAGCACTGTTTGCAGTGTCGGCATCATTAACCCAGCGCCGATTCCTTGAATGGCACGTAAAGCAACCATACTTCCTATGTTCCATGACAGCATAGAGCATACAGAGCCAATTAAAAATATTATCAGTGAAAAGATGTAGGTTCGCCTGCCTCCGAATCGTTTGGTGGCCCATCCTGAAATCGGAACGGCCAGTCCCATTGCCAGAACATATCCCGTTGTAATCCATTGAACGGTAGAAATGGTTGCTTTCATATCCGCCGCGATTGTATGTAGTGCTACATTAACCATTGTCGAATCAAACAGTGGCGCAAGCGCACCAACCACCAAAATAATGGCCGCTCTTAGCACCACTGGGTCAAGCTTTTCTTTTTTTGTCTTTTCATTAAGTATTGTATTCATATGCAAATTCCTTTCACAGCTGTATTTAAGAAACATTTGCGTTTCTTATTCGACCATGATATAATAAAAATATATTTTTGTCAATTAAGAAACTTGATAGTTTCCTAATTTCATATTTACCAGAGAGATTTATACTAAAACTCGGAGGAAAATAAAAAAATGGATGAACAAAAAAAGAGTCCGCGACGACGTGGAGAAGCGTTGGAATACGCCATTCTTGAAGCGGCTTGGAAGGAATTTACTGAAGTTGGTTATAACAATCTGACGATGGAAGGAATCGCAGCACGAGCGAAAACGAATAAAGCCGTGCTTTATCGTCGATGGCCAAATAAAAATGATCTTGTGGTCGCCGTTTTGCACAAATATCTTCAAAATTCATCAAATGAAATCCCCAACACTGGAAATCTGAGAAATGATGTTTTCTCTTTTTTAGTGGAACTGATAAAACCTCTGAAGAAGATAGGCATCCAAGCGATAAGGGGGCTTGTTGCCGAACATATAGGGAGTACCATCACTGCTTCAATACCTCATCTTATCCAGCCGGGAGCAGAAAGCAAGCTAACAGCAGCTATCTCAGTTATCCTTAAAAACGCTGAACTACGTGGTGAAATAAACCTTGAAAAATTAAGTATGCGCATCATTTCATTACCGGTAGATCTAGTGCGTTATGAGTTGCTTACCAGAAAAGAAACGATATCTGACGAAGTCATAGAAGAGATTGTTGATAATATCTTTATTCCTCTTGTTCATGTGCGGGCAGGTAGTCCAATAAAAAAGGCATCTGTGATATTGTAAATAAGCGTAGCAATAAAGCTCAGCATCATGGGAATGACCATGTGCATAATTGCTTTTGAAACGGGTGCTTTTTCTAGGTAGTAGAGTGATTTTTGATCTATATTTTCCATGTTAAAAACTCCTTCCACATCGTATATTCTCTAAAATTGGCGCAAAAAAACAAAGGCACTGCTTAAATACTAGGTTTTTCCACAGCGCCCTCATATCATGCTGCCGTAATACTAATTATTCTTTGTCAGACTTATCTTGTTCTTGAGCAGGGTGTTCTCCATGCCCGCTCATTCCGTGTTGAGAGCCTAATCCCCTGCCATCAGGACGAGGATCGAAAGGCATTTCGCCAGGATGATTCCGTCCCATATCAGAGCGGGGATCAAATTGCCTATTACCTGTGTAACCTCTGCCGCCCATCCGATTAGTGTGTCCGCCAAAACGGCCGTCAAACGAATCGCTTCCATGTAATCTTGTGTCAAAATCAGGCTCAGGCTGTTCATCACCAAGTTGCGTTTCAAGCGTTTCGATTATACGGTCAAGATAACCGCTCAAGTTCTTTTGTTCTTCTTCACTCAGACATTCAAACAGCTTGTCAAAGCTAAATTCCTGCTCAGTTGACCCAATTGCCTCAGTTCCCTCCTTCGTCAGCTTAATGTTCATAACCCGGCGGTCAGTTTCCGATGGTGTACGGATAATATATCCGTTTTTCTCCAGCTTAGAAAGAAGTTCTCCCAGGGATTGGGGTCTCATATCCAGCAGGTATGATAACTCTTTTTGACTGATTTCCGGCTGCATCTTAAGAATCGTCAAAACCCTGCCTTGCCCCCTACGGGGATCTCCCATGGGGCCAAAATGCATATGATTTTGTTGATGGTACCTATGAAGCAGCCATTCAACACGTGTAAGTTGCATAATTAAGTCAAAATTATTTTCTTGCATTTTAAATTCCTCCATTTATTAATAATATGTAAATAGTAAGGTACCTTTAATTATGAGTATAAAGGTACCTTGGTAATTTGTCAATGAATATTTGGGTAAGAGAATATATCTTTTCGAGGTCTATAAATAAGTTGACAAGATTTTACTAAATCCACCTTCAGAGGTAGAAGATTTTTAGACGACATTTCACTGCTATACTGCTTTTTATTGAATACGGCTATAGACATAATTAATAATGTAGCCGACGTAAAGATCGAAACAATAAGTGGTATGGTAAAATAGGAAGCTGACACGGCGCCGGAAAGTAAACTAAAATGACCGGGCTAAACCCTGCGGTATGCTCTATCTGCTCCAACAATCCCATAATCACCGTTACTACCAACTGTTTCCTTGCTATCTTCCTTTTTAGGCCATTTGCGCCATACAATTAACAAAAGTATAAGAGAGGATGTAATCAGTATTGCCAGCAATCTAATCTCAAAAATAAGTGTCGGTCCGCCAAACAACAGTCCAAAGTTTATTTGGGTATTAGGGTACATAGGGGTAAAATAACTGATCGCTTTAAATAGATTAGGCATGATTTGCAAGGGCATGGTTCCACCGCCGGCTATTGTTTGCGCAAGCATCAATGGTATATTCATAAATATCCCGTTTTGCCCAAACAATACCGAGAATATTAACGTAAACTGGAAAGCTGTTATTTGCATAAAAATCTGCTGAAGATAAATGATTACCAACTTCTGGATACTGAACGGAATCAAGATTCTGGCCATAATTACTCCGAACAAGGGCGCAAGAATGGCAATAACACATCCTGTAATTTCAACATATCGAAAAGCTTTCCATTTTCCGATAATAGGGATAAAAGCAAGGAAAATATTCATCAGTACAATTGCAACGACCATAGAAGATGCGTATGTTGCAATAGATAAAAATGATGGTGCCATTACATAATCCATACTGCTGGGTGCTTTGTTAATATAAACATTATTTTGAACTACTGAATTATTCAACTGTTCCGTAATCTTTTCTTGCTGAGTGACATTAACATTGAGAGAATTCAGTATGTTTGTTAATTTACCCTGATTGATAGCTTGGTTAAAATTATCTGTTATTGAGCTGGCAACTGCCTCCATAGTATTTATAACCGTAGTTGTATTTGATTCATCAATATAGAAATCAATTGTTGTTTTTCCCGATGTTAAGTTACTTACAAAATTTTCAGGGATGACAATGATCATTTGTATCTGCCGATTATTGAGTTCCTCTTTGCTCTCGTCCAAACTCTTTTCAGTATTCACGTTGCTAAATGATTTGGATAAAGTGGGAACAAGTTCTTTTTCGATTGCTGCCCCTTTATCACCATCTTGATTTACCACATTGATTGCAAGTAGATTAACCCCATTTGGCAAGACGTGATAACCATAAGTATAAAGCCCCACCATCGCTATCTGATAAAATACAGCCAGAATGATGGCATAGATAACTCCTTTACTCAACAAAAACTTTGTAAGTTTCATAATTATTTCTCCTCGTATTATATAGTCATAGCCATTCTTTACCTTTTCTATAGGTTCGGCTATGCTTGTTTCAGATACTGTGGATTAGTTTTTTTCTCCTACCACTTTGATGGTTTAATAAAGGCTCTAACC
>JAEWSH010000121.1 GCA_023398375.1 Bacillota bacterium | reverse complement strand
GCGCCAGTACATCCAAGGTGGCGGCAGGAGCCTTCTGCACGAACAGGTCACCGTTATGCCCGTGCTCAAACGCATAGATTACCAGATCCACGGCATCGTCCAGCGTCATCATGAAGCGGGTCATGTTGGGGTCCGTTACCGTAATGGGCCTGCCATTCTTTATCTGCTCCACCCACAACGGTATTACAGAACCGCGGCTTGCCATCACATTGCCGTAACGGGTGCAGCAGATGGTCGTTCCTGCCCCTTCACCCAGCGCACGGCCCTTGGCTATGGCAACCTTCTCCATCATGGCCTTGCTGATGCCCATGGCATTGATGGGATAGGCAGCCTTGTCGGTAGAAAGCACTACTACATTCTTTACACCATGCGCTATGGCAGATTCCAGTACATTGTCGGTACCGATCACATTGGTCTGCACAGCCTGCAACGGGAAAAACTCGCAGCTGGGCACTTGCTTCAAGGCGGCAGCGGCAAATACATAATCCACTCCCATCATTGCACCGTCCACAGACTGGCGGTCACGGACATTACCAATGTAAAATTTCACTTTCGGATTCTGCAGGTGATGACGCATGTCATCCTGCTTTTTCTCGTCACGGCTAAAGATGCGAATTTCCTTGATATCTGAATCGAGGAAACGACGCAATACGGCGTTACCGAATGAACCGGTACCGCCGGTGATTAATAAAACTTTATCTTTGAAAATGGACATATAAAAATACTTTATTTATTCAATAATTGAGAATACACATTATTCAAAACCACACATAATATAATTAAAGAACATATCAATCTATCGCAATTTTAAAGCACCAGATATAATTTGTTTTCTGTTTGAATACGAAAAATTATCTTCTACATAGTGTACACCTTTTTCTATCTTACTAAGTGTTTCTTTTTCCAAATAAGAATAATAAATTTGCTTAGCAATTTTTTTATAGTCTGTTAGATTTTCAATACAAATCCCATTATTGCCAATAGCATCTTTCAAGCCTCCTCTTCCTGAATGAATTACAATGTTCCCTGCTGCAAGAGCCTCCATTGCAGCAATACCAAATCCTTCATATTCAGAAAGTTGAAAATAAAATTTACTTTTCTTCAAAAAAATATTTTTCTGATCTTCATCTATAGAACCTGTAAAACAAACACTATCTTCAAGTTGCAGCTTCTTAACTAAGTTCATAGCATAATCACTACCCTCACCCAAGCTACCAATAATATAAAATTTGTATTCAGACATTAAATTTTGCAATTCTTTAAAAACATAAATGGAATGCAATACTCCCTTTCGATACACATTTTCAACTTTCCCCATCCATGCAATTGTCAAAAAAACATTTTCTTTAGGAGTATCTCTATTATATTTCAAATCTTGAATATCTATAGAATGAAAACAAAGCTTACAATTTTTAGGCATCCTATCTGCCGAATATATTTTTTCTATATTTTTTTGATCAGCAGTAGATACTATTAATGATGTATCCGAAAAAAGGTTACATAATTTAAAAAAAATCTTTTGTATAAAATAATTCTTACTACCAGCATAACTTCTATCCAAATTATCAATGCCACCAGTAAAAATTACTGTTTTCCCGAATAATTTTGCTAAAATAGCAGAAAAAAGAGCATATCTATAAAAGTATAAGAAAGCAATATCATATTTCTTAAAATGTAAAAAATCTATTATGCGATTACTCAAAAGTACAGAATATCCTAAATCTTGAAGAATAGAAATATCCGTTTTATAAAACCCTTGTATATAAAACATTTTTTTTTCTTGTACACTAGAATAGAATAAGACTACTTTTTTTCTTTTATAAGATTTCATACCATGACTTTATAATTTTCTCAATATTAAAATTGCAAGCTTTTTGAATAGCGCCATTGGCAAATTTTTCACGCATTTCTTTATTCTCAACTAAAATTCGTAGATGAGAAGTAAAATCATCTATATTTCCTTTCTCAATCAAAAAGCCATTACTATTATTTTCTACAATATCAGCAATTCCACTAGGTGAATCAAAAGCAATAAGAGGCAATCCAGCTTCTGCTGCTTCTAATAATACTAATCCGAAACTTTCAAATAAAGACGTAAAAGCAAAAACAGAAGATTGCAAATATTCCTGCATAATTTCACAAGTTGGAGGATGAATAGCCACCTGAGCTGTGCATGAACATTCTTCAATTAAACATTGCAAATCATGTTGTGCTCCATCATCTTGTCCAAAAATATCTAATCTCCAATCTGGATATTCCCTCAAAACAGGCAGACAAGCTGTTATCAGAAAATCAAATCCTTTTTGCCTATTGAGCCGTCCTACTGAAATAATTCTTTTACAATTTAAAGAAGACTTTACACTAGATTGTAAAGTCAATGGATTAGGAATTCTAATTGTATTTACCAGATTTTGATTATCCCGATATATATATTCATCTTTTCTATTAATTACTACAATCTTATCATATAGCATTAATACATATTTTCTAAAAAGACGAATAACCAAAGGCTGGGGCTCAAAAAAGCTATTATGCAACCATGCTATCTTTTTTACTCTTAAAAAACACAATGCTATGCTTACAAAAAAACAACCTATTTCAGACAAAACTATAATTTCATCAAATTGTTGTCGCTTAACATAGCTCCTAAATTTCAACATATAAAAAAAGGGTTGCATTTTTCTGAAAAAAGAATTTTTAGATCTTTTCAGCCCCAAACTCTCTAATCTGATATTAGATGCTAAAAAATAAAAAGAAGTTTCCGTATTATAGCTAACAATATGAACTTCACAAGACTTTGCTAATTCATTAGCAATAACACATAAGACTCTTTCTCCTCCACCAACAGAAGCCAAGGATACAGGAGTAAAGAAACATATTTTTTTTCTACTCACTTTTTAAATAATTAAAACAATTTATTTTATTCATCATTATCAAATAATAAAAAAGCAAAGCCATAGTTTCCCTTGAAAAGAAAATAGTGAGACCTTTTACTTGAAGTACTAAAAAATAAACAATAATACAGCTAACTAAAAAACAAAAATTCCAATCCGTATAAATTTTTTTAAATATACTTTTTGATGCAAAAAAAATAGAAAAAAATAAAGTCACTGCAATAATAACATATCCTACTCCTCCAAAGAAAATTTGCCTCATATATCCTGAGTCTGTATTCATATAATAACTACCATCCATATTAGTAAACTTACCTGTACCGACTAAAAATTCTAAAGGGCTTATTGGTACATTTAACATCTGAAGCAAATGATCACTAGAAGCAGAAGAGAAACCATATCCCTTATCCAGATTATAAAATAGTTCAAAAGCAAAAGGTAACACATTATTTATAAAAGTTTCCTTAATATCAATAGGAACCAATGTAATGTATACAAATCCTACAAAAACAAAACAGATAAAAAGATTTTTTGTGATTCTCAATAATTTTAAATAATTAGTTTTAGAAAATAATAGCAATAATAGAGCAAAAAAAACACCTAAAAACCCTGTCCTTCCTATAAAAAAATTTCCAACAATCAATAAAACAAACCAAAAGTAACTTCCATACTTATTAAAATAAGAAATATATCTACCCATAAAAATATAAACGAGTCCAAAAACAGCTGATAAACCAAAAAATTGATCACCAGAAAGAGCTAATCCCCTAGCAACACCCCTACTAAGGTAAGAATCTGCAATACTTGCAACTTGGTCGTATTGAAAATTTCTAACAAAGCCATAAAACTCAGGAAAAAAGAAACATGATATTACAACAAATGATTGTAAAGTAAAAGTAATAAATATAGACTCTAAAAGTTGTTTTTCTGTACGAATATAATTAGATACAACAACAGCATAAACCAAAACACATCCCAGTATGATAATTACTCCAAATGACTCTAATGCTAATGTAAAATCAAATGTATTATGAAAGATTGGAATCAAAATAGATAAGACATAATACAGTAGCAAAAATGCCAACAGATAAAAATTGTATTTTTTTGTTAGAAAATGGAGCAAATTAGAGATGCCTCTTTTTTCAAAAAGCAATGAAATTATACATAATATAAATGCAATATATCTCGTATTAACATTCGCAATTTGAAAACCAAAAATCAACATAAAAAGGATGATGATATACCAGCTATTACGAATTAAACAAATCATTTTACTATTGACAGTAAGTGTCCAATTTTGACATATCCTCTAGGGAACACCGCCTGTATGCGGTTTCCTCTTAAATAATTCAAAAAGCGGACTTGTTTTTAAAATATTGTTAGTATTGATTCCAATGGTCATCGACAACAGATTCTCATAAAACCTGCGACCTTTGACGATTTCACGGAAAAGTGTCTTTAAGTAGTTCAGTGCCCCAAAATATATCCACTGTACAAATGAGAAGATGAATTGTACTTGAAAGCATAGTAAAATCTGTAGTCATCAAGCATATGGGAATCAGCAAAAAAATCGCATTATATATAATTATTGAATTTAGCGGCCTTCGGAATATCTTACTATTTATCAACGGCAATCTAACTAGAGCAGAAGGAATACACACACATGCAACCATCAAAGTAGCTGTTGCCAAATACTTTGTATTGATGCCATTGATTTAAAATCAAAGTGTAATAAGAATAACTGAATTATATAAATTGATAGTTGTATACCATTTTTCATACTAACCGAACATTGCAGTAAACCGGATTCTGACCTAGTATAAATCGCTTCATATAACGAATAAATGCACCAAATCCCAACTTAAATACATCAGTAGAAAAAAGATAATAAAGTAAACTCTTTAAACTGTATTCCTCTAAAGAAAGATAACATGCTTCAATAACTCTAGGATTATTCAATTTTTGCTTAATTCCCTTAATGGTTGATATGTCTATAGGATATTCAAACAAATCGTCAACTTCTTCTTTAAGCAAATATTGTTCAAGATATTTCCGTTTGCAAGCCATTACAGAGTTAATCGTCTGCAGATTAAATGGTTGTGACACCTGCGTATCCGATATACGATATTGAAGTAATGGCTCATCCAAATTTGCAAATTTTCCAAACTTCATCATCTCAATCCACATACAATAATCTTCTGCATTTTTATAATTATAATCATACTGTATCTTGTTATCCACCATTACCTTCCTTCTCATCATTATAGTAGGATGCGCAAAACAAGTAGAAACAGCAAGCATTTCCTTTAGTTCTTTATCTTTAGTGGGGAAAAACAACTTTGTATAATTATTACTCTTTGTGCCAAAATATTCTATTTGCGTACCACATATAACAACCTCAGGATGCAATTCCAGATACAATACCTGTTTTTCGAAACGCGTAGACATACATATATCATCTGCATCCATTCGGGCTATATATTTACATCCAGCAATAGCCAGCCCTCTATTTAAAGTATAAATCAGCCCCATATTCCTATCATTTTTGAGGTATCTAATCCTATTATCTTTAAATGACAGAATAACTTCTTCTGTTTGATCCACTGAGCCATCATTTATAACATAGAGTTCCCAATCCTTATATGTTTGATCAATAATGCTCTGAATCGCCTCTGCTATTGTTGATTCTGCATTATATGCGGGTAGTAGAACTGAAACTTGCGCCATATATAAAATATATTCTTTAGAAAAATCAAAAATAATTAAAGCAAAAGACACTTTTTTTAGAAAAATGTTACAAGAAACTTTGTCCTTAACACAAAAGGGGTGGAGAGATTCTCCTTTAGAAAGAGATTCTGTTTGGTACTGAAAATAAAAACTTTCAAAATCTTCGCTACCATAATAATTATAATTTTTAATTCATAGAGAAGGTAATTTTTTTAGTTCATAGGTCTTAATTAAAGGCTTACGTATTTGTTTCAAAGACTAAGCCTCTTGAAATTAACGACCTAATTTAAAACTAGCAAAACAATGAATCCCACCTATTATTTCGTAATCTATTTATTACTTTTATTACTTGATTCATGCTCCAGCACCATCTATCCACTATCCTAAAAAGGCTAGGGAACTTAATAAAAATAGATTTCAATCTTAAATAAGCATCTGAAGACAATAGTATCAGTTCATCTCCCAAACATAATCTATAATCTAAACTAAATGCAGATTTAGCATGCCTAATCTGTAGGATTATATCATCTGGAATTTTTTCCACTTGCTTCATTCTATCGTAAATAGAATTATCTAAAAACACATAAAATGGCTTTTCATTGCTATCTGCCTTCACAGAAGTAAAATAGTGAATTATTTTGGCATCAAAAAGAAAAGCTAACCCATTATCTAATATTTGGCAATTCCATATACCATCCAATTCTTGTATCAAATAATTACTAATAGAATTTGCTTTACCTAATGCTGGTTGATCATAATGAAACCCCTTCTTTATAGAGACTTGCCAAATCTGATTCCATTCTTTATAAAAACGATGAGTTTTTTCGGTATCCTTCACATAGAAAACGCCACTATTATAAAATTCTTTATCATTTTCTGTTAAAACCCAATCTATTTTTACTGCACAATTCCTAATAAAACTATCTCTTGAGAATTCTTTTACATTCATATGATGATTTTTGACTGCTCCTATTTCACAATCAAAATTATCGATATCCTCCAAAGAAGATGTTATAATTGTATCTGAATCTATATATAAATAATCCCCCTCAATATATTCTCTTAAAGTAGTTTTCAAATATCTAGAACGTTGTAATTTATTATATTGGTTATCTAAATTAATAGTTCTCTTTTCAGATATATATTCCAAAATCTTACATCTTTTGCCTTTTATTGTCAAATCTGTAATGTCATCAACAACCAATACAACTGTCACATTAGGATTATACAAACGTAATGAATATAGAGATATTATGGTTTGCTCTAAATAAGTATCACTTTCGTCACTTACTAGAACATATGCAATTTTAGTTTTCATCTAACATTCTTTATTTAAGTTTCGCAAGTTAAAAAGAAGAGTTCATATGACAGCATAAAAAGGTATAGGGGGTTCTGTATATCGCAGAAAATGAACATCTTTAAAGTAATCAAGCAATATAATACTCAGCCCTATGCCGGTGCATAAAGTTACAGACTTTCTTTCAGAAATCAGCGCATTCTTAAAAAAAGATGATGCGCACAATGCAATGTATTCCATTATGAATGTGATAAAATAATTAAAAATGACAGAGAGTTCCTTATTCGGAATGAAAAGCAAGTGCAATAACGTATATTCGTTACTGCAGGTGTTTCCAGGCTCTGTTGTTATATTTTCATGATTCATAATCCTTAATCATTTTCATAATTCTTGTTTATACCCAATTTAGAGCATATCCATTTTATAAGGCACCAGAATGGGTGCCTCACAAAAAATTGCTATTAAATTCGATAGATTTTTAACTATTGGCATACAGCCAAGTCTATATTTTGCGGTGCCAGACTCAAAAAATCTCTGCAACCGTTAAAAATTCCGGTAAAAAATTTGCCAAGATAATCCCAGGTGGACCTGCTTTGCAGCTTCACCGTGCTGATTATGCTATGGTATACGGCAGCAATCCCCCCCCTCGTCGCTGCCGAAGTGCAGCGAGTTCTTGCGTTTGGTCGTAAAGAGACGGACAGCACGTTCTGCAAGATTGTTAGAAATCGGATAACGACCGTCCTTGATATAAGTGAAAGCCTCCTTCCAAAACTTATGAAGATAATTAAGGGCCTCACGCATATAACAACTTCTCTGCTCCTCCTCACTTTTCAACTCCTACAGCAGGTTTATCATCGCCTCCAGAGTCGGTAATCCCTGTCGTCGTCGGGTACGCTCCTCATCCGTAATCATCTCCCTGCCATACTCCCTTTCAAAATGGAAGAGATGGTTGATATTGTCAAGGAAATACATCAGCCCTCGTGTCACCTCCTTCCATCCAGGCCTTCACGAACTTAGCCCGCACGTGCGACAGACAGACTTGATGGTCCGTATCCTTATACCTATCCGTTTTCAACTCATTACCGATGAAGACATAGGCGCTGTAACCGTCAGACATGAGGGACTTCAACTCGGCATCACCTAAAAAATTTGTCAAACCTCATGGCCACGGGAACCGTCCTCGTAGAAGAAAATCACCACACGTTCAGCCTTGTTGACCAGGACCCACATGTAGCATTTCTTGTAACGGTCATATCCAAAACCGGACGCCGCTTCGAATACATCGGAAGAGTGCATTTCCATGTTCAAAACAAAAGTATTCTGTGATTCAAGGCATTGTTTCTAGTCATAACAGACGGAACATCCCAAATGATTCTCGATTTTGCACTTCTTGATAAAAAAGGAAGAAATGGAAACTTTGGGATGTCAACCAAGGAACTCAAACAACGTTTTACCAAGCCCCATAACGGACAAGATGCCTTGCAGGAACGAATCAATGAATATACGACAAGCAAAATCAGTTTTATGATTGACATGACAAAACGAGCCATAGGCAAAGGCGTGAAATTCAGATATGTCCTGGCTAACAGTTGGTTTGCATGCAAGGATATTATTCGATTTATCCGTTCTCACCATATGAAATGTGACTACTTGGGGAATGATTAAAGTCGGTGAAAATGGAAAAACGAAATATCATTTTGAACGCAAAGACTTTACAGCACCTGCTCTGATAAAGTTGCTCAGCAAACGGAAACAGCGTAAATACAGCAGAAAACTGCGTTGCTACTATATGGTGGCTGATGTGATTTTGCAGATACCAAGGTACGTTTGCTCTTCGCCAAGTGAAGCAAGAATGGCGTTTGAAATGGATTGATAACCACAGACATCATTCTTGACTTCTTCAGCACATACAAAATTATTCCCAAAGATGGGCCCTAGAAGTTGTCTTCAAGGAGGCGAAGGAATTGCCGGGACTCGGCAAATGCCAAGCAAACAATTTTACCTCTCAAATTGCAGAAAACTCCCTAACTGCGTTGTAATACAACATCCTTTCCATTGTGAAAAGATTTGCAGCCTATGAAACGATGAAAGAACTCTTTGAAAAAGCCTCCAAGGATTCTTTGGAACTGTCTATTGTAGAAAGAATATGGGGAGCTCTCCAAGAACTGATCATAGCAATAGCAAACCTCTTCGATTTGGTCGATGAGGTCATCTATGATGCGATGATTAACAGGTCGGAGGAGATGAACCACATATGCGAAATTTACCAATTAAGACTTGCAAGCTGAACTTGCGAAATTTAAATTATTTATATAACAAAAAATTATTTAGCTTTCTTTCCAATTCGTATATAATCAAAACCCTCAATCTCTAAATCATCTTCATTATAAATATTCCGACCATCAATAATTACAGTTCCCCTCATCACCTTCCTGACAACCTTCCAATTTGGAATACGGAACTGTTTCCATTCAGTAATTAGCATAAGTGAATCTGCATCAACAACTGCCTCATACATATCTTCACAATATCTTACAAGATTACCTATTCTTCGCCTGCATTCATCCATTGCTACTGGATCGTAAACATGTACTTTTGCTCCCGCTTTTATCAACTTATCTATAATTGTCAGAGCAGGTGCTTCACGCATATCATCTGTATCCGGTTTAAAAGACAATCCCCATAAAGCAATAGTTTTACCTTCTAAATTACCACTAAAGTAAATGAAAAGCTTTTCAAATAAAAGATTCTTCTGATATTCATTTACTTCTTTTACAGCCTCAATAACACGCATTTTATAACCATATTCCTGACCAGTATATATCAACGCTTTCACATCCTTAGGAAAACAGCTACCACCATACCCACAACCCGGGTAAAGAAATTTGTTACCGATACGACTATCACTACCTATACCCTTACGAACCATATCCACATCAGCCCCCACCAACTCACAAAGATTAGCGATATCATTCATGAAGCTGATACGAGTGGCAAGCATAGAATTAGCCGCATACTTTATCATTTCTGCAGAAGGAATATCGGTAAAAATAACACGGAAGTTATTCAATAAGAAAGGACGATAAAGTTTTGTCAGCATTTCCTTAGCTTTCTCGCTCTCCACACCTACCACTACACGGTCAGGGCTCATAAAGTCTTTGATAGCAGCCCCTTCTTTCAAAAATTCAGGGTTACTTGCCACATCAAAAGGTATTTCCACACCTCGTTGCCGCAACTCTTCTTCAATAACAGCTTTCACTTTTCCAGCAGTCCCCACCGGAACAGTAGACTTAGTTACCAATACGGTATACTTTTTTATATTTTGTCCAAACTGACGAGCCACAGCAAGTACATATTGAAGGTCGGCACTACCGTCCTCATCCGGAGGGGTACCCACAGCACTAAAGACAATATCCACATCATCAAGTACAGAAACCAAGTCTGTAGTAAAGTTTAAACGTCCCTCCCAATAATTACGTAAGACCATTTCATCAAGTCCCGGCTCATAAATAGGAATTTGTCCACTGATAAGCGTATTAATCTTATCCTCATTCACGTCTACACAAGTGACGTGGACTCCCATTTCTGCAAAACATGTTCCAGACACCAAACCTACATAACCGGTGCCGACAATCGCTATATTCATAAAATCAAGTTTTTTCTAGTTAAAACTAACCAATATCACTGTTCAAATATGCCAGATAAGATTCCACATCTTTCTACTTTTTTCTTGAATATGAGGTAATTGAGCATTCAAATGTTCACGAATTTGCCTATTCACATCAGACTGCAAAAATTCATCAATCTTCGATAATGTTTTATCTATGGAAGTAATGTCAAGCACACAGTCTCTTTGTCCATAATCTTTAAATAACTCCTCATATTTATGACTCCAACTCGTAGCCAAACAAGGAACACAAGAATTCAAAGCTGAAGCAACTCCATGAAAACGAGAAGTAACACAAAGATAAGCAGTAGAAATCAATCCCTTTACTTCCAGCCCATTCAAACCTGTTACCACTTCTACCTGATTTTTCAATTTACCTCTACACATATAGGCCAATTTTTCATCTCCCACACCTTCATGATTAAGGAGATAAACCTGCTTTCCAAGCTTTTGAGAGACATAAATCACCTCTTGTAATATCGTTAGATAATCACCAAGTGAAATAATCCCTTTATCAATCATACGAAGGTTGGGGATTATACACACTCCCCCTTTTAGATGAATATATTTCTCGGGCACTTGCCCTTTAACCAATGAAGTAAAATCAGAAAACAACTTGATTTTTTGCGGATTTACATGACATTGCTTTAAATATTCCATTGAAACCTTTTCACGAGGCATTATTAAATCTGCAAAATCATTCAAATAAGATATCAATTTTCTAGTATTATCCATTTTCACTGGACCAAAAGCTTGTGGCAGAAATATTATTTTGGTGTTCTGAGCATGATAGTACTTTAAAAAATTATACCAATAGCTCAAAGTATACTGAGTGGTTTTCCATTGATCTGAAAAAGCAAATCCACTCCCGTCTATCAAATAATCTGCATCTTCTATTCTCGGATACCCTTCAAATACACCAACTGGCAAGTGTAATCGTCTGAGTATTCCGTAAATCTTCAATTTTATACAAAGTTTTTTTAGAAATGATAACGATATCAGATGTAAATGAAGAGAAGTATCTACATAACTCCTTCCTTGCAAAATGGCAGTTTGTCTTATAAAAACTTCCGCTTGTGGAAATTTTCTCTCAATTTCTTGCAAAATAGCATAGAGCATCAACTCCGCTCCCTTATTATTGGTTTCAACACCAGACAATACAATTCTCATTTATATCTCTTTAATATGGATATTATCTTATTACGCACTCTTGACAAGAAATGAAAAAAAAGATTCCCATGAATTCTCTCATACTGTTCTATCATTTTCAATGCTATGGCAACAATCTCCTTCTTGGTTTTCTTCTCCAAAGACAGAAAATTCAAGAACTCTCGTTCACATTTATTCTTTTCTTTGTCACTAACGGAAATATCGGCAAAAGTATTCAACAAATAGCTATTAACAGATACGGGTAAAACATGAAACGCTCTTGAATAAGTTGCCACAGATTTCTTTCGTTCATTGATAAGCTGACCGTGAATAACCTCAGTATTTCCACGACGAATTAATTTCAACAATCTTCCTTGCTTCATCTCTTGTATTAATTCATCACCTTTTGTTGTACGAGTAATTATTATTGATTCACCATAGCATATATCTATATTATTCATACGCCATGGATCACCTAACACAATATCTGCTGATGTATTTAGTTTATCTCCACATACCCGACATCGAGGAGACGTAAAAAAATCCTTTAACAAAAATCTATGAATATTCGAAACTACATATTCTTCAAATTTTGTATATACAACAATAGGTGCATTCTCATAAGAATAGAATTTACCATTCGCTGTAAAAGCTTTACGCCGCCAGTCTATCTTGAATACAAATGGTTTAACCCCCATTTGTTTGGCCTTTGTCACGAAAACATCTTGAATACCTTCACAAAGAGTACGGTCGCATATCAACCCCAGCTTATATTTGACATTTTGATAAAACTTTGATGCTTTCTGAAGATGGGTTAATCCTTGTATCTGACACGGTAATCCAACTAATGCCACACTTTCCTTATCCTTCACATTTCGAAGTTGTGAAAGCATATCCACAGGGGTATAACATGATTTCTGGGTTAAATACAATTGGCTCACATCTTCAATCGCCACACTCTCCACAATAGGAAATTCACCAAATGACATTCTGCAAACCACAGCGCAATCAATTTTATGATGCTCAAATAAATACTTCAAAATAGCGGTACAGACTCCTCCACTCTGAGCATTCCTAAATATTTCTTCATCAGTTGCCCTACCCGTAAAGACAGAGTTTATACAACCGATGTGAGAATCTTCAACAAGAGGCAGATTTAATGAAGGACAAACCTTAGTGCATAAACCGCAATCTATACAATTTTTGTCTACGGAGGCATACATTCTTCCCATTGAAGACAACCTCATGGTAATGGCTCCCCTAGGACAAATCGACTTACAAGCACCACAATTAGAGCATAGAAATGAATCAGAAACCAATTGGATATTCTTCATCCTCGGATTTTAATTATAGCTTTTACTTTTGCGAAAACAAATACCCTCTCTCTCCCCTTTATCCCCATAATATAAATTGTTCCAACAGATATTAGTACTGATATAAAAATTTCCAATACAGAATGTAATGGAAGTATTTCCATCAACAAACGGGAGACGGATAACGCTATAATGAAAACACTCCAACATCTAAAAATCACTTCTATAATGTACCGTCCTACATTCATATTTAACAGTTTACTATTATATCTGAGCCGAAATACCAAACACACACACTCTAAAAGAATATTTACCCAAATACCAGCCAAAGGTCCAATTCCTAATTTAAAGCAGACATATACAATCGGTAAGGCCAGCATCTTTATTCCTCCTACCACTATTTGATAATTACGAATTTTACCTATCGCCATAATCGAAATGATGAGAAAGCGAGACTGGGTGTCAAATAACAAATAAACCATTGTCCATTGTATAAAATATACTGTAAAATCAGGAACGTCGACCAGCCACAATGAAAGCACATATTGAATATGTAATATCAATGGAACAGACAAAAGCATTAAAAGATAAAAGGAAAAGCGGCTTCCTTGAAATATCAATGTATGGGTACGGACCAAATCATGCTGGGCTACAGATTTTGTTAGTTGGGGATTAACTGCAGACTGGAAATTAGTAACAAATTGATATACGGCGTTCTGCACTTGATTACATAAGCCTTTGGCTGCATTTATTGTTACTCCGAAAAAAACATTCATAAGTACATCAATTCCTTGATTCCGCAATACCACCGAGCCAGATCCCCAAATATTCCAACCGGCAAAAGAGGCCATTTCTCTAAAACACTGTTTTTCAATACCCAATTTCACTCGTTTTGCCTCCTCAAACTGTCTCTTACAATAGATTGTATAAAGCAAACGAACCAAACCGGATGAAAACAATATGGCTATAGAATAAACAACAAGCTTATCAAAAGAAATAATATATAATAAATATACGGGCAATAATTTCAACACACCATCAAAGATGGAGATATAAGCAAAAGCCTCCATCCGCTCGTAAGCAATAATTAATGAATTGTAAGGTACAGAAATAATATTAAGGTAAAATGCTAAAATACTGCACTGTAGAGTCCAAAAAGCAGCAGTCAAGCGTCCGTCAGGTATTTCAAGATAATTGTATAAGAAATAGACTCCACAGACTTCGAGTATGAGTATCAATAGAGCCCCTATAATAATATGCAAGGTAATACTAGTAGCAAAAACTTTCTTTACATCATCCTTATTTTCACGTCCCAGTGCATAAGTGATAAAGCGCTGGGATGCTGAAGACATAGAGCCACTCAACATAGCAAACATAGCTACCATTCCCCCAATAAGCTGATATATTCCATAATCATCCACTCCTAATACTTTCAAGATTTCCCTGGTAGTATATAAAGAAATAATGATTAATAATATAGATCGAAAATACAGAAACAACGTATTTTTCGCTATTCGCTTATTGTCGGATAATGATTTTTGCAAGGTATACTTTGATGAATTCGAGCAAGATGTAACCACTCAATTTAGAACATCCCACTTTGAAAGGGCACATAAATGTGCCCTAAACCGAGTTTTGTTAATTAATTAGTTTGATTTTAACATTGACCTATGATCAAAGTGATTTTGTCAGGAATCATATTAACATAATCCCTGCATCCGTTAAAGATATTTTTGAAAAAAGTCCCAATAAAGTTCCAGATAGAACAGCTATGAAGCTTCACTGTTCCAATCACACTGTGATATGTAGCTACCATCTCAGCGCCGGCGTCACTACCGTAATAAAGTGAATTGTTTCGTTGAGTACGTATCATCGGTACCATCATAATCATCTTTCTGTTTTTGTCGCTCTGAATCACTTTTGTTACCCTAAGTTTTTACCTTTTGCAATCTATTACCAAAACGCTCTTGATTAACATAATCAAGCTTTTCTTGAAGAGACTTTATCCTACGTTCTGCCGATTTGCGGAGCTTACGTTCTTCAAAAACCGTTCCTCCAAATCAAAGCGTTCCTCTCCTGCCAGCCTGAGATCCAGGTTCTGCTCAGCTAGGTACTGAATGTATCAGCCTTTTTGATTAGCTGCCATATCTTCGCTATAATTTATAAGACTTCGTGAGTAGGTTTCTATACTCAACAATTCCTGTTTCGTTTGTTATTATTCTTCAACAAAAAAAGAAAAAACTCAAAAACACAATCTGTTTTCCCTTCTACCCTTCTCCTATCTCCTCCACCAGCGACGCATGCACAAACGTCGTCGCCACCGCCATCACCCCCTCGATGTTCACCACCACCCTCCTGTCATGGCGCACACGCACAAACACCCCTTCCACTCCTTCGAAGATGCCGCCGGTGATACGTACCCGGGTTCCTTGGGAGAGGTTCAGCTCGGTGGGTTCAAGAT
>JAEWSH010000119.1 GCA_023398375.1 Bacillota bacterium | reverse complement strand
AAAGCCCCGTATCACCTTTGGGCCCCTTGGGCATGGTGATATCCACGTCTGTACAGGATGTCATGAATGACACTATGACCATGCCGCACAGAACTGATGATTTGAATAAATTCATGTAATTGTTTAATTTTAAATATATAAAATGAGGAATAAATCAATAGTTTGATAATTATTTTATATGCAAATCGAATCACGAAAATTAACTACATTTATTAATTAAATATCACAATTGATTTTATTTTGCAAATATAGATTAATATTGCAATTTAAAACTTACCATTTCAGCTCGATTATTTATCTTTTTAGCAAGCGGTCATGGTGTTGTATATAAATGAATATGATTTGTTTTTCGCCCATATCACTATTTATTCTTGAATGTGTATATGAAAATTCATGCAATTTAAATATCTCAAAATCAGTAAGAGCAGTGTATTTTGTACCTTTTTGTTTGTATGTTATTCCTGCCGTTGCCTCTTGGCACGTAGCATTTCTGCCGCCTCCATTTCCGTCCAACGCTCGAAGTCCTCCACCTCTTTCCTTATTTCCCGTATTATCCGAATCCTGTATGCCGGCCCCTTCATCCACGACTGATATTCTGACCTTGTTTTCAAGCCTCCGTGTGTTTATCGTTATACAACTTTCAGGCATGCTGAATTTTAGCGCATTCATCAGCAGGTTTGACAGTACAGTGTGGCATTTTTGCCTGTCCAGCCATATCTCTTCTATATCGGTGTCCATTTGTAATTTTATGGATATTCCCTTTTCCTTGGCTTCATCTGTAAAATCTTTGACAATATCAGCTATCCACCCGTCTAATTTACATCTTTGTACTTTTAATTTACTGTAGCCTGCTTCCATACTGTTCCAGTCCAGCACCATGTCCACAATTTCCCTCATATGCTGCGCTTGGTTGGATATCAATTGCAATTGTGACATCAGATATTGAGGGGACTCTTTGTACTCTTTTTTGTCTATCAGGCGTTTTAGTGGAGCATAAATCAAAGTCAAGGGAGTACGTAATTCATGATTGATGTGAATAAGGAAATCTATCTTCTTTTCATTAAGATATTGTCTGTATTCTTTTAATCTCTTTTGTATTTTGATTTCTTTTCTTTTGTCGATAATATATATAACCACAATAATTCCTCCTGCAAGAAAAATGCACACTAGGATTATGAACCGGTCTGTTTTATACCATGGCGGGGTGACATGAATATCAGTCAGATGGACGGGAATGGTATAATCTCCGTCTTTTGTCAGACATGATACTTCAATGTGGTATTTGCCTGGGAGAAGGTTGGGGAGCTCCAGCATCGGATTATAAGATTCAATACTTTTATCAACATCTCCTTTAATAATGTATCGGAATGGAACCCGCTGGAAAATTTCTTTATTTTTAATATATACCCGCAGTACGAGTGTGTTATATTTCCATGGAATCTTTATGTTCCGTACATCTATATCCGATGTTTGCGGGCGTCCGTTAAGCTCTATACCATCAAGTACTATTTCGAGATATGGCTCATTAGGGTCCGGAATATCTGTGTTAATTTGCACCAGCCCCTCTGTGCCGCCGAAATAAAGATAAGGGTTGTTTTTCTTAGGCCGTTGTTGGTAAGTGAATATTATTTCATTGGGATGAAACCCGTCGCTTCTGTTCCATTGGATAAGCTTTTCATCTTTTGTACAATAAGAGAACAGCTGGTTTTGCGCGCAAATCCATACCCTCTCCGAAGATGGGTCATAGCGGAGTGCGTCAATATCGCTGAATAACTGTGATACGATTTTATAATATCTTTTTGCTTTTATGTCATAACATTCCATTCCTTCTGTCGTTCCCACCCGTATCTTACCTCGTCCGTCACAATCGATCGCGGTGATGACTTCTTTTTCGTCTATCTGGAAAAGCAGCCCGATACTATCATTCCTATTAGTGATCTGGAATATCTTGTTTGCGCTCATAGCCAGAGATATCTCCGCATCGGAATACCCCATGAGAGAAGGCGGCAATTGGTAATTTTTGCAAGCCTTGAATGCAGAGAATTTTTTATTGCTTATGTCATATATCCATGCATCCTTACTAAGTATGTATATTTTGTTTTCGGACACCCGGTGAGCTCGTGGAAGATATCCATAAAAGCACTGCCTGAAATTGATACTGTCGTTTACTATCGTAAATGGTCGATAAACTCCCGTGTTCTTTTCGAATAAAAAGAGCCCCTTCGTATAAACCGATACGAGCAGTGCCTTTTCTGATACTGGAGCAATGGAAATCACCTTGTCTCCATAGCTGGACTGAAAATGCTTGAAAAATCCCGTTTGGGAATCATACAGGTTTATTCCACCTCCGTCCGTGCCTATCCATAGTTTTCCATCGGATTCTTCATATAAACAGGATACCGATTTCTCGCTCATCCCGTTTATATCTCCCAAGGGGCAGTCCTTGTAAGTACGTATATGACTTTCTTTGATATTGAAAACTCCTCCTCTGACACTTCCCGCCCATAGACCTTTATTTCTGTCCTGATATAATAGAGTGACGGAGTTTACGGGCAACGAATTTTCATCTCCGGCAATATGGCAGAGGTTGGAGAAATTCTCATTAGACAGTTCCAGACGGTTGATTCCTCCTCCGTCAGTCGCCAGCCATAGGCACCCTTCCTTCTCTACGATATCCAATACATAATTGTTTGTTAGGTCGGAGTTTTCTTTTGTATACCGTTTTATAAACTTACCTGTTTTTTCATAACAAAACAAACCTTGTCCCCAGAAGGATAAGTATATATATCCGTTTGACGATAGATACGCCCCTTGTAAAATATTGTTTGAACCAGAGAATCTCCTTTTCAGAATTGTCCTATTTGAGGGATATTATCGAATATCGTATGGAATCTCTTGAAATTAGGGATCGGTTATGTAGATTCTTTGAACTTCTTGAATGTTACTTGAAAAGTGGAGCGGACCGCATCCATTTTCACGAAATAAAATCCAAGGAACTTTTCTGGAACATTCGCTTTTACTATTCCAGTCCAGGCAGGAACTTGCGAATTTCTTCTATATGATTATAGGTCGTTCGCAAGACTTCAAAAACAAGGTCTTGAACAATTACAAAAGTTGCAGGACCGTGAAAGAACTTGCATCGGCCTGTGATATCTCCCTTTCCGCCTTCAAAAGACAGTTTTCCGCGGAGTTTGGAGAGGCTCCAGCCGAATGGATACAGAAACAGTTGTTGTGAGAAATCAAATATAAACTTTCGATTACAGACTTGCTGTTAATAACAGTCATTTTGTTTTTTCCTGTTATTACTTGGAAGTGTTTTAATTCATTTCATAAACTGTGGATTATCGTTTATACAATTATGTACATCTTTAATCTATAAGATTGTTCTGAGAGCTTAAATGATAAATAAAAGAGCTAAAATGAAAACACATTTCTTTTTCAAATAACGTTCTTTGCAAAGAAAATTAATATAAAACTTTAAAATAATGAAGAAAATTTTTATCAGTTTGTTTTTGTCTGGTGTTTTTATGTATCACACAAATGCCCAGACTGCAGTAGAGGGTAACAAGTTTCTGGACAACTGGTCCATTGAGATCAGTGCGGGAGGAACAACCCCGTTAACACATCATTCTTTCTTTGGAAACATGCGCCCGATCACGGGGATAGAACTGAATAAACAATTGACACCGGTTTTCGGTTTCGGTCTGGAGGCGGTCGGAAGCTTTAACACCTCACAAAGCAGGACCATTTTCGACCGCTCCAATGTCAGTCTGTTGGGGTTGGTGAACCTGAACAATCTCCTTGGGACCTATACCGGGGTTCCCAGACCTTTTGAAATCGAAGCGGTGGTCGGAATCGGATGGTTGCATTATTATATGAACCGGGAAACGGGTTCCGATCAGAACAGCATGTCAACAAAACTGGGCCTGAACTTTAATTTCAACCTGGGAGAGAGCAAGGCATGGACATTGGCACTGAAACCTGCTCTGGTCTATGACATGAATGCTATGGGTTCCGAAGCCGTACATTTCCATTCCGGACGGGCCGTATGGGAAATATCCGTTGGTCTGAAGTATCATTTCGGATGCAGTAACGGGAAACATCACTTTACAAAAGTGAGAGCTTATGACCAGCAGGAGGTGGATGTCTTGAACGCAAAAATTAATGAACTTCATACACAGGCCGGTAAAGATGCCGAGGCTTTGCAGGAGGCAGTGCGAAAGGTAACGGAGCTGGAGGCCGCGCTGGACAAATGCCGCAACCAGGAACCAAAAATTGTGAAAGATACCATTGACAACACTAAAAAGACGCTGGAATCCGTCATAACTTTCCGCCAGGGCAGGACGACAGTTGACAACTCCCAACTCCCGAATGTCGAACGTATCGCTACTTATTTAAAGAACCATAAGGGAGCAAGTGTGCTCATCAAGGGTTATGCCTCTCCTGAGGGAAGCCTGGAAGTTAACGAGCGGATCGCCCGACAAAGAGCGGAGGCCGTGAAAAAAATGCTGGTGGGCAAGTATGGAATTGCAGAAGAACGGATTGTAGCCGAGGGCCAGGGAGTAGGGAACATGTTCGAGGAGCCCGACTGGAACCGGGTAAGCATCTGTACGATCAACGCGGGAACGGAATCCAGTAGCCGTTAAATGCGATCCGGAAAATACCGGAAAGATGCATTCACTTGAACAGAATGTATTAACTATATTTATTCTACACGTAATTTGAAATGCTATGAACAGGTATGTATCTGAAATGATCGGGACAATGATCCTTGTTTTGATGGGATGCGGAAGTGCTGTTTTTGCCGGGGATATCCCCGGTGCGGTCACCACCGGGGTGGGTACCCTGGGAGTTGCCATAGCCTTCGGGCTGTCGGTGGTCGCCATGGCATACGCTATTGGCGGAATATCCGGATGCCATATAAATCCGGCGATCACACTGGGCATGTACTGCTCGGGAGGAATGGGGGGCAAGGATGCCCTGTTATACATTATTTTCCAGATAATCGGGGGGATTCTCGGATCAGCCGTACTTTTCATACTGGTATCTACGGGGCCACATGCCGGCCCTACCATGACAGGGAGCAACGGCTTTGCTGAGGGGGAAATGTTGCAGGCCTTTATCGCTGAGGCCGTCTTTACGTTTATTTTCGTTCTTGTGGCGCTGGGAGCCACGGATAAAAAGAAAGGGGCCGGTAAACTGGCGGGCCTGGTCATCGGGCTGACGCTTGTCCTGGTGCATATCGTATGTATTCCCATCACCGGAACATCAGTAAATCCCGCGCGCAGCATAGGACCCGCACTTTTCGAGGGAGGAGGCGCGATCTCACAGCTTTGGCTATTTATCGTCGCTCCACTGACAGGAGGTCTGGCCAGTGCCATAGTGTGGAAAGCCATTTCTCAGCATAGCGACAGACAACGATGAAGGGAAGGTGGATGACCCCGAGACACGTTTCTCTGTTATCCACCTTTGTTTGATACATTATTATCAACTAAAATAAAAAAAGAAGTCAAAAAGTAGTTTTTTACTGGATTTTAAGGCGTTTGTCATGCGTGGAAACGTAGTAGACATGGCCGTGGGTGTGATTATTGGCGGTGCCTTCGGGAAAATAATATCTTCAGTGGTGGCAGACATCATCATGCCACCGATAGGGTTGCTGGTAGGCGGAACCAACTTCTCGGAACTGAGATGGGAATTGGAACCCGTCAGGGTAGTTGATGGGGTCGAACAGGCGGCCGTCACGATAAACTATGGAAACTTCATACAGACCATGCTGGATTTTGTGATCATCGCTTTTGCCATTTTCTTGTTCATCCGCCTGCTCTCCAATCTCAGGCGCAAAAAAGAAGAGACACCCTTGCCCCCACCTGTCCCGAGCAACGAGGAAAAGTTACTTTCAGAAATACGTGACTTGCTGAAGAAACAATGACGTTTATTCAAACGGTATGGACGGTATCGGGCAGGAACATATCTGAGGGACAGGCTACTCCTTGGCGGTGGAAATTTTCCTTTGCCCCTGAATGATAAAAATAGTGTGAACATTAAAATTCAGATATGACTAAAGCAGATATTATAAACCGGGTCTCTGAGGAGCTTGGAATCGATCGCAGGACCGTTGGCCTGGTAATCGAGAGTTTCATGAAATGCGTGAAGGATGCACTCGGCAGAGAGAGAAGTGTATTCCTGCGCGGATTCGGGACCTTTTCTTTGAAGAAAAGGGCGGCAAAGAAGGCACAGAATATCCAACAGCACACAACCATATGCATCCCGGCTCGCAAGGTCCCTCATTTTAAACCCTCGGAGTCTTTCTTGGTTCTCCGGAAAGAAGATAATCGAAAATAGACCGGGAGTGAATCTACCCCTTCCATTGTCAGGGAGGGGTGGATTTTAATGTGCTTTATGGAAATTTATCAATCATGTTTTACTCCTGTTTTCCAGCCCCGTTCAGATATGGACTACAGGATCATAGATGACCGGACGATCATGTAGATTCCCGGTAAACCTGTAAATAGACTGTTATGCGTGTTTTCAATCTTTTATTGTTGATCTCCATGTTCATCCCCTTTCCGCTGCCCGCTCAGGTGGGCGAACGTTATATAGAGGTAACCGGTACTTCCGAGATAGAGGTAGTTCCTGACAGGATTCATTACGTTATCGAAATAAGGGAGTACTTCGAAGAAGAGTTTGATGGCGTATCCAAACCGGAAGAATATCGGACGAAGGTTCCTCTTACCAGAATAGAGGAGGAATTGAAGTTGGTTTTGAAAATAGTCGGAGTGCCACGGGAGGCAATCCGCACACAGGATGTGGGCGATAATTGGCGTAAGCCGGGACAGGATTTTCTGGTTTCCAAATCATTTGATGTCACGTTACGTGACTTCACACTGATTGATGAAATTTTAAAACGGGTGGACACACAAGGAATTCATACGATGTATATAGATAAACTGGAACATAGGGATATCCTGTCCTATCACAGGAAGGGCAAGATAGAAGCACTGAAAGCGGCACGGGAAAAGGCGGTTTACCTGCTGGAGGCAATAGGTAAGAGGCCGGGTGAGATCATCCGGATCGTGGAAGGAGAGGATGCTGGAAAAGAGATGTTTGCACAAGGTCATATCTTATCGGTTGCCCCACCCCCATTCGAGAGAAGCCGCACGATAAAAAAGGGATGTTCGATGCTGGTCCGGTTCGGGGTTATGGATCGACGAACCGTTTTTAACAAATCTCGGAGTGGATTTGCAAGAGAAGATAACGGGCATCCGTATGCGCAGGAAAGGGAATCTGGTTTGTAGTGAAATATCCGGCCCTGTCTCTGATCGGTAAACGGGTTAATAGATTCAACTCACGATAAGATGAAATATTTTTACTTTATTATGAATGCCGGGGTAAAAGTCGGAGAGGAAATCACCCATGCGATATTAGAAGGAAAAATTGATTCATGCATGGCAGCCATATACGATATAATTGCTGTCCGGTCCGAAGGTGCTTTTTCCAGAAGCGTGAAAGGCATATACCGGTATTTGTAAAGAACAAGACTACATCATTGATTCCAACTTGAGAACCTTTGTGGTACGGACAACGTCTATACTCTACTTGTACTCTTGTAAATCACCATTTATAGGTATTGTTAGTTATTAATTTAATTTCTATTTTTGCAAACTAATGGATCGTACGAAAAAAAGACAGAGACAGCGGGCTGTCATAGCATGTATGTTGTTGCTGACATTGATGCCCTTTTTCCTCGTGAAAGCTTTTCATGTTCACGGGAAACATTCGTGCGTATCCCATAACGAACAGGGACACTCCCGTCACGATTCTCCTGAAAATTGTACCATCTGTCTCTTTACGCTCTCCCCGTTTGTCGAGGCAGGGATTTTTATATACGATTATATTCCGACTGGCAGGCCTGTAAGGTATCTTATCTCCGGGAAAACAGATGTCATCGTCATTCTTTTCCCGCATTTCCTCCGTGCACCCCCTGTGTGTTTGTCATAACTCCCTTGAGGGATTCGCATGCCATCACTGTGATTGCGTGCAGGGGCTTTTCATGTCCTGTCTTAACAGATTATAACCCGTTTATATTTTTTCAAGTATGACATTTCATGCATATCTCCAGTATGTGTGCCTGCTTGTTGTCTGCCTATGTACCCTCCCTTCTCCCATGGAAGCACGGGTACAGGCTGACCGGCAATCGACGGGTACACGCGATACTCTGCTGGTCATTGACCAGGAAAGCGGGCTTCCCATTGAAGGGGCCTATATCCTGACCGGGGAACGGTTACTTGTCAGCTCCCCCCGTGGAATGATTGTTTTCGGTCATGGAACGTGTTTCATGGATACGGTCCTCGTGCAGTGCCTGGGTTACGGTTCCCGGCGTGTACCTATGAACGAGGTATTCAAAGAAAGCAGCATACATACCGTATGTCTCTCCCCGGACATACAAAAACTCGGGGAAGTGGTCGTGACCGGTGAACGTGCCGGGGCGTCACCCAACGTGGTGAGCCGGCGCCTTTCATCTCCCGAGATCAGGAACGCGCTGGGAACCTCGCTTGCCACCCTGCTCGAACGTGTCAGCGGGGTAAGTTCCATCAGCACGGGAACCACTGTATCCAAACCCGTTATCCAAGGAATGTACGGGAACCGGATACTGATCATCCATAACGGTGCCCGCCAGACCGGGCAGCAATGGGGGGCCGACCACGCTCCCGAAGTGGACATGAACGGCAGCTCCTCCGTTTCGGTAATCAAGGGCTCCGATGCGGTAAGATACGGTTCGGATGCCCTTGGAGGGATTATCGTCATGGAGCAGTCTCCGCTTCCTTTCAGAAAACGCTCCCTTCAAGGGGGAATCTCCGCACTTTACGGAAGTAACGGGCGTCGCTACGTGGCTACCGGACAGCTCGAAGGTGCTTTTCCCGGTGATTTCGCCTGGCGTCTGCAGGGAACCTGGTCAAATTCCGGGGACCGTTCCACTGCGCACTATCTTCTGAACAACACGGGAACCAGAGAGTATCACGCTTCCGCCTCTCTGGGCTATGACCGCGGACGTCTGAGAGTGGAAGGTTTCTACAGCCGCTTCTACAGCCGGACAGGGGTGATGCTCAGCGCCCAGATGGGTAGCGAGGACCTGCTGGCGGAACGTATCCGGCTTGGTCGCCCCCTGCACACGGATCCCTTCTCCCGTGGTATCAGGCCTCCCTGCCAGGAGGTCACCCATCAGATCGCATTCGGCAGGATGCGGCTCGGCATGAAGAAGGGGGGGAGTATTCACTGGCAGAGTACCTGGCAGAAGGACGATAGGCAGGAAAACCGTGTCCGGCGGCTGGATTCTAACATTCCGGCGGTTTCCCTGCACCTGAATTCATTCCAGCATCTTCTGCGCTGGAAGCGGGATTACCGCTCCTGGCAGGTCGAGGCGGGAGGTCAGGTCATGTTCATCGAGAACCACAGCCGCGCGGGTACCGGATTCGTGCCCGTTATCCCGAACTACACGGAGACACAGGCAGGGATATACGGAATCGGGAAATATCACCTGGCCAGGGGAGGCGTTGAAGCAGGCCTCCGCCTGGATATGCAGGAAACCCGTGCCAGTGGTTATGACTGGACGGGAAGCCCCTATGGCGGGACAAGAAAGTTTAACAACGTGTCCTACAGCCTGGGAGGACACTATCAACTTTCCAGACGCTGGAGGCTCACCTCCAACTTCGGTCTGGCTTGGCGTGCCCCTCACGTGTATGAACTGTACAGCAACGGGAACGAGCTCGGGTCTGGGATGTTTGTCAGGGGAGACTCTGCGATGCACTCGGAAAGAAGCTACAAATGGATATCTTCCCTCCGTTACGGCGACGGGATGTTCAGCGTCTGTCTGGACGGTTACCTGCAATGGGTGGACGGCTATATCTATGAGGGGCCGGAGAAAGAGACAGTCACCGTGATTTCGGGAGCATACCCGGTCTTCCAGTACAGGCAGACCCCGGCTTTCTTCCGCGGTATGGACTTTGACCTGCGTTTCACTCCGGACGGTTCATGGGACTACCATGCCGTCGTCTCCTTTATACGGGCAAACGAACGGACAAAGGGTAATTATCTTCCTTATATTCCCTCCTTCCGTTTCAGCCATGAACTTGCGTGGATCCACGAGACGAAATCGCATCTCAGGCTGCGTCTGAACATCAGGCACCGTTTCACCGCAAAACAGAGGCGGTTTGATCCGGACACGGATCTTATCCCGTATACTCCCCCGGCGTACCATCTCCTCGGGTTCGACGCTGCTCTTGAACTTCCCGTGAAACGGGGACACCAGGTCCGGTTCATGCTGTCGGCAGACAACCTCCTGAACCGTGAGTACAAGGAATACACCAACCGCTCGCGTTACTATGCGCATGATATGGGACGTGATGTGCGTTGCGGTGTAAACTGGATTTTTTAATTTATAACAATTATAATCAACACTAATAAATAAATAAAAAGAAAAATGAGAACAATTGCATGTAAAACCGTGTGGGCACTTCTGGTAGGAGTGTCCCTTGTCCTGTCGCTGAACTCTTGCAGCAAGGATCCTGTAATACCAGAAGACGAGACGAAGAACAAACTGCATGAGGACCCGGCAAAAATGACCGTCCGCCTCGTTGAATGCCACCTGCACGCTGACTGGAACGAGATACAGAAGGCCGGAGGTCCCCACCAAAATCCGGAATCCCCAGCCAGGTATATGAAACGTGTCCAGGAGATCACTTATGAACTGAAGACCGGCAGTGGATGGACCCTTGCTGAAGGAAGCCAGGGCAAGTTTTACGTTCAGAAAAACGGCGAATATAAAAATGGAAACAACTTTACCCCGGCCCCGGTTTACCTGATGTTTATCTATTACTACAATTCCAAAGGAGAGTTAATGAACGGCCAGTTCGTGGAGAACGGGCAGGAGAATATCCACCAGCATTTCTTCACCCCGGAGAACGTGAGACCTACCTTTGACGGGAAACCGGAAACTGACGACAATGATCCGGAGGCACTGGTGGATTATCTCTATGTGGATACCACGCCCTGGGACAAGACCAAACATGACAACGAGGCGGAAATTACGGGAGGCACTAACCCGGTAGGATTAAAAGGAGTTATCCGGTTCCTGAAGGACCGCAAGGAGTTTGACCTGAAACTCCGCCTGTATCACGGCTACAATTCTAAAAAGAACCCGCAGACAAACGGCTTTGACCCGTTCTACAAGCCCTCCGGGGTATTGATCCAGCGTGGAACATGGGATATTAACCTGAGCATCCCGGTAGTGGTGTTTTGGAGCCGCGAGGAGTTTGTTGATGTGGACCCGGAGGCAGATGTGAACCTGATCGGGGAGGATAGCCTGGATGAAGACAGCAACCGCACGCTACACTCCATCATGAAAACCTTCAGTCTTACATGGAAGGAGGCGCTTGAGGAGTTCATCTCCTATACCTACCAGGCGGGGGATGTGGAAGCTGGATCCATATGGCTTTGATCATCTCGCGTAGGATGGAATTCTCTCTTTATCAATCTACAGGCGGCAGGTGGGGCCGCCTTTTTTGTCTTGTGCAGCGAAAAAATCCCATCTGCCATGCTTAATCCCCGTGGTTTACTTGGGGATGTATTGGGACATGCTTTACCATCTCACCCTGTTCCATTTTTCATGTTTGGCAAGTTGAAAAAAATCCTATACATACAAGACGTACCGTTCCCTTACCGACGGGTCTGGAACCGACTTCCCGTCTTTCGTGCAATTTTCCCGCTTGGTTACTGAACTTTTTTGGTCTTTTTCCGATTTGATGCATATAAGTTTATGCTTCCTTTCCAGGAAACAAGGAAGCGTCAAATGTCTAACTAATAAAAAACTTATGGCAACAGTTAAAACAGTATTGGTAAAAGGAAGGAGCAACCGGTCCGGCAAATTCCCGTTAGTCGTGCAGGTTCTTCACAAGCGAAGGAAAAAGGTTGTTTATACAGGATTCAGCATCCCGGATACCCTGTTTGATCCCGTAAAAGGGAGGGTTATCGACGGCGGGGAAAACACCCCGGAGTCGATTCGGAGGATCAACAACAGGTGCGAAAGTATCTCAAGGGTACTGTTAAAGTGTATTTCAATGATAGAGAAGAAATCCCGGGAATACGAAATAGAGGACGTATTCAGGACTTACGGCGTGTTAACCCGCGAAGCCGGTTTTTATTTCTATTTTTCACGGAAAATCCGAGAGCTTCGTGAAAGCGGTCATGAGGGAACAGCCCGGGCATACGCCTCCAGCCTGCGTTCCATGCAGAAGTACCTGGGAAAAAAGGATTTTCCTTTCATAAAACTCTCTTCCCGGATCATTTCCGACTACCAGGGGAAACTACTCGCTTCGGGTATATGCGATAACACCATTGGTTTTTATCTGCATAATATCAAGGCTCTTTTCAGGAAGGGATGTCGGGAGATGGGCCTGGAACTTCCTTGCCCATTTCGCGATATAAGCATTAAAACGGAAAAAACTCTCAAACGCTCCCTTGATCCGGTTGTGATTAAAACACTATCCGCAATTGAACTGGAAAAGGACAGCCCATTATCTCTTGCCCGGGACATTTTCATGTTCAGCATTTACACGCGTGGAATGTCATTCGTCGATATTGCATTGCTAAAAAAGAGGCATGTTTTCCCGGGTGAAATCTGTTACAGGCGTCACAAGACCGATCAATTGATGCGGGTAGGTATAAACAAGGAGATCAGTCGTATCCTGGAAAGATACAAGAATGTACCGGGAGAATACATCTTCCCGTTGTTTCCGGCAGAACGGGATCCGTACGCCGGTTATAGAAGTGCCTACCATAGGATTCGTTACTCCCTGGGAAAGATTTCCCGGGTCATTGGTTTGGAATTCCCGCTGAGACTTCACGCGGCCCGCCATTCATGGGCCACGATAGCCAAGGTGAACGGTGCCTCGGTTCATGTTATTGGTGAGTGTCTGGGGCATACGTCGGAAAAAACGACCCGAATCTATCTGAAAGAACTGGATCATTCCGCACTGGATGCGGTTAATAATCAAGTGGCTGACTTCATTTTAGCGGTGGATGATTGACCGGGCCCGACCGCGAAAGATATCAGCTCAAATTCTTCAGTTCCCGTCTGGACGATGGACGGCGGTTAACCACTCCCAAAGAGGCTTTTACCACCGATAATTTTACCATTCCCGGATGTTTCTGTAAATCCCGCCTTGGTGCACGTGGCGGGATTATACAGGAAAAAAAGGAACACCTTATTTAGCTAATTTATCTTATACCGTCTTCAATTGAAAGATGGCTACGAGAGGGATTTACATGTTATGGTATCTACGTTTTGGACCGGCATCTGTTGGGTAAACAGATGATTTAATGGAATAATAATATTTTTCTACATTAGTTAAATTCTATTATCTAAGATATTTTTTTTACTTTAATTATAGTATATTATCACAATATACGTATATTTGTTCCTGTTTCTTCACTCTCTCCCGTAGAGAGTGGAAAATTAAAAAAACTTACAGCATGTGTTAAAAAATAGCATAATCTTTTTTTTTATTTGGATTACGCTGCAAATTTAAAGACAATAATTTTGTTGGCTGTTTCCGTTTTGGCTCTATTATTTATCAATTTCTTATCTCCCTCATTCAGAGATTGTTTAACCGCCTTTTATCTGCTGTCTTAACTCTCTGGGAGAACATCCCAGACATCTTTTGCAAAATCTGGAGAAGTGTGCAAGAGAGGAAAACTCCAGTTCATTGGCAATGGTTCCCAACGGCAGGTCTGTAACTGAAAGTTTGTATTTGATTTCTCCCAACAACTGTTTCTGCATCCATTCGGCTGGAGCCTCTCCAAACTCCGCGGAAAACTGTCTTTTGAAGGCGGAAAGGGAGATATCACAGGCCGATGCGAGTTCTTTTACGGTCCTGCAACTTTTGTAATTGTTCAAGACCTTGTTTTTGAAGTTTTGCGAACGGCCTATAATCATATAGAAAAAATTCGCAAGTTCCTGTCTGGAATAGTAAAAGCGAATGTTCCAGAAAAGTTCCTTGAGTTTTATTTCGTGAAAATGGATACAGTTCGCTCCATCTTCCAGATAACACACCAGTAGTTCAAGAAATTTGCATAACCGATCCCTGATTTCAAGAGGTTCCATACGATATTCGACAATTTCCCTCAGGTGGTATAACTCTGAAAAGGAGGCCCTTTGACAGGGCCATACTCCCCCCTCGAACAGGGCAGCCACGACTTCACATTTTTCCAGTGATTGGGTGTTAAACAGGCTGTCACGGCAAAAAAAGACCATCTCTCCTGATGAAACAGTGAACTGAAAACCGTTGCAGGAGAATTGCAGACTTCCCTTGAGTACGAACAGGATACAATCTTTTACCAATTCCTCCTCGTGGTTCAATCCTTCGTCAAATTTATAATACCGGAATCCCTCCTGCATAGATTTTGAGTAATTATAACAAGACGTGTGCTCGTTCAAATAAAAAAGTTCCATTGTTTCTGTTTTTGTTGCCTAATGATAATGTTAGTAATCTTATTTTCAGTTAGTTATATGATAAAATCTGTACATGTTTCATCTTTTATTTCTTTTTAGTATCTATAACCGCTTTCCAGAGCAGATTTTGAAAAATTTTCCACTCTCTACGGGAGAGAGTGGAAAATTAAATGGGAATTATAATTCAATGATATTATGCGAATGAGTCATGAAATATTCAATATGGAGTGATCCAATACAGACTCGATTTACCTGCATATTCGGGGTGGAATGTTTTTTAGGTTTTGTGTGTAGACAGATTAGCAAGTCTTTTTACTATAGGATTCCTGGATATTCATCCGCATATGTAAAATGAATTACTTTTTGATTCTTATACAAAGAATGAGTTCAAATATTAATTTGAAAGGTAATATAAGTCATAATTTTACTATCATAAAATGTAAAGATTACATTAAATCGTTAGGTTTATGCTGAGCGGTTTATGTTTTAAATCTTGATACATTTATTATTTTTATATATTTAAACTTAAACAATTACATGAATTTATTCAAATCATCAGTTCTGTGCGGCATGGTCATAGTGTCATTCATGACATCCTGTACAGACGTGGATATCACCATGCCCAAGGGGCCCAAAGGTGATACGGGGCTTT
>JAEWSH010000072.1 GCA_023398375.1 Bacillota bacterium | reverse complement strand
AAGTAGGTCTAGCTGCTGGTACAACAGTAGGTCTAGCAGCCGGTACCGATATCGATGAGGTTACTACGTTAGGTACCGTAACAAATGATGTAAAGGTAGTAAACGGTGCGACAGCATTAGAAGTAGGTTTAGCTGCTGGTACAACAGTAGGTCTAGCAGCCGGTACTGATATCGATGAGGTTACTACAGTAGGAACCGTAACAAACGATGTAAAGGTAGTAAACGGTGCGACAGCATTAGAAGTAGGTTTAGAAGCCGGAACAACAGTAGGCTTAGCTGCAGGTGTCAATATCATCGGTAAAGTTGAAAACCAGTTGGTATTTACGAATGAAGATTCCTTTGGTGCAGTAACTCCATTAACGTCAAAGGCCGTTGGAATTGCAGAAACTGTAAATGCAGACACGCAGGATGTTTCATTGGAATCATCCTACAATTGGTTTATTAAGAATGAAGGTACTGGCGCAACTCAAGATATCACATTGGTCGTAGAGTTAAGTCCTGATGGAACAAACTGGATTGAAGATACAGGAACAGTTATAAGTCTGCCATTCGGTGAGTCAAAGATGATTACCGTTACGAACTTCTTGCAATTTATACGATTTGTAATCACCGGAGGTGCTGCAGCAACAACTGTTATTTCTTGTTTCCAATCACAGCATTAATAATCCTGAAATTTTCTCCTAATACTTGGAGGAACTGAACGAAGAACAAAAAAATATTCCGTTTGACTGGAAGAAAGATCTTTATAAAACAAAATGAATTGGAAGGTAAATTTACTTGTCATGAAATAAAGGAGAGAGAGGCATGAAAATGTCTCTCTCTTTTTGCTTTTATTGGATTCAAGTGTCAAAAGCTTGTTTGCATATTTAACTTCGTCAATTTGCACAATCTACGTTACTATACAATTGATACACAACATAGTTCATTCGCAACACGCTCCCGCTTGGATTCAGCACGCAATGGTACATAAGAACATAAAATACATGTTCTAAGTACCAGCGGCTTCATACAGTTGCTCATCAAACTATGTTGTGCATCAATTGTGATATTTCAAGAATATGTGCAAATTGACGAAGTTAAGTGCTATGATAAGCTTTTGATACTTGAATCTTTATAGGAAATACCTCGTTATTGTATCTGTGCACATTTTTTGTTCTAAAGTATTATACTATGAAACGTGAAATGAAATTAAGGCAAAGCAAAATGTAAGGTTGACATTACAATTCAACATGTTACAATATATGTAATTATAACATCAAAGGAAAAAGAAATGTTGAACAAAAATCGTGTTCAACGTTTGAATCATCTTGTATAAGAGCATGTTCGAAGCATGCAGATTGGAATAAAATGAAAAATAGAATTAAGGAGCTTCGAGAAAAAAAGGGGCTTACACAAGAACAACTTGGAAAAATGGTCGGAACATCAAGACAGGCAATTAATGCCATAGAAACAGAGAAATTTGAGCCATCAATTTGGCTTGCATATGATATATCAAAAGTATTTGACTGTTCCATAGAAGAGGTCTTTCAATTTGATGAAAGTCTAAGAAAATCAAGAGCTAACAGCAGCAGGAGGGATATTAATGCCAATAAGAAAGCTTCGTTATAATGATGACATTGTGTTGCACAAAAAGTGTAAAGAAGTAACCGTTATCAATGATAAAATCAGACAAATACTTGATGATATGCTAGATACGCTGCATGACACTAGGAACGGAGCAGCTTTGGCTGCTAATCAAGTTGGGATATTGAAACGACTGGTCGTAATTGATTATTGCGATTGTTATCTTAAACTTATAAATCCAACAATAATTGGATGTAGTGGTGTTCAAGAATGTATAGAGGGGTGTCTTAGTTTCCCAAATAGACTAGTAAAAACAATCCGACCACAAAAAGTCACGATACAAGCATTGAATGAAAATGGAGAAGAAATCATTGTGAGTGGCGAAGATGAACTGGCGAAATGTTTCTGCCATGAATTAGAACATTTGGATGGTGAAATTTTTTTGGATAAAGCGATTGATGAACTGCAGTGAAAAACAAAAAAATTCTAATATACCTTGACTAATATATCATTATGATATATCTTTGTGATATATTGATAAAGTGGAAGGTGTACATATGAAAGAAAACACAGGAAAATCGAAATATGTAATGTTGGGAATGCTTTCGCGCATGCCGCAGACCGGTTATACGATAAAAAAATGGATAGAAAATGAATACAGCCATTTCTGGCAGGAGAGCTTCGGGCAGATATACCCCACACTTAAGGCACTAGTTGCCGAGGGACTTGCCGTAAGCAACGACAATACAGAGCTTGTAAATGGGCGTAAACAGATTGTATACAGTATCACTGACGCAGGCAGGAAAGAGCTTTCGGATTGGTTATGCGAGAGACCTGAGGTTGAAAAGCTCAGGTACGAAATACTTCTCAAGGTTTCTTTTGGAGAAAATACTGAACCTGAGGTGCTCATCGGGCATTTGGATGATTTTATCTGGAGAAATGAAAAGCTGGTTAAAGACATGAACGGCTATATAGCGCTTTTTGACCAGCTCAAAGAGCAGGGTACGAACTGCATGTACAGTCAGTTGACCGCACTCTGCGGTGTTCATATTTATTCCGCAATGAGGGATTGGGCTGTCGAGGCAAAGAAACTTATTTCAGAGAAAGGAGATGATTTATAATGAGACAAAGGGTTCGTAAAGGTATGCTTGCTTTTTCTGCGTTGATGTTTCCGCTGACATTTTTCTTTTTATCACCATTTGTTATTGTTTTGTCATCTGTAAATGGCATACTGAACGGAAGTGCTATGGTTTTCGGACTGCTCCTACTGTTTTCGATCATTTGCAGCCGCCTTTTTTGCGGATGGCTCTGCCCCGGCGGAGCAGTGCAGGACTATATTTCCGGTGCCAATAACCGCAAATGGAACAGTAGAGGAAAAAACCTCTCAAAATACATCATTTGGGCGGTATGGTTCTCGTCCATCGTGTTTCTATGGATACATAACCGTCCCCTCAAAGCAGATGTTCTATATTTAGTATACGTAGATAAGCTGTATATTATCATATATGCAATTGTCATGTCTGTTATCTATCTGTTTACGCTCCTGACAGGTAGACGCGGCATGTGCCACAGTCTCTGCTGGATGGCTCCGTTTATGATAATAGGAGAAAAGCTCGCGGACTTTTTTCACATTCCGAGATTCAGGCTCAAAGCCGACCCAATGGTCTGTATTTCCTGTGGAAAATGCAGCAGGGACTGTCCGATGGGGCTGAACATAGCAGATATGGTGCAATCCGGTAATATGGATTCGACCGAATGTATAAACTGTCTCGAATGCGTTGACGGATGTCCCAAGAAAGCGATCAGTTTTGGAATATGTCAATCATCGATGAATATTTTATAAAATAATTTATAAAGGAGAAACAAGTATGAAAACTTTAGTAGTGTATTTTTCATTTGAGGGCAACACGAAATTCATTGCGGAAAAAATAGCAGAATCTATAAATACCGATATTATTGAATTAGAAACAAGCAAAAAATATCCAACAGAAGGATTCCGTAAGTACTTTTGGGGAGGAAAAAGCGTTATTTTTGGTGAGAAACCAAAGCTGACAAACGAACGCATCGATTTAGACCAATATGAGACAATAATAATTGGTACGCCTGTATGGGCAGCATCATTTGCGCCACCAATAAAAAGTTTTATCAGTCAATATAATATTCAGGGCAAAAGAATCGCTTTGTTTGCGAGTCACGGAGGAGGCGGAGCTGAAAAGTGTTTTATGAAACTAAAGGAAGCTCTTCCCGGAAATGAATTTATCGGAGAAACAGACTATGTCGAACCTAAGGGAAAATTGGAGAGTTCCGAAAATGCTGCCAGGTGGGCTGCAGGTCTGTCTGTCTGATCAATCACATATAAATGCCGTAAAACTGCTGCAAATTGTTTTTTTAATGACTTGCAGCAGTTTTTTTCGTTCCAAATTTAAAGATTGAATAGTATGGAATCTGAAAACTTGCATTTTTATTTTAAAATGTAAGTTTTTTTGTTGACAATATTTTCTGATAATTATAAGATAGAATCAAGACGTGAGTAATCACTCACGAGAAAGGGGACAGATAAAAATGGCATATAATGGATTTGCAATTGCTGCGTATTTAGACGCCGATGAAGTCACAAAGGAATTGGATGAGTTGATTCAGAAACAGGTGTATTCCATAAAAAAGGAATCTTTGGAGGAATATATTGAAAATCACTTTGAAAAGAAATGTAAGAAGTCCAAGGAAATGATTCAGGAAGCAAAAAATGTCATTCCAGGCGGAGTGCAGCATAATCTGGCATTTAATTATCCATTTCCGTTAGTTATTACGAAAGCAGAAGGGGCAAAATTGTATGATGTGGATGGCAACTGGTACTATGATCTTCTTCAGGCTGGAGGCCCTACGGTACTTGGCAGTAATCCACCCGCAGTAAGAGAACAAGTGATTGAATTGCTCAATACCTGTGGTCCGTCAACGGGTCTTTTTCATGAATATGAATATAAATTGGCTAAGAAGATAGCCGATCTGGTACCATCCGTTGATATGTTCCGAATGTTAGGGTCGGGAACAGAAGCTTGCATGTGCGCCGCAAGAATAGCACGATTAAAAACAGGAAAGAAGAATCTGTTAAAAATGGGTGGTGCATATCATGGCTGGTCCGATCAGCTTGCTTATGGAATACGAGTTCCCGGAACGAAAGGTCTTATGTCAAAAGGGGTTCCAAATTTTGTATTCAAACATACCAATGAATTTTTCCCAAATGATCTGAAAGACTTAGAAAGAAAACTCTGGAGAAATCAGTTCCATGGTGGAACAGCTGCCGTGTATATTGAGCCGATGGGACCGGAAAGCGGAACGAGACCTGTATCGAAAGAATTTATACAGGGTGCTGAAAGACTCGCTCATCAATATGGAGCACTTTTGATCTTTGACGAGGTAGTGACTGGTTTTAGAATAGGGATTTCCGGCGCGCAGGGTTACTTTGGCGTAGATCCTGACCTGACAATTTTTGGAAAAGTAATTGCAGGCGGCTATCCGGGAGCAGGCGGTGTTGGCGGACATAGAGATTGTATGGCCCATTTGGGAGCCGGGTTGGATTCATCAGGCAAAAAAGTAGCAAAAGCAATGTGTGGTGGAACGATGGCAGCGACGCCAATATCATGTGTAGCAGGATACTTTGCAATCAGCGAAATTGAAAGGACCAATGCATGCGAACAGGCAGGAAGAATGGGAGACAGACTGACAAAAGGATTGGAATCCATCATTCATAAATACAATCTTCCATTTGTTGCTTTTAATCAGGGGTCAATTTGTCATCTGGACAATGCAGGTACCATGCATTTTAGTGTGAACTGGAAAAAACCATGGCAGATTCCTGGTGTCCTGAAAGAAACAGGAGTCCGTCAAAAGGAGATGGAGCATATGGGCGCCGCTTATATGGCAGAAGGAATCGTAACGCTTGCAGGTTCCAGATTATATACCAGTGCTGCCTATACAGAAGAAATAATTGATGACGTATTAGTGAGATTTGATCATGTTTTGTCTAAATGTGGACCTATCAATGCAAATCTATAGAAAAGAGAGGATGGCATGGCATACGAAATAAAAGAAGCAAAAGACCTTGTGATAAAAGCAGGTAAAAGATTAGTAGAAAGTGGATTGATCGCAAGAACATGGGGAAATATCAGTGCAAGAATTTCAGATACACAGTTTGTTATCACCCCAAGCGGTCTGGCTTATGAAACTCTGACAGAGGAGCAAATCGTTGTTGTATCGATTGCAGATTGCAGTTATGAAGGAAATGTGAAACCATCCAGTGAAAAGGGAATCCATGCCGATGCTTACAGACTGCGTCCTGATGTAAATTTTGTGATTCATACCCATCAGGAAAAAGCATCCGCCATCAGTATTGATGGAGAAGACCTGAATATTGTACATAACCAATATCAAGATATTTTAGGTAACGTTGTTCCCTGTGCGCCCTATGGAATTTCATCTACCAAAAAACTCAGGAGTGCAGTAGCGTCAACGTTGCTTCGCAATCCATCCTGTAAAGCAGTGTTGATGAAACATCATGGAACCATGTGCCTTGGGACAGACTTTGCGCATGCATTTAAAATTGCACAAACGCTCGAGCTTGCGGCAGACGCAAAATTTTTAAAAGCCTGTGGAACAGATCAAAATGATCTGCCTGTGATTGAGGATTTTGGAAAAAGCACTAAATTAGGAGACTCTTTCTTGCTGGAATATGATGGAACAATAAAAGAATATCCATTACCGGCAATCCCTTCCAATGCACCCGCTGTTGCAGTATTACATGCAGCAATTTACAAAAACTCAGATACGGCCTGTATCCTGCATGCAACAGACGAGGATATCCTGCGGACCAGCAGAACTGGAAGAAAACTGCCCCCATACATTGATGATCTTGCGCAGATCGCCGGAGTTAACATTCCGGTGATAAAAGATGGGAAAAAGAACAGAAAGCAGATTACTGCTGTTCTGAAACATAATAATGCGGTTTTACTATATGAGAATGGGGCTCTTTGCACCGGAAAAACAAAAAGTGATGCATATGCGGTAGAAATGATATTAAAAAAGGGCTGCATTGCGGATCGATATGCAGAAACCCGAAATGGGAAACTGTATCTTGAATATCTGGATGCATTTTTGCAGCGTTTTGTATATACCGTAAAGTATTCTAAACAAAAAAAATAGGATATAAGAATGAGGGACTCTATGCTAAAAAAGCTCACCGATGAAAAAATGATAGAAATTCTGGAAACAGGAATTGAAGAATTTGCTGCAAAGGGTCTGAATCGTGCAAATATTAATGTAATCGCCAAAAAAGCAGGAATCAGTGTAGGAGTTCTTTATAAATACTATGAAGATAAAGATGCTTTTTTTCTTGCATGCTTAAGAAGAAGTCTGGATGTGCTTGAGGGGGTACTGCATGATGTCGTGGAAGGTGATGATAAGATACTGATACGTGCTGAAAAACTAATCAGAGCGGTAATTTATTATTCCTGTGAACACAGCAATTATATCAATATGTATTATGAAATCACATCCGGTAGCAGTAAGAAGTTCGCCTCTTTTCTGGCCAAAGAAATTGAAGGGATTTCTGCCAGAACTTATGTCGGATTTATTGAAAAAGCAGTGAAGTCCGGTGATCTGCGTAGTGATATGGATCCACGTTTATTTGCTTTTTTCTTTGACAACCTGCTGATGATGCTGCAATTTTCGTATTGTTGTGATTACCATAAGGAGAGACTAAAAGTATACTGCGGAGAAGATATTTTTGACAACAATGAAAAAATGGTGACGCAGTTATTGAAATTTGTTGAATCTGCATTTACATTTTCGAAAACGGAGGATTCGCATTAAAAAAGGGAAGGATAACAATATGGCTTATGTGATTGCATATGATATTGGTACAACAGGGGTAAAAACGTGCTTGTTTGAAATTGAGAAGCACATAAAATTAATCGCAAATGCACATCAAGGATATTCGCTGTATATGGTCGAGCCTGGCGGTGTAGAACAAAACGAAGAGGAATGGTGGGATGCCATGTGTATGACCACCAGACAGTTGTTTTGTAACATAACAGTGAAACCGTCGGATATTAAAGGTATTTCATTTTGCTCTCAAATGCAGGGATTGGTCTTGGTTGACAAAGAAGGAGTGCCTGTTCGCCGACCGATGAGTTATTTGGATCAGCGCGCTACAGAAGAAATGAAAGAAGGAATGGCAGGCATTTTGAAAATAGCTGGGGTGAACGCAAGAAAACTAGCGATGAGCCTGCTTTTATCCAAAGCAGCTTCAACGAGTGCCAAAGACCCGGTATGGAAATATAAGTGGGTAGAAAAAAATGAACCTGAACTCTTTCAAAAGGTACATAAATGGCTGGATGTAAAGGAGTATTTGATCCATCGATGTACGGGCCAGTTTATTATGACACAGGATTCTGCATTCGCAACCCTATTATATGATACCAGAAAGGGGAAAGAAGGCTTCAGCGAAACGCTATGCAAAATGAACGGGGTTCGCATGGAACATCTGCCCGAAGTCAAGAACGCCTTTGACCAGGTTGGTATACTTAATGGAACGGCTTCAGAAGAATTAGGACTTATGAAAGATACGCCTGTATTTGGTGGTGGTGGTGACGCTGCTTTGATCGGTGTCGGTGCCGGCTGTGTTGAGGTCGGAGATACCCATATTTATTCAGGAACTTCAGGATGGGTATCAACTGTGGTTAGCAGACAAAAGGTTGATATTATCAGGATGATCGCTTCCATAGTGGGAGCGCAGCAGGGACGTTTTAACTATTTTGCTGAAATGGAAACAGCAGGGAAGTGTTTGGAATGGGTAAAGGATCACCTGGCCTTAGATGAAATCGGTATTTATCTGGAACAAAAAAATATTCCCCGCAATCAGGAAGCGATCTACTCCGATCTTTATGGATATTTAATGACAACGATCAATCAGATCGGGCCAGGATCAGGAGGTGTTATTTTCACACCATGGCTTCATGGAAACAGATGTCCATTTGAAGATCCGTACGCATCAGGTATGTTTTTTAATATTTCTCTTAAAACTGGAAAAACAGAAATGATCAGAGCTGTTTTAGAAGGAGTCTGTTATCATTTGAGATGGATGCTGGAATGCCAGGAGAAGAAAGTCAGAGCTTCACAGTCTATCCGTTTTGTCGGGGGCGGCGCACTTTCGCCTCTGACCGGTCAGATGTTAGCAGACATTACCGGGCACCAGATAGATATTGTGGAAAACCCGCAAAATGTTGGATCAGTAGGTGCGGCGGCAGTCATTGGTGTAGGATTGGGAGTGATTCCTAATCTGGATTGTGTGAAATCATTTCTGCCTGTACAGTATAGTTTTACTCCTGATGAAAAAGCAGCTGTTCTCTATCAAAAGAATTATCTAATATTTAAGAAGTTATATTATGCGAATAAAAAATATTTCAAAGAGATGAACAATGTCAGTTAAGGTTGGTGGATATATTATGACAGCACATGAATTAATAGAAAAACAACGTGAATTTTTTGAACAGGGTACAACGAAAAAATTGGAGTTTCGAATTTCTATGCTAAAGAAATTACAGCATGCTCTGCGGACAAAAGAGCGTGTGCTTATGGATGCTATGAAACAGGATATGAACAAATCAGGCTATGAAGTCTATATGACGGAAATCGGAATTGTTCTGGAGGAACTGCGGTTTCATATCAGGCACCTGCCAAAATGGATACGTGAAAAAAGAGTCCCGACACCGTTGGCTCAATTTCCAGGTAAATCCTATATTACAAAGGTACCATATGGAGTGGCATTGATTATGTCCCCTTGGAATTATCCGATACAATTGTGCCTAAGCCCATTGATCGGTTCTATTTCAGCCGGATGTACGGCCCTTGTAAAGCCCTCCAACTATGCGCCTGCTACGAGTCATGCATTGGCACAGCTATTAGGAGAAATCTATCCGCAACACTATGTTGCAGTCATAGAGGGTGGAAGGGAGCAGAATGCGGCGTTACTAAAAGAAAAGTTTGACTACATCTTTTTTACGGGAAGCCCAGCCGTAGGTAAGCTGGTCATGGAGAGTGCAGCAAAGTATCTGACGCCAGTCACACTGGAACTTGGTGGGAAGAGTCCTGTCATTGTTCATAAAGACGCCAACTTAAAAATAGCTGCAAGAAGAATCGCTTTCGGTAAGGTTCTGAATGCCGGACAGACCTGTGTTGAACCTGATTATCTTCTTATCCATGCTGATTGCAAAGAGGTCTTTGTGAAAGAATATCGGGCAGCAATACACGAGTTTTTCCCTGATGGTAAGATGTCTGATATGAATGTCATTATAAACGAAAAGCATTTCGAAAGGGTATGTGGATTGCTAAAAAGCGGAGAAGTGGTTCTGGGAGGCGAGATCGATTCCAAACATCGTTTTATAGCACCTGCGTTATTAGATCATGTAGCATTTGATTCTCCGATCATGCAGGAAGAAATATTTGGTCCGATTCTTCCCATGATATCGTATACAGAGCTTTCAGAGTGCATTCGCTACATAATCGGCAAACCAAAACCACTGGCGCTCTACCTTTTTACCAAAGACAAAGAAGTAGAAAAACAGGTCTTGGATCGTTGTACCTTCGGCGGTGGATGCATGAATGATACCATTATCCATCTGGCCAATTCTCATCTTGGATTTGGAGGTGTCGGGGAATCTGGTATGGGGAATTACCATGGGAAAAAAAGCTTTGATACCTTTACGCATGAGCGGAGCATCGTGAAACAGGGAACCTGGATAGATATTCCCATCAGATATCGGCCTTATACCTCCGGTAAAAGCCGAATTCTTCGAATGTTCTTAAAATAAAATATTTTAATCTATGACAGGGAAGTCACTCAAAAGGTGGCTTTCTGTTTTTTTATCATAGGATTTGAAATGTCAAAAGCTTGTTTAGATATTTGAGTTCAATTTGCACAATTTACATTACTACAAAATTGATGCACAACATAGTTCATTTGCAACACGCTCCCGCTTGGATTCAGCACGCAATGGTACATAAGAGCATAAAATACATGCTAAGTACCAGCGGCTTCATACAGTTGCTCATCAAACTCTGTTGTGTATCAATTTTAATATTGCATGGTTATTTGCAAATTAACGAAGGATCTTGAAGGGTATTCAAAAATGGAGAATTAGAAAATAGATAGAATAGAGAGGCGGGGATAGCGATGGAAAAAAAGAAGAGTAGTACCATTAAAAAAGAAATGCTTAGGGGAATTAAATTCGGATTGTTTTCAATATCAGCAGGAATCATAGAAATGGCAGTATTTTCAATTTTAAATGAACTTACAAATTGGAAATACTGGCCGTGTTATGGAATAGCAGTAACGTTATCGGTCTTATGGAATTTTACATTAAATCGCAGATATACCTTTCAATCTGCCAATAATATCTCCATTGCCATGATAAAGGTATTTCTGTTTTATGTAATTTTTATTCCAGCATCGACTATGCTTGGACATTATCTGGCAGATGAAGTATTATGGAATGAATATTTAGTAACTTTACTGATTATGGGGGGTAATTTTGTCTTAGAGTTTCTATACGATCGTTTTTATGTATTTCGAAAATCAATTGATACAAACTATTTAGCGAAAAGAACTAAGGTGTGAACTATTAAATATTTTTTTATAGATATAACCTGACAACCTGTTGTCATATTATGTATGTTATAATAGTTATTAAATAAAGGATTGAAGGGGAAAACGACTGCATGAAGATGCCTACGATTATAGATAACATTATGTTTGCCCCCTGCGGAATTAACTGTATGGTGTGCTATAAGCATTGTAATTCCAAAAAGCCGTGCATTGGTTGTCTTGCCGGTGATCTGGGCAAGACAGAGCATTGCCGAAAATGCAAGATCAAGGATTGCGTGAATAAAAAAGAACTTACATACTGTTTTGAGTGTGTGGATTTTCCATGCATGCTTATTAAGAATCTTGAGAAGAGCTACAACAAACGGTATCAGGCAAGTCTCATCAAAAATGGTTTGTCCGTAAAAGAATTTGGGCTGGTCGCATTTCTGACATCCGATAGGGAAGAATGGACATGCTCCTCCTGTGGAGGTATCATCAGCCTGCACGAATCCAGATGCAGCGAATGTAAGCAACAAAAAGCAACAAAAAATATGAAGTAAATATATGGGGGTAATGATTCATGCTGGAAAAAATACCATCAAACGAAGAAATGATCGCGTTAATTGGACAACCGTTATTTGATGTATGGATGAAGTTGACTGATTTGATAGAATCGAAATATGATATGGAACGTCTTTGGAACAGCGGCGGAAAAAAATGGACCTATGAATATAAATACCGCAGGGGGGGCAAATCCTTATGTGCTTTCTATGCAAAAGAAAATGTGTTTGGCTTTATGATTATCTTTGGTAAAGAGGAAAGAGCAAAATTTGAATCAAAAAGAAATGATTACTCAAAAGAGGTACAAAGAATTTATGATGAATCTACGACCTACCATGATGGAAAGTGGATGATGTTTGAACTAACTGATACATCGCTATTTCCAGATATGGAAAAGCTGTTACGGATCAAACGAAGACCAAACAAAAAAAGGATGCCGGAATATTGAGATATGGTGATAAAATCGGAATTGTGGCTATTTCCGATGCCCAACCGCTGAAAGAAAAAAATCAGATTACAGAATTAGCTGAGGTCCTATTAAAAATCGGTTTGTCTCCGGTGTTCAGCCAGCATATCTTTGAATATATCTGTATTCAGCGGAACAGGAGCATAAAGAGTTGGTGTACTATAAGTATGTATTACGAAAATCTTTTGACGAGATACCACCTCATGTAGAATAGTAATTAACAGAATGAAGGAATATGAAAAACTTTTATACGCTGGAGGAAATATTTGATGCTAGATAAATCAGTTCCTTTTCATACAATTATTATGAAAAGACCATATAAAAAAGTACCAAAACAAATCGATATACCAGAAGGTTTCACGGTCAGAACTTTTAGGCCTGGTGATGAAATCGGATGGGCAGAGATAGAAACGCTTGTATTAGAATTTGATAATATGCAACAAGCTTTGGATTGTCATAAAGGATATTTGTCAAATATTGATGAATTATGTAAGCGTCAATGGTTTGTTGTAAGTCCGAATGGAATGATAGCAGCAACTGCGACTGCATGGTGGGAACAGACTTCGAAAGGAAATATACCTGTTGTCCATGCTTTGGGATGCAGACCAGAGTTTCAGGGTAATGGATTAGGGAAATTGGCTGCTATAAAAATGCTACAATCATTTTATGAACTTGAACGGGACAAAGAAGTGTGGCTGGATACCCAGACATGGAGTTATAAAGCGATAGGATTGTATTTAGAAATGGGATTTATTCCATTAAAAAAAGATGTATATAATTCTACAAGAAATGAATATGAATAGGCAGTTCCTATTTTAAAAAAATATATGAGAAGAGAACATTTTGACCGGTTCATTGAATCAGCAGAATAGACAATAATTTATATTTATATGTAATAATAACCATTTTTTTATACCATGACACAAAAATGGTTATTTGTTTATTTTGATTTTTATATTTCACTTGATGCACTGGCTTGAAATTTCTGTTTTGCTTCAGAAATTTTTTTCGTCTCTGCATCTGGTGTAGGATAATAACCTTTTTCATGCATCATATTAAATACATCCTGCTGAATGGCATGTTCCTGATTTAGAACATGCATAACGGTATTTCTTATATCAGAATGGACACATTCATTTGCAAACGTATTAAAATTGTTTGTAGCTCCTTTTTCAGATGAGAGTGCATCTGCTAATATTTCTTTTTCTGAAAATGTTTGGTTCATAAATTACCTCCTATTATATTAAGTGCGCATATAGTTCGTTGAAATGACCTTGGTGCTTAGCTGCAATTTCTGTAAACTTTGATTTGATTTCAGAGTCGCTTGCTTCATTCGCTAGTTTCTGAAATTTTTTAACGAGTAGATCTTCTTCGGATAATGCATCATTTAAACAGGAAAGTTCTTTTTCTGATAACTGTACCATAATAGTGCTCCTTTCTATTTTTTTTCGAGTATGCATCAATTATTCTTTGCTTAATTTATTAGAAATATGTAAATTTTTTATTTTTAATGTGTCATAATCATCTTGAAACTTCACTAGTGAAATTTATTCTCTGTCTATAATGTTTATGGCAATATTGATGCTCCTGTTCGGTTAAATTGGTTCCATAACTTTTAGGGGCTATATTTGATATTATTATCTCATAGTAAACTAGAAAGGTAAATTTAGAGGGTATAACATGAAAAGTAATACTGAGGAATTGAGAAAAAGAGGATATATAGATGATTTTGATATTAGTGAATACCGCCCGAAAAGTAAAGAGGAATTAATTGAACTATTACAGGACAAAGAAGCATATGTGCGTTCCGCTGCAGCTAAAATGCTTTCTTTTAAGTTTGATATGAATGACGCTGAACTGTTCAAAATTATACTTGATAAAATCATACAAGAGAAAAAGCTGTATGTTAGGATAGAAATGGCAGCGGCCCTTGCGAAAGGAGGGGAATTGACAGCAAAGGAAATGATAAAGTTTATTGGAAAAATAGGAAATAACCAGCATAAGGTTTTACCAGAAAGACCATCCAAAAAGAAAAATTTTCCTCTGGCACGTGATTTTATGACTCGAAGTCTAGGACGTATGAACACATGTGTTATGCCAGTCATGTTGGAAGTTCTAGAAAGTGAAGACAAAGAAAAAATATCCGAGATATTTGATTCCATTGGTTATATGGCTTTCTACAATTTACAAGTGGCAAAATCAGAATATGCTGACATAATACTCAAAACACTTGAAAAATACAAAGATGAGGAAGTCATTTACTGGAAAGGAATTCAATGTTTATCAGGGTTCCCTTGGATAAAAACTGTACAGTTCTTAAAATCGGTAATTGAAGAAAATAGGGAACAATTATTTGTAGAAGAAGCGAAACGTTCACTAAGACTCATGAAGAAACCATTACTGGATCAATCAGTCCTAGATTCAAAAAATAAGATAGAAAGAGAGAATACATAAATGGAATATAAAATACGGGAAGTAAGAAGTTTTTCCGTATGCGGATTAGAAACTGAAATTACGAAATGGCAAAATAGAAATGTTCCTATCTGCCGAGAACTCTGGATACAATTTAATAAGTATCTAAACGAGTATGGTTTACATCAGTTGGGAGATTGGAAAAAATATGCATTCACCTACAAAAAAGATGGAAAGTTCTTCTATTATTGTTCCATTCCCGAGCAGGTCAAATTACCAAAGCAATTTATTGTAAAGGAGATCCCTAGAAGTACATATCTGATTTGCCAGCATGTTGGAAATATGGAAACGATTAGTGATACTATTAATATAATTTATAAAAGGATTTTGACAAGCAGCAAGTTTGAGGTAAAAAATGAAAAATTCTTTCATTACGAAAGATATGATAAACGGTTTTATTGGGATTCACCATCATCGGTTATAGATATCTATATTCCAATTGTGAAAGAATCAATATGTGAAGGAAATTATAATGAAGAAGATTCAACTTACATATGAAATCATCATATTGGTTTGTTTTGTTAATTTAATCTGTTTTGAACTTTTTAATATCATAAGTAATGTAAACAATAACGCTCGGGGTCGGTTATTATAACTGATCATGATTTATTTTTAAAGGCACTGTTTTTTTAAGCGCTTATGAAAAGACCATATAGATAGGAATTTACAGGAGGTAAGTGAGCATGGATTTGACATTTAATACGACAGAGGGAAGATTTAATTATAGAGTTGGGGCAATTATAATAAAGGATGGAAAAGTTCTTGTCGTTAGAAATGCTAATTCAACATATTACTATAGCGTTGGTGGCAGAGTTCACTATAACGAAACCTGCGAAGAGGCTGTTAAAAGAGAAGTGAAGGAAGAATTAGGTATAGATATGGAAATTGATAGAATGGTATTTTTTCATGAACAGTTTTTTGATGAAAGAGATAGCAAAGAACATTTTCATGAAATATCAGTTTATTATGTGATGAAGGTGCAGGAGAATATTCAAAATATCATATGCAATTCTATAACAGAGAATGGAGTAGAGGAATCCTTGGTTTGGTTGACAATAGAGAATCTGGAACAGTATGTAGTATTTCCAAGATTTTTTGTTACAGAATTACGAGATTTACCAACGAGCATGAAAAACATAGTTGATATTCAAAACAGATAATACCAGTTTTCAAGTAAAGCTAAATATACTGCATTATGGAACTGTTGATAAACTGCAGCCAAATGACAAGTTTGATTTGATCTTTGCGGTGATGCAGTACAATCAAGTACTGGAAATAGTACCCCAACTTTCTAAAAATATAAGTCGCTATATTATATTGGTAGGAAATAATATGAATCCTTCATATTGTCAGGCACAGATTGTTATTTTTCGTTTACAAAATCAATTCGTGAGTTGATATAAGTCACCTTTCGTATTATGAATGAATATCATTCAATATTATGTAATTTTTTATCCCTGACCTAAAAGGACAGGGATTTTTTTACAGTTCAAACAGTTGTAAAAGAAATGTTCGTATTCGGTTAAGCCTTTCTTCCCCGGAAAGATCATCACGTAGTAAAATACCTAGTTGACCATATATGCAGAAGCTGGCGGCTGTGTCCGGATCAGTAAAATGATGTTCGCCTAAATCTATTTCCCGCTGTATCTGGTATCACATAATATCGGCCGCATTTGATTTACCTGTTGCTCTGCATAAATTATTTTTACTTACCAAATGCGAGGAAATAGTCTCCAAGTGTGTCTTTCATAATCTTCATAAGAGGAACCGAAGTTTGTTTCCAAAGCTTTTTCTTCCACTTTAATTCGATAGCCGTATACAACTGCAATAATAATTACAGTTGCAATAATACCAAGCGGTGACCGGAATGAAACAGCAATCCCAAAAAGTGTTATGATGCTTCCAGTATAGGCAGGATGACGTATATATTTATACGGCCCGGTTTTTACTATATTCTGTTCTGTAGCAACCTGAACGTTTAAAGTAAAGAATTTTCTCAATGTCCACACAGAATATATCCGAGTGAATATCCCTAGTATCGTAAGTACAACTCCGATCCAAAAGAAATACACAGGTAGCATAAATGTAGACATATTAACACAGATTGGATTTATTAATATTGAAAACCAGAAGCCTATCATAATAAACAGCATGGAACCACGGTCACTCATAGTCTTCTTTTCTGAGTTTTTATGATTATTCCATGTGGTAAAAATTAGAATGGTTAATTCTGTTATCATCACCGCCATGAAAACGATTTGAAACACATTTTTTGATATGAAATCTTGAAAGTATGTATTACCAAAGAAATACATAAGAAATGCCTCCTTCTCTACATTTTTTTCTTTAAAAGATAATTATTTATTTCGATAGCTTCTGTTTTTAATAGGAAATGATCGTATATATGCTGGAATGAAAATATTACCAGAAACAAGCTTGAAAATATGATTAAATTTACAAAAGTAAAACCAAACCAATGTCCTATAAGTGAGAAGAGCAGAAAGCAAATATACATAAGTGTAAATTCTGCACATAGGTAAATGATCCTGGAGTGAAATGGTATATAACCCACAGCATAATCGATGAATTCTAAACACATTGTAAGCCCCAATATCTCTAGCAGCAATAAATAGTCACCTTGTTGCTGACCAGTCGCCAGATTATAAAGTGCTAAAAAAATAACGGCTAACGTAAAAGATAACGTTGCTCTAAATACAAGAGTATTCCACGGCTTATTCATATTGACTTCCTCCTAACCTTTAATTTTTTCTTTTAAGTTTTGAATATAATGCCGAGTTATAATTAATTTTTCACCATTTAAGAGAAGTGCTTCAAGCCTGTGATTGCACAACGGATGTACAGATTCTAAATAAGAAATGTTTAAAATGCAGTTTTTGCTAATTCTTATAAAGGTGGAATCGACCAGTTTGTTTTCTAATTCTGACAAACTCTCTGAACTAATGTATACATTTTGTGCAGAATATAAAAAAGTTTTACTATCAATGGAATCAATATAATATATTTTCTCCGCTGTAATTAAGCACATCTCGCTGTCTAATTTAGCACGAAATGTATAAGAATATTGCTTGATGTGTTTTATAAGCTGTTCAAGTCGTTCATCGACTTCAGGACAAGTTATTGTAATTTCCGTTTCAGAAGCTTTGGGATCTTTATGTATCGTTAATTTCAAACACTTCACCTTCTTTCCTATCCCATACAAATTATAGCTTTACAGTTTTAATAAAGCAACGATATCTACCCAAGATGCCCTTCAAGGTTGTCAAAATGCAGTTATATAAGAAAGGATGTACCCTATGGCAAGAAAAATAAGACCACTCCGAGAATAATGGATGTACAAGACTGGAGGTGGAATGGATGGAATATAATTTGTATTTTTATGATTCTGATGTCGATGCAGTAGTTATAAAAGTTAGAGTTGATAATGAACTGGTAATTGAATGTGCCAAGGCAAATGCACAGGTCGTATTTGATGAGCCAGAAGATGAAGGTTATCTTGTGAGATTAGCAAGAGAAGAGCCTGCAAATTATGTGTCATATGCAATGAAGCTGATGGGTTGCAGGGGTATATTGATGCGATGAATGTGATTAATTAGTTAGTGAAAGAGTCAGTTAATATAAGCTCAGCTGGTTCTTTTTGAAAAATGTGGATGAAATATACGGTATTCTTATGTATAATTAATAAAAATAACTTTTCAAAAAGATTATAGGAAAGAGGGTGTATATATGAGGGATTTACATGTTCATACGGAGCATTCGTGTGACTCAGAGGTAGGACGGCGAACTTTCTATAAAAGTTTTGAATGGAAATCCTGGGTATATTCACCTATTAGATGCATTTAATAGAAGGCATAGAATTATCTGATATTGCTACTGCATATATAAAAGCAAGAGGTTCAGACAGAATGGCTAGTATTTATAGCAGAACAAGGAGCAAATCTATTGAACTACTAGCAAGGGTATTTTTGATCATGTAGATCGTAAAAAGAATCAAATCGCATATGCCCAATAAACCCAAATGCGGATAAGCGAAGCAATGGCTAGTACACTTATTTTAACCATATTTCTTTGATACAATTTCTTACTGGTCATAGTTCTGTAAGTATGATAAGTAGGTATGGGAAGGCGGCTGAAGATGATAAACAAAAGGCTATTGATTCATTATTTTCATAGGTTCAATTGGTGAATAATGTATTATTGGAGTATTTTACATAAATCTTGGACATAACCCAATATGACATTAAAATATGATTATAATTTTATTAGTTATAAAGTTAATAACTATAAAAAAATGGATAAAACTTTGATATAAATGATATTTTAGGGGGACTTTATATGAAATTTAAAGTTGTTATAATTATATTTATGTTTTTATTATTTGCATCAGGATGTTCTAACAAAGATGAATTAGATAGTCTTATGAAACCTCCAAAGTTATCAGCTTCACAGTCACAAATTTCAGAAATTATGTTTAAATTCATACCTAAAGACGCAAGATTAATTATCCCCTCTTATGGTGAAAATCAAAAATCAATTGAATATATAGATATTGATGTTGATAAAAAAGACGAAGCAATTATTTTTTTTAAAGAAGAAGGAAAGCAATCATATGATTCTAAAATAGGATTTCTTATATTAAAACAAATAAAAGATAAGTGGACTAATAAAGCATATATAAGTGAATACGGTAATTCCATTGATTCGGTAACTTTTAAAGATGTTGACGGGGACAGGAAAAATGAAATTATTCTAGACTATAAGATGGAAGGGAGTTCTATTGAGAATATTGGTATTTACAAAGAGAATGAAAGTGATTTCAAAAAAATATTTTCAGCACCTTGTTCCAATTTCATTTTAGAGGATTTAGATATGGATGGAACAATGGAATTGATAGTTTTTAATGATGAAAAATGTACATTATACAAGGATGATAAGCAAGGATTAGGTGAAAAAGATGAGGCTGATTTTCTTGGTTTTGAAGGATGTTCTATAGTTGTACAGGAAGTTAATAAAAGCTCTAAAGCAATTTGTGTAAAATCAGAAAGTTTTTCTAAAGAGATTATGGTAAAAGATAATAAGCTGCAGATTATAGAAAACTAAAGGAAATTTTAAAAAAGGAGTAGATTATGAAACGTGTATTAATTGTAGAGGATGAAGAAGATATAAGAGACTTCATAGTAATTAATTTAAAAAGAGCAGGATTTGAAGTAGTTGAAGCTGAAAGTGGAGAAGAGGCACTAGCCATTATACATAGTGAAAAAAATTTAGACATTATGCTTTTAGATATTATGCTTCCGGGAATTGATGGTTATAAAGTTTTAAAAAAGACTAGGGAAAATAATTTTTCAATCGGAATCATAATGCTTACAGCTAAAAGTCAAGAAATTGATAAAGTAACAGGGCTCAGCTATGGAGCAGATGATTATATTGTTAAGCCGTTTAGTCCAATGGAGTTAATTGCTAGGATAGATGCTATTTTAAGAAGAATAAATAATGAAAACAATATAGAAAATAAAAAGATATTAACTTCGGGAATATTTAAACTAGATTTGGAGACTAGAAGATTTTTCAAAGAAGATAAAGAAATTGAGCTTACACAAACAGAATTTTTATTGATAGAACTTTTTTTGAAAAATGAAGGGAAAGTCTTAAGCAGAAATGAAATTCTAGATAGTGTTTGGGGCAGCGACTATTTTGGTAATATAAAAGTTGTAGATGTAAATATGAGAAGAGTAAGGCAAAAAGTAGAAAATGATTCTTCTTCACCGGAATATATCAATACAGTAAGGGGCTTTGGTTATAAGTGGGGAAAGGATAAGTAAAGATGAAAGGAATTAAAAAGAGATTATTTTTAAATTACTTAATCGGTGTTTGCTTAGTACTTTTTTCTGTTGAATTAATTTTTATGATATCTATAAAAAATTATTATTATAAATCAGTAGAACAAAGTCTTAATGAAAAAGCTCAATCTTCAGCTATATTTTATAATCAATATTTAAACAAAAATTATGCTAATCTTAGTGACTCATTAGCACCACTTGTTGAAAATAATACTGAACAGCAAAATATAGAAATTCAAATTATAGATAAAAAAGGCAATGTTCTTTTAAGCAGTGGAATAGTATCGGCTGAAAAAATACAAACGAATGATTTTCAGAAAGCACTTAAAGGTGAAGTATCAACTTGGACAGGTAATAACATTGGTACGGATGAAAAAGTTATGTCTGCTTCAAGTGCAATTAAGGATTTAGATTCCAATACAATAGCAGTTATTAGAGTTGTTACATCTTTAGAAGATGTGAATAACCTTATTTTAAAGTATTTATTTTTATCAGTGACTTTATTAATTGTAATTTTAATTTGTATTTTTATATCAAGCACTATTTTAAGTAAAACAATTATTGAACCTGTAAAAGAAGTTAATGATATAGCACGTAAGATGTCAAAAGGGCAATTTAATGAAAGGATAAACAAACATTATAATGATGAAATTGGAGAACTTTCAGATACTTTAAATTATATGGCTTCAGAAATTTTGAAAGCAGAGGAGACGAAAAATGATTTTATATCTTCTGTTTCCCATGAATTAAGGACTCCGCTTACAGCTATAAAAGGGTGGGGAGAAACAATTCTTACCGGAAGTTTTGAAGATAAAGAAGAAATTGAAAAAGGGTTAAAAGTAATATTAAGAGAAACGGATAGACTAAAAAATATGGTAGATGAACTTTTAGACTTTTCAAAATTAGAAGGCAATAAGCTTGTTTTGAATATGGAAGAAACTGATATAAAAGAAGAAATAGAAGAAATATTAAGATTATATGATGGAAGGGCAAAAAAAGAAAGAATTTCTCTTCAGTCAAAATTCACAGAAAATATCCCAGAGATTTCAGTAGACAGAAATAGATTTAAACAAGTAATTATTAATATTTTAGATAATGCTATGAAGTTTTCACCGAAAGATTCAAATATACTAATAAATGTTTCTACTTTAGAAAATGAGCTGATTATTAAAATAATAGATAATGGCTATGGAATAGCGAAAGAAGATCTTCCGAAAATTAAGGATAAGTTTTTTAAAGGTAATTCAAAAAAATCCGGTAGTGGCATAGGTTTAGCTGTTTGTGATAAAATTATAAAATTACATGGGGGCAGCTTAGAGCTAAAAAGTGAGTTAAATAAAGGAACTAATGTAACAATTAAATTGAGGATAAATGAAATAGGTGAAAGAAAATAATAGGCTAGCATACTGGTTTATTATATTTTTTGTGAATAACAGAAAATAAGCATTTTGTTACCTAATTGTAACCATAAAGTATCCTAAATGTAATTAATAAGTTTAGAAAATTATGTATAATAATATTACAAAGTGATTTCAAGTTGTTTTTATAAATATGAAAGGAATTAATATTATCATGAAAAGAAGAGTAATAACAATAGCTTTACTTTTAAGTTTGACAGCTATTTTAGGAGGGTGTAATAAAAGTCAAAGTGTGGAAAATAATACAAAAAACACAAGCTTACCAGTTGAAACTACTGCACAGGCAAGTACTAACGAAAACAATTCTACTGCTCAGGTAAGTACTAACGAAAACAATTCTACTACACAAACTAAGAGTTCAACTGTTTTGACAATGACTGAATTATTAGATAAATTGCAAGGTGAATGGTATAATTTAAATGATGAAAATTCCATTAAAGAAAATGGTGTGCAGCGTTCGATAATGATTGAGAAAGAGGGAAATGATTATACACTAGTAGACATTTTCCCAGATACAGCTCTCTCATACAAAGTAAGTAGTATACAGTATCTTGGAAATAATAATTCATATTTAATTACAACTCATAATGGAGACGATCAGAATAATATTGGCTTTACATTTAATATAAGCGATGATTTTAAAAGTATAAATATTACTTCTGATTGTGATACAAATGTTAAGTATGTTAAGGCCACTGATGAGATGAAACAATATGTACAAATGCTTCAATTAGTAGGAACTTATAAGGATGATCAAGAGAAAGAATATGTTTTTAAAGATGGAGGTATTGCTGCATGGCCAAATGAAACATTTAAGTTCTCAGTTTCATTCATAGAAAAGCTTTTATCGAATTCATCACCTTCGAAAGAAGTATATAATTATATAATAGTAAATGATAAAAATGGAAAAGAGACTATGAGATATCTTTACGAGATTATTGGTAATAAACTTACTATATATAAAACAACATTAGATAAAGAAAATAACTATATAAAGGGTGAGCTGGTTGTAACTTTAACAAAGTCTAATGGAACAACAGATTTAATTCAAAAGGCAATTGATATTGTAGGTAAAAAATATAATGCAGTTGAAGACTTTAAAGCTGAAAATGGAGTTATGATTTACAAATCAGATATAGGTGAAATTTCCTTTGATTGCTCAGGTCCAGATAAAGAAAATAAATATAAAGTTAGTATATTTAAAGAAAGTGCCAGTAGTTCAGATCTCTTTAAGGAATTCAACGTAGATGTTATAAGTGGAAGTGCTGAGGAGATTAAATAAAGTTTTTATAGGATCATATTGAAGTGGTGTTCAATGTGGTCCTTAAGTTTAAACCCTCTGATATAGTATTTTACGCTTGTATGGTTTTGGGCAGATTTCTCCCATTTCAGGTTCTATAACATGAGATACCGAATTGATAGGCTTGCTCCAAACATAAATCCAGATACTTTCCATCATGCACAAGATGCTATTATTGGTGGACTTCAGCACTGGTGGATCGGATAACCTTTCGCTCACATGTGCTAAATATGAATGGCGATTCTTACCGTAAAGAAAATATCAGGCTGTTTAATGCATAATTATACTGTAACAAAGTGCAATCGAAAAGTGTAACACCTTGTAAAACAAAATATCCATTGTAACACCCCTAAAGAACCGTTATCCTTGAGTTTGACGAGAACTTAAGGAAGGTACAGAAAGGATGTTATCAATGGACGATATCAAGTATATCAGACGCATGTATGAAAATGAAGATGTTTCTGTTCGGGAAATCATGCGCCGGACAGGTTATCATTATGAAACTGTCCGTAAATACCTGGATATGGAGGATTTTAATGAACTTCTTCATCCACCGAAGGATTTACCCTCTCTGCTAGATCCCCTGAAGCCGATCATTGACCAATGGCTCATAGAAGATTTGAGTATTCCACGTAAGCAGCGTCATACTGCAAAGCGTGTCTATGCAAGATTACAGGAAGAGTATCCTGATAAGATGGAAATAAAAATGCGTACTGTCCAGTATTACGTCTCACAAAAGAAAACAGTCATTACTTTTCCCTTAATCTAACAACCTTAGCAGCTTTTCTTCGGTTAGCATCTTCAATTGCGGCGTAATGTTTTTTTGTGGTATTGACATCTTTATGGCCCAGTACATCGGCAACCAGATAGATATCACCCGTTTCCTGATACAGTGTCGTGCCGTATGTACTCCTTAATTTATGCGGTGTTATTTTTTTAAGGTTTGTAACTAGTCCGGCATATTTTTTTACCAGATTTTCAACAGCACGAACCGTAATACGACGATTTTGAATGGAGAGGAATAATGCATTCTCATGTCCGGACAACGGAATGATATGTTTTCGCTCTTCCAAATAATCAAGAAGGGCGGTCTGTACTTCATCTCCAAAATAAACAACAGTTTCATAACCGCCCTTTCTGTGTATTTTGATTCCGTTCGTGTTAAAATCAATATCTTTCAAATCCAGACCGACGCATTCCGAAACACGGATTCCAGTGCCGAGAAGAAGGGTCAGGAGTGCCATATCACGAAGTCTGGTCTTATGGTGGTACTTTGTCTGGTTTTTTGTTAATTTAACACCATCCTCAACTTGATCCAGTAAGATGGCAACTTCGTTCGGTTCTAAACGCACGATCTCTTTTTGGTGCAGCTTTGGCAGAGATACCAGTACTGCCGGATTGTTATGAATCATTTCATTGCAATAGAAAAAATTATAAAAGGTTCTTAATGATGCAAGTTTTCTGGTCTTGCCACGTTCATCATTTGTGATCTGTTTTCCGTCTTTTATATAAAGGCTTAGATATTCCGCATATTCAAGGATATCCTCTCTCTTTAATTCATCCAGAATGGAAAGCGGAAAATCTACAATGTTCATTTTCCGGCAGACACGATTTGCTTCATGTAAAAATTCAAAAAAAACATGTAAATCATAGGCATATGCAATACGTGTTCTGGATGAAGTCGTATCGTGGATGCCTCTGAAAAAATCTTTACAAAATGGCGGAAGAGCAGTAAGCAGTTCACGTAATTTCAGTACGTTTTTATTATTTATTTCATCATTATAAGAGCGTTCCATGAGACATATCTCCATTCTTAATAGTTAATTTCGTTCCTAAATATGGTGGCCATCCATCCATATTAGAGCGGACGATGGCGGTAAACATTCTTTCTTTGACGCCGGGATTTTCCAGGGTCAACTGCTTTAACAGATCTTTTGCGTATTCTCTTTTTGTATGTCCGTCAACAGGACACGGGCTTTTTGCTACAGGCAGATTGTTCTTATTTACAAAACCGATCACATCCATTTCATTCACATAGATAAGTGGTCTGATAACAGTCAGGTCCATTCGGTCCAAATATGTTTTTGGTGAGAAACTGTGAAAACGGCCTTCAAAAATGAGGGACAGCAGCATGGTCTCGACCACATCGTCTTTATGATGTGCATATGCGACTTTATTGCATCCCAGTTCCTTTATTTTTTCATTCAGGGCACCTTTTCGCATTTTTGCACATAAAGAACAGGGATTTGCTTCCTTTCGGTCATCAAACACAATTTTCGCAATTTCGGTTTCAATAATATGGTAAGCTACCCCCAGATCATCACATAAAATTTTAATTCTATTCAAATCAAGATTGTGAAATCCAAGATCTACAGTTACCGCAAAAATTTCAAAGTTTTTAGGATAGAATCTTTTTAGTGCATTTAAGGCACAAAGCAAGGCAAGGCTGTCTTTACCGCCTGAGATACCAATTGCGATTCTATCTCCTTCCTCAATCATCCCGTAATCATCGATCGCTTTTCTCGTATAACTTAAAAGTTGTTGTAATTTCATTTCCTGCTCCATTCGTAATTTGCATCTGAGTAACTTAATATTATTAGTTAAGTATACAATTAATTTTAAATAATTTCATTAAATTTCTAATTTAATTCACGCAATGCAATTTTGATATGCTATAATAACCACATATAGTAAAAAGGAGAGTAACTATTATGAAATATAGATGGGACAAGAAGTATTTGTACTGGGGAATCACAGCATTTTTGGTTATCGTTGTCTCGATTTGTTTTTATTATTTATTATTCCAGGGATCCTCGTGGAAACAAGGATTCGGAAAAATATTAGCAATTTCAATGCCTGTAATTGATGGCCTGGCAGTCGCCTACTTATTAACTCCTATTATGAATCTAATAGAAAATAAAATATTGATTCCTATAATGTCATTTTGTAAAATTCAGAATTCTCCGGTAATAAAAAAGAGATTGCGTTTTATATCCATTATACTTACATTAATAACTGTCTGCGGTCTGCTTTACGGCTTTTTTGCCATGATCATTCCATCATTGATCAAGAGCATACAAAGCATTATTTTACAATTTCCTATTTATATTGACAATCTGAGTGTATGGATCACAAAGATGCTATCGGCGAATCCGGATATTGAGAACTTTGCAAATCAACTGATCGAACAATATTCTTATGATATTGAAAAATGGTTAAATCAAAGTCTGCTTCCGCAAATGAATCAATTGTTAAAAACATTATCCCTGAGCGTGTTAGGATTTGTGATGTCACTTTGGAATCTGATCATTGGATTTGTGATATCCATTTATCTTTTAAGCAGTAAAGAACTATTCAGCGGGCAATGTAAAAAAGTTGTCTATGCAATTTTTGAGACCAAGACAGCAAATGATTTTATTCAGAATATGAGATTTATTCATAAGACTTTTAGCGGATTCTTAGGCGGAAAAATTATAGATTCGATTATTATAGGAATTATATGTTTTATAGGTACCAGTCTAATTGGAACACCATATCCGGTATTGGTCAGTGTCATCATTGGTGTTACGAACATCATTCCGTTCTTTGGTCCGTATTTGGGTGCCATACCTAGCTCAATCTTAATTCTTATGGTCGATCCTCTGCAGTGCCTATATTTTGTCATCTTCATACTGATATTACAGCAATTTGATGGGAACTTCCTTGGACCGAAGATCCTGGGAAATTCAACCGGTTTGTCAGGTTTCTGGGTTATCTTTTCTATTACGCTATTCGGCGGCTTATTTGGAGTATTAGGTATGCTGGTCGGAGTCCCTACATTTGCAGTCCTGTTAGCAGGGTTCAAATCATTATGCAACCGGATGTTAGAAAAAAAAGGATTAAGTACGAATACGACTCTTTATACAACTGTCTATGAAATAGAAGGAAAAGAGTTCGTAGAAAAAACAACGGATGTCAATAAAAAGAAGCAAGAAAGCGGCTTTACTAAGAAATGCAGAGAGTTATACAAGGTCTACAGTGCTGGTTCGAACAAAACCATATCAGATAAAAAGGACAAAGAAGAAAGGTAAATATGAAGTTTTTAATTCAAAGAGTTACAAATGCGAAAGTTTCTGTAAACGATACCATAGTTGGCAGTATTCAAAGTGGTTTTTTAGTTTTTGTGGGAATATGTGAAAGTGACACCCAGGACATTGCCGATAAATTAATTAAAAAATTATTAGGATTACGTATATTCCAGGATTCTGAAGGAAAGACAAATTTATCACTATCGGATGTTAACGGAGAACTTCTGATCGTGTCACAATTTACTTTGTATGCCGATTGCAGAAAGGGAAACAGGCCTTCCTTTTTACAGGCGGGATCTTCGGAACATGCATATAGACTATATGAATACATGATAAAACAGTGCCGTGATAAGGGATATCCTGTTGAGCAGGGAGAATTTGGTGCAGATATGAAGATATCCCTGTTAAATGATGGACCATTTACAGTGCTATTGGATTCCGAGGAACTATGTAAATAAAGTCTTTCCTATGCATATATTATGTTATATCAATAATATGTAAGGAGCCATTTATTTGGAAATCCATGTAGTAAGATCAGGTGAAACAATAGAATCTATCGCGCAGCAATATGGGATTGCACCCACTTTGATCATATCTGTCAATGAACTGCCTAATCCGGAAAATCTTGTGGTCGGGCAAAGTCTTGCAATACGGATTCCGGAAACTGTTCATACGATTGTGCAGGGTGATACTCTGACAACGATTGCTGAAACATATGGAGTAACAATTACCGAAATATTGCAGAATAATCCTAGAATTGCAGAAATGGAAATCTTAGTTCCGGGCGAGCCGGTCATTATAAGCTTTCAAGGGGAAGAATCCTTAGATTCTATCATCGTAAATGGATATGCATATCCATTTATTGACCGTGCCGTATTAAGAAAAACATTACCCTACTTAACATATCTGTCAATTTTTACCTATGGTTTTACTCCGGAAGGTAAATTAAATCCCATTGAAGATGAAGAACTTATTGCGATTGCATATGAATTTGGTGTCGTACCTATTATGATGCTTGCACCGATGACAGCAGAGGGCGCATTTAGCAGTGATATTGCGAGCCAATTGTTTGCAAATGAAGAAAGTATCAATCTATTAATTGAGAATATTGTTGCCAATATGCAGTTAAAGGGATATCAGGGACTGGATATCGACTTTGAGTTTATACTTCCTGAAGATAAAGAAAGTTTTATTAGCTTTATCGATAAAGTGCATAATCGATTATCACAGGAGGGTCTGTCAACATTTGTAGCGCTTGCGCCAAAGACATCGGGCGAGATGGTCGGGTTACTTTATCAGGCACATGATTATCCAAGAATAGGGGCTATCGCCGACCATGTATTATTGATGACTTACGAATGGGGATACACATACGGACCTCCTATGGCCACTTCACCCTTAAATAATATGAGGCTTGTTTTACAATATGGTGTTTCAGTCATTGATACAAATAAAATATTATTAGGGATACCTAATTATGCTTATGACTGGCCGTTGCCTTTTGTAAGAGGTGTGACAATGGCAGAATCCCTTAGCAATCAAGAAGCTATAGCAAGGGCAGCACAGTATAACGTTACTATTTTATATGATGAACTGGCTCAATCGCCGTACTATTATTATACTGATTCAGCAGGAGTCATCCATGTTGTATGGTTTGACGATGTACGAAGTATGAATACTAAAATGAGACTGATTCCTGAACTCGGTCTTGAAGGCGCAGGCGTATGGCAGATAATGAATTTTTTTCCGGGTCTATGGAATGTTGTAGGAGCATTTTTTACAGTTGAAAAATACGGAGCATGATAAATCATATGTTAAAGGGCCACCAAACAGGTGGTCTTTTTTACGTAAAAAATACAAAAAAAGGTAAATAAGTTTTTTGTGACATAAAACTTTAATAAATTAAGTGTATCGCTGTAAAATGTTATATTATTCGTTTTTAATGCAAAAAGATATTAATAGATTGAAGTACTTGTTATAATGTCACTGTTTTGAAAACGGTAGAAATGTAAGAGTTTCTTGAAAGGAGTTTATATGGCTATAAAATACGACCCATATGAAAATGTAGTATCTGTAATGGAAAGAGCGATGGAAGTCGGAAAAATCAAAAAAGAGATGTTTGAAATCATTAAAAATCCACAAAGAGAAACAAAAGTATATCTCCCTGTTGAAATGGATGACGGAACGGTAAGGGTGTTTGAGGGTTATAGGATTCAGCATTCTAATATCCGTGGACCATTTAAAGGCGGCATTCGTTATCATCAGGATTGTGATTTGAATGAAGTGAAGGCGCTTGCGACCTGGATGTCTTTAAAGTGTTCTGTTGTAAATATTCCATACGGCGGAGCAAAAGGCGGTGTAAAGGTAGATCCACGCACCTTATCACAAAGGGAACTATGCCGTCTGACCAGGAGATACACCTATGCGATTGAACCGATCATCGGAGCGGATTCCGATATTCCAGCACCAGATGTCAATACGAATGCGCAGACAATGGCCTGGATCCTGGACACTTACAGCATGTTAAAAGGAAAGCCTTGTCCTGGTGTCGTGACCGGAAAGCCGGTAGAACTAGGCGGCTCAAAGGGAAGAGCATCAGCAACCGGCAGAGGAGTGGTAATCAGTACCAAATTGATCTTAAGTGAATTCGGTAAGGAACTAAAAGGAACAAAAATCGCCATACAGGGTATGGGAAATGTGGGAGGTAATGCAGCCAGAATTTTTTATCATAGAGAAGCATTGGTTGTAGCATTAAGTGATATTTCAGGAGGAATCTACTGCGAAAATGGATTAAATGCAGATGCTATATCAGAATATATTGACAATGGCGGTATGCTAAAGGATTACAAGGCACCGGGTGTGGTACCTATTTCAAATGAAGAAATATTGACCTGTGAATGTGATGTGTTGGTACCAGCAGCATTAGAAAATCAGATTAACGAAGACATCGCTTCTACAATCAGATGTAAATTTATTGTGGAGGGCGCAAATGGACCAACTACCGAAAAAGGAGATGCGGTATTAGAAGAACGCGGCATTCATCTGATACCGGATATCTTCGCAAATAGTGGTGGTGTCATTGTATCCTATTTTGAGTGGGTACAAAATATTCAGACCCTGACATGGGAAAAATCACAAGTGAACGAAATGCTGGAGAACATTATGACAAAAGCATTTCATGAAATAAAAATAGAAAAAATAAAAAGTGCATGTTCTTATCGAATGGCAGCTTATATTATAGCCTTACGAAGATTGATACATGCAGAAGAAATAAAAGGTATATTCCCGTAATATTGGATTTTTCGAATGAAAGATGCATTTAATTTGAATCCAGATTGATTCATTAATTTTAAATTATTTTATACATATTTTTATGAATTTGTAGAATACTATCTTCGAATATTATTTTAGGAAGGAGTATTAATTATGTCTGAATTAAATCATTTGGAACTGCAAAATCTTCGTCATCTTATCGGAGCTCATGACAACACTTGCCAGAAACTTGGTTCTTATGCGCAAGAAGCAAAAGATCCGCAGGTGAAGTCATTCTTCGAAAAGTCTGCCAAAGACGCCCAAGATACGAAACAAAAACTGATGTCATTTTTGCAATAGGAGGATTCATATGTTACAAGATAAAGTAATGATCAACGATGCACTTTCCATGGAAAAAAGTAGTCTGAAAAATTATGCCAGTGTTATCTCTGAATGTGCTAATAGTCAATTAAGACAAACACTTCAACAAATCAGAAATAACTGTGAAACATCTCAATATAGTCTTTTCAAACTCGCAGAAACAAAAGGCTTCTATCAGCCTGCTGCCATGGCTGACGAATCAGAAATAAGACAAGTGAAAACACAATTTCAAAATCAGATCTAAAATAATCATTGATAGTGCAGTATAAGTGAACATGAAAATATTGAAAAAGTGCGTTACTGCTTATAGGAACGCACTTTTTTCAGGCTTAAATTTGAAATAGTGAATAGTAGTGTATGTTAAAAATATATAGTATAATAGCATGATCAGATAAAAAAATGATGGAGGATTACTATGGCAAACTATATAATGGCTTTGGATTCGGGTACAACTAGCAATAGATGTATTCTTTTTAATGAAAAGGGCGAAATATGCAGTGTCGCTCAAAAAGAATTTACCCAGTACTTTCCGCAGCCTGGGTGGGTAGAACATGATGCGAATGAAATATGGTCAACACAGCTAGGGGTTGCTGTCGAGGCTATGTACAAAATCAATGCTTCAGCAGAAGATATCGCAGCTATCGGTATTACGAATCAACGTGAAACAGTAGTTATCTGGAATAAAAAAACCGGCGAGCCTGTTTATCATGCAATTGTATGGCAGTGCAGAAGAACAGCAGCCTATTGTGATTTTTTAAAAGAAAAGGGGCTTGCAGATACCATTCGAAAAAAAACAGGATTGATTATTGACGCTTATTTCTCAGGAACCAAAATCAAGTGGATTCTTGACAATGTGGAAGGTGCAAGAGAACAGGCAGAAAAGGGAAATTTACTCTTTGGAACCATTGAAACATGGCTGATATGGAAATTAACAAAAGGACAAGTTCATATAACCGATTACAGCAATGCATCCCGTACCATGTTATTTAATATCCATGAATTAGAATGGGATAAGGAAATACTGGCTGAATTGAATATACCGGCATGTATACTTCCGGATGTAAGACCATCCAGCTGCATTTATGGAACTACAGATCCTTCTCTTTTGGGAGGACCGATCACAATCGGAGGGGCTGCCGGTGACCAGCAGGCTGCTTTATTTGGACAGACATGTTTTCATGCCGGTGACGCAAAAAATACATATGGGACAGGCTGTTTCCTGCTAATGAACACGGGAGAAAAACCGGTATTTTCTAAAAATGGTATGTTGACGACCATTGCATGGGGTCTGGATGGAAAAGTGAATTATGCGTTGGAGGGTTCCATCTTTGTTGCGGGTGCAGCAATTCAGTGGTTACGGGATGAATTAAGGATCGTTGACTCTTCAGATGACACCGAATATATGGCACAGAAAGTCAAAGACACCAACGGATGCTATGTAGTACCAGCATTTACAGGACTCGGGGCGCCGCATTGGGATCCGTATGCAAGGGGATCCATTGTCGGATTAACACGTGGTGTCAATAAATATCATGTGATACGTGCTACCCTGGAATCCCTGGCATACCAGGTAAACGATGTCCTACAGGTCATGAAAGCAGAATCGGGAATTGAACTTAGTACATTAAAGGTCGATGGTGGAGCAAGCGCCAATAATTTTTTAATGCAGACGCAGGCAGATATTATCAATGCACCTGTCAACCGTCCCGTATGTGTGGAAACAACAGCAATGGGAGCTGCATACCTTTCAGGTCTGGCTGTTGGATACTGGGCAAATAAAGAAGACGTTATTAAGAACTGGTCGATCGATAGAACATTTATTCCTAACATTACAGAACAAGAAAGAAATTGTAAAATCAAGGGATGGAATAAAGCCGTAAAGTACTCTTATGGATGGGCCAAAGAAGATAAATAGCAAAAAATAGATAGAAATAATTGACAAAAGTTTACCAATGTTATACAATTTTTTACAAGTTCATAATGCAAACTTAGCAAGACATGGGTGTCTACACAGCACCCATGTCTTTTTGTTTATCTCGGTAAACGCAAAATAAAAGCTGTTTGGACATTAGGAGAGTAAATATGTCAGAAAATGTGTTATTGGAAGTGAAAAATTTAGAGGTATCCTTTGCAACAAAAGAAGGTGAATTGCGAGCAGTGCGAAAAGTGAGCTATACACTGAAACGTGGAGAGGTATTGGGGATTGTAGGAGAGTCCGGCAGCGGAAAATCAGTTTCTTCTCATTGCCTGCTCCGATTGACCCCGCCCGGAGGTATGATAAAGGGCGGACAGATTCTGTTTGAAGGCAAAGATATTATTCAGATGTCCTCAAAAGAAATTATGCATATCAGAGGTAATGAGATCGGGATGATCTTTCAGGATCCGATGACTTCTTTGGACCCACTTTTTACGATAGAATATCAAATCAGCGAATCACTAAAGAAGCATACAAAACTAGATAAAAAAGAAAGAAACCTCAGAATTATCGAGCTGCTGAATCTTGTCGGCATCAACCATCCTGAGAAAAGGATGAAGCAGTACCCACATGAATTCTCCGGCGGCATGAGACAAAGAGCTATGATTGCCATAGCACTTGCCTGCGATCCAAAACTATTGATCGCAGATGAACCGACAACGGCACTTGATGTGACGATTCAGGCACAGATTATTGAATTGTTGAAGGAACTGAAAAATAAATTGGACATGGCGATTATTTTTATTACACATGATCTTGGAGTTGTTTCCGACATCTGCGATAAAATTATTGTCATGTATGCCGGACTGGTTATGGAATCTGGTGATAAGAGACAGATTTTTTATCAGCAAAGGCATCCTTATACAGAAGGGTTATTAAAATCCATTCCCAAAATGGAAACTGATGAATATGAACGATTGATACCAATTGAAGGCAATCCACCGGATATGATTCATTTGAAGCCGGGATGTCCTTTTGCACCAAGATGCCAGAAAGCAATGCAGATTTGTGCGAAACAGGAACCGCCTTCTCTGGAGATTGGTAAGGGACATTCAGCGTCCTGCTGGTTGTTAATAAAAGAGGAAATGAATCGCGAAGGGTAAGTGGAAGAACCAATGGAAGAAGTAAATAAAGAAGAAATTTTAATAGAAATTAAAAATCTAAAAAAGTATTATCAGGTTAGCCAAGGGATGTTTCAAAAAAGCGATGTAAAGGCTGTGGATAATGTAAGCTTTTTCATTCGAAAAGGAGAAACGCTTGGTCTTGTCGGAGAAAGCGGATGTGGGAAAACAACTTTAGGAAGAACCATCCTGCGTATACTGGAACCAACTTCTGGTGAGATCTTTTACGAAGGAAAAGATCTTTTAAAGGAGAATATGCATGAATACCGTAAAAAAATGCAGATTGTCTTTCAAGATCCTTATGCATCACTGGATCCAAGAATGACTGTAGCAGATATTATTGGAGAGGCAATAGATATTCATAAACTTTATGCGGATAAAAAGGAACGACGCGATAAAATAAGAAATCTGATGGAATTGGTCGGTCTTAACCCCGATTTCTATAATCGGTATGCACATGAATTTTCCGGTGGACAGAGGCAAAGAATTGCTATTGCAAGAGCACTGGCAGTGAATCCTGATTTTATTGTATGCGATGAACCGGTCTCTGCACTGGATGTATCAATTCAGGCACAGATCATTAATATGTTAGAAGATCTGCAAAAAGAAAAACAGCTTACCTACTTGTTTATTGCACATGATCTGGCTATTGTAAGACATATCAGCAGCCGGATCGGTGTTATGTATTTAGGACACCTGGTAGAGTTGACAGACAGCGATGAACTTTATAATCAACCCCAGCATCCGTATACACAGATGTTACTTTCCTCAGTGCCGATTGCAGATCCGGATGAAAGCGAGAGAAGGCAGCGAATTATTTTAGAGGGAGAGATTCCGAGTCCTCTTAATCCACCTTCCGGTTGTCCATTCCGTACAAGATGTCTGATAGCTGGGGAAGAATGCAGTAAGGAAATGCCAGAATTAGTCGAAAAGAAGCCAGGACATTTTACGGCATGTCATAAAGTATAAATAAGACCGAAAGCGGGTGAAGTAAATGGAACTCTTGCAGAAAATAGGCAAAAGAATAGTATTAGCAATCTTTAGTTTTCTTATCATTATTACGATTACATACTTTATTATGAATTTAGTTCCCGGTGATCCATTTATGTCAGAAAAGGCAACTGCTGAAACACAGGAATTGCTGAGAATGAAATATGGCCTGGATAAACCGGTTTATATCCAATATGGTAAATATATGTGGAATCTGCTTCATGGAGATATGGGAACCAGCTATGTCCTTCAAAAAGGACGTGAAATTTCGACCATCGTAACAGAATCATTTCTGGTTTCAATGAAACTAGGAATCAGGGCAATATTAGTTGCAATTTGTATTGGTATCCCGCTCGGCTGTCTGGCAGGATTATTTAAAGATAAGGCCCCGGATAACATAATACGTGTAGTCTCTGCTCTTGGAATATCCGTACCTGGATATGTGATCGCGGCAGTCCTGCTTATTTTATTTGCCGTAAAATTACGTTGGTTTCCAACCTCATATGGGAAACCTGGCGGGAGCGTTATGCCGATCATTACGCTTTCCCTCTATCCGACCTGTTACTTAATGAGGCTTACAAGAGCCAGCATTTTAGAAGTGTTGAACCAAGATTATCTAAGAACAACAAAAGCAAAAGGAATGACAGCGTTTACGATTATTTTTGTTCATGCCCTGAAGAATTCGTTGATTCCTATTATTACTTATCTTGGTCCGATTACCGCTTCGGTATTAACTGGTGGTTTTGTGGCAGAGAGTGTATTTAATGTACCTGGTCTTGGCAGGTACTTTGTCAGTGCGATAGGAAGCCGTGATTATACACTGATTATGGGAACAACCATTTTTTATTCTGCATTGATTATTTTCCTGAACCTGATCTGCGATATCTTATATCAGGTAGTGGATCCAAGAATTAAGATGAATTAACATAAAGGATATAAAGATTGCTTTTACGGAAGATGGGAGATTAAATGAAAGGTATAACACCGAAGTTATTTAGCATACAAAATAAGTTAACAATAGATGATTTTGCACCATTAGAACATTCCTTTTATGGTTCGGAACAGATGGAAAAAGAGGAAATCGGCTTTTGGATATCAAGCTGGAGAAAATTGAAAGAAAATAGAATTGCAATGATTTCTCTTTTTTTAATAGGCGTAATCGTTATTTTTGCGTTTCTTGGCCCGTACCTTTCTCCTTACAGCTATGATCAGCAGATTCGCGGAGATGAGGGAATGCTGCCATGCTTAAAGCATCCGTTTGGAACTGACAAACTAGGAAGGGATCTTCTGGTTCGGTGCATGATCGGTACCAGGATTTCTCTGACAGTGGGTGTTATATCTGCACTTATTGTCTTAGTTTTTGGCTCGATCTATGGTTCAATTTCCGGATTGCTCGGCGGAAAAGCAGATGTCATTATGATGAGAATTGTTGATATTGTATATTCTGTTCCGGAAATTCTTCTGATTGTCGTTATCCGAATGGTGATCAGTGAACCTTTAGATCATCTTGTCTCTACGTCAGCATTATTTAAGCCCTTGCAAAGGGTCGGGTCAGGATTACTGGCAATATTCATCGTGTATGGGTGCTTATATTGGGTCGGTATGGCTCGTATCGTTCGCGGTCAGATTCTTCAATTAAAAGAAATGGAATACATTACGGCAGCAAGGGCTCTCGGCTGTTCACAAAAGGGACTCATTAAGAAACATTTGCTTCCAAACTGTATCGGTCAGCTTATTGCAACTGTTATGCTTCAGATTCCTTCCGCTATTTTTACAGAGGCATTCCTTAGCTTCCTTGGAATCGGTGTATCAGCTCCGATGGCCAGTCTTGGATCATTGACATCCGATGCACTCAGTGGTATTTCTTCCTATCCTTACCGCGTATTTTTTCCAGCTATTTTAATCAGTATGATTATTTTGGCATTTAACCTGTTTGGAGACGGACTGCGAGATGCACTGGATCCCAAAATGAAAAAGTAGAATCAATAATAAACTGAGCAACCAGATTTATTATAAAAAAGTTTAAAGAGGAGGATTAAGTTATGAGAAAAAGTAAGAAATGGTTAGCACTGATTTTAACAACAGCGATGACAGCATCCATGCTTGCAGGATGTGGTTCTTCTGCTGCAACAAAGGCAGAGTCATCTGCCACGGAGACAAATGAAGCTGAAGGTGGTTCGGCTGCGACAGGAGATAAGCTATCATTTTCTGTTTGCGGTGGCGGTGAGGACTCCATGGATCTTAATGTTGCATCTTCGTCTACATTGGCAAGCCTATCTGCCAACCGTCATTTATACGAGGGACTGTATAAGTTGGATGAGAACGGGGAGATCGTCTTAGGCCAGGCAGAAAGTGTTGATATCAGTAATGATGGTCTGACCTATACCTTTACATTAAGAGATGACATTACCTGGTCAGACGGCCAGCCGGTAAAAGCAGGAGATTTTGTTTACGGTTGGAGCTATCTAAAAGAAACTGCAAAGGATTACAGTGATTTATTGAGTATGGTCACTAACGCGGAAGCAAAAGATGATAAGACATTGGTCGTCACTTTAGCTTATGAATGTGCCTATTTACCTTCTGTTTTAGCGTTTCCCTCTTCTTATCCTGTAAGAGAAGATATTGTAACAGAATATGGAGAATCTTATGCAACAGATCCGGAAAAAGCTGTATATAATGGTGCATACGAATTGACCAGCTGGGCGCACCAGAGCGAAATGGTAATGACAGCAAGAACTGATTACTATGACTATAATAAAATCACAGCGGGTGAAATCACCTGGGTATTAACATCGGAAGATTCTACGATGTTAGCTTCCTTCCAAAGTGGAGATCTTATCTATTCTGATACTTATCCGCAGGAAGAAGCTGCAGCATTAAAAGATAATGGCCTACATTTTACATCAGGATTCAATAACTACTGTATTATGTTCAATGTTCGTCCGGATGGACCTGCCGCATTACAAGATGCAAATGTAAGAAGGGCACTTGCACTTGCCGTTGACAGAAACCGCATTCAATCTATCAGGAACCTGGATGATGAAATTGGAGTAACTTACGCACCCTCTGGAATCACGAATTCAGAAGGAAAAGATTTTATAGAAACAGTGACTCCTTGGTGGAATGCGGATGATTATGAAGCAAACTGTGCGGAAGCGAAAAAACTTCTGGCTGATGCAGGATATGCAGATGGCGCTGGTTTTCCTGCATTGACATATATTGTGAATAATGACAGCCGTAAAGAAATCGCAGAAGCAGTTGTAAATGACTGGAAGGAAGTATTAGGTATTGATACGATTACCGTTCAGGTATCCGATGCATTCTTTGCACTGAGGACAGATGGAGACTATGATATTGCTTATTTTGGATGGTATATGGATTATATTGACCTTTCCAATATGCTCTATACTATGACTACAGAATCTGCAAACGGCGCTGGTTATAGCAATCCGGAATATGATGCGGCATTCAAAGCGGCAATATCTTCAACAGACGAAGCAGAACAGTGGAAAAACTATAATACGTGTGAAGCAATCCTGGCAAAAGATCTTCCGGTCGTTCCGTTGCTGCATTCGATGAACTCCTATTTGTTTGATGATACAAACTATGATGGTCTGGTGTACTATTGTGGTAATTACTACTTTGGGTATATAAAAGCAAAATAAATAATAAAATAGTAAAGAATAGAAAGAATTAAGTTTTGAAACTACTGCAGATTTAAAAAATCTGCAGTAGTTCTATCTGGTAAATGCCATGTTTTAGGAGAAGAATTAGAAATGGATCTATTTGAATTAGAGCGAAAATTTAAAGAAGAAACATCGGCTTTTCAAGGTAAAATATCTTATCTGTATGCACATATGGACAGGGAAAAAAATTGCTTTTCATATCAAGCAGATGATAACGTCGTTTCTGCAAGTATGATAAAGGTTCCGATCATGATGGCTGTATTCAATCAAATGATGATGGAAAACCAAGATTTGGAACAAAAAATAATGATCGATGATACTGTAATATGCAATGATTCCATTGTTTTTGAATATGGTGCAAGAGAAGCCACAATATATGAGTTAATTATATGGATGATCATTAACAGTGATAATACTGCTACCAATGCCCTGATTCATTATCTGGGTATGGATAGATTAAATATATATTTTAGAAATATCGGACTGGAATGCACAAAAGTCGAACGTCGGATGCTTGATTTTGATGCCGTCAGAAAAGGAAGAAATAATTATATCTCTATGTCTGATTTTTATCAATGCATGAAAATGCTCGTCCGGAAAGAAGTTCTTAATGATAACTATTGCCATCTTGCACTTTGGATCATGAGACAGAACCGAGATGAATTTTGCATGAAACGGTACCTGTATGAATGTCCACAAGTTGCTCATAAGACAGGAGAGCTGGATGCAATCGTTCATGATGCGGGCATCATTTATGGGCCCCGCGGTAAGTATTTTCTTGGGATATTTATTTCCGAATTTGAGCCATCCCATGAACAGGAGGCCAAGAAACTAATCGGTCGTTTATCCCGCTATGTATATGATTCGGAACAAAGTGCAGAAAACCAATAGGAGGACTTATTTTATGCGTGCAGTCGTAAAGACAACTATTGCATCCATGAGAGATGAACCAAGAGCGGATGTTGCCTTGACAGACGAAGTGCTTTATGGCATGGTAGTGGAAATTTTGGGAAAACCCCAAAACGGATGGTATAAAATCAGGACAGATTATAATTATGAGGGTTACCTGTCAGAATCTGATCTGTTATTGGATCAGGTGCTGACGAAAAAGTGGGAGCATCTTTCCTATAAACGGATTATTCAATCTTATGCAGATGTTCTGACAGAACCACGTGTACAGGGAGTACTGATCCAGGGACTAACAAGGGGAGCCGTTATTCATGCAATTACGCAGGAAGAGGATGGCTGGATTCGTGTCATGCTTTGTGACGGAACGATAGGGTTTATCAAAGAAAAATTTTTAGGAACGTTTTTCAATAAACCTTCCGGCCATACAGAAGAAGAGTTTCGGCAGAATATAGTTCAGACAGCAAAATCATATTTGGGAACACAGTATCGCTGGGGCGGAAAGACACCTTTGGGAATCGATTGCTCCGGTCTTACCTCCATCTGTTATCTGATGAATGGAGTAACCATTTACCGAGATGCAAATATAAAGGAAGGTTTTCCTGTTCATGAAATCGCATTTGAAGATAAGAAACCAGGTGATCTTTTGTTTTTTAAAGGCCATACAGCCTTGTATCTTGGTGAAAACCGTTATATTCATTCGACTGGAAAAAATGGCATTGATGGGGTGGTCATGAATAGTTTTGATCCCGAAGCTGTAGATTACAGGGAAGATCTTGCAAAAGGTATCAATGCCACAGGAAGTATTTTTTAGAAATTATATCCGGTTCAGAATTTTAGAAAAATAATAAATGCAGTAATGCGAAATCCGTTGTTGACTATGTCTAAACGGATTTTTTTATGCGAGTAAACAGGAAAATGTTCTGCTGGCAGAAGCATTTGACGAATACCGCGATAACGAGTCTAATATACCATCTGAATCTCACAGAAATCTCACACGCATTTCTCTATTCTCACAGCATCTTCACATCTTTTATATTACAATAGTCAATATAAAAGAAAGATTTACAGGAGGTATAATATATGAAAAAAATAGATGAAGAAAAGAAAAATATGATTATAATTTGCAATAAATTGCGGGAACTCATTAATAACAATAAATATGAAGAAAGTAAAAATCTTCTTAAAAATATGATTGGTAAATATCCGCATGCACCGGAGCCTCACAATCTTTTTGGATTAGTTTTAGAAAAAGAAGACAATCATCTTTTAGCGATGAAACATTTTCGAGCTGCCTGGGCATTAGATCCAACATATTTACCAGCAAGATATAATCTTGAAAATTTTGGTTCATTTTCTCCACAAGGAAAGGGTGCTTTTGATGAGACAGATTGTCCGCCATTGCCGGAAAAAACCGAATATCAAGTAGAATATGATAAAAATGGACTAGGCCATATATTGAAAGGGAGTAAATTATGTTTATAATAATTATCGGTTGTGGTAGATTTGGAAGCAATTTAGCAAAGGGATTATCGGATGATGGCAATGATGTGAGTATTATTGATAATAGTGCTGATCGATTAAATACTTTAGGAAGTGGCTTTAATGGGCGCCGAATAAAAGGAGTTGAATATGACAGTGATAATCTTATCGATGCAGGGATAGAACAGGCAGATGCCTTGATTGCAGTTACAGCAAATGATAACATCAACATAACGGTTTCGCTGATTGCGGGTAAAATATATCATGTACCTAAAATTATTGCCAGAGTAAATGATCCGGATAAAAAATCTTTTTATCATACGCTTGGAATCAATACGATTAATCCGATACAGTATGAAATTGAAATAGTAAAGAGTAAGTTACCAATCAATAGTTTAGATGTGATATCAACTTTGGATAATAATCATGAAATTATAGAATTTCTTGTTAGTAAGGATAAATCAATGACTGTAGGAGATATTGAAGCAAAATTTCACTGCATCATATCCGGGACAGTAAAGGATGGGACAGTAAAGCTTATGAAAAAAAATGAAAAGATAAATAGAGGAGACAGGGTGATTTGTACGATACACATCAATGATAAAGGAAAATTAATTAATTATTTTTGCAAGGAGATGTTTTTATGAAAACAATAATAGTCGGCGGCGGAAAAGTTGGATATAATCTTTTAAAAACACTTAAAGGAAGAGATTATGAAGTTACGTTAATTGAAAGAGATAAAGAGACCTGCCAAAAAATAGCAGAAGATTTTAATAGTGATGTTATTTGGGGGGATGGTACTAATTTAGATGTTTTAAAAGATGCAGGTATTGAGGATACAGAAATTATTGCCGCAGTAACAGGGTCAGATGAAGAAAACTTAGTGATCTGCCAAATTGCGAAAGTGAGTTTTCATTCGAAGAGAACAATTTCCCGTATCAACAATCCACAAAATATAGATATGTTTAAAAAGTTAGGAATTGATAATGCAGTTTGCAGTACAGCGGTAATTGCTAATTTGATTGAATATGCTTTTGATCAGGAGGATTATCGGGTAATCAGCACTTTAGAGCGTGGGTTAATGATCATTACAGAATTATCAATTAGAGAAAATAATATCTGGAGCAATCAATTTGTAAAAGATTTAATTTTACCGAAAGAATGTGTTTTGGTTTCTATTATACGAGGTGAGACGGTCATTTATCCAAGAGGAGATACTCAGATCTTAGCAGAAGATAAAGTAATCGTTATCACAAACAAATCGGTTTTAGCAAGTTTGGTAAGTGAATTATATAATGGAGGCGATAAAAAATGGATGTTGGGAAGAAAGAAATAAAAGGGATAATTTATGAATCACTGGTGACGACATTTTACGTTGCAGTATTATTTTTAGCAGCAGTAATTATAATGAGGTGATTGAATGTTCCGATTAAGACACAGAGAAAATGGTACTCAGATTATCAGCTATTATACAGGATATATTGTATTAATTGTAGCTGTTTTAATGATTATACCTATCATTACATCACTACTTTTTCGTGAATGGAATCCAATGCTGGATTTTATAATCAGTGATGCAATAGCCTTTATTTTAGGAATGTTATTAATTCTATATGGAATGAGCACAAAGGAAAGGAAGCATGAAATACAATGGAAACATGGATTTGTTATCGCTTCCTTGTCATGGATTATTTTAACGATATTATGTGCAATTCCATATATACTAAGCGGGCACACACTATCTTTTGTGGATGCATGCTTTGATGTAATGAGTGGGTTCACTACAACCGGGTTAGCGCTTACGCAGGATCTGGATCATATTTCCATTGGCTTAAATATGTGGAGACATATATTGACCTTTATCGGCGGTCAAGGCATGGTAGTTTTAACACTTACCTTTTTAGCAAAGGAAATGGGCGGCGCATTTAAAATGTATGTCGGTGAGGGAAAAGATATTGAGTTAGTTCCCAATGTAAAGGGTACTGCCAGACAAATCTGGAAAATCAGTATGATTTATCTTATTATCGGAACAGCTGCATTATGGATTGTGGGGATGTCCATCGGATTAAGGCCTGTATCTGCATTTTTACACGCGCTTTTTATGTTTGCCTCCTCGTGGAGTACGGGAGGATTTGCACCTAATTCGCAAAATATTATGTATTATCACAGTATCATGTTCGAAACAGTTGCTATGATAATTTTTATCCTTGGTTCCCTGAATTTCGGAATTCATTATGCAATATGGCAGGGAAAAAGAAAAGAAATAGTAAAGAATATAGAAATTCAGAGCTTTCTGGTCACAACCTTTTTAACTTGTATGCTTGCTCTTGCCGGATTGGCAAAATTGAACGTATATCCCGATGCCATAGCAGGATTTAGAAGAGTTATTTTCAACGTGCTTTCAGCACATACCACAACAGGTTTTGGATCTATCTATGCAAGACAGTTTGCTTTAGAATGGGGAGATTTTGGGATTCTAATTATGGTCGTGGCCATGCTGATCGGTGGTTCTGCATGTTCAACAGCAGGTGGTTTTAAAGGATTAAGAGTTGGTATTGTATTGAAAGGATTAATCATGGATGTAAAAAAGCTGCTATTAACAGAAAGAAGTATGAATGTATATAAATATCATCATATAAAAGACCGCGTATTAGATGATACTGTTATAAAATCATCTGCTATTATTATCATCTGCTATATGATTATCTTTGCTACCGGCACTATGCTTGGGGCTTTCTATGGATACCCACTCTCAGCCTCGGCATTTGAATCTGCTTCTGTTACCGGTAATGTAGGGTTATCGATAGGAGTAACATCAGCTTCCATGCCTACAGCTATGAAATTATTTTATATCGTTGCAATGTACTTAGGCAGGCTTGAATTTTTATCTGTATTTGCATTAATTGGTTATTTAATAGGAGGTACTAAAAAAGTATGCAAAAATTTATTCAAACATTAATTTTGGTATTACTTCTAACGTTCACGCCAGCTTTTCATGTAAATGCACAGTCTATAACGGACATTAACAATTTAATTGAGAAGGCAAAGGAGTATGACGGGAAGGAAGTTACCATTCAAGGAGAAGTTATTGGCGAAAGTATGAACCGGGGCAACTATACATGGATAAATATGAATGACGGTACAAACGCAATTGGAATATGGCTGGATAGCAGCACTGCCGGAGAAATATTATTTTATGGAAATTATAAATGCAAAGGTGATACTGTGAAAGTAACTGGTACGTTTTACAGAGCTTGCAAAGAGCATGGTGGTGAAGCTGATTTACATAGTAGTTCATTTGAAATCGTGAAGAATGGATATGAGGTAAGAAAGCAAATATCACCCATTAAAATAATAATTGCAGTTATTTTAACTTTATTTGCTTTCGTATTAATGTCAATACTTATCAAGGCAATTAAGAATAGAAGATTATAAAAAATCATGAGCAATGCTAAAAGTGGTTGCTCATGATTTTTTTATAAAAATTATTGTACAAAAAACAGATATCTTAACAGATTTAGTATAGCGGTTTCCTTACAAAATTGAGTAATATGTATAAAATAATATTGAATATACCGGACTCATATGTTAAATATAACATAAATGGAAAGCAAAATGAAAGATTTATTACCATGATAGGAAAATGGTTTCCTAAAAAAGGAGGATTTTTAAATGAAACGGTTATTAAGTAGTTTGTTATGCGGGGTATTGCTGATTACGTCCTTGACCGGATGCAGTTCATCCAATACAGATGAGAAATCGGTTAACAGTACGAGTACGGTTGAAGAAAGTTCCGTAAGTTCGGAAGATTCAAAAGATAATGCAGCTATAAAGATTTGGCATGATGGAGATGAAGCTATTATGGCAACCATTGCTGACCGGGTTAATGAGGAACTGAAGGCTGATCATATTACAGTAAGTTTTGAAAAGAAAAGCGGCCTGACAGATCAGATCAAGTTATATGGAAATGATGAAGCAAACGGTCCCGATATGTATATGTATGCACATGATTCATTGGGTACTTTTGTAGAAATGGGTGTTTTGGCACCGATTACCGATGTGATTGGAGAGGAAACAATGGCTGACATGCTTCCTATGACAATGGAAGCGTGTACATACAAAGATTCCCAATATCTGTTGCCAATCTATTTTGAAACACTTTTATTTATGTATAATAAAGATTTGTGGAAAGGTGAGATACCAACCACTACAGATGCACTTTATGACTACATGGCTGCTAATACGGACACAGCCGCAGGAACCTATGCAGTAGTAAATCAGCATTCGACCGCTTATAATGTAGCTCCTGTCATTAACGGATTCGGAGGATACATTATTAATTCGGATGCAGAACCTGGGTTAAATGTACAGGCAACTAAGGATGCGATTCTTTATAATCAAAAGTTTGCTAAGCTGCAGGCGGATGGAGATTACAATACCATTACCACATTGTTTAAGGAAGGAAAAGCTGCTTCCATTATTGGCGGACCATGGTTGATTTCCGGAATTACAGAAACGGGAATTCATCTTGGATTCCGCTCCTTATCTGAATTTAAGCTGCCGAACGGTAATGCATTAGCACCGTATTCAGGTGTGCAGGGCGTGGGTGTTATGAAACATGCTGTTGAAGCAAAAAAAGAAGCAATTGCGAAAGTACTTGAAGTAATGGCTGGTGCGGATCTGGGAATAGACCTGGCAAAAAAGTCAAATTGTGCTCCTGCCAATGCGAAATCATATGAGGACGCTGATGTAACTGCAAATGAAATGATTGCGGCCATGAAAGTTACAGCTGATACGGCACAACCAATGCCTAATATTCCGCAAATGAGCGTAATGTGGGGACCGACGGAATCCTTATTAGCAGCAGTTAATAAATCAGGCGAGAACATAGACAATGCTTCTGAGCAATATCAGGAAGAAGCTTTAACTGCAATAAGCGATATGCAATAAGCGATATGCAATAAGATGAATCGGCAAGTCGATTCACTTGTCATGAAAAGGCGGACACTTGCTGTTCGCCTTATTTAAGAGGATTTTATAATGAAAAAAAGAAAATACTTACCTTGGATATACTCAATCCCGTCTTTCCTGCTGATTGGAGGAATTATTGTTTTTCCAATTTTATATACAGGATATATATCATTGACGAATATGAATCTTTATCATTGGAATGACTATGGAATTATAGGACTTAAAAATTATTACAGGGCATTGCTCAAAATGGATTCAGGATTTCTATCTGCACTGTTAACAACGGTTCTATGGACTGTTCTTAACATGGGTCTCCAGGTTGTTGCTGCATATTTCATAGCACTTGGCCTGAATGTAAAAGAACTTAAAATTAACAGAATCTATAAAACATTACTGATGTTTCCATGGGCAATGCCTGCGTATGTTTCTATTCTGCTTTGGCGTGTGGGAATGTTCAATACAGAATTTGGATTATTGAACCATATCATGAATGCGATTGGACTGCCTAAAGTTAATTTTTTATCAGATAACATACTGGCGTTTGCTTCCTGTATGGCGTTGAATCTTTGGATGGCATTGCCGTTCATGATCATGATCATAGACAGTGCGCTTCAAAGTATTGATAAGAGCTATTATGAAAGTGCCGTGCTTGATGGAGCAGGTTTTATTGCAAGAAACATTTATATTACCATACCTGCTTTGAAACCGATTATTGCACCTGCGATAATATTGACGACATTTACGACTTTCAAGCAGTTTGATATCATATATCTTCTAACCATGCAAAAAGGCGCATTATCAGGTTCTACGCTGCAAACAGTCATTACATATGTACATCAAAATGCTTTTGTATCCAACAATTACGGACTTTCTTCCGCTGTGTCCATTGTTATATTCATGATAATAATCCTGTTTTCTTTCTATACTAATAGAAGTGCGATTAAGGAGGAAGTGTAAATGAAAAATTATACTATAAGGAAAACATTAGGGCTGACTGTTTTACATATCGTATTTATTCTCATTTGCTCTTTGGGACTGATTCCTATTTTATATGCATTTACGCTTTCTTTAAGCAGTGGCGGTACAGGCGTTTCATCTGATTTTTCTTTCTTTCCGAAAAATCCTACTTGGGCAAATTATTATACCATTTTATTTGAAGAGCCATTTCTGGTCTGGTTCAAAAATTCAGTCGTTTTATGTGCAGGTACCATGATAATAGCTATGAGTACCTCCATAACAGCAGCTTATTCCCTGTCCAGATTCCGTTTTAAGGGCAGAAAAAGCGTTTTACAGTTAATGCTTCTATTAAATGCTTTCCCTCAAATATTATCCATGTTCGCAATATTTCGTCTGTTTAAAATTTTGAATCTTTTAAATACTGATATTGGATTAATACTGATCTATGCCGGCTCTATGTGCATCTTCAGTATTTGGAATATAAAAGGATATTTTGATTCGATTCCGATTGAAATTGAAGAGGCGGCCAAAATAGACGGGGCAAGCAACTTTCAGCTTTTAAGCAGAATCGTACTGCCGCTTGCAAGACCGGCTATTATAGTAACTGCTGTCATGGTACTCATTTTTGTATGGAATGAATATCTGTTTGCTACAACTTTTATGCTGGATGAAAAGAGCTTAACGTTGGCAGGAGGACTTTACCAGTTACAGGCTAATGATTACAGCAGGAGCTGGCCTTTGTTTTCAGCCGCAGCCATCATTATATCAATACCAATATTGATTGTATTTTTCTGCATTCAAAAATATATGATTTCCGGTCTGACAGCCGGAGGCGTAAAAGGATAAAGTGTGAGAAGAATTTTTTGTGCCGCATGGAGCGGCATGTTCGAAAGGATGAAAAAATGAATAAATGTGCAATTTTACATATACCGCTTTCCCAGTATGCATTTGCAAGCAGCATAAATGTGCTAACAATAAGGCTTAGAGCGCAGAAGGGAGATCTGTCTGCCTGTACCTTGTATTACGGGGACCGTGCTTATCCTAAAACCCCTGTAAAATTTGAGGCTGTTTCTATGCAGGTTGAATCGGTAGACGAATTATTTGATTATTATGAAGTTACATTAGAAATTCCATTTTCCAGAGTGTGCTACTATTTTAAGTTGGAAAAGGGGGAAGAATGGTACTACTATTATGCAGACCAGTTCACCAATCAACTGGCAGATTTTGAAGTGGAAGGTTCCTTAATAGAAGGGAGAAGTGAATATTATCAATATCCGTTTATTCTTCGTGAAGAAATCATGGATATACCGGAATGGTTTAAAAACGCAGTCGTTTATAATATATTTCCAGACAGTTTTGCAGATAGTAAAAGATTGATTTTAGGAAATGGAAAAGAAAAAGTACTACCGGATGGTAATATTTGCCATTCCAGACTGGGAGGAACTATCCAAGGAATCATAGAGAACCTGGATTATATTCAAAATTTAGGATTTGATTGTATTTATCTTAACCCTATTTTTACAGCCGGGGAATACCATAAATACGATTTACTGGACTATTATCACATAGACCCATGTTTTGGTACAGATGATGATTTCAAAGCTCTTGTAAACGAAATACATAAAAAAGACATGCGCATTATCATAGACGGCGTTTTCAATCACTGCAGCTGGTATTTTTTCGCGTTCTCAGATGTGGTACAAAAAGGCGAGGATTCTAAGTATAAGGATTGGTTTTACGAATTGACATTTCCAGTCGTACGTCCCAATTCCTATGAGGAACCTCCAGCTTATCAATGCTTTGCTTATGAAATGAAAATGCCGAAATTAAATACATCAAATAAAGAAGTACAGGAATATTTTGCAGGAGTAGGACAATATTGGATTCGTGAATATAAAATAGACGGATGGCGACTTGATGTTGCGAACGAAATCGACCACAATTTTTGGCGTGTGTTTCGAAATGCAGTAAAAGCAGTAGACCATGAAACCGTACTAATCGGTGAAGTATGGGAAAATTCCGAAACCTGGCTGAAAGGAGATGCATTTGATTCCACAATGAATTATGACTTTAGAAAGCACAGCAGAGATTTTTTTGCATTCGGCCGGATAGATGCAAATTTCTTTGCACAAAGGATGAATCAAATGCTGCTTCGCTATTCCAAAAACGTCAGCAATGGGCAGCTGAATCTTCTGGATTCTCATGATGTACCAAGATTCCTATCTCTTTGCAAAGGAAGTATACAGCGTTGGAAACAGGCCTTTTTGGTGCTCATGCTGTTTCCCGGTGTACCCAGTCTCTTTTATGGAGATGAATGCGGAATCATGGGAATCCAGGAAAATGAGTATCGGAGCCCCATGAATTGGGGGCAGGAGCATAGTTCTTTAACAATGTATGTAAAAGAAGTGATATCCATCCGAAAAAAATATCTGGATTATAAGTCTTCTTATAAAACTTGTAAAAAATGGGAAAAAAGCAATGTATTTTCTTTTGTAAGAGAAGGAGAAAAAGGAAAAATATTGGTAGTTGTGAACCAGGGAACGGTAAGCGAAAGAATATGCGTATCAAATATCAAAGATATTTTAATATCCGGTCATGTACAGGGGGAAGTTATGAATCCCGGAGGATATGCTGTCTTTTTGTTAACAGATAGTTCTTTCTAAATGATAGAATAGAGGGATAAATATGGGAATTACGATTAAGGATGTTGCAAACGAAGCCGGGGTATCGGTCTCCACTGTTTCAAAGGTGTTAAATGATGGATCTACGATATCGGATGCTACAAAAAATCATGTCAGGGAAGTTATGGAAAAGCTACATTATCAACCGAATGAACGTGCCAGAAATTTTGCAAGACAGAAAACAAACAATATTGTGTTTTTAGCAAAAGTGGAACGGCAGGTTGCATTTTATAATCCGCATATGTTTGAAATTATGTGTGGTGTGCAGCAGGTTCTGGCATCAGAAGGATACAGGCTTAATTTTACCGGTCTTCATAATGAGAGAGAAATTCAGGAATACATACAGAACATGGACGGCAATAAAAGTGCGGATGGAATTGTCATTCATGGTTCTGCAACCACAAAAGAAATGGTTCAGTTACTTGTAAAAAATGAATTTCCCCATGTAATTATCGGAAAACCGGCATTTGAATCAGCAGCCTGCTGGGTGGATACTAACAACCGTATATCAGGGCAGCTTGCTGCATACCATTTATTAGAATACGGGTATCGCAAAATTGCTTTTATAGGAGGAGCAAAAGAAGATGAGATTTCAACCAATCGTTTAAAGGGGTTCCATTCCACTATTCATGATTTTGGTCTGCTATTGCAAAATGAATTTATTAAATACGGAGATAATTCAAAAGAAAGCGGATATGAACTGACCAAAGAACTGTTTCAATCTGTTTCTTTACCAGATGCAATCGTTTGTGAGAATAATGTAATTGCTATGGGGGCTGTGAAAGCACTGAATGAAATGGGAATTATAATACCAAATCAAATCGGTATTGTCAGTTTTGATGACTTTCCTTTTTCCAGAGTGATCGAACCGGCTCTGACAGTCGTTGATATTGATGTATATGATATGGGACTGCAAGCCGGAAAGACATTGTTACACAAGATAAAAAATCCTTCGCTGCAGGTACAGTCATATACTACATTGCCGCGGCTGATTGTTCGCGAATCGACAATGAAAGTCATGTCATAATACTATGAAAGTCTATTCATTTCTTCGAAACTCGGGAGCTACATCATATATATTTTCCAGAGCTCTACGAGTTTCTTCTAACCAGTCAAAGTTTCCTTTTTTGATGCTCCAAGTGACTTCATAACCTAAAAATGCATAAGCAGAAGCAATATAGAGTGATTTTGCATCACTTTTATTTCTTATTTGTCCGGCAGCTTGTCCCTTCTCAATTATCATCACAGCTATATTGGTCAATTCTGATCTTAATTCATAACTTCCATAGTCTTTTTTTAAATTACTAATTAACATTTGACTAAAAAAATCTGTTCCATATTTTTTATCTTCTTTGATAAGTGATTCAAAACAGGATAATAATTGTTCCCAATAATTATCTTTTGAAAGAATTGATATAAGATGTTGGCTGATATTATGAGTGAGAGAATCATAAAAGTTTAATATGGTATCCTCTTTTGAAGTCAGATGATAATAAAAGGTTGTTTTCGAAATATTGCATGCTTCACAAATATCTATAACAGTTACATTTCGATAGCCTCTTTCTCTATATAATTGATTCGCTTTCTCGATAATAAAGTCTTTCGTTGAATTGGTAGACATAATTTCCTCCGCTTAGTAAAATAATCATTTATTTTGTAATATTACCATAATTAATACTCAAAATCTATATTGACAGTCAATTTATAAAAGACTATTATATTACCATAGTAATATAAATATATAACCATAGTAATATATAGGAGGGTACCAATGATTAAATTATTTGAGAAAACAAAAATTGGAAGTATGAAATTGAAAAATCGAATCGTTATGGGACCGATGGGAACGACAGGAGAAGCGGACGGGTCCTACTGTACCGAGGGAATTCGCTATTTTGAGGAACGCGCAAAAGGCGGAGCAGGTTTAATTATTACGGGTGCAAACGTTGTAACGACCAAATACGAACCTCGTCCGTGTACTGAACTTAGTAATTTTCATCATGTTGAACGGCTCAATATGTTAATTGAGCGCTGCCATCATTATGGCGCTAAAGTGTGTGTGCAGATTTCGCCTGGCCTTGGACGCCAACAATTTACTGACCCATTCACACCTCCCTATTCAGCAAGTGAATGTGGTGCCTTCTGGTTTCCGGAATTAAAGTGCAAACCTTTTACAACGGAAGAGATTAAAGATCTGGTCGAAAAGGTAGGATTCTCATCCAATCTTGCTAAAATGGCAGGCGCAGATGCCGTAGAACTACATGCTTACGGAGGCTATTTGCTGGATCAATTCCATTCCAGACAATGGAATACACGTACTGATGAATATGGCGGAGATCTGAAAAATCGCATGAGATTTACTTTGGAATGTATTGAATCGATTCGTAAACACGTTGGTCCAAAGTTTCCTATTCTTGTAAAATTTACACCAGTACATCGTGTGGAAGGAGGGCGTGAGTTAGAAGAAGGGCTTGATATGGCTAAAATTCTGGAAGAAGCAAATATTGATGCACTTCATGTTGATGTCGGATGCTATGAGGCATGGTATAAAGCTATTTCCACCGTATATGAAAAAGAGGCACATCAGATGGATGTTGTAGAAGCCGTAAAGAAAAAAGTACAGCTTCCGATACTCGGACAAGGAAAGATGTTCGATCCTGAAAAAGCAGAAAATGCAGTCGCAGATGGAAAGACCGATTATATTGTATTAGCACATCAAATGCTTGCAGATCCTGCCTGGGCTAATAAAGTAAGAACTGGAAATACCATGGATATTATTCCATGTATTGGATGTAATGAATGTCTTCTTGCTGGATTTTCCGGAAAACATTATTACTGTGCAGTGAATCCACTTTGTTATGCAGAAGATACTTTTGGACTTCCAATTCCAGACGGGACCAAGAAGTCTGTATTAGTAATCGGCGGAGGACCTGGAGGTATGTCAGCAGCGATCACTGCTGCAAAACGCGGATTTGATGTAGAACTATGGGAGAAATCTTCGCGCCTGGGTGGTAATTTATGGGCTGCCGGGCTACCGACCTTTAAACATGATGTATTAAAGCTGATTACTTATATGGAGCGTCAGGTAATCAAATTAGGGATTACTGTCCGGTTAAATAAAGAAGCTACAGAAGAATCCGTTTTTGAAACATTTGATAAGATTATTTTAGCAGCCGGCTCAAGACCTGTAATGCCCCCAATTGACGGAATCGAAAAAGCATCACCAGCAAATGAATATTTGCTCGGACTGAAAAAACCGGGGAAAAAAGTAGTGATAATAGGCGGTGGTCTGGTTGGATGTGAAACAGCTGCTTATATGAAGGAAATGGCAGATGAAGTAACAATTATAGAGATGCTTGACGATATTTTAGTCATCGCAGACCATTGCTTGAATAATGATCAGGCTTTAAGAGCTATGATAAAAGAAAGAGACATTAAAATAATTGGAAATGCAAAAGTAAACAAAATTACGGATGAAACGATTGCATACAGCAAAGACGGACAAGAATGTATTCTTGCCTGCGATACCGTAATTATTGCTGCCGGATATCATGCCAATAATCAATTAGAAGCTGTTTTAGAGCAGAAAACAGATAATATTACTGTAGTCGGAGATGCCGAAGCTCCAAGAAAAATTATTACTGCAGTTCACGAAGGCTATCATGCTATTCGAGTAATGAAATAAATAAGATTTAAAAAAGAAAAGGGGAACGTTATACAATGATTTGTACAAATGATATAGAAGCTGTTAAATCTATTTTACAGGCACAGCTTGCCACCTATGAAAAAGGGGTTCTGTATGTGCTGGTTGAAGATAACATCATAACATGGAATACGGCATCGAAGAATATGGCATTAAAAAATTTTCAGGAAGGAAACAGTTTGGCTTTTAACATTGAAAAAGCGATAAAAGAGAAACAGGTACAAACGGTAACTGAGTATGAGGAAGAACTCGGTAAAAATATAGATATCACTATTATGCCTGTAATAGATGATGCAAATGAGAGCACCAGTGCATTTCTTACTGTGATTCCAAAGATACATCCATTGCAAGATGCTTTTTCCTGTATTGCACCGATTATAACTGATTTATTTCCGGAAGGTGCTTTTATCTCGCTCACAGATACCAAAGAAATTATTCAGGTACAAAGGAGCGAAAAATATGATATCCCAGTGGTAGAACCTGGTTTTGATATTACACAGCAGAAAGAGATCATGGATGTGATCAGTAGTGGAAAGAAACTACAATACGATGATGATTCGCTGACTTATGGACCTCCAGTTCGTGTGTGCATACAGCCATATTATGATTCATTGACCAACGATGCCATGGGTGTTGTCAATATTATTCGACCGAAGAGAGCTGAATTGAGTCTGAGGGAAATGTCTCAGAATCTGGAAAGACAACTATCAGAGGTCTCAAGGACTATTCAGGAATTAGCAGAAGCTTCTACTTTGATTCATGAAAATGAAATGGAGATGAATCAGGAGATTGAAGAAATCAATGAAATGGCAAATCAGATTTTTGAAGTTAGTAAAATAATAGAATCTATTGCAGGTTCAACAAAGATGTTAGGCTTGAATGCCTCCATTGAAGCGGCAAGGGCTGGAAGTGTAGGCAGAGGTTTTGGAGTAGTTGCTGGTGAAATCAATAAACTGTCTGACCAGTCAAAAAATACGGTACCTGTTATTAAAAAACTGACTGATGCTATTAAAGCACAAGTAGAGGAATCGAAAACGAAAAGTCATCATTCTCTTTCTTCCAGTCAGGAACAAGTTGCAGCGACGGAAGAAATCACAGCTACCATTGAAGAAATACAAGCAGTGTCTGTAGAATTAGCTAATATTGCAAATTCCATATAGTTCATTAAAACGAATTTTATGGATAAACAAGATGAATCGGCAAGCCGATTCACTTGTCATGAATAAAGAAAAAAGGATTGTTTCTGATACCAGCAACAGTCCTTTTCTCATTGAAAACAAATATCAATTGATGTTTAAAATTATATACTCATATGCCGTTTTATTTCCAAGGGCATCTTTTTGGAAGAAGAATTTTTATATAAATCAAACTGGAAACTACATTTATCTGACCGTGTCACAGAAGTGGTATATTCGAATGCAAAACCGGAATCCAAATAAGAGATTCTTGTAATTTTGTATCCTGCACTTCTTTCAACGCATTCCAATAAGGAAGCTTCTCTCTTGGATAAGATAATTGCCTCTAAAGATTCCTTAGCGTGATACATCATTAAGTGATAGGTATCATTCAATATTTCGTATAAAGATTTTTTTGCAAAATTAAAAGTTTCAATTTTATTACACAGATAGTAGGGAAGATAAGTGCATTCCCATAGCATGGGTTCTCCATTGACCAGACGCAGGCGTTCCAGATAGAATACCGGCGTTTTCATAGTCGGAAGTCTTAACATTTCTGCCACATCGTCAGGACAGCTGGTAAGAACTTCGGATTTAATAATTTTAGAACTTGGAGAAACACCAATTGCTTTCATGTCTTCTGTAAAGCTATATAGATGATTCATATTACGTTTTATTTTAGAATTCGCGATAAATGTTCCTTTTCCACGATAACGAACGAGAAGTCCTTCTTCTTCCAGCTGATTCATTGCCTGGCGGACTGTGGTTCTGCTTATATGGAGGATGTCACAAATGCTGTTTTCAGCAATCATCAAATCACCCGGCTGTAATACACCAGTCTGAATCTGAATTCGAAGATATGACGCTAATTGTATGTATAAAGGAACATTTGTCTCTTCAGAAAATTGAAACGTACTTTTAAAATATTTGATATCCATAAGGAAAATCCCTCTTTGCTATAATATTTAATCTTCTATGAAATGCGAAGATTTTCAAACTTATGCATAGTATAGCATGAAAGCCCTCTTTGGTAAATTTCATTTTTTATAGATTGACAAAACAAATAAAAAATGATATGTATTATATGTATCATACATTTAATACAATAAAAACAGATAACCCAAGGAGGAGGTTCGTATGAAACCAATTAAGAAAGCTTGTGATATGACTGTTAGTGAATTAGCACAATATATTGATTATTCTGTATTGAAGCCTGAATTTACGGAACAGGAAATTATTGATCTGACAAAGGATGGAGTAAGATTAGGCTGTGCAACCATTTGTATCAATCCCGGATATATAGATTTGTGTGAGCCCTATGTAAAGAACAGTAGGACCATGCTCTGTCCGGTATGTGATTTTCCGTTTGGCACAAGTACGACAGAATCAAAAGTCAAACAGATTGAAATCGCTGCAAAAAGTAATATGGTAAAAGAGATTGATATCGTAGCAAATTTTGGATGGATTCGTAGCGGAATGTACGATAATGTAACAAAAGATATAAAATGTTGTGCAGACATGGCCCACAAATATGGCAGAAAATTAAAGGTAATATTCGAAACCGATGTACTGACGGAAGAACAGATCCGGAAAAGTTGTCAATGTGCAGTAAAAGGCGGTGCTGATTTTGTAAAAACAAGTACGGGTTTCCTAACGGGATTTGATGCAAACGGAGCAACACCTGAAATAATAAGGATCATGATAGAGGAAGTCGGAGAGAAGTGTCAGGTCAAAGGCAGCGGCGGTATCCGAACCAGAGAACATTTTCTTCAACTGATCGATATGGGAATTGACAGAATGGGTGTGGGCTATAAATCCGTCCCTGTGGTATTGGATTTCCAATAAAGTCACTTCTATATCGTATAAAATGAGTCAAGAAATAGGGGGATAACATGATAAAATATAGATTTCCAAAAGATTTTACTTGGGGAGTAGCCGCCGGCTCCTATCAGATAGAAGGAGGATGGAAGGAAGACGGAAAAGGGGAAAGTATATGGGATCGTTTTTGCCATATCCCAGGCCACATTAAAGATGGAACAAGTGGCGATGTAGCATGCGATTTTTATCATACCTACAAGAAAGATATTCAAATGATGAAGGAACTTGGATATCACAATTTTTTATATACCATCAGCTGGCCAAGAGTAATACCGGATGGCACGGGCAAGGTGAACAGGGCTGGAATTGAATTTTACAGAAATGTTCTCAAGTGTCTCCGTGAAAATAATATTAATTCTTATGTCGTACTTTATCATTGGGATCTTCCGCAGAAGTTACAGGAACGCGGGGGATGGATGAATCGAGAAATCGTAGAATGGTTTGATTATTATGCAAGAACCATGTATCATGAATTAGGTGATCTGGCCGATAACTGGATCACCGTATTAGAGCCATGGGTCATTTCCATTATGGGGCATTGGAAGGGAATCCATGCTCCCGGATATACGGATTATTCTGCCGCTTTAACTGTTGCACATCACGTTAACCTGGCACATGGCACTGCGGTTAAGGCTTTCCGGGAAAGCAGATTACCAGGCGAAATCGGCATAAAAGTCAATATGAACATGGTCTATCCGTATGATCCGCATTCCGCTGCTGATATTGAAGCAGCAAAAAGACAAAATGCAGAGTTAAATGCAATGTTCTGCGATCCGATATTCAAAGGTACCTATCCAGAAGACTTTTTTAATTATTTGGAAAAACAGGGGGTCGTACTACCTGATATAAAACCAGGAGATATGGAACTGATCTGTCAGGATTTCGATTTCTTTGGACTCAATAATTATAATGCCATTTATGTGAAAGACGGTGGTAAGTGGCCTCTGTATACTACGGACGTTATGACTGGAAAGCCAACCCTTCAGAACGGATGGGAGTACGAACCGGAATGCCTGTATGAGTTATTGAGGATGTTAAACGATGACTATCATCCCAAGAAGATAATCATTACTGAAAATGGCTGTGCATCGAACGACTGGGTCGATGAAGAGGATGGTACCGTAACGGATTCCATTCGCTTAATTTATCTGAAAAACTACTTAAAACAAGTACATAGAGCTATAGGCTCGGGGATTCCCCTAAAAGGCTATTTTGTTTGGTCATTACTGGATAATTTTGAGTGGGCTGAAGGTTTGTCGGTTCGCTTCGGCATTGTACACGTAGACTATGCTACTCTGAAACGAACCCCTAAAGCTAGTGCTTATTGGTATTCTAATGTAATCCAAAATAATGGTTTTGTGAGTAATTGATACCCGAGAAAGTAATTGTCCTTTAGTTATTTTTGTTACTTAATAAATGGAATATTTAGGTATTATTCTAGACTTACAAGTGTATAAATGATATGATTTCTATAATTGTCTGGCACAAAAAATTGCAAAAGAGGGGATATCATGGAAACAGGAAGGGGCAACGAATGAAAAGTGAAAAGAGAAAAAAAACGCCTCCTGTTTTAAAGAATGATCATATTTTTATACCCATTTTTCTAATCGTTGTCGTAGCTCCTATTATGATGTTTTTAATAGGTATCAGACACTATCAAAAGCAGCAGGAAGAAAATATCCGCCTTATAAATGAGTATCCGGTCAAAATTGAAAACATGCTGGAAGAAAAGTATCAGAAAGAATTTGTGGTCGACTCCGGCTATCGGATCTATGACAGCGGCGGTGCAATTATTCCCGGTCGTCAATATCATATAGGTCCTTATCGGTATCAGGCTTATGCAAAAGACGATCCCGATTATGTATTTCAGGCTTGTGTTTATCCAAAATCAGAAAAGGATAATACAATATCTAAAATAAAGGACAGCTATTGCTGGCAGTTTTTAAGGGAGCAGATCAGGCAGTATATTTCAGAGAAAGCTGCCGATGGATTACCTGAAGAATATAAACTCATTATTGATACACAGGAATCTACTGATTTTGGGGATCATGTTTTTGCTGGCTGCCCGACACGATATTATTTTTCATCTCCATTCGATAAGCCAGAAATCACTATTTCACTGATTCTTCCTCCTGATGAAAACGGATATCAGGAACAATCTTTGAAAGAAGGAATTTATCCTGTTCTAAAAGATTTTTATCAGCAAAATGGTGGGAACATGATTCTTAACGTAGAATATTGCCATCCTGCAACCTATGAAGAATATACAGCGCTTGATATAAAAAAAAGAGAAAGCGAAACTTTTAATATAGATTTTATATTTGAGTCATCCGGGATAGAAGAAACTCCTATTTCTTTAGAAGAAATTTTTTCTTTTACACTTGGAGTTGATTAATCAAGTATCTAAATATACAGATACTTGATTTTTTTCCAGTATTTCTAAAAAATCTCCATATGTTCTCCATGTAGATAGTCTATTATACAATTATAAATAAATAAGACAATTAGGAGGTTACAAAATGAAATGTTTTAACGATAATAATAAGGAACAACATAATAATAAGGAACACAATCCATTAAAAGTCTTGTTTCATATGATATTATGCTGTGGTTTACCTATCCTGATTATTTTGGCAATACCATTTATTGCAAGGATTAATCTTTCAACAGCTGGTTTCCTGGGTGTTATAGCACCATTTATTTGCCCAGTTTTTATGGGCGGAATGATATTTATGATGTTTAGAAATAACAAGAAAAGTTGCTGTGATGAGAAGAAAACAGAAGCGCAATAATCTTACCTAAATTTTTATTTTATAAAAGTTAAAAATAACAATAGAAATAATGAAATTTATATTCTATTGTTATTTTTTATGATATAATACATGAAAATAAGATTAAATATAATGTAAATATTAAAATCCGTGTATAGTTTCGTTTAGATGGATTTTTATTTTTATTATAGTAAGAAAATTTAGGGGAATTCTTAATGGAGATACTATTTACATATTCAAAAAATGAATGGATCAATGGACGAAGAAACTATCTTTTTTTATCAAGAACGATTACTAAAATGCAGATTGTGATTACATTGCTTTTTACACTTAGTTTAATTTTTTTGTTTCCACTTTTAAAAGATAGTATACTATATATTATCTTATTTTTCGTTGCTGTTCTATCAGTTCTTTTGTTATTTTTTCTCTATATCCTACAGCCTATTCTGCTGTTTTATGCAGCCTCAAAATATCAGCATCCTTATAAAATGCAATTTACCAAAGAAAACATTTATTTTGAAACGTTAGGAATTTCATCTGTTTTAAGCTGGAATATCTACAATGATTATATAGAAAGTAATAAATATTTCTTTTTATTACAGGATAAGCATAATTACACATTGATTCCTAAGAGAGTATTTGAAAATGATGATGATTTGACGAAATTTAGAACAATTTTAGATTCGAGTTTAACAGAAGGAGATTATTGATATAACATGAAACAGTTTGAAGATTTAACAAAAGTTGTTAACCTTTCAGAAGATAAGGATGTCAGTAAGAAAGTTTCAATCTATATAAGTGTAATGATCCTATTAAAACTACTGATCATAATTTTATTGCCTTTAATTATGGTTTCCTTTTTCTCAAATACTTATAAACATCTTCGTGTCATTTTGATATTATGTGGATATGCAGTTGCTTTCTGTTATGTTGTGATAAAGCATCTTATGGCATCGTGGGTAAAGAACCCACTTTTTTCAAACTGTAACGGAACACTTTCATTGCTTCATTACACTGCACTCGCGAAACGCAATACCCATAGTAAAAGTTGGGGATTGCATTTTTTTAATATAAGCAGCACTTTATATTATGAAGGACGTTTCGATGATGCAAAATCTGTTGTTACACTCATGGAATCCTTTACACGTTCTAATCTTGATGCGATTATGATTGAAATTCTGAAGTGCAGATTTGCTTTTCATGATAAGGATATCAGTGCACTAAAATTGCATAGTTCAAAAGTAGCTCAAATGAAAAAAAACGTTCATCTTGGACGATCCTGGGAATTTTTTCGATATGCAGCGATGCAGCAACCGATTTTATTAGAATTGGAAATGCATGGAGATTATCAGGAATTGTATGAAAGTTATAAATATGCAAAATCCTATCTGGGAACCACTCTTTCTAAAGTACAACAGAATTATTATATGTTCTGTGCTGCTGCATCCATGGGAGATACCGAAAAAGCTAAAACACATCGAGATTTTGTCCTTACCTATGGTGGCACTCTTTGGTATAAGAAGGTATTCGATGATGGAACTACAAAGGAAAGATTATATAGAGAGGAAGGATAAGTGATGTATTTTGATGATGTTGCTATAAAATGGGATGATAAAAGAAGGTGTGAAAGAGCACAGATCCTATCTGCAGAATTAAAAAAGGAGTGGAATGGAAGAGAAGTGGTTGTCCTAGACTTCGGTTGCGGAACAGGATTACTAACGTATGCATTATATCCATACGCTGCTGCAATCTATGGATATGACACATCAATAGAAATGCAGAAGGTTTTTCAATTAAAACGGGAAATGTATCATGCCGATAATGTAACACTTGCAACAGCAGAAAAAGTAAAAGAGAGTACATTTGATGTGATCTTCAGTTCAATGGTATTTCATCATATCATTGATGTAAAAGCGAAAATAGCCGAATTAAAGAAATCACTTGCCCCTGATGGACTTTTCATGTGGATCGATCTTGATGAAGAAGATGGCTCTTTCCATAAAAACGAACCTGATTTTCATGGATATAATGGTTTTTCCAGAAAAGAAGTTCAGAACATATTACAAGACTGCTCCTTTCATGAGATATCAATAAAGACCATATATCAAGGAGAAAAAATAATAGAGAATGAGCCTATCGCGTATTCCTTATTTCTTGCTACAGCCCGATAAATAATACAACTTTTTACCTAATAACAAAGTTTAATTTGTTTTAAGCCTTATAACAAATTTGAAAATCCAATATAGGAGATAAAGAATGGAGAATCATAAAAAAGTAGTACAGGCGATAGACGAATACTGCCTCAATCAACCAGGAGCTTATGAAACAAGACCATTTGGTAAGTATCCAATCTGCTATCGGGTAATGGGAAAAATATTTGCACAATTTAATCTAGAAAAAAGGTTCTATCAGATAACATTAAAATGCGAACCTGAAAAAGCGTATCTATATCGACAGCTTTATCCGGAAGTTGTAGTACGTGGATATCATTGCCCTCCTGTTCAGCAGCCCTATTGGAATACCGTAGATTTAGATACTTTCTGTGACAAGGAAATGTTGTTCCAAATGATCGATGAGGCATATGAAGCAGTCGTTGCTAAATTCAGTAAAAAAAACAAGTTACAGTTATTATCTTTGTCTGAACTGGAATTTAAATACACGAATGGTGATGATACAGATTTTGTTATGCTTTGCAGTAAACTGGACTGTGCACTCGACGAAATAGTTGGAAAAAAAAATCAGAGAAGTAAGTATGAACAATATAATCAAAGGGATAATATCCATGATGTCATTATCGCTTATCAAAAGGGTGAACCAGTCGCATGCGGTGCCTTTAAGATGTATGATGAGGATCATGCCGAGTTAAAACGTATTTTTACAGAACCGTCTATTCGCAATATAGGATTAGGTGGAGAACTGTTAAGAAGATTAGAGGCAATGGCAAAAATAAAAGGGTATCGATGGTGTATTCTGGAAACCGGTAAACCATTAGAAGCTGCCTGTCATGTATACAAAAAGGCAGGATATAAAATCATACCAAATTATGGGCAGTATCATAATATGCCAAATTCTATTTGTATGGAACGAAAAATTTAATCAAGGAGCTGATATAGTGAACAACATATTAATATTACCTATCAAATTTCAGTTAAATGATTGAGCAAGGTATTGAGGCAATTAACGACTATTCACATGATATCCGATTATATTTTGCACAGATTGTCGGATGGATAAATACATCCTTTGATAATATTGATGGAGAAAGGAGGTCATTTGATGGATTATTTAAGTAGTATGAATCATGCAATGGCATACATTGAAGATCACTTAACAGAGGAAATTGATTATAGTGAATTATCAAGAATTGCTTACTGCTCAGAGTATCATTTTAAGCGGATGTTTTCTTTTTTATCAGGTATAAGTTTATCAGAATATATTCGGAGAAGAAGACTAACACTTGCTGCTCTTGATTTGAAAGATAGAGATTTGAGAATAATAGATGTTGCTGTAAAGTTCGGCTATAGCTCGGCTGATTCATTCTCACGTGCTTTTCATTCTATGCATGGCATTCTCCCTTCTGAAGCAAGAGATGAGAATACACAATTAAAAGCTTATCCTGGAATGACCTTTCAATTATCAATTAAAGGAGGATATGAAATGAATTATCGTATTGTTGAGAAAGAGCAATTCAAATTAGTAGGCTTTAAGAAGAGAGTCTCAATTGTTTTTGAGGGTGTTAATCCAGAAATTGCAAAAATGGCTGAACTTTTAACCCCAGATGTTATTAAACATTTAAAATCAATTTCAAATGTAGAACCAACAGGTATTATTAGTGCATCTACTAATTTTTCTAAGGGAAGAATGCAAGAAAAGAGTGAGCTGGATCATTTCATTGGGGTAGCGACATCAAATAATGAAACTGCAGGATTTGATATATTGGAAATTGATGCTTGTACCTGGGCAGTATTTGAATCCATTGGACCATTCCCAGAGACACTTCAAAATGTGTGGGGCAGGGTATTCTCAGAGTGGTTTCCGTCATCTGGCTATGAGGCGGTTGAAGGTCCTGAAATCTTGTGGAATGAAAGTCCAGACACTTCAAAACCCCAATATAGAAGTGAGATCTGGATTCCAGTGAAGAAAAAAGATTGTGAAATATATTAATGCTGAGATAGGGGACACTTCTTGAAAGTGGTCCCTTTATCGCGTAAAAGATGTTAGTTTTAAATTAGTTTGGAGACTTTATAATTTTATATCCATTTCGTCTGCACTATTCGTTAAACTTGTCTTTTGCGAATAGTTGTGTGTAAGCTAATAGACCTATAGTTATGTTTATTAACCATGCAGTATATTAACCTTAAATTTATTCCTCATTCCCTCTACTTCCAATCTCAAGCAAATTACCTTCAGGGTCCGCAACATAAAAATTTCGTATACCAAATGGATAGGTTACAGGCTCACCTGTAAAAATGACTTTAATCCAAGTGTCATTAATCGCTCGTATTCTCTGTCAACATCAGAAAATTTTGGAAGCCAAATGCCAATTTCCATTGTCAGGTTAATTCCCTTCGGCGGGTAATAGGACTCACCTCTTCCCTATTATCTTCACGACTGCTTCTGACAGCGCTTATATAATTATATTTGTTTATTTTTATATTATTATTTTGTGACTTTTTATTGAAACCTGGCCACTTGCTACGCTTATTTTAACTGTGCGGCTCATCAATCCTCCCACTTCTGCCTTTTGGGGGATTATCTTATACTCTCTTAATAAATATTTGATCATTTCAACATTTTTCGTTCCTACTTTAAAGATATCATCTGGATTATTAGAAATCGCACCGCCAGCTAAAAATACTTCAAGCTTATTTTTTTGGCAGTTTTTTCTTTCCAGAAAATCTTCAATCAATCTTGGAACAATGTAATCAGCAAAATATCCTGGCTTATTCTTTATATAGCCAGTCTGTCCGTATAGTTCTGATGTAGGTAATACAATATGTGCCAATGCTGTATTTTTTGTAATAGGACAATGCAACATGAATGCAACACAAGATCCTAAAGCATATGTAATAATGTGTTCATTGATATTATTTGATATAGCATACTCACCGATACCAACTATCAACATAGTTCCACCACCTTATTTATCTTAAGTAACTCATCATACGATGACTCATAAAATCCATGGAAGATTTTTTTGTTTCTTAAAACCAATTATTTTCACAATTATAGGTAAATTATTTATTAATGTGTGATATTAAATCGTATAAAAACATAATAATATGTTAAACATATATTTTCAATATTTATATTTAGTATTTTTAGCATATTTATTAAATAGTTAAAACAAATATATATATTAATTATTACATTGTATACGAATTAATAATTTAAATTTCACTTTTTCGACACGTTAACATATAATATATGATAAAAGTTATCTCTGACGTTATAAGGAGTTGACTACATTATGATCATAAAACAAGAAAATACCGTTCTTTCTGAAAATGCAGACTGTATTCAATTCATCAAAGTGCCACTATGTCTACAGGAAACTCCCTATACCTGCGGCGTAGCATGCGTTCAGTCAATACTTGCAGGTTACGGAATCATATACCATCAGGATACTTTATCAGAAATGCTCAAACAAAAACCTATCTATGGTACTGACTTTAGAAGCATTATTAATTTCATGGAGATGCTTGGATTTCAAGTTTCCTTTCATATTGACATGGACATCAGCATGGTGATAGAACTTATTAATAGTGGCATTACTCCCATTTTAATCATACAGGCATGGAAGGAAGACGAAATTGATTATACCTATGACTGGAAAAATTCTCACTATGTTATCGCTTGCGGGTATGATAACAACCGGATCTTCTTTATGGATCCCTGGACACTTGGCAACTACACGTTTATTTCCAACATCGAGTTGATGAAACGTTGGCATACATTAGATCAGTCTGGTATGCATCATTATTGTTCAGGATTGATCATAAAACATGACCATCTTCCATTTGTTTACAATCCCTGTACCATGAAAAGTATGGATTAGCTACAGTAAAATTGTCAACATTTGTTACTTTAGGTATTTTAAGTACTCACAATATTTCCATAGCTGACATATTATATAACATAATTAATTATTTAGTAGATTGGAAGTGATTATTGTATGGCAATGAGCATGGATCAGACCATGATGGCTCGTATGCATGAAAAGAATTATAGGTATGATATGCAATTAGCGCAGCATTTTCAAGAAATTAGCAATACTTTTACAGAAATGGCTAAAGGAGAATATCAGATGTATTTACATCATTCCGACCAAATGCAAGGAATGATGCCACAGATGCCTGGAACAATGATGCAGCCTAAGAAGTCCGGAATGCCAACCTCTTCAAAGCTGCCAGGTATGTGATTTCATATTTTCTGAACAAGTATAGTGAATTGAAACACACTTTGCGTGCCTCTTTCACTATACCTGTTCTTACTTGGAAATAATCATAATTTCCAGTAAAATGCTCTTTTCAGAATTCTTTAGTTCCGTCTTACTCTTTGAAAAGCTAATAAATGATTTTGAGACGCATTTCTTAAGAACGTGAATATTGTTTTGACATCTCTCGGAATATTTTCTTTGAGGAATCTTTCATACATTTCAATATTTTCAATTTCTTTTTTTATTCCTATTTCAAGGCTTTCGATTATATTCTCAGGATTTTTGACATAATCCTTTGAAAGATCCATTGGACAAGAAATATTGTATCTTGCAAATAATGACCTCAGATAGTTAATGTGGTTCTCTTCAGCAATCGCTATATTATTAAACGGACGTTGCTCTCCAAATTTTTCCATTGCAAGAAGATAATCTGCTCTAGCTAAAAATTCATCCTGTATTGCATAAGTCAGTATATCTTCTAAAGTTAACTCCATGTCCACTTTTGCTGCTTCTGCTCCATAACTGGTATCTACTGAAGGGTTTTGGGCTTTTAGATTTTGTTCTTCAATTTGTTCTTCAATTTGTTCTTTATTTTGTTCTTTCAATTGTTCTTGATACAACTGTATATTTTGTTCTTCGGCATCGGAATCTTCTTTTGTGACATGAACCGTACCATGTGGATGTTGTGGTGGAGCATAAATGGAGTATAATTTAATAGGTTTATCCCCTGTGTTGATTAGATTATGCCATTTACCTGCAGGTATGATGAAGGCATAATCACTAAAGATATTTTCCTGAAAATCTAAGTGATCCTTATTATCTCCCATTTTAACATGTCCCTGACCCTCTTCGATTCTAATAAATTGATCAAGATCAGGGTGAATTTCTAAACCTATCTCCCCATCCACAGGAATACTCATTAAGGTAAGCTGCAAATAATTTCCTGTCCATAACGCAGTACGAAAATTTTTATTCTGCTTGGCAGCTTCATCAATATCAATAGCAAAAGGAGCCGGACCATAATCTTTTATTTGAATTTGCGGTATATTTGAACTATGCATTGGTGTACTGATAAATTCTTGGCTTGGATAAGTAGGTTCCGTATTATAGATGTCTGAAGAATTATACTGTGACGGATTTGTGTAATATGGATATTGTTGTCTACTATATATATTGTTCATTCCTCTCATAAACTTATTACATTATCTTATGAGCAATGGCTCCAGAAAGTGCTTTATTTCCTAAATTAAATTTTTTTACAAAAAAGAAACATTCAAAAGCAGATAAGGATTTATACCAGAGCAACTTTAGAATGTTTCTGATTCAGTTTTCATATAAAATCATTTATTTCTCTTTTCAAAGTCTTCAACATATTGAATAATCAGGTTTACTGTACCATCAATACCTAGAATGCTACTATTAACACATAAATCATAGCTGTCAACGTGATCCCACTTCTTAGAAGAATAATAATTATAGTAACTTTGACGCTGTTTATCTTTTTTTAATATCATATCCTTTGCTTTTTCTTCTGTCAGTTGATATTTCTCTGCAATTCTCTTGATTTTAGATTCCATATCGCCATAAATAAAAAGATGAAGGGAATCCTCATAGTCTGCCAGAGCATAATCTGCACAGCGGCCGACAATAATACATGGTCCTTCATTTGCAATTTTTTTGATGGTATCAAATTGCGCCAAAAACACCTTGTGGCTAATTGGCATATCCACGAATGAGGATGAATTATATCCAAATGAATATGTATCCATAACCAGATTATAAAGAAATGAATTCGTTGGTCTTTCATCATGATTCTGAATCATTTCTTCACAAAAACCACTTTCTTTTGCAGCTCTTGATAAGAGTTCTTTATCGTAACATTTAATTCCGAAATGTGCTGCTACTTTTTCCCCTATCTCTCTTCCACCAGAACCGAATTGACGTCCTATTGTAATAACAGTATTCATAGAATCACACCCTTTGCATTTATTTGTTAGAAATTGAAACAACTAACACTAATATAAGAATCTTATTTCTATTCTTATAATTATATTATATATAAAATTTACAAACAGTTCAATGAAAAACTATTATTTTTACAACATTTTAACAATTATAAAGATACTCTCAGAGAGATTGCCTCAGGTGTTGCTGCCAAACCTCCTTTTCCGGTTTCACGTAAAGAAACATCCATTTTATCACCGATTTCCTTCATTGCATCAATGACCTGGTCTGGCGGAATACGGCTTCTTATTCCGGCCAGTGCCATATCGGTGGCTGACATGGCATTGACTGCACCAATTACATTTCTTTTTACACAAGGCACTTCTACCAGACCAGCCACAGGATCGCACACAAGTCCAAGCAGACTTTTTAATGCCATTGCACATGCATGAATAATCTGTTCGGGATCGCCACCCTGCAGATAAGTCAGACTTCCTGCAGCCATAGCACTTGCAGATCCTATTTCTGCCTGACATCCACCTGCTGCACCACTGATAGATGCCCGAAATGCAATAACTTGTCCAATTCCTGCGCCAACATACATTGCTCTTATGATTGCATCCGTATCCGCACGTTTATCCATAAAATAGGGAACAAGTACCGCTGGAAGTACACCACAGGAACCAGCAGTAGGAGCGGCAACGATTCGTTTCATACAAGCATTGGACTCTCCCATTTGCAGCGCACCTGCCATGACACGATTCATATAACTGCCACAAAGGGAATCATTACTTTTCGAAAAAACTTCCATTTTATACCCATCTTTTCCAACAAGTCCGCTGGATGATGTTAAATCTTTTTCATATGTGGAAGCAGCTAATAGAATAGCATCCCATGTTTCCCGCATTTGTTTCATTGAATTTTCTATAGATACTTTACGTTCCTCACAATCATTTTCTAAAACAACATACCAGAATTCCTTTTGCTTTTCATTGCATACTGTTACTATATCTTGTAATGATTCAAATGCCATGTCAATCTCCTTTTTACTGCTCTTCGGTATTAATGTAGGTTACCTTAAGAATGCCTTCCAAATGTTCTAACCACTGAATTGCTTCTGAAGGGATTGCTTGATCTGTTTCCAGAACCATAACTGCATAGCCACCTCTTTTATCACGGTATAATTGCATCGTAGCAATATTGACTGATTTATGTGATAACATAGAGGTCACCTCGGCAACATGACCTGGTTGATCTATATTATGAACAATTAAAGTGGGTTTTTCAGATGAAAAATTGACATCAATACCATCTAGTTTATTGATCATAATACGACCGCCGCCGATAGAGGATGCCTGCACTTCTATTGCTCTCCCATTTTTTCCTTTTAGATCCAATAATGCGGTGTTAGGATGTGCATCTTTTAAAGTTCTATTTTCAAATTTAAATTGTAATCCTTCTTTTTCAGCAAGCTCAAAACTTTTTGGAATTCTGATATCATCAGGATGCATTCCCAGTAGTCCGGCAATCAAAGCTTTATCGGTACCATGTCCGGTTCCGGTTGAAGCAAAAGATCCATGTAAGTAAATAGCTGCTTCTATAGGCGTATCCTCTAATAATTCAGCAGCAATCAGCCCGATCTTGACCGCACCTGCAGTATGTGAACTGCTTGGCCCTACCATTACAGGTCCTAAAATATCAAATATGTTCATTCTCAGCTCCCATCTGCGACCTCGGGTCGCATAAAAAAAAGATAAACGAGCAGAAACACGCTTTGCGAGTTTCTCTCGTTATCGCGGTATTCGTCAAATGCTTCTGCTAGCACAGCATTTCCTCATTACTCGCGTAAATGAAAACCCTGCAAGAACTTGCTTGTTCTACAGGGTTTCCATTTATATATAAAATATACTTTTTTGATTTAAAAGTCAATCTTTTTATTTCTACACATAAATTAAATCATAGAACTGCTTTGTTTTTTCCCAAAAGTACTTTACTGCCATCAATAATAAGTATAACCGCCAAGATGACAATTGGTATGGTAATGGAACATTGTAAAATATTCGTAAACACAGCTGTTCCATTCAATCCACCTGCCATCAGCGCCACTGTATTAGTCTTGAATGTTAATACTAACGAAGATAATGTTGCAATTGACATGAATATCATTGGAAAAAATAACATCTTATTGTTTTTACCAATCTTCTTTAAATAGGTAGCAATTGCTAAAAATGCCGGCACAGCAACTAATTGATTACATGCCCCGAATAATGGCCAGATTTTTGCATATCCGGCTAAACAAAGGACAAAGCCACAAAAAGCTGTTATTAGTGTTGCAATATACATATTGCTTAAAATATTCTTTTCTCCCGTCTTATTCGTAGCAAATAACTCCTGGAACATAAAACGTCCAAGCCTTGTAGCTGTATCCAGACTCGTTAAACAAAAACAAGATACTGCAAGACATATCACTGTATTAGTCGCATTAACAGCAGTTTTACCAAATCCCATTTGAGAAAAAAATCCGGAAATAGCTGCACCAAAAATAACTGTTGGAGAGATTGTCTCAAGACCCATTGCATTCTGGACAAACGCTTGTGTTCCATCTGCCGATAAGGTTCCTATTGCAATTAATGATACAACCGCTAATACACATTCAATTAACATAGAACCGTAGCCAATTGCCAAAGCATCTTTTTCATTATCAAGCTGTTTTGATGTTGTTCCGGAAGCGATCAACGAATGGAATCCGGATATAGCACCGCAGGCAATCGTAATAAATAATGTAGGGAACATAAAATTACCATTTATGGTAAATCCAGTGAATGCAGGAGTCTGAATCGTAGGATTAGCTCCAACGATTCCAACAATAGCTGCTATAATCATAAAATAGAGCAGGAAACTACTTAAATAATCCCTGGGTTGTAACAAAATCCAAACTGGTGTAACAGATGCGATAATGATATAAATAAATACGAACGCGATCCAAAAGCTTTTTGGTAATTCAATTGGAAACATAAGACCTATTGTGACACATAAAATTAGGAGAATTACCCCTATTACTGTGGCCATTCCAATCGGTGCATTTTTTCTATATACAAAATATCCAAATCCAATTGCTAAGAATATAAAAAGTACAGATGCTGTAGCAACAGAACCGTTTGCTGCACTGCCAGTGAAACTGTTCGCAACAATATCAGCAAAAGCTGCAATTACAAGAAGCAATACAAGCCATGCAAATACGGTGAACAAGACACGGCATTTATGACCAATGTTTTCTTCAATAACTTCACCAAGGGATTTTCCCTGATGACGAATTGATACAAGAATAGAACCAAAATCCTGAACTGCACCGAAAAAAATACCGCCGATCACGATCCATAAAAAACAAGGAATCCACCCAAAAAATGCCGCCTGGATAGGACCGTTAATTGGGCCGGCACCTGCAATTGATGAAAAATGATGTCCCATAAGGACAGGTGACTTAGCAGAACAATAATCCACACCATCTGCCAGTTCATGCGCTGGTGTCGTAATTGAAGGATCAATTCCCCACTTTTTTGCCAACCATCTACCATAAGTAAGGTAAGCAACTACGAAAATAATAATTGATAAAACAATTAATAATATTCCACTCACACTAAATCCCTCCTGTTTTTATTTTTTAAGTGTTTGTGCTTTCTTATTTTAAAGATAGAATGATTCTACCCAATAAGTTGTTTAAAGACTTCCTTGTAAAGTTTTTCTGACTTGCGCCCCATCCTATTTGTAAAAACAGCTTCCTCTTCCATGGATACGACAACAAGATGACCTTGACAATAGCCACGCAGGTTAAAGCGATAGCCCTTATCATAATGCAGGTGTCTGATACTCTTCTGGATTGCCTTTTCAGGTTTTTTATCCGTAATTACAGCGACAGTCAAATAACTGTACATGTGATTATGTTCTGGTTCTTTCTGCCCTTTACGTACTAATTCTGGTTCCATATAATCCTTGATCAGCGAAAACACTTCCTTCAGCGTATCTTGTGTACATTTTTCTTCTTCAAGAAACAAAATATGTTCATAGCTGTTAGAGGTCCATAGATTTGCCTCTCTTACTAGTACATATTTTTCGATACATGAAAAAAAGTATCCATAAGCCGGATACTCTTTACCATGAACCCTATAAGGTTTATGTATATCAAAAGTTCCAGAGTATTTAGCTAATAAGTGCTCTAAATAAACCGATTTATCCATGAAAGTACCTCTTGGCAATTAAATATTATTTACTTTAGCACTATCTCAAGTTAATGAATTAAAGTCCTAAACAATAAAATTTTACCACCTATTTCTATAAGTTACAACCTTTTTTATATAAAAAATTCAGAAAAATATTAGAAATATTTAAGATTTGATTTGTGACAAGGAAATTGCCTTAACGCTTCACTTGTCTAAAATGTTAAGTAGATGAAGAAAATATTCAGGCAGGGGTGCTTCTACCTCTAGATATTGTTTGGAAATGGGATGAATAAATCCAAGAATCATGGCATGCAAAGTCTGCCCTTCCAGATGAAAAGGGCACTTTTGGTTCGTATAAACATCATCTCCCAGCAGTGGATGACCAATACTTGCCATGTGTACTCTGATTTGATGTGTTCTACCTGTTTCAAGAACACATTCTATATAGGTATATTGACTGAATCGCTTTAGAACCTTGTAATGTGTAACTGCTTCTTTTCCATGGGCAGAATGAACGGACATTTTTTTACGGTCACTCGGATGACGTCCAATCGGTTGATTGATACAACCTTCATTTTCTTTTAATACGCCATAAACAATCGCCCGGTAACGTCGATTGATCGTATGTAATTTTAATTGTGCCGCAATTTCATGATGTGCTCTATCATTTTTGCATACAATAATAGAACCTGTTGTGTTCATATCAATTCTATGTACAATTCCAGGTCTCATAATTCCATTGATACCAGATAAATTATCACGGCAATGATACATCAAGGCATTCACAAGGGTGTGGCTGTAATGGCCCGCTGCCGGATGTACTACCATTCCCTTAGGTTTATTCACTACCAGTACATCATTATCTTCATATAAAATATCAAGAGGAATGTCTTCCGGCTCTATCTTCGGAACAATTGCATCTGGAATTGTATAATCTACAATATCATCTGTATTGACCTTATAATTAGCCTTTACAATTTTATCATTGACCGACACCCTCTGTTCTTTGATCAATCTCTGGATATAGGTTCTGGACATCCCTTCATTCATAAGTGTAATAAATTTATCAATACGTTCTGCATCATATTCTTCTGTCACTGTATATTGTACATTTCTCATATAATTTACCTGTTTTCGTACATAACAATTTTAAAATATTACTTGATTTCACGAATTTTATTCTGTTTAAAACTTAAAAAATTCAGATCCTCTTCCTTATAGACAAATAGAAGCATGATGACTAGTATTGCGGTTGCTACTGTTACATACATGTCTGCCACATTAAATATCGGGAATTGAATAATGACCAGATAAATAAAATCTACCACATAATCAAGGCGGATCCGATCAAGCATATTACCGATTGCACCTGAAGCAATCATAACTAACAAAAGATGCAAAATATTAAATTTCTTTGTATCAGGAGCTTTGTATAAGAAATATATAATGAGACCAATGATTACGATAGCAACAAAAACGAAGAAAAATTTCTGATTCTTTAGCATGCCGAAAGCGGCGCCTCTGTTTTCCAAATAATTCAATTCCAAAATGCCTGGAATAATATCGAAAGCTGATTGTTCTTTTAATTTTAAAACAGCTAAATATTTTGTGAACTGATCCAATGAAATTAATAAAACCAGTATCATAAAGTCTATTATAAATAAAATCTTCTTTCTTTTGCTCATATTTCTCCCATCTGCCTTTTTATCGGCGTTCCTTATCTTCTTCCTTAAAATATAATTCATTGACCGCTTCCAACATTTCCTCGTCAGTAACAGTCATATCTATTACAGCTTTACCTATTTTTTTTAATAATATGAATTTGATTTTATCTGCTTCCATTTTTTTATCTGATTTTGTTAATCGTACTATTTCTTCCGGATCTATATGATCAACTGTAATTGGCAGGTAAAAAGGAACAAACATATCTCTTATTTCATAATATTCATCTGCACTTAACAATTTATGCTTCATAGAGATATAGGCAGCGGAGACACATCCGAGTGCTACACATTCCCCATGCAGTAATTCAAAATTCTTTGCCTTTTCAATGGCATGTCCGATTGTATGTCCCAGATTCAATAAGGCGCGATCACCTTTTTCAGTAGGATCTTTTTCCACTATTGCTTTCTTTATTTCATCGGTTCTTATCACCATCTCTTCCAAGGTGCTTTCATTGCGTTCGCAAATCTCATACATATTTGTAATAATCCATTCATAGAACAGACTATCTTTCAATAATGCTGATTTCATAACTTCTGCCATACCGGAAAAAAATTGCCGGTCACTTAAATCTTTCAGCGTAGCTATATTAACATACACTAATTTTGGCATATAGAAAGCGCCGACCATATTTTTATACTGGTCAAAATCAACTCCCGTCTTACCACCGATACTACTATCCACCTGCGATAACAGAGTGGTCGGAATTTGAATGAAATCTATCCCTCGCAGGAACGTAGCTGCTGTATATCCAGTCAGATCGCCAACAACACCCCCGCCTAGTGCAATAAGTAAATCTTTTCTTGTAAATCCTTCCTGAATCAAAAATGTATACGCATCTTTTACAGTATCAAGCGTTTTACTTTTTTCACCGGAAGGAAAAGAAAATAGAACTACCTTTTTGCAGGAATCCTGTAATAAACGTGTGATTTCCGCCGCATATAATTCTTTCACATCAGAATCTGTAATAATACATACATTCCTATCTGTAATATTCAGGTCTGTCATTTCTAATATTAAATCATCAAAATTATTGGCATATACAATATCATAACAAGGTTTTTTGTTGTAATTGATCAGTAATCTTGTCGCCATAATATCTCCCTTCACTTTACAGTTCATTGAATCAAAATTTTCTATACATTGAAAGACTTCCCACTTGTAGCAGGAAGTCATTTTATAATCTAAAGTATGTGAACAATTAATTATTTAACGATGGGACATCAAAGGAACCTGCAAATAGATCCTGAAAATCACCTGAAATATCAACGCTTGCCGGTGTAATAATAAATATGTAATGTGAAATTTTCTGTAAATTACCACTGATTGCAAAACAGGAACCTGAAGTAAAATCTATAATTCTTTGAGCAATATCTACATCCAGCCCTTCCAGATTCAGGACAACTGTCCGGTTTGCTAATAATGTTTCTGTAATCTCTCTTGCATCCTCAACAGAAGTAGGTTTAATCACACATACTTCCATCCCGGCGCCAATCGTTCTCTTATTCTGCTGACGCATCGGCGTCACTTTTGGAGCGGATTTTTTTATTATCTTCTCATCTGTATCGTCAGAAAAGTCTTTTGTACTCGACTTTTTTATAGTTCTTTCCGGTATGACATCATCTTCATCATCAAAGTATTCATCATCATAATCATAATTATCTTCATCATTTAGTTTCATTGCATTTAGGAACTTATCCATTACACCCATAATAATTCTCCTTAATTAACCTTATGTTATTACACCTGATACTGTCTCTCCCCAAAGATACCAGTTCCCACACGAATCAATGTTGCACCTTCCTGGGCTGCAATTTGATAATCACCGGACATACCCATAGAAAGTAAATTCATATTAACATTATCAATGTTTTTATTCCTGATGTCAACAGATAATTGTTTTAACTTTATGAAAAATTGTCTGTTTTCCTCAGCATTTTCAACATATGGAGCTATTGTCATAAGACCATTTATTTTTATATTTGGCAGTTCACTGACCTGGGTAACCAACTGAATCGCCTCCTCATTCGAAGTTCCGAACTTGGAATCTTCTGCCGCTACGTTCACCTCGATCAGGATATTTGCAGTCAGTTTATGCTTGACTGCTTCTTTGCTGATTTCAGAAGCTAGTCTTAAGGAATCAACACTATGAATCAGTGCAACTTTATCAATGATATATTTTACCTTATTGCGTTGTAAGTGACCGATCATATGCCATCGAATGTCTTTTGGAAGCTCTTCCTGTTTCTGTATAAGTTCTTGTACTTTATTTTCACCAAAATCGCGGCACCCATATTCATATGCTTCCAGCAGCATTTGAATTGGTTTTGTTTTACTTACTGCAATCAAAGTGACTTCGCTGCTATCACGATTTACTTCTTTACATGCTCTTTTAATATTTTCTTCCACGATTTTTAAGTTTTCTGTTATCATCTCAAAGCACCTCACACCATAACCATTATACACCTATTATTAGTTCGTATCTTATTTTACAAAATCATTTTCACTTACCGTTGATGCATCCAATACTATATAATCGTATACACTTAATCCATATTGCGTATTAGACTGAACAATTGCGTATTCTTCATTTTGATAAAGTATATTGATCTGCTTAAAATCAGCATATCCTTTATTAATATTATACACTCCGATCAACGTGGCCTTCTTGCTGATTGGATATTTATCTGTAGAATTTGGTTTGATAATATAATCACCTATTTTTAAATTTGAATCGTCTACGTAATAATCTTCATCAGTTGAATTATATATCGTAGTTGCTACAAATTCAGTTGAAACACTGCCATCTTCTGCATATGACTCGCGCATGAAACCATCGCTTGTTCCATCCCCGCCTTTGGTTATGTAATCTTTTGGTACTAAAAAGAATTCCTTTTCCACAATAGACGAAAGCGGAATCTTTAATCCGGATTCTTCAGTATATTGCAATTCAATATCAATGAACCTATCTGTGCAGAATGCAATCATAGAATTGTTAAACGCTAATTCAGCATATAACCCATCTTTATTGTTCATTACCTTTGCGGTAGCCCATGATTCTTGTTGATTCTTTAAAAATTTAACATTTACATAAGGGTCTTCCGTTAATTCAGCAGCTCTTTTTTCTTCAACCGGTATTATGATTTTCCAATTTTCACTTGTTGAAAGTTTATAAACAGGATCTCCCTTACTAACTAAATCATTGTTAATTAATTTTCTTTTTTTGTAATTCTCTATCTCAAAAGTATTTGCATTAATATCGGATTCCTTTAAAGTTTCATACCCATCAATGTTATATGACACCACTCCGTCTTTCTTAGCACGTCCAAAATTAACCATACCGCTAAGACTATTATCTGATAAAGAACTAATGCTTTTTAATGTATTTGCATTTGACAGTTTTAAGACCGTTCCTTGTATATCATATTTAAAATCATAAACCTTACCATATGTTTTATTTGAATAAGAATTGGTAAATGACAGAATATCTGTTTTTAACTCAGAAATATTTTCATCGGTCAATGAATTTTCTCCAGAAGCTATATCAGGATTTAGGGCTTCTGATAATTTTCCTGATTCATCTATCGAATATACAAGATTATTAACACCAACCTTTTCACCCTCTCTGGCATAATAATTGATATATCCTGAATAATCACTATTTATAATTGTTTCACTCCTGATAGCAATCCCTTTATACACATTTTCAACGGACAGCGTTCCCATGTTTACTTCATAGCCAATGATATGATTGGAAGTGAAGTAAAGAAAAACGCAAATAATGATATAAATAAAAATAATACTGAATATAATAAGACCGATATTAATATTTAATGGTTTTCGATATTTTCTTATGTTTTCGGAACTTTTTCTCGCTGCCATCAATTGCCATCCTCCTGCCTTAAGATAATGAACGGCTCCCTGCCGAAAAAAAGCCTCGGGAATGAAGCGTCATCCGAGGCTTTGGTATGTATTAAAGTGAAACAATAATCTTCGATTTCAAAATATCCGGTATTTCATTTTCATCCAAGGAAATACTTAATGTAAAATCAATATGAAACTTTTCACTAATTTTTTCTAATTTATCAACTGTATCTGAAATATCATTCCGTTCTAGGCAGGCATTTTTCAAGAAACAATCTAAATACATTTGCTGCAAATCATGATCTTGTGAAATAATTCCACAAATGAAACCAATAAATTCATCGCTATTCGTTATTAAATACTCTGGAACACTGATAAGTCTGACCTTATTATTTAATTCATACATATTTTTTGTACTTTTATCTAGATAAACAATATTACCGGAAACATCTTTCACCTTTTTATTTACTGCATCTAATAGATGTTTGGTCTTCCCTTTTCCCTTATTACCTACAATTAATTGAACCATAATTAAAACCCTCCTTAAGTAAATTCATCATTACATCAGAGCTGTTAATTGTGTCTTAAACTTATGTTCATTATAAGTTATATCCAAGTAAAAAACAACCTTTAATTCGTTATTTCATCTAATAAATCCGACATTTCTGTGTACAAAATCCCACGCTCTTTTGAGCGCAAAATAACAGATATATAAGATTTTCCAGAGGTATCTTTTACGTATATAATCAGACAATTCAGAGCCGAATTCGTGGTTCCGGTTTTACCACCCAGAACAGTCACATTATCAGGTGCGCTATAGACACCTTTCAGATATTGATTTGTTGTTTCAAATGAAAGACTCTTGGCTTCACCAAGACTATCATAATACTGCGTATCATAAGACGTTGTCTGAATAATTTCTGAGAACTTTTCATATTTTAATGCAGCATTAAAAATCAAATATAAATCATATGCTGTTACATAATGCTTATCATCCTGCAGTCCATGTGGATTTGTAAAGTGGCTGTTTGTAGCACCTATCGCTTTGGCTTCTTCATTCATCATTTCAGCAAACCCTTCTACAGAACCTCCAATATGTTCTGCTATTGCAACGGCTGCATCGTTTGCAGAATAAATCAGTAGTGCATGTAATGCCTGATCAAGTGTTAACGTATCACCCTCTTTAAGACCACATAATTGTGCCCCGGACTCTGAAATATGCGCATTTTTTGATACGGTAATGACATCATCGAGATTCCCGTATTTCAATGCAACCAGAGCAGTCATGATTTTAGTCAGGCTGGCAGGATACATCTGCGCATGTATATTTTTTGCATATAGTACTTTTGAATCGGTAAGATTAAATAATCCAGCCGCACCTGCTTCGCTCATATCTACATCTGTATCTTCCGTAATATCTCCAGATGAGACACACAAACCAGATGCAAAAGAATCTACTACTTCTGCATCTTTTGTTCCCGTAAATGAAAAACTGCTTATAGGCATATTGGGGTCATATGCCATATCATACGCTTGTTTTGAACATCCGGATACTATAGAACTGGTAATTAAAACAGTGCCAATACATAAATGTATCTTATTTATACATTTCACGCCACTCTAAATCCCCTCTATCCAAAGATTTGATCAATAGTTCTGCAGAAGCGAGATTTGTCGCCAACGGAATGTTATGCATATCACATAAACGGAGAAGATTATTTACATCCGGCTCGTGAAGTTTCGGATTTAATGGGTCTCTTAAGAAGATAACCAAGTCAATCTGATTATGTTCTATCTGTGCCCCGATCTGCTGTTCTCCACCAAGATGTCCAGCCAGATACTTATGAACTGTTAAATTCGTTACTTCCTCCACTAATCTTCCAGTAGTTCCGGTTGCATATAAATCATTTTTACTCAGTATCCCTCTATATGCAATACAAAAATTCTGCATTAGTTTTTTCTTTGCATCATGTGCTATTAAAGCAATATTCATACTACCATCTCCCATCAATATTTTTTCGTACTTTGCAGCCGTACATTTAATACAAATCCCATACCTATAAAAAGACTTACTAAAGAGGTCAGTCCATTACTTATAAAAGGAAGGGGAATTCCTGTATTTGGCAAAAGACCTGTTGCAACCGATATATTCATAAAACTCTGGAAACCTATCAAGGCGGCCATGCCGGTACAAATCAGGGTGCCTGCTAAATCTTTTGATTTTTTGGCAATCATAATACATTCTAATGTTATAAATACCATAAGCAAAATCACAATGCAGCTACCTATAAATCCTAATTCTTCCCCTATGATCGCAAAAATAAAATCTGTTTCAGGTTCAGAAATAAAATTACCATTTTTTACAGAACCAATAATATTATTATTCAGTCCCTTTCCAAACAACTGGCCTGAACCTATTGCAGTAATAGCATTTGCCTGTTGGTAACCTTCTGCATTTGCGTATTTAGCTGGTTGCAGCCATGCAAGAATTCTGGTCTGCTGATAATCTTTAATAAGATCCTGCTCCGGTTGTAAAACGATGCTTAAAAAAATAATAAAAGCCGGAACAGCTACAGCCAATATACCAAATATAATCTTATAACTCAATCCACCAATAAAGAGTAAGACACAGAATATAATTCCAATCATGATACTAGTGGATAAATCGGGTTGTGTATAGATAAGAATTAGCGGTGGAGCCAATAATAATATAAGCATTGCTAATGTACGGAAAGTATTTAAAGTACTCCTATGTTTCATAATAAACTGTGCATAAAATAAAATCAATATTATTTTAGCAGTTTCTGATGGTTGGAACTGTATGCCCAAAATAATGATCCATCTCTGTGCACCTCCTACGACTTTACCCAAAAAAGTTACGGATAAAAGTAATAAAATATTTATGAAATAGAGTACCCAGTAGAAATTTAAAAAAAAGGAATAATCAAATAATGAGATTACTATCATCAGGAAAACTCCAAGAATCAATCCCATCAGTTGTCTATCCTGAAGGGATTCCTTTGCACTTCCTACTGCCAGAACTCCAATTACTGAGATGACTATTAACATAAATACTAATCCAAAATCATAATTTTTAATTCTATAACGTTTTAACATACATATTCCTCTGGTGGGTAGTAGTATTTCCTCTATTTTTTTAAGTCAATAATAGGGATATTAGCATATAAAGATGGGAATAATGCGGTTCTACCTTTACTATTTGTCTTTGTAATTTGTATTTCCATACTTTCTGTATCAATTTTCATATACTTAGAAATTACTTTAATAATATCTGTTTTAATCATTTCCATCATTTCAGGAGAACAATTAACACGATCTGAAATCAATAATATTTTTAATCTGTCCTTTGCTATATTGCCAGAACTTTTTTTCTTAAATAGTTTCCACATAATGACTGCCTCCTTAATTTTTATGGAAAATTCCAGTAACCTTAGTCCAAATAGAATGTCCTTGTTCAAAAGCGATAATCGGAACATCCTGTCCCAGCAACCGCAAACATACATTACGAAATGCTCGTCCGGCCAGTGTACTGTTTCCCACAAGGGGTTCCCCTTGATTCGTTGCAATCACTACATTTTCATCATCAGGAATTGCTCCAATTAATGGAATTGATAAGATATCAACAACATCATCGATCGACATCATATCTCCTCTTTTAATCATATCAATTCGTAGACGATTGATAATTAAATCAATTTGTTTGAATTCATTTGCTTCCAATAGACCAATAATTCTATCAGCATCACGAATTGCCGATACTTCCGGAGTCGTAACGACTAGTGCTCTGTCTGCACCTGCTATCGCATTTTTAAATCCTTGTTCAATACCAGCAGGGCAATCTAAAATAATATAATCAAATTGTTCCCGCAAATGATTGGTCAATTTTATCATTTGTTCCGGAGTAACGGCTGTTTTATCTCTGGTTTGTGCAGATGGCATTAAATATAAGCTGTGGTAACGCTTATCTTTAATCAAAGCCTGTTTTATTCTGCAATTTCCTTCAATAACATCGACCAGATTATATACAATCCTATTTTCCAGACCCATAACAACATCAAGGTTGCGCAATCCAATATCAGTGTCTATCATAACTACTTTTTTACCTAATGCTGCAAGACCGGTTCCTACATTGGCAGTTGTTGTTGTCTTACCAACACCGCCTTTACCTGATGTGACGACAATTACTTCACTCATGCTTCAAACTCCTATTCTTAATGAAATATTGTCCCCTAATGAATCCTTATCCTGAATTAAAATAATGATCCTACTAGTAATTCTTTGGTAAGCGGTTCAATTACTATTTTTTTATCTCTTATGTAAGCTATTTTAGGCTGCACTTTCGGCTTTATAGCCCATTTTGGAATTTTATCGGAACGGTACTTTAATTCTCCGATTTTAAGCTTTTCCGGAGACATGTCCAAAGATACGACAAAGTGTCCTCTTTCTCCATTGCCTCCTGCATAAGCCTCTCCATATAATCCACCCAAAATAACAATATCTTTTGCAGATATGACAGAAGATCCAGGATATACATCTCCCAATATTACGATGCTTGTCTCTGTTTCAAGGACTTGTCCGTTTTTTAAAGTTCCCCGGTAAAATTGTCCATTGTTCTTATTTATGTTCTGGCTTGTCTGTTGGATCGCTTTCAAATACATCTGATTGAACTGTTCATCTCTTCCAACGATACATACAATGTCAAGACCAGATATATCGCAAATTGTATTTATAATTTTTTTTTCTTCTTCTGTTGTTAATGTTCTTCCTTCCAACGAAAGAGCAAGTCTTGCATCCTGAAAAAATTTTTTTGATTCTTTAAATTTATTTTCGAGATCAACTACTAATGTTTCAAATGGAACATCAGGATCCAAGATAACATTCAGCCCATTCTGAAAACTCTTAACAATAACATTCTGGCTCATTTGCGCTCCTTCCTAAAATTATTTTTGCCTTAATCTGTCCTGCTCCCTTCTGCCTCCGGCACTTCTGCCTCGCCTGTAATCAATTCACTCTCATCCTCCAAATGGAAGTAATATTTGAAGATATCTCTTGAAATCTCAGCAGCATAGTTGGATGAATACCCAAAGGCTATACGGGTCGCAATCGCTATTTCCGGTTTTTCATAAGGGGCATATCCAACAAATAAAGCGTGATTTGCTCTCTTTTTATTCTCTTGTGCAGTACCAGTTTTACCAGCTACATTAACTGACATATCAGCATAGTAAGATTTATCTTCAACTACTTTTCGCATACCAGTATGAATGGCATTCCATGTCGTAGCCGCAAGATCAATGTGATTACGAACTTCTGGAGTATAGTCTTCAATCAGAGTTCCGTTCGCATCAGTTAATTTATCAATCAGGCTTAAATTATAGCATGTTCCACTATTTGCAACCGCTGTAACATATCGCGCAAGTCCGACAGTTGTATAGTTGTTGGTGCCCTGACCGATTGCAGATGGAACCGAATATTGATCCGATACATGCGGTATGGATTCTTCTATTTCCACACCTGATTTTTCACTAAGTCCGAACATATCTGCATATTTTGCCAATCGTTCCAGACCATAATCACTATTATAAGAGTTGCTCTGATCGATACTCAACCGATATCCCATCTCATAGAAAAAAAAGTTGCAGGAATGTTGGATCGCACCAGATAAATCTAATGCACCATGGCCGGAATGCAGCCAGCATCTAGGTGACGGAGTAACTTTTTCAAAGGTACCAGTACAAACAACTTTATCGTGAATACCTATCATGCCTTCGCCTACTGCCGCAGCAGCAGAAACCATTTTGAAAGTTGAACCGGGTGCTGATAATTGCTGCGTTGCATAATCCCACATTGGTAATGAAAGATCTGATTGTAACTCATTATAATAATCTGCATCGATAGAATTTGCCAAACGGTTATTATCATAGCTTGGATAAGTAACCATCGCTAGTACTTCTCCTGTATTCACATCAGTGATAACACTGGAACCGGAGCAAGGATCTAATGCAAGCTGTGCCGGTGTAATATCTAAATTTTCAATTCTCTGGAGCATAAAATTATAGGGTGACAAAGAACCGTTTTTCAAGCTGTTAATTTCAGAAAAATCAATATCAATGATACCCTGATCCCATAATAATGTACAAACCTGTTTTCCAGTCAGCGTATTTTCTTTGATCATGTATTTATACATCTTTTTTGAAAATTCTGTATTATTTTCAAGATTAGAAAATATATATTCAACTAATTTTTGATAGATCTCATCGGAATCCGAATATTGACTGTTTAGGTCAATGTTCGTAATATTAATCCAGTTCATTGCAATTGCATGATTCAGATATTCTTTCAAGCTAATTGCTTCCGCAGTTTTCCAAGCGTTATAAGTTTCGTCTGATGTATCTATCTTGTTGTTCATAAGAATACCTTTGTTACTGCTAGACAACATAGACACAATATAGCTTTCATATACCTGATATTCAGTATTAAGATCTTTATATGGAGTCGCTTTTTCTGTAAGCTCACTCCGTAATGCAGCAAATACTTCGTTCTGCTTATTCAGATAATTTTGATATACGCTTTTTTCCGTCTCACTGGCATCCTTATACTGAAATTCTGTGGTGTCAATAACATTGTTATTAATGAGTGCAAAATAAACATCATCGATAGGAATAATAATATTTGCTTCATTCGCATCTTCAGCTGCAACATATTCTTTAATATTACGTATCTTAGATACAAGAATACCTGCTATTTTCTGCTCAAGGATATTGTACGTAGCTTTCTGCAGCTCCTTGTCAATGGTCAGATGTAAATCATTGCCTGCTACAGGATCTACTTTATTACTTGTTTCAATTACTTTTCCAAGATTGTCTACATAAACTGTTTCAGAACCTTTTGTCCCCTGCAGTTTAGTTTCCATGACCTGTTCTATCCCTGCTTTACCAATCATATCATTCATATCATAAGATTTTTTTTCTTTTCTTAATGTCTCTAATTCATCCGATGATATTTTTCCGGTATAACCGATAATATGAGAGAAATAGATACTATCTACATATTTTCGGATGGTATCCTCAGCGATTGATACCCCTTCCAGTTCTGCGCTGTTCTCCATTACAACAGCAACTGTTTTATCCGACACATCTGTAGCCACCTGTGTTGGAATATATTTTTGGAAACTATTCGCATTCATTGCATAACGAACCGTGGCTATTTTTAACCGCTCACTTTTGGTAAATCCATCTCCGATTACAAATGATTTACGGTCTCCTGGTGTCTTATAAGTCCCAATTCCAAACATACCTGTTCCTGACAGATAATCCATCACCTCATCTGGTGTTGCTGTTTTTTGTGCATACGTTAATTCATCTGTTTTGGCACATCCATAAACATCTGCTAAAAATCGAAGTAATTGTTTATCTTCCACATTAAATATGTAGTTGTTATCTTTATCGAGTACTATATTAAAATCATTTATGATCTTATCATTGTTTTTTTCAATAATTTTGATCAACTCGTATATTGTCTTATTTAAATTGGTATTTTTTTCACTGCCCGATTCATATACATCTTCAATCGTCACAGAATAAGCCAGCTCATTATAGGCCAGCACCTCTCCGTTTCGGTCATAGATTTTTCCCCTTGTACTTGCAATATTGCGTTCTTTTTTTATTTTAAGTTTAAAATTATTAAGGTATGATTCGCCATTTACAATCTGTAAATCAAAGATACGATATAATAAAGTGGCACCCATGAGCAGAATGCAAATTATCAATACAAATAATCTAGAAGTAACCAGATTGATGAAATGATCTTTAAAATCTTTAAACAAATTTTTTGGCACTCCTTTTTTCTTCTTCAATGAATCGTTTGTTCAATAATAAAATAATTGGATATAAAAAAATTGTGATTACAATTGTGTAAACAATCTCAGGTAAAATTACATGTATGAAATAAAACGGAAATTGAAAACGGCTTCTTAAAAGGAACATAAGAAAATATGTCACAAAACCATATACTACATCACTGATTGTAATTAATATCAATGGCAGTTTGATATCCTCCGGATAAAAAATCTTATGAAAAGCTCCATTTGCAAAACCTATGTACATATAAATCAATGCATAAAAGCCTAACACTTCACCAAAGAAAATATCAATCAATAAACCACTGAAAAAGCCAATGACAGTTCCAGATTTTTTTCCATTCATAAAACCAAATACAGAAGTTACAATAATTAAGAGATTAGGTCCGATTCCGCCAAAATTCAAAGTACGAAAAACCGTACACTGTAAACAAAAGCAAAATATAATTGTAAATATGGTGATGATATTTCTTTTCATGATAATATCTCCATTTATTCAGTAACTTTCTGTTTCAATTTTTTTATGATCAATACTTCCTCTAAATGTTCAAAATCAACAGCAGTAGTTAAATACCCTGATTTCGTTAAATTATTCGAATCTATTTGAATCTCACTGATGTAGCCGATAAGAATTCCCGGTAAGTATTTATCACTGATTTTAGAAGTTACTATCTTATCACCTTCTACTACCTGATTAGAACTGTCAACCAATTGTTCGAAACGGATGATACCAGATTCCATTAATTCGAGATCACCTGATACGATCATATTATCAGAAGTTGCAAGGATCATTCCGCTCACATTCGAATTGTCATCAATGATGGAAGTTACCTTGGCCCAGTTTGGTCCTACATTGCTGACACGACCTACCAGTCCGCCGCTTGCAATCACGTTCATATCTATCTCAATGCCATCCTTCGTTCCTTTATCTATAATAAAAGAATGAAACCAGTTTCCGGAATCCTTTCCAATAATACGTGCCCCGACCTTATCATATTGCGCATATTGTTCATCTAATTTATATAATTCGCGCAAATTGTTTAATTCATATTTCTCCTGTTGCAATTCTGTCATCTGGACAGTAAGATCATCGACTTTCTGCTGTAATATCTTATTTTCTGCCAGTACAACTCTCAGCTGACCTAATTCTTCAACTCTATTTGAGATCCAGGTGCCAACAGAAGTGATTCCGTTTTGAAATGGAACAATCACATAGCCTGTCACAACACTCAGAGAACCTCCTAAGTAATCTGTGGTAAAAGTAATTCCCATCATTGCAACACATAAAAAAGTTAAAATTAGTAAGAGATATTTACTTGGTAAATGAAATTTTTCTCTTTTCCTTTTTATTATAGGACTCATTTACTCATTCCTTCTATTGTATAAGCAACTGATTTATAATTTTCCTCTTTAATGATTTTTCCTAATCCCAACACAACACTCTGAAGCGGATTAGCGGAAACATTTACTTTCAGCCCTGTTCCAATATTTACGAGTTCACTTAAGTGATTTACCTGCGATGCTCCACCTGTAAGATAAATTCCTTTTCGGTAGATATCCGCAGCTAATTCCGGAGGTGTTCTTTCCAAAATCACTTTAATATTGTCTATGATCGTGTTAAAATGCTCTCTTAATGCCTGATCTACAATGTCCGTCGGGATTTCTTTCTCAACAGGAAGTCCCGTTACAATATCTCTGCCATATACGACAGCTTTTTGCCCGGATGCCTCCAGTTCCTTCATTGACATTTTCACATGCTCCGCTGTTTTGCCGCCTATTAAAAGACTGAATTCATGGCGGACAGCATTTTTTATAGCCTCATCGAATTTATTGCCGCCAATCTTAATTAACTTGCTTAAAACAATTCCTCCCAGCGACAGAATCGAAATTTCAGTGGTATCAAATCCAACATTTACAACAAGAACCCCTTGTGAATTCTTAACATCAATTTCAAGTCCAAGACCATCCGCAATTGCTTTTTCAACGACCTGAATTTTTTTAGCTTTTACATTTGCGTCTTTTATCAGATCATAGAACGCCCTCTTTTCAACCTCCGTAATATCCGTAGGAACGGCGACAATATAATCCGCTTGTTTCAGATTATTTTTACAGATATCTGAAAGAAAGTATTTGAGCAATGTCTGCATGCTCTTTATATCAGCAATTACACCATTACCCAGTGGATAAGAAATATGAATATTTTTAGGTGCCTTCTCATACATTTCAAATGCAGAGTTACCATACGCAAATAAATCCTGTTTGTTTGCAATGGCGATCATATTTCTTTCTACCATAATAGAATCATCATTACGACTATAAATTTTTATATTACTAGTACCAAGATCGATACCAAATATATTATTCGACAACATAAAAACCCCTTTCTTTTATAAAAGTTCAGCTTCTTTAAAACTTATATATTTGTTATCCCCGATAATAATGTGATCTATCAGAGGAATTCCAATCATTTTTGCAACATCCATAATCCTCTTTGTAATAAGAACATCCTGATTACTAGGTGTCGGATCCCCGCTCGGATGGTTATGAAGCAATAAAATATAAACTGCTTTATTCTGTAATGCCAAAAGAAAAATTTCTCTTGGCGATAGCAGGGATGAATTCACAGTTCCCTTTGAAATAACACAATCGTTAATAATTCGATTTTTATTATCTAGCATTACCAATAAAATGTGTTCTGTTTCAATATGTCTTAATTCTTCCATATAATAGTCTGCGACTGTCTGCGGTTTATCTATCTGCAGATTCAGTTCAGCGCTTGCTTTCGATAAACGCTTTGATAACTCAGAAATACACTTGATTTTAATTGCCTTAACTTCTCCGATTCCACGAATCGTCATCAAGTCAGCTAAAGATATATGATGAAGACCGAGTAATCCCAGTCTCCTGTCAGCCAGATCCAATACTTTCCTTCCAATCATAACAGAACTTTCATCTTTTGTTCCCGTTCGGATAATAATTGCAAGCAGTTCCGCATCTGTTAATGCTTCTGCTCCAAAATTTTGGAATTTTTCATATGGTTTATCCATATTTTTTGTCTTATCATCATTTTTTTCTTTCACGTTTGCTCCCATCTGCCGCTCCGGCGGCATTAAAATCAGGGAGTGTGAAAGGTTCCTTTCACCTTTCACGCTTGCTCCCACTATGTTTTCTCCAGACATATCAATAATGGGATTTTCCTTGTTTTTATTATATAAATCTATAAATAAAAACACCTATAATAATACCTATAATACTGGAAACAGTAATCTTAATCGTTAACGCAAATGTGACAGACAAAATACCTAAATCTAAAATAGCCGGATTTGTAAGTCCAAAGGTCTGTCCATAATTTAGCCATGTATCTGGAAAAAGACTACCCAAAAATCCACCTGCAACAATGCCCGCCAGAATCATAAGAAAGCATGCCCAATGATTCTTTCCTCTCATATGTATCCTCCAAAAAGTTTATCTAATGACATAACAGTTACTGAGTGCATGGTTAGCACCCAGTAACTAGAAATAGTTTATCACAAATGCAAATCAATGTATACCAAAATCACGAGAAATATTTCGACATAAGTTGCAATTCAGCCTTACGGCTTCCTATCAACAATTTAAATTTTATTGAGATCCTTTTTGAGCAATCCTTCATTTACCAATGCCTGCAGGGATTTAAGAATACCTAATTTGGCATGTGGAAAAGTAAGTCCGCCTTGAAAATAAACAGCAAAAGGCGGTTTGATGGGAGCATCTGCACTTAATTCTATGGAAGACCCAGATACAAATGCACCCGCAGCCATGATAACATCACTGTCATAGCCAGGCATGGCCCAAGGCTCTGGTGCTACAAAGCTGTCAACAGATGCTGCTGATTGAATTCCCTTACAGAACGCTATCACACTTTCAGCACAGCCTAATTCAACTGCCTGTATTATATCATGTCTGGACTCTGTACTGCTTGGAATTACAGAATATCCAAGCCTCTCATATATACTGGCTGCAAATATAGCGCCCTTTAAAGCTGAAGACGTTACGGTCGGTGCCAAAAATAATCCCTGGTAAAACGAACTTAATACCCCGAGGGAAGCGCCGACTTCTTTTCCAAGACCTGGAGAAGTCAATCGAAATGCTGCATTTTCAATGCATTTTTTCTTACCCGCAATATATCCACCTATTGGTGCTAAACCGCCTCCGGGATTCTTAATCAGAGATCCCACCACCATATCGGCGCCTACATCTGTTGGCTCTATTTCTTCTACAAATTCTCCATAACAATTATCGACCATACAAATAATATCTGGTTTTATATCTTTCACAAATGTAATCAGTTCACCGATTTTTTTTACTGAAAGGGTCGGTCTTGTCTGGTATCCCTTGGATCTTTGAATCGTAACTAATTTTGTTCTCTCATGGATTGCATTTTTAATATGTTGGTAATCAAAATCTCCATTTGCTAACAGATCAACCTGTTTATATGTGATTCCGTATTCTTTTAAAGAGCCAGTCGATTCTCTGATTCCAATTACCTCTTCCAAAGTATCATATGGTTTCCCTACCGGAGACAGTATTTCGTCACCCGGTCTTAAATTACTCATTAGGGCGAGTGCAAGTGCATGGGTACCACATGTGATTTGCGGACGGACCAAAGCATCTTCTGTATGAAAGACAGATGCATATACAGCTTCCAGGGTATCTCTTCCAATATCATTATAACCATATCCTGTCGTTCCTAACAGACATGCTTCACTTACTTTATTTTTCTGCATTGCTTCAATTACTTTCAACTGATTATATTCAGCTATCTGGTCAATCTCCTGAAACCTAACTTGCAGCGTATTTAAGATTTTTTCTCCGAATGAATATAGCTCTTCCTGAATCCCCATCTCCTCATATATTTTTTTCATTTGCAATAATTCCATTTAATCTGCACTCCTTTTCTGTATCTGGGCGACCATACTTTGCAATATTTTTTGGTTATCGTAATGATACTGCTCCTTCTCGATCCACGTGACCTCTCGTTCCCTGCGGAACCATGTAAGCTGTCTTTTGGCAAAATGCCTGGTATTTTGCTTTATATGATAAACGGCCTCTTCTAACGTGCATTTCCCGTCCAGATAGGAGAGAATTTCTTTATAGCCCAAGCCCTGCATAGCCACAGACTCTTTTTTACATCCCATATCTTTTAATACCTGTACCTCATGGACAAGCCCTTCCTTTACCATCATATCAACACGTTTTTCAATATTATTATAAATAATTTCTCTTTTGTCTGTTAAAACGAAATATTGAAATGTATATGGTGACTCCTTTTGATGTTCTTCTTCGTTGTGCAAAGATATTTTGGTTCCGGTCTTCTTATAAAATTCAAGTGCTCTTATCACACGTTTTACATTATTTTCATGAATTAGCATCGCGGATTCAGGATCCACTTTTTTTAACATTTCATGCAAATATGCAGTGCCGTTTATGCGTACTAATTCCTCTAAAGACATACGGTATGACATATCTTCATCATTACTTGTAAAATCAATATCATATAGTACAGCTTGAATATAAAACCCTGTTCCGCCTACCATGATCGGAATATTTCCATGGCTGTATATTACATCCATATATTCTTTTGCTGATTTTTGAAAAATCGCAACATTAAAGTCTTCTGTGGGTTCTAAACAGTCAATCATATAGTGTGGAACACCTTGCATCTCTTCCGGTTTGATTTTTGCAGAACCAATGTTCATGTATTTGTATACCTGCATAGAATCGGCGGAGATGATCTCTCCGCCGATGGCTTTTGCCAATGCAATTGATAATTTTGTTTTTCCAACTGCTGTCGGGCCGGTTAATACAATAAGTGGTTTTTTCCCTGACATATACGCTCCTAGATTATTCTTTTAAATTTCTTTTCGATTTCATATTTTGACATAGAAATTATGGTCGGTCTTCCATGCGGACAGTTATAAGGATTATCAAGATCCAGCAATTGGTCTAAGAGTTCACTTACTTCCTCGATCGTAAGACTATTATTTCCCTTTACTGCCGCTTTACATGACATAGACGCTAATTTTTCTACTATTACAGATGGTTGGTTCATCATACTATTTTCTGCTAATTCGTCTAAAATATCCTGAAACAGTTCTTTTTCATTACAACCGTACAAATCTGTTGGTACGCTTCTGACAGCATATTCGTTCCCGCCAAACCCTTCAATTTCAAATCCCAATTTTTCAAAAGATTCCTTAAATTGTTTTACTATGCTTTCCTCTTTACTGCTAAGTGTTACAATGACCGGCGGATTTAAAGTTTGTGAAGTAATTTCTTTATCCTTTAATTTTTTTAATAATGCTTCATACTTCACCTTCTCATGCGCTGCATGCTGATCCATAAAAAATACCTTATCACTATATGCAATTAACCAATAGGTATCAAAAATCTGCCCCAATATCTTGTATTCACTTCTGGCTTCTTTCGTTAACATTTTATCATCAAAGAAGTTCAATTGGGTATGTTTTTCAACAATAATATGATCTTTAGGTTTAATTATATTTGAATTAATATTTGCATTATTTGGTACTATAGATACGTATTCATTGCCATACACTTTAGAAAATGGTTCTTTTTGCAAGAAGTCCTGCAAATTTTCCTGATTTTTTGCTTTTGCCGTATAGATAGGAGTTTCTTGCACACTGTCTGCCTGCAGCCGATTTACTTCAAATGGTTCCGGAGCCGTTCTCTTTTCATGTTTGATAGCCGGAACTATATCTTGTACCTGTGTATAATTCATCTTGTTAATATTAGACTTATAAAATTTAAGTTTCTCTATTTGTGCGACAGAATCGTTTTCCTCGTCAATCTCTTCTGTCAAAATATGCTCAATAATTATTTGCGGACTATCCGTAGATTTTCTATCATGTGGTGATAAATCAATCGTCACTTCCGGAATCAGTTCTTGCACAGATAATCCCTCTCCAACGACTTTTAGAATATCCTGATACAGTTCATTCTGATTGGAAAACCGGATTTCCATTTTTGTCGGATGAACATTTACATCAATTTTATCTGGACTTATTTCTATATGCAGTATGGCAAACGGAAACTTATGCTGCATTAAATATGGCTTAAAAGCTTCTTCTACCGACTTGCATAGGACATCACTTTTAATATACCTATGATTGACAAAAAACTTTTCAAAGTTACGATTTGCCCGATTAATTGTAGGTTTTCCGATATATCCGTTTATAGTCAGGGAATCTTTCACGAAATGAATCGGTAATAGTTCCTTTGTGATGTCCCGTCCATAGATACGGTAGATAATTTCTTTTAAATCACCGTTCCCTGAAGTATGGAATTTTAATTGGCCGTTTACGACATATTTAAAAGATATCTCAGGTTTTGACATAGCCATATTTTCCATAAGATCTGAGATATAACTTGCCTCTGTCTGATGAGTTTTTAAGAACTTTCTTCTGGCCGGCGTATTAAAGAATAGATTACGAACCATAACAGTCGTTCCGTTAGGCGCACCAATATCCTCAATTTCCTTTTCTTTTGCTCCTTCCAATAAATAACGGACGCCCATGAGGGATTCATTTTGTTTTGTGACAAATTCAACCATAGAAACAGCAGCAATGCTTGATAATGCTTCGCCGCGAAATCCTAAGCTTGAGCAGGATAACAGATCTTCCACACTTTTTATTTTACTGGTTGCATGACGTAAGAATGCTTTCCTGATTTGTTCTTTTGCGATACCAATACCATTGTCGGTAACTCTAATTAATGCGATTCCACCTTGTTTGATATCTACGGTTACTGCTGTTGCACCTGCATCAATCGCATTTTCTACCAATTCCTTTACCACGCTCGCCGGTCTTTCAACAACCTCTCCGGCAGCGATCTTATCAATCGTTCCATTATCTAAGACTTGAATTTCCGCCATACTGTCTCCTTCCTCTGTCGTATCATAGGTTACCATCTGTTTTTCAATTTGTTTTGCAGACCGTATAAAGTATTCAATGCATCTATCGGTGTCAAATTGCTAATATCAATTTGCTTCAGTTCATTTAATACATCTTCATCTTTTACAGTATCAAAAAGTGATATTTGCTCCAAATCCACTTCATCTAATTTTGATGCCTTTTTTCTATCAGATTTATTATCAACTTCAATTGCCTGCACTCTTTTGGTAATATCATTATCTGATAATTGTTCTACGATCTCTTTTGCGCGGTCTATCACAAAATCAGGAACTCCGGCCAGCTTCGCCACCTGAATGCCATAACTCTTATCTGCACCACCTTTTATGATCTTTCGCAAAAATACAATATCATCACCTTTTTCTTTGACGGCAATGCAATAATTATTTACATTATTCATTTTGTCTTCCAGTTCTGTCAACTCATGGTAATGCGTGGCGAAAAGGGTCTTTGCACCCAGTAGTCTTCGATTACTGATATGTTCAATTACTGCCCAGGCAATACTAAGACCATCAAATGTGGAGGTACCTCTTCCTATTTCGTCTAAAATTAATAAACTATTTGAAGTTGCATTTCTGAGAATGTTTGCGACCTCATTCATCTCCACCATAAAAGTGCTTTGACCGCTTGCCAGATCATCAGATGCTCCAACTCTGGTGAAAATTCTATCTACAATTCCGATATTAGCATTTTTTGCAGGTACAAAACACCCTATTTGAGCCATTAATACAATTAAAGCGGACTGGCGCATATATGTTGATTTACCAGCCATATTAGGTCCCGTAATGACTGACACACAATGAGAAGCATTATCAAGATAAGTATCATTATCAATAAACATGTCATTTTCGATCATTTTTTCGACGACCGGATGTCTGCCACCCTTAATGTTAATGATTCCTTTTTCATTTAAGACCGGTCGCACATATTGATTGCGTTCTGCAACCAGGGAGAGAGATGCAAATACATCTAGTTTCGCAATTGCCTTTGCAGTCTTTTGGATACGTTCTAATTCTTCCGCTATGACATCACGTATCTTGCAAAACATATCATATTCTAATGTATACAGTTTATCTTCCGCATTTAATATAGTATCTTCCAATTCTTTCAATTTTGGAGTTGTATAGCGCTCGGCATTTGCCAATGTCTGTTTTCTGATATAATCATCGGGAACCATATTTCTATATGAGTTGGTTACTTCAAAATAATATCCAAAAACTTTATTATACTTAATCTTTAACCCTTTAATCCCGGTACGTTCCCGGTCTTCATTCTCCAATTGCGCCAACCAGTTCTTACCATCTGTTTTAGCATGGCGCAGCGTATCAATATCTGCGTCAAACCCCTCTTTGATGATACCGCCTTCCCGAATGATGATAGGCGGTTCTTCAATAATGGAACGTTCAATCAATTTATAAATATCTTCTAAGGAGTCTATGTCCTCATTTATTTCATTCAGCAGTTTCTTATCAAAACCGTTCAGTACTGTCTTTATGGGAGAAAGCATTGCAAGCGAATTACGAAATGCTATCATATCTCTCGGATTCGCCGATTTATAACTTACTTTGCTTAACAATCTTTCAAGATCATAGATTGCATTGAGATATTCCCGAATCTCATCTCTGCTGACAGGCTCTTTTGACAATGCTTCAATTGCATCCAGGCGATTTGTGATATCTGTTATTTCAACTAAAGGCTGTTCCAGATAACTTCTAAGTGTCCTGGCACCCATTGCTGTCTTAGTTTTATCCAAAACCCACAGCAAAGATCCCCTCTTCTGCTTCTCCCGCAATGTTTCTGTCAGTTCGAGATTACGTCTGGTAGAACTGTCAAGCAGCATATACCTGCTTGTAAGATAGGGATATAAATGAGTAAAATGATCCAGACTGGTCTTCTGTGTTTCTAGCAGATATTGCAATAATGCCCCGGCCGCAATCAGTCCTGCCGAAAAATCTTCAATACCAAGTCCTGTCAGGGTAGAGACCTTAAAATGCTTCATAATGGAGTGCTTACAGGAATCGTCATCAAAATACCAGGAGTCCAAAGCGGAAACTGCAATACGCATTCTTCCCTTCAGATCCTCGATATCCAGTCCGCTGACCATTAACGCATCATTACAAATAATTTCAGTCGGCATATATTTATAGACTTCATCTAATAATTTTTTGCTATCATCTACTTCTGTTAAATAATAGTCCCCTGTAGTAACATCAGCAATTGAAATTCCAATTTTATTTGGCATATAAACGATACACATCAGATAATTATTTTTTGTTTCTTCCAATGCTTGTACATTCAGGTTTGTTCCCGGGGTCACGATTCGGATAACTTCTCTCTTTACAAGTCCCTTTGCGAGCTTAGGATCTTCTACCTGTTCACAGATTGCTACCTTATAACCTTTAGAGACCAGTTTATTCAGATATCCGTCCACTGCATGATATGGAATCCCGCACATAGGCGCCCGCTCTTCCAAGCCGCAGCTTTTACCGGTTAACGTTATTTCTAATTCTTTTGATGCAACGATTGCATCCTCAAAAAACATCTCATAAAAATCACCAAGTCTGTAAAATAAGATGCAGTCCTTGTATTCTTCCTTGGTTTCTATATATTTCTGCATCATTGGTGTTAATGCTGCTGTGTCCACGAATGAATTCTCCCTTGTTATCATATGCATAAAGCGAGTGCTCAACACAAAACGTTGTACACCCGCTTCAAATATAACACAAAACATAGTTTAAAACAAATTAATTCTTTCTCATTATTTATTCAGGATAGTATGCAAAAAGGCTTTCGTTTTTGGATTTTGTGGATGTGTAAAGATATCTTCCGGTGTCCCAGATTCTGCAATAATACCTTCATCCATATAAATTACCTGATTGGATACATCTCTTGCAAATTCCATCTCATGTGTAACCACAATCATTGTTAATCCTTCTGACGCGAGCGTACGCATGACCTGCAATACTTCCCCTACCATGAGAGGATCAAGTGCCGAAGTAGGTTCATCAAATAACAATACTTCCGGTTCCATAGCCAATGCTCTTGCAATGGCAACACGTTGTTTTTGTCCTCCCGATAATTGTTTTGGTCTTGCATTGATATAAGGTTCCATACCGACCTTCTGCAAGAAACGTACTGCCTTTTCTTTTGCTGCAGCAGCATCGCGTTTCATAACCTTGATCTGACCGACCATACAGTTCTCTAATACACTCATATTGCTGAAAAGATTAAAATTCTGGAACACCATACCTACTTTTTCGCGATAGGAAGCCACATTCATTTTAGGTCTTGTAATATCTTCCCCATGATACAGAATCTTACCTCCGGTCGGTATTTCCAACAGATTGATACAGCGCAGCATAGTCGATTTACCGGAACCCGAAGCTCCAATGACTGATATGACATCACCTGTTTGTACCGGAAATGAAATATCTTTCAGGACGCTATGGGTTCCAAAGCTTTTTTCCAGATGTTCAATCTGAAGAATATCATTCTTTTGTTCCATATTAACGTCCTTCCTTTCTCATTTGGTTTCCGATATCCATACAATCAACCAACTCGTAATTTTCATCTCCATCAATCCTCTTTTCCAGCAAGCGTAACAAACGTGATACGAGAACTGTAAGCGTAAGATATATCACCATTACTATGGTGGCAGATTCAAAATAGGTATAAAGAGCCCCGGAAACACTCTTATGTACAAAAAACAGGTCGACAATACTAATAACAGACAATACAGAAGTATCTTTGATATTGATGATGAGGTTATTCCCTATCTGTGGCAAAATATTTCGAAAGGCCTGTGGTAAGATAACGTTCATCATTGCCTGCACATGTGTCATACCAATTGCTTTTGCTCCTTCCATTTGACCAAAATCTACGGATATGATACCCCCGCGTACGGATTCGGCCATATAAGCACCTGTATTAATGGATACGACCAGGAATGCGGCCTGCCACATTCCTAATTGTACCGCAAATATTTGTGATAGTCCATAATAGATAAAAACAGCCTGTACAATCATAGGAGTACCTCTGAATACTTCTACGTAAACAGAACAAATTGTTTGAAGAAATTTTAGTAATCCTATTTTTAACATACCGTCTTTTTGTTTATCTACCGGAATTGTCTGTATAAGTCCAATGGCAAATCCGATCACACATCCGATAAATGTTGAAACAAGTGCAATTGCCATTGTTGTTCCGGCACCCTTCAGATATGATATCCCATAGTTTTGTAAAATATAAATTATTCTTTGTAAAAAATTCATTTCTGAAATCATGAGTCTCTATCTCCTTTCCACGAGAAAGACTTAATTTTCTATTCAGATAGAGGTTGCACTGAAATAGCCTCATTCATCATATCTGTAAAATCATCTTTTGTCATATCTGCCAAGACACTATTAATACCGTCTAACAACTCTTTATTGCCTTTTTGTACTGAAATACCAATGTTGATATCTTCTTCGGATACTTCAAAATCATCATCAGAAGCAGAGAAATCCAAAATCTTCATATCTGGATAAGCAACGCATGCTGCCATAGCCGTAGGCATATCCGTTACTACTAAATCAACTCTATTCGCATTTAATGCAACTAACATGGATGGCGCTGATTCTTGTGCAGGTAAAATATTTGCATTTGCAATCTGAGGCAGACAGGAATCATACCAGATAGTTCCCAACTGTGAAGTACATGTTGCGCCCGCAAGATCAGAGAGACCTTTCGCTCCCGCATATTTGCTGTCGCTGTTAACCAGACCTACAATGGATGCATAATAATATGGTTCAGAAAAATCTACCATTTGTAACCGTTCAGATGTGATTGACTGTCCTGCAATGACACAATCTACAGTGCCTGATTGCACGGCAGGAACTAAAGAATCCCAATCAAGTTTCACAATTTGTAATTCATATCCTAATTTTTCAGCTATTGTTTTTGCGATCATAACATCATACCCATAGGCATAGTCAGAACTGTCATTGATTGGAACTGCTCCATTAGAATCATTCGGCTGTGTCCAGTTATAAGGAGCATATCCACATTCCATTGCCACTTTTAATGTTTTTCCTGCAGCATTTTCTGTTGTTGATGCTTCAGCGGAAGTATCATCAGCTGCTTCTGTTGCTTTCGTTTCTGTTGAGGCTGCCCCCTTATTTTCACTGGTTCCACATGCTGTTAGTGAAAATGTCATAATACCTATTAATATTGTTGCAATTATTTTTTTCATGTTTTCTCCCATCTGCGTTTCACGCTCTCCACTATAATCACAATTTTGCAAGCAGTTGCTTCCCATGCATTAATCAAAAAAGACAAAGTAGATTCTTCAGGATTCTTTCTACTTCGCCTCTTCGCTCATACTAAATTATCACTCTATTCGCAATTTGTCAACCTTTTGTATCTATTCGCCATCTGATTTCCAGGCTGTAATCGTTTTACCAACGTTCTTCTGCCCATAGACGATTAATAATTGATTCCCTTGCTTTTTAATAAACTGATGCAAGTACAAAAACTCTGATTCTCTTCCCTATAACATAATGACTCCTAACTTTGCTTGTTCAACAAAGCTTCCATTTCATCAACTGTTTTCGGTTTTCCTATTAAAAATCCCTGAATAACATCGCATTCAATTAATTTTAGATATTCATATTGTTCTCTTGTCTCAACACCTTCTGCAATTGTCTCATATCCAAGTTTTTTGGCCATTGATACGATGGTATCAACAATGATCTTACTTGCAGAGTCCAGCACGATCGTATCTATGAACGATTTATCGATCTTCAATGTATTAATTGGCAATCCTTTTAGATATGAAAGTGAGGAAAAGCCTGTCCCAAAGTCATCCAACGAGACTTTAACTCCATAATCACGCAGTGTAAGCATTTTCTGTACGACATCCTCAAATTCAACGATTAATACGCTCTCTGTAATTTCTAACTCAACATCATTACAAGCCACGTCATATTTTTTCAGTGCATTTAATAATTTCGGTATAAAATCCTTTTTTTTGTATTGAACCGGCGAAATATTAATAGATAATGTAAAAGAATAATGATATTTTCTTTTCCATTCCGCGTAGATGCGAAGGCTTTCGTCAATGACCCAATCACCAATGGGAATAATCAGATTGTTTTTTTCTGCAATTGGTATAAATATTGCAGGACTGACCAGATTCCCTTCGGTATCACGCCAGCGGATCAGCGCTTCTACACCACGCAGAACATGGGTCTTTGTGGCATATTGGGGTTGGAAACATAAAAAGAAACTACATAAATTTACAGCTTCTTTTAATTTATGTTCCAAAATTACATTTTCTAAAAAGTCATTTAAAATATTCGCATTAAAATAGTGAATCGATCCCTTTCCATTGACCTTAGAACGGAACATGACAATCTCAGCATAGTTTATTAGTTCTACTGCAGTCGTAGCAGCTTCCGGATATTCAGCGACGCCATAGCTGACTGATATAGTCAATTCCCTTCTGTCCGATAGCAGGAACGGCTTTGCAATTCTTTCCTGTATTGTATGATAGATATATTCGACGCTTCTTGTTCCACAGGGATCTAAGATGGCAATGCAAAAAATATCACTCGTAAAATGAGAGACAATTATATTCTCTGAGTTGAAGTCATTTAAGAACTGTGCAAATAATTGCACTAACTCATCACCAACTATCATGCCCATACCGTCATTGATTTTTCGAAAATCATCAATATCTACAAACATAACGCTTATAATTTCGTTTTTATGAGCTTTATTAATCCAATCTGTCAACAGCCGGACAAAATTATTACGGTTGTAAAGACCTGTCAAGGTATCATAATAGGCCATATACATCAATTCGTCCCTCTGTGATTTGATATGCGTTATATTTTTAATACAAATTGTCTTATTGATGGGTCTTTCTCTTTCATAGAATACATTTGTTTCAATTTCCAGCCATGTCTTATTGTCGGCAAGACCACATTCTAAAGTTTTTTTGGTAACATTGGATTTTTCTAAAAAAAGCAATTCTTTTACAGGAATCATATCCTCCTGCCTGATACAATCTAATACGATAAGCAAATCCTTTGCATCTTCGACGTTAAAATTAAAAAAGCGCTTCCAGTTTCCTAATACTTCAATATGGTTTTCTTCAAAATTATAAAAAATGTAGGCATTATTAGATGATTCGCATATCAATTGATACATTTTATCTTTATCCTGTAATTTTTGATTTAAGGCTGTTAACAAATCAATCTGATAATGTAGTTCATCCACACCAACACCCCCCATTTAGACATATTATTTTTGGGTAATATATCCTTGTGCTTTTAATAATTCGGCGCAAAGAACAGCCCCTCCTGCCGCACCTCGAACTGTATTATGTGACAGACCCACGAATTTCCAGTCATAAATACTATCTTCTCTGATACGTCCAACAGATACTCCCATGCCCTTTTCATAATCTACATCTATTTGAACTTGAGGTCTGTTGTCTTCTTCTAAATATTGGATAAATTGTTTTGGCGCACTTGGAAGTTTTAATTCCTGTGGTACTCCTGAAAATTCATTTAATTTTTGAATTAACTGATCTTTTGTAGGTTTTTTCCTAAATTTTACAAAAACTGCAGCTGTATGACCATTCAATACCGGAACACGAATGCACTGGCATGTAATAGCTGGTTCCGTAGCTGGTCTTATAACGCCATCTACTACTTTACCCCAGATTCTGAGCGGCTCTTTTTCAGATTTCTCTTCTTCTCCGCCAATATAAGGAATTATATTTTCAACCATTTCAGGCCAGTCTTTAAAAGTCTTTCCTGCTCCGGAAATCGCTTGATATGTTGTAGCAACTACTTCATAAGGTTCAAACTCCTTCCAGGCTGTTAATACCGGGGCATAACTTTGAATAGAGCAGTTGGGCTTTACTGCCACAAATCCTCTGACAGTCCCAAGCCGTTTCTTCTGTGAATCAATGACTTTCATATGTTCAGGATTGATTTCCGGAACTACCATCGGTACATCTGGTGTCCATCTGTGTGCGCTATTGTTAGATACAACAGGCGTTTCTGTTTTTGCATATTCCTCTTCTATTTTCTTGATTTCATCTTTTGTCATATCAACAGCACTGAATACAAAATCTACTTCAGATGCTACTTTTTCAACTTCATTTACATTCATAACAATCATATTTTTTACCGATTCCGGCATTGGTGTATCCATTTTCCATCTATCGCCAACAGCATCTTCATATTTCTTACCTGCTGAACGTGGACTTGCTGCAATTGTAGTTACTTCAAACCAAGGGTGATCTTCCAACAAAGAAATGAATCTTTGACCAACCATACCTGTACCACCTAAAATTCCGACTCTTAATTTCTCACTCATAATTTCTTCTCCTCTTAGTTTATTCCACATCCTGCCAATCTTCTGCAAGGTATGTTTTATTAAAAGCAATTACTTTTTGCATTGCTTTTTCACTTGGGGCTCCGATCGTCAAGCGCTTTTGTACACAAGTTTCAAGACTGATCGTATCATAAATATCTTCTTCGAAAATATCAGATATTGCTTTATATTCATCTAGCGTCAATTCATCTAAGGATTTTTTATGGTCAATACAATATAATACCAATCTTCCAATGATACTGTGTGCATCTCTAAATGGAATTCCCTTATTCACAAGATAATCAGCGGCATCCGTTGCATTCGTAAAGCCATTCATGGCACTCTTTTCCATAATGGCGTTGTTGAACTTCATCGTCCGCATCATTCCATTAAATAATGAGATACATCCTTTCACCGTATCAATGGCATCAAAAGTTAATTCCTTATCTTCCTGCATATCCTTATTATATGCAAGCGGAATCCCTTTCATTGTCGTAAGCATTGATAGTAGTGCTCCATATACACGTCCAGTTTTTCCTCTAACCAATTCTGCAATATCAGGATTCTTTTTTTGTGGCATGATACTGCTTCCTGTCGAATATGCATCATCAATCTCTACAAATCTGTATTCATTTGAATTCCATATGATTACTTCTTCGGAAAAACGGCTTAAATGCATCATAATAGTAGAAAGAGCAGATAAAAATTCAATCACATAATCTCTGTCTGAAACAGAATCAATACTATTTAAGGTAGGACCTTCAAATCCTAATAAGGAAGCCGTATAGTCCCGGTCTAAAGGATACGTGGTACCCGCAAGTGCTCCTGCACCTAATGGACAATAATTCATTCTTGCGTAAATATCCTTCAGTCTCAGTCTGTCACGCTTAAACATTTCAAAATAAGCACCAATATGATGTGCAAGTGTAATTGGCTGAGCTTTCTGTAAATGTGTAAATCCTGGCATATAAGTATCTATATTTTTTTCCATAATTTCGATCAGAGTCTCAAGCATTTCTTTTAAGAGTACATCGACCTCAAGAACCTCTAATCTGGAATACAATTTCATGTCTAAAGCTACCTGATCATTTCTGCTTCTTCCTGTATGCAGTTTTTTTCCGACGTCACCAATTCTATCTATCAGGTTCGCCTCCACAAAACTGTGAATATCTTCATACTCATCAGTAATTTCCAGCCTTCCCTCTTCTACATCGTCACGAATCCCTGTAAGACCTTTTACAATTTGATCCTTTTCAATATTCGTTAAGATCCCCTGTTTAGCAAGCATTACAACATGTGCAACACTTCCTTCTATATCCTGTTTAAAGAACTTTTTGTCAAAAGAAATCGAAGCATTGAAATTGTATACAAGCTGATCGGTCTCTTTGGTAAAACGTCCTCCCCAAAGCTGTGCCATAATTATAGTCCTCCAATTATTAAATCTGTTTCGATATTATCATAAATTTAACTTTATTTCAATAAAGTGTATCACATTTTTGCCGGATAGTATATTTCTATTTATCAGAAAAATGCGTCATTTTTTTCCAAAACGAACTTGTTTACTTTTTTATTTCAAAGATTGAACACAAAACAATTGAAAATACATACTATAAAATATACGTGAAGAAGGGAAAAGATATGGATATACTTCTAAAATTAAAAAACATCAGCTTCGCATATCATAGTCTGAATGGTGAAATTCCTGCACTGAATAACGTTTCCTTCGATGTGAAAAATGGAGAGTTCTTAGCAATCGTTGGACCGAGCGGATGTGGCAAATCAACTCTCCTGTCAATAATCGCCAGATTATTAAAACCTGAATCAGGTACCATATATGTCGAAAATCCGGATGGATTAATTCATTATCCGGCTATTGGTTACATGCTGCAGCACGATCATCTGTTTGAATGGCGTTCTGTTTATCGCAATGTAATTCTTGGACTCGAGATAGAACATCTTCTTACCAAAGAAAAGTTGGAAAAAGTAGATCAGTTATTGAAAGAATATGGGTTATATGCTTTTAAAGATAAAAAACCGAATGAATTATCAGGCGGAATGAGACAACGAGCTGCACTCATACGTACGTTAGCGCTTGAACCGGACATTCTGCTCTTAGATGAGCCTTTTAGTGCACTTGATTATCAGACCCGCTTATCTGTATCAAATGACATTTGTCAGATTATCAGACATACAGGGAAAACTGCAATCCTGATTACACACGATTTATCAGAAGCGATCAGCATTGCTGACCGTATTATAGTCCTTAGCAAGCGCCCCGGAACTGTAAAGCGCATTATTCCGATTTCCCTTTCTACAACTTTCAAAACGCCTCTGGAAGCAAGAAATGCAGTTGAATTCAGAGAGTATTTTAATCTTCTATGGAAGGAGTTAGAAACATGAATGACATAATATCTGCCAGCCAGGCTGCCTATATTCATTCACATAAGAAAATGCATTCATTTATTGCCATTTCGCGCATCATCATATTGATCGGTTTTATTGCCCTATGGGAAGTAAGCGTGGATCTGAAGTGGATCGATGGATTTTTTTTTAGCAGTCCAAGGAGGGTCATGCAATGTATTTATCGTTTATTCATTAAAAATGAACTTTTCGCACATTGTGGAATTACACTTCTGGAAACAATTATTAGTTTTACATTAGTAACTATACTCAGTATTTTGATTGCGACCTTACTATGGTATTCAAAAAAACTGTCGGATATCGTAGAACCTTTCTTCGTCATCTTAAACAGTCTGCCAAAATCAGCACTGGCTCCACTTTTTATTGTTTGGTTAGGAACAGGAATGGTTACCATTATTGTTGCTGGCATCTCTGTTGCACTTTTTGGTTCTATCATAAGTCTATATGCCGGCTTTAAACAAATTGATGAAGAAAAGATAAAACTCATTTATACTTTACATGGCACCAAAAAGGATGTGTTCACCAAAGTAGTAATGCCCGGTTCCATTCCAACTCTCCTTAGTTCTATGAAAGTTAATATTGGGCTGGCTCTGGTAGGTGTTATTATCGGCGAATTCCTTTCTGCCAGAAAAGGTCTTGGTTACTTAATTATATATGGAAGCCAGGTGTTCCAACTTGACTTAGTCATTTCAAGTATATTTATACTCTGTATGATTGCAATGGGATTATATCTATGCATTCAATATTTGGAACATTGGTATAAGAAGCACTAGTTAGTATCCTATAACAAATCCAGACAATCAGCCCGCCAACTGTCTGTTCTCCTATGGACAGATTATATAATAACAAGACAGCTAATTATTTTAGCTGTCTTGTTTCGTAAATTTTGTTAAGTTTCCGCTATTGTGGTACAAATCCTGCCGGAGCACCAATTAAAATGCCGTTTACATCAAATTGACAAACAGCTCCGTTGATGTCAACAACCGTGTTGGTTACCATGACTCCGTTTGGTGCAAAATAGAACCAGCGGTCATTGATATACTTCCATCCTGTAACTAATTTACCATCTGCATCATTAAAGTATTTTTGACTGTCAAGTATCAATAATCCAATATTCATTGTTCCATCTGCTTTAAAGTAATAGATACTGCCATCAATATTCTGCCATCCTGTAGCCATCTTACCATCTGACAGGAAGTAATATTTAACCTGATCATTACCGACCCAGCCTGTCTTCATAGATGCATCTCCGTCAAATAAATATGTTGCATCTCCCACTTTTGTTAATCCCACAGCTGCTTCACCAGTTTCTTTAAAGTAATATCTCTTTCCATTGATGTCTGCCCAACCTGTTACCATAGTTCCATCCGGATTAAAGTAGAATTTAGAAATTCCGGTATCTAACCATCCCGTTTGCATAACACCAGTAATGTCAAAACAATATTTTTTATCGCCAATCGTTGTCAATCCAACCTGCATCAAACCAGCGTCATCAAAATAATATCTCTTGCCTTCAATATCAGCAAATCCCACTTGCATTTTACCTGTCGGCTGGAAATAAAAAGTAATGGTACCGTTAGAGATCCAGCCTGTCTGCATCTCACCTGCCGGATTAAAGAAATACTTCCCATCCGTCAATGTCACCCAGCCTGTCTGCATACGGTAATTGCTATAATAATAAGTTTTGTTATTACGTGTTGTAAAGCCCTCAGCAATAATAAGAGAATTATAATCTTTATATAATACATTCATATCAACTCTTCCGCCGATTCCACCTACGGCTCCATTGCTGGTATACTGCCATACAGCCGGATTTGGATATTCACAAGCAGCTGCATATTGCGCAACCCATTTATCATATCCGACAGGTCCGATTCTTGTTGTCAGCCAGTTCTTGCTGCCATATACCATTGGATAATATCCGGCACTTTGTATAATTCCACAGAATGTATTTGCAATAGCCGCCAATTGATCCGGAGTACATGCCTTTTGAACAGAATCTTCAATATCAATTGCGATAGGGAACGATACGGTATAAGGTTGTACACTTTGTAGTACAAGATTTGCTTCATACGCGGCAGCTTCAACTGTAGTTGCATAGGAATAAATATATACACCTGTTCGAATTCCAACTGCATTTGCCCCCTGCATATTACGCGCGAATTGTGCATCTATACCCTTTTTGGTTGTACCTACACGTACAAAAGCAAAATTTACACCACTTGCTTTAACTGCCTGCCAATCGATATCCCCTTGATAAACAGACACATCAATTCCGGTTACCGGTGCAGCCTCCACTTTCATTTGGGTAACCGGACTTATTATCATAGAAACCATAAGCCCGATACAAATGAAGGATTTTGCAATTTTTTTCCACATTCTCATTCCCTTTTCTCCTCATTAAGTTTGTCATATATGAAACACTACTTATTACAGCTAGATTTCATATTTCTACTAGTAGTTTACTGCGTTGCTTAATGTCATACCATCATAACTGTTAAATACTGCAACTATCACTGATCTGTTATTACCATATTTTGCAGGTATTTCAACAGACAGTGTATCTGCTGCACTTGGCCATATTTGTAATGTTGCCCAGCTCACACCTCCATCCGTACTGTAAGTATAATACATAATTCCTGTGTTGCTGTCAGAAGCATTTACCCGAATGGTAATCTTTTTATTTACGGGATCTTCTGACTTAATTTCCAAATATGCTACTTCTGGCGGTGTTACATCCTGCATTTTAGGAGTAGCAGATACCTTTACATCTGCCTTTGGATAATCTGAATAATCAACACCTAATGCTTCCGATGATAATCCAAAGTACTTTGCTACAGCCGTTGCGTCTGAACGTCCAAATGCCTGGAGTTTTTCTGTCGTATTATAATGGTTTGCATCATTTACATGATCAAGATGACAATGTTCAACAATAACAGCCGGGATTCCAAGTTTCGATGAATGTCTTAAAATTCCATAGTATTCTTCTCCTGTCTTTCCCAGTTTTACTTTTACACCACGACTAAAAAGACCATATGTAGCGGTAAATTCGCTCAACAATAATTGTCCCTGCGAATATCCTTTTGTATAATTGGTTCCTGTAGATTGTGCCCATACTTCTGAACCATAGAAGAAATGATTCGCAGACATGTTATAATGAAGGCTATATAAAAAATCTGCATTTACACTTTTTGCCATCTGAGCTCTTTGCTCTAAAGATAATTCCACATCCGTATTTCTTGTAAGATATACTTCGATTCCCTGATATTTTTCTAATTCTTCTTTCATTGCCAATGCGGTCACTAATGTCATTTCTTTTTCTACATATCCAGTCGGATTTGCACCAAGATTACTTCCCCCGTGTCCGGGATCAATCATAATAACAACATTCTCTTTTGCCTCAACTTTAAGCGGCATCCATAAAAAATTTACAGCAATTGTAAGACTTAGTAAAAATGGAATTATTCTTTTCATAAATTCTCCTTTTCGTTCCACACTTTCTTTTCCCGAATCCCCATCCAAAGTAACTCCGTCATCTGTTCATCCATTTCTTCACTTGGGGCATATTGGTTGACCATATGTATCAGATTCTTTTCATATACATCCCCAGTTGCATAGGCATTTATTTGTGGAATCAGTTTCTCTTTCAATTCCACTATATTTTTGTGCTCTGGGATCTGAAACTGACCTATTTTACACAGAAGACCAAGTGCATATGACATTTCATAATTTGATAACAATACAGAAGTCGAATTTTTACTTTTTATAATTACTGCGCTCCGCGCCAGAAAAAGTACCATAAAATCCCTCGATTCTACATATTTTCATGTAATTTTGTGCTTACACAACAATTATATTGTAGTATATTCAAATGAGCATTGTCAACCGGAACAAGGTAAAATATGGTTTACATAACATCTTTTTCCTCATACCAATTTGTGCCAATAACATAGATGAAATTGATTCTAAAGAAATTAGTACTTGTAATATTTGTAAATAGGAAATACAATCATAATATATTAAATAATAAAGCACACGCAAAGGGGACAAACATGAATTTCAAAAGAAAAAATTTAAAAACAAAAGAAACGAATCACGGTAGCTCCTTGAATGTAAGATTAATTACAACAGTGATATTTGTTGCAGTACTGTCAGTGACAACTGTAGGAACTGTATTTGCTGAAAAGCAATATACACGGAACGAAATCCTCAGCAAAGGCAGAATCGTATGGAGTGGTTCCGGCGGAAGTGAGGACGCAGTTTTTGATTCCGAAGATTTTATAACATTGGCTGATGAACTCGACAAAGTAAAGGGCTCAATATATTCTGAAGATGAGACTGTATGCGGTACGTGGATGGGAAAAACATTATATCGCAAGGTAATAAAAACAAATTCTCTGCCAAATTCAGGCGCTCAGAATATACCACATGGTATCTCAAATTTTAATGTTGTAAAAATATATGGAATTGCGTCCGATTCAAGTGGATTTACGATTCCTTTACCTTATGTAGATACATCAGATAATTCAAATGTTACATTAACAGTTGACAATAGCAAACTTACAATTACTACAGACGCTAACAGAAGTACTTTCAGTGGATATGTTGTAATTGAATATGTGGATAAAAAATAGGAACTAGATAAAGGGACCAGCCGATTCCTCTTATCAATAATTATAAAAAGCAGCCACAAACGCGCTTGTTTACTGCGTTTGTGGCTGCTTTCCTGTGTAAGCTGAAAATCGGATTTGAACCGACGACCCCTTCATTACGAGTGAAGTGCTCTACCAACTGAGCTATTTCAGCATTTCTACAACAATAGCTATTATATCGGTAAAGTATAAAATTTTCAAGTACAAATTTTATTTTTTAAAATTATTTTTCTATATGAACATCGATTTGTGGATATGGAATTGCAATATTATTCTTATCAAGCTGCAGCTTGCTCTGCTCTGTCAGTCTCCATTTTGCTGCCATATAATCTTCATTTCGTACAAAAAAACGCGCACAAAGAATAACTGCATTATCAGTAAGTTCTTCAACAACAACCATTAAATCCTGATCTTTTAAGGTTGCTTCATCCTGCATTACCAGTTTATGCAGCACTTCTTTCGCCAGCAGTAAATCTGCCTGGTATGAAATACCTACTTTAATATCTAATCTTCTTTTATAGGTTGCCGTGACATTTGTGATACTTGTATTTGCTAACGTTCCATTGGGAAGCACTATTATTTTTTCATCTGGTGTTGTAAGTTTGGTATAAAATATCTGAATTTCTGTTACGGTTCCTTCGTTTTTCTTATTATCCTCAATAATATAATCACCTACACGAAACGGCTTGACCAATAGGATAATTACCCCACCCGCAAAATTAGATAAACTTCCCTGAATTGCAAGCCCAATTGCTACGCCTGCCGAACCAAGTACTGCAACTGCACTTGTTGCATCCAGACCAAAGCTATTTGCAATCATAAATATAAGCACAATATATAAAGATGCCCGTACAAAAGAATCCAGGAATTGGACCACTCCTTTATCTGCGTTGGCATGGAACAATGATTTTTTTAATATTTTACGTATCATTTTTATGATCTGCATGCCAATAAGAAAAAAGATAACTGCAAATAAAATGCGCACTCCTAATTGAAGTGCCTTTTCAGGTAATTCCTGAATAAAGCGTTGTATAACACCAACATCTATATTCTTATTTACTTCCTCTGCAATATTTTCCGTTATATTATCGGCCATTGCGCCTGTTAAAAATAGTATATTCATTTTTATTTTTTTACCTTCTTGTTATTTTTAGTTTTCTTTACCGTAACTTTTGCTGGTTCCGTCGGCTGATAAGAAAAAACACTAACAGAAAGCGGTGCGATTATAATCTTAATAGAATTAGGTCTGGCATCGCATTCATCTTCTTTGCTATTCTTTACTCTTGGGTTTCGATTTCCTTCTCCACCATATTCAATGGCATCACTATTTAATACTTCTTTATATTTCCCTGAAAACGGAACTCCGATCTTGTAATCTTTATACAAAACATTTGCAAAATTACATACGATCAATAATGTATTCTCCTGTTTTTTGGTTTTTCTTAAAAAAACAAGAATACATTCGTTTGAGGAAATACTATTGATCCATTCAAATCCATTACTATCTGTATCTAATTCATATAAAGCAGGATTCTTTTGATAGAAAGCATTGGTATCCCTGATAAATTCATTCAGTTTCTTATGGGATTCATATTTTAACAGGCTCCATTCAATACTACGCTGTTCATTCCATTCATCAAATTCACCAATATCCTGCCCCATAAATAACAGTTTTTTACCTGGATGCATCATCATATATGCATAAGTCAAACGCATATTGCTGAATTTATCTTTCACGACTCCAGGCATCTTTCCCATGAGGGAAGCTTTTCCATGTACCACTTCATCATGTGATAACACAAGCATAAAATTCTCACTATATGCATATATCATACTAAATGTTAATTCACCGTGATGATAACTTCTAAAATATGGATCGAACTTAATATAATCAAGATAGTCATTCATCCACCCCATGTTCCACTTGTAATCAAATCCAAGACCATCTTTGTCAAGCTCTCCTGTTATTTTAGGCCAAGCTGTGGATTCTTCTGCAATTGATAAAGCACCTTTTCCCCTTTTTTTAATCATCGAATTTAAATGTTTGATAAATTCAATGGCTTCCATGTTTTCATTTCCGCCATATATATTTGCAACCCACTCACCGTCCTGCTTTCCATAATCCAAGTATAACATAGAAGCCACTGCATCCATTCGAATACCATCTGCATGATAACGTTCGATCCAGAATAATGCATTGGCAATCAGATAATTACTTACTTCAGGACGTCCGTAATTGTAGATCAAAGTACCCCAATGAGGATGAGACCCTTTTCTTGGATCCAGGTGCTCATAAAGAAAAGTCCCGTCAAAAGCAGAAAGACCATGCGTATCGCGTGGGAAATGTGCCGGAACCCAATCAAAAATTACTCCAATTCCTGCTTTATGCATTTCATCCATAAAATACATGAAATCTTCGGGTGTTCCAAATCTTGCTGTTGGCGCATAATATCCAATGGTCTGATATCCCCATGAGGCATCCAGAGGATGTTCCATGACCGGCAACAGTTCAATGTGCGTATATCCCATTTTTGTTACATATTGAATTATTTTTGGAGCAAGCTCCCTGTAATTATAAAATTCTCGCCCATCATCAGGCTTTGCAAAAGAGCCAAGATGTATCTCATACACATTAAGAGGCCGGTCATAAGATTTAAAATTTTCCCTCTTGGCAAGCCACTCCTGATCATTCCATTGATAGGTATCAACATTTTGAATTATAGAAGCGTTATCAGGACGTAATTGACCTGCAAATCCATATGGATCTGATTTTAAATAAGTTAGACCACCTTTTATTTTTAACTCAAATTTATAATTATCTCCAATTTTTGCTTCCGGAACAAATAATTCAAAAATTCCAGAATCCCATAAACGAAGCATTTGATGAATTCTTCCATCCCATGCATTAAAATCACCTACTACACTGACTCGAATCGCATTTGGTGCCCATACTGCAAAGCTGACACCGGATACCCCTTTCATCGTACGGGGATGTGCACCTAAACAATCATATATGGTATAATGAATTCCAGAGTTAAATTTATTAGTATCTTCCTTCGTTATTTGTGGTTTAAAGTTGTAAGCATCCATCACTTCTTTTGTGGAATCGTCTTGATACGTAATACAATACTTATATGGAAATATTCTTTTTCCAGGAACCAGTACTGCAAAATATCCCTCTTCGTCAACCATTTCCATTTCTATTTCAGTTTCTTCATTTTTAGGGTCTATTGATTTTATACATATGGATTTTGCACCTGGTTGAAATGTTTGTATACAAGTTGACGTTCCAACAACATGCGCTCCTAATAATTCTTGTGGATTATCCTCTTCAGAATAAATAATACCTTCAATTTTAGGCCAGTTCATTAATTTATATAACTTTTTATCCATGCAAATCCCCCTATCCGATATCAATTATTTTATGTAGCGTATTCGTTGTTCACTTATCACAATATTTTATCCAATGCGATGAATAAATAACCCACTTCTTAGTTTTGGTTCAAACCAGGTCGATTTCGGCGGCATTAATTTATGTTCGTCCGCCACAGCAAATAATTCTTTGATGGAAGTTGGATACATTGCAAATGCCACTTTGCAGTCAGTGCACACTCTCCTTTCTAATTCTTCTAACCCTCGAATACCTCCAACAAAATCAATATTTTTATCCGTTTTAGGATCTTGTATTCCGAATATCGGTTCTAACACCAGATCCTGTAACAAAGACACATCAAGTCCTTCCACTGCATCATTTTTCAGATATTCATTACGAATCATTAACCGATACCAATGATTATTTATAAACATCCCTATTTCACCTTTGCATTTTGGTCTATATGAAATATCTTTGCTCTCGACTATAAAAAAATCACTTAATTTAGTAATCAGACTCTCTTCTGTATGCCCATTTAAGTTCTTTATTACACGGTTATAGTCCATGATCATCAACTGATCATCTGGAAACAGCACTGATAAAAAAAAATTAAAATCTTCCTCTCCGCCATACCCTGGATTCTCAATGCGTCTCTTTTGTGCTACCTTGACCGCCGAAGCACATCTATGGTGACCATCTGCAATGTAAATATGATTCATTTTTTCAAATTCTTCCTGTAATTTCTGAATATGCTGCTCCTCATCTATGATCCATACGCGGTGACTTATGGAATCCAAAGATGCAAAATCATAAACAGGTTTTTTTTCCTTATTAAGGAGCACAATTCTATTTATTTCAGGATTGGATCGGTACGCAAGAAATATGGGGCCTGTCTGTGCATTACATTTATCTACATGCTTAATGCGGTCAATTTCTTTATCAGCCCTTGTATTTTCGTGCTTCATAATAATTCCATTGCTGTAATCATCAACACTTGCACATGCAACAATTCCAGTTTGTAATCTGCCATTCATAACAAGCTCATAGATATAATAAAAAGGGTTTTTATCTTGTTTCATATCTCCCTGTTTTACCATATTCCACAAAGTTTCCTTTGCCTTTTCATATACCTGGTCATCATAGGTATCCACCGTATGATCAAAGAATGTCTCGGCTCTGTCCACTCTTAAAAAAGATAACGGTTCTCTCCTGACTTCTTCCGCTGCCTCTTCCCTGTTAAATACATCATATGGCAAAGCTGCTACTCTGTTCGCAATCTTCCCATCCGGTCTGATTGCCATAAAAGGTTTTATACATGCCATTTACCTGCTCCTCGCTATTTCTAAATTTAATATCCCATTTTTAAATATTTAATATTACAATAATATTATCAAATGCAAACCATAAGCACAAGCATTTTGACACTATCTTTCAATAGTGTTAAAATACAATTCATGACAAGTAAATTGGTTTGCCGATTCACCTTGTCTATAAAAAGTGAAGCCACTTATACAAAGAATCAAGGAAGGAATGCTTAGTATGACACAGGAAGAAAAAGAAATGTTAGATAAAATTAATGAGTATGCAAATGAAGTGCTCGCTGATATTGATCCTCAAAAAACCAGAATATCTTTTCAATTAGAAAAATTACGACCAATTATGGAAGAGATTGCAAAAGAAAAAAATATCGCCGTGGAAGAAATATTCATTCGATATATGGATCTTGCAAGCGAAGCCTCTTTGCAAAGAGAAAACAACTTTAAAGAGGAATTCAGGGATATCGCCAATTCTATTCAATCGTAAAACAAATCATAAAATAACAAAGGTTTTTACTGAATTATCTGAACAAAAAAGGCAAGTCTTATATTGAATGATATCAATTTAAGGCTTGCCTCTTTGCTTAATTGTTTAGATTTTATCTTGTCATTTTATGATACGTACTCGAAACACACCATCAATTGTTTGTAATTTAGTAATCATATCTTGACTTAAAGGACTCTCAATATCCATCATGGTATAAGCAACTTCACCGCGTGATTTATTCATCATATCTGTAATGTTTATTCCATTATCACCAATTAATGCAGTGAATTTTGTAAGCATATTTGCAATATTTTTATGAAAAATAGCAATACGTCCAACCTGGTTGCAAATACCCATATCACATTTCGGATAATTTACACTATTAATAATATTTCCATTTTCCAGATAATCCATTAATTCTCTCACAGCCATCTTTGCACAATTATCTTCAGACTCTTCTGTAGAAGCTCCAAGATGGGGAATCACTACACAGCCCTCCTGTCCAACAGTAGTCGTATTCGGAAAATCCGTCATATATTTTTTGATCTTACCTGATTTGATGCCTGCCAAAATAGCTTTTTCATCAGCAAGTAAGTCTCTTGCAAAATTAATAAGAATTACTCCGTCTTTCATTTTGCTGATAGTTTCCTCATTAATCATTTCTTTTGTAGCATCAAGCAGTGGTAAATGTAATGTGATCATATCACAATTTTCGTAGATTTCATCTACATTAAGAACGTGTTTTACATCACGGCTTAAATTCCATGCAGCATCGACTGACACATATGGATCATATCCAAATACTTCCATACCTAAATGTCTTGCAACATTAGCAACCTTAACACCAATTGCACCAAGACCAATGATTCCTAACTTTTTATCCTGAATCTCAGTACCTGCAAAATTTTTCTTTGCTTTCTCGGCTGATTTTGCAATGTTCTCATCATCTTTATGTTCCATTACCCAGTTAATACCTCCAACGATATCTCTGGATGCCAATAACATGCCGGCAATAACAAGTTCTTTTACACCGTTTGCATTTGCACCTGGCGTATTGAATACAACAATACCTTTTTCAGCACACTTTTCAAGTGGAATATTATTCACACCGGCACCGGCTCTTGCGATTGCAAGCAAATTATCTGAAAAATCCATATCATGCATAACAGCACTTCTCACCAAGATGCCTTCTGCTTCTTTTAAATCATCCGTCTTCGTATATAAATTGCTGAATTTTTCCAGCCCGATCGACGCAATTGGATTCAGACAGTTATATTTAAACATTTTCATAATCTCCTTTTATTGACGTAGTAAGAAACAAATATTTACTGCTTCATTAATTTTTTTGATTTTCAGCTTCAAATTTCTTCATAAATTCTACTAATTTAATAACGCCTTCTTTTGGCATAGCATTGTAAATACTTGCTCTCATACCGCCTACTGTGCGGTGGCCCTTCAAGCTTTCAAATCCAGCCGCTTTTGCTTCTTTTACAAACTTTGCATCCAATTCCTCACTGCCCGTAACAAAAGGAACATTCATAAGAGAACGGTCTTCCTTACGGACTGTACCTTTGAATAGTTTGCTTTGATCTAAGAAATCATACAAAATTTGGGCTTTTTCTTCATTATGCTTCTTCATAACTTCAAGCCCGCCCATTTTCTTTAACCACTTAAATACTTTACCGCAAATATAGATACCATATGCCGGCGGTGTATTGTAAAGAGAATCTGCATCCGCATGTGTCTTATATTTTAACATTGTTGGTGTTCCTGTCAGAACATCATCTGTAATTAAATCTTCTCTTATAATAACAATTACGACACCTGCAGGTCCGATATTTTTCTGAACGCCACCGTAAATCATGCCGTATCTTGAAACGTCTACTGGTTCGGATAAAAAACAGGAAGAAACATCAGCTACTAATGGTTTTCCTTTTGTATTTGGAAGTGTTTTAAATTTAGTACCATAAATTGTATTGTTCTCACAAATATATACATAGTCTGCATCTTCAGAAATCGGAAGATCAGAGCAATCTGGTATATAAGAAAATATCTTATCCTCTGAAGAAGCAATTTTATTTGCCTTTCCATACATACAAGCTTCCTGGTATGCCTTTTTAGCCCATTGTCCGGTTACTATGTAATCAGCAACACCACTCTTCATCAGGTTCATGGGAATAGCCGCAAACTGCTGGCTTGCGCCCCCTTGCAAGAATAATACTTTATAATTATCGGGAATAATCATAAGTTCTCTTAAGTCTGCTTCTGCTTCTTTTATGATAGTATCATAAGTCTTAGATCGGTGGCTCATTTCCATAACTGACATTCCGGATCCCTTATAATCTAACATTTCATCTGCAGCTTCTTTTAATACTTCTTCAGGCAAAACTGCTGGTCCTGCTGAAAAATTGTACACTCTACTCACGTTTACTTCCTCCTAATATTTTATCACATTAAAATATATTCTACATTTTATAATTTTAATAGTCAATATAATTTTGGCACTTTTCCAATTTAAAGCACTAATAGAACATAATAACGGGCGTTCCAATCTCAACCATATCGTATAACTTTTCCATTTGTTCATAGGGAGTATTAATACATCCATGCGAGCCTGCTGTTTTATAAATCTCTCCGCCAAATTCTTTACGCCATAGCGCATCATGGATTCCAATATTTCCATTCACCGGCATCCAGAAATTAACATGAGATGCATAGCCGGGTCCACGTAATATTCTATTTTTTTGTTTGGCATATACGAAACATACCCGTTCCGGGGTTCCTCGTTTTAAGGAAGTATTTCCTGTTACAACAGGTGTTTCCAACTGCAATGCACCATTTAAATAATAATACAACGTTTGTTTCGTCATATCAATTTCAATATAAGTACTCCCAATGTCATTTGTTCCTTGCTTCCAGGCCGTTTTTTCATATTCTGGAACTCTGTCTGATTCATTATGTTCCCGAAATGCCTGAGTTAAATATTGTACTTCAGCCTTCTGGTCAAGTTTATTCCCATAAGTTCCGCCTTTAATTGTAACGCTATCCCCTCTGGTTGATTGAAACTGTCTGGTTCCGCCAACGGTATCATATTTGGAAGCGAGAGAAGCGATATAATTCTGAATCATCGATTCATCTAATACCAGTTCGCCTTTCTCATCCAATTGGAACTCATCTTTTTCATTTTTGGTGATCCAATCAGCAACAATCGATGAATCCAGTACTTCTATATTGTCACCAAATAGGTATTGCATTTTAAAATTCTGAAACTGATCTACCTTTTCCCACAGTTGATATACTTCTTTTGTTGAAAGAGTTGTTTCATATGATTCATAACAATTGTCTGCATTAAGATCTATTGATTGTTCATAATCCTGAATTGCATTTTCTATTTTTAATATTGCTTTATCTACATCAATAATTGATGTCGTATTATCAAATAATTCATATCCTGCTGAAGATTCTATGATCTCTACCCTTGGCGTTGAATTCATGGTATTTGTCTTCATAAACGAAGATTTTTGCAGTTCTTTTTTTAGCAGGTTTTCATCATAAGAAATCACAGGTACTAATACCTGTGATTTACTTACGAATAAATTTTTACCCCATAAAAAAGGATTTTGATTATTTTTCATGTTTTCTAAGGGACTAAGAAAATCTTCCTGATAATTAATTGATTTAAGATTCAGCACTTCTTTGGTGTCTCCTCTTCCCTCAATTGTAAATTCTTTTGCGTAAGTCTGGGCACACAGTTCTTTATTGATTTCTTCTACTGATTTACCTGTACAGTAAATTCCATTTACCCATGTACCAAAACTAAAACTACCCTGATAGTAAAAAGCGAGCGCCACATATATCACTGTACATAAAACTATTGGTGTAATCATTATTATTGCAAGATAGAATTTCTTTTTTTTCATATATATCCTTTATTATATTGAGTTAATCATAACAGTTAGCCATAAATTATTTCTATACTCAACATCTGCCTTCTTTTGTATATACACACTTTACATTTTATTCAGATCTTCCTGATCAAAAGCCTCACTGATTGCTGCACCCGGAGATACCATAGGAAACACCTTATCATCTTCTTCAATGATACAGTCAAGCAGAATCGGCCTTCCGATTGAAATCGCTTTTTTTATTGCAGGTTCTACTTCTTCCCTTTTTGTAATTCGTATCGCTTCACATCCAAGCGCCTCAGCAACCTTAACAAAATCAACTTTATCCTGTAATATAGTATTCGAATAACGGCGATCATAATATAATGTCTGCCATTGACGTACCATACCAAGAACATGGTTATTAATTACCACCTGGATAATTGGAATATCATATCTGCTCGCTGTAGCCAGCTCATTCATATTCATACGAAAACATCCATCACCTGCAATATTAATGCAGATTTTATCAGGATTTCCGACTTTTGCTCCTATGCAGGCTCCAAGTCCATAGCCCATGGTTCCAAGTCCGCCTGATGACAAAAATGTTCTAGGCTTTGTATATTTATAATATTGTGCTGACCACATTTGATGCTGACCTACATCAGTAGAAATAATAGCTTTCCCTTCCGTAATGCGGTCAATTTCTTCAATAATGTAAGGACAGGTCAATTTATCCTGAGGATATTTCAAAGGATATGACTCTTTCATTTTTTTAATATAAGAAGTCCATTCTGAATGATCCTGTTGTTCCAGTTCAGCAATGAGATCCGTTAATACATCCTTCATATCACCTACGATGGAAGCGGTCGTTTTTACATTTTTATTAATCTCTGCTGCATCAATATCAATATGCAATACCTTGGCGTTGCTTGCAAATTTCTTTGCGTTTCCTGTTACCCGGTCAGAAAATCTGGCACCCAGGGCAATCAAAAGATCGCATTGGCTGACACCGAAATTAGATGTTTTTGTTCCATGCATGCCAATCATTCCTGTATATAATTCATCCCGGCCGTTATATGCGCCTTTTCCCATCAAAGTATCACAGACAGGAGAATCAATTTTTTTAGAAAATACTTCTACTTCCGTCGAAGCACCTGATATGATTGCCCCACCGCCTAAGTAAATAAATGGTTTCTTTGACTTCTTAATTAATTCTACTGCTTTTGCAATATCATCTTTCGTATAATTCTTCCTGCGCGGTTCTTCTTCCGGAATTTCTTTGATATACTCACATTTATCTGCTGTCACATCTTTCGTAACATCCACGAGCACCGGTCCAGGTCGCCCGGATTTGGCGATTTTAAATGCCTTTCGAATCGTTTTTGCAAGATCTCTTACATCTTTTACAATATATCCATGTTTGGTAATTGGCATGGTTACCCCTGCTATATCCACCTCTTGAAAGGTATCTTTTCCCAGTAACGGAAGCACTACATTGGCTGTAATTGCTACCATGGCAATGGAATCCATGTATGCTGTGGCAATACCTGTTACCAGATTCGTAGCACCAGGTCCGCTTGTTGCCATACATACCCCTACTTTTCCAGTCGCTCTTGCATATCCATCTGCAGCATGAGATGCACCCTGTTCATGTGAAGTTAAAATATGGGTAATCTCATCACTATGTTTATATAAAGCATCATATACATTAAGAATCGTTCCTCCTGGATACCCAAATACGGTATCTACACCCTGTTCTTTTAAACATTCAACAATTATTTCTGATCCTGTAAGCTGCATTTATTTTTCCTTTCTTTTCAAGTGTTCCATCCTGCTCTTATTATTCTGCTGAAGGAAGTTGTAGGATGGCACCATCAGTACCGCTGGTCACCATTGCACGATATCTTGATAAATAACCGGTTGTTACTTTTGGCGCTCTTGGCTGCCATTTTGTTCTTCTTTCATGTAATACTTCCTCTGATACATCGACATTTAATGTATTGGCAGGAATATTAATACGAATGATATCGCCTTCTTCAATTAGCGCAATCGGCCCGCCTACCGCAGCCTCCGGTGATACGTGACCAATAGACGCACCACGTGATGCTCCTGAAAAACGTCCGTCTGTAATTAATGCAACACTGGAACCAAGTCCCATTCCTGCAATTGCAGAGGTAGGATTCAACATCTCTCTCATACCAGGTCCGCCTTTTGGTCCCTCATAACGGATAACTACCACATCTCCTGCCACAATCTTGCCATCTTTGATTGCTGCAATCGCATCTTCTTCACAATCAAAGACTCTTGCTGGTCCAACATGTTCCATCATTTCCGGTACAACTGCAGAACGTTTTACAACGCTTCCTGCTGGTGCAATATTTCCTTTTAATATTGCAATACCACCAGTTTTACTGTACGGATTATCAATTGGTCTTATCACTTCTGGATTTTTGTTGACTGTATTACTAATATTTTCCTTTATTGTCTTGCCTGTTGCTGTAATCAGATCTGTAAATAACAATCCAATTTTATCCAATTCGTTCATGACAGCATATACACCGCCTGCCTCATTTAAATCTTCCATATAAGTTGGGCCGGCCGGTGCTAAATGGCACAAATTAGGTGTTTTTTCACTTAGTTCATTTGCAATATCAAGGTTAATGTCAACACCTGCTTCATGCGCAATTGCCGGTAAATGTAACATAGAATTGGTAGAACAGCCAAGTGCCATGTCAACGACCAATGCATTCATAAATGCCTTTTCACACATAATATCCCTAGGTCTGATATTTTTCTCTAATAATTCCATGACTTTCATACCTGCATGTTTTGCAAGGCGGATTCTTTCGGAATAAACAGCCGGAATCGTACCATTTCCCTGCAGCCCCATGCCGATTGCTTCAGTTAAACAATTCATACTATTCGCTGTATACATGCCAGAACAGGAACCACATGTCGGACATACCTTTTCTTCAAATTCTTCCAGTTCTTCCATGCTCATATTCCCTGCTGCAACACTTCCTACTGCCTCGAACATACTGGAAAGACTTCTCTTTTGTCCATGTACGCGACCGGCTAACATCGGTCCGCCTGATACAAATACGGTTGGGATATTTAATCTTGCTGCTGCCATTAACAGCCCTGGTACATTCTTATCACAATTGGGTATGCATACAAGTGCATCAAAGCCATGTGCCATTGCCATACACTCTGTACTATCAGCGATCAGGTCCCTTGTTACAAGCGAATATTTCATACCAATATGTCCCATTGCAATCCCATCACATACTGCAATTGCCGGAAATACGACCGGCGTTCCGCCTGCCATTGCGACTCCCATTTTTACGGCGTCTACTATTTTATCCAGGTTCATATGTCCCGGTACGATTTCATTATAGGAACTTACAATCCCAATTAACGGTCTTTCTCTTTCCTCTTTTGTGAATCCCAAAGCATTAAAAAGGGATCTGTGCGGTGCCTGCTGTGTGCCTTTTGTTACTGAATCACTTCTCATTTTATTCTTCCTTCCTTCCCAATATGCCGCTGCAAGCGGCACAACTATTCAAGTGGAAGAAGACTCGCAAGAGGCTTCTTCCTGTGTGTAACTTAGTATTTCTTAGAAGCGGTTTTTTCGCTTCTATTACAAATTCTTTTCACACGATTCCTTTCGGGAATAATTTCTTTTCTATCGGTATCATAACATAATTACTGATAATTAACAAAATTAATGCATACACATATGCGTGTAACGGCGTTATAATCTGAATGGTCAATCCCATTATTGACATCATACATAATACCAACGTTTTAACAATCGTTTCATTCCCGCAGAATGCCAAAGTGTGTTTTCCTAAGTTCGCAAGATAAGGTATCCGCTGTAACCACATAGCTATTATTATTTGTATTATAATAATGCAAAGTGCTATAAAAATAGGATAAGTCCATGTCGCAGCTGGAATACCCGCAAAAATAGGATATATAATAAAATAATCCTTTCTTCCAAAAAACGTGAGCATAGAAACAATTATGGATACCACGCCACAGATTGCTCCCATAATAAAAATTAAATATTTCTGCCGTCTTGTTTTCTGTTTTAATTCATTCCAAGATAAATGTTCCAAATAAGGAAACAAAAATGCACCTAGCGCATAGAAGAATAAATAATAGAGTGCACTATCAATATTAAAAATCCATTTTGGTGTTTCTGTCGCATCAAATGGTAATAAATTCGATGCAAGGCAGTAGATTACCAGTGCCGCCGCAACTGAAAATCCTGACCTTTTTGCAATTTTATTTATAACAAAAAAAAGCACACTTACTACGAATAAACAAGGTAAAAACCACAGTGCCGGAGCAAACAATTGATTTCGGATCCCGAATAGCATTTGTTTTAATAATGGAAAAATATCTTTAATTGCTCGGTTTTCCTGAATTACTATGATACAAATATTTACGATGGAAAAAATAAAGTATGGAATTAATAAATGCTTTCCCTGTTTTTTCAAGTAAGAAGTAATCGATTGCTCTTCACCGGATTTCAGTGCAAAAAAACCTGACACAAAAAAGAATAACTGTATTACATACATACATGCAAACTTATACATATACCCTGCGCTATCCAGAAAATGAGCTATATATATTGTATAAATACCTATAAACTTTAAAGTATCAATCCAAACGACTCTATTCTTTCCCATTGTTATTTCCGACATTTGTATCCCTCTATATTCTTTCTGCTAAAAGATCTCCCATTTTTTTACAACCAGTTTTTTTACAGCCGTCTGACATAATATCCAGCGTTCGATAGCCATCTTTTAAGACTTGTTTTACTGCAGCATCAATTGCATCTGCTTCCTTGTCAAGATCAAAAGAATAACGCAGCATCATAGATGCCGATAGAACTGTCGCAATTGGATTTGCAATATCCTGCCCTGCAATATCCGGGGCTGATCCGTGACTTGGTTCATATAAACCAAATTTAGTATCATTCAGACTGGCCGATGCCAGCATACCGATAGAACCAGTCGCCATACTTGCCTCATCCGACAAAATATCTCCGAACATGTTCTCTGTTAATATAACATCGAACTGTGCAGGATCCTTTACCAATTGCATCGCACAATTATCTACTAACATATGCTCCAGTGCAACTTCTGGGTAATTCTCTGCGACTTCGTTTACAACCGCCCTCCACAATCTGGATGAATCCAATACATTTGCTTTATCTACACTGGTCACCTTTTTGTTTCTCTTCAATGCAATATCGAACCCTTTGATTGCGATACGGCGGATCTCATTTTCATCATATGTTAATGTATCAACTGCCTTTCTAATCCCATTTTCCTCTATTGTTTTTCGTTCACCAAAGTATAGACCGCCTGTCAGTTCACGCATGATCATCATATCAAATCCCGCGGCACTGATTTCTTCTTTTAATGGACATGCTGCAGAAAGTTCATCGTATAGTACCGCCGGTCTTAAGTTGGCGAATAAGTTCAAGGCTTTTCTAAGGGAAAGCAAACCCGCTTCCGGTCTTAAATTCGGCTCAAGCTTATACCACGGTGATGTTACTGTGTTTCCACCAATGGATCCCATGAGAACAGCATCCCCATTCTTTGCATCACTAATCGCTTCTTCTGTCAGTGGGACTCCATATGCATCAATCGATGCCCCCCCCATCAAAATATCTTTGTAAGTAATGATATGTCCATACTTGTCCGCAACTTTATTTAATACTTTTTTAGCTTCTGTTACGATTTCCGGTCCTATTCCATCCCCTGGTATACATACAATATTTAAATTCATCCTTCATTACGCTCCCATCTATTCCGAAGATTATTCTATAAATTTGAAAAGAACTTCTAATAAATTATACTACCATAAACAGAATATAAACAAAAATATATTTTTTTCATAGTGTATATAACCCAAAGTTATAATTGGTATATTTCATATTAACAGAACAAAGAATGTGCCTATGCACGTTCTGTGCCCTCGCGGATGTGCAGCAATAATCTTCCGATCCGCGAGGTTCGTATGTTGGCACAAAGTGCCTTTTTAACTTATAGTAAGTTCGGAGAACTTTCCTATAATGATTAGGATTTCAGAAGCCTATCATAGAACTTGGCTTCGTCAATTTGCACATATACTTGCACTATCAAAATTGATGCACAACATAGTTTGGTGAGCAACTGTATGAAGCCGCTGGTACTTAGAACATGTACTTTATATTCTTATGTACCACTGCGTGCTGAGTCCAAGCGAGAGCGTGTTGCGAACGAACTATGTCGTGTATCAATTTTGTCTTAACATAAATTGTGCAAATTGATGAAATCAAATACAAGCTTTTGACAGCCTAATCCTATAAGTTAAAAAATCCACATTCAATATCTGCCTACTGAATGTGGATTGCAATATCCCGTTTATTGATTAGTGGAACGAAAAATCCTTTTATTCTGCATTTGCCTTTTCAACCTGCGCAACAGCTGTTTTCTGCATTGGGATACGACAATTCTTATTATTACCAAATTCAACTATGATTGTATCGTCTGTAATATCAATAATAATACCATAAAATCCACTGTTTGTTAGAACACTATCACCAATTTCCATAGATGAAATCATTGCACCCATTCTTTTTTGTTCTTTTTTCTGCGGACGAATCATCATAAAATAAATAAATCCAACGATCAATACAAGATAAACGACCATAACTGCACCCGAAGCAGTTGCTCCAGCTGTTAATAACATACCCATTATAACTTCCTCCTAAAATTAATTTACTAAGTCTATCAACCATGATACACAAAAATAACAAATTCAGCAAGTACTTTACTTTCTTTTATTTTTATTCACATATTTTTACATGCCTGAACCTTGCATACCATCTAATTTTTGTTTTTTATATGCGGCAAAATTGCCCTGATCCAGTGCTTCCCTGATTTCAGCCATCATTGTATTATAAAAATATAAATTATGAAGCACACATAAACGCATACCAAGCATTTCTTTTGCTTTCAATAAATGTCTAATATATCCTCTTGAATATCTCCTGCAGGCAGGGCACTGACACCCCTCTTCAATAGGTCTCTTATCAAGTTCATACCTGGCATTAAACAGATTTATCTTTCCTTGGTTCGTATACACGTGGCCGTGTCTGCCATTTCTGGTAGGATACACGCAATCAAAAAAATCAATACCACGTTCGACCGCTTCCAAAATATTTGCAGGTGTTCCAACTCCCATTAAATAGGTCGGTTTATCCGCTGGCAGATAAGGAACGGTTTCTTCTATCACATGATACATCTCCTCATGACTCTCTCCAACAGCAAGACCACCAATTGCATATCCGTCCAAATTCATATCTGTAATTATCTTAGCATGTTCTATTCTGATATCAGAAAAAATAGCTCCCTGATTAATACCAAATAGTAATTGATCCTTATTAATCGTATCTTCCAAAGAATTTAATCTCTTTATTTCGTTTTGACAGCGTTGCAGCCATCTGGTAGTCCTGCTTACAGAGTTTTGTACATATTCTTTTTCTGCTTTGCTGGAAGGGCATTCATCAAATGCCATTGCAATGGTAGATGCCAGATTTGATTGAATCTGCATACTTTCTTCAGGTCCCATAAAAATTTTTCTTCCATCAATATGGGAACTAAAATAAACACCTTCTTCTTTTATCTTACGCAGTCCTGCTAATGAGAACACTTGAAATCCGCCTGAATCTGTAAGTATCGGTTTATGCCATGACATGAACTCATGCAGACCACCCATTTGTTTGATTACTTTATCTCCCGTTCTGACATGTAAGTGATACGTATTCGATAATTCAACCTGTGTTCCTATCTGTTCCAAATCTTCTGTGGAAACTGCACCTTTAATGGCAGCGACTGTTCCCACATTCATAAAAACAGGGGTTTGAATAACACCATGAACAGTATGGAACTCTCCTCTTTTAGCCATGCCTTCAGTTCTTAGTAATTTATACATTTTCTTCCTCATTTCTGCACTGCTTTTAATTATGATAAAAACTCGTAATGAATTGTGAAAGATCCACTACAAGTTTTCGACAAATTCTTCTAATGTAATTCCTTCTTCTGTAATCTGAATCGCTGCCTCTTTTCCTACATATCGGAAATGCCATGGCTCATACTCTATACTTGTTATATACTCTTTTCCTTTTGGATATCTAAGAATAAATCCATATTCACAGCTATGCTCAGCTAACCACTTTCCGGCTTGCGTATCTCCAAATCCGGCATCTAAAGAAGCATAGGAATCACAGATAATATCAAGTGCAAGACCAATCTGATGCTCACTTGCACCCGGTACAGTTACTGTTTGAGCCGTAGTTTTATAAGCTGCCATATAAGACATCCCTTTTTTCATATATGCTGCTATTTTACGGTTAAATAGCACTTCCTGACGATTCATATCACGATATGGAGAACAGATAACAAGATTTACACCGTCTCTTTTTGCTCCTTGCAGCATCTGCAATAAATCATCTATAATTCTTTCGTCGCATTTCATGTTTCCTTTTATAGTTCCGAGTGTAAATTCATAATCATCCGGAATCGGATGTTGTTTATTGATTAATAACAATCGCCAGTCTTCTTTGTCAAGCTCAGCTTTTTCTCCATCTTGAAATGTATCCTTTTCACTATTTACGACTTTATTTTCATCTAAGATTTCATCGACAGAATAAAAATCTGTTTTGATATTATTCAGGTTCGAATCTTCATATCCATCTATCACATCACTGTCATCAATAATATCAATATCTTCTTCTGCTACTGACGCTGTTAATGCTACTTCATCCGTAGTAATCTCAGCATTCAATGGGTTTTCATCATTTATCGTACTATCAGAATTCATAGTATCTGATGTTTGAATGAATCCTATTGATGCAAAGCTGCTGCTAATCATAAAAAACAATGCCAAACATGCAAAACTGACAATTTTTTTTGTATTTTTTATAATAGTAATCGTAACATTATAAATACCCAAAACAGCAGTAATACATATCATCATTGGAATCTTTAGAAATCTATACTTTTTTCCCAGTTTCAAAAACTTATTCAGTATTCTCTCTTTAATCGTTTTTTTCATATGTAATCTTAATCCTTTAACAATAATGTGTTTTTATAATTGGATTACTGCATGCACAATTAATTTATATTATATGTAAATCTACCCTATTTTAAATGGTACTATGGGACTAATCCTATGTCAAGTTATAACTTAAAAAGTCTTATCTCTTTTTGTTCTCATACTGATTATCTTGTCAGATGTTATGGAATTGGATATAATAAATGTCAACATAAATAACTGATCACTACATAAAGGATGGAAAACATATGGCTGGTTCAACATTAGGTACTATTTTTAAAATAACAACTTGGGGCGAATCACACGGGAAAGCAATTGGCGTTGTGATAGATGGGTGTCCTGCAGGACTCTCATTATGTGAAGGTGATATTCAAAATTATTTGAATCGCAGAAAACCTGGGCAATCTTACCTATCTACTCCAAGAAAAGAGGAGGATCTGGTAGAAATATTGTCCGGTGTATTTGAAGGCAGGACTACTGGTACCTCAATCTCACTGCTCGTTAGAAATACTTCACAGAAATCCCACGATTATAGCGAAATAGCTGCTTATTACAGACCCGGACATGCAGATTATACACTTGATACAAAATATGGCTTTCGTGACTACAGAGGAGGCGGTCGATCTTCTGGAAGGGAAACAATAGGACGCGTAGCTGCCGGTGCAATTGCTGCAAAGTTACTGCAGTCTATTGGCATTACAATTTTTGCATATACCAAAGCAATCGGTCCGGTAACTATTAATATGGACCATTTTAATAAGGAAGCAATCCTGACAACACCTACTGCAATGCCTGATATAGAAGCTTCCAAGCAGGCTGAACGATATCTTGCTGATTGTATAAAACAAGCAAATTCTGCAGGCGGTATTATTGAATGTGTAGTAAATGCACTTCCAGCCGGTCTCGGAGATCCGGTTTTTGAAAAATTAGATGCAAATCTTGCAAAAGCCATAATGTCGATTGGTTCTGTCAAAGCCATAGAAATTGGTGATGGTTTTGCAGTCTCATCTGCGACTGGATTGACAAATAATGATGCTTTTGTTATGAAAGATGACACTGTATTCAAAAAAACAAATCATGCTGGTGGCATCCTTGGTGGAATCAGTGATGGTTCTCCTATCCTTCTGCGCGCTTATGTAAAACCAACACCTTCTATCTTTTCTGAACAGGACACGGTCACTCAAAACGGTGAGGCTATCAAGATAAATATTAAAGGACGCCATGATCCCGTTATCGTTCCTCGTGCTGTAGTAGTCGTAGAAGCCATGACCGCATTAACCATTGTTGATGCTCTTCTACTGAATATGTCTTCTAAAATGGAACATATTATTTCATTTTATAAATAATCGTATAAATAATCGGCTTGTCGATTGGCTTATCATAACGATAATCAGAGGTATGGATAAAAATTCATACCTTTTTTTATTGTTCCTTTGTTAATTTATGAAAAATAATACAATTTGGTTTTTCTACTGATATTTCTTTCCCGTTCATGACCAATAATCCTTTATTTAAATCTACGGAGAAAAATGTCATTGTATTGGATTCATGATTTAAAGAAACCAGATATTTATTGTTCGGAAACAGCAATGCATCCTTAGGATAATTGCCACTGACCGGCAGACAGAATAATTTGGTCAGCTCTCCGTTCTGATGATTTCTTTTGTATAATACGACACTATTATCCCCTGCATTTGAGCTTATCAGATAATTATCATCCACAGAAAAATTCAGTGCGCTTGCTGCCGAACCGCCAGCATGGTATTGATTCAACGTGGAGATAGATTGGATCTTTTCAAATTCCGGGTTGTTATTGATTTCCTTATATTCATAGACATCTATTATATTTTTTAACTCATGCACGATATATAAGAACTTCCCATCTTTTGAAAATTTAACATGTCTGGGTGCCGATTCAATGTCACTATGAATAATATCAACTAATTTTAATTTTCCATTTCCGTGGTCCAAACGATATACATTGGTATTATCTGTTCCAAGATCAGCAGCACATAAATATTTATTGTCTCTTGTCATTTTTACGCAACTTACATGTGGTCTGAAATTACGCTCTGCTATACTTCCGATTCCTTTATGGAATATTTCTTCTGTTATGCTTCCGATTCCACCATCGTCATTTAATTTTAAAACAGTGATCTTTCCATCATGATATCCTGCTACAAATAAAAATTCATCTTTATAGTCAGTTGACAGATAACATCCTCTCATACCATTAATAGAAGCCTGATTGATTACTTCAAGTCCGCCGCCCTTCATAACCTTGTACGCCTCTACACCAAGATCTGTTATGGAATATAAGTATTTTTGATTATGTGAAATTGTCACATAAGATGAATTCGTAATCTGCACTTCATCCTTTTCTATAAATCTTCCTTTTTCCATATCAACATCATATATTTTAATACCATGATTATCGCCCATTGTATAAGTAGATACGTAAGCAACATATTTTTCTACTGCCATTTTACGACCTCCAGCTATCTGCATTTTTAATCTTGCTTTATTTTACCATAAACCGAAACTTTTGTTAATAATAATTATATTGACTTTGAGTACATTTTTAGTATAATGAATATCAGCGTTTTAAGTATAGTATAACTAAACTTTTTGTTTATAATAACTATTTTAGGATTTTGATTATGGAGAGTTTTATGAAAATTGGAAATAAATTAAAAGAACTTCGAATACAAAAGGGATTAACGCAAGAAGAACTTGCTGATCGTGCCGAATTATCTAAGGGGTTTATTTCTCAGCTGGAAAGAGATCTTACCTCTCCATCCATCGCCACGCTCGTTGATATCCTGCAATGCCTTGGTTTAGATCTAAAGGAATTTTTTCAAGATACAGAAGACGAACAGATCGTCTTTCATGACAGTGATTATTTTCAAAAAATTGATGAATCCCTGCACAATAAAATAGAATGGATCATTCCGAATGCACAAAAAAATATTATGGAACCCATTCGTCTTACCCTGGAACCGGAGGGTTCTACGTATCCGGATATCCCACATGAAGGAGAAGAATTTGGTTATGTAATTTCCGGCAGTATTTATATACACCTTGGAAAGAAAAAATATTTGGCTAAAAAAGGCGAATCTTTTTATTTTATTCCTAAAACGAAACATTATATATCCGCTCATTCCAAGACGGGTGCTACAATCATCTGGGTCAGCACTCCACCAAGCTTTTAATTTAATAGGCATACTCACAGGAGGTACTTATGAATAACAAACTAATTGATCTTGTTCATATTTCCAAATCTTATGGTTCTAATATCGTATTGGATGAAATGGATTTGTACATACGTGAAAATGAATTTTTGACATTATTGGGGCCAAGTGGTTGCGGTAAGACTACTACGCTTCGCATTATTGGTGGTTTTGAAACACCGGATAAGGGACAGGTGATTTTTGACAATCTTGATATTACCAAACTGCCTCCGAATAAGCGGCAGTTAAATACGGTATTTCAAAAGTATGCATTATTTACACATATGACGATTGCTGAAAATATTGCGTTTGGATTAAAAATTAAAAATAAATCAAAAAAATATATTGATGATAAAATAAAATATGCTTTAAAATTGGTAAATTTGGATGATTTTGGTAATCGTATGCCAGATTCATTAAGCGGCGGTCAGCAGCAGCGTATTGCAATTGCCCGCGCCATTGTGAATGAGCCAAAAGTATTATTATTGGATGAGCCTCTTGGCGCTTTGGATTTAAAACTTCGTCAGGATATGCAATATGAATTGATTCGTTTAAAAAATGAACTTGGTATTACTTTTATTTATGTGACGCATGATCAGGAAGAAGCCCTTACCATGTCTGATACCATTGTAGTTATGAATCAGGGCTATATTCAGCAGATAGGAACTCCTGAAGATATTTACAATGAACCGGAAAATGCTTTTGTAGCAGACTTTATTGGCGACAGTAATATCATACCTTCCACTATGATCCGCGATGAACTGGTGGAAATCCTGGGTGCAAGATTTGCCTGTGTTGATACAGGTTTCGGCGAAAATACACCTGTTGATGTAGTCATAAGACCGGAAGATGTTGAACTTGTAGCTCCCGAACTGGGAACTATTCAGGGAGACGTAACACACATTATCTTTAAGGGCGTACATTATGAAATGGAAGTTACAGCAAATGGATTCGATTGGCTCGTTCATTCGACAAAAATGTATGAAGTCGGAACAAATGTCGGCATTCAGATCGATCCATTTAATATCCAGATTATGAATAAACCTGCTTCTGAGGATGAGGAGGCCACTGGTATCGATGAATAGAAAATGGATGTCAACACCATATTTGATATGGTCCCTGGCTTTTATCATCATTCCCCTATGCATGGTGTTTTTTTACGGCTTTACGGATAAAACAGGTGCTTTTACATTAGAAAATATAATTGCAATCACTATGGAAGAACATATGAAAGCACTATGGCTCTCGCTCCTGCTATCTTTGGTCAGTACAATTATATGTATATTACTTGCATATCCGCTTGCCATAACCTTAAGTCATATGAATGTAAATCAGAATAGTTTTATTGTACTGATATTTATATTACCTATGTGGATGAACTTTTTGCTCAGAACCCTTGCATGGCAGACTTTATTAGAAAAGACCGGTGTTATTAACAGCGTCCTGAGCTTTTTACACTTACCTGCACTTAATATCATTAATACACCTAATGCAATTGTTCTCGGCATGGTATATAATTTTCTGCCGTTTATGGTTTTACCAATTTACAATTCCATCAGCAAAATTGATACAGATGTTGTGAATGCTGCCAGAGACCTTGGTGCAAACAGCACACAGACTTTTTTGAAGATTATCTTTCCATTAAGCCTGCCGGGTGTAATCAGCGGTATCACTATGGTATTTGTACCGGCTCTTACTACTTTTGTTATCAGCAATTTACTCGGTGGAAGTAAGATATTATTAATTGGAAACGTAATTGAACAGGAATTCACGCAAACGGATAATTGGAATCTTGGAAGCGGATTATCAATTGTACTAATGATATTTATTATAATCAGTATCATAATCTCTTCTATTACAGATAAAGATGGGGAGGAAATTACATTATGATAAAAACGACTCTTCAAAAACTATATATTACACTTATATTTATTTTTCTCTACGCACCAATTGCTACTTTGATGGTCTTATCATTTAATGCAAGTAAGACACGTGCAAAATGGGGTGGATTTACATTTAAGTGGTACCAAAAGCTTTTTAAGAATGATGTTATCTTGCAGGCATTATATACAACCCTACTGATTGCGTTCTTATCTGCACTGATTGCTACCATCATAGGTACCATTGCTGCCATTGCAATTAATGGAATGAAGAAAAGAAACCGTGCGTTCTTTATGGGAGTCACAAATATTCCTATGGTAAATGCTGAAATCGTAACTGGAATTTCACTCATGCTTCTATTTATAAGCATAGGTATCAGATTTGGGTTTATTACAGTATTACTGGCACATATTACTTTTAATATTCCCTATGTCATTCTCAGTGTGCTCCCAAGACTAAAGCAGCTGAATCCGCATACTTATGAAGCTGCGCTTGATCTTGGAGCAACTCATTTGACTGCATTTTTTAAAGTTATATTTCCAGATATCATGCCTGGTGTACTATCCGGGTTTCTGATGTCGTTTACTATGTCTCTGGATGATTTTATTATTACACACTTTACGAAAGGTCCGGGATTTGACACATTATCAACGAAGATCTATACAGAAGTAAAAAAAGGAATCAAACCGGAAATGTATTCCTTGTCAACTATTATTTTCGTTTCTGTTTTAGTATTACTGATAGTCGTAAACAAAGCACCAAAAGAAAAACAAAAGAATGTATGATGATTCTTTAAGGAGGAAAAAAATGAAAAAATTTCTATCAATTGTTTTGTTCATTACCTTAACATCCACTATGCTGACTGGATGCGGCGGCGGCAATTCAGCCAGTAATGGACAGGTGGTTGTCTATAATTGGGGCGAATATATTGATCCTGATGTACTTACAATGTTTGAAGACGAGACCGGAATCAAAGTCATATATGATGAGTTCGAAACAAATGAAATCATGTATCCGAAGATTGAATCAGGAGCATCAGAATATGATGTTATCTGCCCTTCCGATTATATGATCCAAAAAATGATTCAAAATAATCTTTTAGAAGAAATCAACTATAGCAATATTCCTAATTATAAAAATATTGGATCACAATATATAGAACAGGCGAAACAATTCGATCCACAAAATAAATATTCTGTACCATATTGCTGTGGAACCGTCGGTATTCTTTATAACAAGACTATGGTCGATGAACCGGTTGACAGCTGGTCTATCCTTTGGAACGAAAAATATTCAGATAGTATCTTAATGCAGGACAGCGTGCGTGATGCTTTTATGGTAGCACTTAAATTAAATGGTTATTCCATGAATTCTACAGATCCGGATGAATTAGAAGCCGCAAAAGAATCTCTCATCAAACAAAAGCCTTTGGTTCAGGCTTATGTAATTGATCAGGTTCGTGATAAAATGATTGGAAATGAAGCTGCGCTCGGTGTTATCTATTCCGGAGAAGCTATTTTTACACAAAGAGAAAATCCGGATTTGGAATATGTTATCCCTAAAGAGGGAACTAATGTATGGATCGATTCCTGGGTTATTCCAAAAAATGCAAAAAATAAAGAAAATGCAGAAGCTTTTATCAACTTCATGTGCCGCGAAGACATTGCATTGAAGAATTTTGAATATATCACATATACGACTCCAAATGATGCAGCCCATGAATTAATTGAAGATGAAGATATTAAAAATTCTCCAATTGCATTTCCTACTTTGTCTGACTTTAAAAATCTGGAAACATTCCAATATCTTGGTGATGAAGCGGATGAACAGTACAACCAGCTTTGGAAAGAAGTAAAATCTGAATAAGGAAACCATTTATGGAAAGAATCATTCATTATACAATTCCATTTCAATTTCATCAGAAACCCATAGACTTTTACTTAAAGTCTATGGGCTATTCTAGTCAGAATATCATTGCATTAAAAAAAATGCCGGAAAGTATACTGATTAATGAAATCTGGAAACATGTTAATTATTTATTGCAGGAAAATGATACACTTACTATTCATCTAAAAGAAACTAAATCTTCCCCAAACATCATTCCCGTTGCTCTTCCTCTCAATATCGTATATGAGGATGAAGATATTCTGATTGTCAATAAACCTGCGGATATGCCAATTCATCCCTCACAAAATAATTATGATAACACATTAGCCAACGCTGTTATGTATTATTATAAGTCTCAAAATATTGCTTACACGTTCCGCTGCATTAACCGGCTTGATCGGGATACTACCGGTCTTACCATATTAGCCAAACATATGATCAGTGCTGGTATCTTATCTTCTATGGTGAAACGACGGGAAATCAAGCGTGAATATATTGCTCTTGTATCTGGTGCTCTTTCTACTCCATGCGGTACGATAGATGCTCCTATCGGCCGCGCTAAAGACTCTGCCATTGAGCGTATGATTGATTACGAACATGGTGAATGCGCCGTCACACACTATCAGCTGTTAAAACAATTCTCCGGAAACGAACTTTTACATAAGATCCCTTCCATTCACCCGGATGAAGTTTTTTCACAAATTTCACTTTGGCTTGAAACAGGACGAACCCACCAGATTCGTGTTCATATGAAACATCTTGGTTGTCCGCTCCTTGGAGATTTTCTATATCATCCGGATATGCGTATCATAAGCAGACAGGCTTTGCATTCTGCACATTTAACCTTCCTGCACCCTATTACCCATAAACAGATGGACTTCACAGCGCCTCTACCAGAAGATATGAAAATCATAAGTATGGCATAAAAACAGCGCCCTATCATAACCTAATCAGTTTATCACATAAAGTGTAGAATGAAATAGCAGCGAACGGATTATCCATAAAGAGACCGTTTTGACGCCATCGGTACTTAGTTTGTGACAGATTTTATCTGTCACAAACTTATGTACCGCTATGAGCGGCAATCGAGTGAGAACGTGTCTTCTGTTGGATAACCATTCGCTGCTATTTTTTACGCGAGTAATGAGGAAAATGCTCTGCTGGCAGAAGCATTTGACGAATACCGCGATAACAAGTAGAAACTCGCAAAGCGTGTTTCTACTCGTTGATAACTTGAGGTGATAAGGGGTGTTTCTAATTGAAGCCCCATTTTTTCTCTTATAATCTAGGTCTTTCAGGAAAGCCTACTTTTTTCTGAACTTTTCGTAATGTCTTCATGGCATAGTAATTTGCTTTTTCTGCATTGTCATTGATAATTTTATCAATATATGCTTTATCTTTAGTCAATTTATTAAATCTATCCTGTACCGGCTTCAGTATACTCACAACTGATTCACCTACTGCCAATTTAAAATCACCATATCCCACACCATTGAATTCTTTTACTGCTTCTTCCGGTGTTTTATTCGTACAGGCACAATAAATATCCAGCAGATTCTTAATACCTGGCTGCTCATCACTGTATTGAATACAATTTTCAGAATCAGTAACAGCGCGCTTAAATTTGCGGATGATCATGTCTGGTTCATCCATCAGATAAATACTTGCATTGGCATTTTCATCTGATTTTGACATTTTTTTTGATGGTTCCTGAAGGCTCATAATCTTAGCACCTGATTTTCCCAGATAACCTTCCGGAATGGTGAATACATCCCCATAAATGGAATTGAACCTTTGGGCAATATCCCTGCATATTTCAAGATGCTGTAATTGATCTTTACCAACTGGAACAACATCTGCCTGATATAGCAAAATATCTGCCGCCATTAAAACCGGATAGGTATATAAACCAGAGTTAATATTATCAGCGTGTTTTGCTGCTTTATCTTTAAATTGCGTCATTCTATTCAATTCACCCATATAAGTAAAGCAGTTTAATATCCATGATAATTCTGCATGGCCAGAAACATGGGACTGATAATAGATACAATTTTTTTCCGGATCTAAACCAGCAGCAATATATAATGTAAGTAAACTTCTCGCTCTTTTTCTAAGTTCTGCAGGATCCTGTCTGACTGTAATGGAATGTAAGTCTACAACTGAGTAAAAACACTCATATTCATCGCTTAAGGTAACCCAATTCTTTAATGCGCCTAAATAATTACCTAATGTCAAGTTTCCCGTTGCCTGCATACCACTAAAAAGTATTTTCTGATTGCCTATCATGTTGTATCTATCCTCCGCATTTCATTCTCCTAAGAAGTTTATCACCCCTCTGCAGTTAAGTCAACCATGAGAAACATACATTTGAAACATACCTACTCGAAAAAAAGCCTGTGTTATTCAGGCTTCTCTTCGCAGCCGCACATTCCTGGACATGTAGATCCTTTTCTAGGTTCAGGGTTAGGACATGGTGGCGCACACGGTGGTGCACATGGCGGTGGGCACGGTGATGCACATGCCGGCGGACACGGTCTAATACCTCGGGTCCGGCAGGTTGAAGTACCTTGGCTACATAATAATAAAATAAGAATTAGTAAACAGCAATTCATATTAAGCTCCTAATATAACACTTTCTTTATTCTACCATATGTATTTCTTCCAAAAAAGGTTCTATCCATTATGCAGGATTTTCTTTCTAATATACATAAAGGTTTCTTTTTCACCCTTTTCTGCTAACATTTCAAGTAAAAATTCCAACTTCTTTTTTGTATCTTCATGTATTGGTGCATATTCTTTTCCATAATTATAGTACTTTAACGGATCACTTTTGTCATAATTCTTATCGTTATATACTTTTGATGCTGCAATTCTATCCATAAACATCTCAACAATATATTTTTCCGGCATTGGCACCGGTACAAATCCCTTGGTCTGTGTCATACTGTAATCTATCCAGTATTCATAATGGTGTTTATTACGACCTTTATGATGTAACCACGCTGTCGAATATCCGATTGCTTCACGTTCAGCATTATTAGGACTTCGGGTTCCTTGATAATATTTTGCGCCTACTAAGAATTCAGCAGGCGAATATTTCGATAGATCATGTAGAATTCCCTGTTTAATAAGTCCAACAGCAAAGCAGCCCTTCATTACAAGATATTTATGGTAAGTAATTGTTGTGAAATGTCTCCATGCCTTCATTTTTATACGCTCTCATTCCTTATTATTTCCAATATTTATATTTTCTTTATCTACGATTCACTCATCATAATTGTAATACTTCTTGGTGGAACAGAAATTTTATTTATTTCCATAACCATTTTGCTACTACCAACAGATTGCTGATCGAGTTTTTCTTTATTGATACTTTCCGCATGCGTCGATATGATTTGATTCCATTTTTTCCCTTTCGGAAGATTTGGCAGAGCAAATAGATGCATTTCCCAATGCATGTTATAGGCTATATAAAAAAACGCATCTTCCTTACCTTCTTCATCTTTTTCATATTTTCCACAATACATGATCGCTATATGACGGTTATAATTATCGACAACAGGCCGCCATACTTCTTCCCCATGATACGAGATATCCGGATAACCGCAGGAAAGTGTATCCATTACTCTGCAGGTTTCGGCTCTTCGTAAAATCGGATGCTCTTTACGCAGCTTTAACAGTTTTCTGGTAAACAGATAGATTTCATTATATTTAGTGAGATTGTTCCAATTCAGCCATGATATTTCATTATCTTGACAATACGGATTATTATTTCCATTTTGCGAATTGCCAAATTCATCTCCGCTTAAAATTAAAGGTGTTCCTTGGGAAAGTATGATAAATACCAATGCATTCTTAATCTGCCTGATTCGAAGTTCCATCACTGATTTTTTTCTAGTATTTCCCTCAAATCCACAATTCCAACTGTAGTTATAATTACTGCCGTCTTTATTATCTTCACCATTCGATTCATTATGCTTCCTGTCATAGGATACCAGATCCATCAGTGTAAATCCATAATAATTGGTCATATAGTTAATACTTGCTTTTTGCGCCGGGTTATATTTCATATGCTCCAAAAAACGCTGCAGCATATCTTCATCGCTTTTTAAGAATCTTCGATTGTCATTCATAAACTCTTCGTCATAAGATGCTAAATTGCGGTAAACAGGCACTTCTCCATCTGAATATATCTGTTCACACGAAAAATCATAGTACATCAGTTTTGTGTTACTGAACAGTGGATCTGTTGCAATTAATGTAATTGGAATACTTTCACCCAAAAGATGGATACCATCAATATGGTATTCCAGTATCCAGAACCGCAGTACTTCCAGGATAAATCCAGGTTTTACAGCTTTTGGAAAATAAAATTGCATAATAAGTTCCATCTGATTGCGATGTAATTCCTGTATTAATTGCTTCATTTCTATAATATGTGATATTCCCTTCGATGCATACGCAGCTTTTGGAGTAAAATAGTATCCTTTCTTAAATCCCCAATAGTTTATTTTTGCGGAATCCTGTTCCTTTTGTTCCGTCAGTACTTCCTTAAAATGTGCCATCATATATGACATGGAATGATCCTGTTCTGGTATTTCCACTTCATCGAATTCATAAGATGGTAAAATTTCGATACTTGTAATTCCAAGTTCCTTCAAATAAGGAATCTTCTCAATAATTCCCCGAAATGTTCCTCTGCTCTTAACATTAGAAGAACTGTGTTTTGTAAATCCTCTGACATGCATACAATAAAATACACATTTTTCATATGGTATTCTTGGCATCTGATCGTTTTCCCATAGGAAGGAGTCTTCCTTAAAACAACATTTGACAGCATATTTTCCGTCTTTATAAATGGTTTTGCCCCAATCCTCTTGACCAGTCAGCTTTCTTGCATAAGGATCAATTATGATTTCATTATCGCAATAAAAATTATACTCATATTTTTCCGGATCAATTCCCTCCAAAAAAATACAGTATATATTTCCAATTCTATTTTCCTTTGTAAATGCAATACGTTTCTCATCCTTGCAATGTTTATCATACAGAATCATACCACATTCTTTTTGATTATTAATGGCAACAGCAACGTTGATCCCCTGCTCCATAATCGTAACGCCCATTGGATAAGGGTATCCTGTTTTCATATTTTTCGTGTTTTTCATGTAATTACTCCTTTGGTAATGCGGTACACATATAATAAATAATAACACAAATTAAAAAGATAAGAAATATTGAACATCAAAATAACTTTTATAATAAATCTCAAAAAACAACTTGTCTTTCCTTCCTTGTTTCTGTAATATAAAAATAGCGAACAAGTTCGCTTTGGAAGAACGATAAATCGTTCTTCAGCAGTACCAAATTTCCTGTAGAACAAAATAGGCCGTAAGAAAGGAATTAAAATGGGAATTAAAAAAAATGAGGAAGAAATTGGATTTGATGATGAAGAAATGACAGTCACTCTTGAATTGGAAGATGGCAATGTAACATGTGCAATTATTGTTATTCTTACAGTCGAGGAGCAGGATTATATCGTACTCCTTCCATTAAATGAGGAAGGTGAAAATGAAGATGGTGATGTATGGATCTATCGTTACCATGAGGACGAAAATGATGCTTCGGCAGAGCCTACAATTGAATACATTGAAGATGATGATGAATATGAGCGTGCAGCAAATGCATTTGCTGAATATTTAGATGAAACCGAACATGATGAAATCATTGGAGAGGCTGATTAATATCAGCCTTTTTTTCTTCTATTAAACTATTTAAAAATCTGGATGGTAATGTTTCTTTCTGGTTGATATAAAATAGCACCAGTTTTTCCTTGGCTCTTGTCATTGCTACGTAAAACAGTCTGCGTTCTTCTTCTATATCTTCGATACTTTCTGCCTTTTTATTTGGAATCATGTTATCATTGATATCAGGAATAATTACGGTATGATACTCCAGTCCTTTGCACCCATGCATTGTTAGAATAGTTATCCCATCCTTAACCTCTTCCTTCTTATTTGACAGTAACTCTTCTTCTAAATTTTTAATATGCCCCAGCCACAAATCAAGGGTATCAAATGCAGCTGACTGCCTTTGTATTTCTTCCAGAACGTTGAACCATTCCTGTGCATTTACTTTTTTGTTCTTTGCCAGATCATTAATATATACATCATATCCGATTCCTTTTCGAATAAAATTAATTGCTGCATAAGGATTCATTTGCAGGATTCTTTCTGTATCATATTGTAGCTTCAGGATTCTTTCTCTCATATATGGCTTATTTTGATAATAGTACTGCATTTTATGAAAATCAATTTTTGTTTCGCTGCATGCGCTCCGGCACAGATATCTCTTTGGTTTGTTCATAATTCTAAAAAAATCACTTCTATTATGCGATGCTGCGAATGTCATATAACTAATCAGATCTTTTGCAATAAAATGTTCATAAATGCAATTCACTTTTTCTTTCATAATAAATGGAATCTGATGCAATACAAATTGTTCTGCAAGATATCCAGCCCTGGCATTTGTACGATAAATAACTGCAATATCCTTAAATTTATGGTTCCGTTTTTTTAATTGTAAAACAAAGTGAATAATATTCGCTGTTTGTTCTTCTTCCGATTGAAAAGCCTGTAAAATAATATCAGCTCCCTGATCATGATGACTTTGTATTTTTTTTAGAAAGCGATTCTTATTTTCTTCTATTACTTTTAATGAAGCATTTACAATATTTGCAGAAGACCTGTAATTGATATTTAAAAGCAATTGCTTTGTCCCTACAAATTCTTCTTTAAATTGTTTTAAAATTTCTGGCTTTGCTCCTCGAAATCCATAAATGGACTGGTCATCATCGCCTACTACAAAAATATGATTTGTTGGATTTACCAATAATTTAATTGTGCTATACTGCATGTAGTTAATATCCTGGAATTCATCAATCAATATATATTGATATTGTTCATGCCAAAAGGTTCTAAGTTGCTGATTTTCTTTTAGTAATTCATAACAAAGCAATACCATGTCATCAAAATCCAGTTTTCTGTTTCTTTTTAATGTCTCCTTATAGGCCAGATATATTGTTCGGAATTCTTCATATTCCATGCAGGTTGCTTGGTAGGCATTAATAGATAGTCCCAGATTTTTAACATTACTTATCTCTGACAAAATACTGCCCATAAATGTATCATCTATTTCTTCTAAGTCAGTATTAATAATTTCCTGTTTTTTTTCAGATATCATCTGCTCCAAAATACCCTGCATATAATGATATTTTTCTTTTTCAGTTATGATATTGGAAAATTTAAAATGATAAGAATGTTGTAGGATATGAAAAAAGATTGCATGAAAAGTACCAAATGTTACCGGTAGATATTGATTTTTCATTAACGAGAGAAATCGTTCCTTCATCTCAATTGATGCTGCTTTTGTAAAGGTAATCACTAATATGCGTTCCGGGGGGATATGATAAGATTCTATCAGATTTTTTATGCGATGTGTTAAGACAAATGTCTTTCCAGAACCTGGACCAGCTAATATAAGTGCCGGTCCTGTTCCGTGTTTGATTGCAGTTTCCTGCGCAATATTCAAACTTTGTTCATGATGCATGCTGTAATAATTCAATTCCTTTTTTTATTCTCTTTATGGATTCCTCTTTTCCAATGATTTCCATAATTTCAGTCGCACCTGCCGGTGTCATTTCTTTTCCTGATACAGCAGTACGAATCGGCCACATCGCATAGCCATTCTTGCATCCTTTTGTCTCTACATAAGAAACTAAAGTCTGATACAATGCATCATTGCTAAAGTCATCCTGTTTTTCGAATATTGGAAGCAGCTCCTGTAAAACTTCAAGTGATGTCTCACTCGTTGTCTTCATCTTTTTGTGTGTAAACATTGCAATATCATACTCTGGTAATTCTTCAAAAAAGTCAACAAGTTCTTTGATATCCGGGAATGTTTCTATTCTTGTCTTTACCATTGCAGCAATTTTTTTAAGGTCAAGACTCTTTGATAATGCCTCTTTTAAGAACGGTTCGGCTTTTCTATAGAAAGTATCAAAATCCATTGCTTTCATATACTCCCCATTCATCCATTTCAATTTCGTATAATCAAATACAGCCGGTGACTTTGACATATGGCGATAGTTAAATTCTTTTACCAATTCCTTTAACGTAAAAATTTCTTCATTGTTTTCAGGACTCCAGCCTAGTAGTGCTACATAATTTACAACAGCCTCTGTAAGGAATCCCTGTTCGATCAAATCTTCATAGGAAGAATGACCACATCTTTTCGATAATTTATGATGTTCTTCATCTGTAATCAACGGACAATGTACATAAACCGGTACTTCCCATCCAAAAGCTTCATATAAACGGTTATATTTAGGAGAAGAAGACAAATACTCATTTCCTCTGACTACATGCGTGATTCCCATTAAATGATCATCCACTACATTGGCAAAATTATAAGTAGGATATCCATCAGATTTCATAAGAATCATATCATCTAATTCAGCATTATCTACTGTAATATCACCATAGATTTCATCAACAAATGTAGTAGTTCCATGTGTTGGGTTATTTTGTCTGATTACATAAGGAATACCGGAAGCTAATTTTTCTTCGACTTCCTCTTTTGATAAAGATAAACAATGTTTATCATAAACCGTTATTTCTTTACCGGCTACTATTCGATTTAAAGTGGCTAATCTTTCTTTATCACAAAAGCAATAATATGCTTCTCCCTTTTCGATTAGTTTTTTTGCATATTCTAAATAGATACCCTGCTCCTGTCTTTCACTTTGCACATAAGGTCCTACACCTTTGTCTTTATCAGGACCTTCATCATGAAGAAGACCTGTCTTCTCTAATGTCCGATAGATAATTTCAACTGCGCCTTCTACGAAACGTTCCTGATCTGTATCTTCTATTCTCAGTATAAAATCTCCGCCTTCATGCTTTGCTATTAGATATGCATACAAAGCTGTTCTCAGATTGCCTACATGCATTCTGCCTGTAGGACTTGGTGCAAAACGAGTTCTGACTTTACTCATTTTCATTTCCTCCGTTACTATCTTTCTTTGGTATTCTTTCTTTGGAAGATGTCTTAAACGTATTTACTTCCTTAGTCGCTTTATTGATTGCTATATTCGTTCCGGCACCAGCAACACAACCGCCGGGGCATGCCATTCCCTCAATTAAACATCCGTTTTTCTTACCCATCTTCGCAAGCATAAGTATTTTCTTGCACTCCGTAAGACTTTCCGCATGTTCTATATTTACTTCTACATCCGGATAATATTCTCTGATACATTCTTCTATTGCATTGGCAACTCCCCCGGCAACACCATAACCTCTTCCGGCACCGGTCGCATCCTCCATTTTATCATTTACCGCTATTTTTTCTAATACAATGCCCTTTGCCTCGAACATTCCTACTAATTCTTCAAATGTAATGACAAAATCTACATCTGAACGTACTGTTCTACGCATCGCTTCTAACTTTTTAGCTGCACACGGGCCAATAAAAACAACACTTGCATCAGGATGATCTTTTTTAATCTCTCTTGCTGTAGCCACCATAGGTGTTAGTTCATTCGATATATTTCCAATTGTTTCGGGAAAGAATTTCTTTGCAAGCATGGACCACGACGGACAACAGGAAGTTAATAAAAATGGTAATTCTCCTGTAGCCACTTTATGAACATAATGTTCTGCCTCGGCGATCGCTCCCATATCCGCACCGATTGCCGTCTCATAAACATCAAAAAAACCGAGTTCTTTTAACGCTGACTTGATTCCATCCGGAGATACATTTCCGAATTGACCAACAAAGGCTGGGGCTACCTGTGCAATAATTTTTCTGCCTGACTGAATCGCACGGATTAATTGAAATATCTGTGATTTATCTGCAATCGCACCGAACGGACAACTAACCATACATTGTCCACACGAAACGCAAATATCATTGTCAATTTGGGCACGTTTATGCGCGTCGCTCTTAATTGCATTCACACCACAGGCAGCTGCACATGGTCTTACCTGATGTGAGATCGCATCGTACGGGCAAATTGCTTTACACTTACCGCAACGGATACATTTTTCCTGATCAATATAAGACTTTCCATTTACCATTGTGATTGCACCTTTCGGGCATACTTCACGGCATGGGTGCGCAAGACATCCCATACATCTGTTGGTTACTTCATAATCATTTTCCGGACATGCATTACATGCTGAAGGAATCACCTGCATCAAAGGTGGTTCATAGTATTTCTCGGAAATATTACTTTCTTCCAACCCCTGCGTCACATGGACCGGTTGATTCTCAGGCCTTAATGACATTCCCATTGCAAGGCGCATACGCTCTCTGACAACGGCCCTTTCGCGATAAATACTTTCCCAATATTCCGGATGGTCTGTATCTACTATTTTATATGGTAAAGCTTCCATATCATCAATCAGATTTTCTGAATTGTAAGCCAGATTTGCAACTTCTTTAAATACTCTTCTTCTAACTTTCCTAACTTGAGTATCAATACCTCTCATTATTTTCCTCCATAATACAAAATCCTCATTTGTTTGTGTCTAAATTGCCATTACCTATTTTGACACAAACCAACGAGGAAATCAAGATATAATAAAGTAATATTGTTAACAAAATAACAAAATCCACGACTCTGCTTTTTTATTGATATTAAAATAGAACTGAACCAATCTGAAAAAAAAGAAAAGACATAAACCATGCAAATACTATTTGAAATATGATTACAGAACCTGTAAACTTCCATGAATTACTTTCTTTTTTAATCGTAGCAATGGTAGCTGCACAGGGAACGTATAATAGGCAGAATATCATTAGCGAAAATGCATTTACAGAACCAAAATCAGGCTTGAACTGTTGTATATTGGAAACAATAGTCTGCATACCTGCCGACGAACTCGCATTGTTTACGCCAAAAAGTACCGCAAAACTTGAAACCACAACTTCTTTTGCAGAAATGCCAGATATCAGAGCAACTGCGATCTGCCACATGTCAAGACCAATCGGAGCTAATACAGGAACCAGAATCTTACCGATCATCGCTCCAAAACTCTCACCAGCATTTTCAACCATTCCCTTCATTCCGAAATTCAATAAGAACCATATCACTATAGAAGCAATAAAAATAGTAGTTCCCGCTTTCGTCAGATAGTCTTTTAATTTTGTCCATACATAGATACGAATGGTTCGTAAATTCGGTTTTTTATATTCCGGTAACTCAATCAGTAAGGAATCATTCATCTTACCTTTTTCTAACTTATTCATAACAAGTGCCACGAGTATCGCTATTACAAGTCCGATCGCATACATCGAAAAGCAAATGATATATGGATAATCTGGAAAAAACATTTCTGAAAAAAGTACATAAATCGGCAATCTTGCAGAACATGACATAAATGGCGTAATAATCATTGTTTTTCTTCTGTCATGCTCGGTTTCCAATGCACGAGTTGCCATAATTGCCGGAACTGTGCAACCAAATCCAAGTATCATTGGCAAGAATGCTTTTCCTGATAATCCGACTTTTCCCATAATGCCATCCATGACATACGCGACCCGTGACATATATCCGCTATCTTCCAGTATTGCCAATGCTGCAAATAATATTGCGATATTCGGTAGAAAAGTTAAAATTCCTCCCACACCAGCTATAATACCATCTACAATAAGAGAAATCAGCCACTCTGATGTGCCTATTGTAAGCAAAAATTGATGCATTCCATCTGAAAAATAGGAAAGGATAATTTCAAAAACACCTTTTAAAACATCTCCTACCGTAAATGTCAGAAAAAAAACAAGTGCCATGATCATCATAAATACTGGTACCCCCAAGTTAGGATGTGTCAATATGTGATCTATTTTATCTGTCTTTTGTTCTTTTTCCTCTTTATGAAATATCACCTCATTAATGATGCTTTCAATAGATTCATATTTTCTTTGAATGATCTGCTTTTCATAATTCTTTTCAGCAACATTCAAAATATGCATGGGATGTTCTTTCCGTACATCTTCATCATATTCCAACAATTTGATCGCATGCCACCTTAGAAGAGAATGCATCGGATAATTTGCTTTCATCATCACTTCCAATTTTGCGATTTTTTCTTCAATTTCTTCCGAATACTGTAAAATATAACTTTTTGGTCCTTCTTCATAATGATGCACAACAGCGTGCAATAAGATATCCAGACCTGTCTTTTTTACTGCTGAGACTGGAACGACAGGAACATCACCTAATAGTTCGGGCAACCTGTGGAGATCTATTTCAAGTCCCCTTTCTTTTACGATATCCATCATATTTAGTGCCATTACAACTGGCTTTCCAAGTTCTAATAATTGTAATGTCAGATACAAATTACGTTCCATGGAAGAAGCATCCAATATATTTACGATGACATCAATAGTATCATCCATAACGCAGCTTCTTGTTACCTTTTCTTCAATCGTATAACAGGATAAGGAATAAATACCAGGGGTATCTACCAGATATAGATTGCATCCTTCATATGTGGTGAAGCCCTCTTTTTTCTCTACAGTAACGCCAGGCCAGTTGGCAACCTTTAATCTTGATCCTGTAATTGCATTGAATAATGTTGTTTTTCCACAGTTAGGATTTCCTACAAATGCAACTTTAATTGTATGCTGTTTATCCCCACCTGACCTTTCTTTACTAACCGTACTTGCTTCTTTATGATCAGCCAGACGCATTTTATACTTCCTCCTTAACTTCTATTCCGGAAGAAATGTGTTTTCCCAATGCAAGTCTCGTTCCTCTGACTTTAATGATAAGAGCACCATTTTTTTTTCTCGTTAACACATGAATGACTGTCCCATCATTCAGACCAAGTGCCTCTAATCTTCTTGTAATTGCTTCTTCCACATATAATCCTCTTATTTGATATGGCTTTCCTGCTTTTCCTTCAAATAGTGTCATATCATTCCTCATGCTCTCTCCATTTTTTGATAATCATTCTCAATATACTATAAAAATTATAGTCCTATTGATTTTTTATGTCAATAGGACTATTGATTTTGTCAATTAATGTAAATTATTGTCATTTATTTCTTTCTTCGTTTCGCCCAAATAATAATACCTATTACCAACATGGTAAGTGGAATTAATACTGTTACAACCAGCCCTCCAAATACTACCATGCTTCTATTTACCATAATGGTTCCATAAGTATAACTCTTAGATGGAATTGACACACTGCTTTCGTGATCTACAAGATTGCTGATTGCACTTGTAAATAATTTTACATTTGCACCAGATACTCTTGCATCAAATTCTTCATCCAGTAAATATTCGCACCCAAAAGCAACAATCTTTGTCGTTTTCTTATCACCATTACTTTTTTCCAGATATACACCGAGGTCGAATGGTCCATCTGTATCACCAGTTTCTTTATCATAAGTAGACATGTTTTTGACATCTGTTTTACTGTAAGAGCTATCCGAACTTGTAAGCAATGCTGTTGCTTTAACACCCTTCGGTAATTTATCATCCTCTTCTACTACAAGCCCTACTGCCTGCGGCATAAGAATGTAGCGTTTCCCTTTATAAAGATCTGCGGTAATTGCATGACTTTTAATCTCCGGTAAAATATAAAATGGATACTGATAATAGTTATTTTGATTCGAATCAAATACTGCACCATCAGCCATTTTAACACCATAATCAGATAAGATAGATTTAAAGTTCGGCATATCTTCATCTGCCAAAGCAGTCAGAATAACTGCATGACCGCCCGCTGACAGGTACGCTTTTATTTTATCTGTATCTTCCTTTGAATAATCAACAACCGGTCCAGAAATTATAATACTTGCAGCATCTTCAGGCACTGTATCATAATTCATCAAATTAATATTCTCTACTTCTACATTTTCTTTTTTGATATTTGCAAGTACATTTGCTGATAAATCCAATTCCTGATGTCCTGTAATTACATATACTTTGGGCAGATCGCTGCTCGTCACATATGAAATTGCAGATGTCAGCTGTCCCTCGCCATCATATCCTGTTACTTTTTCTTTATAAGTTGTATAATCTATTTCTGATTCAAAACAATCATTGTAATCAATTGTAGTAAAGCGATTCCCACAAACAACAATCATACTGTTATCAGCAAGTGTATCCTGTGTATAGCCAGACACAAAATTCGGATAATCTTTCTGGTTCTTATATTCTACCTGTATCCTTTTTGAATATGCCTGATATCTTGTCAGCATTGTTTTAATCGTTATATCCGCACTTTTCTCACTATTCAGCAGATAAACGGTTATATCCTGATTCAGATTATCCAGTACTCCTTTGGTGGTATCCATAATAGAATAGATGTGATTATCCGTGATATCAAAACTCTTTACAGAATCCGGCAGATAATTTGCTGCTATATTCGCAGCTGCAATCACACACGCTACAAAAACTGTAAATCCGGCGCTAAGAACAGTCTTCTTTGCTCCGTAATTAACGATAGACCATCTTCTCTTCTGAATGACCTGATATGTTAAAAAGAGAAATAAAATAATGACAGAAAAATAGTAAAGCATACAATTAATATCTACAATTCCATTCATCAAATTATCAAATCTTGAGGCAATATCAAAGATACTTAATAGTTTTGTTATTATATTACCAGTAGAAGAAATCACTCCACTGATGCCTGATACCATAAAGCCTACCAGTAAAAATGCAAAAGTCAGGACCGCTGCGATTACCTGGCTTTCTGTAACAGACGATAGGAACAGACCGATTGCAATGCAGGCAGCACCAAATAAGAAAAAAGAAAATAGAGCATAATACGTCTCAGCAAAAGGGATACTTCCGCTGCAGGACAAGATTATTGGATATATTGCTGAAATCAAAACAACAATCCCGAGAATAGAAATCAAAGCCAGATATTTTCCAATGATAATCTTTGATAATTTGATTGGTGACGTAAATAGCAACTGATCTGTTTTCTGGTGTCTTTCTTCTGATAAAATCTTCATAGTCAGAATAGGAACTGCAAATAAAAAAATAATAATGACACTATTTAATACATATGTAAAATATGGTGTTCCATATACAAGACAGTCTACTGTAAAATATAGTCCTATAAAAAATAATAAAACTGCCATGAATAAGAATCCAATAACAGAATGAAAGTATGATTTTAATTCCTTTTTATAAACTGCGAACATTCTATTCTGCCTCCTCTTCTAAACTCACATCTTCTTTGGTATTATCAACAGATTTCACTTCCTGTTCATCACTTTTAAGACCACTTTCGTCCAAAGCGTTTTCCATCTGCTCTTTTTCCATCATCGAATCCATATATTGATCCGACGTCAATTCAAGAAATACATCTTCCAGGGAGACCATCGAAGAATGCAATTCGATAATCGGTAATTTTTGTTCTGCAAGCAGGTAGAATAATTGCTCTCTGATATCGGTCTGTTTATGCGCTACAATATCATACTCATAAATTTTTTCTTCTGTCCTATTATTTTGATTATCCTGCCGGCAAGTATAGGAATGAATAAATTCCGCTTCTGTTAAAACCCTTTCGACCTTGCCTTTTTCTCCTTTTATCGTAGCATGAATGGTTTGTTCCTTTTCCATAAGATGTTCCAGGTTTTCCGGTGTATCCTGAGCAACCAGTCTTCCCTTTGACATAATCAGAATCTGGTCACATACTGCACTTACTTCTGACAAAATATGAGAACTCAAAATAACTGTATGGTTTTTTCCCAATTCTTTAATTAAGTCTCTTATTTCCATAATTTGTTTTGGATCAAGTCCTACCGTTGGTTCATCCAAAATAATGACTTCAGGAAATCCTAAGATTGCCTGTGCGAAACCAACTCTTTGCCGATATCCCTTCGACAGGTTACGGATCAGGCGGCTTTCAACATCTGTTAACCCTACCATCTTCATTACTTTTTTAACATTCTCGTTTTTTTCTGTCTTCTTTAACCCTTTTAATTCTGCAGCAAATATCAGATATTCCTTTACTGTCATATCTGTATATAATGGTGGTATTTCTGGTAAATAACCAATATTCTTTTTTGCTTTTTCAGGATTTTTCACAATATCGATACCATCAATTTTTATCGTACCGCCTGTTGCTCCCATATATCCGGTGATCATATTCATGGTGGTGGACTTTCCTGCGCCATTTGGCCCTAAAAAACCATATATCTTACCCTTTTCTATTGTAAATGATAAATGATTCACAGCAATATGATTACCGTATTTCTTTACAAGATTTTCTACTTGTATCAATTTGATACCTCCCTTTTCTCAAAACAAGATAAATTACCACTCCAATTTACCTATTATAAATAGCGGTACCGGATATTCCGATACCGCTATTAAATTTACACATACTTTGTGTTTTTATTGTCATTTTTTTGTGAATATTTTGTGAACTAATAAAATCTTAATGATTAACTGCTGCATCTGTCAAATGCCGGGTTAAACGCATAGAAATTCTTTGCATCCAAATTATCCTGTACAATTCTTAATCCTTCCCCAAATCTCTGAAAATGTACGACCTCTCTTGCACGTAAAAATCTAATTGGAGCTGCAACTTCTTCATTTTTTACAAGTCTTAAAATATTCTCATATGTTGTTCTTGCTTTTTGTTCTGCTACTGATTTATAAGCACAACTGCTAGAAATTCCAATGTATTATAATAGGAACATCTTCATTTCTGTTACTACGCCGTCCAACCTCAATGTAGTCTATTAATGCTATTATAAATTCTCTATGAATCGCTACATCTTCGAACGAAATATATCGATTCAAGATCTCACTGCCCGATTCTTCTTTTCTCTTATTTTGTTGTTGCTCCATTTGACCTTGTAATATCTCCAACGTACACTTCGCCTGTTCAATTTCGTTTCTGTATGCTGCTGAAAGATTAACAAATTCCTCCTGACTGATAATTCCGGTTATCTTGTCTGTGTATAATTCTTTTATTCCAGTCTGTGCTATAGACACTTTTTTTTCTGCATCTTTCATTTTTTCCTGAAGAATCTTTCCTCTGCTCTCACCATTTTTTTCCGGTTCCATCATTCCGACAAAAGATTCCTGGTCAAAATACTTCCTGATCATTTCATCAAACTCAATTTTTACTATTTCATTTAGCTCCGAAAATGGAATAAATGCTCCTCTGCAGGCATCTTTACATGTATATCTTGTTCCGCATTCAAAGTAGCGGTATCCATGACACTTTTTTGTCCGCAGGTTATATCCACAATATACACACTTTAATTTATTTGCAAATGGTCCTACTTCGCCAGTAACGAATGGCTTTAATCTGCCTTTACGCATATCTTGAACCCTATTCCAAAGCTCCTCTTCAATAATAGCCTGATGTGTATTTGGAACCTTAATCCAAAGCGATTTATCTCTGGGCCTGTTAATTCCCGTTTTATATGAGATACTCTCATATTTTCCCTGTACCATGTTCCCAATATAAATTTCATTTGTAAGCATATGGCTGACCGTATAATACTTCCAAAGTGTTCCGCTCTGCTTTCCGTTTATCTTTGTTTTAATCCCTTTGGCAATTTTATACCCTGTCGGATTCAAAATCCCTTCCGCATTCAATTGTTTTGCGATCGCTGTCATTCCAATTCCGCTTGCATACATGGCAAACACTCTGTGTACTACTTCAGCAGCTTCCGGATCTGGAATAATATGCCCTTTTTGTTCTGGATCTTTTTGATAACCATATAAGGCAAAAGCTCCTATATGAAAACCCTTTTCACGCCGGATCGTTAACGCACTCTTGATATTTTCCGACATATCTTCCAGATACCATTCATTTACCAAACCATTGATCTGTCTTGATTTCTTATTTCCTCTATTACTGGTATCTGCATGATCCACAATACTGACAAAACGAATATTCCACACCCTGAATAATCCATTGATATACTTTTCGACCAGTTCCATTTCACGCGTGAAACGAGATTGTGTTTTACATAAAACAATATCAAATTTACCCTCTTCCGCATCTTTTAACAACCGATTAAATTCAGGTCTGTTCCGATCAGAACCTCTATAATCATCATCCGAATAGATCTGAAAAATATCCCATCCTTTTTCCTGCGCATGCTGTATCAGCATTGCTTTCTGATTTTGAATGCTCAGGCTGTCGTCAAACTCACTTTTCTTATTTCGGTCTTCCTCAGAAAGTCTGCAATAGATTGCTACTTTTGAATAAAATTTTTTCATACTTTTTTGAATAATCGATATTTTTCTGCTCTGTTGATCGCTTCAGACAAACGTTTATTAAAATCAGATTTTCTTTTTTCTTTATCCTGATTTTTAAATACATTCTGGACGTTACCCTTTCTCATAATAATACCTCTCAGAAGTCATTTATACACTATATGCTGTATTTTGATCACTTGCCATTCACATAAAAAAAAATGCATAATATGATAATAGTAATAAATAGAAAAGAGGTAGTTCTTTGCCTATTAAAATTTTTATAGATCAAGGTCATAACCCTACCGGATATCATAATACTGGAGCAATCGGGGACGGATTGCATGAAGAAGATGTTACTTATCAAGTTGGCATATACTTAGCAGATCTTTTAAATAGTGATTCGCGCTTTGAAGCAAGATTATCCAGACCAACGCCCACCACTGTATTAGGTACCAATACAAATACCAGCCTGGCGGAAAGAGTACGAATGGCTAACGAATGGCCTGCTAATTATTTTATCAGTATTCATGCGAATGATAATCCAAATCCTGCATTGAACGGAACAGAAATTTATCTTTACAGATATAACACGCAGGCCAATTGGCTGGCTCAGCATATCATGAATGCAATCACGCAGATTGTGGGAACAAGAAACAATGGAATACTTCTTAATCCCAGTTTATATGTATTAAGAAATACGAACATGCCAGCTCTTCTGGTAGAACTTGGATATATGAGTAACTCTTCCGACTTAGAAAAACTTCGGGATTTACAATATCAATATGCATATGCGATCTATCAGGGAATTTTAAGATATTTTGGATTTGCATAAAATCATGAAACAAATCAATTGGAAAACAAAAGGAAGCAGTCAGCCGCTTCCTCTTGTTTTTACGATATTTTTATTCACCCTAAAATAGCTTTCAGATCTTGTTCCGGGGTTGAAATGGGTTTTATACTGAATTTATCAACTAATACTTGAAATATATTTGGCGTAATGAATGCCGGTAATGATGGTCCAAGACGGATATCTTGAATCCCCAAAGATAATAGCGCTAACAGGATACCGACTGCTTTTTGTTCATACCAGGAAAGCACCAATGAAAGCGGCAGATCATTTACTCCGCAATTGAATGCTTCTGCCAATGCAATAGCGACCTTAACAGCGGAATAAGAATCACTGCATTGCCCGCAATCAAGTACTCTTGGCAAACCTGCTACCGTTCCTAGATCCAGCTTATTGAATCGATATTTACCACAGGCTAACGTTAAGATAACCGTATCTTTTGGTGTTTTTTCTGCAAATTCTGTGTAATAATTTCTGCCTGGCCTTGCTCCATCACACCCTCCGATCAAGAAGAAGTGTTTGATCTTACCACTTTTTACGGCATCCACGATTTCATTCGCATGGCTCAAAATGGCATTGTGTGCAAAACCGATTGGAATTTTCTTTTCAGGTTCATCTTCCTGCCATCCTCCTAATTCAAGTGCTTTTTCAATGATTGGAGTAAAATCTTTTTTACCGTTTACTTCTTCAATATGAGGACATTCAGGCATCCCTACTATACTTGTTGTAAATAGTCTATCCTTATAGCTGTCTCTAGGTATTTGTACACAGTTAGTGGTCATTAAGATACAGCCAGGAATTCCATCAAATTCTTCCTGCTGTTTTTGCCATGCACCTCCGAAATTACCAGTTAGATGTTTATATCTCTTAAGTACTGGATATGCATTTGCAGGAAGCATCTCACAATGCGTATAAATATTGATACCTTTACCATCTGTCTGTTCCAGCAATTCATATAAATCTTTAAAGTCATGCCCTGATACGATAATAAAAGGACCCTTTTTCTTTGTAATTAATACTTCTGTAGGCTCCGGATTTCCATAAGCATTGGTAACAGCAGAATCTAATAGTTCCATACATTTAAAATCCGTACTTCCAAGTTCCATATTAAGATCAAATAACTCTTCAACGGATAAATTGTCATCAATGGTACCAGACAATCCTTTATAGAAGAAGTTGTTTACATCATCGTCAAATTTTCCTAATATATAAGCATGATGGGCATAAGCAGCCATCCCTTTAAATGCGTAAACCATTAATTCCCTTAAAGAACGTATATCCATGTCTAAATTTTCATCTGACATGATCCCTACATTCTTAGCGTCTTCTATCATTTCTTCCATACTGTCTGGTGCCTTATAGTTTGCCGCTTCAGGTACATGCTCAATTTCACCGGCAACATTTTTCAGTTCCTCTTTTATTTTTTCAGCTTTTTTAATGTACTCTACGAATCTAGTTGGATCAAAATTTACGTTAGTCAGGGTAGAAAACATGCTATCTACAACAAATTTATTGATTTCACTTCTAATCTTCAATCCTTTTTCTAAATTTTTCTGACCATAAAAACCGATACCTTTTAATTCATGAATTAATACATCCTGTAGATTGGCAACAATAGAATTTTTGCCACACACGCCTGTTTTCACGCACCCCTTGCCACCTAATGTTTGTTCACATTGATAACAGAACATTGAATTTTCCATACTAGACCTCCATTTTTTTATTTTACCATCTATTAGTTTTTCAATCTAAATAATATTTATTCATAATACTGGCAGACTATTGGGATTAGAAAAATTTCTAATAGAATTATAACTTGGTAAATGCATATATTATAATAAAATAGAGTTGGCAAGGTAAAAATGGACATATATGTAGTACAAGAAAATGATACTATCTATTCTATATCAGCAAAATTTGGTGTTTCCGTCACGAAACTGATTCAGGATAACGAATTAGAAAATCCGGGCGAATTAGTTACCGGTCAGTCAATTGTAATCGTATATCCCCAACTTACATATACCGTACAGGCCGGTGATACCTTAACAAGTATTGCAGAAGCTTTTCAGGTATCGCAAATGCAATTACTTCGGAATAATCCTTTTTTATCTACTCGAAATCTTTATCCAGGAGAAGTAATTACGATCAGTTATGAAACGACTGGTAAACTTGCAACAAATGGATTTGTCTACCCATATATTGATAATACTACGCTTAAAAAAACGCTGCCATATCTGACTTACATTACAATTTATAATTACAGTGTTATAAAAAGTGGTGAAATAATAACTTATTTTGATGATTCGGAACTGATACAGACATCAAAAAATTATGGCACCATTCCACTCATGATGCTTACTACGTTAGACCTGCAGGGTGAATCCGATATCGATACTGCTTATTTTCTGTTATCAAATAATGAATACCAAGAGATCTTTATAAAAAATATGATTACTATCCTCAGGGAAAAAGGGTATTTGGGTGTAAATCTTATCTTCAATTATATGACAACAAATATTCTGATCCAATATGAAAATCTGGTTAAAAATATCATCAGTCACTTTGGAAATGAAGAGTATTTATTTTTTGTAACAATAAATCCCAATACAAGATATGTATACGGAGAATTGACCTATGAAGAAATTGACTATACGCTTATGGGGCAGCTCGTTGATAATCTGACATTTCTTCAATTTATCTGGGGCGTAAATTATGGCCCTCCGGAACCAGTCAGTTCAATTGAAAAAGTACAAATTTTTAGTGATTATATCATTACCCAGATTCCACCAGACAAAGTTTCTGCAGGGTTCTCATTGATCAGCTATGACTGGAAACTCCCTTATATCCCTGGAAGAACATCTGCCAATTCGCTAAGTATAAGTTCTGCCCTTAATATAGCACGTACCGCAGAAGCCGATATACTATTTGATGAGATTTCCCAATCAACCTATTTCACTTACGAAATAGTGAATAATGGAATGGAAGAACATCATATCATATGGTCTGTTGATGCAAGGAGCATATCCGCTTTAGTTGAATTAACCTCTGAAAACGGATTTAATGGAATTAGTTTGTGGAATCTGATGTTCTACTTTCCGCAATTATGGTTAGTAGTCAATTCTCAATTTGAGATTGAAAAGTACTTACCCGATAACATAATACTTAATGAATTCTGATTTCTCATCTTAAATAGACTGTAGGAGGCAGTATGTGGATAATAAAATAGTAAGTGAAGATTATATTGATTTATTGGTTGAAACAGAAAGCCTAAGACTATTTGATAATGCCGATTCAACATTTTTGACTTTTGTAAATTCTGTCGTACATCTTCCCCGTACACAATTTGAAAAATGCAGCATAGGTACCTATCCATATTATATCTTTCCAACCATTCTAGCACTTGAATCCATGATTAGTCTGGAATCATCAGGAATCCAGAGAATTCAGAACAATCCTGCTTTAAGCTTATTTGGGAGAGGTGTTTTAGTCGGAATCGTTGATACCGGAATTGAATACCAGCATCAAGCATTTCTAAATAATGATGGCACCTCACGAATCGTATCCATCTGGGATCAGACCATCAATGAAAATGCACTTCCGCCTGATGGATTCTCCTTTGGTACAGAATATGATAATGCAGCAATCAATATGGCACTTCAAAGTAATGAACCTTTGTCCATTGTTCCTTCTCAGGATACGATAGGACACGGGACCATGATATCCGGTATTATTGCAGGAAACCGCAATGCAGCAGCTAATTTTAGCGGCGTCGTACCTGATTCAGAACTTGTCGTCGTAAAATTAAAGCAAGCGAAACAAATAAATCGGGAAATATTTGCAATTCCATCCGACAAAATATGCTACCAGGAAACCGATATCATATTTGGTATCAGCTATCTGCTATCGGTTGCTCAAAAACTGAATCGTCCGATAGCAATATGCCTTGCATTAGGCACTAACCAGGGCGGGCATGATGGATTTGATGTTCTTAGCAGATATCTGGAATATGTGACACGGTTACCTGGGGTAGGAGTTGCCGTTTCTGCCGGAAATGAAGGTAACGCCAGAAGACATTATAAGGGAATCATACAAGCGAGACAGCCAATCGTTGATTTTAATCTCAGGGTCGGTGAAAATGAAAATGGATTTTCCATGGAGTTATGGCAAAATGTCCCTTATCGGTTATCGATTAATATCACTTCACCGACCGGTGAAAATACATCTCCAATTTACCCGGCTCTCAATGAATGCCGCAGGATCACCTTCATTTTCGAACCTTCAGTTGTATGGGTAAATAATTTTATTTTTGAAGGGGAAAGCGGTGACCAATTAATTTTATTACGTTTTGAGAATCCGCAGCCTGGTATCTGGAGATTTCAAACACAAAATCTTGATGAGGCTCCGTCTGAGTTTAACGTATGGCTGCCTTCGGATAATCTGATTTCCGAAGAAACTTTTTTTTTAGAGCCAGATCCTAATACTACTATTACTACACCCGGTAATGCAGTAGACCCGCTAACAGTTACCGCTTATAATCCTGAAAGTGGAAGTATTGCCATCTTTTCCAGCAGAGGATATACCAGAACAAATGTAATCAAACCCGAATTGGCTGCACCCGGGGTGGATCTTGTATGTCCCATCCTAAATAATAATTATGGAACCGTATCCGGAACCGGAGCTGCAACAGCTCATACCGTCGGAATCATTGCTATGATCTTGGAGTGGGCCGTAGTAAGAGGAAACTACACAACCATAAATGGGTTTGATATCAAACAATTACTCATAAGAGGTGCCAATCGATCACAAGATCTAATTTATCCCAATAATATATGGGGATATGGTAAAGTAGATGTCTATGGACTATTTCGAATGCTAATATCCTGATACCTGAAGTTAATAATTTCATGTTTGCAAACTGGAAAATGCGCCAAAAAGATCCAGGATCCCATAACCCCATTCTCTATTTGGATAAGTAAGATTTCGATCTCTCTTTGCCCCACGAATTAAAAAATTTTTCATTTGCAAAGTATCCAGCTGAGGTTGGTTTCCATTTACAATGCCCCATTCCAGCAGCATCGCCGTCACTCCTGAGGTAAATGCAGCAGCAATACTGCTGCCGCTGCTGACGGTATACCTATTATTTATTGTAGGCACTATCATATCAACACCTGGTGCCGCGATCGTAGGACTGACGATATTCATGATCGTGTATCCTCTGCTTGCATTAATTGCAAGGCTTTGATTCACGTGATTATAAGAAGTTGCTATGATCGGAGTGAAAGTATTGGCCGGATTGGTTAATGTATAATAAGGATCCGGTCGTAAAAAATAAGTATCCTCCTCAAGAAACCCATCTATTGGTAACCATATATTGAATTTGGGTTCTATGTCAATTGTTGAGTATACCCGGAAGCGCCAGATCCCTTCCATAGGATTCTGGAATCTTATGAGTATAAGTTCATAACCTGTTTGGGCCTCTACTAGTTCATAGTCGATAAAAAGTTTTGTATTTTCAAAAATAAAATTAATTTCCCTTGTTTCTTTCAATCTTGCAGGGATTCTGGGAATATATTGTCCCGTTGGTGAGAGTACATCAATGGAAAATATATTTGGACTACTCCCCCATAACTCCATAGAAAATCCAGTTGTATCTGGGCCTACTCTCAGCTCCACTGTATCATATCCGGTTGCAATATCTACAATTCCCGAATAATGATGACTTGTATTTCCTTCATTTCCAGCAGCAATACTTACGCCCACTCCATTCAGATCTGCAATAGCTGTAAGATAAGTACTTAATGCCGCACGGGAATCATGTGGTCCCTGGGAGGTGCCTACTCCAATACAGATCGATATTGGTCTTTGCATTTTTCTGGCCACTTCAAGCAAGTACCTTATTCCCATCATGATGTCATTCTCCTGAAAACACTCTGCCTCAGGAGGAATAAAAAAAAATTCCCTTAAGTGATTTTTAGCCTGTTTCAATTTTACTACCACGAGTTCCGAGTTTGGAGCGACACCTGAAAACCTTTCATTCTCATTTCTATTCCCAGAAGCGATACCCGCCATCTCAGTTCCATGTCCATTCGTATCTGTACTTGGCACAACAAACAGCGGATCTTCACTGGATAGTGCCGTATTAATCTGCTCTTGTGTATATTCTGTTCCATAATGGAAATTTTCTGGTCTTGAATTACCTGTATTTATGGTTTGATCCCATATAGAAACTATTCTTGTGGTACCATCCGGATTTCTGAATGCCTGATGCGTGTACTCGATACCCGTATCAATAAACCCTACTAAAACACCTCTCCCTGTCAGATTCAGATATGGGTTATTTCTTATCTGTATAACACCGGCATCATCCAGACTGGAAATATCTAATAAACCAAAACAACTGGGAAAAATACTATATGAAAATCGTACAATTAAATCAGTTGGCAATTGTGATATTGGAACATATAGAACTGCATAAATATTATTGATCATTTCATAACAAGCATCTGGAATAGATGTTAAACTTTCCGGTAACTGATCAAATTCAAAAATTAAATCTGCATAATCTTCACTCACAATTCGTTCTCCGCAATCGTGATCCAATAGTTTCCCCTCCTAATATATGGAATCATATATTTATTATAGATTTGAAATACCCTTCTATTCCTCAAAAGCATATTTATCTATCGTACACTCCTGATTGCTTCCCCATTTTCATTGATTAAATAGACCTCCATTAATATAATTTTTTCTTTTGGATCATCATAAATTACAGGTATTCCTAACAACACCGAATTTGCAACTTCTACAGCAGTTTCACCTATTAAAAACGGTTCCTGTGCAATAGTACCCTGCATCGAACCACTTTTGATCGCAGCGATGATAGATGGTCCGGAATCAAATCCAATAAGCATGATTTTACCTTTCTTACCAGCTTCATCAATTGCCCTTGCGGCCCCTAACGCCATCGTTCCATTTTCACTAAATACGACTGCTAAATCATCTCCATATATAACAAGAATGTTCTTCATGACTTGATACCCTAGATTTTCCTGACTCTCAGCCGGTATTTCTGCTACGACCTGATATCCGTTTTCCAACATTACACGTTTAAATCCTTCTCCACGTAATAATGCATATTTTGCTGTTTCCTGAACCTTAATGATTGCAGTATTCCTGCTTTGTAAAGAATATTTTTCAACTAGCGTCAATGCATACTCACCTGCATAAATACCTCCGCCAAAAGAATCGGAAACGATAAAAGCTGCCACATCTGCCCCACCGGTACCAATATCTAGTGCGACAACAGGAATATTACTTCTGCTGGCAGCTGCAACGATGAGTGGAAGACCCTCTGGATTATAGGGTGCTACCAACAAAGCATCTATTCCCATGTTAATTAAATCTATATTACCTATTATCATCTCTATTGTACTGCTTTTTTGATCATGTGTGATTACATTGATTCCAAGTTCCATAGCTTTTGAAAGAACACCCATCTGCATCATCTGCCAGAATTCCAGCGAGGCATCAAAAACTGAAAAACCAAAGGTAAGGCGATTATCTGAATTCGGAATCATCGTCGTTTGGTTTGCATGAATTGCATTCGCACCTGATTCAATATGAGCAGTCATAAGGTCAGCTATTTTTAACAAACGATAATTTCGGTTTGATATGCTATACATTCCGTACGTCATTGGTTCGGACTGTAGATCGGAAACTGCCGGGCACAATGATCCGGTAGTATAGTATTTTATCTTATCACTATTAAATTTTTTTACAGATTCGTGTTTATGCCCAATAACAACAGTATCGATAATACTTCCTGCAAGAGATGCATTTAATAAATTCAACTCGTGGCTATATGTAAATAAGATGCCCGTATCATAATATGGAATATAAGCACCCGAATGACATTTCATCGTATAACCATCTGAACTCTTGATTTTATTGATATCTGCCAATGTAAGATTTTTATCATGGTCTCCAGGTATATATACGATTCTGCCTTCTAATGCACTAAGAACTTGTCTAAGTTTTCCATTAGGGCCTAATATATCAGAATTTGCCTCAATAATATCATCGAGTGCCGGGGGGCATTCAGCAGGATGATATGACCCTAGTTCGAAGATATCACCAAGTAATATCATTTCCCGCACTTGATCTGCACAGGAGACGATTCTATCTAAAACAACTATCAGATACTTCTCATGAACTTCTTTGCGATATCTTGCAATAGGAGCATTTGTTCCCATATGAATATCACTTAAAATTATAACTAAATCCCTTTCATCCATAGATGCTCCAATTTTGTTTATTACAAATAATAATATGTATATTTCTTATTGTTTATACATGATCCTTTTGTAGTTCAAGCGCGATTACTTAGATTTGTAAGTTTCGTTTATGAATGTGCAGCATCTGCTGCCATATCTTCTGTAAGATCCGTTACCGGATCTCCTTTTGACTGAAATTCACATGCATTAAAAGGTATTCCGCCAGCCGCCTGTGGCCATAGAGCCAATGTATGATCTACGTAATATGGTGCAAATCCTTGTGCTTCAATTTCTTCCATAGACAAGTTTCTTGTTAACTGATAAACAATAGTTCCGATCATTTCAAAATGTGCCAGTTCTTCGGTTCCTATATCTGTCAGGAGGCCTGATACTTCATTATATGGCATTGTATACCTTTGGGACAGGTAACGTAGACTTGCTGCCATTTCACCATCCGGGCCGCCATATTGCGATATTATTATCTTGGCTATTTCAGCATTCGTCTCTGTGATATTCACCGGAAATTGCAATCTTTTTTCATAATTCCACATACTATTTTACCATTCCTTTCCATGGCGGTTCCTGCAAAACCCAGCTCCACTCATTTTTAGAATTATCAGCTGTTGCCAATGACAATGGCCAATATTTATCAGCAAACTCCCGCATCATTTTATCTTTTAATTTAGCGTAATAATTAAAGTAATTAATAGCCTCTTTATCTTTCGGATGTGTATCCAGGTATTCTGTCATCTCAATCACCACAAAATCTATCATTCCTATTTCATTCAGCATTTTCTTTGCTTCACTCATCTGGGTCGTTCTTTTTCCCATTGGTGGCATTGCCTTTTGATAATTGATGTTTACATTTTCTTCCATTGATTTACACATCTCCTTCCTGTAAATGGTTTTGTTAATTCAGGAAAGATTGTACCTAAACAATAGGCATCTTCAAGATTTTGGTAAATATTAGTTAATTGCTGCCATGGTACATATGCCATGCCAACCGGAAACAAATCAGCTTTGTCTTCAAAATGATACTCGTTCATATATTTCCTTTTTATTCTGTAATTTACTATTATCATATGGATTTCCGACTATTTTGCTACCTGCTTGGGTTTAAGTATTCAAAATTAATTTCTATAAAACTATGAGAAACTCGCTTTGCGAGTTTCGATAGTTATCGCGGCAGTCGCCAAATACAAGTTAGCTTGTATTTGGCTCGTTGTTCGCGTAAAAAATAGCAAATCTCACGATTCGCTACTCCTCCACTAAATTCAATGCTATATTCTCACACATCTCTTTTGTATCAAATCGTATATGCGGAAATTGAAATGTTTCTGTTGGTGAAAAACTGACCCAATATGCCGGTACCTGATGCCTTAATCCACAAACCGGGCATTCATAAATATACATTTCCATTATCTTGACTCTCCCATAAAAAATAACGCAATTGTACCGGGTCCTGAATGTGCTCCGACCGTCGGTCCAATATGATTGATTAAAAAAGTATCTATCCCCAATCTTTCTTTAATATTTTCTGCTACTAAATTTGCATCTTCTAACGCATCTCCATGGCTGATAAATACAATTTCATTTTTGGTTCTATAAGTTCCTATCTTTTGTTCCATATAATCTACCAGAGAATGCAAGGATTTCTTACGTCCCCTCACTTTTCCTATTGGAATCAGATGCCCCTGCGAATCTACATGCAGGATTGGTTTAATATTTACCATAGTACCAATAATCGCGGCCGTTTTACTTACCCTTCCGCCACGATAAAGATGATTCAGATCATCCACTGTAAAAACATGTACAAAATTCTCAATGTGTGTTTCAAGCCAGCCTGCAATCTCCTCCATAGACTTACCGTCATGCTTCATCTGTACCGCTTTATGCACAAACAGACCTTCTCCCAGCGAAGCACATTTTGAATCTATTACAATAATTTTACAATCTTTTCTTTCTTCCATCAGCTCTTCCGCTGCAATACGCACGCTATTGTATGTACCACTTAGTCCAGACGAAAAAGCAAGACATAGAATCTCACTTGTTTCTTCCAAACACTGTTCCAAGCAAATTCTTGCCTCCTCCGGGTTCACTTGTGATGTAGTCGGCATTATTCCAGATCGCATTTTCTTATAAAATTCAGTGTAATCCATTTCCTTTTCCGGTGAATACGTGATATCCTCCACTGTATATGGTAAGAACATTAAACCCAAATGATTCTTTTCTATATAATCACTTGGTAAATCTGCTGTTGTATCTGTTACAATCTTAAAATCACCCATTACATTCCCTCTATATCCTTACATTTCTTTATATTTTACCACAAAAAGGATACTATGACTATACTTTCCATACTATCCTTTTCATAGCAGTAACGTTTAGATTTTAACTTATTATTTCTTGGTTTCCGGTAATCTCAATCTCAAGAAACGTTTTCCTAATAATTTAAGATTAAGTGGAAATAATGGATAGATATAACTTTTTTTTGATACTGTTTTATTACAAACAATTGACAAGATCAATATTATGATGCCAGAAATATATCCTCCCAATCCAAATACAGCTGTTAATATTAATGTAATGATTCTCATAAATTTCAGCGCATATCCAATCTCATAATTAGTTTGCGTATAGTTCGCAATCGCTACAAATGACATATACAGCATTACTTCTGCATTGAACCAGCCGCTTTTTACCGAGAACTCTCCCAACACTAAAGCTGCCATTACACTTAATGGTGTACTTAACATAGTGGGAGTATTTACAGCTGCTAACTTCAGTCCATCAATAGCAATTTCCAGCGCAAGAAATTGCCATATAAGAGGAATATTCATGGTTTCTTTAACCAATATAAATTGAAATGAGTCTGGAATCCATTCTTTATGCATAATTAAAAGTAAAAAAGTTGGTGTTAAGATATAGGTCAAAATGGAAATAAAAAATCTAGTCAGTCTTAAATAGCTACCTGTTATTGGCGGAAAATAATAGTCATCCGCATCTTCCACTATATCAAATATAGATGTCGGTGCGATCATTGCAGACGGAGAATTATCAACAAGTATAATAATGTTTCCCTCCAAAACTTGTGCTGCAGCAGTATCCGGACGCTCCGTATATTTAAATTTTGGAAAAGGATTATACCATTTTCTCCTATACAGACATTCTGCCAGACTTTCCTGGTTCATAGTGAGTGCATCGATTTGAAGTGAGTTGATTCTTTTTCGTATCACTTCCAGAAATTCATGATCTACACGAGTATCCATGTAACATAATACAATATCCGTTTTAGAACTTTTTCCCGCATTCAATATTTCCATCCGTAAGTCTGTGCTTCTGATCCTTCTTCTGATTAAGGCAGTATTCATAATAACAGTTTCTACAAAACCATCTTTAGAACCTCGCAATGCTTTATCTTTTTCAGGTTCCTGAACACTTCTTGCAGGATAGGATCTGCAATCAATCAGAATACACTTTTGAAATCCTTCCATAAATAATGCAAAAACGCCCGACATTATGCTATACATTATTTTATCCCAGTTATCTTCAATATCTACTTGAATATGGGGAACAAATTGCTGTATCATATCACCAATGTCATCCGGAATTTCATTTTTCTTAATTTCCATAAACAATTGTAACAATTTTTGCAAAAGATCATTATCGCAAAATCCATTGATAAAATAGATACTTGCTTCTTTACCACCAATCATAATATTTCTATTTACAATATCAAAATTGGTATCTACTTCCAGTTTTTTGTTAATGAATGCTGTATTTCTTTTCAAGGAATTTGACATTTTCTTCTCAAATGACTCCATATCATCCCAGCTATATTCATTTTTTTCTTTCATAGGAAAACTCCTTTTTAGGCATTTTCTAATTAGTGTGCCAAAAAAGGAGTTTCTTATACACTTATACATATGAAAGACAGTTACTTTGTTGTACTTCCAAATCCACCATTTCTAATTTCCACAGCCTCATCATCGACCGTTATTCCATACTCAACAAATATTCCCTGCATAAATCCCGTTCCTGTTTCGATTGTAAAGGCTTTCTCTTCATTAGAATCGTTTGTTATTTTTGCAAATATATGCCCTTCATTATCTGAATGAAAATAATCACTATCAATAATTCCTACTGTATTATTTAGCTGTAGTCTATATTTAAATCCTAGACCGCTTCGTGGATAAAGTTTTAATACCCAGTTTTCTTGCATTTCAACTCTGATACCAGTTGGAATCTTAATGGTTTCTCCCGGATACAGCGTAAAAGTGATCGGCGCATAAAAATCGTATCCTGCACTTCCTCTTGTTGCTCTCATGGGTAATCTAACAGCATTGTATATACTAAGCACATTATCCATATTATCTGGAAATGCATCTGCAAATCCTTTTTCAAATTCTTTGAAACTTACCTTATGAAATTTAGCAATTTTCTGCATGCATACTCTCCTTTGTTTTTTTACCTAATGTTCATCACAATGGATAACCGGTTCCTTATCCAGATTTATCAAAGATTTCTGCACATCAATCACTCTTTGATTTTTACTCCCCTTCCAGCGAAGCTTTTTATCAAGTTCTTTTATATGGAATTCTCCGTCGACCAATACGTCCACATACTTCATACAGGGAAAAGTCTTAATTTCTTCCCATAGAGCGCCGGTATATAACCATATGGTCTTATTTGGATATCTATTTTTCACTTCTTCCATAAACTTACGAACATCCAAACGGTTTGCAGAATGCAATGGATCTCCGCCAGAAAATGTAATTCCGGAAATATAAGGTTTTTCCAATTGCTCAAAAATTTCCTGTTTTGCTGCCCCGTCAAAGGGAACTCCACCATTTGGATCCCAGGTAATCGGATTATGGCATTCTTCACAGCAATGATCACATCCAGCCACCCATAATACAACACGCAGACCGTCGCCATTCAGCATATCGTCTTTTGTGATATTGTGATACCTCATTATTACATGCTCTTCCTTTCTGCTATTTCTGCCATTTTTGCATCATTCAGTCTTGTATCTCCATGTACCCTGGAATAAGATAAATATCCATTCATACGTTCAATCTTTGTAAGATTCTTGCTTCCGCACTCCGGACATACATCCATCTCTAATTCCTGGTGACCACAATCATCACAATAAGCCAAAGATAGATTAACACCTTCATAAAATCCCATTTCCATTGCTCTGTGAATCAATGTTTTAATCGCTTCCAGATTATATCCGATCGGATATTTTACATATTGAATCTTTCCGCCATTTGATAACTCCCAAAAACGATACTCCAGATCCTGCTTTTGAATTGGTGTTATTTCTTCCGATACATGACAATGAAAACTATTGCTTACATATTCTTTATCTGAAACGCCTTCAATTATTCCATATTTTTTACGGAACTGCTGTACCTGCAGACCACAAAGATTTTCGGCAGGTGTTCCATAAATGGCATATAGATTACCATCTGCATCCTTGAATTCGTTTATTCTTTTATTAATATACTCTAGTACTTCTACTGCAAATTTACCGTCTTCTACAAGAGATTTTCCATTATAAAGCATCTGCAGCTCATTAAATGCCGTAATACCAAAAGATGCTGTGGCAGCCTTCAGAAGCGGTTTGATCTTATCTGACAATTTCAGATTACCTCCAAGAAATCCACCTTCGCAATATGCAAGTGGGTTCGTGGATGCTCTCATCTCTCCAAGATATGCATAAGTCCTGATATGAAGATTACGAATCAGATTCAGATAATAATCTAATACTTCATAAAAATCCCGGCTTTCCTGCCTCGACTTTGCAAGGATCATTGGCAAATGGAGCGATACTGCACCGATATTGAACCTTCCTGTAAATACTGGCGTATCCTTTTCATCTGCCGGATACATTCCTCCTCTTCGATACCAAGGGGATAGGAAAGCTCTGCATCCCATTGGAGAAATGATTTCACCATATTGCTTATACATACTTGCAATATAGCCTTTTCCTGTCAGACTTAACCAGTCTGGATACATCGTTTCCGCTGAACATCTGACACCTGTTTCAAATACATCCTCCAATTCTTTTCCGGTACCATGCAGATTCTCATCATATAGAAAAACTATTTTAGGGAATAGTACCGGTTTTTTATGTCCTTGTTTTCCCTGTCCTTTTCTTCTCACATCCAGCATGATCATAGTCGCTAACTTTGCGAATTTACCTCTTCCTGTTCCTGCTGTAACAGTAATGAACGGATAGTCTCCGCGACTGCTGGCTACCGTATTAAATTTGTATTCCCAGCCTTGGAATCCCTGTTCAAATTCTTTCTTTACATCTGCTAGTGCTTCTTCTTCGGCCTTTATACTACTTATTCCAAGCTTTTTATATTTTTCCACATTTCTTTTATAAGACTTATCCGCATATGGCTCCAGAATAAGATCTACACTTGGCACTGTAAAACCACCATATTGCTGACTTGCAGCGCTTAAAACAATATCACCGATGACGTCAAAGGCAACATCTAAAGATTTTGGTTCGTTATACCAGATATTCCCCATTTCAAATCCGCCTGAGAGAACATTTTTGACATCGAACAAACAGCAATTCATGGTATCCCGCCTTGCAGACATATCGTGTACATAAATATAACCATCTCTGCATGCCTGTATTTCTTCAGTCGTCATAAAGAACTTCTGATATAATTCCTTATTCAGCTGATTAAAGATCAAACTTCTCTTTGTCGAAACAAGCGCACTGTCCGTGTTCGCATTTTCTTTATCACCTACATACATGATAGACTGGCTCTTCTTGTAGACATCGTCTAACATGCTTACAAAATCTTGTTTGTAATTACGGTAATCACGATAGCTTTTTGCTACAATCGGCTTTACAGTTTCTAATGCACCCTCTACAATATTATGCATAATCTGAATGGGAATCTGTTCCTGGTCCAATTCATCTACTTTTTCAATCACATACGCACAAATATGTTTCTGTTCTTCCTGACTGAATTTTGTCAAAGCTCTATAGGCTGATTTTCCAACAGCATTTATTACTTTCCCGACATTAAATTCCTCCAGGCTGCCATCTTTTTTAATTACTCTGATATTTTTCTTTGGCTGGTATTCTTTGCCGTAGTCACAGCTATCTTCTACAAGCGTATCCATTTTACTTCCCATATTTCTCATCCTTCCAAACTCAATTAAACTCTGCTATATAGTATGTTTTAATTCAAAAACACTATATGTTGTGGTTCTTAATGTCAAGTATATGGTATTTAGTAGGATATGTCAATAAATGCCGTAGCAAAACCATTCAAAAAATCCAATAAATAATCATGTTATTTTTTGGATAATATTCCACTTGACTTGATTGCATCTACAGATTCTTTGATCTGCTCCACCGGTAATGTCAACGCAAATCTGACATGCCCCTTTCCCAAAGTCCCGAAGCTGCTTCCAGGTGTACATAATACTCCAGTTTTATCAACTAACTCTTTCACAAAAGCAACATCATCTGTAAATCCATCCGGTATTGGTCCCCATGCAAACATCGTTCCCTCACTATCTGGAATATTCCATCCAATATATCTAAGACCGCCGCATAACGCATCACGCCTTGCCTGATATTTTGCACATTGCTCTTCTACAATATCATCTGAACCAGTCAAGGCCGCAATTGCACCGTATTGAACAGGTAAAAATGTTCCATAATCTATCTGCGAACGTAACTTTTTAAAATTCTGTACAATTTCTTTATTTCCTACCAGAAACCCTACCCTGGCTCCTGTATAGTTATATGATTTTGACAGAGAATAGAATTCAACACAAGTTTCTTTTGCACCTGGAATGGACAATATGGAAATACCTTCCTTTCCATCAAAAATAATATCGGAATATGCATTATCATGGATAATAATAATGTTATTTTTTTTTGCCCATGGAATCAAACTCTCATAAAAACTTTTCGGTGCTGTCTTACAGATTGGATTAATTGGATAAGATACAATCATAAACTTTACTTTCTGAAGGTATGCCTTGTCCATATGCTCCAAATCTGGCAAATAATGATTTTCTTCCAGTAGATCATAGGTTGCGATTGTAGCATTTGCAAGCGATGGTCCCATCTCAAAAATAGGGTATCCTGGATTTGGGATCAATACCACATCCTCAGGATCGCATAAAGACAGACCAATATGTGTAATTCCTTCCTGGGAACCATAAACAGACATTACTTCCTCTTCCGAAATAGATACTCCATAACGTTTCTGGTATCTGTAGATAACGGCATCTATCAGTTCTGGTAAATCGACTAATGCATATTTATAATTATCTGGATTTTTTGCAGCTTCGCTCACTGCCTGCATTATGTGTTCTGCCGGCTTAAAATCAGGGGTCCCAACGGAAAAATTATAAACTTTTTTCCCTTCCTTTAATCGTTCATTCTTGATCTCATTCAGCGTCTGAAAAATCCCTTCCTCATAATTTTTCATACGTGATGCAAATTGTAATTTCATACTCTCTCCTTCTGACTTTTCCGGGCAGTAATATACCCTTATGTCTATCTATCTTCCTATGTATCTATTTGAACTGCAGTTCATTCATGGAAACTGCCCGTTCTATTCATAAAGTTGTACCAGTGACTTCAAATATTGGTAATATTCTTTTACAATGCTTTGCGGCGCAATGATTCTGGCCTCATCTCCAAGTCCTGTAAGCCACCCAAAGAACTGGCCGCTGATTGCCACTTTCACCCTTACTGAAAAATAGTCTTCATTCCGCTTCCGGATATCTATCTCCTTACCGAACCGGTCGATCATGACACCTATCAAACGATTTGCAAATTGCATCGTGACGGTTTCTTCATACCCTGCATACATTCCAAATGTCTTATTTGCATACTCCGCAATTTGAAACTGTTTCAATAATTCCATCCCTTCTCTAGGTACTTTCAGGACTTCCATATCCAGCATTTTATCTACACGATAATGTTTTACTTTATGATCTGTTTCATCAAAAGCTACTAAATAGTAATTTTCGTCACGCCAGATCAAAGCCCAGGGACTAATCTGATAGCGCTTTCCATCTTTGCGGAATCTCATTTTTTTATCAATGTTCCATTCAAAATATTGAAATGATATTTTTGCATTGTTTTGTATCGCCCTATGAATATAATCAACATTATAATATATATTCTCATTTTCCGTCTTCACACGGTTGGAGACATAAACCTGACGTTGTAATTGTTTTGCTTCATACTTACTTGCCAATGATTCTATTTTTTTTATCAATTCATTTGACTTCCTCGTGGTAATGAATTTAGATGCCTGCACTGCATCTACCAATAATTTCAACTCCGGTAATTCAAACTCTCTGCTCGCCAGATAGTATCCGCCTGTTCTTTTACTTTTACTTGCAACAATGTCATAACCAAACTGCTGTAACTGCTCAATATCATTATAGATACTTTTTCTCTCAGCCTGTATCTCGAACCGTTCTAATTCCGTAATGAGCTCCTGGGTCGTTATCCCATGTTCTTCATCTGATTTTTCACTTAATAATTTTATAATGTATAATAGTTTTAACTTTTGATTAGCCGATTTTGGCATTTTCATATCTTCCCATCATTCTTCTTACGTACAAAGAAAGGTGTCCATGATTGTTATGAACACCTTTGTCTACCTGATTGTTTTCCGTTTCACTCTACTATTTCGCTTCAGCCGAAGTTTCATTGGTCATTGTATCTTGCATCGCTATTTTTGCATCTTTGCTCTTTCTCCATTTCACACCAATAAAGCATGCAGTCAGAATCAGTATTACCGTAATGCCAAATAGCCATAAGTAATGGATAAGACTGCTCAAAAATAACATTAAATTTACCATATACGTTCTCGCTTCCTTTTTATTTAACTTGTATTAAAAACAATCGCTCTTTAATATGTTCATGATATCACTTATTCTACTACATCGTCAAGTAAGTCATTCCCATCAGCTGCAGTGGTTGCAAGGATATCACAACGTTCATTTTCCGGATGTCCGGCATGTCCCTTTACCCAGGTAAACGTAACCTTATGTTTTTCTTTTGCTTTTAATAACCGTTTCCATAAATCGATATTCTTAACTGGTTTATTTGCGCTGTTCTTCCAATTTTTCTTTAACCATCCATCTATCCAATGCTGATTAAATGCATCTGTTACATATTTGGAGTCTGAGATAATGTTTACTTCACACGATTTATTTAATGCTTCCAGTGCGGTAATGACGCCCAGCAGTTCCATCCGGTTATTTGTGGTTTTCTTGTATCCTGCACTATATTCCCGCTCATGCAGAGTTCCATTTGTATCCACATATTGTAAAATAGCACCATAACCTCCTGGTCCATCTGGATTTCCCCTGGCAGAACCATCGGCATATATTGTTACATACATTCTAATTCCTCCTACGATTACAAAATAGTATCCCATTTTCCTGTTTTTATAAATCCCTCGGCTAAATGTTCTGCTGTTCTGATAATATCTGATCGGTAACCAATTGTCTCTAATAGTTTAATCGCATTCCTGGTTGTTGCACATCCTGGCAGTAACTGATAACTGAACAAGACATCTCCATCTATTACATCTTCTGTAAAATGATAGTTATCATATTCTTCTTTTAACAGATTTGTCAGTTCAATATCATGTGTAGCTGCAAAGCATAGCACATTTTTCCCAGCAAGACTTTTCAATATTTGTGTAGATGCCGCAATTCTTTCAACCGTATTTGTCCCTCTGAGTACTTCATCAACAAAACATAGGAGTGGCTTTCCCTCGTATTGCATCACATCCAGTATTCTCTTCAAAGCACGTATTTCCACCATATAATAGCTTTCACCACTCGCCAGATTATCCCTTAGGCTCATAGACGAATAGATTGAAAAAAATACTGTGTGAAAAGAACGTGCAGATGCGGTATGAATTGTTTGTGCTGTAATAGCATTCAATGCAATCGTTTTCAAAAAAGTAGACTTTCCAGATGCATTTGAGCCTGTCAATAAGATTCCCTTTTCAGCACGAATACTATTTACGACCGGGTCGCTAATATAAGGATGGTAAATATCTCTGGCATGTACCGCGATTTGCTGTTCAAATTGAGGAATACAATAATACTGTAATGCTTTCCTGTAATTCGCAATTGCAATTGCTGTTTCAAGATAACCTATTGTTGTAACAATACCATCTACAGCGTCCGTATGTAATTTTAATTCACTCAACATAGAATTGAATTTTATGATATCAATGTGGAATATCATTTTTATATAGTCTAATATTAGTTCCATCGGATTTCCTGTAGCATTGGAATCTGCCATCACTAAGCCGGAAAACCTTTTAAATTTTCTAAATTCATTTCTTCTTTGTTTTAAAATTTTTGTATATTCCTGAATTCCCTTTAAACCAGCCTTTTGTAATTGGTCTACTCCATTTAATAAACGCATGACATACAAAAAACTTGAAATATAAGGTGCTATTTTTTCTTTTTCTTTAAAATAGGTAACAATATTGATACAGAATATCAGTATCAAAGCACATATTCCAACTGCAGTATTCATAAAAATGCTCATAATAGCCGGAATAAACAATGCATCCATACATATATGCTTCAAATTATTTCTTTCACCAAGAGTGTCAAGATACATCAAATAATCAAAAATGGAAAATTTACCTGTTTTCCCTAATTTATTACAAATAAGCTGAAATGTTACTCTCTCCTTTTCATTTTCGTCAAAATACCGCACCATTTCTTCAAGCTTTTGCATATCCTGCAAATGATACTTAGGTGTACGTAACGAATAATATAAGTATTCTTCTCCGGCAGAAGAATAAGTAATATTCATCATTTTAAACAGTTGATCCATTTCAAGATCATTCCAAGTAATGTCGTCAATATGAGATATTTCCTTTTCACCGGCTTGCTTCAAATGAGTCAGGTAATAACGGGCAATACTATCATACTGTTCCTGTTTATATGTTTTTTTTGCAAATGTTCCATACTGGCTTTTTAATTTTATGATAAATAACTTAGTCTTTTTCTTATTATCTAAAATACCGCTTATAAAAAGAATTATCATAGCAATTACAACAGCCAGACAAAAAATAATATATTCCATAAATTCTCCTTACCTATGATACCTATGAAGTCCACTTCTCTTTTCTATTGACGAAAGGACTATCACCCATTAGCTGATACAAAAAGTTTCCCCTTCTTTTGTAATGCTTATTATTTTTTCTTGTTCTTTTTGACTGCAGCTTTCTTTCAATGTCTGTATACATGCATAATTATCCCATAGGTGCATTGGAAAAATATAAGCCGCATCTACTTCTTCCATGAAATACTTGATTCCCCAATCATAAGCATCCTCTAATCTTGGGTCCAAAGGAATAAATGCAATGTCAAAATGTTCTTTTGAAATATAGGCAATCTCTTTTTTATAATTTACTTCCATATTTCGATTATATGCTTTTGTCTCACCATTCCAGTGCCACCAGTTTAAGTCACCCGCATGATAGATATGTTTTTCCTCACAACGAACAGCAAACGCTACACCTTCATCTGTGGACTTCAATGTTCTTATATCTATCGCTTGCAAATTTATGTTCTTTTTATCAAAAATAAGAACATCGTTTTTTCCAACCATAGTAACACGCTCTTTTATTGTAATTGGTATTTTATTTTTTTGCAAATAGGAATCACTTATTTTAATATCATTACTCAAAAAATAATGAACATTCTCATAATTTTCGAAAAGTTTAAATATAACAGGATTAAAATGATCCGGATGTCTGTGTGATACAAATACGTAAATTGTTTTTTCTCTATCTATTTCCGGAATTGTCCCCTTATAATAATCAAATAATAATACCGTATTTTCTAATTCGATCATAAATCCACTATGTGCAATATATGTTATTTTCATACTTTCTCCCATTAAAATTCACCCTTTCTTATATGAAGACCAGCTCGCATTCGCAAAATGCGAACCAGCTCTGCGTAAACTTTCCTAATAGAAAATTCAATTATCAAAAGCTTATCAAGCACTTGGCTTAGTCAATTTGCACTTAAACATGCAAGTTAAAAATTGATGCACAACATCGTTTGGTGAGCAACTGTATGAAGCCATTGGTACTTAGATCATGTATTTTATGATCTTATGTACCACTACGGCTGAGTCCAAGCGGGAGCGTGTTGCGAATGAACTATGTTGTGTAGCAATTCGGATTCGCCTAAATTGTGCAAATTGACGAATTCAAATAACAAACACGTTTTTAACCTTGAATTCTATAAGTTAAAAATAGCGACACATAGACATGTATCGCCAGCTTTTCCCTTATTTATAGAAACTAAATTAAATTCATTGCTTCTAGTGCCAGTTAAGTAAAGAATTTGATTTATTTATTTTCTTTGTCATTATATACAGAAAAGAGGAAAAAACAGAATCTTCCATTTCCGCCCATTCTCCACCCATGATTTCCTTTATTTCCCCAATTGGTCTTGCTAAAAAAAGTGCCATTTCCCTAGGATCGTATCCTTGAATAGACGTAACATTTTTTGCGTTGCTAAGCTTAGTTGCTGCTTCATTTAAAAAACGTTTTTCCTGTTCAATATGTGGGTCTTCTTTTTTTATTTCCTGATTCTCCAGTAACTTTTTTAAATCATTTAATATGTCCATAATTATGCCTTTCTACAGAAACTGTTCTATTAACTTAGTTCATATGATGTCCGGGTCAAAAAGTATTTATCCCCCTGATACCTACTGATTGTTACGCACTTTGTGCTCTCACAATCCTAAAAACATTCGAAATCCGCCCTATTCAGGCAACTTTCTCATGTTTTGCGGGTCCCAAAGTCATGCTTTTTTCATGCAAGCATGAAACACATGACCTTTTGACCCTGGTATCATTCATATTTATGAAAGACAGAGGCAATAGGGATATACTGCGTCCATCTGAATCATACCGTTTATGTTAAAGGAAGATATATTTCAAAATAAATAATACAGTTAATACATACATTAAAGCACTGATCTTTTTCTCTTTTGCTTTTCCTGTAAACAGATTGATCAATGTCCATGAGATAACACCAAATGAAATACCTTCTGAAATACTGTATAACAATGGCATCGAAACTATACAAAGGAAAGCTGGAATCGCATCTGTCATATCATCAAAATCTATCTTTACTACAGCGCCCATCATGTAGAATCCGACAATAATTAATGCCGGCGCTGTTGCAAAAGAAGGAATTGCTAAAAACAACGGAGAGAAAATAACTGCAAGTAAAAATAATAGTCCTGTTACTACGGCTGTCAAACCTGTTCTTCCGCCTTCTGTTACACCGGAAGCACTTTCTACATACGTAGTTGTTGTAGAAGTACCAAAAATTGCACCAATACTTGTAGCAATCGCATCTGCCAATAAAGCGCCTTTGATTCTCGGTAATTTGCCATCTTTGTCTAACATGTCTGCCTTTGACGAAACACCAATCAAAGTACCCAATGTGTCAAATAAATCTACAAATAAGAAAGAAAACATAATTACAATAAAATCAAGAATTTTCATTCCCGAAATATCTGCTTTGAATACTTGTCCGAATGTATTTCCAAGTGCACTAAAATCAAAGCTTACCAAGCCACCTGGTATAACAGAATACATGCCTGCATCCGGATTTGGTACATAGATTCCTGCCAACTCACAAACAATGCCAAGTACCCATGTAATAATAATCCCGAATAAGATACCGCCTTTTACATTTTTAATTAAAAGAATTGCAGTGATTAAAACACCAAGTAGCGCAAGGAGTGCTCCTATTCCTACGGAGCTGAACAACTCTCCCTTAAACGTCTGGAAAGATACTAAGGTTGCATCATTATTCACAACTACCTTTGCATTCTGTAATCCGATAAATGCAATAAAAAGACCAATACCAACACTGACTGCTGATTTTAAGGTCAATGGGATTGCATTGAAGATAGCTTCGCGTACACTCGTCAATGAAAGGATAATAAAAATAATTCCTTCAATAAATACTGCTAATAATGCGATCTGCCATGAATAACCCATGCTTAACACTACTGTATAAGCAAAGTAAGCATTTAAGCCCATACCAGGAGCTAATGCAAATGGATAATTGGCTAATAATGCCATTAACATGGTACCTACAAATGAAGCCAGCGCTGTTGCAATTAGTACTGCATTTGCATCCATTCCTGAAGCGGAAAGGATATTTGGGTTTACAGCCAGAATATAAGCCATTGTCATGAATGTTGTTATACCAGCCATTACTTCTGTCTTAACATCTGTTTTGTTTTCTGATAACTTAAAAAACTTTTCTAACATCTCCCATACCTCCTATTTTTTATTAACGAAACACATTTTTCGTTTATACGTGGGAAAAATATTAAAGCACATCATGTATTTTACAACTTATACCAAAGCTTTGTCTATCATTTTTCAATTTTATTTAAAAAAAAGACGTAATCCCTTAGATTACGCCTTGAAGCATTTCATTAATTTAAATTTTTTGGACCAAAGCCCATTGGTAACATCTCCACAAGTGTATGTTCTATATACTCTTGCTCAGAAATTGCCACAATAATTTTAAAGGTAGACGGATCACAGAACTCCATCATTACTTGCCGGCATACACCACAAGGTGCTGCATACCCTGAAAGCTTTCCTTTTTGGCCGCCTACAATCGCAATTGCCAAAAACTCCATCTCTCCTTCACTGATCGCTTTAAAAAAGGCTGTTCTTTCAGCACAATTCGTAGGCGTATAACCTGCATTTTCAATATTGCACCCTGTAAATATCTTCCCGCTTTTTGTTAACAGTGCTGCGCCTACACAAAAATTTGAATATGGTGCATACGCATACTCTCTGGCTTCCAATGCAAATTTAATTAACGTGTGATTATCCATATGAACTCCTTCTCTATCTAGCACCTTTATCGTAAGGGATACCTTCTGCGCGAGGTGCCTGTGAATTCCTGGACGTAAATATTAAGACAATCAAAGTTGCAATATAAGGAATCATCTTAAATAAGTAGCTTGGAACTCCAAGGTTGCTTAATAAAGGAATTCCTGAATAAGATGCGGCAATTGCTTTCGTTAAACCAAAGAATAAAGAAGCCCACATTATTTTTACAGGTTTCCATTGTCCAAAGATCAATACTGCCAAAGCTAAAAAACCATATCCAGATACAGTTGCATTAAAATTTGTAGAGGTAGGAACCACAAAAACAAGTCCTCCTAAACCACCAAGCATACCTGAAATAATAACACCTGTATATTGCATATGATAAACATTGATACCGGCAGCATCGGCCGCGTGTGGATGTTCTCCACAGGCACGCAATCTAAGTCCAAATTTCGTTTTATACAATACAATCGTGGAAATAACTAAAATTGCGATTCCTATATAGGTCGTTATATAAGTATTCTTAAAAAATAACTCTCCTATTACAGGAATACTTCCTAATACCGGGACATGTTCTATTCTAAAGGTGTTTGCAAATTGAACCTGTTGTACTCCTTGAATAATTCTGGCTACAAAAATCGCAAATGCAGGTGCGAACATATTCAGTGCCGTACCGCTGATCGTTTGGTCAGCTTTCATATTAATTGCCGCATATGCATGAAAAAGCGCAAATACACCACCAGTTACCATGGATATGAGAACTGCTAACAATAACTGCCTCTGTCCGCTCATAGAGTCACCTGTTAAATTCAAAAATAAAATACTAGTGAATGCTCCCATAGTCATAATACCTTCAAGTGCAATATTTATAATTCCACTGCGCTCTGAAAACATTCCGCCCAGAGCAACGATCAAAAGAGGGATCGCAAAAAACATAGTCTGCTGAAAAACAAAATATACTACACTCATGCTCCATTACCTCCTTTATCAGACTGACCGCCATAAGACCTATTATCTGTTTCTTTCTTTGTCCTCAATTTTGCTATCATAGTTTTTACCATTAATGCAAAAGCACTAAAATAAATAATAACTGCAATAATAATGTCAATGATTTCAGTAGAGAATTCAAATAGCTGCAAATAAAAGCCTCCCGCTGTTAAGTATGCAATAAACAATCCGGCAAACAGAATTCCAATCGGATGACATACACCAAGCAACGCTACCGAAATACCATTAAATCCTTCAGAAGCTAATGTATCAACGATTTCTATATGCTTTCCGGTTCCTGCCAGGTATAATAAGCCTCCCGCCAGCCCTGAAATAGCACCTGCAATCGCCATCGACAGCATAATACTCTTTTTCTCATTAATTCCAGCATATTTACTGGCATCTTTATTAAAGCCCACCGCTTTTAGCTCATAGCCGAATGTGGTTTTATTTAAAATTAAATAGATTAAAATCACAATCAGAACAGCAATAATAAATCCGCCATTTACGCTGGAACCTGGAAATATCTTATCCAGCCCCATTTTGGGAATTTGAGCTGTTCCAGCAATATTTTTAGATTCATTTCTTAAATTATTAAACAGAGGTTTATATCCTTTTACAATCCAGTTAACTGCATACATGCCGATATAATTCATCATAATTGATGCAATGACTTCATTTACATTAAAATATGCTTTTAAGAGCCCAGGCACTAACCCCCAGATTGCCCCAAATAACACGCTTACGAGCAAAGCTGCCAACCAGTGAAAATGACCAAGATTTTTACACAGAATACCTACAAATACTGCTCCGAAACCTCCCACTATAAATTGTCCACTGGCACCAATGTTAAATAGACCTGTTTTAAATGCGAAACCAACAGATAAACCGGTCAAGATAATTGTAGTCGCATAATAAAGTACTTGTCCAATCCCTTTCATGCCATGAGTCAATGAGCCGGTTAAAATGGTAACGAATCCCGGTAATGCCTGTTGTCTGTTACACAATAATAATATGATCAAGCCAACCAAGAGACCTATAATAATAGCAAAAATAGAAGAAATTGCACCAGAAAAATCAATTGTTCTTTTACTTTTCATTACTGTCACCCTCTCTCTTTGATCCTGCCATATACAATCCTAATTCCTGAACTGTTACCTTTTTCGGATCTAAGTCTGCAACAATGCCGCCTTCAAACATAACTAAAATTCTATCACTCAGATTCATTACTTCATCTAATTCCAAGGAAACTAAAAGAATTGCGCATCCGGCATCTCGTTGTTTTACCAGTTCCTTGTGAATATATTCGATAGCACCTACATCAAGACCTCTTGTTGGCTGGACAGCTAACATAATATCAGGTTTTTTCATAATTTCTCTTGCTACAATAGCCTTTTGCTGGTTACCACCGGACATGCTCCTGGTTCGTGTATCCCTGCCCTGACCACTTCTGATATCAAATTGCTCAATTAATAGATCAGCATATTCATTAACTTTATCGTTTCGAATAAATCCATAGTTATTGAATTCTTTTTGGAAATATTGTTGTAATACCAGATTATAAGCGAGATTATAATCCAGTACCAGACCATGTTTATGCCTGTCTTCCGGGATATGTGACATACCGTGTGTATTTTTATAACGGATACTTTTCTTTGTGATATCTTCTCCATTTAAGAAAATACTTCCCTCTGAAATAGCATCCAGTCCTGTAATTGCATGCACTAATTCTGTTTGTCCATTACCATCAATACCTGCAATACATACAATTTCGCCTTTACGTACTTCAAAACTAACATGATCTACAAGATTTTTCGTATGACCTTCATGTTTTGCTTTCACACTAAGATCTTCAATTTTTAGAACAACATCTGTAGGTTTTGCCTCTGCTTTATCAACGGTCAGATCGACTTTTCTTCCTACCATCATTTCCGACATTTCCTGCTTATCCGTATCAGCAACATCTACAGTTCCTATATATTTTCCACGGCGTAGAACGGAACATCTGTCCGCAACCGCCTTGATTTCATTCAACTTATGCGTAATAAATAAAATAGATTTTCCCTCAGCTTTCAAATCTCTCATGATTTGCATTAACTCGTCAATTTCCTGAGGTGTTAACACAGCTGTTGGTTCATCAAAAATCAAAATATCATTATCACGATACAACATTTTCAGGATTTCAACCCTTTGCTGCATACCAACAGTAATATCACTGATGAATGCATCAGGATCAACGAACAGACTATATTTTTCACTTAATTCTACTACTTTTTTTCGTGCTTCATCCATTTTTAAGAATCCGCCTTTTGTAGTTTCAATACCTAATACAATATTTTGTAACACAGTAAAATTATGTACTAATTTAAAATGCTGATGTACCATTCCAATTCCTAGATCATTTGCATTCAGAGGTCCTTTTATTAGTACTTCTTTACCTTTTACTTTAATAACCCCCTTTTCCGGTTGATATAACCCAAAAAGTACACTCATTAATGTAGATTTTCCAGCGCCATTTTCACCCAGCAATGCGTGAATTTCACCTTCTTTTAATTGCAGTGTGATATCATCATTTGCAATGATTCCTGGAAATTCTTTTGTTATGTTCAACATCTCGATTACGTAATCCATAAGTAGACCCCCTGCTTATTTTTAAATGGGATGCCACTAGGAATTAACGGCACCCCATTCTGAGTCATAAAACAATATATTTAAGTACTTATTCTGTCAACTATTCAACAAATGAAACTTTTGTCTTGGTTAAAGTAAGATCTGCTGTTGTTGTATCTTCTGTTGAGTTATTGATTTTAACTTCGCCGGCAGCTAATTTTTTATAAAGAGCATCATAATCTTCCTGTGAAAATTTTTCGAATTTTGATGTATCCATTGGAAGACCAATCCCATCATTTTCTGCTGTAAATGTTGTTGTAGCTCCACCTGGAAATGTTCCGTCATAGTAAGCTTTTATGCCATCATATACTGCCGTAGATAAGAATTTCATAGCTGATGTAATAACTGTTGCTGATTCTGAAGACTGGTCAACGTCAACACCGATGACTTTTGCCTTTGCTTCTTCTGCAGCTGCCATTACTGAGTTACCAACTGCGCCACCGCAGCCAAAGATAACTTCTGTTCCATTCTGGTACCATGAAGCTGCCATAGCCTGTGCTTCCGGAGTAGCTGCAAATGCACCTGTATAATTGTACATAACCTGTACATCCGTACCCATCTCAGCTGCTGCTGCATCAGCACCTTGCACAAAGCCATATCCATAACGTACTACTGCTGGTACTGCCATTCCGCCCATAAATCCAAGTTTTGTCATACCATCTTTTACTGCAGCGTATCCTGCTAAGTACCCCGGCTGATCTTCCTGGAAAAGAATAGCCATTACATTATCACCAGTTTTGTAATCTGAGTAATCTGCATTGTGAGGCTCCCCATCCAGTAAGATAAATGTTACATCTGGATATTGTTCCTGCACTGTGTAAACTGGTTCTTCAAATAAGTATCCTGGACAAACTACTAATTTTGCACCGCCTTCTACTGCAAGACCGATTGTTTCAATATAGGAATCTGTTGTTCCTTCCTGTGGCTGGTAATATTTGTATGAGATACCATTTTCATCAGCATATTTCTTCAAGCCTTCCCATGCACCCTGATTAAATGATTTGTCATCAATTGTTCCCAGATCTGTAACAAGCGCAAGTTCGTAACCATCTGCTGAACTTTCAGACGCTGTAGCTTCCGTTGTAGCTGCCTCTGTAGCTTCTGTTGTAGCTGCTTCTGTTGTAGCTGTTTCTGTTGTAGCTTTTTCACTGTTACCGCATCCTACTAACATAGTTGCTACCATAGCAACACTCAATAAAGCACTAAGTACTTTTTTCTTCATAAAAATCTCTCCTCCTATTAATATTAAGTTTTTACATTATTCATAATTTATTCATAATATGAAAATGTGTTGTTAAAAATAATATCATAATCCTGCCTGTTTTTCAACTAATTACCAAAAAAGTCCTAATAATATTGATTTGAAATTCAAAGTACGCTTTTGAAAGCAGAGACTGATTCTGTCACTAATTTTTTAAAGACCGGAGCTGCCTCATTTGCTGCCTGCTGTACCTCCTCATGCGTTAACGGCTGCTTCGTCATTCCAGCTGCTAAATTACATACACAAGAAATTCCGCATATTTTCATTCCAATATGATTAGCCGCAATTGCTTCTACAACAGTACTCATTCCTACTGCATCTGCTCCAAGTGTCCGCAGCATGTGGATTTCTGCCGGTGACTCAAAAGAAGGACCTGTTAATTGTGCATATACACCTGTTTGTAATTCAATTTTATTTTCTTTCGCTTTTTGCCTGATGATATCCTGAAGTGTCTGATCATATACATGACTCATATCCGGAAATCTTGTTCCAAGTTCCTCTATATTTTGTCCTATCAGCGGATTCGGTGCGAAACAGGATATCTGATCCTGAATCAGCATCAGCGTACCAGCATGAAAATCTGCATTGATACCGCCCGATGCATTCGTTAAAAATAGTATCTTGGCGCCCATCATATACATTAGTCTTGTCGGTAAGACAACATCCGCAATCGGATATCCTTCATAATAATGAATTCTGCCTTTCATACAGACTACCGGCACTTCATGGACATATCCGAATATAAATTTACCTGCATGTCCAGGTACTGTTGACACCGGAAAATTTTCGATTTCACTATACTCTAATTCATCCGCAACTTGGATATCATCTGCATAATCACCAAGTCCGGATCCTAAAACAATTGCTACTTCTGGTACAAAATTAATTTTCTTCCTGACGCTTTTTAAACAACTGCATAACTTCTCATATACTTCGTTCATAAAGTACCTCCATTCATTGATTACATTTACCTGTAAGATAGAAACAAGAATACCGTAAATGCAAACAATACATTTACGGTATTCTCTGAAACGTGTTAACCAGACACTCATCAAAATCCGACAAATATTTTATCAGATTTTCAGATACATTATATACAATGTATCTTCAGTTGTCATTACTTTTTTATAAGTGTTCACACTTTGTTTATATTTTATGGTTCTCTGCTATATAATAATGCAAACCATGCCACCATTACTGTCATTCACTATCTTCTGCATGGTTTCTTGAAGTTTCATCTGACTTTCTTCTCCAATTAAGGAAATTTTATTTGAAATTCCGTCGTTTACCAATTGTTCGATTGTCTTTCCAAATATATTTGTTTCCCATATTCCCTTTTCTGCTGCATTTGCGTCTGTAATATAATGAATTAGATCTTCTGCCTGTTCCTGAGTCCCTACAATAGGTGCAATCTCTGTTTCTATATTTGCACGTATCATATGAATAGACGGACTCTCGGCTTTTATTTTTACACCATATTTATTTCCATGCCTGATTACCTCTGGCTTATCAAGGCTTATTTCGTCCCGGATCGGAGTTACTACTCCATATCCTTTGCATCTGACAGATTCAACAGCACTCAGTACTTTTGCATATTCTTTTTTCATTGTTGCCAATTCCTGCAATATATGGATCAGCTGATATTCACTTGTGATCTCATCTCCGATCAGTTCGCTGATCATCTCATAATAATAGGAATCGTCTACATCAAGATTAATTTTCACACTGCCGTCTGCCATCTGAACCTGGTCGATCTTGCTTCTTTTTATGTAATCACTTTCTAATAAAAAGGGGGTTTCTAATAAGTCCCGCATTGTCTTGATATCAAGAATCGCCGTTTTTATCTTTTCTACAATATCCAGCTTCATTTTATGCGTAATAGGAAGCATTTCCACCCATTTAGGCATATAAAACTCAATTGTTGATATTGGAAATTCATACAAGACCCTTTCTAATATGTTCTGTATGTCTTCTTTTTTCAGTTGCTCACAATTTACCGTCATTACTGGTACGCGATATTTATTTTGCAAATCCCTTGCAATTTCCTGTGCTTCTTCTCCGTATGGTCTTGCACTATTCATTAATACAATAAAAGGTTTCTGCAATCGCTTCAATTCTAAGATTGCTTTTTCTTCAGGCTGCATATAATTTCCTCTGGAAATATCTCCAAAGCTTCCATCTGTCGTAATGACAATCCCAATTGTCGAATGGTCTGTAATCACTTTCTGGGTACCTATTTCTGCCGCCTGCGTAAAAGGAATTTCTGCATCGTACCATGGTGTTTTTACCATACGTTCCATATTATCTTCTGTATGTCCTGTTGCCCCTTCCACCATAAATCCAACACAATCAACAAGACGGAACTTAACATCAATATCCCCTTTTATATTAACAGATGCTGCTTCTTTGGGAATGAATTTAGGCTCTGTTGTTGTGATCGTCCTTCCTCCGGAAGACTGCGGCAGCTCATCCAGTGCTCTGTTCTTTTCATGTTCATCCATCATAAACGGTAATACCATAATATCCATAAAACGTTTGATAAAAGTTGATTTTCCGGTTCTGACAGGTCCCACAATTCCAAGATAGATTTCTCCTCCGGTTCGACTCTGAATATCTTTGTATAGATTAAACTCTTTACTCGCTTCCATGTATGAAGTACCCCCTGGCATTTTCTTCCTTACATCACAAATATTATAGCGATGCGGACATAGCTAACTGTTTTTACAGTATATGCGCTTCTGCTTATAAATTATTACTGCAAATTGAAGAACTAAAATATAGGAAAAAGCTTTCGACACTTGAATCAAAAATATCCTTTCAAAATATACCATCTGACGTTATACTATATTTATAGATCAATACTAACATGCTATATGGAAAGGAAGATTTTTTATTATGAATCCTTCAGTCACATCGTCACATACCAGAAGGCAGTCAGCGGCACATAAAAGAATTCACAGGAAAAAGAGAAATCCCTTTCTTTCTTTTTTTATTATTATGATAACGTGTCTTTTGTTATTGCTTTTTCTTTTCTTTGGTACGACTTCGATTGTTTGTCTTGGTCCTTCTGTCGCAGCAAGAGATTTATTTGTCAGTACTGTTATGGAAACCAGCGCTGCCAAATTCTTAGCGCGTATCTATTTCAACGATAATCAGATCAAAGACATTATCGCTGCTAATACTGCACACATCAGTGATGTCATCACTGATGTCAACAATATTACATTACCTGCTGAAGATGAATCTTTTGATCTTGATGCGATTGCTGTAGAAGATGTGAAAGGCCCGACTTTTATTGGTAAAATGATGATTGTAAATGACCCCGCCAGACTTTATGTCGCGACGGTACCTAACTTTAGCGAAAGTTCTTCCGGACTGTTGCTAAGCGAAATGATCTCGCTGAACAGTGCTGTTGCCGGTATCAATGGAGGCGCATTTGATGATCCCGGCGGTGTCGGGAAGGGTGGCATGCCTCTTGGTGTTGTCATTCAAAACGGTGTCATCACCTGTAATTCAACTCCTGATAGTGCTGATGTCGTTATTGGATTTGATGCAGATCACAAATTAATAGTCGGTAATATGACTGCTTCGCAGGCACTGAATAATGGTATGCAGGAAGGCGTATCATTTGGCCCTGCACTTGTTATAAATGGGGAACGTGTTCCTATTACAGGTTCTGGTGGCGGACTCAATCCTAGAACTGCAATTGGGCAACGTCAGGATGGAGCAGTCCTGCTTCTCGTTATTGACGGACGTCAGGCACAAAGCCTTGGTGCATCTTTTAAGGATGTCGCTGACGTCATGTTAAATTACGGTGCTGTTAATGCAGGAAATCTTGATGGAGGTTCCTCCTCCATGATGATTCTGAATGAGGAGATATTAAATAACCGCTCTAATTTGATTGGACCGCGAAAAATTCCCACTGCATTCCTAGTGCGCTAAGATAAAACTAAAGTCTTATACAAGATTAATAGAAACAGACTTAGCAGTTTAGCCATGAATACCGCGAGGCGTTTTTTGTGAGCGAAGATCACAGAAAACCCGAGTTTCTCACCCACGAAATTATGCAAAATGCATAATTTCTGTGCATAACTGTTGCTATGAAGCCGTAAGGCTGAATAGTAACAAAACAGACAGGAGCACCTATGACCAAGACTTCACTACATACGATACAGAAACGCGGCCACCGCAGAAAATACAATAATCACACTAAAAGAAAGCCGGCTTATGCAGCCCGCGCACGCCGCCAGTACAGACGGAAACGCAGTCACTTTGTAAGAAACTTATTCGTATTCATATGTATAGTTCTTATTATGATCTGTATTTTCTTTGTTAAGTTCTGGCAATACCTTGCGGACTATCAGCAATCACTTCCCTCTATGTTTGGAGAAGAAATTTTAAAAGCTTATCAGAAGTGTGATACTACGTTGATCAAGAAATATACTGACAATCTGCCATCCACACTATCTGATGATCTTATATTACATACCTATTTAAGCAATAATATTCATACAAAAGACCTCTATTACTATGAAAATGCCATTCAAGATGAGGGCAATCGCATAACCTACACCTTTTGTAATAAGAATCAGAAATTCGCAGATTTGACAGTAACTAAAACTGGTCAAACGAGTAAATATGGATTTCCACTATATGAGATTACTTCCCTGAAGCAATATCCATTCATTTATTATACCTTGGTACAATACCCGGGTACTACAATCCTGACTCAAAATACACCTGTAGATGCTTCTTATCAAACCGATCAGGAGATATTAGCATCTTGTTTTGACCAGATAGATGCCGGACCCTTTTACAAAACCACATACAGCATTCCTGATTTTTTGGTTTCAACAGAATTGGCTGCAGCAGACTCTGCCAAGAATTCTTGTGATTTAGTCTGGGATAAGGATCATACTACTTGTACCTCTTCCCTCTTACCTGATGATACCATGAAACAGGATATATCTGATTTTTCAGAATCTGCTTCAAAAGCATATGCGATATTTGCTACTATCAAATATGCTGATAAGAGCAATCTTCTTTCCTATCTTTATCCGAATACTGATTTCTACAAAGCAATCAGGACATATGATAACGATTGGGGAATTACGAAGACATCAGACCGTTTTGATGCTGTTTCCTCTTCCAATTTTATGAAATATTCTGATACTGAATACTCCTGCAATATATCCTTAAACTACTTTGTATCACAAGGAACAACTGAAAAAGAATATCCATTAAATATCACCTGCTACGTTACCTATAAAAATGGGAAACCGCAAGTAGTAGATCTAGAAGTGAACTAACTGAAAAGCAGAGATTCTGTTACGAGAACCTCTGCTTTTTCGGTTGCTTAATTAGATACTGTATCAACACCCACTTCGTCCATTTTTTCAACAGACATTACTTCAATATAACAAAAATTTCCAGTATCATCTGTATCACTTCTTAAGATTCCTTTTACCTTGATCCAATCTTTGGCATTTTGGAGCTTTGATAGATCTTCATCAGTGAATATTTCAAAGCTGACATATCCTCCCTGACAATATGGACATACCGGACCGTATCTTCCTATAAAAAGATAGGGTGCAAATTCATCAATATAATACCCCTCTATCTCAACACTCTTTCCATCATACTGGTCAAAATTCATATACCAGTCATTGATCTGTGTCGCATAATAATTATTGCCTACTACAATATCAATATTATCGCTATCAAACGTTTTCTTGTCCGCTTCAATATCACAGGTATAATCGGCTTTGATATCATCAATGGTAAGCTCCGTATCTGTCGTAGCATCTCCGGTACTGCTCCCTGTGGTATCCACGCCATCATTCATAGCCTGTTCCTGCTGATCCAGATTCATGCTCTCCTGAATCAATTTCTCTGAAATCAATGTTTCAGAGGAATCTTCTGTTGAAGTATTTTCTTCTATTGCCGTACTTTCCTCTTCTTTTGAATCCTGTTGCTGCATCTTTGCATTATTGGTCGCACTTTGTGGTCTGCTGCATCCTGTCATTACAAATATCAATGACAAAACGAACATAATGCATAGAGGCTTTACTCGTTTCTTTTTTACTGCTTCTATTAAGCTCATCAGAATCAGAATACATAAATTTACGACAACAATACTAGCACCTGCGGGTGTTGTATAATGATAAGAACCCACCAGACCTAAGCAAAAGCACAGAACAGATAGAATTCCTGAACATATTACAACCCCACGAAAACTTTTAAATATTCTCATAGAAGTCAATGATGGGAATATAATCAGGCTCGATATCAACATAGCGCCCATCATTCTCATTCCCAGTACAATTGTGATTGCAGTCAGTATTGCAATCAGCGTGTTATAATAAGAAACCTTTACACCTGTTGCGATTGCAAAACTTTCATCAAAAGTGACCATAAATATCTTATGATAACAAAAAAGAAATAATCCCAATACGACAACAGACAATACTACACTCAGTGTTACATCTGCTTTACTCATTGCAAGTATACTTCCGAACATATAACTGCAGACATCCGTATTCATCCCAGTTGTTACCGCTGTTACAATAACACCCAGTGCCAATGCGGAGGATGACAAAACAGCAATTGCTGCATCACTTTTCATTTTTCCATTTTGTGATATTCTTAACAAAAAAAATGCTGCAAGAATCACAACAGGTATGGAAACCTCAAGCGGCGCAAATCCAAAGGCCATAGCGACCGATAGTGCCCCAAATGACACATGTGATAATCCATCACCAATCATAGAATATTGTTTTAGAACCAGACTGACCCCTAGCAGTGCGGCACATAATGATACCAGAATTCCCACTTCAAATGCCCTTACAATAAAAGGATAACTGCACATTTCTATAATGATTTTCATTTTTACACCCTTTTCTGATTCTATTTTCTTTCAACCCGTGAACATTTTTCCAAAGGCTGAGTCTAAATACGCATTGATACTTCCGAAAAAGTATTCCTTGTGACCAAGATGAAGGATTTTATCTGCTTGTTCCATGCTATTTTTAAAATCATGCGATACCATAATAATTGCCATGTTTTCTTCTTCATTTAATGTCTTTAATTGTGCATATAATTCCACTGTTGCCAATGGATCCAATCCGGTTACAGGTTCATCTAATATCAACAGTTTTTTAGCTGCACAAAGTGCTCGTGTCAGCAACACTCTTTGCTGCTGGCCTCCTGACAGTTCACGATATGATTTTTCTTTTAATGAGAGGATTCCCAATTTTTCCATATTAAGAAATGCCTCGGCCTTCTCCGCTTTTTTATAAAACGGCCGATGATTCATTCTGCTTAAAAAACCTGATAGTACTACTTCCGTTACAGTTGCAGGAAACTCTTTCATTGCATTCGTCTGTTGTGGAAGATATCCAATTTTTCCTTTTTTAATGTCATCCGAATAATGAATCATTCCATGGATCGGCTTAATCAAACCTAACATGCTTTTCACCAGCGTACTCTTGCCCGAACCGTTCTCGCCGACTATACAGATATAATCTCCTTCACAAACTTTAAAGTTCATATCCTGCAAAATAATTTTATTATCGTATCCCAAATCGGCCTTCTGACATTCTAATAATGTGTATTGATCCGCCATTCTGCACAGATTCCTTTCTAATTAAGACCTTCCTTAAGATTTATAACGTTCTGTTTCATCAGTTCCAAATACGTTGCTCCGGCATCAAAGTCTTCTTTGGTTACATTATGACAGCTATGAAATAATAATTTCTTGGCACCCGTACCTTCGCATATGGTATCTGCGATCTTTCCACTGCTTAATTCAATATAATAGATAACTGGTACTTTTTCTTCTTTTACCTTATCCATTAAGTAAGCTACTGTATCAGCACTAGGTTCTGTTTCTGTGCTGCATCCATTAAATGCTGCATAATAAGTCAATCCATATTCTTCTGTAAAATAGCGTAAAGGAAATTTGTCACCAAAAATAATAGTCTTTCTTTTTGAATTGCTTACGACATCTTTGAATTCTTTATCAAGTTCTTTTAACTGCTCAATATATGCATCTGTATTTTCCTGATAAATTTTTGCATTTTCAGGGTCTGCCTTTGATAACACCGTACAGATTTCTGCTACAATTTTTTGAGCATTTACAGGAGAAGTCCAAATATGTTCATCATATTCCACTTCTTCTCCTTCTTCCTCCTCTTCTTCTGGCTCCATACCTTCAACAGTCTCTTCCACAACTGTTTTCACATAATCCATCATGCAGTCAGCGACTTGTTCTTTATTCTCGGACGCTTCCAGTACTTGTGGAACCCAGCTTTCCATACCGCCACCGTTGTAAATAAATACATCTGCTTTCTGAATCGTTATCATATCTGCTGGTGTCGGTTCAAAAGAATGTGTATCCATGCCTGCCGGGACTATCATAGTAACATTTACTTTGTCGCCGGCTATCTGTCTGACAAAATCATAATATGGGAATAATGTTGTTACAACATTTAGTTTTCCATCAGCAGTATCTACTGCTTCTGTTTCTTTTTTCCCGCATCCAAATAAAGTAATTACCATAGTAATCACTATAATACTTATCCATATTTTATTTTTCATATTGCAATCTCCATCTTATTATAAATAATTATTCATTACTTTTAGCTTGTTACGGCAAATATAGCGATGGGATTCAATCATTCATTCGTACCTTTTGTGTAATTGGGGTAATAACGAAAAGATTATTCTTTACCAATTTAACGGTAACAGAAATAAAAGCGGCGAATGCCACCAGAACAGTTATGGTCTTCATACATGTACTTAATTGCTGTATTGCATGCTCAACAGCTAACATCTGCGCACATACAGGGCATTCTCTGCCTGTACATTCATGATGTACATGTTCTACTATAAATAAATGGGAAAAAGTTATGATAGTGAAAAAACAAACACATAAAAATAACGCTATCAAATCTCTCATCTTGTTTGAAATTTTCATACTAAGTTCCTCCTTCCATTTTGAAAACCATTCTCATTTTAAGGAATTTACTACCTTTTGTCAAATATTTTTAATACTTGCATACTTTATGGTTACCGTTCAGATATTACTACTTTTCAATTCCTTTTCTTGCCGGAAGTCCCTTGTCATAAGGATGTTTCTTCTTTTGAATGTTGGATACATAGTCTGCCAGCAGAATCAATTCTTCTGCTGGATTTCTGCCCGTCATTATGATTTCCAATCCATCCGGTCTTTCTGTTAAAAAAGATAGTAATATTTCTTTATCTATCAGAGCATAGTTATAGCTTGCAATGACTTCATCCAGCACAAGTATCATTTTAACAGGATTTCTGTTTTGCGGATCAAATGACTTCTGTAATCTGTTTTTACATTTTTCTATTGTACGCCAGAGTAATTCACTATATGCTTTTGCAGCTTTCCTTTTTGTATCTTCCGTCATACTACTGAAAAATCCAAAGTTTTTTTCTTCATAGTCAACTTCTGCACCAGGCAATTTTTGTATTATATTGATTTCCCCTGAAGTACCATCTTTAAGAAATTGCACATAGTGAATCGGAATATCATTGCCGATCGCTCTGATACATTGTCCAACAGCCGCCGTTGTTTTCCCTTTTCCGTCACCACAATAGATCTGTATACAGCCATGCTGATTTCTGTCCATACATCCTCCTTAATAAAACACACCATAACCTATTTGTTATGGTGTGTTGTTTTGTAATGCCTTTTTATGCCAAAATTGCGGCTCCTATGATTGCAAGAATAGCGATTATGATACATAATACAATTGAAATGATTCCTATTACAAATCCTGCTGTAGCAAGACCTTTCTTGTTGGATGTCATCCCTTTTTTGGAGCTTACGATTCCGATGCATGCTAAGATGATACCTAAATAAATATTAAAAAGCATTGCTGCCAAAGATACAAGAGAACAAATAAAACCTGTGACTGCTTTATTCTTTGTATCATAAGTTTGTACCTGAATTGGACTATTGATCGTATTTCCGTTTTCATCCAAGCCATATGTATTATTTTCCGGTATTGGCTGATATAGAACATCAATTACCGTTTGAACTTCTTTTTTATAGCTTTGTTTCGGAACTGCTGCGGTAAAACCATCAAGATCTTGGTCCTTTCCATATACACCCGGAAGCCACGCTGTTTTAATCCATGCTTCTAAATGAAGTACACCATTTTCATAAGAATATTTCAGGAATTTTGGAACTGATAACATACCAACGCCTTCCTGCCATACCCATTCACCTTTTACCTGTTTTTGTTTAAAACCATTTTTGGATAAGTAATCATTCATGATAAATGTTACGAAATCCTCTGGTTTGTTTAGTTGTTCCTCTCTCACATATCTTTTCCCTTTTGCCATAGTACTCTCCTCATTAGAATTTTTGTTTCATGTTCAGCAGAATGTTTAATCATTGCATAAACAATTATAATCAGAATACCCTACATAAGAAATTTTGTCTAGTAAAATTTGGTAATTTGCACTATTCCAGATTACTATTCATTCAAATCTGTCATTATTCAGTTTCCTTATTTTCTGGATAATCGGTGCATTCTCCCTGGATACAGGAAGTACAATCGCTGCAACAACCATGCTTTCCCAATTTTTTTCTTTTTCTGTGATGATAAAAAATTATTATGATGCATATTATAATGATACTTGTAATAATTATATCCGCCATCACATGCCTCCTATTTCTTCTCTGTTTTTCTATTCATTTCATGCAGTTCACTGACCGCCAAAGGTATTGATATCATAAAAGCCAACAGATCAGATATCGGCTGCGCGATCTTAATTCCGAGCAACCCTAACGTAGGCGCCAATAGTAACAGCACCGGAATAAAGAATAATCCCTGTCTGGCCAATGCTACTATACTTGCTTTCAGAGCCTTTCCAATGGTCTGCAACATCATATTACACAGAATAATAATACCCATGAGCGGTAACGTCAGACATTGCCATCTTAACGCAGACATTCCAATTGTTGTTACTGTTGTATCTCCCGTTTTAAAAATAGAAATAATCTGACTTGCATAGCAAAAGCCTAAAACTGCTAATACTGCTAATACAACAGAAGCTACTTTGCAGCAAAATAAAAAAGCACGCTGCACCCGTTCATATAGTTTTGCTCCATAGTTAAATCCGCATACGGGTTGGAATCCCTGCCCAAAACCAATTAATGCAGATCCTGCAAACATACCGACTCTTGATACAATAGACATTGCGGCAATTGCGGCATCACCATAAGCACCTGCGAATTGGTTCAGGCTAATGGTCGCAATACTGGCAATTCCCTGCCGGAATAAGGAAGGTAACCCGCCTCTCAATATTTCTGTAAGGTTATTGATGGAAGGATGGAATTTATGAAATAGGATCTTTACAATTCCCTTTTGATTACACAATATAAAAAGAATGCACATACTAATGAACTGACTGATCGAAGTCGCAATCGAAGCTCCTGCAATGCCCATATGAAATGTAAAAATAAGTAATGGATCTAAAATAATATTCAATGCTGCACCTGTACAGATACCAATCATTCCATATGCTGCATTTCCTTGAAATCGCAATTGATTATTTAATACCAGGGAAGACATCATGAACGGAGCTCCGATTAAAATATATTTTAAATATGCAATTGCATACGGTGCAATGGTATCCGTCGCTCCTAAAAAATGAACCAAAGGATTTATCAGAAACAGTCCGATCACTGCCATTAAAATACCCATTAGAAATGCCGAACAAAATCCTGTTGCAGCTATTTCTTCCGCTTCTTCCGGCTTTTTTGCCCCAAGTCTCCTCGAAATATAATTCCCGGAGCCATGACCAAATAAGAATCCTGTTGCCTGGATAATTGCCATAAAGGAAAAAACGACACCGACTGCCCCGGCTGCGCTTGTTCCTATTTTTGATACAAAATAGGTATCTGCCATATTATAGAATGCTGTAATCAGCATACTGATAATCGTTGGTAGCGCTAATCTGCATACCAGCCTTTCCACCGGTTCTGTTGTCATCATAATAAATTTATCATCTTGTTTATGCGATTGTGTCATCTAATTCTTCTTTCTGCCTGTATTTTGTTTCCATATAGTTTTACCACAGAATCATTGTAAAATATACCTTTTCTTGTTAAAATACTTATGTTTAGATACATAGATGGAAATGCAATCAACAATTTCGCTACGCTGTTACATTGGCAGAAGGGATTTGTACTATGCTTACTGTAGAAAATCTTAATTTTTCATATAAAAAAATAGCAGTCCTGAAGGATATCACTTTTCATATTCAAAAAGGTTCCTGTGTTGGTATCGTGGGTGCCAATGGTTGTGGAAAATCAACTTTATTATCTGTCCTGGCAGGTACATTATCTCCCGCTTCCGGTTCCTATTTTCTCAAACAGATAAATGCCCGTAAACATCCTAAGACGATATGCAGATATATCGGATATGTGCCTCAGGAAAATCCACTCATCCCTGAACTGACGGTAAAAGATAATTTATCTTTATGGTATGCAGGTACATCCTATTCTTTATCGGAAGATCTGCAAAATGGCTTTCCTTCTGTACTTTCCATTTCGGAATGTTTACATACGCCGGTTCATAAATTATCCGGTGGTATGAAAAAGAGAATCAGCATTGCAATTGCACTTGCATCTCATCCTGAACTTCTCATTTTGGATGAACCAAGCGCAGCACTGGATCTTGTATGCAAACATGATATTCATACTTATTTATCTGCTTACCTAAAGCAGGGAGGAACCATTCTTCTTACAACCCATGAAGAATCCGAATTAGATTTTTGTCAATTTTTATATGTATTAAAACAAGGAAAACTACATGCAATTTCACCAGCTATTAGGGGGACGGAACTATTATCACAGCTTACTGATCACTAAAATACATTGTTACACAATCTTGTTATCAGAAAAGGAGTTTTTATGAACAGTCAAACATCGGAGAACAGCAATCTCACACAAGATATCACTTCGATACCGGAGTATTCAAATAAGCAAAAAAGAACCAGAATCCTGATCTCAGTTTTGGTTTTATCAGCAATTTTTTGTATTGGCACATTTGCCTTCCTCACAATCTTCCGCTCTCCCAAAGCAGCTGTACTCAAGGCCGTCAAAAATACTTTGACCAATGTTGACACTACCGCCCAGGATTATCTTCCTATAAAGGAATTACGCGCCATTCTCGCTGATGGACACTATCAGTCAACTTGTAATCTCGCACTTGAAGATTATACCTTTGAACACATACAAAATACGAACTACAGAGATTTTCTTGCTCTTGCGCCCAGTGTCTCATTTAAGACGCGTGTAGATTATCCAGATAAAAAAGCAGACAGTGCCATTGATTTTATCTGCGCTGGTTCTACTATTCTAAATGCGAATGCATATGCATTGGACGATACCTTTGGGCTTGAATGCCCTGCTCTTTATGATGGGTGTCTCTCTTTCAACACAACGACCCTTGCTGAAGACTATAACCAGTCTTACCTTTGTACACTACTGAAAAACAAGATGCTTGACCAAAATATAAATTTTAATCTTTTTAGTACACCATATTCAGATAAAAATTTTCTTGAATTGTATAACGAATATTATACTGCAGATAACAAGGCCCTCTATGAAGCAATGACGGTTAAGAAAGTAAACGGGGATACCATTCAGGTCGGTAAGAAATCTGTTTCTGCCAAAGGATATGAAATCACCATTCCACGGGAACATATCGAAAAAGCAATCGGCAATCTATTCTATTTATCGGTTCATGAATCAGAATCTGCTTATGAGGAACTGCGGTACCTGCTCGAACAGCATCTCGGAACTATTGACCTTCCAGAAGACTTTGTATGCACTGTCTATGTTGACCCCAAATCCGATACAATGGTGAAATGTGTGCATACATCTGAATATCTGCTAGATGGAATATCCAGCACTGTCACTGCTTCCATTGATTGGACCGGCGAAAAGCATCCCTCTGACATCATTCGCTCTGTTATTACTATGAAAGATACAAATGGTCTTCAAAGATCTATTATATGTAATAGTACCTCTCAAACAAAAGAAAATATTTATGAAAAATCTTATACCGCATCCATGCATACCATTGACAATTCTTCCAGTGATAAAGTTGTAGATGCCGCAATGAACTATTCGATTAATACAAATAACGGTGCACTAACATTTCATTCAGATGCAAATAAAGACAAAAACACGCTCATGAACTTAGATATCACTGGTTCACTTACAAGTATAAATGCCGGAAAAGGTATCTTTCTGGATATCGATCATGCGGACTTTGCAAGTTCCTATTTTTCTGCCAGCCTCAGCCTGACAGGCGATTATACCTTTGAAACCCTGCAGACTGAAGTCTCCGCACCGACTGAAACATTACGTCCGGTTCTAGAGATGTCTGAAGATGATTTTTATGGATTTGTCTATGAGGCAATTCGTAATTTTTATTCTTCCACACTTGGATCCTTAATTCATAACTAGATGGGAAATGATATGAAAAGATCGCGGTTTCTGATATCCTATATTTTATTAGAATTTAAAAAAATAATTCACGCTTTCCCTCAAATACTGACTGGCTCAATGGTTCTGTCTATCATTATCGGTACCATTGCTTTTTGTGGAGTAAAACTTCTATATCCTGATTCTGACTTTGATACCATAAAGATCGATATCGTTTTATCTGAAAATTCATCGTCTTCCGCCTCAGTCATTGACCTTGTCCGTAATATGCAGAGCACAAAAGATATGTTTACTTTTCAAATAGCTGATAAAGAAACTGCCTATGCAGACCTGGCAATGGAAAAAGCAGTTGCTGTTATGATCGTTCCCGACAACATGATCGAACAAATTCTGGATGGTACAAACAGCCCGATTCAAATTGTATTTGCAAAATCTTCTTCCCTCTCTACACTGCTTTTGCAGGAATTAACCAGGGCAGGCGCAAAAATTCTAAGTTCTGCACAGGCAGACATCTATACGATTACTGACCTCTATGTTGCGGAAGGATTGCAGGCATATCTACAGGAAAGCTACGATGCCATCAATCGTACAAATCTTCGTTATGCCCTTGCCAGAGACCGTATCTTTCAGATAAAAAGCACTTCTGCAACCGGCACGGTTTCAGTCATTACTTATTACTCTGCTTCTGCAGTTTTACTTATACTGTTTCTATCCGGAAGTGTATGCAGTACCTTTCTGACCAATGAACCAAAAGCATTTTTACAACAAATAAAGGCAATTCGTATTCCTTCTTATTTTATCATTTTGATTCAATGGCTTTGTACTTTTTTGATTTATTATATAATTTGTATCCTGATATTCCTGCTGATGTCCGTATTAAACCATACCACTTACCCAGTTACAGCTTCTAGCCATATACCTTTGTTGTCATGTAGTATTTTAATTGCTTTTATTTCTTCCTACACAGTAATGATTTATCGAATCACTCCGACAACAGCTACCGGTATTTTAGTGTTGACAATTTCTTCTCTTTTGTTTTTATTTTTGTCCGGTGCTTTTATACCAACCGCATTTTTTCCGAATTCATTGACATGGATCAGTATGCATTTGCCAACAACCGATGCTTTTCATAAAACAACTATGATCCTTTCAGATACACCTTCTGCACAAGGTAATCGTACGCTTTTCATCTATAGCATTTTATTTTTGTGGATTGCGGATGTCGGGCGCCAGTATTCCCTTAAACATCAGTAAGTTTTAGATTTGAATTCCGATTCTATAAGAGCTGAAAGAATGGAGCTGCACATGAAAAGTTTTTTTATTTATCTTCTATATTTTACGAAAAGACAGTTAAAACAAATCTCTTTTTGTCTGCTTCTTATTCTGCTGCCATGCTTCACCTATGTCTTCTCCCAAATGAATGCGAATCGTGATACCTCTATCCATGTAGCCCTTTACTCTGATTCTGATACTGTGGATTCTCTGATTGAAAAATTGATAAAAAGAGAGGGAAATCTATATTTTTATCAATGCGCTGATGAAGCATCTCTCTACCAGGATGTTTCATCAGGGCGCGCTGAATGTGGCTATCTGATTCCTTCTACGCTCTATCGTTCTTTGGATGCCAATCAAAAAAATAATCTGATTCAGGTAGTTGTCTCTCCTTCCAGCACATTGACCAATGTTATTAATGAGGTAGTCTACTCTGAACTTTTTGAAGAATATACGCTCCATCTATTACAAAATTTTATACGCAACGATAGCCCCTTACCAGCACTTGGTTCTATTAAGTCTGCAGATCTTTATATTGATAAGGCGGCACAAGATTATCGCAGCCATTTAACGGATGGTTCAACATTCCACTTCATCTACAAATCCACATATCAAAAAGAAGTTACCGCAAAATATATTCTGATTGCACCGATTCGTGGATTTGTTTCACTTTTTATATTTTTATCTGCGTTCTGTGGATGTATCCATTTCTACAACGACAAAGAGAATCATGTATATAATAATCGCACAAAGCGTGCTATTTATCACTTACAGATTCTCTCTATTACAATCCCAACATCTCTCATGAGCCTGGTCGGATTATTCTGTTTATTTTTTGCAGGTATCATGGATCGCGCCTGGATGGAAATAATTATAATACTTCTTTATGATCTAATGGTCATACTTTTTGTATTTTTATTCAGCTGTATCATACAAAAAAAGTATATATTGATTTCTGCAATTCCAGTATTCCTCGTAGGCAGTATCATCTTTACGCCAATATTTATTGATATCTCTGCCTTCATTCCATCTATAAAGCCTGTTCAATATCTCTTTCTGCCATTCTATTATCTTACTTATTGGTCATAAGGTCGAGCATTGCCCGGTTTAAACCATCTATCGTTAATTTATACATATGAAATACTTCTTTGATTGCAGTCTCAGCTTCTCTCCATGGGGCGTTACCCGGGGCCATCTTTGGATTCATCCATACTATCTTCTTGTAGTGGCGTTTCATAAACATCAACCACTCCATACCACTATAGCCATCATTTGGTCCACGGTAATTTCCTGTCTTTGAGTAAAGCTCTTCCGGAGCCATTGCTGCATCTCCTACGATAATCACTTTATAATCCTTACTGAGATTATGAAACAGCCACTCCGTATCCACCCAGTCACCATTCTCACATTCTGGTGTTTGATAGACTTTACTGTAGATACAATTATGAAAATAATAACATTTTACATCTTTAAAGTGATTCGACTTATTGACTGCCTGAAATAGGTCATTCATCAGACTGGAATAGGGAATCATTGTCCCACCTGAATCCATAATTAATAAGAGTTTTACGGAATTCTTTCTCGGTTTTTCCATTACAATTTGAAGATACCCGCCGTTATTACAGGTCTTATCTATGGTTCCATTCAAGTCCAGCTCCGATTTTGGTACATCAAGCTTTGCTGAAAACTGTCTCAGTCTTCGAAATGCCAGTTGGAACTGTCTGTTATCTAGCACTCTGTCATCACGGAAATCTCTGTATTTTCTCTCTCCGATCACTTCAAAAGCTGACTGGTATCCTGTTTTTCCACCTACACGAACACCGCCGATATTGCCGCCGGTATTACCAAAGGACGTTTTTCCCATGGTACCGATCCAATGAGAACCTCCATTGTGTTCGCTGTCCTGGTCTTTTAAGCGTTGCCTAAATTTTTCTTCCACATCTTCTTTGTCAATTTTGATCTCTTCCACTTTATTCAGCCACTGCTTCTCAGATTCCTGTAAGGCATCGCTCATTTCCGATTTGTCCAACCATCGGAGCATACGGTCCGTCAAATCCTCTGCAGATGCTTTTTTATGAAAGTATTCTTCGAAAGCCATATCAAATTTATCAAAATTCGTCTCTGTTTTCACCAGTATCATTCTGGCAATATAATAGAATTGTGTCAGGCTGCTATTTGCTAACCCCTTATCAAGTGCTTCCTGCAAAGTAAGCCATTCACTTAGTGTAGGATTCAATCCTTTTGCTTTTAATGTATCATAAAAGTTGCTAAACATGCATACTCCTGTCTCTAATTCACACTGTGTTTTACAGTCTCAAGATCTTCGTCTTTCTTTATGACAACTCCTAGAAACGGAAGCTCTTCTTTAATCTTCTCTGCCGAAATTCCGCTTTTCAGAAGGGCATTCACCCAGTCTATCAACTCTGATGTGCTTGGTTTCTTACGGATGTCTCTTAAAGAACGAATCCAGTAGAATGCTTCCATCGCCTGTTTCAATACATTCTCTTCTACGTTCGGATAATGTGTCTTAACAATTTCTTCCATCAATGCTTCATCCGGAAAATCAATAAAATGGAAAATGCATCTTCTTAAAAAGGCATCCGGCAGCTCCTTTTCTGCATTTGAAGTAATAATAACAATAGGCCTCTGTTTTGCTTTTACTGTCCGTTTTGTTTCGTTTATATAAAATTCCATTTGATCTAATTCCCATAGCAGATCGTTTGGAAATTCAAGATCTGCCTTATCAATCTCATCAATCAATAAGATTACCTGCTCATCTGCATCAAATGCCTCGCCTAGTTTACCTAATTTAATATATTTTGCGATATCATCTACTCCATCTTCACCAAACTGGCCATCATACAATCTTTGAATCGTATCATATACATACAGACCATCCTGTGCCTTTGTTGTAGATTTAATATTCCAGATAATTAATTTTTTACCGAGCGATTTCGCGATCGCTTCTGCAAGCATGGTTTTTCCCGTTCCAGGCTCTCCTTTGATCAATAACGGTTTTTGTAAAGCAATCGCAATATTTACACTTGCCATTAATTGTTCTGATGCAACATATTCATTGGTACTGGTGAAATTTTGTTCTAATCCGATCATGTCTGTTTCCCTTCTCTTAAGCTTACTAACAATAGTATGTTACGATAAACCGGATTTAAAAGCAATCAAATTGTGGCAATTTTGCAATTGTTTCTTTTAGTCCATCTGCTGTTTTTGATTCAAAGACAATTCGACAATTGCAATCTTTCGCAAGTATGAACTTTTTATTCAAAGAGATTTCGCCCTGGCCTAACGGTAAATGATCCTGTTTTCCTATCGCATCATGGAAATGCATATGTAACAATCTGTCGCTATGCTGCATGATAAAAGGCTCATCCTTTTTTTTTGCAAGATAGTTATGTCCTATATCAAAAGTAAGTCCAAAGACTTTACTCTCCAACAAAAGTTCAATTCCGTCTCTCACAAAAGATTGAAAACCTTCTGCATTCTCAATACATATTTTTATATCTGAAGACCCGATCGCTCTCTCACATCTGTCCCTGAATTTACAGAGTTTATTCATATAACGATTGTAATACTGGCTGAATACATATACTTTTTTTTCTGGAAGTGTAAAGTAAACACCGTTTGTCATATGCATATTCAAGATCGGCGCTTTTATTTTTTTCGCGACTGTAATTGTTTCCATTACTGTCTTAAAATAGGCATCTGCCACTTTCTGGTTCAAATCACACACATTCAGATTTTCGTCCAAATGAAACGTAAAGTAAATTCCCTCTTTTTCCCTGATTGCATTTAATTTATCCGCATTAATTCTGTCTGCTTGGAATTCTAATAGATTCATATTCAGTTCAATAAAATTCATATGTAATTTTTTACATAGAGCTATGCATTCCTCTAAACTTCCATGCTCCATTAACGTAGGCATTCCAATATCCATATATGCTCCTATCTGCGGTCGCTGGCCGCATATACAACAGTTTGTCTCGTAATGCACCTATTGTTATAAATGCATAAAAACTCAATTTCTATGCATCTATTTCCATTCACTTCTTATTCTACTGTAACTACTTTTGCAAGGTTTCTTGGTTTATCAACATCAAGACCTTTATCAAGTGCAGCATAATATGCAATTAACTGCATCACTACACTTGTACTGAATGTCATAAAGATATCATCTCTTTCCGGCAAATGGTATACCTGATTCCAACCTGTTTTATCTTCCAGCTCTCCGGCAACAATCAAAATCACCCTGGCACCTCTTGCCCTTACTTCAATTGCATTTGACATTGTCTTTGCACGTACCTTCTTCTGCGTCATAACAGCAATGACAGGTGTTTTTTCAGTTATCAATGCAATCGTTCCATGTTTCAGTTCACCAGCGGAATATGCCTCAGCATGAATGTACGACACTTCTTTCAATTTCAATGAACCCTCTAATATCAATGCATGATCCAATCCTCTGCCAATATAAAAAGCGTCTGTCGCACTTACGATTTCCTGCGTTAATTTGTGAATGGTGTTCTTATCCTGTAGTATTCCCTCCACATCACTTATTATATCACATAAAGCAGCAACAAACTCTTGTTGTTTTGCATAATTATAATAACCATTTATTGTCGCTAATTTTGCAAATAATAAATATAACACACACAATTGAACCGTATATGCCTTCGTACTGGCAACCGCTATTTCTGTTCCTGCATTTGTATACATTACATATTTGCTTTCTCTTGTTATCGTAGAACCTTTTACATTCACAATGGAAAGAATTCTGTCACTGTATTTCGCAGCAAGCCTTAGTGCCGCAAGTGTGTCAATCGTTTCTCCAGACTGTGATATAGCAATTACTAATGTATTTCTTGTGATCAAAGGTTCCTCATAAACGAATTCTGATGCAATATTCACATCAACCGGTATTTTTAACGACTGTTGTATTAATTGTTTCGCCACCAATCCGGCATGCATTGCTGTACCGCATCCAATTACACAAATATGGTCAATATCTTCAAATAAAGAATCCGGTACCCCATCTGCTGAAAGATCTATGATTCCTTCTCTGATCCTAGGCATAATAGTATTTCTCATTGCACCAGGCTGTTCCATAATTTCTTTTTCCATAAAGAATGGATACCCTTCTTTATTCACACTGTTCATTTCCCAATCAATTGTCATATATTCCGGTTCGCATAAATTACAGTTAAGGTCATATAACTGAATATTATCTTTATGCATTTCCAGTACATGATATTCCGGCAAAACAAAATAGCTGTTTCCAAATGCTGCCAGAGCAGTGATATCGGATGCCAGAACAGACTCTCCTTCCGTATGAGTCACAACAATCGGACTAACATTGCGAATTGCATAAACACATTCTTTTCTATCAGTAAATATGATTCCAAACGCAAATGTTCCTTGTAATTCATGAATGGTCTTAATAATCGCCTGAACCGGATCTTCTGTCTTATGATAGAAATAATTCATGACTGCTGCTGCTACTTCTGTATCCGTTTCAGAACATAACTTTCCCTTTAACTCATATTTAATGATTAATTCCTTGAAATTTTCAATAATTCCATTATGAATCAATACCACTCTGCCATTCTTATGCGGATGCGCATTTTTATTGGAAACACCACCGTGTGTAGCCCATCTTGTATGCCCCATCCCGCATCCTGTATCATTCTTCAGTTCTTTGCATTTTGTTATCAGGCTTGATACCTTTCCGATCGTCTTTTGTATGACAAGCTGCTCATCCTTATCAAATAACGCAATTCCTGCACTGTCATAGCCGCGGTATTCTAAGCGTTCCAGGCTGCTGAGCAATACCTCTTTTGCCCGTTTTTTCCCTATATATCCAATTATTCCACACATAACATTCCTCATCTTTCTATCTTAAATGATCGCTCATTATATTTTATATTATATTCCCGCTATACCGAATTTGTTTTGCAGTTACCCGCATATTTATCGATATATCTCGCACCGGGATGATACGAAAGGGCGTCCGCCGAATATTTCGATAACCCTTTTCCTCGTTAACCTGCCTGTGCAGGTGCTTGGCGCTAGATAGGAAGTTCATGTGAAATAGATGCTAAGGCATTGTATTACTTGCTTTTATGCATTTATAACAATAGGTTTATTCTATTTTCAAGGTGCGTTCATACGCTTTGCATGATAACATACTATACTGCAAAAATCAAGATTTCTGCTTTTTAAAAATAAATAAATGCTGTATAAAGAAACTCAGTATAAATAGTACAAGTTCTGTTATAATTTTTGACGCCATTGGCGGAATCTGAAAAAAATTGATAGCTCCTAATAATATCACATTATTCATACTTAAAATGGCTATTGCTAATGCTGCATACTGCAGCATCGACCTGATGCTTCTTTTTTCTGCTCTAAAAACAAAGTTTGCATTTAATGTATAATTAAAACCAGCGCTGAGCAAACGTGCCAGAATATTGCTGATAAGTATTCCATGCCGTATTTTCTGTAGTACTAAGAAAAAAATAAAAAAACAGAAATAATCCACAAGGAAACTCATTGCGGATGAAAACGTAAATTTTAATATATCTTTATAAATTAGAATAGAATCCTTTAAAACTCTGAAATGAGACGCAGAATTTTTCGCATCTAGATAAATTGTCTGAATCGGAACTTCCAGTATCTCAATCCTATTCTCTGCACAATAAGACAATACATTCATTTCATATTCATAGCGATTCCCTGTGATCTTGCAAAAAACTGATATCATAGCATAAGAAAAGGCGCGCAATCCGGTCTGGGTATCGCTGATCTTTACCTTGTTGCCAAGATAAAACACTTCTTTTGTTATTTTATTTCCAAACTTTGAACGATATGGAATCTTACCAGAAAAATCCCTCACTCCTAAAATCAAACTTTTCCTATTTTCCTGTGCTTTCTTAACTACATGAAATACATCTTTCAGTGCATGCTGTCCATCTGCATCCATAGTCGCGATTATATCCTCTTCGTTAAAATGAGCCATAGTATACTGTAACGCTGTTTTGATTGCATTACCCTTGCCTTGATTACTGTCATGGGTCAAGACAATCCCGCCTATTGCCTTTATTTTTTCAAAAACAGGAGCATACATCTCTCCACTTCCATCGTCAACAACGATTGCCTGGTACCCCTCTTTGCATATATTCCTTACAATATCAATCACTATCATGCTTGGCTTATAAGCAGGTATGATAATTATATTCATAATTACTCCCGTCGGTTTCATTTAGATCTGCAACACTTGTCATAATGTTCTAGTCATTACAGACTTTATAGATGAATCATATCATATTCTATTTTTGGAAACAAATGGATTTTAATGTACTATTCAGCCTCATGGATTCATAGTAACATTTATACACAAAAATTATGCACTCTGCATAATTTCGCGACGTGAAAAAAACTCAGGTTTTCTTCTTAACAAATTTACATATTTCATATATAATATAATTCGTATGCGAAAGAAAGCAATAGCAGGAAAGGCAGCAGATAAAAACAGTCATGACGAAAAAAACTTATGAAATAGATATGTGTAACGGACCTTTGTTAGGAAAAATCTTACTATTTGCAATTCCACTCATGCTTTCCGGAATCCTGCAATTATTATTTAATGCAGCTGATATTATCGTAGTTGGGCAATATGCCGGCAGTACTGCACTTGCCGCAGTTGGCTCCACAAGTTCTCTGATAAATCTTCTGATTAACGTCTTCATCGGTCTGTCTGTAGGTACGAATGTGCTGATCGCACGTTATTATGGTGCCAAACAACAGGATGAAGTATCACAAACCGTACATACAGCCATTACCTTAAGCCTAATAAGTGGTTTTTTACTTACCATTCTAGGTTTTCTATTCTCAAAACCCCTTCTGATATTAATGGGAACTCCTGCTGATGTAATTTCACAATCAACACTTTATATGAAGATCTATTTTTTCGGCATGCCTGTGATTATGCTCTATAACTTTGGCAGTGCTATTCTACGGGCTACCGGTGATACCAAACGTCCGCTCTACTATCTGCTGATTGCCGGTATCATTAATGTTATACTAAATTTGTTCTTTGTAATAGTATTCCATATGGGTGTTGCAGGCGTTGCACTTGCGACTGTATTGTCTCAATGTATTTCTGCCGGACTGATTATTGTCTGTCTGGTTAAGGAAACAGGGTTGTGCCACCTGGAACTGCATAAACTGACCATCCATAAAGATAAAATGCTTAAGATTCTGCAGATCGGCCTTCCCGCCGGATTACAGGGCGCCATTTTTTCTGCTTCCAATGTATTGATCCAATCATCTATCAATTCCTTTGGTTCTATCGCTATGGCAGGCAGCACAGCTTCCGCCAACATTGAAGGCTTCGTATATACAGCCATGAATTCCATGCACCAGACTGCTGTCAGTTTTACCAGCCAGAATTACGGTGCCAAGAAGAATCATAGAATCAATAAAATTCTGTTTCTTTGTCTTGCATTGGTCTGTATGATTGGATTAATCCTCGGTATTTCCGCTTATTACTTTGGTCATCAATTACTTGGCATCTATTCTGCCGATCCTGAAGTCATCGCCTTTGGATTATTACGTATGCGTGTGATATGCGTAACTTATGCACTTTGCGGAATAATGGATGTGCTCGTAGGCTCTTTACGTGGCCTTGGCTATTCTGTCATGCCTATGATCGTCTCCTTACTTGGCGCCTGCGGCCTGCGTATACTTTGGATTTTTACCTTTTTCCAAATTCACCACACACTATTTAACCTTTATATTTCGTATCCCATCACATGGATCATTACTGCCACTGTACATGCCATTTGTTTCTGCATCGTACGCAAAAAACTCTCACTGAAACCTTGAAATATTTAATTGTAACATTAATCCGCTTCTGGCTGGTCAATTATCCCTGGCTTGGGAATCCACACCCCTTTTAGATAATATCCAAGTGACATTACCATTGAAATGCTCCATCCGATCGGCCATGACATCCAGATACCAACGGATCCAAAAGGTATTACTAGTAGATAGGACAAGATGACTCTTACTATCAGATCAGTAAATGTAGCTGACATAAATGCCCTCATGGCACCTGCGCCTCTCAATACACCATCCGCCATCAATTTGATCAGTATAACAAAATAGAATGGTGATACGATTTTTAAAAATAATACTCCGGTTGACAAAGCGTTCGTACTTTCCTCCTGCATAAATAAATGAATCATTGCAGCAGAAAATAAGAAATACATAAGAAAGAATGGAACTGCAATTGTCATCGCAAGCTTCATTCCTGCACGAAAGCCCTTTTTTATCCTGTCAATTTTACCAGCTCCGATATTCTGTGCTGTGAAGCTAGATAATCCATTTGCCAGCGTTGCAAAAGAAGTAATAGAAAAAGTATTCAGCTTAATTGCAGCTGAATAGCCTGCAATTACAGAAGATCCGAATCCATTGATCAAACTCTGTATAAAGATATTTCCAATTGAAATGAAGCTCTGCTGAAAGATACTTGGTATTGCAATCGCACTGATTTTTTGAAGCATCCGAACCGAAAATTTTGCATACCATTCTTCTACGTGAATTTTTTTCATTCGAATTACCAGTGCTGTCATTGCTAAGATGCATGCTATTCCCTGCGCAATAAAAGTAGCCCATGCAACACCGGCAACCCCCCAATGGAACCTTGCGACAAATAATAGGTCCAGTAAAATATTTCCAAAAGAAGAACCTATCAGAAAGTAAAGCGGTGTCTTAGAATCCCCTAATGAAGTAAATACTCCTGTTGCAATATTATATAAGAAAAGAAACAAAAATCCACCAATATAAATTTTCAAATATAGCGCTCCATCCAAAATGATGTTATCCGGCGTATGTATCAAACCCATAAGTGCTCTGCTTCCAAGTAATCCCGTTACAGTCAACAGAATAGATAAAATACAGGAAGCTATTAAAGTTGTTGAAACTGCGGTTTTCATCTCTTTGTATTTTTTTGCCCCGAATAACTGTGAGATAATAACAGAACATCCAATGTTACTGCCTACTGCAATCGCCATAAATATCATAGTGATCGGATAAGAAGCACCCACCGCTGCCAGCGCATCTTCACCAGCAAACTTGCCCGCGATTACACTATCGGCTATATTATATAATTGTTGAAATATTACACTTACGAACATCGGAATGGAAAATCTCCACAATACTGATTCTGCCTTACCTTCTGTCAAATCTTTAATCATTTTTATCTGCCTTTCTTCTCTTGTTTTTTTCATTATATCACTTTTTATATTCTAAGTTACCCGAATTCCAATTTTCTTACTTTATGATATTTCTGTTTTTCTCATTATCAATTAATTTTTAAGTTAATTTGATGGATGTTTTTATAGTATTCTGATATTATGGTAGTATAATTATATATTAAATAACTTTTCATAGAGATTTTATATGGCTTATAAAGGAGGCGAAATCGCATGATGTATCATATCATAGCAATCGAGCGGGAATATGCCAGTGGTGGCAATGAGATTGGCAAAAAGTTAGCCAAAGAGTTAGGTTTTCAGTTCTGCGACCACTCAATTTTAGTGGAAGCTGCAAAACGTTTAAAAATACCGTCTATTTATATTGAGGATTTGGAAGAAACATCAACCGGCAGCCTGATTTTTAACTTGTCTCAGACTGCCTTAGGCGGAATTGGAAAAAATTCAAATGATATGCCGCTTGCAGACCGGCTTTTTCTGGAAGAAAGGAAAATCATTGAAGAAATCGTAGAAAAAGGAAATTGTGTTATTGTAGGCAGATGTGCCGGTTCCATACTGAAAGACAGAAAAGACTGCTTACATGTATTTATTCATGCAAGTAAAGAGTATCGAGCCATTGAACATGAGCATATTAATCCAAAAGAAGCAGAAGAAATGCTAAAAAAAATTGATAAACGAAGAAGTCATTTCTATCATACACATTCCGATTGGGTATGGGGTGATAAAAAATATTCTAATATCATATTAGATAGCGGTGTTTTAGGCCCTGATACCTGTATACAGTTGTTGTTGCAGGCAGTGAATGGATTATCCATAAAGAGACCGTTTTGACGCCATCGGTACTTAGTTTGTGACAGATTTTATCTGCCACAAACTTATGTACCGCTATGAGCGGCAACCAACTTTTGCACATAAAAGGGAGCGTCGCTGAACCCCTTACTATTCAATTTTTTGGACATATGGATAGTAGTTATCTAGTAGTTCAACAGATACCTTCCTTCCTCTGTAATTTTTAAGCCATGTATCGAAGTCTGGATTTTCCCATACTGCACCGTCTGAAAAGATGATTTTCTTATCGCAGTATAATACATATGCAATTTTTTCTACGTTCTGATCTGTGCCATAGATATTTAAACTCCAACCGCCATCAACATTATCTGTCTGACCCGGTATGATTTTTGTTGAGTCCTCATCGTATAAATAATCAAATGACGGTACTTCTTCAGAATCCAGACTAAACCACTTTATTTTCAGCGGATTCCCGTTTTTATCATATGCCAGCATAGCTACTTCGCTCTCCACGATAGTCTTGGCGGTGTGGTTTTTTCTTATATCGTGAATATAGGGAAAATTGTCCTCCCCTGCCGTTGGATGATACATGGTTACATTCTCATAAACGACAGATTGATCACTATCTGTTTCCGTATCAGATAGTGACGCCGATGTTGATGGTTTCTTGTTTTCTGTTGTGTCAAATGATACAGAGCCTTTTACATCATAGCTCGTATCAAGTGCATTATTTCTTATAGCTATCGTATAAGATTCCTCTTTTTCTATTGTAAAAGAAGACGTACTTCCGTTGATAATCTTATATTCTTTTTGGACTCCGGTGCCTGATACGCATATTGCCCAAAGATCTTTGCCCCCGCTCCAAGTCAATGATATATGACATACTGTTCCTGCAGATAAACTTTGCGCTCCGAGAGAGATTTTTCCGTTTGGATCTAATTGATTTACACTTATTTGAATTGGTTTTATTGCTTCATCCGATGCGGAAGCTTTCGTAAATGGTACGGTGTAGGCTCCGGCGTAGACCGTACCACATAACAACATAGCCGTTACTATCGTGGCGGGAAAAACTAAAAATTTTGTTTTTCTTCGGTAATTTATTATCGCATTTAGCCTTTCTTTGATCAACTTTCCATCTTCGTTAAGGGAAAGCGAAAAAGTATTCTTTACAATTAGGTGGTTCGGATTGATCGAATTCAGCAGCGTTTCCCCATAAGTCTGCCGCTCTCTTGTATGCAACCGGCTGATTACACTTTCGTCACAGGAAAATTCACAATCCTGGTTGATGATCTGCCGTATCCAATAAACCAAAGGATTAAACCAATGCAGACACACTACAATTTCAGTCAGCCATTTATAAAGAAAATCCAGACGACGGTAGTGTGTCAATTCATGTCTGAAAATGTAACCCAGATCTTCTGAAGAAATATTATCAGTAGTTAATAACACAACTGGTCGTATCACACCAATTAACATCGGAGCCATCAGACTCTGGTTCACACAGAGAATAATTTTCTTTTTTATTCCCATTTCTTTACATATCGTGTAGAGAACTGAAAGCAGTTGCTTATCCTCTACAATTTTACAATCCCTTTTAATTGCCTTGATAAATTGCCAATACCCATAAATTTTTCGAAAAAATAAAATCATAGCAACCGTAAGCCATAATAAACCTAAAAAGTTTCTTTTCACATGAAAAGCATCCTCAGTTGGTGTCTGGGATTTTTGTGCAGTTTTATTTACGTAATTTGTAATATCTATGCTTTCCGTATCATTCAAATTGTTTATATTTGATGGATTCTCGATATTAGAATATTGTATCGTAAAATAAGTTTCCGTTTGTTGGAACAGCCCGCCGATCACACTGTTATCAGCGCTGAAGGGAATTAGCAGGCGCACCAGGACAATAAGCCATAGATAATACTGCCATGTGTTACCAAATTTACGCAACACAGGTCTAAGTAATATGAGTAACAACGCAATCATAGAGCCAGACAGGGAAAGGGATAAATAAATTAAGAACAATTCATTCAAAATGCTTCCCTCCCCTTTTCCACTGTGTCCGCAATTCCTCCAGATCTTCTTGCGTCACGTCTCCATAAGCAAGCAATGCGGACATTAGTCCCTTGATGTTACCACCATAAACTTTTTGTATAAATGATGCTGTTTTTGCCTTGGTATACTCTTCCTCAGCTATGGCTGGTGTGTAGTAATATACCTCTCTTTTTTCCTGTATCAAAATCCCCTTTTTTACAAGCCGGTTTACCAGCGTATTAACTGTTGGACTTTCCCAGTCTCTTTGCTGTGTCAGCACGGCACGAATATGTGAATAAGTTACAGGCTCTCCATACTCCCATACTACCTTCATGATTTCAGCTTCTGAATCGGAAATCTTATCAGCTCGAACACTCATAAAAATTACCTCCATATGACAATTGTTATATATGGATTCAATATTACACTTGTCATATCAGATTGTCAAGATTTTTAAGCTCCGCTTTCCAGTCTTTGAAGTGATGATACACGCGGCAGATATATACCAATTCCCAGCATAAAGATACCTGATAGGATTACAAGCAAGCCAATTCCCCTTCCAGGTCCGACACCAATTATCCGGCCTATGGTATCCGCTAACGCTCCGTTTTCCGCCATGAGCGGCTCAAATATGTAGTCAGCCATATTTCCTGCACTGATATATGCAAATATATAACCTATCTGGGATATCAGTCCCATGATACCCCAGATTCTGCCCTGATATTCATTTGCTATGTTTTTTCTTATCATAACATCAATACTTGTGTTTACAAATGGTAATGACATGAAAAACAAGAATCCCATAATACCGACAAAACAGAGATTCGTCGATACACCGAACAGGCTAAGAGCAATTCCATTCATGCAAAGACCCAAAGACATAATTCTTACAAACTGCTTCTTTGGATTGGCAAATCCAATTATCATACTGCCTGCCAACATACCTGATGCACTCACTGTTGTTATGATACCAAGATTTTGAGCATCTGTTATCGCTAACAGCATTGGAGTAAATAGGATCTGTATGAATCCGATAAAATAAATTGCTATTGTTGTAAGTACTACCAACCACAATATGCCTTTATTTCGGTAGATAATCAGCCATCCTTCTTTCATATCCTTCAAGAATCCCTGATTTTCTTGATGTACTTTTTTTACCACCTGAATACCGCTTCTTGCTACTAATACAGCAATCACTGTCACAAAAAAAGTTGATATATCAATCATTAACAGTGTCTCTATGTTCGTTCTTGCAATCAAAAATCCTGCAATCACCGGAGAAATTAAATATTTTGAAGAACCGGCTATTTGTACCATCCCACTTGCTTTGGCATATTCTTCTTCTGATAACAAATCTGTAATCGTCGCTTTATACGCCGGTTCCAATAACGACACAAAAACAGAACTAAATGCTACACCTATCAAAATCTGCCACAATGCGATATTTCCTTTATGCATTGCAAATATGATATAAATCAAACCAAAAATAGAAAAAAATCTCCTATGATCATCATGATCCGTCTGTCAAACCGATCCGCTAAGACGCCTCCGATCGGACCCAATAATATGGTTGGCAAAAAAGCACAGATAGTAACCAATGCCACACTCGCCGCCGAATGTGTAATTTGATATACATAAACTCCAAGGCCAAAATCTGTCAGACCACTTCCAATACTGGAGATGAATTCTCCCAGCCAGATAATCAAAAATCTATGAAATGATTTTTTTGTATTCATTCCTATTTCCCTTCAAATTGAGCGGTCTTCTATTATCATTTTCACTAAATAGATAACGTTCTCATTTTTTCTGTAATTTTTTCCATTCTATACAGGGCTTTTTTTCTTTCATATCTTCCAAGGTACAATTCAGAAACAATTCTTCCATCTATCATGAATAATACTTTTTCGCTATATGCTGCAACCCTTACATCATGTGTTACCATTAAAATAGTAGTCCCTTCCTCATGTAACTGCTGAAATATTTCCATGATTTCCTGCATTGCTTTTGAATTCAATGCCCCAGTCGGTTCATCTCCGAACAAAATTTGCGGATCATTCATTAAGGCCCGGCATATTCCTGCTCTTTGCAGCTGTCCGCCGGATACCTTATGGATATCTCTATCTGCCAGATCTTCTATCTGCGTTTTTTTCATAAGTCTTCTTGCTTTGTTTATGACTTCATGTAATTCCCTTTTTTGTGTGACCAGCGAAGAAACTATAATATTGTCTAAAATATTTAAATCTTTTAATAAACTTGGCTGTTGAAAAATAAACCCCATTTCCAATCTTCTGATATCTGCCAGTTGATTCGTGTCATACTCTGATAAATCTTTCTGATGAAACAGGATTCTTCCATGATCGATTCGATCCATTCCACTTAAGCAATAGAGCAACGTTGATTTTCCAGAGCCGGAAGGTCCCATGACACTTACGAATTCTCCTTGATGGATAGTTAACGATACTTCTTTTAAAACAGCTCTTCTTACACTTTCTTCTACATATGATTTATTGATACACTCTGCTTTGATAACTGTTTTCATATTACTCCTAACTGCAGGTTTATTCCTGTATATTTCCCATGATATTTATATCTTTTATCTTCTTCATAATAATTATGGTTGCCGATACCACAAACAGAATCAAAACAGATGGGCAGATACCATAAACAAGCCACGGCTGACTTATGAACCGGAATCTCTGAATTCCCATTCCTGACAAAAGAATGGCTGTAAGTTTCATACCTATGGTGTTTGCCAACAGACATCCGCATACAATTCCCATTACCAAAATTGTTATTGTTTTTGTCAGGTATTGTATTCGTATATGCCGGTGTTGAAATCCTATTGCTTTCATAATTGCTATCTGGCTTCTATCATGGGCTATTATCATAGTTATAAATAAAATGGTTATGAGAACCGAAACCACAACTGCGATAACGATTGCTATAATTGCTGCTGTACGAATCCGCGCTATGCTTCCTCCCATCGTTTTCCATACATAAGATTGCACACTATTAATCTTTGCATAGGGAAACGTATCTCTATATTGTTCAATCACATAGGATATATCCTTAGATGTATTTACGTCCATGCATATAACATACCACATGATTTCATCGGAACACTGTAAGACAGTTTTTGCTGTTTTTCCTCCGTTCGTCACATCCTGATAGATTCCACAGACAGTCAGTACCGTTTCCTTTCCATTGATGACAGCAGTTACAGTATCTCCGGCTTTCTTGTTAAATTCATTTGCATTCAGTACCGATAAAGCAATCTGATCTGTCTTTTCCGGTGCTGAACCGTCTATATAGTTTAATGGAAACTCCGTATGATTTCCTGTCTCAATTTTAATATTTTCATAGATACCATCTATCGTTCTTATCTGTGCGTTAGTTGTCTCAAATAATGAAAACTTTTTGATTCTTTTATCAGTTTCTAATTTTTTACATAAAGCATCTACTTTTTGTTCTATTTTATCAGTCTGCTGCACATCCATTCTGATATCGCATTTCCCTACTCCAAGATACGTAATAAATTGTTCTGAAGACATTGTCGTATATAAATTCATTGGTACTGTAATCATAAAAGCAGCCATTATGAATATGAAAAATAAAATACGGAACAATTTCCTGCGTCTACAGATATCTCTTAGCCCAAGTAATGGATTCACTGGTATTTTCGCAATACAGGACAGGCGAATCCCTAAAGATTTCGATTCCTTTTGGTCACTTCCAAAACGAATTGCCTGAATCGGAGATACCATTTCTAATCTCTTCAGTACTTTTTTAACAAAAATAAGTAATATTAAGATGATAAGTCCACTTCCTATTGCGCCTGCAAAAATACTGGTTATGACTTTAGATTCACCACCCATATACAGTCTCATATTCTGCAGGATAATCGTATTTAGAAAAAAAGAAACCGCATATCCTGCAACGCTTCCTGCTATCACCAGTATTCGATATTTACCCAGATAAATCTTTTGTATCCTTCTGTTTTGCAGGCCAATTGCTTTTAAAATTCCTATTTCCCGATACTCTTCTTCTAAAGTTGTAAGTATTGTAAATCGGATACTCAAAAAACTAATGCAAACGCATAACAGACTGACCATGATAATAATTGCTGCCATGATACAATCGTCTAATATATTTAAAAAAACAAACATCTGATATGTTAAGGTTGGTCCATTTGCTTCCAGATTGTGATTACTATATAACGTAGCAAATTTATTTATTTCCTTTTCGTTCTCCAGACGAAATTCAATCATGTGCTCTATTTTCCCTATATGTAATGCTAAAATATTCCAATCTTCTTCAGAGACCAGAAATCGCTTGGAAGAGGCTATTGCTGCATTCATTTGTGAATCTCTTAAATAGCCTGCCACTTTAAATTTTTTTACAAAATCTCCACTCTGAACTGTAAATGTGTCGCCAATGCGAAGATGATATGAGGTCCAATAATAGATAGGAACATATATCTCCTGTTTCCTTGGATGGATAATCGCATTTTTCTCATCTAATAAATAATCAAATTTCTCATTTTGAGTTACAAATGCATTATCCTGTGTACTTTCACTTAAGGAATTAGCACCCAGCGACAAATTTGTTCCATCAATATTCAACAATAAACAATCCTGCCCCGCCTCAATTCCATCCGTAACGTTTACAAATTGTTCTAATCTTTCCTGATCCACAGTTCCGGAATGCATTTGCATAAAGTGAGACGTTTTTGCAGACTTCATTAACCCCTTTATAGATCCATCTAGATGAATGATTATATTAACTGCACCTGCGACTAGTAAGGAACATAATAAAATGAACAGAAACAGCATTATGAAATTTCCTTTGTTTTTCCTTAAATTGTTCCATATTATTCTTTGATACATATACTAAATCCATATCCTTTTCTTTATCGACCGTCGGTCGGTCTATAACTGGATAGTATCATGCATCTTTACAATTGTCAACTTTTTTTTCTTGTGATACATTGTATCATTTCTGTGCATCATTTGTTGCTATGAAGCGGTAATGCTGAATAGTAACAATCCAAGCGGGAGCGTGTTGCGAATGAACTACTTAAAAAGAACTGCCATATCTGTGAATTTATCACACCATATGACAGTTCTTTTATTTTTTATCACTTATAACAGTTCTTTTATCTTCTTTTGCAATACCGTTGATACATTCTGATGTGCCAAGGCTCCGGGATGTTGTCTTGCTCCGATTGTTTCTTCTGTAGTATCCGGTAATTCCAGAAAACTTACTTTTCTATCACCTGATTGTTTCTGATATGCTTCAAGCGCAGTTAAAATTGGATCTTTGATTGGAACTCCAATCATTCCATAAACCCATAACAATTGAGCCTTCGGATTATATTTCCGTAATTTAAAGAGGAAATCCGTCACAGCATGTTCAAAGTTCAGAATATCATTTGCTGCATAAGTCCCATCTTCATTCCTGTACTGCTTATGTTTCTCTCCAGTATCAGGATCCATCCATTCAGGAGAATTGAATGCACCATCATCATTGGTGCCAAGATTGATTACAATTACATCCGGCTGCCAAGATTGAAAATCATATTCATCATTTGCACCCAACGCTCTATTCCGCTCTCCCGAAATCAGACCGCATACCTTTTCATAATAATCAGGTATATTACCATGCGGATCATTGTCCCAGCTTGTATAGACACCCCAACCGCATTGTGAGATAATATGGTAATCGGCATCAAGTGCATTTGCTGTCATAACCGCATAATTATTCTGTGTACTAAACCACATAGATATCCAGTCTTCCTCTGCCTTTGCCCCAATACTGCCTTCACCTGATGTAATGCTGTCTCCTATAAATTCTATTTTATATGGCTTTTCTGAGACTTCTTCAAATGTACCGTCGGTTTTTATGCTATGAATTTGTAAGCAGTGTTCCGGATCCCCCGACATCGCCTGTATATCTTTTAGAACTCTTACATTTTTTGTTATTTCCGGATTCATGCCACGAAATAAACAGATCCATTGTTTTCCTTTTACTAACATGAACCGGCTTACATATGCCCCATTAATTACAACACTGATCCATGGTTCATATATACTATAATCAGCTTCTACCTCCAACCATAATTCTGAAGCTTTCACATTGCATTCAATGCCGCTGCCCGTCCAGAATAATGTTAACGGATTTCTCTCCCTGGTTGTTCTTCCAAGTACAAATAATTCTTTGATATCTTCCATTGCGTATGTATTCATTCTGCCTTGTTCTCCTATTGCTATTTTTAATTCGTCTTATTATAGTTGCCGTAATTTAAAAAATGTTGAGCAGGCACATCATGCTGCCTTCTTTTGCTCCGAGTGTTAATTCTACCATTCGGATAAATGCTTTTGCCCTTGCAATTGCTTCCTCTTCCGTCCAATGGAACAGTCCCTCATCAAAGCATGTCTGACCTGCCAGTAAGATTAAATCCGTACTTTCTCTCGGATACGGCGTATGAAAGATTCCTTCTTCGATTCCCTTTTCTACTACTGTCGTCAGTAATGGTGCTATTGCTAAGATAGTCTGTACCAAACTTCTTACATGCAGCATAGCATTCTCTACCTGGTGAAGCTGCTCAAGCATTTTTATATCTTTTTCTTCATTTCTGGAAAAAGATTGAATGATTGCAACAATCTTCTCCTGGGTTGGAATAGAATTATCAGCCAATACAAGCTTTGCCTTCTGAACACCCTCATCCACAATTCTTGCAATAATAGCATCCATTACTTCTTCTTTGGATTTAAAATAATAATAGAAGGTTCCCTTTGCTATACCAACTTCCACAAGAATATCATTTATTGTCGCTTTATCATACCCTTTTGTTATAAAAAGTTTTTCTGATACATCTAAGATTTCATTTTTTCTTTCTATTGCCTCTTTTGAAATTCGCATATTTGTTCCTCATTCTGTTCCTGTTTACCGCATCAGCGATGCTTAAAACCTTTCCCTTTACTCTCGACCAATAGTCTATTACCAATTTACATTCTCTATCTTCCTTTGTCAACCTATTGATTAGTTCACATATTAAAAAGAGACAGTGCACTAACAATTGAAAAATCGTATGTGTAGAAATGGCGCCTCAAAAAAATAGAATATTTATCACAACAATAACTTAAAAGAATAGCGCATAAATTATTATTCCATAAAGAGACCGTTTGTCGCCATCGGCACTTAGGTTGTGGCAGATACAGATCTGTCACAACCTTACGTACCGCTATGAGCGACAATCGAGTGAGAACGTGTCTCTTGTTGGAATAATAATTCACACGCTATTTTTGTAATCCCAAAATGTGATAAACATCATTACCTCAAAAGGGTGCCTGATATTTGTATCAATATTTATTCTCCTTGTACCAGATATGTTCCATTTTCAAAAACATCGCAATTTGTATCATAATAATCCAGCATAAGACCAACTACTCTGGTATAACTTAGGCTTCCATCCTCAATTCCATTCCATACAAGTGTCGTTTCCACGAACTGTCTCGACATTTTTTTCGCAGTGGCTGTTTTAATGACTGCTTTTTTTTCAACTTTTTTCCAAGAATCTTCTGTTAAAAAAACATTATCCTTTTTTACTGTTGGACTAATCTGCACATGTGATTTATAGATTGCTTTATCTTTATGAATCGCTTCATAAAAATCATTATCTATATAATTTAACACACTTAGATATCCACTGTATTGAAATAAAATATCGTCTGAATTAATACATGCCAGAAATCCTATCAGATTTGCTTCGTCTTCATAAATAAAACCTTTCAGATGCGCAAGTTCATGACACATTGTAGCCGGTTTGTTCATTGTATCCATTACATCATTATAATTGGCTTCCATTGAGAACGGAAAATAATATCCCTTCATATGCTGCTGGCTTAAGAACTCAGAAGTGGCAATTGGTTTTGGCATCGGATAATAACCTGCTAGCTGCTCATATTGTTCTCCCAATGAATTCATGCTTTCAATTGCTGTCTTTTGAAGATTGCCACTGTATAAAATCTTTCCATTCTTATCTCTTTTTACTTCTGCTGACAATGCATTTGCTTGTGCAACTACATAATCTCTTAACTGAGTCAGTTCCTCCAAAGTATACTCATCAGCTTCTGTCTGTAAATATTTCTCATCAAAGGTGGAACAATGATAAAGTATAAAACAGTTCAATGTCATAATCATAGATACAATTACAAATACCCAAGCCAGACTGCTATAAAAATAACGGCATATCGTTTTTATTTTTCCGGATATTATGGAACGTCTTGCTAATAATAAAAAAATGACCGCAAGGAGTCCTAAAATAATGGCAGAAATCACCATTATGACTCCCATTGCGATCATGATCTCTCCAACAGAAAATGAAAATAATCCTGTAACTCTTCCATATGTATTAATCCAAAATGGAAAAATGTATTTTACATAAAAATCACAAAACTGCGTACTACGCCATGCTATGAAATTTAAAAGAACAGTTGCCAATACAATTGCAAAAAAGATACTATAAGTCCGTTTTTTCATTCGCATATCCCACCTTTATCTAATAGTATCACACGGATATTGATAAAAAATGTATGGATATGAACATTTTGTAAATGATTTGAAAACTATATTTAAACCTTTTTATTTATCTGATTATTTATTATTTTATTCGTTATTGTCTGTCTTCTAAAATTTTATCTATTAATACCAATTCATCCTCTGTAAAATCTAACTTTGTTACAATTTTTACATTATCACTGATTTGTTCAACGCTACTTGCACCTATCAGAACCGTTGTAACCCTGTTCTTACGAAGGACCCATGAAAGTGCCATTTCTGCTAATGTTTGTTCTCTATTTTCAGCCAGCTCATTTAGCTTACCTACCTTAGCAATTAGTTCCGGCGTAATAGTAGACTCTTTCAGAAAATGATTTCTTGTTGCTCTGCTTCCTGTCGGAATGCCATGTAAATATTTATTGGTAAGCACACCCTGTGCAAGAGGACTAAAACAAATGCACCCAGCTCCCACTTCTTCCAGTGTATCCAATAATCCATCTGATTCCACCCACCTGTTCAACATACTATAACTCGGTTGATGGATTAACAACGGCGTTCCATTTTCTTTTAATAGCTCTGCCGCTTTTCTTGTCTGTTCTGAATTATAATTTGAGATGCCGACATACAGTGCTTTTCCCTGATGAATAATATCCGACAAAGCTCTCATGGTTTCTTCTAGCGGTGTATCCGGATCAGGTCTGTGATGATAGAAAATATCTACATAATCGAGTTTCATTCTCTTTAGGCTTTGGTCCAGACTAGCCATCAGATATTTTCTGGAACCCCAGTTTCCATAAGGTCCCTTCCACATATCATATCCGGCTTTTGTCGATATGAGCATTTCATCTCGGTAAGGGCGCATATCGCTCTCCATGATACGTCCAAAGTTCTCCTCGGCCGAGCCATAGACCGGACCATAATTATTTGCAAGATCAAAATGAGTAATTCCCTTATCAAATGCTTCCCGCACCATAGCTCTTTGATTTTCAAACGGATCGACCGATCCGAAATTATGCCAGAATCCGAGCGCAACTCTCGGCATCATAATTCCACTATTTCCACATCTCAAATATTGCATGGTTTGATAACGTTCTTCTTTTGCTTGATACATAGTTTACTTCTCCTTATTATAAAATTTGAATATCATGACCAGTACTTTTAAATCATCTTGTTTCATATATTCATATTTATTATTGATATGTTTGATCACGAAATGCCTCTATCATTTCCTGTCCGATACTGATATTGCGTTCTGCTTCCGGAATTTCTTCTCTTCGCATCCAAACAGCCTCTTCTAATTCTTCTTCCTGTATCGTTATTACATTATCACCATCTAAATCTGCAAAGAATCCAATCATAACAGAATCGGAAAAAGACCATGGCTGGCTCTTATAATAACGGATGTTCTTCACCTGAAGACCTACTTCTTCCAACACCTCTCTTTTTACTGTTTCTTCAAAGCTTTCTCCAATTTCAACAAAGCCTGCCACAAGCGCATATTTTTTATATTCACCATATGCATATTTCGTCATTAACAATTTGTCACCGTCTATAATTGCAATAATGACTGCTGGCGATATTTTGGGGTATTCTGTCAAACCACAGGCCTCACACTCATATGCTCTTTCCCGTCTGCTATGTATCATTTTACTACCGCATTTTCCACAAAATCTATGCGTATTATGGAATCTATACAACTGCATTGCTGTAATTCCCGCGAATGCCATATACGCAGGTTTTAATTCTCTAAATACATTGCCGGGACACATTTCTACATTTCCCGGCAATGATAAATTCTCACTCGTGATCAGGTAAAATGCCAATTCATCAATACGAAACAGATATTGTTTTTCTATTTTCGCACCCAAAGCTTCCACTTGTGCAATTGTTGGCATACACAGATTTTCATCTGCGCATTTCCAAAGTGCGATTTTGTTATCTATACAATAAACTGCATAATCATCTGCTTTAGACTCTCTTGGAGCATATTCATTCTTATACTCATGTGGTTTGATCTCCTGTATCATTTTTACATTCCTCTTGTATCATTAGTTTGTTATTGCTAATCATTTGGTCTTTTATAAAAGTTTCCATCTAATTGTTCTGTTTTAACAACATTTACAAATACATTTTCATCTATCTCTTTTATCTTTGATATAACCTTTTTCACTTGTTCGCTGGATACCACTGAATAGACAAGTGTACGAGGCTTATTTTCATGCGTACCGACTCCAATGATATTAGTAGCGCCATGTCCGGTATATTGATAGATGAAATCTACAACTTCCTTAGGAGAATTTGTGATAATAAATAAAGTATTTCTCTTATACCTCTTATAAAATACATGTAACGTCTGTGTAGAAGTAAATTGAAATATAATGGAATACAGCGCCTTGTCCCAGCCAAACAAATATCCTGCAATGATTAGTATTACTGCATTCGCCATCAAAATATAGTTCCATGCATCCACACCGAATCTTTCTGATAAAAAAATAGCAATAAAATCTGTTCCGCCACTGGTCGCATCTGCAAAAAGACACATACTAATTGCTGCACCACTAACGATACCACCAAAAGTACTGATCAGCAATACATCATAAGTAATTGGATAAACTGGCATCATATCCGTAAAAACACTTGTTAATACGATCATAATGCAGGAATAAATGGTGAATTTTTTCCCTATTGCACGGAAACTTATAACAACCGGAATCGAATTCAGCAAAAGATTGATCACTGCGAAAGATAACGAAATATGAAAAAATTCTTTCACTACTTCTATGATCAATAGTGTCAATCCCATAAAACCACCTGGAATCAATCCGCCTGCACGTACAAAACTTTTCATATTTGCTGCCATTATAATCGATGCACCTACCACAAGAAAGATACGTTTTATATCTCTTTTAAATTCTCTTCTTCTATCCATTTTGTACTCCACCGCCAATTCTAAAATAGTGTAAGCCTTTCTTGTTTACTATTTACTATTTATAGTGTACGACATTCTCCTTCTTCAAACAAGAATTAAAATTTTTTTACAAGTATTTATTAAAAACATATGCTAATGCATGATATCACATATAAGAAGTATAATTAAAAATATTTGTTGGATACTAAAAAGCAAGGATCAGGTGCTCAATATTTTCTTATATTCTACAACGGAAGGATCTCCTATGAAAAAATTATCATTTATTCTATTTGCATCCTTTGGAATTTCAGTTTTACTTTATTTAGGAGTTGCACACCCAGATGAATATTCCCGCCTTTTCAATCAGGTAGCATCTTTTCTTGCAGAACATACTGACGAAAATACCGCCAATACCGTTAAAGAAAAAATAAATTCTGCTACCACACAGATAGAAACTGCTGCAGAGAAGTTAGAGCCTCTTACAGAACCTATTAAAGAACTCAAGGCTGATTATATGCCTATGAATGGTTCCGGTCAGCTGGTGGATGACGCAACAGGAAGAGATGCAATAAATGCACCTGCCTCGAATACTGGTGAGGAATATACTTTTAATGCTGCGCTTTATCCATATTACTACATGCTGAACGAAAATCAGCAGTCTGTCTATAAACAGGTATATGCGAATGCACTTGCTATTAATTACACAGCATTTTCTCCATGTACCACACTAGTCAGTAATGAGGTGGACTATGTAATGAGTGCAGTTTATAATGACCATCCTGAACTCTTTTGGTTAGATACCAAATACAGCTATTCCTATACACCTCAAGGGGATGTAAGAGCCATAACGCTTGTATTTAATCAGACCGTAAATTCAATTGACAGTGCAAAAACGGCTTTTGATTCGGCCGCTAATACATTCCTTGCCAGTGCCTCCTCTCTTTCTTCTGATCTCGAAAAAGAAAAATATGTACATGATTATTTGATGGATCTTGTATCCTATGATGAATCTGCAGATATGAACCAAAGTGCCTACAGCGCTCTGGTAAATGCCTCCTCTGTATGTGCCGGTTACTCAAGGGCATTTCAGTATCTCATGATCGAACTTAATATTCCCTGCTATTATTGTACTGGTACTGCAAATGGCGAAAACCATGCATGGAATATTATTAAATTAGAAGATGCTTACTATAATTTAGATATATCCTGGAACGATTCATTAGGTACTGCTTACAGTAAATACTGTTATACCTACTTCAATTTACCTGATCGTGAATTTTCATCTGACCACGCACGCACGGGACTGTCTGTCAATCTTCCTGCATGTACAGGTACTAGCATGACTTATGCGAACACATATGGAAATGGCGAATCTGATACCACAGGTTCTTCGAGATATGTAACTTATGAAGACCTTGGTTATTCAGAAAATGATATCATTCAAAATATATCCGATTATTACGCACAGTGTGCATCTTTATTAACGCAGGCAGGTGTTGGTGAACACACCTTTACCTTTATTTTGCAGAATGAGTCTTTGTTGCAGAATATTTACGCCGAAACCCAAAGTCAGGAATATGTAAATGCTTATATTAAAACAGTGGCAGCAAATCTTGGTCTGTCCAGTTGCAATGTATCTATTAAATTACAGGCAGAACAACTTGCCGATGGCTATATTCTTTTACAGCATACGATTCGTTTCAATGATAATATGACGTCAATTGCAACTCCTGCACCATGATTGAAAAAAAAGCACAAATTGTATCATAAAATTAATAATACAATTTGTGCTTTTTTACTGATTTATTCCCATGGTAAATCCGCATGCTCTAATTTTTTATCCCGAATCATAAGGTCTTTTACTGCTTCTGAAGCCGCCTTTCCCTCAAATAACACTTCATTTACCTGTTCAATGATAGGCATGGAAATATTGTACTTTTTAGCAAGTCCCATTGCCGCTTTAGCCGAATATACCCCTTCAACGACCATTTTCACTTCTTTCATGGCTTCATCCATCGTATACCCTTTACCAATCAGAATACCCGCTCTTCTATTTCTGGAATGCATACTTGCACAGGTCACGATCAAATCACCAATTCCCGATAATCCACAAAATGTTTCAAATTTACCGCCCATGGCAACTCCAAGTCTTGCTATTTCTGCAATTCCTCTTGTGATCAAGGCCGCCTTCGTATTATCTCCATATCCAAGTCCATCTGCAATTCCCGCTGCAAGAGCAACCACATTTTTTAATGCGGCACCTAGTTCAATTCCCAGTACATCCGGGCTGATATAGACACGGAACACTTCACTCATACATATATTCTGAATGTACTCTGCAGTCTCCTGCGATTTTGCACCAACAACTATTGTCGTTGGAATGCCGCGTCCCACTTCCTCTGCATGAGACGGTCCTGACAATACAGCTACATCGGCCTGTGGTATTTCTTCTTCAATAATCTGTGATAATGTCATTAAAGTTTTTTCTTCTACACCTTTTGCCACATTCACAATAATCTGATTTTTTTCCACAAGATCTTTCAGCATATGAGAAGTGCTTCTTGTAAATGGAGATGGAACAGCTAAAACCAGCAGGTCTTTTCCTTCCACTGCACTCTGAAGTTCAGAAGTAAATACCATCTCCTCAGCAAGTCTGACTCCAGGAAGTTTTTCCTTATGTTCCCTTTCTTTATTTAGCATATCAACTTCATCCTGCAGTATGGACCAAACTGTAATTTTATGTCCGTTTTTATGCAATAACGCAGATAATGCGATTCCCCAGCTACCTGCTCCAATGATTCCTATATTTGCCATTTTTATTCTCCTATCCGTCTGCGTTTGGCAGAGTTCCAATTAATATCACACAGTCTTTTTCTATGTACAATTATTGTTGACTTTTTTTCTTCAGATATGTCTTTCTCTCTTCCCCTTTCCACAGACGTTTGATATTTTCTCTATGCTTGTAATAAGCCATTCCCGTAAGAGATGCTGCGACCAGATACATCTCATTTAAGTGTACCTGTGTCATCCCAAAAAAACCGCTCTGTCCTGTAATTATGAGTTCAATCATAAATATGGCATATACGATGAGGGATCCCAGTGACACATAATGTGTTACAAAGAACGTAAGTAAAAAGACTGGTGCAATAATCACCAAAAAAATCCAGTGAAAGGAAATGATCAATCCTGCAGTCGTGGCAATTCCTTTTCCGCCTTTAAATTTCAGATAAAAAGGATAATTATGTCCCAGAATCGCACCTGCTGCTGCATATAATGCATATAGATAACTCATTTCCGGGTTTGCTTTTCCAAATAACACTCTGGCTGCTGTTACGGCAAGAATGCACTTTAGAATATCCCCCACTAAAACAATAATGCCTGCTTTTTTGCCAAGTACACGTAACGTATTTGTCGTACCCGCATTTCCACTTCCATATTGTCTAATATCAATTCCATGTAATTTCCCATAAAGATAAGCTGTCTGAAATAAGCCTAGTACATAACCGATTAATAAACAATAGATACGTTCCATTTTACGATTCCTTCCGTTCACGAATAATAAATTTTAAAGATGTTCCTTTAAAGCCAAATGCATCTCTTATTCTATTTTCAATATATCTTGTATAGGAAAAATGCATTAATTCTTTATCGTTCACAAATATTACAAATGTAGGGGGCTTTACAGCTACCTGTGTAATGTAATACAAGCGCAGTCTCTTACCTTTGTCTGAAGGTGGCTGCTGCATCGCTACCGCTTCTGTCATGATCTCATTCAATACACCTGTCGAAACGCGCATAGCATTGTTCTCTGCAACGATATCAATCAGTTCAAATAACTTCGGAAGTCTCTGACCGGTCGCCGCTGAGATAAATGTAATCTCTGCATATTGTAAATAAGCCAAGGTGTCTCTTACTTTTTCCGTGAACCTATAAATGGTCTTATCATCTTTTTCTATTGCATCCCATTTATTTACTGCAATAATAATGCCTTTGCCACGTTCATGTGCAATCCCTGCAATCTTTGCATCTTGGTCAGTAACTCCTTCCGTTGCATCAATAACCAATATTACCACATCTGCGCGCTCCACTGCACTTACAGTACGAATAATCATAAAACGTTCTAATTCTTCTTTTATCTTATTTTTTTTCCGCAGACCAGCAGTATCGATAAATACATATTCTTTATCCTTGAACGTTACTTCTGTATCAACTGCATCTCTCGTGGTACCTGCAATATCAGATACGATAAGACGGTTTTCTCCAATTAATTTATTAATGATAGAAGACTTACCTACATTTGGCTTTCCGACAATAGCAATTTTAGTTCTATCATCTTCTTCGGTTTCCATTGCTTCCTTGTCAAATTTTCCAGTAACTTCATCCAATAACTCACCTATACCAAGGCGATTTGCAGACGAAATAGGAAATGGTTCTCCAATTCCCAGATTATAGAACTCAAATACATCTGCCATAAACTTATTAAAATCATCTACTTTATTAACTACCAATACAATTGGCTTTCCGGAACGGCGCAGCATATCAGCTACCTTCGAATCAGCATCTGTTAATCCCTGTCTCACATCAACCATAAACATGATCACATCGGCTGTCTGTATCGCGATCTCAGCCTGTTCTCTCATTTGAGACAATATGATATCTTTTGAATCAGGTTCAATACCACCTGTATCAATCAATGTAAACGCCATATCCAGCCATGTAATATCCGCATAGATTCTATCTCTTGTAATGCCTGGTGAATCTTTTACGATTGATATTGTTTCTCCTGCCAATGCATTAAATAATGTCGATTTACCTACATTCGGTCGTCCAACAACTGCTACGATTGGTTTTGATCTCATTTTTTCCATTTATACACTTTTCCTCCTGTTTGCTCTTAGCCTGTCATAAAATCTGTCTTGTCCAATATGCAAACACACTATCTGCTCTTCAGATATTATACACTACCATTAATAATTGTATTGATAAAGTCTTGCCCGCTTGATTTTACAATATCTATTTTCACTTGTAAAGCCTTTTCAAGGTCCTGGACATGCGAATCATCCAGAAATACGGTCTCTCCGCTTCTTAGTACATTCTGTGGTAACAGAAGCCTTGTTCCCAATACCTTATCTGACAGTTGCTTCTGAATGTCCTGTCCGGTTAGTAATCCTGATACAGTAATCATCTCACCAAAGAATTCATTAGTGATCGGATACACATGAATCTTCATATACGGATATAAAATCTGCAATTTGTCAGCCATTGACTGAATGAATTGATATGCCAGTCTGCCTGTTGCAATTGAAAGTTCACAGCCTGGTTTTTCATAAAAAAGTCTTCCATTTAAAGAATCTTTTCTTATATTATACTCCTCCTCGAATTCATTCAGCATGAGTCGTAACATGCCAACTCCGTTTTCCAACTGCAAATACCCATCATAATTCTCTTCTTCCGGCAGAGGCTGATCCGCGAGTACATACCATTCATCACTTGCATGAATAAAATGAACTCCATGCTCAGTATATAACTTTTCCTGCCATCTGTGAATCAGGTCTAATACTTCTTTTGCATCTTCTTTCGTAAAAGGCTCAAGTGGATATAACCCTTCTCTATATTTAGAAAGTCCTACCGGAACAACGGATACACTCTCTAAACAGGGCAGATATTTCGTTAGATCACGAATGCTCCTCTCTAACTCTTGGCCATCATTTACGCCTTTGCAAAGAACAATCTGACCATTCATTGTAATACCTGACTTATATAAAATATTAACTTTTTTTAAAGCCTCTCCCGCAAAACGATTATGGAGCATTTCACAACGCAACTCGGGATTGGTTGTCTGAAACGAGATATTTATGGGAGATAAATGGAACTTAACAATGCGATTGATATCTTTCTCTGACATGTTAGTCAATGTCACATAATTTCCCTGTAAAAAAGAAAGTCTCGAATCATCATCTTTAAAATAAAGTGTATCACGCATACCTTTTGGCATTTGATCAATAAAACAAAAAATACACTTATTGTGACAGGAGCGATATTCATCCATTAATCCATTTTCAAATTCTACTCCAAGCTCTTCATCTGCATCTTTTTCAATTTCTAATAACCACTCTTCCCCGTTGGGTTTTTGTATCAATACCTCCAGATATTCATCTTCCACAAGAAACTGGTAATCAAATATATCTTCTATCTCTTCTCCATTAATCTGAAGTAATTTATCCCCTTCCTCAATTTCCATTTCGTCTGCAATACTGCCTAGTTTAATGCTCCGTATCACATGTCCTTTATCTTTCATATATTTCTCCTAAAATACTAACATCAGATGTTCCTTTATTAACGCTGATTTACTTTTTATTTTAAAAACTCTATTACCCATTCTACTAGAATTTTCTTGACGTGTCACTAGCATAATGATATAAATTATAAGGATACAAGATAAAATCTATAACTTATATTTTATACATTGGAGGATGCCATGCCCAATTTACACGAACTTGAAAATGCTATGCCCGTTGCACCACTTAAGATCATCGCAATGGATAGTGCTGCAATGCTTGGTAATAGAGTAAATGACTATTTAGTAGATTTTAGAAAACAAATAAATCTTTCGCTAAAGTACGATCCGGCTTTTCATGCATACGCAACAGACAATTATCTGTTAGATGCAAAATGTCCTCGTTTTGGAAGTGGTGAAGGAAAAGGTATGTTGTCCGAATCAGTCCGTGGTAAAGATGTTTTTATCATTGTAGATGTATGTAATCATAGTATTACCTACAAGATTAATGGCTATGTAAATCACAAATCGCCTGATGATCACTATCAGGACTTAAAACGTGTAATTTCTACTATTGCAGGCAAAGCACGCAGAATCAATGTTATTATGCCATTTCTTTATGAAGGAAGACAACATAAAAGAAGCGGCCGTGAATCTCTCGACTGCGCTTTTGCGTTAAAAGAATTAAGTGAAATGGGAGTATCAAATTTTATCACCTTTGATGCACACGATCCGCGTGTACAAAACGCCACTCCTCTTTGCGGTTTTGATAATTTCACACCACCCTATCAGTTTATCCGTACTTTACTTCGTCATGAGAAAAATCTTATCGTAGATAAAGAACATTTGATTGTAATCAGTCCAGATGAAGGTGCTCTCGACCGAGCTGTATATTTTTCAAGTGTTCTTGGCGTAGATACTGGAATGTTTTATAAAAGACGCGATTATTCCACCGTTATAAATGGAAAAAATCCTATTGTGGCACATGAATTTTTAGGTGATAATGTAGAGGGCAAAGACGTAATTATCATTGATGATATCATTGCCTCTGGTGAAAGCATGATAGATACTGCCAGACAATTAAAAATGATGAAGGCTCGTCATGTTTATATTTGTTGTACCTTTGGTCTATTCACACAAGGACTGGATTCTTTTGATGAAGCTTATGAAGAAGGCGCATTTGATCGTGTCATAACAACAAATCTGACTTTTCTTCCGTCAGCTTTAGAGGCAAAACCATACTATCTGCAGGCCGATATGAGTAAATTCATGGCATCCATTATCGATTTTATGAATCACGACTTATCTATGGGTAATGTATTAACTCCAACAGAAAAAATTCAAAAAATTCTTGCTGAATATGCTGCGCGGGAAGAATTGATATAATGCAAAAAAAACTAGGTCGCAAAACCTAGTTTTTTTTGCATTCATTTACTCGACTTTAAATTGTTGAATAGCCTCCTGCAGTTGAACTGCTTTCTCACTCAATTTTCTTGCTTCTTCATTTAGATTTTCAATGGTACTTTCCTGTTTATCGACAGCTGACAACACTTCTGTTGAAGATGCTGCTGTCTCTTCCAGTACCGCTGAAATATTTTCAATTGCCATCATTGTTCCATCTTTTGCATTACTCATATTTTGGACTTCCCCAGTAATAGTTGCAATATTATGCGTTAAAGAGTCCATCTGTGCTTTGATTTCATCAAATGCACTTACTGTTTGATTTAGTGATTTCTCCTGTGATGCAACAATTGTTCCAGCCTCTTTTACGATGCCTACCGTACCATCCATTTTTTTCTGAACATTTTGAATAATCTCACTGATCTGATTAGAAGCCTTCATGGATTCTTCTGCTAATTTTCTGATTTCTTCAGCAACAACTGCAAACCCTCTTCCTGCATCCCCTGCCCTGGCTGCTTCAATAGAAGCATTCAATGCCAGCAGATTCGTCTGGTCAGCGATTTCGTTGATTGTATTTGTAATAGAATTTATCTGCTTTGATTCATTACTCAGATTTATCATATCATCTATTGCTTTTTGTGATACCATGGTAGAATTTTTAACATTTTCTGATAATTCATCTATTGTCCCAAGACTTGCCTGCAATATCTCTTTTGTTTTATCTGAAGATTCTTGAATCATTGTTGTACTATCTACAACATTCGTAATAATAATGGATAATTCGTCCATTTTCTTCATACAGCTTTCAGCATTTGACGCCTGTTCATTGATACCGACTTCCATGCTTCCTACGGTTTCAGAAATATGTCTGGCACTGGTGACCAATTCGTTAGAACCATCTGATACATCCTGCGCAGATTCCGATACATTTCCGGTTACTGTTGCAACTTTACCGATCAGCTCCTTCATGCCACCGAACATACCTGATAAGTGCCCATATAATAGACCAAATTCGTCTTTTCTCTTTGAATTGATTTGAATAGACAAGTCACCTTCTGCTGCCTGTTTTGCGATCTTATTAATATTTCCAATTGCTTTCGCAATTCCAGCCGCCATTGTAACGCTGAGCAGAATAGCCACTGCACTTGCAATCAATACAATTGCTAATGTAAAGTTTCTAATATCACTTGCCTGTTGCACAATGATACTCTTTGGAATCACGCAGCAAATAGTGTTTCCTGTTTCACCTAATTTAGAGTATAAATATAGATATTCTTTATGATCTATTTTTGTATATTTATAACCGGAAGTCTCTTCTCCTGCTATCGTATCTTTATAGAAATCTTTATCGGCAAAACTCATGGTACCGACCAACGCATCATCCGTTATTTCTCTTCCGTCAGCCGTAATAATCGAACAATAACTTCCCTCCGGCAGATCCATACTTTGAATTGGTGCCTGTAATAAGGCTTTGTCCAGATCAACTGTAATAATTGCTACATCTTTCATATTTGCAGCCTTCATAGATCTGCTTATACTAATTCCATAAGTATCTTCACTCGTTCCTGTAAATTCATCCATTCCCGGATGGTTTCCAAGCCATACAGCGGTACCTGATCCGGCTAAGATCTTTGCACCGTCTTCCGTAGCGGCAACATCGGCAAATTTGCTATTTCCTAAGGTGCCTGCTGTTGAATAGGAAGAACCATAATCACTGATAATATGTACTGCCGATATGCTTGAATCGGAACGCTGCTTCAACGCAACATTTTTCTTGATTGTGCTATAAGCTGCAGACTCTTCCACCGGAATAAGCTTATAATATCCAGAGTAATATTTTATCAGTGTATCATCATTATAAATCGTTAAGGATGCCTGCTCCGCTGTTTGGAAATATAGTGTATAATACTCTGAAGCTTTTGTAATTGTATTAAAGGAAGATGTCTCATAACTATTTATAATCGCGTTAGAAGCTTTTCTATATGAAAATATTCCAAGTAAGATAATAAACAGAACTGGTACCATACATACAAATATTAATTTTAGGCGGATACCGACTTTTACCTTCTTGTTAACATTAATATTTCCTTTTCTTTCCCCCAATTTCTTGTTCCGAGTCTTTCCCTTTTTTTCTACTTTTCCAGCATCGACCTCCTGAACTTCTTTCTTCCTGAATTGCAGTTTGTTAAGGTTTTTTTTCTTTTTCTTTTCTTTCACTACTGCATTATCATTCTTTGCAATATTCTCAATAGTTTCATTTTTTTTCTTGAATATCATTCATTTGCCCCCAATTCTTATGCCTTACACTTCAAAAAAATAAAAAAGAAACAACTAGGCTGCTTCTAATCTTATAACAATTTTACTATTTTATGAATATAATTTATATTAGCTAATTAACCAAAATTTCCTTTTTTTTCTATCTATTATGACGAAAACAGTGAGAAAGTACTATTATTTTTACGTGATTCATACTTCCCACTGCATTCTTTTGTCATTTCTTATCATTTTTTAACTAATTTTAATTCAAGAGTTCAATAAAAGTTAATATTACTTTAAACAGATCACCATCTAGATAAATCTGAAATGTACCATTCTGCAGCTGCATCAAACTCTTGGCAATTGATAAGCCAAGCCCGCTTCCTTCTGTACTTCTGGAAATATCTCCACGAATAAAACGTTCTGTCAGATCCTCTGCTTTTATGTTCAATGGCTGTTTCGATATATTTTTAATAGACAGGTGTACCAAAGTATCCGTCTGCCTTACTTCTTCTGTCATATCAATATAAATTCGCGTATTTTCCATAGCGTACTTTTCTATGTTGCGGAAAAGATTTTCTATGACACGCCAGATACATCTGCTATCTGCCTCTATCACGACCGGATGATTTGGCACATTCATAATGATCCGCATGCCCTTCCTATTGAAATTTTCTGTAAATTCTCCAGTCGTCTGATACAGAAGCTCTACCAGATTCATACGTACTAATTGTAATGCAACATTTCCGGATGATATCTTGGATGCTTCCACTAGATCTTCCGTCAAGTGCTTTAATCTTTGAGATTTTGCATCCAGAATTGCAATATAGCCTTTGATCTTTTCATTTTGGATATTCTCGCGCTTGATAAGATCTACATAATTAATAATTGAAGTTAAAGGTGTTTTAATATCGTGAGAGACATTTGTGATAAGATCTGCCTTTAAACGTTCGTCTTTCATACTAGTCTCAACAGCATTACGCACTGCATCTCCAAGAGAATTTACTGCCTCTGCCAAAATCAACGTATCTCCATGCATATAAAAAGTGTCTATTTGATAAGACATATCGCCATTCTTAATATAGTCGATTCCATCAACAATCTTTTGTTTTGCTTTATTTTCGTGAAACAAATGTCCGCCAACCATAAGATCAAAAACGGTAGCTATCATAATACCGATTCTTCTAAAAAACACTATAAAACACAAGTTGATCATAAGAAAAATCAGATAAGGAATCCATGTTCTTGCCGTTATCCTTCCATTATCACACAGTCTGAAAAATATGTTTTTTAATATCCGGATTGTGCGGATAAAAAATAATCGTATTACATGAAATATTTTACAGGAGATACTGTTTTTCCATAAAGACTTATTTTTTATCCTCCTTACAAAACTTAGATAAAAATACATAAATAATAAATGGAACAAAAGAACTCCTACTGAAACACTAGCCAAAATAGAAATCTTACCTAACTCACTATAATAACACCAGGATGACACCAGCCCTGTAATACAGACAATAGCACCGCATAGTACTATTGCGAATATAAATCCACTTTCTGTATTAATACAATCGAACCAGTTTAACTGCACTTCACCCTTATGCTCTTTTTTTCCTGTCACAATTGTCATATATGCAAAACATATAAAAGCCAGACAAATACATATAACAGTGGTAATCATAAGCGGCACCAGCCATGGAATTATCGTATAAAAATTACCTTTTCCGATCGCAAACGGGTCATTGATCGGATATGTTGTGTCTAATCCAATCAGAACCTGATAGTCATCCGAGTATGCATATTCATATCCATTCAGCATATCTGTTAATTCTTCTTCATATATGCCCGTATTGGTATCGAAAGATAATGTCTCGGCATCATACACGACATATTTACCAATACCCTTTACATATTTTTCGGCTTCTGCAACGTTCATACCAGCAGGAAGATTGGTATATACAGTTCTTCCCTGACCGCCATCTGTTACAATATAGTAGCGGATATTTGTTTTGTTTTCATTATACAAATTTTGAAATTGTCTGTATTGATAGTAATTGTACGATAAAGAATGAATACTCTCGCTTAAATATTCACAGAGTTTTTCATATGTTTGTTCACTAGTCACATAGCTTTTTAAAGACTTACCGCCAATTGGCTTATAACGCTCTACTAATTCCTGTCCTGCCTCTATTGTATCTGAATATTCATCGAAGTCATATGCATTGTCGGCCTCATACCCTAAACCATATTGTCCCCATTTAATCAAATCTTCCAGACGATAGTAAATATTACTTTTATTTCTTCCATATTGATAACGTTTGGCGTACTCTTCAATATCAATCGGTTTATTTCCGTCAAATACCCCTTTTGTCTCCATCTGTTCCCGGATTACCGTATATCGGATAATTTCATCAATACTGTCACTCAACAGATAATAGCATAGATCTGTGTCTTCAAATTTACTGTTATTTTTAAATAAATTTAATCCATATCTATAATTTCCGTAAATTCCAGAAACAGACAATGAAGAATATAATCCCATGATCGTAATGCAGACCGCTGCAATCACAATTGATACATTATGTATAATAAGTGCGATTCCTTTTCCCTTTTTACTATACAATAATTTTTCCATACGATGGCTCCCTATTGTTTCTCAATCTTATATCCAACGCCCCACACTACTTTTAAGTATCTTGGTTCCTTCGGATTGATCTCAATTTTTTCACGAATATGTCTGATATGAACTGCTACAGTATTGTCTGCCCCAATTGCTTCCTCATTCCAAATATTTTCATAAATCTGATCAATTGAGAAGACTCTTCCCTGATTTTTAACCAATAACAGCAATATGTTATATTCAATTGGTGTCAGCTTAACTAGCTCCCCATCCACTGTCACTTCTTTTGTTTCATCATTCATAGACAGTCCGCCCACGCTGTAAAAATGATTACTGTCTTCATGCATATTTCCAAGCTTGGTATATCTTCTCAAATGTGACTTTACCCTTGCTACCAGCTCCAGTGGGTTAAACGGTTTGGATACATAATCATCTGCACCAATATTCAATCCCAATATCTTATCTGCATCCTCAGATTTTGCTGATAAAATAATAATCGGAATACTGCTGTATTCTCTTATTTTTAATGTTGCATGAATACCGTCTAGTCTTGGCATCATAATATCAATAATCAACAATTGAATATTTTCTTTATCCAATATCCGAATCGCTTCTTCTCCATCATATGCCTTAAAAATATGATACTCTTCCTGCTCCAGATAAATAGCGATTGCATCTACGATCTCTTTATCATCATCACATACCAAAATATTAAACATCTTAAGCCTCCTGCCTCTAAGATTCTATTCTTTCTACATTATATCCTATCAAGATTTTTTTAAAATACATACTATAAAACATTAAGTTTTCCTTAAATTCAAGGCTTAATTCTAAGAAATGCTGCCAGATTACCTCTCTTTCCATGACTTGCTCTATGTGAAAATAAATACTCTGGATTACAGCAGGTACACACATCTGTTAAACTAATATTCCTTTCCGGTATTCCTGCCCCTATCAGAATCATACGATTTGCTTCCCACAAATTCAATTGGTACTTGCCATTCTCTTTCTCATAAAATATTTTCATTTGTATTCTGCGTTCCGGAAAGGTTTCTTTAAACTGCTCTATCACATCGGCACTGACCTCATAGCAGGACTGACATATGGATGGACCTATCCCAGCAATGATGTCGGCCGGATTACTTCCATAAGCCTCCTGCATACGGTTCACGGTTACTTCTGCCATCTTTGCAACAGTACCCTTCCAACCCGAGTGTGATAATCCAATTGCCCTATGAACAGGATCAACAAAATAAAGCGGAACGCAATCCGCATAAAAAGTAGCAAGCACAATACCGGGAACATTGGTGATCAGACCGTCCACATCTGCATAATCACGCTCTCTTACAATTCCTTTTCCGGCATCCACTCTTGTTACATTCCGGATATTTGTAGTATGTGACTGGTGCGATAATACAAAATCATGCAGCTCGCAATGCAGGATTTTAGCAATTCTCCTATAATTTTCATCCACTGCTTCTTTTTCGTCACCACGTGTATAACTCATATTCATTGTAGCATAGATTCCTTTACTCAGACCACCTAATCTGGTAGTAAATAAGTGTTCTATCATACCGATTGACGATAATGACGGAAAAGTAAGATATTCAACTTCATCATAATAATTTCTTTTTAAAACTTCTTTTGTACCTGTTCTTATGATTTTCATAAAGTCCTCCATCATATGCGTTTTACTATAATTTGTTTATTTTATATTATCTGTAAATATGTGCAAATGCATTTTGATACCATACTATCTCTTCCCCGCAAATTGCTATTACATCATATCGGATCGCCATATGATCCCCAATTCCATGTGTATATCTGTAATAATCAGCAACTGCGCATATTTTCTTTTGTTTTCTGAAATCTACTGCATCTGCCGGATCACCCAGTCTGTTATTCTTTCTGTATTTTACTTCAATAAAAACAAGGTACCCCTTATGGTACCCTATTACATCAATCTCTCCCTGTTTATTTCGATAATTATGTGTTACGATCCGGACCCCATGCTTTTCCAAATAACAAATAGCCTGAACTTCCTGCTGTGCACCGATCTGCCTTTTATTCATTATTTTTTTATTTTACTCCTGATTTTATCCATGGAATCTACAAATACCAGAATCTCTGCCACCACCTGATATAATTCCGGCGGAATCATATCTCCTATTTGTAATCTTGATAGAGTATCCGCCAGATTATTATCCTGATGCACTGGAACATTTGCTTCTTTTGCCCTCTCAATAATACGTTCTGCCAATGCACCCCGTCCTGAGGCAGTAACAACCGGTGCCCCGTTTTCATCATTATACTCCAGCGCAATCGCTTGTTTCACTCTGTTCTTATTATCGTTCTCTTTCATACCTGCTCCCATCTGCGCCCCCAGTTCGCGTAATCTATGAGAAGAAGACTCATAAGAGGCTTCTTCCTGTGTGAGATTTAGAACTTCTTAGCAGCGGTATTTTTGCTGCTTAGCAGTTCTTCTCACACTTAGGCCCTCACATCGAAGGATAATTTGGATAACACAGTATTTGTTTTATCCTTGTTCACTATTTCATCCATGACATTTGTTTTCTTCTCTTTCATCAGTATCTCAGATGTCATGGAATACCCTCTTTTTTCAAGTCTCTCATTTAAAATATGTATATGCTCCGTTAAAAACTCAATATATTCATCTTTCTCCAGATAGAATTTAGTACTGACATTATTATTTTGCATTGCAACATAGATATCCATTGTTCCAAGATGTTCCATATCCAAATGTAATAAGGCACTTACATTCCCATCTTTTCTAGCCAGGCTTTTTTTATTTGTATATACATATAATTCACCATGTGCATTTTCACGGCTCATTTTTAATGGCAACTGCACATAAGTGTATAAATTGTTTAACTGATTCATGAATTCAACATTGTTAGATAAATTACTGACACTTTTCATGAGTGGCGTATTTTCTTTAGCAATACTTGCCATACTTTCAGCCAGTTTTGCTGTCTGCTGTTGAATTCTACTATATAGTTCCTCCACTTTGCCTTCTTTTGCCACTTCCTCCGGCTGGATCATCCATTGTTTTATTACTTGTCCTTTTATCAGATTCATAAATTCTTTACTGCCAAGTAAGTCCGTCACTTTAGAATTTTCGTCTGAATCCGATCTTTGAATCAGTTCCTGTACTATTTTCAAGACTTCTTCTGGCGTAATCTGCCCGCTTTTTACTAATGATGATGTATCCATGGGAATGCCTGCCTGATACATCAGATTTGCAAGGTTCGTACTTTCATTTCTGCCCAATCCTAATAATGAAACAGTATCTAATACCTTTCCAGCCTTTCCTTCTATTACCTTCTGTTCTCCGCTCTGATCAATTGCAGCTCTCAGTGTTGCGACAGATTCTGATGACTTCTGTGACACAACATCTTCTTCCTCATCTGTTATCTGTAATAATTGACTGGCTGTACTATCACTTTCAAGTAATTTTGAATTGATAGATTCTTTGCTCCCTTCTCCAGTACCCATAATTACTTGTTCAGGAATTTCACCCATTATTCTATTTTGAATATGACTAGAAGAAACTTGTTCTTTTCCGCCAAATATCTGAACGATCTGTTGATAAAAATTATTAATTTCACTTTGTTTTCCGCTCTGTAATACTGTATCGAATGTTTGTATCAGATGGTCTGCCACCTCTCTGGAAGCACTCATAATACTATTTTCGTAATTTTTATAATTTTCAAACTGTACGATATTTTCAGTTGTAACAGGAATCTGCATGCGATTCATTTGTACAATCATATTCCCGCTTGCTTCCGGATTATTCATAATCTGTCTGTAAATATTCTGCAACGATTCTTTATCAATAGACATCCCTTCTTCCATCATTGTTGTAACCATAGAGACTGACGTATTATTTAAGGGTATATGCGCCGCATTAATCGCATTTAATATCGTTGTGTTCTGACTCATATTTTCAAATAATGGTCTTATTGATACTTGTACATCTGATACTGCTTTTACTTCAAATGTCATTGTCTGACCTAGTGCAATATTGATATCTCTATCCAATTTTGCTGTCATGATAAGATCTTTACTCAGTGCTATATCCACTTCTCCATTACGAATTGCCACTACTTCCCCACTTAAGGTCTGCCCAGGTGTCATATTGCGTATTTCGATGGCGGCACGATAATTAGACGCCTCCTCTGAAGAGTTCGTCTGCACTGTCTGACCGTTTTTGCTTGTCGCCGTATTTGATTTATCGTAATGAAAAAAAGAGGATAAATTAAGTCCCATATAATCACCTATATAAAGTTCTTAATAAATGTTTTCCTATGAATTGGAGATGGTCCGTACTTTTTGATTGCTTCAATATGTATTGCCGCACCATATCCCTTGTTAGATGCGAAGCCATATTCCGGCAAGATAGAATCATATTGTTCCATAAGTCTGTCTCTCGTCACTTTTGCAATAATACTGGCTGCTGCAATGGAGACACTCTTCGCATCACCTTTGATGATAGGAATCTGTTGAATTTCTACCTTTGGTATTGTTACTGCATCATTTAATAATATATCGGGTTTTATTGAAAGTTTATTAATAGCTTCCCGCATTGCTTCATAAGTAGCCTGTAAAATATTAATTTCATCAATTCTCTCAGGACTAACATACCCAATTCCTGTTGCAACTGCTTTTTCCATAATAATATCGTATAGTTCATCCCGCTTTTTGGCAGATAGCTGTTTCGAATCATTCAGATACAGAATCTCACAATCTTTAGGCAGAATCACTGCACCTGCCACAACAGGTCCGGCCAAAGGTCCTCTGCCCACCTCATCAATCCCACATATATATCGGCAATTGGCATATTTCTTTTCATATACCTTCATCGCTTCCGTACGTTTTTTTTCCTTTTCAATTGCATCTAATTGTTTCTGTGCTTTTTTGACGAGCATTATTACGCTGCTTCGCTCATCCCGTCCATAAGTTTGTATAAATCCAGGCAGCATTGCAACGTCTGCCGTCTGATAGATTTCTTTTATTACATTAATCTTTTGCTCCATCTGTACTCTTTTCTTCTATTGATGTTTTAATATTCCAAATTTACTGACTGGCCAGATTCTGATAAAAGCACGGCCAATAATATCTTCTCTTTTAATATTGGCTACGCTTGGATCTCTGCTATCCGAACTATTGTTGCGATTATCACCCAGTACAAAATATTCATCTTCTGAAAGCGTTATCGGTTCTGATGCCCTGCCAGGATTCTGAATAATCTCTCTTCCGTATGTTTCATCTAATATCGCTCCATTAATGAAAATATGTCCTTCCTCATCAATCTGGACCGTTTCTCCAGGCATACCTATAATACGTTTGATATAATAAGTTTTATCTGCATACTGAAATGGAAAAACAATAATATCGAATCTCTTTGGTTCTGTTAGGCGATAGGTAATCTTATCTACAATCAGATTGTCTCCGTCACTTAAAGTTGTTTCCATGCTGCTTCCAATTACTTGTGTTCTCTGACCTACAAATGTTATAACCAAATATGTAAGACACAATACCACTAATAAATAAAGGCTTGTGCTTAATATTTCTTTTATAACTGATTTCATTTTCTTATCTCCCATCACAAATATAATCTGTTTCTATTCCGGAAATTCCAGTGTGATTTTCCCTAACTTTCCAGATCTAAATTCATCTATCAGAATAGCGGAAGCTTTCATGGTATCAAGCTCCTGTCCACGCATATAACAATGCCTCTTTACAGCAATATCCTGTAAAATCAAAAAAGCATCTGTTATATTTCTATCTATATCAAAACGTTCTTTTAACAAAACTGGATAATTTAACTGTAAGAATTTAATTAAATCAATTGCCAATTCATCAATGTGCAATATTTCGTCATTCATAGAACCAATAAATGCCAGCTTCATACCGACTTTCTGATCTTCAAACCGAGGCCATAAAATTCCAGGCGTGTCTAGCAATTCAAGCATGCGGTTCAGACGAATCCATTGTTTTCCTTTTGTCACACCTGGCTTATTTCCGGTCTTCGTACATGCTTTTCCCGCAAATGCATTAATAAATGTAGATTTTCCTACATTAGGTATTCCCACTACCATAGCACGTACCGGTCGGTTCAAAATCCCTCTTTTTCTATCCCGTTCTATTTTTTCTTTACAAGCTTCCTGTACAACTCCCTGAATAGATTTAATACCACTTCCCGATTTCGCATTCATTTCAACAACATGATATCCCTTTTCTTTGAAAAATTCTATCCATTGCTTATTATACTTACTATCAGCTAGATCTGCTTTATTCAAAATTATGATGCGTGATTTGTGCTTTCCTAATTGGTCTATATCTGGGTTACGACTGCTAAGGGGAATTCTGGCATCAACCAATTCAATGATTAAATCGACCAGCTTAATATTCTCTTCCATCATTCTTTTCGCTTTTGTCATATGACCTGGATACCACTGATAATTCATACTTTATTCTCTCTTATCCTATTTTTTTAATCTTCTATTTTATCAATCCAAGACCGCTGTCACCTGATGCCATCTTGAACCAGGCTTTTCCTAATATGGTCTCTTTTTTAATACCTGCAATATTTCCCGACCGGCTGTCTTCGCTGCTGTTTACATTATCTCCAAGTACAAAAAATTCATCCACATCCAAATGCAGTGGATTTTCTGCAATTCCGGGATCAGCAATCTTGTCATATGTAATATTATCTTGCAAGACGTCATCGACATAGATTTTTCCCTCTTTAATTTGTACTGTTTCTCCCGGTAATGCAATGACTCTTTTCACATAAAAATGTGTATTACGATTACCATTAGGAAGAAAGACAATAATGTCCCCTCTCTTAGGCGATGAGACTTGGTAAACGAATCGATTGATTAATATTTCCTGTCCGTTATATAAATTAGGCTCCATAGAAACCCCTATCACACTTGTCTTCAATCCAAACGCATATACACTGACAAATGCCAAAAATATTGAGACAGCAATACAAAATGCTATATGAAATACTTCTTTTACAGTAGAACTATTTAGCTTTCTTTTTTTCTTATAAAAACTTAATCCCTTTTGTTTTCTCAGCATTTTTCTTTTCGTCACTTTCATTTCCGTTTACTAGTATATCGTTACGGTTTATTTGTGAACGATATACTAGAAACAGTATAGCGTAAAAGGATACAATTGTCATCCCTGCTAAGTAAAAAAAGGGACACGGTACTCTAAAGTACTTGCCCCTTAAATCTCTATATTATCTCAAATTATTTTACCAATTCTTTGACTTTAGCTTTCTTACCAACTCTATCTCTTAAGTAGTTAAGTTTTGCTCTTCTTACTTTACCTTTTCTAATAACTTCAATTTTTTCTACGTTTGGAGAATGCAACGGCCATGTTTTTTCAACACCGATACCATTTGAAGATTTTCTTACTGTAAAAGTAGCTCTGTTGCTTCCACCTTGTTTCTTTAATACAGTTCCTTCAAAAATCTGGATTCTTTCGCGGCTGCCTTCTTTAATCTTACCATAAACTTTAACAGTATCACCTACATTAAATTCAGATATTGTTTCTTTTAATTGTTCAGCTTCAATTTCTCTAATAATTTCGTTCATTTTTTATCTCCTTATACTCTTGGACGTTCTTAATACATTGTGTACCAGCGGACCATCTCTTTCTCGCAACGTTAATACGATACCATAATCACTCCATAAATGCAAGCATTTTCTAGAATATTTTCCCCGATTACTTACTGTTTTCCAAATTTTTCAGATACTTTTCGTAAAGATCAGGTCTCCTTTTCTGGGTTCTTAAGACCGACTGTTCCAGGCGCCATTTTGCAATATTTGCATGGTGTCCTGACAATAGAACTTCTGGAATCTTTTTGCCATTCCATTCCTCTGGTCTTGAATACTGCGGATACTCTAACAAATCTCCCGAAAAAGATTCGATTTCAGCCGATTCTTCATTGCTCAATACACCGGGCAGCAATCTTGATATTGTATCAATCATTACCATTGCCGGTAATTCTCCGCCAGTTAATACATAATCGCCTATTGACACATAATCCGTTACAATTTCCTCTAATACCCTGTCATCAATGCCTTCATAGTGACCACATAAAAAAATCAAATCCTCTTCTTGCGCAAATTCTCTGGCCATGCATTGATTGAATGTAGTTCCCTGGGGCGTTACATAAATAACTCGCGGCTTCTTATTAGATTTCATATGTTCCATAACAGACAGGTAGGCATCATACACGGGCTGCGCCTGCATCAGCATACCTGCACCGCCCCCATATGGATAATCATCTACTTTTTTGTGCTTATTGGTCGTATAGTCTCTGATATTGACTGCTTCCATCTGCAAACAACCTTTTTCTATTGCACGTCCAATAATACTCGTGTTCAACCCATTTATAACCATCTCTGGAAACAATGTTAAAATATGAAAATTCATTCTATCGATCTCCGTTCTTTAATCCAATAAACCTTCCAGTAAATGTATTTTCATCGTTTTCTTATCAAGGTCGACATTGAGGATACAATCTTTAATCGCCGGTATCAATACTTCTCCACCCGATTTTATTTCCACCACATAGACATCATTTGCACCAGTTTGCAGAACATCCTTTAAAACCCCAAATTCTTTGTCCTCTTCATCTATTATCGTAAGATCAATCAGATCTGCAATGAAATATTCATTTTCCTTTAAAGGAACCGCATTTTCTCTTGTTACAAAAAGGCTCTTTCCTTTATATTTTTCTATCTCATTTATGTTATCAATATCCTTAAACTTGAGAATCACAAGTTGTTTAAAAAATTTGACACCCTCAATTTTTAAAGTTATCTGTTCTTTTCCTGTATCTAATATTATTTCTTTTAATTCTTTGAATCTATTCGGGTCATCTGTTGTTGGAAATACTTTCACTTCACCCTTGATTCCATGCGTTGAAGATATCACTCCCACTTGTAACAACTCTTCCATTCCATATCCTCTTTCTCATATATTCTTTGCAAAGATATTTATATATCCAAAAACGAGTAGCAACACGCTTTTAGAGTTTCTCTCGTTATCGCGGTATTCGTCAAATGATTCTACTGGCAGAGCATTTTCCTCATTACTCGCATAAAAGAAAAGGGACTACTCAAATGAGCGCCCCCTATTCATCAGATGATTTCTACATCTACTTTCTTATTGTCTTTGGATGATGCTGCCTTCACAACAGAGCGGATTGCCTTTGCAATTCTGCCTTGTTTTCCGATTACTTTTCCCATATCAGACGCTGCAACATGAAGTTCTACCGTAACATTTTTACCGTTTTCCTTTTCTGTCACAACAACTTCATCCGGATTATCAACAAGTGCTTTTGCAATAACTTCTACTAATTCTTTCATAATCCACCTCCAAAAAAAGCGTCAACAAGTTCCTATTTTTCAATTCCTGCTGCTTTTAAGATCTTGCCAACAACTTCTGTTGGTTGTGCACCGTTTGATAACCATTTCTTAGCCAATTCGGCATCAACTTTAAATGTGCTTGGATCTGTGTTAGGATCATATGTTCCGATTTCTTCGATGAATTTTCCATCTCTTGGAGAATTGGAATCTGCTACTACGATTCTATAAAAAGGAGCTTTCTTTTGACCCATTCTTCTTAATCTAATTTTAACTGCCATGTTTTTCACCTCCGCTTATTCAGCTTGCTTTCTTATTTTTAATCTATTAAAAAGGTAATTTAAAGCCCCCTGGGAAGCCGCCTCTACCCTTTTTACCAATTCCACCCATCATGCCTGGGAGCTGTTTCATCATCTTCTGAGATTGTTCAAATTGTTTGATGAACCTGTTTACTACACTAATATCTACCCCTGCACCCTTAGCGATCCGATGCTTTCTTCTCGGATTCAGAAGTTTTGGATTCTGCCTCTCATCCGGTGTCATTGATAATACAATTGCTTCCATTCTTGCAAGCTGCTTATCATCTACCATGGATTCTATATCGCCCATCTTAGCTCCCATACCCGGCATCATGCCTAGTATTGAGGAAAGACCACCCATTTTCTTCATCTGGTTCATTGATTCCAGGTAATCCTCAAAATCAAATTTACCTTTTTTCATTTTGGCTGCCATCTGTTTCTCTTTGTCCTCGTCAATATCAACCTGGACTTTTTCAATCAGACTTAACACATCACCCATTCCAAGGATTCTGCCAGCCATTCTATCTGGATAGAACTGTTCCAGATCGGAAAGTTTCTCTCCCATACCAACATATATGATCGGCTTTCCTGTCACTGCTTTTACAGATAATGCAGCACCACCTCTTGTATCCCCATCCATCTTGGTCAATACAACGCCGTCTAAACCAATTTTAGCATCAAACTCCTTTGCAATGTTAACAGCTTCCTGCCCGGTCATAGCATCCACTACCAATAGTGTCTGATGAACAGCAACGCTTTCTTTTATTTCCTGAAGTTCTGCCATCATTGCTTCATCAATCTGCAATCGGCCTGCCGTATCCAAAATTACTACATTATGTCCATTTTTACCCGCATGCTCGATTGCTGCCTTTGCAATATCCACTGGTCTTTGTTTATCGCCCATCGAGAATACATCTACATCCTGCTTTTCTGCGTTCACCTGCAACTGCTTTATTGCAGCCGGCCTATAGATATCACATGCTACTAACAGACTTTTCTTACCTTTTAATTTAAGCTTACCCGCAATCTTGGCGGTAGTTGTCGTCTTACCTGCACCCTGCAGACCACACATCATAATGACAGTGATTGCTTTTCCGGGCTGCATCTGTAATTCTGTCGTCTCCGACCCCATCAAGGCTACCATTTCTTCATTTACAATCTTGATGACCATTTGTCCCGGATTCAGACCATTCATAACATCAGCTCCAACAGCTCTCTCTTCCACTGATTTTATAAATTGTTTTACCACCTTAAAATTGACATCGGCCTCCAACAAAGCCATCTTTACTTCTTTCAAGGCTGCCTTGACATCTTCCTGCGTTAAACGGCCCTTGCTTTTTAAATTTTTGAACACATTCTGTAATTTGTCCGTTAAACTTTCAAATGCCATTTATTATAGCTCCTCTAATATTTCATTAGATAGTTTTTTTATCCTCTGGATTTCTGTATTTTCAGTAATTGCATCTTCAGAGATCCGATTAATTTCCTGAATACTTATCTTGATCTTGGAAAATTTTTCTACCAAATGTAATTTGCTCTCATAATCATACAGAATCTTGTCACATCTCCTAATCAGATCATGAACTCCTTGCCTGCTAATACCTATACCATCTGCGATTTCGCTTAAAGACATGTCATTATAAACTGACTCTTTATATACCTTCTTTTGATGCTCTGTCAGTAATTCACCATAAAAATCATACAGCAAACCCTGTTCAACAATTTTTTCCATATCATCACCCATTTATAACCAATGCCATGAGAGATCAACATCAGCACTTTGCTTATCTTACAACATGTGCAGTAAGGTGTCAAGTATTTTTTCTTGACACACGGGAAATTGTGCGGAATGCATAATTTCTGTGCATAACTGTTGCTATGAAGCCGTAAGGCTGAATAGCAGCCGAATTATCGTTCTTCTAATGCTAACTTGTTCGCTATATTTTCTCGGAAAAAATACTCTTATATCCTTCTCCATAAATCTCTGTGGCCTTGGTAACAATCATGAAAGCAGCCGGGTCTTCTTGCTTAACAATCTCTTCCAGCTGCGGTGCCGTCTGCTTTTTTATTACGCTCATAATGACCTGCTTGTTCGTGTTGCTATAAGCTCCCCGGCCTTCAATAAAAGTCGCTCCTATATCAAGTTCCTGCATGATTCTCACTGCAATAATATCCGGTTTTTCACTGATAATATAAATTAGTTTTGCTTCGTCCATACCATATAAGACCATATCCATCACAATAGAGGATATAACCAAAGCGATGCCAGCATACAACGCAGTATCCAGATCTTCAAATGCGATAGCCGAAGCTGCTACTACCAATGCGTCAATGGATAAAAATAATACTCCTGTCTTAATATGTTTAAAACGTATCCTCAAACATTTTACAATGATATCTGACCCGCCGGTCGTAGCACCTTCCTTAAATATAATACCAATTCCAATGGATAGCAATACTGCACCGGCGATAGCCGCTAGCAGCGGATCTGTCGTTGCTGCGCCAAACTTTGAAAAAAAATTGGTACTTAAAGAAACCATAAGAACTGCATATGCCGTTGACAATATAAATTTTCCGCCAAACTTGTAGACTGCCAGTATCATAACAGGAATATTCAAAATTAAAAACAAAGTACCTACAGATACGGGAAAATAGTGGTTTATGATAATCGCTATTCCGGTAAAACCACCTGGTGCCAGATTATTAGGATCCAGAAACATGCCAACGCCTATCCCATATACAATAGAAGCTAGTGCAATCGCTATCAGTTTAAAAATCCTTCTCTTTAATAGTTTCCTTTCCATTCAGTGACCACCTTTCCCAGTCCTCCCATAAGAAAGCAGAAAAATCGTTAAATATTTGTTCTTACCAATCTTGGATGGTATTCCTTTTTATTTAATGCATCCATGATCTGTTCTTTATGGATTGTTCCAAAAGCTTCCAGAGTTATTCGAAGTTCTACGGCTGCGTTCCTATTAATTGATATGAATTGATTGTGTTCCAATTTGATAACATTACCGTTCTCTTTTGCAATGATATCTGCAACGCGGCTCAGTTCACCAGGTTTATCCGGCAATAATACTGATACTGTAAAGATTCTGTCTCTTTTTATCAATCCCTGTTGTACAACAGATGACATCGTAATGACATCCATATTTCCTCCGCTTAGAATAGACACAACTTTTTTGTTTTTTACCTTCAATTGTTTTAAAACAGCTACTGTAAGCAATCCAGAATTTTCCACCACCATCTTATGATTTTCAACCATGTCAAGAAAGGCAACGACCAGATCCTCATCCTCTACGGTAAGAATATCATCTATATTTTTCTGAATGTAGGGAAATGTTTTCGTTCCCGGTGTTTTTACTGCCGTACCGTCAGCAATTGTATTCACATTAGGAAGTGTAACCACTTTTCCCTCTTTTAGAGATTCCTGCATACAATTTGCACCTGATGGTTCCACACCAATTACTTTAATCTTTGGATTCAACATTTTGGCGAGTGTGGAAACACCAGTCGCAAGTCCTCCTCCTCCTATTGGCACTAATATGTAATCAACAGTAGGTAATTCTTTAAAGATTTCCATTGCAATCGTACCCTGACCGGTTGCTACATCCAAGTCATCAAACGGATGTATGAATGTATAACCATGCTCCGCTGCCAATTCATAAGCTTTTGTGCAGGCTTCGTCATATACATCTCCGAATAGTACAACTTCAGCACCATAGCTTTTCGTTCTATTAACTTTAATTAACGGGGTAGTCGTTGGCATTACGATGATTGCCTTTGCGCCATAACATTTTGCAGCATAGGCAACACCTTGTGCATGATTACCTGCTGACGCTGTAATTAATCCCTTGGCACGTTCTTCATTAGATAATGTACTAATCTTATAGTAAGCGCCTCTGAGCTTATAAGCTCCTGTAAATTGCATGTTCTCTGGTTTCAGATATACTTTATTGCCTGTTTGTGAACTCAAATAATCACTATAGACCAGTTTTGTTTCCAATGTCACTTTTTTTACTATTTCAGAAGCTTCTTCAAATTTTTCTAATGTCAACATAATTACTTTCTCCCATCTGGCACATTAACTGCGAAATTTCCTATTAGGATTAGGGTATCCATTCACCCCCTGATCCTAATAGACAAAAAAGCTATCATCCGCAAAAGGACGATAGCTATGAAATCAATCACATATTCTCCATTTACGACATACCAACATATGCGTCCTTATTAACGGCAGGAAACCGTCAGCGTCTACTTGCAAAAAAATACTTGCTTTTGGGCTGCTACTTAGGAGTGATTTTCAGTGCTCTTCTTCAAACGTATCGGTTTCCACCTTTCCCGACTCTCTGAACCGTCCAAAAAAACTTACTTTCTCCGTCACTGTATTTGAAACAAAATGAATCAACAAGCTAGTTCACTTGTCATGAATTGATAATCATGATATCAAAGCAAACAAAAAAAGTCAATAGCTAGCTATCGACTTCCTCTGTGTTAGCTATCGACTTCCTCTGTGTTATCTAGATTAAATAACGCGTTTACAAATTGATTGGAGTCGAATTTCTGTAAATCTTCTATCGTCTCCCCTACGCCGATATACTTTACCGGCACGCTTAATTCTGACTGTATCGCAACGGCGATTCCGCCCTTTGCCGTACCATCCATTTTGGTCAGAATAATACCTGTCAAGTCTGCGACTTCCCCAAACTCCCTTGCCTGTTGTAATGCATTCTGTCCTGTCGTTCCATCAAGCACGACCAGATTTTCTCTATGGACTCCCGGAAATTCCTTATCTATAATACGATTCATCTTACGAAGCTCTTCCATCAGATTTTTCTTATTATGAAGACGCCCCGCAGTATCACACAACAATACATCAGCATTCCTTGCTTTTGCCGCATTGACAGCGTCGAATATTACGGATGCCGGATCAGATCCTTCAGCTCCTCCTATAATTTCAACACCAGCACGATTTGCCCATTCCGTTAACTGTTCTCCAGCTGCTGCTCTAAAAGTATCTGCTGCAGCAAGTAAGACTTTTCTGCCCTGACTTTTTAAAATACCGGCAAGTTTACCGACCGAAGTCGTCTTGCCCACACCATTTACACCTATCACCAAAATCACTGCCTGTTTTTTTTCAAAATCATACGCCGTCTCTTCCACATACATTTGTTCTTTAATGCTTTTAACAAGCAATTTTTTACATTCGCCTGGCTCTTTGATGTGCTTTTCTTTTACTTCATTACGTAATCGTTCCAAAATATCAGTAGTCGCATTGATTCCAATATCTCCCATAATCAGAATTTCTTCTAACTCTTCATAAAAGTCTTCATCGATTTTAGTAAATCCATTGAATACGGAATCAATCCCGTTTACGATATTATTTCTTGTTTTACTAAGTCCTTGTTTCAGCCTTCCAAAAAAGCCAAATTTTTCTTCACCCATAAAATCTCCATTCTGCGAATCATAAATATGGTTTACTTATCTAAATCCTTATCAATCAAATTGACGCTGACAAGCGCAGATACGCCTTTCTCCTGCATGGTAATACCATATAATCTGTCTGCTGCTTCCATCGTACCACGACGATGCGTGATAACAATAAATTGTGTATGTTTTGTTAATTTATGTAAGTATTTTGCATATCGTGTAACATTTGATTCATCTAATGCCGCCTCGATCTCATCCAACAGGCAGAAAGGAGATGGCTTCAGATTCTGGATTGCAAATAGCAGAGCGATAGCTGTTAATGCTTTCTCTCCACCTGATAGCTGCATCATATTCTGCAATTTTTTTCCTGGTGGCTGTGCAATAATTCGAATGCCTGCTTCCAAAATATCTTCCTCTTCCATCAATTCCAAAGTACCTTTTCCGCCTCCGAATAATTCTTTGAAAACTTTATCAAATTCACTGCAGATTTGATGGAACTTCTCCTGAAATTGTTTGCGCATGGCCGTGTCCAATTCTTCTATGATATTGAGCAGTGTCTGCTCTGCCTGTATCAGATCATCATGCTGTGTTTTTAAAAATTCATAACGTTCCATTAGATTTTTATAATCTTCAATTGCATTAACATTCACATCACCAAGCTTTTTGATCTGATCCTTTAATGATGCAATCTCTTTTCTCATGGAAGCTAAATCATTCATCACTTCGTTACGCATGGAAGCTGCATCACTTAATGTAATCTCGTATTCATCCCACATATAGTTGATCTGTGCCTCAATGGACTCTTCCAGTTTCTCTTTTTGCACATTTAATCGATACACTTCTTTATCCAATGCTGTAATACGTTCGGACATTTCATCTCTGGATTTAAAAAATGTTTTCTGCTTATTCGTAAGCTCTTCTTTTCTTGCAATATTTTCTTTTAATTTTATCTCTGATTCACCTTGGGATGTATTGGATGCCAGAATCGTCTTTTCAATCTCAAGAATGCTCTTTTCTTTTTGCTCAACACTTTCTCTGTTTTGTGTAATGCCTTCCTGAATCTGGGCAAGTTCATTTTGGGAACGAAGCAGCTCTCCATCAATACGATTTATATTCTGCTGTTGGAATTCCTGCCTTTGCAATTTTTTCTCTACGGCAAGATCAAATTCAGATACTTTTCCTGTTTGTTCAGTCTCGGTAACCCGTTGTTCTTCAAGCTCCCTCTGATATCTATTAATCTCTGCCTCTAAAGTATGCTCTAATTCTTCCGAATTCTTTAATTCCCGGATAATGTTCTCCTTATTTGCAGTAATTTCCAGAATTTGGTTCCCAATCTCCAGTTCTTCCTTTTTAAGAGTATCATACCCTTGCGTTGTTTCATCTCTGCGTTCTTCTGCCTTGATCACATTCAATCTGGCAGTATTCTGTGAGATGAATTGCTCCTGCAATTTTGTTTTTATATCCCCAATATCAATACGTAACTGATTTCTATTCTTCTTAGTACTCTCAATATCTTCCAGCAGTGCATCGATTTCCTGTAAATGTTTCTTGACTTTATTCTCTAACTCTTCTAGTTCTCTGCGCCTGCCAAGCAAATTACTGTTATTCTTAAAGGCACCGCCGCTGATAGCTCCGCCCGGTACCAATAATTCTCCTTCCACTGTAACCATTCTCACACCATAGTCATATTTTTTTGCAATCTTAATTGCATGATCAATATGATCAACGATTACAATACGACCCAGCATTGCCTTTGCTACATTTGCATATTTGTTTTCTAAAGAAACCAGTGATTCCGCAAGTCCAATAACCCCCTTTTCTTCCAGTACCTCAGGAGTCTTAAATTCCTGCGGTTTTGTAATACTGGTAAGCGGTAAAAACGTTGCACGCCCAAATTTATTCTGTTTCAGAAAACGGATCATTTCTTTTGCTGTATTTTCATCTTCAGTCACGATATTCTGAATATTCCCGCCAAGAGCAGTTTCTATTGCAGTCTCATACTTCTTCTCAACTTTGATAATATCTGCAACAACACCTATTAATCCTTTGTTGGATTCTTTTTGCTCCATGACCTTTCGAATACTATTTCCATATCCGTCATATCGCTCGGTCAAATTGCTGATTGTCTCTAATTTTGACTTATCCTGATGGTATATAACCTGCTTATCACGTAATTTCTGGTCTTTATCCCCAAGTTCTTTATGCATTAGGTCAAGTTGTTCTTCCATAGATAACTGTTTATCATTATATTCCTTAATTGAACCAGATATTTTTTCAAATTCTTCTTTTAACTTTGCAATTAAAGTTTCCTGTTCTGCTTCATCGGACTTTGCACGTAACAGTCTGGAATTCAATTCTGCTTTACGGATATTGATTTGTTCCATCATGGTGTCGTAACGACCCATTTTAGACTTAATAGTAGCTCTTTCATTCAGCGCATCTATAATTTGGTTCTTGCCTTTTTCAACATTATTATTTAACTCTTCAATTTTATTTTGTACAACCACTAATAAGGCTCTTGCGCTGTCTCTTACTTTTTCAACTTCTGCGAGTTCCTCATCTATTACTTTCTTTTCTTCCAAAATCTTGTTCTTGTCTTCATTCTTGCCGTCAATCTCATTCTGTACAGTAGAAAGTCTTGTTTGAAAATGTTCTTCATTCCCTCTGGCAGAATTAATCTGCTCCCTCAAAACATTAATTTCACCTTCTAATTTACCACGCAATACGCTGGTCCCCGTCAAAGTAGTCCGCATACTTTCAATTTCACCATCAAGTACCTCTATCTCTGACTCAATCTGCTCATACTCCTCTTTAATACTTTCATATTTCAGGGAACTCGCCTTTAGATCCTCGCTGGCAATATTATATTTACCTTCCACAGACTGTAACTGTTCCCGAATACGATTATTTTCCAACAAAAACATATTTACATCCAGTGTCTTTAATTCTTCTTTTTTCTTTAGGTAAACCTTTGCAGTCTCTGATTGTTTCTCTAATGGCCCAATCTGTTTTTCAAGTTCTGACAATATATCACTCACTCGTACCAGATTCTGTTTCTCGTCTTCTAGCTTTTTCTGTGCTGTCGCTTTTCTTTTCTTAAACTTTACGATACCTGCCGCTTCATCAAAAAGTTCTCTTCGTTCTTCTGGCTTACCGCTTAATATCTTATCTATCTGACCTTGTCCAATGATAGAATAGCCTTCCTTACCAATACCGGTATCATAAAAAAGTTCATTGACATCTTTCAGTCTGCATGGTGTTCCATTAATCAAATATTCACTTTCGCCTGAACGATATATTCTTCTTGTAACAGTCACTTCTTCATATTCAATTGCAAGCTGATGATCGCTATTATCTAAAGTAATTGCAACATACGCATATCCCAATGGTTTACGGTTTTCTGTCCCGGAAAAAATAACATCCTGCATGGAAGCTCCGCGTAACTGTTTAATTCTCTGCTCACCAAGTACCCAGCGGACAGCATCTGCAACATTACTCTTTCCGCTGCCGTTCGGTCCAACAATACCGGTAATACCATTATGAAACTGAAAATTGATTTTATTTGCAAAAGACTTAAATCCATGCACTTCTATATTTTTTAAATACATATGTCACCTACTTATTATTTTCTTTTTTCATAGCCAGTATTGCTTGGTAAGCGGCCTGCTGTTCAGCTGCTTTCTTTGTTCTTCCACATCCCTCACCTATTTTTTTCTCATCAATTTTGGCTTCTACTATAAAAATCTTGTCATGATCAGGACCTTCTTCTTTTATCAGTTCATAACGAAGCATACCCTCGTTGTCTCTTTGCACTATTTCCTGCAAAATAGTCTTGCTATCATAAAAGAGCTGCTTATTCTCCAGATCAGATAATACAAATTTATAAATAAACTCTTTTGCATTAGCAAAACCACCGTCCAAATAGATCGCTCCAATTAAAGCTTCGCATACATCCGAAGTAATGGAATCCCTATTTCTTCCGCCTGTTGCTTCTTCACCTTTACCAAGAAACATATATTTATCCAATTCAATTACTCTCGCACAAAAGGCAAGTGCCGGTTCACACACACAGGACGATCTTAATTTCGTTAATTTTCCTTCCGGCATCTCCGGATGTGATTGATATAAAAATTCACTGGTCACCAACTCCAATACTGCATCTCCAAGAAACTCAAGACGCTCATAATCCTTCATCTTAAATATTTTCTTTTCATTTGCGTAGGAGCTATGCGTCATGGCCTGTTTTAACAATGTCGTATCACTGAACCTATAGCCAATTTTCTGTTCTAATTTTTCTAGCGGATATCCCTCGTTCATGTTATTCCTTTCTGATTCTTTCAAAATTAATATACTCCAAATTCTTCTCACACTTGCGTGCATTGAAAAAGCCCGCAAGGGGCCTCTCGTATTTCTAATCATTGAATGAATTTTTAATCAATTGTAACGCTTCTCCAACGGTAGAAATTTTTTCCGCATCATCTGCTTCTATTGTTACATCAAATTCCTGTTCTATACCCATCACGATCTGGTAAATATCTAAAGAATCTGCACCCAGGTCTTCCACGAATGTTGTTTCCAAAGTAATTTCTTTTGTATCTACACAAAGTACTGTAGCGATTACCTCTTTCAACTTTTCAAATTCCATTTTGTCGTTCGTTCCTTCCTATGCTTCTAACGAAATTTTTTCTTTTATCTTATCGTTAATCTTCTGCTCTTTGAATGTTACACATTGCAAGATAGAATTCTTGATTTCCATCGCCTTTGAACTCCCATGAGTTTTCACAACTAATCCATTTAATCCAAGCATAGGTGCTCCGCCATACTGTTCCAAATCAAATGACTTAAGTGTCTTCTTTAATGCAGGTTTTACAAGTAATGCGCCAATCTTGCTTCGAAGGCTTGTCATCATCCCTTCTTTTACCTTTTGAATCAGTGTATTTCCAACACCCTCATACAATTTTAAAATGACATTTCCAACAAATGCTTCGCATACAATTACGTCTGCTGCCCCAGCCGGGATATCTCTTGCTTCAATACTTCCTATAAAATTAATATCCGGACAATTTTTAAGCAATGGGAACGTTTCCTTCACGAGTGCATTTCCTTTTTCCTCTTCTGCACCTATATTTACGATTGCGACTCTGGGATTTTTAATACCTATCACATTTTCCATATAGACTGATCCCATCTTTGCGAATTGCACCAAATGCGACGGTCTTGCATCTACATTTGCACCGCAATCCACCAATAGCGATGTACCGGTCCCCGTAGGAATCAATGGCGCCAACGGTGGCCTTTCCACACCTTTGATTCTCCCTATTACAACTTGTCCGCCTACTAATACTGCCCCTGTACTGCCCGCTGATACAAAAGCATCACAAGTACGCTCTTTGACCATATAAAGTGCCCTTACAATAGAAGAATCTTTCTTTTTGCGAATCGCCATAACTGGAGGATCTGACGTCTCAATAACCTCCGTTGCATCTACAACTTCCATTTGCAAAGATTCATATGTATATTGTTCTAATTCCTTCCTGATAGCAGTTTCCTGACCTACCAGAAATACTTTTACATTCTTATTTTCATTAACAGCATCTACTGCCCCTTTAACAATCTGTGCCGGCGCATTGTCACCGCCCATTGCATCCACCGCGACATTCACTACTTCTGACATATTTATCCCTCCTAGCATTCCCTTCTAATATACTAGAATCAATAGTAAAAATCAAGGAAAAAAATAGCTGCGATTTTCATCGCAACTATTTTCTATACAATATTATATGATTGGTTTTCTATATTACTTCATATTGATTTTCATTATTCTTTTTAAATAAAGGTAATTTTTCTATAAAGACAATATCATCTCTAGCCGCGGCATCACCTTCCGCTAATACCGCAGCTTTTTTTACCACAGTTGCTCCAGCATTCTTTGCTAACTCCTCAAGTGCATGTAAGGATTCACCTGTTGAAATAACATCATCAATAATACAGATTTTTTTACCTCTAATCTTATCTGCATCTGCGCCATCAAGGTATAGATGCTGTTCTCCATTCGTCGTAATAGAGTGTACGGATGCTGAAACCACATTCTTCATATATGTTTTTGTACTTTTTCTCGCTACGATAAATTCTTTCAATCCAAGATGTTTACTGATTTCATAAGCCAAAGCAATTCCCTTAGCTTCTGCAGTGAGTATAGCATCTATCTTTCCTATTTTTTCAGCAAGAACAGGAGCACATGCCAAAATCAGTTCCGTATCTCCTAAAATTACAAAGCTTGCAAATGCAAGTTCACTGTTTATTGCAATAAAAGGAAGCGTTCTTTTAACTCCTTCTAATGACAATTCATACTGTTCCATTTTCTTTTCTCCTTTTCTATAAACCTAATGCTCTGGTGACAACGCCTGCAAGCATTCCAAGGAATGGATTTGTTACAGCAGTCACAACCATCGTTGTTCCTCCAACTGCTGCATTTGTAGCAAAAGCAGCTGGTGCATCCAACACCACGGTCTTAAAGATTCCAAGGACAAATAAGAACCCTGCAATCGACGATGCAGGAACATATTTTCCAATCTTAGGCAATAACCCAAAAACAAGTATTAATCCCACTATTACCATCATAATAACACCTGCCCATACCGGATGTGGTGCACTTGCTGTAGCAGAAATGATAGATTCAACAGGCGCCCCACCAAAGAAAGAAGAACCCATATCTGCCAAAGATGATATTAATGATAAATGATCCACATTATAATTTCCGCTTGTAGCCATACTTGCAGTAATAGATCCAAAGGAAATATTCGATCCAATGTTTAAACATACCATACCAAGAGCGCCTAAAATAACATTTGAATTAACTGTAAATTTTTGACGAATAAATTTATCATCTACTACAATAATATTTTCTTTTTCTTTTTTAAAAATTGCACTTGCAATACAAGAAGCAACTACAGAAATAACGATAGTATATACCAATGCATTATTACTGTTTCTGGTAATATAATAGGTAATTAATGCAGACGCCAAAGATACGCCGCCAGCTATCTTATCTTTTTTTATCATATCCATGGCTGCCTTTGTTAAGATAATACCAACACCAGCCATCATACCATAAGCGATGTCTTCGCCAACAAAGTCCACAATTTTTGTTAAAAGTCCAAGTGCTCCAATGACGGCCATGATAACAGCTCCAATAAAAATCATTGTACAACGTTCTGAACGATCCTTTCCTGCTGTTCCTGCATAGGTAATTGTTTCAGCCTGAAAAGAAATCGGTGCCACGCTCTGCGTTACAGTATTTCCGATCGCTCCGATAAAAAAGGCTAAAGCTGTTGGAATTGATGCAAATCCAAATGTTAAAGCCAAAAGTCCCTGTGGCAATCCATTCAATATAACTCCAATAATTGCTAATAAATCAGTTAGTAATTCATTCATAATTCTCTCTCCTCTTTTTATGCAAAATAAAAAGCAGTATTTCACCTGCTTTTTATCTAAACATTTAAATAAGAATAATGAGAATAAAGAATATAAATATCCCTTATTTTATTCTCATTAGTCGGTCAGATAACGGCTACCGGTAGAAACTTAGAACCCATAATGTTCAAATTATAATGAGATAAATATTTTAATTTATGAAATTAAAATCGTAAGATAGCACAAAAAAAATTCGCATCACTGCGAACATCTACTTTATTTTATAAGATCAGGGAATCAGGCAAAACCATATTCCCTGATCTTACAAAACTCTTAAAAATTAGTCAACTGAAATGATTTCTTTTTTATTATAAGAACCGCATGCTTTACATACTCTGTGAGGCATCATTAAAGCTCCACATTTGCTACATTTAACTAAATTTGGAGCACTCATTTTCCAGTTTGCTCTTCTTTTATCTCTTCTACCTTTGGAAGATTTATTTTTTGGACATATAGACATCGTTACACCTCCTTATTATTCGCGTTAAAGATATCTTTTATTACTGCCATTCTAGGGTCGGGTATAAAAGTATCACAATTACATTCCCCAGTATTCAAGTCTTTTCCGCATTTTGTGCAAATTCCTTTGCAATCTTCTTTGCATAAAACTTTCATTGGCCAGTTCGTCAATATTTCTCTGCTAATTAGGTTTTCTACATCAAGTTGATAGCCTTCCATGAAACTCAGTTCATCAGGATCCTCTTCTGCATCAGTTGAAGGTGCATGCACCTGTCTTGAAAAGGATAAATCAAAATTTTTCGCCACATCCTTCAGACATCTGTCGCAATTCATCATAAGCACCAGCGAAGTAGTTACTTCAATATGTGCCTTTCCATTTCCAGTATTGGTTGCTGTTATGCTGACAGGTTCTTTATGAATAATCGGAAATGAACCTAATTTGCATTCATAAGTCTGTAATCCCAATTCTGTAATAATGCTTTCTGTTTTGCCTTGTGATGTCAAAACATCTGATAAATTCACCAACATAGTAAACTCCTATTCACACCTAAACAATTATACATAGCCGTATTATTATTGTCAACTATTTATTTAAATATTTATAGGCTATTAACAAAACACTATTTCGTAAGTATATAGGTTTCTCTTGCAATTGCCAGTTCTTCATTTGTAGGAATGACCATAACAGTAACATTGGATTCTTTTGTAGATATTACAATATCCTGGCCTCTTTTTTGATTCGGTTCCTGCTCAATTGCAATCCCCATGAATTGCAGCCGGTCACATATAATGTTTCGAAGCAACGGACTGTTCTCTCCAACGCCACCCGTAAAACAAATGGCATCCACACCATTCATAGCCGCAGCATAAGCACCAATGTATTTTACCACACGATAGGCAAATGTGTTCAATGCTCTTACAGAAGCTGTATGCCCCTCAAAATAAGCATCTTCCAGATCTCTGAAATCAGATGCGTATCCATCTGATAATCCTAGCACACCCGACTTTTTGTTTAATATTTCCATAATCTCAGTTAAAGATTTTCCTTCTTTGTGTCCGATGAATTCTATGATAGATGGATCTATATCTCCCGATCTGGTTCCCATGATCAACCCCTCCAATGGCGTTAATCCCATAGAGGTATCAACAGAACGTCCGTTTTCTACTGCTGATATAGAAGCACCGTTTCCAAGATGGCACACGATAATTTTCATATCTTCGTATTTTTTTCCAAGAACTTCTGCTGCTTTTTTAGACACATATGCGTGACTGGTTCCATGAAAACCATATCTTCGAATCTTATAATTTTCATAATATTCATATGGTATCCCATATAAGTAAGCTTCTTCGGGCATCGTCTGATGGAAAGCAGTATCAAAAACTGCCACCATGGGTATCTTTGGCATCAGTTTTTTACATGCTGTTATTCCAATCAAATTTGCAGGATTATGCAGTGGTGCAAGATCGCTGCACTCTTCAATTGCTCTCAAGACTTCTTCTGTGATGATCGTAGCATTTGCAAATTTTTCTCCGCCATGTACGATACGGTGCCCAACTGCTCCAATCTCATCTAACCGTTGAATCACGCCTGTTTTTTTGTCTGTAAGTGCATTCAATACCATTTGAATCGCTTCTATATGGCTAGGCATCAGAGCCTGAGTCTTTACCTTTTCTCCATCTGCCGGCGTATATACGAGCTGACTTCCTTCAATTCCAATTCTCTCACAAAGACCTTTTGCAATGACTTTTTCTGAGGTTGCATCTATCAATTGAAATTTTAAAGATGAGCTCCCGCAATTAATAACTAAAACTTTCATCTCTGACTCCTCCATAATTTTTTTTTATGCTAATTGTGCCTGCACTGCCGTTAACGCCACACCGCCTACGATGTCCTGCCATGTACATCCTCTTGACAAGTCATTTACCGGTTTGGCAATTCCCTGCACCATTGGTCCATAAGCTTCTGCTTTTGCCAGTCTTTGTACTAATTTATATCCAATATTTCCAGCATCTAAGTTGGGAAAAATAAGTACATTCGCACTTCCGGCAATCTCGCTGCCCGGTGCTTTTGATTTCGCAACTTGTGGTACAATTGCTGCATCCGTCTGTAATTCTCCGTCTAATGTCAGATGTGGATATTGTTCATGTGCAATTCTTGTTGCTTCCACTACCTTATCCACCAATTCATGTTTTGCACTTCCTTTTGTCGAATGGGACAACATCGCAATGATTGGTTTAGCTCCTACCAATGTTTTAAAACTCTTTGCACTGGTATCAGCTATTGCTGCTAATTCTTCCGCTGTCGGATCCTGATTCAAACCACAGTCTGCAAACAGAAAAGTGCCATTCTCTCCCATATTGCAATCCGGTACATCCAAAATAAAGAAAGCGGATACCAGCTTCACTCCCGGTGCTGTCTTTAGGATCTGCAAAGATGGTCGTAGCACATCTGCCGTTGCATGACAGGCTCCTGCTACCATTCCATCTGCATCATTTGCTTTTACCATAATAACTCCAAATGTCAAATAGTCATGCAATAAAATCTCTCTTGCCTTCTCTTCTGTCATTCCCTTATCTTTTCTTGTTTCATATAAAATGTTTACATACTGATCCAGCTTATCTGTTTTTTCCGGATCAATAATTGTTACACCTTCAAGATTTACCTCCAGCCAGCCTGCACCATCTTTAATTTTTTCTTCCTTACCGATCATAATAATATTTGCAATGCCCTCTTCTAAAATATGTGATACTGCAATCAGAGTTCTCTTATCATTTGATTCTGGTAAAACAATTGTTTTCTTATCCATCCTTGCTTTTTCTTTAATCGTATCGATATAAGACATAGTCTGTTTCCTCCATTTTTATTATTATATAAATCCCCAATTCACATTTTCTGTCAAAGTACTATTTATACTGTTAAGATAAAATAATTATAAGTTATTTTCTTATTGTATACAAGATAGATCGTTGTCAAATATTGTGCTAAATGAGGTACAAAATGCGCATTGTTTTCTATCCAAGAACATGATACTCTTATTGTATCTGTTTTTATACAATAAGCGTAGTTCACAGCAAGTGAATTGTGTTTCTCATAATAGCAAGGAGAATATGTAATATGAAAGTAGTTGGTATCATTGCAGAATATAATCCATTTCATAATGGACATAAATATCATATGGAACAGGCAAAAGCTTTAACTGGTGCCGACCGTATTGTTGTCGTTATGAGCGGTAATTATACCCAGCGCGGTAATCCAGCCTTGATCGATAAATATGCGCGTGCTGAAATGGCTTTAATGAATGGTGCTGACTTAGTGCTTGAACTACCTCTTTATTATGCTTGTACGAGCGCAGAATATTTTGCAAAAGGTGCCGTAATATTGCTGGATAAATTAGGTATTGTAGATACGCTCTGCTTCGGCAGTGAATGCGGTGACATATCCATATTATCCAAGATCGCTGATGCCCTCTGCCATCCAAGTGATAATTTTGATAATATTCTGACCTTATATTTAAAATCTGGAAAGACATTTCCTCAGGCACGTGCTCTCGCTTTAGAAGAATCCATTCCTGATCTCTATGCACATACCGCTATATTATCTTCTCCAAATAATATTCTCGGTATCGAGTATATGAAGGCTCTTATCTTAAGGAACAGCAAGATTGTTCCTTATACGAACCTGCGTGTCGGAGCCGCCTATCACGAAAAAAGACTTCAGGAGCATAATAGTTCCGCAATTGCTATCCGGCATTCTCTTGCAGATCATCACGATTTACGTCTGATCGAGGATCAAGTGCCACCTTCCGTGTATGCTATCATGCAAAAGCATTTTAATTATAATTTCCCGATATTTACGGATGACTTATCTTCTTTACTGCATTATAAACTTTTGCTTGATGCGCCAGCCGGATACACGGATTATATTGATGTATCTGAAGATTTATCAGCTCGTATTCTAAATCGCTTACATGAATATAAAGACTTTAGTTCTTTTTGCGAACGATTAAAAACGAAGGAGATGACCTATGCACGTATCAGCCGTTGTCTGCTTCACATTCTGCTAAACATACGCAAAGACAGGCTTTCCTCTTTTCTCAATGAAGACGCTATATTTTATGCACGCATGCTTGGATTTCGTAAAGAAGCTACAGCATTGCTCAGCCTTATCAAACAGCATAGTTCCATACCTCTTATTTCTAAATTAGCAGATGCATATAAAATCATCGACAGTACTACAGGACTTGCCATGTTAGAAGAAGAAATTAGTGCTTCTCATATTTATAATACGATTATAAATACGAAATATCACTATTCTGTTCCTAACGAATATTCTCAGAATATTATCATAATACCCTAACGAAGAATCCACTAAAAAGGTTCCCAGGACATACCATGTTCGGGAACCTTTTTTTACCTTCGTTGTTCTTATATTACTAATTTTTAAAGCTATGAATCGGAGCCGGAATACGTCCGCCACGATTAATAAATGCATCACATGAATATTTATTTACCGGCATAATAGGAGCATATCCAAACAAACCACCAAATTCAACCGTTTCCCCGACTCCTTTACCAACAACCGGAATCAAACGAACCGCGGTCGTTTTCTGGTTTATCATGCCAATTGCCATCTCATCTGCAATAATCCCAGATATCGTTGTTGCCTTTGTATCTCCCGGAATGGCAATCATATCAAGTCCGACAGAACATACGCATGTCATTGCTTCTAACTTTTCAAGCGTTAATGCACCTGCCTGTACCGCATCAATCATTCCTTGATCTTCACTCACAGGAATAAATGCACCACTAAGTCCTCCCACATAAGAAGACGCCATTACACCGCCTTTTTTGACCTGATCGTTTAATAGTGCCAAAGCTGCTGTCGTTCCCGGTGCCCCCGCATACTCCAAACCTATCTCACATAAAATATCTGCAACACTGTCACCGATCGCAGGTGTTGGTGCCAATGATAAATCTACAATGCCGAATGGGATATTCAGACGTTTTGATGCCTCCTGCGCTACCAATTGCCCTACTCTTGTTACTTTAAATGCTGTCTTTTTGATGGTTTCGCATAACACTTCAAAATTCTCTCCACGCACCTTTGATAAAGCAGTTTTCACAACACCAGGGCCGCTGACCCCAACATTAATAATTGCATCTGCCTCAGTTACACCGTGGAATGCACCTGCCATAAACGGATTATCATCCGGTGCATTGCAGAAAACAACTAACTTCATGCATGCAACGGAATCTTCTTCTTTTGTCAGATTTGCCGTTTCTAGCAGAATCTCACCCATTAATTTAACAGCATCCATATTAATGCCTGTTTTTGTGGAACCCAGGTTTACGGAACTACACACTCTGTCAGTGGTAGCCAGTGCTTGTGGAATGGAACGAATTAATAATTCATCTGCTTTTGTCATCCCCTTTGATACAAGTGCAGAATATCCGCCAATCAGGTTCACACCTACTTTTTTTGCCGCTCTGTCCATGGTATCTGCAATGGTCACAAAATCTTCTGGTTTCTTGCACGCTGCGCCGCCGATCAATGCAATTGGCGTTACCGAAATTCTTTTATTCACAATTGGAATACCGAATTCTTTTTCAATTTCATTTCCAGTTTCCACTAAGTTCTTTGCAACTGTGGTAATCTTATTATAAATATTTTCATTTACTTTATTCAGATCCGAGTCAATACAATCCAACAGACTGATTCCTAATGTAATTGTTCTTACATCAAGATTTTCCTTTTCGATCATTTTATTTGTCTCTGCTACTTCAAACATATTTATCATAATGATTTTCTCCTACTCATTTGGTTAGATATCTATTATTATCCTGTCTGTATAGCACCTTAAATACGATGCATTTTGTCAAAGATATCTTCTCTTTGGCATTTAATCATTACGCCGATCTCTTCTCCCATTTTATCAAGATCTGTTGAAATATCATTAAATTTTTTAGATGCATGATCCATATCTACAATCATCATCATGTTAAAATACCCTTGTACAATTGTTTGTGAAATATCCAGTATATTAATCTTATTTTCTGCAAGATAAGTACATACCTTTGCAATAATACCTACAGCGTCTTTTCCTACTACGGTGATAATCGTTTTTTTCATAATGTGTTTTCTCCTTCATGCTGATCGTTTTATATTTCCACAATTTCCGATACTTCACTGCGTTTCGCTACACATATCGAAAAATCATCGCATTTGTATGGTGTATCTGTTGCAGCAACTTCTACACGGACTGTTTCATAAGCAAGTTCCGCCATATTATTTTCTTTACTGAGATGTCCGAGAATCACCTTCTGCATTCCGTCATGCAATATCCTGCTTAGTAATCTGCCTGACAATTCATTAGACAAATGCCCTCTGTCTCCTAAAATTCTTTGTTTCAGATAGTAAGGATACGGACCTACCTGTAGCATATTAATGTCATGGTTTGCCTCTAATAATATCGCATCTAATCCTTGCAGATTCGCTACTGTATAATCGTTATAGGTTCCAAGATCAGTTATAACACCAATCTTTTTATTTCCATATTCGAAACGGTAAGCCAGTGGCTCTGCTGCATCATGGGAAACCCGCATCGGCCGGATCGTAATATCTTTTATCATTAATTTTTCATCCGCTTTTATCGGGCAATACAAAGATTCATCGATTTTTCCCACAGAATTTGTTGCTTGAATCGCCTGAATCGTTCTTTGTGCTGAATAGATAGGCAATCCATATTTTCTGCTGATAACACCCAGTGCGCTGATATGATCAATATGCTCATGGGTAACTAAAATACCATCCATATCTGCAATGCTGAGTCCTATTTCATTCAAACCTTTTTCAGTTCTTTTTCCGCTAATACCGGTATCCACAAGCAGATGTGTTGTGTCCGTTCCTACATAAATACAGTTTCCACTGCTGCCACTGGCTATACTGCACAATCTCATTCTATTCTCTATCCTTCCAGTATACTTCTATCACATCGCCTTGTTCCAGCGGTTCCATGTATTGTGCCGCTGTTCCGTTGCGCTTTGTAACGATTCCGCTTCCTTTTACTTCCGATAAATCGAAATCAATGTAATCAAATACGTCTACAAAAACATAATTTAGTTTCCCCTGCATATGTACTGGCTGACCATTCACCACAACAGATATATTCCCATTATCTGGATGGTCAACTTCAGGTACAAAAACTTCCTGATTTTCTGAAAGGTCATCCGCTTCCTCTTCAAAAGCCAGTTCTTCCATACTCCACACCACAGAAAAGTTCTCAAACACCTTCGTATTTGTATCCGCACATTTATTATTAACATATAAATTCATTTCTCTGTCAATAGCCACATCCATGAATTCGGCAATTTGTTCTACCGTATAATAATTCAGCATTTCAATCGTATCATTTTCCTGAATCTCGTAATAACCTGATTTTAATGCTCCATTTACACTTGCAAATTTGGGTACTTCTATTTTCTTGTCATTTACTATGATGTTTAATGTAGATGAATACTCTTGCAGCCTCTGAATCTCGATCTTTGCAGGCTCTCCGAATGTGGATTCCTTTACTTCTATCACATCATTGGCATGAATCCTCTGTGAAATATCCGTTCTGTCCCCATTTAATGAAATCTCTGCCGGTTCTCCCAACTGTCCACGCACGATCTTACTCTTTCCATCTACTGTAAAATTCAATTCTTTTCCACGTCTTGGAAATAAAGCCTCTTTCAAAAAATCAGCCTGCATTGCTGCATCGACAATCGCTAATTTATTATTATCATATAATTTTACTCGTTCCCCATTAAAAGTTACGTAAATAAAATTATTACTTTGTTCATAGAAATTAAGGCAGATACCGATTGGCGTAACGAGAATGGAATCCTTTTCAATACCGTCTTCTAAAAACTCAATCGATTGCATTACTTCTTTTCCGCGTAATGCTACCCTTTCCTTTTGAATAGAAAGTTCTGCTGCCAGTTTTTCCGTATAGGTAGGAATCTTTCCGCCGCCGCCTACAACAAATACAGCACTTACTGATTTATCACCATTCAACGCCTTGATCTTGTCCGCTACCTGCTTCGTCATGGAGTCCACAATTGGTGCCACAATTTCAAGTACTTCCTCCCTTGTTATCGACTGGGGCAGGAACATGATGTCCTGATATTCTACCACATCCTGCTCCATGATACCCCTTTTTATCTTTTCAGCCATAGCAAAATCAACAAGGCAATGCTGTGCAATCGCTTCTGTCAGACTGTCCCCTGCGCACGGCAGCATACCAAACGCTATAATGCTGCCATCCTTTGTTATGGAAATATCAGAGGTACCTGCCCCCACATCTACAAGTGCTATATTCAACATACGGAAATTTTCAGGTATCGCTACCTGAATTGCCGCTATAGGCTCTAAAGTCAGGTTTGCTACTTCTAAATCTGCCAATTCTACGGCTCGATATAAGCCATCTACTACATCATCCGGCAAAAATGTCGCAATGAGTTCTTCTGAGATAGTATGCGCTTTATGATTTTCCAAATTGCTCATCGGATACCCATTCATGTAATAATGAATAATCGAGTAACCCACACAATAAAACTTATCTTCTAACGTATTGCTCTTCTGAAATTCTGAATAAGCCTTCTCCACACCGGCAGAATCTAATGCGTAGATATCTTCTAATGTAATAACCTTGTCGGCTCCAAGTTCCACTTCCGCAAAAGTTGTTACAGTACGTAATACACGACCGGCTGCTGCAATACAGACATCAGTTAATTTTCTGCCGATTCTCAGTTCCAGCCCATCCTTAACTTCTTTTATCGTTTGTCCGACTTTCGTAATGTCATGGATCTGTCCATCCAGCATAGCTCTGGTCTCATGTTCTTTTGTCTCTTGTGCAACGACATAGAACTTTTCTCCAGCCTTATATCCGACTGTTCCAACGATACTTCTTGTTCCTATATCCAATCCGAATACTAGTTGTCCCGGGTATTGATTCGCACCTATCATAGGTATCCCCCCAATTTTTCATCAATCTGCTTATACGTGTCTTTTATTGCACCACTATTATCTATAACCACTCTGCAATATGTGCGGAAAATTTGTTCCGGCAGTTGTTTCTCCATAATCTGCGTGATTTTTTCATCTGAATAGCCGCGTGACTTTTTCAGCCGCTCCCGTCTGACGTCTTCTCTCGCATAAATATACCACAATTCATCCATGATTGTCTCATAATGATCTTCAATCAACAATGCTGCTTCCAGAAAAAAGTATTCATATTGATTCCATTCTTTTTCCTTCTGAAGTTCCTTCTTGATATAATCTTTTACAGCAGGATGAACGATTGCATTTACTTTTTGTAACATTTCCGTATCATTAAAAACCAAAGCCGCCATGTTTCCTTTGTGAATTGTGCCATCTGCGTTCAGTATTCTGGTTCCAAGCAGTGCAACTAATTTCTGATAACAGATCTGTCCCGGTTCTTCTAATTTATGAGCTGTCTCATCCGCTAAGATAATTCTGCAATTATAATGTTCTCTTATATATGATAATATCTCAGATTTACCGGAGCCCACCCCACCGGTAATGCCTATTGTCCGCATCTCATTGTTTTCTCCATTTCAGCGCTATTCCTTGCATCTTAAATTTGTAGTTGTGTGTTTCTACTACTTCGCTTCATACCAGTTATCCCCCATATGAAGGTCAATCTCTAGTGTCACTGCAAGTTCTGCTGCCGCTTTCATCTGTTTGGTGAGAATTGCTTTTACCTGCTCTATTTCATCCCTGCTTGTCTCTACCAATAGTTCATCATGTACCTGTAATATGAGCTTTGATTTTAATCCAGATCTTCTCATTTCCTGCCAGACTTTCAGCATTGCAATCTTAATGATATCTGCAGCTGTCCCCTGAATTGGAGAATTCATTGCTACACGTTCTCCAAAGGAACGTTGCATGAAATTACTGGATTTTAATTCCGGTACTGGTCTTCTTCTGCCAAACATGGTTGTAACATAACCATGTTTTTTTGCCTGTTCTATCAGGTTGTTCAAGAACTTTTTCACATCCGGATACGTTGCAAAATACTGTTCGATATAGCCTGCCGCTTCCTTTCGCGTGATGCTAAGGTCTTGACTTAATCCAAAAGAACTGATTCCGTATACAATTCCAAAATTAACTGCTTTTGCATTTCTTCTCTGTAAATCTGTTACTTCTTCAAACGGAATATGAAATACCTGCGATGCCGTTATCTTATGAATATCCTGATCCGTCTTATATGCTTCAATTAACTGCTCATCTCCTGACATATGTGCCAGGATCCTGAGCTCTATCTGTGAATAATCGGCATCCATGAATATAAACTCTTGCTTCGGTACAAATACTTTACGGATCAGTCTGCCGAGTTCCATTCTCATTGGAATATTCTGAAGGTTCGGTTCTGTGGAACTGATTCTTCCGGTTGCTGTTATCGTTTGATTAAAAGTACTATGGATTCGACTATCTTCTGCAATGCAATTGGCTAACCCGTCTGCATAGGTAGACTTTAACTTAGTCAGTCCTCTATATTCTAAGATATCCGCCACAATCGGATGCTTATCTCCCAGTTTCTCCAAAATATCAGCTGCTGTAGAATATCCTGACTTTGTCTTTTTCCCACCTGGTATTGCCAGCTTCTCAAATAATACTTCTCCCAGCTGCTTTGGAGAATTGATATTGAATTCCACCCCTGCTGCCTTATGAATCTCTTTTTCTAATTCCTGAATACGTCCTACTAAAGCTTCTCCATAATTTTTTAATTCATCCCGTCTGATACCGATACCCTCTTGCTCCATATCATAAAGCACAAGTGTCAATGGCATCTCCAATTCATGAAAAAGCTTTTTCATCTTGGCTTCTTCCAATGCTTTCTCCAATACACCCGTTGATTTCCATATGGTATATGCATAAAAACATGCATATGCAAGCAATTCTTTTGGCTTTTCACGCTCTGCCGCCAAAAAAGTCATCTTTTCCAATACCTGCTCCCTTGCCGGTATCATAATACCCAGATATTCTTTTGCGATATCTTCAATTGCATAATTATTCTTTAATGGATTTAACAAATATGCTGCCAATTGCACATCAAATAGCCTTTCCGTACAGTCAATCTTAAGATATTCATAATCATGCTTAAGATAGAATCCGGAAAGGATGGTCTTATCGGTCACATCTTCTGTTTTCTTCTGTGCGTCCGTTGACAATTGCCTTATTTTGTCAATCAAGTACTGTTTCGTTACAAATCCCTGGGCCTTCAACCAGTAACTGTTTTCTTCTCCATATGCGACTGCAATTCCGACAAAATCTTTATCCTCTTTGCTATCTTCAATGATAACATAAGATTTTACTATTGCATTTTGGGCATTCTGGAATATCAATTCAACTTGGTCTAGTTCTGTCACTTCTTTAAAATAAGCCGTTTGTGCATTTGAATTTGTATTTTCAAGATTGAATCTTTTTAATAAATTTTTAAATTCTAATTTCTGAAACCATTCATAGGCTTCTTTGGTATACAGATTCCCTAACTTCGCTGTATCAAATGCATATTTGATATCTGCATTTACTTCTATCGTAGCAAGAATCTTACTAAGTTCTGCTAATTCCCTGTTTTCTTCCAAAGAGGTCTTAATACTTTTCTTGGTAATCTCGTCAATATGTGTATAGATACCTTCTATAGAGCCATATGCCTTCATTAATTCGGTGGCTGTCTTTTCTCCGATTTTAGGGACTCCCGGAATATTATCTGCGGTATCTCCCATCAACGCTTTCAGCTCAATAAATTGTAATGGTGTCAGCTGATATTTTGCAAGCACATCCGCTGCATAATAATCTTCAACTTCCGTTTTATTCCCCTTTGTCTTGGGAATGCGAATTTTGATATGTTCGGATGCAATTTGCAGCAAATCCCTGTCTCCCGATACCAAAGAAACCTCTAAGCCCTCAGTCTCAGCACGCTTTGCCATCGTTCCTAAAATATCATCCGCTTCCAGACCTGCCTGCTCCATAATCGTAATCCCCATTGCCTTTAGTACTTCTTTCATAATAGGCACTTGTTCTCTTAATTCCTGTGGCATTGGTTTTCTAGTACCTTTATATGCTTCAAATAACTGATGGCGAAATGTAGGTTCTTTTACATCAAAAGCAACCATTAAATATTCTGCCTGTTCTTCTTCCAGAATTTTAAATAGAATATTTAAAAACCCATATACAGCATTCGTATGAATTCCATCTGCATTTGTCAGATCCGGTATTGCATAAAATGCTCTGTTCAAAATACTGTGTCCATCTATTAAAACTAGTTTCTTATTCGTCATATATCCCTCAACCCTTTCTGCGCAGCTGTTGTTATAACAAAAAATTGAATAACATCATCAATGTACCGATCACACCTGCTATCTTAAAAACAGTACTAATAATATGTAAGCGTTTTTTAACCTTCAGATAATGAATCGATTGCCCTAGCTTTTCCGATAATTCTTTTTCAACATCCAATGTATTCCCATCCTCCAGACGGTGCATACCCTCTGTGATCAGATACTGTATCGTCAATTCTTCTTTACAGCTATCACAGGAAACTAGATGTTTAATGAATGTCTCCAGTTCTTTTCCTCTTAATTCATTATGTAAATAAAGCGGAATCATCTGTTCAAAATCTTTACAGTTCATATTGAACTCCTTCGTATTTAACACATTTCCGACCGTAAACTTTATCCCATTTATTCTAGCATAGGATACGCCATCTGACAAATAGCAAATAATGCTGTCAATTGATAAATTGACAGCACGAATCGTTTTATTTATTATAAATTTTTCGGAATACAGAAAATGCATTTCCCTGTACTAAACAAGTACATTGTTCATCCAAAAATGCATAACGGGTTGTACTGCTGGAATCCAGTGACGAGAATTCTAAAGCCTGCCTGCATACATATAGATATTTTTCTCTTTTGCATCTTGCCCTTTCTATTACCATATAAAATACATTTTGATTTTCGTCTTTATAAACACTTCCTTTTACATAAAAGTGCTCTGGAACTTGTCCACAAAAAGCGCCTATGTCAGATAGATTGCTGAATTTGCAGATACACAAATCAGGAATTTCAATTTTTTCTGATGTCTTTTTAGCTTTTGGATTTTTCTTTTTCAGGGAACTTATTGATTCGTCACGCTTCCCATTCTTGTCTTTTCCAACTAATTCATCCATCGTATCCAGAAATATCTCTGCCTTTTCTTCACCAAGCCTAACCGCAATTTCTTTAGAAAGTTCTTCTGGTGTTATTTCCCTGCTGGAGAACGTAATTGCCAGTCCCATTTTAGGTAATGGCTGTAACTGCAGCTGCATCATCCCCTGTGAGTGTTCATATCCGACTTCATCACCTGCTTTATCTATCAACAATTCCACAAAGTCTTTTACTTTCTTATTTTTCTTTATAAAGTCTTCAATCTCTAAGTTATAGGATTCCATTTCTTCTTTGGATATCACACAGCGAACTGTATTCTCATCAATTTTTGTAAATTTCATAGTCTCATATCTTTCTATTATATATTTGTTCTATTCTGATTTTTTATTATAACAAATCTTTCACATATTTACCACTGCTCAATTATACCAACTTTCTTTGTAACTAATTCTTGATACATTATTTTTTACTATAAGCAAAAAATTCCGTCTATACACGAATGTATAGACGGCTGATAAATAAAAAAATTTAGTAAGTTTCATTTAGATAAAGTTTCGCATTTTGGTGACTGTTATCACATTCCAGTGCTTTTCCAAAATAACTCTTTGCTTCATCTACATCTCCAAGTCCTAGCTTTCCAAGTCCCATTAGATAATAACAATGCGCTTCATTTTTCTTAGTGAAATCTTCTTTAAAAATCAAAAAATCCGGAAATGATACTGCAAAGTAATCCATTTTAATATGATCAAAAATATGCCTTTCTCCATAATCAATCAATCTGTAAAATCTGGCATTTGCCTCTACTTTCTTACCAAGTTTTACGAGCGCAAATCCCTGATACATAATCATATCCGCTGGCTGGTCATTATAATACATCATACCCGCCGGTTCATCTGCTCCTATAGCCGCAATTTTGTAATATTCTTTTGCTTTCTCCATTTGATTAAGTGCTTCATTGGCACATCCCAGATAATAATAAATATGATTTTCTTTTGTTCCTTCCAATCTTCCCTCTCCTAGATTTTCAGGATAGCACAAAGCTCTTCCCAGTAATTCCAATGCATGTTGATATTCCTTTTTACATAAAGCTTCTTTTGCAAGTTGTACTAAAGACAATTTATATTGTGCTGTTACTTTTCCTTCTCCGCCTTCCCATGGATGGAATATACGTCCCATGATAAGTTGATATGCTTTCTGATGTTCACCCATATAATTGAGCAGTGTTATATATTCAACGTAAACATCATCCCTTTTTGTAAATGTATCTGGATATTCATCATAAAAAACCAGGCGTTCCTTTACCGTTCTGCCCATCTTTTTATGTAATTGATCCAATTCCAAAAACACTCTTGCATCACTCGTATCAATCGAAAATGCTTTTTCCAAAACCTGCAATGCCTTTTGTGGCTCATTGCTTTCATTATAATATGCCAACGCAAGATTTCTCAGCACTGTAGGATAGGCATCATCTAACGATACTGATGTTTCCCAAAGACTTTTTGCCAGTTCAAATTGTCTTTTGTCATAAAACAGATTACCAAGATAATAAAAGGATTTTGCTCCTGTTTTGTTACATTTTCCTGCGAATGAAAGAACAGCAATATCTTCAAGCTTATTGGGAAAACAATATAATGGACTGTCATTTTCTGCTTTATATAAATATTTATTGCTTTCTCCCATGTTATTAAGTTTACTGTAGTAATATGCTCGATAGTAATCAAGCATTGGATTCTGTATCGTACATTGTCCTAATATTGCAATTGCTTCTTCATAGAATCCAGATTCTGCATAATCCCGAGCCGCCTGTAAATAATTTTGATAAAAATTTCGCATTATAGTATTTACGTCAAAAAGTAATTTACGTTTCATTTCCGGATTTTTCTCAAGATTTACTTTTTCAAAATTAATAACATAGTCAAAACTATCTATCTGTAAAGATTCATTAATCGTATTCTTGCATAAATTTTCCCATATATCTGATTGTGTATCAATCTTAGCAAGTTTACGCTGCAATACCACCTTCAATCCTCTTGCTTTCATATTATGGTTATTCTTAATTAAGGCTTTTTCAATAAACTGCAAAGCAGCTTCATACTTCTTCCGGCGAGCATCAATCACTGCCAGAAAATAAAAAGACATTTCCTGCTGCTCATTGGACCAAGTTGCCTTAAAAAACGCATCATATGCTTCCTCTATTCGATCCTGATAAAAAAGCGATAATCCAAGGTCATAATACGCTTCCGAATCATAAGGATTTGGATTTTTCCATGTAAGACGCTTTAATGCAGCCCTAAAATATCTTTCGCTTTCTGTGATTCTTCCTCGTTTAAAAAGAAGCATCCCGTAAGCTGTATTTATCCGGATATCTCCCAAGTCTCTTTTTAACCCCTCAAGGTAATAGTCTTCCGGCAGATAAGTTGCATGTCTGTACTGTTCAATATGAAGTCCTGTCAAGTATAGTTCTTCATTTGTCATGATATCTTTCGGATCTTTTGAGGGTTGGGCAGGTTGTGGAATTTCTGAAATTTCACGAGATAGTGGCACATAAGACACTAATATATTTTCAATTGCATCCATTACTATGATTTTTACATCCGTTTCCTTTTCTATTATTATATCAAAAGATTCCTCCAGAATATCAGTCGGCGATATCGTAACTGTCTTTTCGTAACAGACAATTTCTTTATTCATAATTACCACTTTTGCGTCTTTTTTCAGGGAGGTTGCATAGACGCAAAAGTGTACAGAATTATCTTTGCATTCCAAATTGACCACAGCATCTATTGTGGCACTTTTTACTGAACCCACTTTTTTATACGGCATAAAATACTGTGTAAATGTTTTTTCTTCAAACGGCTTCAGCCATGTAAAATCCGGTTGATTATCAGTAAACATACCTGTCATTAATTCAATGTATGGTCCATCTTCGTCTGTCAGATTACGATCCCAGGCTTTTCCAAATTCGCCGCATCCCCATGTCCACTGTTTCTTTCCGGGTGATATATGATGATCTGCAATATGCAGGATACCAGCCTCCACTCCATAATCATACCCGCCGACAAAATCAAAATTGGACTTTTCTGCCATATAGGAAGTCGGTACTGGGATATTTTTATATCTGGAAATATCGACACCTGCACTATAATCATGTTTATAATAAATCCCTGTGGCTATTGGAAATTTTGAAACATCTCTTTTCCCATGATCCATTACGGCATGTACATCTGGTGGAAATATTGATTGTGTATGTTCATTTACCGCTACAGCCGGATTTGCCCACCATAAGAATGTTTGCGGCACAGGTGTTCTGTTATATAACTGTCCCTTAATTTCTATATATGCCTTATCCGGATATAATGTAAAAGTAGCAATCCCTTTTGTTCCATACATTTGGTCCACATCATTGACCAATACCGTCTTACTGCCGTCTTTATTTTCCTGCAGCATATGATCTGACGGCAAAAAAGTAGTTGGTCTGTGATGCTGCGGCCAATTAAATTCTATTCCTCCTGATATCCATGGTCCGGTCAATCCTACCAGTGCCGGTTTAATTACCCGATTGTAGTAGACAAAATCATAATCGTTTGTTTTATCATAAGCTCTTTGGATTCTTCCTCCAAGCTCAGGCAAAATCATGACACGAATATATTGATTTTCCAACCATACAGCCTGATACGCCTTATCAAGTTTTGTGTCTGAAATGCTCTCAATTACCGGATATGGATACACTTTCCCTGAACTCCCCTGATATACTCTGTTATCCGAAAAGATAGGATTCTTATCCGCTTCACCTATTTCATAAGTCGGAATTATCACTTCTTCTTCCCACACTTTTACTTCCATAGGATTATTTTCTTTCATATTATTTCCTCCTGATACCTCGATGTTTACATTTAGTATATCGTTATATTACTCAAATTACATTCTCCATAATTGACTATTTGTTTATAAAAATTGCTCTCCTTTCTTGACTTTATATCCAGTATTTCTTATACTTTTAAAGTAAATTATTATTAAAAATTACTTATTATTTGTTTATAGAGGTGATTCTTATGTTTCCACATGATCCCGGAGTACTGCATCCGTCCGAACTATTATTTCATACCGTAAGTGCATCGGCCAAGCTGGCATTTTTCTATCCTCTTTGTGCCGGACATTATTATTGTAATCGCGATTATCGTGTTGCACGTAACAATTACGACAGTTTTCTTCTTCTATTTGCTGTAAAAGGTAGCGGCTATATTGAGTTGAACGGACGAAAACTTCCTTTCGCTCCCAATCAATGTGCAATTATTGACTGTTACCATGCTCATGCATACGGTTCTTACTGCGATTCTTTCGAATTTTTCTGGATACACTTTGATGGCAGTACTTCCAGGCATTATATAGAACTTATACTACAGACATTCGGTTCCATAATTCCACTACAGAATTATCTGCAAAGTCTCAAATATCTTCAAAACATCTTGACTTATGTGGGCTCCAGCAGTATGCACCACGAAGCACTATTATCAAAATATTTATTATTACTCTTGACTGATATGCTGACTGATAGTGCGATCATGCCAAATGCAGCTTCACAAATGAACCTCATCGAAGAAACCATCCAATATATCAGCTGTCATATTCAGGAAGAACTCAGCATTCAGGAATTAGCAGAACGAGCGAACCTAAGTCCTTTCTATTTTATTAGAACATTTAAGAAAGAAACTGGTTATACACCGCACGAGTTTGTACTCAATTCACGTGTAAATATGGCAAAACTCTACTTAAAATCCTACAAGCTTTCTGTCAAAGAAATCGGTTTTCTGTGCGGCTTTTCAAGCGAAAGCGGATTCTGTACTACTTTTAAACGGATTACGGGCACTAAACCTTCTGATTTTCGTTCAAACGTCACAACGTAATAAAGGTAAGTGTTATTCTATCCTGTTTTTAGCGAAAAACCGCACCTAAGAATATTTCTTAGATGCGGTTAGCTATATAAAAGGGATGATAGTTCGCACTGTGTTCATTTAGTTAGCTGCTGCACCCATAACGTCTTTATATGTTTCCGGCGTACATACAGTTGCAGGAACTGCTGTTTCTTTTGGAATTTCTGTTCCATTATTAATATAGTCAGTTAATACCTGAATGGATGTCCCGCCAATAGAATCAGCTGAGAAGTAACAGGAAGCTTTCATACAAATATCTTTTCCTTCATTCCATTCGTCTTTTGCAAGATAGGCACCTAATCCGATTACGCAGGAATCCGCATCAAGTCCGGCTGTTTCAAGTGCTCTGACAGCACCAATTGCACTTTCTTCATTCGCTGACATTACAAGCCATTTTTTAATCTGAGGATTTGCAGTAATAACTGCTGTCGCGGCCTGGTTACCCTTATCCGTGGTACCATCGTTGTCACCATAGAATACTCTGTTTTTATCAAAACTTGTCATTTCAAAAAATTTATCTTTTTCTCCTTCTGTTCTTGGTACACAACTTGATACTGTATCCATGGTTAAAAATAGAACACCACATTCTTCATCTTCAATCAGGTTATTATCTTTCGCATAGTCAGCCATCCACTCTCCATTTGCCTGACCGATTACATAACCGTCAATACCGACCCAAGGGGCAATTTTCTCACCGTTCACTTCAAGTGCATCATCAACCGCTACAATTGGCATTCCTGCCTCCTTACACTTATCAACAATCGCCTGTGACATTGTCTGATCAGGAATACACATTACGATACCATCTGCTTTTTCTGCAATTGCTGTATCTACATATTTCAAACAGCTTTCAGGATTCATCTGGCTGTCACAATATACAAATGTATCTCCATTTGCTTCACAAGCTGCCTTTGCAGCATCGCCTTCATCAATAAACCATGTCTGATCACCAGCCTTATAAATACCATAAATGGTAAGACCGCCTTCTTTTCCTGTACCAGCTGTTGTTGCCTCCGTTTCCACTGTATCAGTAGTCCCTGACGCTGTTGTATCGGTCGCTGCGTTATCTGCTGCCGTTTCCGATGTAGAACCACATCCTGTCATAATACCTGCTGCCATTGATAAGGCAAGTATGCTTGATAATAATTTCTTTTTCATATACTTTCTACCTCCATATGTTAATTACCATTCTCTATCATTTAGCAAAATAATGTCGACCTTACCTTGCAAAATAACCTGATTCTTACAGATTCTTCATACTGTCCGCCAATAATTTCTTATCCCTGTTTGTTTTTCGTACATAATCAATCGTTAATGCAATCAATAATAAGGATCCACGTGCTACGTACTGCCAGAATGTAGGTACCTGCACCATAGTAAGACCTGTATTAAATGCTTGAATTAATAATACACCCAGAAATGTGCCGCCCATATTGCCGACACCTCCTGTAAAGGATACACCGCCAAGAATAACTGCTGTAATAGCATCAAACTCCAAATTAACGCATGCTGTCGGCTGTCCGGAATTCATACGCGCTGCAAGGATGACACCGCCGAGTCCACATAGACCTTCCATAATTAAATAACATACCACAGTAATTTTCCTAGGACTAAGTCCAGCTAATCTGGCTGCTTCCGGATTTCCACCGATCGCATAAATACTACGTCCAAATTTTGTTTTAGATAAAATCAATCCAAATATCACAAATGCGATAATTAAAATCCAAACGGTAAATGGGATACCAATAAATCTCGCCTTACCGACCCATATAAAAGCGGTGTCTGCAACTGCAACTGCTTTGCCACCACATATAATATAAGCGAATCCTCTAAAAATCGCTTGTGTAACAAGTGTTGCAATAAATGGCTGGAGCTTTATATAGCTAACCATCCATGCATTAAACAGACCAGCGACCATTGCTGCTGCAATAGTAATAATTAAAGATAATCCAAAATTCAATCCAAACGTGCCCACCAATATTGCACATAACACTCCGGAGAAAGCAGATACAGATCCCGGTGCCAGATCGTTTAAACCTGCAATAATCAAATAAGTCTCACCAATGGCTACTAACCCTACCAATGCTGCTGCAATTAATACATTTGTTAAATTGGCCAAACTGAAAAAATTTTTATTTAGAACCGTAAATATGATTGTTACCACTGTTAATGCACATAATAAAACTGCAATGCTTCCATCAATTTGTATTTTCTGTTTACAATTTTCTCTATTCATGTCATTCACCCTCCATCATTGCCAATCCAAGTAATGTCTCTTCAGTTGCCTCTTCCCGTTTCACTTCACCTGAAATTCTTCTCGACTTCATAACAATGATTCGGTCGGATAATCCCATGATCTCCGGCAGTTCTGACGAAATAAGAATTACTCCAAGTCCCTGCTTTGCAAATTCACATATCATATTATAGAATTCTGATTTGGCACCAATATCAATACCTTTAGTCGGCTCGTCTAAAATAAGCACCTTTGGGTTCGTTGCCATCCATCTGGCTACGACCGCCTTCTGCTGGTTCCCCCCGCTTAACTCTATAATCTTTTTTTCTGGATATGGAGTTTTAATTTTAAAATTCTTTATTCCGTCTTCCCACATCTTACGTTCTTTTTTGCGATCCAGAATCCCTATTTTATTAGAATTTCCATCTAAGGAACCTATCGTTATATTTTCACCAACTCCAAGATTTGTAAGTATTCCTTGTGTTTTCCTGTCTTCCGGTACAAGTACGATCCCTTTTTCCATCGCGTCATGCGGTGAATGATTATGTATTTGTTTTCCTTCCAGATAAATTTCTCCACTGATTACCTTATCTGCTCCTATAATAGCTCGCATAGATTCTGTTCTTCCCGCACCGACCAGTCCTGAAAAACCAAGAACTTCACCTTTATGCAAAGTAAAAGAAACATCCTTTACTAATTCTGTTTGTAAATGTTTTACTTCTAACAATACATCTCCAATTTCTTTATCACGGTCTAACTTATTATAAATATCTCCAAGATCACGTCCGACCATTTTCCTGATGATTTCCTTTTCAGAAATTTCACCAATTTTATAAGTTCCCATGTACTTACCATCTTTGAAGATAGCTACTTTATCTGCAATTTGTTGTATTTCCTGCATACGATGAGATACATAAAGAATCATCTTACCTTCTTGTTTCAACTTTTGAATAATACTAAATAAGCTTGCGATCTCAGCATCACTTAAACTGGCGGTTGGTTCATCAAATGCGATTAATTTCAGATTCTCTCTGCTATATGCTTTCATAATTTCAACCATCTGCTGATAAGCAATACTCAAATCCTTTACCATATCTGTCGGTTTCATATCCAATCCAAAGTCCTCAATTATCTCTTGTGTCCTGCGATTCGCCTCTTTCATGTTAATGATACCGAATGGTCCTGAAGGCATTCTTCCTAAAAACACATTCTCTGTAACAGATAAATCCATGATAACCTGCCGTTCCTGATAAATAACGCTGATACCTTCTTCAATTGCTTCGCAGGGCTGGATAAAATGCTTTTCCTCACCATCAATAAGATATTTTCCTTTCGTAGGCTGATAATCTCCATTTAGGATCTTTAATAATGTAGATTTGCCAGCTCCGTTCTCACCCATAAACGCAAGCACTTCTCCACTGTTCACTTCAAAGCAAATATCTTCTAAGGCTTTCACACCCGGGAAGTATTTAGTAATATGTTTAAACTCAACTTTGTTGCCCATACACAATTCTCCAATTTTCCAAACCATACTTTTCAAAACCATATCCTACTTTTCGTAATCATACTGCTGTTTCATTTAGCTATAGTATATCTTAATTTCTTATATACTTCATTCTTCTTTTTTGCCCAATAGTTTATAAAAATTGCTCTTTATAGTTTAAAGCATTGTTACGTTTCTCCATCCATTGTACATTGTTTACAAGAAACTTATCTATTTAAAAGGAGATTTATATATATGAAACGAATAAATATGGTGCAAACTTCTAATTTGTTATCTAACATGTATGGCCTACAAGAATATTTTTTAAATAACGCACAAGGAATGCATGTATCAATCAGCAGTCTGGGTGGTTGTATACGTGGGATTTATTTACCTGATTGTCACGAAAAATTGCAAAATATTGCTCTTTCTTTCTACCATAAAGAAATTTATCAAAATAATTCTCTCTATGCGGGTGCTATTCTCGGACCTAACGCAGGACGTATTCAAAATGGAAGGCTGCCAATTGCATCGACCATTTATCAGCTGACTCGGAATGAAAACTGTATTCATAACCTGCACGGCGGTTTTCATAATATATCCTTTCAAAACTGGAATGTCATCGCTACCTCAGAGGAATCTAAAAAAAGTAGTGTGACTCTTCAAATCACACTACCCGATGGATTGGATGGTTTCCCAGGTAATCGTACCTTACAAGCACGTTACACTTTAGATGACCAGAATGTATTAACTCTGGAAATGAGTGCCATTACTGACACTGAAACCTATATAAATCTTTCCTCCCACGTTTATTTTAATTTATCCGGCGATTTTTCGAACTCCGGGTTAGATCAGCGATTACAGATTGCATCTGATGAAGTAATCTATAATAAAAAAGATCATATTCCCTCTTATATTCGCGATGTCTCTCATACACCATTTGATTATCGTCTGCCTCATCGTCTATTGGCGCAAATTCAGAACTACTCCAAGCATCCACAACTGTTATCTGGCAAAGGCTATAATCACGCTTTTGTATTGAATCAATCGAATTCCAGTCTTACATCTGAAATCCCAAGTGCAATCCTTTATGATTCCACTAACAAACGTCGTATGTCTCTATCAACTGATGCTCCTTGTATGGTTCTTTACTCTGGTGGTTATATGGAGGATCATACTTTGCTAGAAGATGGTTCTACTGTTCACCCCTCCTGTGCAATCGCTCTGGAAGCACAGGATTATCCTGACGCACCAGGCAATCATGGATTCCCGTACCATACGCTGAGGCCAGGAGAAGTATGGACACGCACAATCCAATGGGCTTTTGCATTTTAATTACTATTTTACTTCAATTTCTAATAACTTTACGATCTCCAATGCCTGTACCGGTGTAATTTGAATTCCTCTTAACTCTCCCATTGTATCTGATACGATGGGTTCTGCCAGTTCACATTGTGAAAAATCAAACTTGCGCAGATTTGTATGAAAGAAATTTGTCCCGATAAATTTTGTCTCTATCGCTTCCCATTTTTTATATTTTACTTCAGAAAAAAAAGCATCTGTTAAATCACTTTGCTCCATCAGAACCTGCTCAAAATATGCCCCGTTAAAATTTGCATACTGCATTTTACAATCTAAAATTTTTAAATTTTTCATTATTGCCTGGTGAAAATCACTTCCTAAATATTTACAATCATGAAATTCACAGCGATTCCAATAGCTATCCGAAAAATTACTGTTGGAAAAATCACACTTGGAAAATATAACGTCCATAAAACTTGCTTTCTCGAAATTGCAGTTTAAAAATTGACATTTCTCTATGATACTGCCTGAAAAATCTATCTTATGAAAATCTTTCATTTCTGCTTCATCATTTTCTAAATGAACATTTCGGATTTCCTCCTCTTCTGCCAGACTGCTTACATATTCCTGTATATCTTCAATATGTACTTGTTCCTGTATTTGCGGTAACGCTATTTTTAACATAATATCCTTTATCCCCCAAATCAAAATACTTGTCTGAAAAGTAAAAAACCAAGATATATTACTATCTTGGTTTTTTATGCCGGCAGCGGGACTTGAACCCGCACGTGGTTGCCCACAACAGATTTTGAGTCTGCCTCGTCTGCCATTCCGACACGCCGGCGTACACTATAAATCATGCTTGGCTATATTTCACAGCCGAAACATATAATACCATATCCGACTGTGATTTACAAGTCATTTTTTAACATTTTTTTTATTCTATTTTTTAAATATTCAGTTTTGAATAGATATCAAGACCGTCAAATGTAGCAAAATAGTCTTTCGGTGTCTCTGCTCTTCTTATTAGCTGAACAGAGCCATCTTCTTTTAACAATAACTCAGCAGATTTTAGTTTTCCATTATAGTTATATCCCATGGAGTATCCGTGTGCACCCGTGTCATGAATCACTAATTTATCCCCTTTTTCAATCTCTGGAAGCATTCTGTCAATTGCAAATTTATCACAATTTTCACAAAGAGAACCTACAATATCATATTTATGATCACATGCCGCATTTTCTTTACCAAGCACTGTAATATGATGATAAGCACCATAGACAGCAGGGCGCATTAAATTTACTGCAGATGCATCACAGCCAATATACTCTTTATGTGTATGTTTCTCATGAATTGCTGTCGTTACCAGATGACCATAAGGTCCCATCATAAAGCGCCCCATTTCTGTATACAAAGCTATATCACCCATTCCGGCCGGCACTAATACTTCTTCATATACTTTGCGAACACCTTCTCCAATTGCATGGATATCATTCCCTTCCTGTTCTGGTTGATATGGAATTCCTATACCGCCTGAAAGGTTTATAAATTGAATATCTGCACCGGTTTCTTTTTCCAAAAGCACTGCCACCTCAAATAATTGTTTTGCAAGTATTGGGTAATATTCATTTGTTACTGTATTACTAGCCAGAAATGCATGAATTCCAAAGTTTTTAACACCTTTTTCTTTTAAGATTCTAAAGCCTTCAAACATCTGCTCTGTTGTAAATCCATATTTTGCATCTCCTGGATTATCCATGATCCCGTTGCTGATCTTAAATACTCCGCCGGGATTATAACGACAGCTTAACGTCTCCGGTAATTTCCCGACTATTTTCTCAAGATAGTCAATATGCGTAATATCATCCAAATTTATAATTGCGCCTATTTTATTGGCATATTCATATTCCTCCGCAGGTGTTTCATTAGAAGAAAACATGATATTATCTCCTACGATCCCCATGGCTTCACTTAACAGCAGTTCTGTCAAGGAAGAACAGTCGCATCCACATCCATATTCTCTTAAGATATCAATTAAATATGGATTGGGAGTAGCCTTTACTGCAAAATATTCTTTAAACCCTTTATTCCATGCAAATGCCTCTTTTACTGCTTTTGCATTTTCACGAATTCCTTTTTCATCATATATGTGAAAAGGTGTTGGATATATTTTTACAATTTCTTCAATTTGTTCCTTCGTTACAAATGGTGTCTTACTCATTTCTAATTTCTCCCTTCGTGAGCGCGATTAATTTGATTTCATTGCTAAGTGCTTCTTTAAAAACACTAACAAAATTTTTTTGACCAGAATATAAACAGGTATCCAGATTACTTCCGGTGAACTCACCTGTTAATACATATTTAGAATCTGTAATAAGTCGGATCTGCTTTTCTTTTTTTTCGATTAAATACACGGTAACGCCTTCCATATCAGGTGCTTTATTTGTAACAATAACTACTTTTATTTCTTTTTTACTTACTGCCTGCAGCTCCCTGCTTATCATTTCTATGATCTCTTCCGGTGCAGATACATATAATCGCTTATCTGCTGACAAAATCATATGATGAATCTTATCCCGTATATTCTTGTACCCTGAAATAGTAATATACCCATCCGAGATTTCTGCCATATCCGGAATCTGCTCCTTCAAGTACTTTGCAACCTCTTTCATGTTCCGGATTTTATTATCACAAAATTCTTCAATAGCAACTGCGTTATACTTACTTGTTGTACCTTCTATCAGATATGCTGCACCCTTTTCTGTCAGTCCGGCAAGTGCACTATATACGTTAGATCTGGATATTCCAGTAAGTTTTGCTGCTTCATATCCGGTTAATTCCATATTTTGTACAAGGCATACATAAATTGTTGCTTCTTGTCTGGTCAAGCCAAACAAAACTAATTTTTCAATACAATTTACCTGATCCATGCTATTTCCTCTTATTGCAATCGAATTCTTTTAGTAGTACTTTACAGGAACACTATAGTACATATTATTTATGAAGTCAACCTTTTTACAAACAAAAAGAGCAATTAATAATTTTTATCATTCATCGCTCTTCTTATTTTCATTATTTAGTTTTTCATACCTTCATTCATTTCACGGTACTTAGATTAAAGCAATTCTATATCGAAATACGCACCGCGTTTCCCAAAATTGCTAGAAACATTGCAAAACACATTAAAACCATTGTTAGCATGATTGCTATTTTATCGTATACAAATTCCTGCTGTTCTGCTTTTCTATTGGCACACAAGATTTCTACACCTAGCAGAATAAATACGATCGGCCAGACCTGCAGTGCAATTTTAAGTGGAAAACCGGTAAAAAATAATTGTACCAGAAATAATATACCCATAGCTATTAGCGTTATCCCGAATGTCAACGTTCCTACTTTATGAATCTTCATCTTTTTCCTCTTTCTTTGCTGCTTTTCTATTTCATTGTATTATATTCATCGTTATTTATTGAAATATCTTCCGCTTGACCTTGCATATGATCTTGTTTATCTTCAATTTCATATAGTTCCTTTTTCTTTCCTCTAATCAAGTGAATACCTAACAGAATGATTGCTATTCCAAAAATACATTGCGGCATCTTATACGATATGCTATAAAGCCACTCCGTATCCATACCTATGGCACTCAAAAATGATTCCAATAAATCCATTGAAATATCCCAGATTGCGCTGGCTCCAAGAAAGATCAGTACAATAGCTAATATTTTACGTCCCTTATTTTGGCCAAACATATCCTGTAATTTGTTTTGATCGTAGTCAATTAAATATTTGTCTTCAATGCTGTAGAATTCTTCATCTCTTAAAGAAGCCAGATTGTGTACATGAAAAAAACTATAAAACCATAATACCGGTAAAATAAACATCAGTGGTCCTAAATTGAGCCAACTGGATACAAATATCAACATGAAAAACGCTGACATAATACTGATACCCTGTTTAAAAAATCCCATATACATTTCTCCGGCTCCCGGAAGAAGGGAAAAAACAAACGTTAAAAAACCATTTTTCTTTCTTGTCATAATAATTACCTCCAATTTATTAAATTACTTGAAAAATTATTTAATGCACTGCTCACTGCATTTGATTTTTCACTTAAAGTTTCTGTTACTGATTGTGTTGTTTCTTTCTGCTCTTTTATTGGCTTATTTACAGCTTGCGCTATCAGTGATGAATCTATCTGTATCACTCCTAATAAGAATATAGCTCCTGCAACAGCAGCTGATATTTTCAGACTATACAGAAGCAATTGCATTTTTATCGATATAGTATTGGATTTTTTTACTATTTTCGTTGCTAATTGCATACTTTCATCAAGAATGTTTTCTTTCAGACGACGTGGTGCTGTCAACATAGCATCGTTCTCTATCATCTGAATGAATTTTGCAAGTTCTACATCAGTCATTTCCCGATCCATGATAAGACAAGGATTTTCATGTTCATTTAATATCTCCATTGGTTTCTTATCTATATTCTCAATCATCCTTGCAACTCCTTTCCATACAGCTTACGCAGCATCGCCTTTGCCCTGTAGATTTGTGTCTGAATTGTTTTTTCATTTCTTTCATATAATTCAGCCATCTTTGAAACTGATAGTTCCTTATAAAAATAATCCAATGCTATCTCATCGTAAGGTGGTCGCAATTGCCTGCAAAAATTTAATAATTGCTCTTTTATTAATTTGTCCATACAATTTTCTTCTGTCGATCCATTTTTATCTATCAATTCATTGAAATAAGTACCTTCTGTCGGTATTTGATTATTGCTTGCTTTTCTTTTATAATCCAGACATTTGTTTGTTGCTATTTTACATATCCAGGCCTTTTCATTTCTTCCATCGAATCGAGCTTGATTCTTATATGCGGATATAAAAGTATCTTGTGCAAGATCTTCTGCATCAAAATAATTACCGGTAAATTTATAGCAAATAGAAAAAACTAAATTTTGATATGTATCAATCAAATGCACTAAAAATTCCTGATCACTAATCTTACCCGCCTCCTTTTTGCTCTATTCATATACTATAACGATTTGAGTCGTATTTTTACTTCAAATATTAAAATATATTTTATATGAGTTTGTATTCATCCAGTGACTTAACATTTTTGACTTTGAATCCCCCCTAATCCTATAACAAAAAGACTGTATCCATAGAATACAGCCTTTTTATAACATGTTCAATTATACGTTCTCAATCTGCCAGTCAATTGGCAATAACCCATTCTGTTCCAAATATGCATTTGTCCTGCTAAATGGTTTACTTCCAAAAAAACCGCGATATGCTGACAGCGGACTTGGATGCGGCGCTTCCAAAATTAAATGTTTTGAATTTGTAAGCATTTCCTTCTTACGTTGTGCAGGGGCTCCCCATAAAACAAATACAAGTGGTCTGTCTTCCTTGTTCAATTCTCTGATTGCTGCATCCGTAAACTCTTCCCACCCGATTCCTTTATGCGAATTTGCCTGATGCGCCCTTACCGTAAGTACGGTGTTCAGCATCAGAACTCCCTGCTCAGCCCATTTTACCAAATAACCATTGTTTGGTATATAGCAGCCCAAATCATCTTGTAATTCCTTGTAGATGTTCACTAACGATGGAGGAATTTCAACATCAGGCTTAACCGAAAAACATAATCCATGTGCCTGTCCTATATTATGATATGGATCCTGACCCAATATAACTACCTTTACATTCTGAAAAGGAGTTAGATGAAATGCATTAAAAATGTCATCTGCTGCAGGAAATATTTGTTTTGTGTTATATTCTTCTATCACAATATGATGTAGTTTTTTATAATATTCTTTATGAAATTCTTGTGATAATGTTTTTAACCAGTCATTATTAATTGGTGGCATCTTTAATACACTTCCTTCTAAAACAGGCTAAAGACGAACAGATACGCCTTTACTCCTTAAATATTCTTTTACTTCACGAACCTCAAGTTCTTTAAAATGGAACAAAGACGCGGCCAAAGCTGCATCGGCTTTCCCAACGGTTAAAGCATCTGAAAAATGAGCTAAAGTACCTGCACCTCCTGAAGCAATTACCGGTATCGACACATTTTCTGATATGACTTTTGTAAGTTCTACATCATAGCCTGTTTTGGTTCCATCACAATCCATACTCGTTAACAGAATCTCTCCAGCTCCTAATTTATCTGCCTTCATAGCCCATTCAACAGCATCTATCCCAACATCAACACGCCCACCATTCTTATAAATATTCCATCCCGATCCGTCAGCTCTCCTTTTTGCATCAATTGCTATCACCACGCACTGGCTTCCAAATTTATCTGCTGCATCACTGATCAAATTGGGATTGTTGATGGCAGAAGAGTTAATAGATATCTTATCCGCGCCCTCACGTAAAATTGCCTTAAAATCACTAACAGTACGAATTCCGCCGCCTACTGTAAATGGAATAAAAACTTTTTCTGCAACTCTTCTGACCATATCCACGACTGTTTCCCTTGCATCTGAAGAAGCTGTAATGTCCAAAAACACCAATTCGTCCGCGCCTGCCTTGTCATATGCTTCTGCTATCGATACAGGATCTCCCGCATCTTTTAAATTTACAAAGTTAACACCTTTTACAACACGTCCATTGTGTACATCCAAACAAGGAATTATTCTTTTTGTATGCATTTATCTGTCCTCCCTGCCTATTCGAATGAAATTCTTTAAGATCGCAAGCCCCACTTCCGAACTTTTTTCAGGGTGAAATTGACATGCGTACACATTTTCCTGCTCAACAGCCGCATGAATCAGCGTACTATATTCTGTTGTGGCCGTTACGATACCAGGCTCTTTCGCTTTTAAATAATAAGAATGCACAAAGTAAACAAAGGCCTCTTCTTTAATGCCAGAAAAAAGAATCCCTTTATTGGGAAATTTAAGAGAATTCCAACCAATATGCGGGATTTTTAATCCTTCTTTATCAGGTATTCTTAGAATCTGCCCTTTCAGAATTCCAAGTCCTTTCACACCATTCGATTCATCACTAGACTCAAATAATAATTGCAGTCCAAGACATATTCCCAGAAGTGGAGTTCCTCTATGCACAACTTCTTTTATGACTTCTTCCAAGCCATATGAGCGAATTTTTCCCATAGCATCTCCAAATGATCCAACACCGGGTAAAATCACCTTCTCAGCTCCTAATATAACATCTTTGTCTCTTGATACAACTACTTCTTCTCCAAAAGCCACCAATGCTTTTTCTACGCTTTTGATATTTCCTGCATCATAGTCAATTATTGCTATCATCCTGTTGCTCCTCTATGCCTTGTTCGCTAAAATCTACTGTTCCGCCACTGCCGCTAACATTTCCGCTAAATAATTCTCTCCCCTCCTGTTCCGTACTTTTTTCTGATTCTGTATCATTGCTTTTTACATCTTCTGTAGAATTATTTTCCTCAGTTGTTCCTTCTGTTGTTTCTTCTGCTGATTTATTAGCCTTGTTCGTTTCCTGCATCATTAACTCTTCTTCCGGAAGCATATCCTCCAAAGTTTCAGGCTCTGCAACCGGGGCATTTGGGTCGATAAATTCTGTACCATTTATCATAGAATCCAGTTTTTTCGTATAGGTAACTTTATCATAAGCAATAATTTCCCTGGCTTCCGCTTCCGAGATACCATAATTTTGGTCCAGTGCCGAAATTATCTGCTGATAAGTATTATCTAATTCTGGAGAGACTTTCATTTCTTGTGCATAAGGATTTAATTTATCGTATCTTATTATTCCTTGAAACAAGGAATTCAGGGCTTCCATCTTCATCCCCATCTTCTCATAATTCACGTAAGCGTCATATTTTTCCTGTAATTCCAGAATCACTGTTGTTTTTTTTAAGATAGTCTTTTCCTTCTCATTTATTTTCATTCCTGCGAGTGTTATGTATGCCGTTTTATAATCCTGCTCCTCATAAGCCATTGTTGCATTTTGTAATGCAATTTTATTTGGAATTAGAATAACTATAATTAATAATACTGTTAAAATAGTGATTGCAAATATTGCAACACCAATAATTTTTTTTCCAGGTATTTTTTTATCCGGCCTATCATCTGGTTCCTGCTTTTTTGGTTCCTTTGGTACCTTTTGTTTCTTGGGTTTCTTTTCTCTTTCCTTCTTTTCTTTCGGTTTTTTTTCCTTTTTCTTCTTCTCTTTTTTCTTTTTCTCTTTTTTCTTTTCTAACTTCTCTTTATCTAATTGTTCTAGAATAGCAATATTCTCGTCTGAGGCGCCTTCTTCTCCAACACCAGGAACAAATTCTTCTATATTTTCTTCTTCGAAAAATAAATCTAATATTTTAGCGAGAATACTTTTTTTCTTCACTTTTACTGCTTTATTATCTGAGCTGTCCTCGTTTTCTGACAGATTTTCTTCTGATATTTTTGTCTCCGATGTTTCTTCTTCTAGTATTTCTTCTAATGGATTTTCTTCCTCTTTTTTAGCTTTCTTTTTTTTCTTCCAGCCGAAAAATCCTTTTTTCTTCTTTTCTTCTCCTATATCATCTGAATCTTCATTTATCTCATTTTTTACACTATCCACTGCCTCTTTTTTATTTTGTTCTTCTAACGCTGCAGCCTGTTCTAACATTGCCATCATATCATCATTATCAATTGCTTCATGATTTTCATCTTTTTGCAGCAAATCACCAATTTCTGCAAGCTCACCATCATCATCCATTGCACCTAACAAAGACATGATATCTACATTCTCCGAAACCGCATCATCATAAGCAGTTCCATCAGTACTTTCTTCTTTTTGTACAGGGAACTCTGAATCCTCTATTTCTGAATCATCCTGCCCGTCTGCAGGGGTATCTGCATCATGAAGTTCATTTTCACTCAAATTATTTTCTACTGTTCCGTTATCGTTAATTCCATTTATTATTTCATTCAAATTATCCTCTTGTGATTGTAATTCCTGTGTACCGTCCTTTGGAATTTCTGAAGATGTTTCTTCTATGTTTTTCAATAATTCATCAATATCAGACATATATTCTGCACTTTCTGCCATGGTAGTTGCCTCGTCATTCTCTTCTTCATCGTATTCTGCCTCTGATATATCCATTTCCGTTACCGGTTCTTCTAACATGGTCTCTTTAACCACCGGTTCCGAAATAAATGAATCTTCAGAAATATCAGTATCACTAATGGAAGACGCATCTATTTCCTCCAAATGTTCTAACATCTCTGTTAGATCATCTTCTGAAAATGTATGTTTCTTTTCTTGCGTTTCTTCTATATCTCGTTCGTTATCTAGAACTTCTTTCATCAGCTCTTTTTCATTCGTTTTCTTGTTTAACACGGGTTGGCTTTTTGAATTATCATCCTCCGTGGTAACCGCTTTTTTCAATAATTCGTCTAAATATTCTTCATTTAAACTCATGCGATTTCCTCCGCAATCATAATGTACTTTCACCTGTCATAAATCAAAAATTTATCTTTTGCATTAATAATTTAAATTAAATATACAATATTTTAGTTAATACAGATTAAGTCTATCATATTTAACTTATTAAGACAAATTTTTTGTTAAAAAAGTAATCGGATTTTCAGAAATAGATATGCCATTATTTTTCAATTCTTCTGATAATTGATATAATTTACTATGTACTCGGTAAAAAACCGATTTCTGATTAAAAAAAGCTATTTTTTCAAATGGCCACCTGATTACTGTTGGATAGCTTACACCTACTCCTAATTCTAAAATACACAATTTTTGGTTCAATGTCCCCTGCAGCCACTTTGAGTAAACTTTCCATTGCGCTATATATCCATTTTCATTATAATTTTCAACATAAACATTATTGAACACCAGTGGAGCTCCACATTTTCTACATGTTGGTAAATCAATATTCTTATTTGTGCCATCGACTTTTGCAATGATTTCTTCTACGTATCCACTCGCATCAAATAATTCATCTTCACATTTTTTGGCGCATTGCAAATATTGGTAATTTCCACATGGAAATACCATTCTATCTTTTTTTAACTTTGTATAGGTAATATACTTGTCTTTGCATGTACTTACAATAAAATAGTTTTTTTCTCGAATCAAATTTTCTAACAATTGATAAGCACTTATAACAGCCTCATTGTTACATTCACTTAAATATCTGCTTTTTATAAATTGTTCTAATAGTTTATGATTATCATGCTTTTTACTGTTGATAATTAAATTTTTATATTTATCGTTTTTTTCTAGTACATTAAATTGTTCCTCAAATTCTTCACCAATTCCTACAAGTATCATATCTGCATCTGTAATATTCTTTTTTAACTGTTCAAACTTATCTTCCATTTCTTTGTATCCTAACTTTTATGTAAAAGAAAATCGGCCCTCTTGCTTGCTTCTATATTTAGTAAAGCCGGGAATATCCCGGCTTTCTATGTATTCTTTAATGTAATAAATTATTTTACTAATTTATCAATTTCATGTACCAGATTTCCAATCTCAGGTTTTGACAATTGTGCATCTGCACCTAGCGCTTCGCCCTTACGTTTCATTTCTTCATTTACTAAGGAAGAAAAAATAATGACTGGAATATGGTTTGTCTTTTCATCTGTCTTAATTAATTTCGTTAATCTGTGACCATCCATGATAGGCATTTCTATATCTGTGATAACACATTGAACATGTTGATCTAATGTCCCGTCTTTTTTACAATCTTCAATAACCGCCCAAGCCTGTTGTCCATTTTCAGTATGAATCAAATTATGGTAACCAGCCTTTTTCAAAGAATCAACAATCAATTTGTTTAATAATACTGAATCCTCAGCTATAAGAATCGGTACATCACTTCTGCTTCGTTCCCCTAACGCATCTATCTCTGTTGTCTTTAACCCTGTTTCCGGATTAATATCGGTAATAATTTTTTCAAAATCCAAAATTATAATTAATTTATTATCCAGTTTAATAATACCTGTTGAAACACCATCTTCTACATTGGATATTGTTGCATCAGGCTTAATAATCTGATTCCACGATACTCTATGTATTCCAATAACAGAATCTACATGAAACGCTATATCCAGTTTATTAAAACTCGTAATGATAAATAAACCGCCTTTTTGCGATTCACCTCGTTGTAAACAATTTCTCAAATCAATCGCTGTAATCATAATATCACGCGGCATGAAAATGCCTTCAATACTTGGATGTGCATTAGGAACCGGCGTAACAGCCTGATAAGGAATAATTTCTTTTACCTTTGCTACGTTAATACCATAAATATTTCCATCTAATGTAAATTCTAATACCTCTAACTCATTTGTTCCATTCTCCAATAGAATTTTTGTATCCATATCAGCACCTCACGACAAAACTATTTTATTTTATATGTATATTTGTGTACACATTATAACATATTATTTCATAAAAATACATAGAAAATAAATATAAATAAAATTAACCCATTTTTTAGCTACTAAAAAAAATAAACTTCGTTATCCTATTTGGGAAACGTAGAATGTGCGATGGCACATTCTACGTATTAAAAAAGACATTATTTTAATTTTTCTAATAATGTCTTTTATCTATATCATATTAATTTTGAATTTAGCATTTAAAAATTTTGATTTTCCAAACTCTCATACCTTCAAAACCGAATACTGATTAATCTCTTTCCATCCGTTCTTTCTACACATTCCCTGATGTCATCAATGACATCTCCTTTAGGATAAGCCCTCGACCTATTAGTAATTATC
>JAEWSH010000057.1 GCA_023398375.1 Bacillota bacterium | reverse complement strand
GTATAGGCTTAGAGCTTAGGCGCGTTATAAACATAGCATTAAACCGGCGGCGTGTTGATGCTGAACCGGTAAAATCGTTAATCCGACTCCATTAGCTAAAAGTCAATCAAACCGCTTTCAATGCCTTAAAAACGAATTAGCAGGTTCACATGAAGGACGGCAATGCCGTCCTTCATGCTTTAGTGGAACAGTCTAAACAAACCGCGAAATTCAAACGCTCTGAGAGCTTGCCAAGTTTGCTCATTACAAGTTACTCAAACTATCTGTTGCATCGGGGAGGTCAATCTTTTACTTTCCTCCAGCTCTGTAATTCAATAATATTTCCTTCCGGGTCTTTAGCATATACAAAAACAGCTTCCAGGCCGTCAGGATAGGGCGCAGTAACCAACTCCCCTACGCTACTTCCTCCAGCACCGATAATTTCCTTCAATGTTGCCTCCACATCGTTCACTTCAAAGGCGATATGTGCTATGCCGGGACGGTTGATTTCCGTAGGTATAGTTTCTTTTAATGTATCATAAGAAAATATTTCAAGTGTCGGATGTGCTTCACCATAACCGGGCAAAAGAAGATGCTCCCCTGTGATATGTGCCTTATTTAAGCCGGTCAATCTGTCCAACCACGCTCCACGAAGGTCACGTACCTCGTTAATGCTCTTACAATGAAATACTGTCTTATAAAAATCAATCAGCTTGCTTGCGTTTTTGGCAATGATATTCGTGTGAACATATCTAAACATTTCAAAGGCTCCTTTTCATATCTATATTTAATCGGCTCCTAAAGGTTGGTCATGTCATAAACAAACTGCGAAGCTCAAAACAAAAAGGGTCACATTGTGCTTATAGTTTAGCACTAATACTGAACTTCTCAATTGTGACATCTGTAGTATATTCCCTTTTCAAAGCTTGTAGCCTTTGATAGTGCTCTGACTTTCCATGTGCGTCAAGGGCTTCGCTATTGGCCCACATTTCAGTAAGAATTAAATCATTCTTTGAATCTATAGGTATTGAATACTAACAGAATGAGCAAACTTGGCAAGCTCTCAGAGAGTTTGAATTTCGCAGTGTGTTTTTAGCATCCGCTAGACCAAATCAGTATTATATAATATTTTATATTGGAGAACGAGAAAAATGAGTAATCGGATCTTAGTGAATGTCAGGTATGTGGTTAAACCTGGAAAGCGAAACGAGTTTCTTGAAAAGCTAAGCAATCAGGGGATCATTAGAAATTCGAAATCGGAACCCGGTAATATTAAATATGAACAATTAGCAATCCATTAGCTGTAAACGGTTTAAAGTACCATCCCCATTTATCGGTATAAAATTCTTGAACACAAATATAAGATATTATGAAACTAAGCATATTCCCAAAAATAACAACTACAAATTGCTTTGACTTTATAACACTGAAACAGAAAATTGATAAACCTGCTATCATTAATGCATACAGTAGCATAGTTCCATGGGTAGCATCTCCATACATTGATAAAAAAGCAAAAGAAATACAGTATCCTATGAGTAATAATCCTCTAATTAGCCATTTGTTCATATTTCCACCCGTTAGATAAATAATCGGCTCTTGCTTTCTTCGCATAGTGTATGGCTCTACCAAAGATTTGCTGTGTATCATGTTAGATATCTTCCATGAGCCTTCCAAGACGTTCCACATAGCCTACAATTCGGAAAGGCAATTCTTGATCCGTCATCTCAACTCTGTCATGATTTATCTTCCTTTCTCTCAATAGTCCATCCTTGTTCATAAGGAATATCAAGGATATCTTGCTATTCGCAAGCCCAAAGGGGGTACCACTTGGGCTTGTCCTGTATAAACATATTACGAAGTTCATATCCCCTAATTATTAATGGCATATACTCGCAATCCATTATTATTCAAACTCTCAAACCAAATTTCGCCGTTCCCCAGCATGACTCCCATATAATTACTGAACAAGTATTTCGTATAACAGTTGTTGATTTTTTCTTTAAAATCAGCATTTATAATATCATTATATTTTTGCTCAAATTCTTTTTTGTTATTTATTGAGACTTTAGAACCGTTTATGACTACTTTAATCGGATAATTAATAATGTCCGCGAGCCCTGTCTTATTGTTTTCTGTCACATATAGTTTAATTTTATTTGCAAACTCTTCGATATCCTTCGTATTTGCATTGGTTAATGGATAGCGCGATTCATAGGTGTTTCCAATCGTATGTGAAAGCGTTAATGCGAATTCAGTATCCTCTCCATTCGATGATGACGTATAAGTTCCTTCTAACAATGTGCCTTCTTGGGTTTCGGGTTCTATGGTACCCATAAAAGTTGCTCCATCGTTACTGGTTAAGACAAAAGAAGCAGTATCGGCTTGTATCGTACCCTGCAAATCAATTTCACTGTCTTGATTATTTTGTGTAATGTAGGAAGCTGTTAACAAATCTCCATCTCTATAAATTACCATACGTATACTTTGTGTGCCGATCTTCCCCCCAAATACAGAATTACAATCGTCGGCTATAACATCTTCAACTTTTTCAATGTCTATGGCGTTCTTATCATTTTCGGGACCGGATAAGTCGTCAGCTTCACTACTGTTGTTTAAAGTGGAAGAAGATGGATTTGTTGAAACACTGGAGTCGGAAATTTTGGTATCACTTGAACTTGTGCTATTCCCTCTGGAGCTCGAGCACCCGGTAATTGAAAAGCTTATTAAAAATACAATAAATGCACATATAATTTTGGCTCTCACTTAAAACGCTCCTTAAAAAATCTAAATATTATTGGTTCAATTTAGGGGTGCCCAATGTGAAACAGACGAACAATGAATGATTATAAACAAACTGCGAAACTCAAAACACTTAGAGTATACGCGATTCGACAAATCAGAATTTGACGGGATCTTTCACATTTATAAAACTCAAGACCCCGTGTTTACAATCCGCTGTATCATTTCGGCGGCATTTTGCAGCCCGTTTTCATTCCTGATGAGTTCGCCAAGTACCCTTGCCTTTTCGCGCAGGTTCTGTTCTTCAAACTGCAAAAACATCTTTGCAAGGCTTTCGCCTGTCAGCGAGCTCTCACTGATTGGTGCCGGAGAGACGCCGCTCTTGTATATGCGCTGTGCCCAAAATGGCTGGTCCACAGAAAACGGCATGAGGAGCTGCGGAATACCGGCGGCCAACGCCGCCGCTGTGGTTCCAGCTCCCCCATGATGCATTACCGCGCTTGACCGCGCAAAAAGCAGCGTGTGCGGCGCCTGCTTTTCAATAAAAATTCTCTCGTTTCCCGCGTAATCAATACCGCTGTTTCCGGTCAAAAGTACCGCCCTGTTTCCGGTCACTTCCAATGCTGTATCCAGTTTCCTAATGAATTCTTGCGGCTTTTTCAGCGGCATGCTACTGAAACTTATCGCAATCGGTTTTTCTCCCTCGCCCAAAAAACTGTCCAGCCGGTTAGATAGCTTCTCTTTTGAATCAAGATAGAAAAAGCCAGAGAGATAAACGTGCCCATTCCAGCTCGATACGTCATCAAACAGATATTTGCTGACGGGATACAGGATTGGTATTTCTCTTCCGTCAATAGCATATGTGAACTGGCCAACTTTTCTTTTCGGAAAACCAAGCGTGTGCGCTCTGAAATCGTTGATTGCTTTTATATATCCCGCCTCTGCCTTCTCATTGAACCGATAGGTCAGTTTGTTCATGAACTTACCGTAATTATTCTTCGGAGAAACTGCGACGCAGGGAAACTCTGCAATTGGATAGGTGATTGGGATTGGCGGCATAGATACGCAGGGAATGTCAAGCTTCAGCGCTATATCTGCGGCAACAAATGCCTTGGGATGATACACTATAACATCGCAGCCCTTTGCCGCCTCATAAAAGTCATCGAATGTCGCTCTGTATCCAGGCGTAATGACTTCTTTCGATATTTTGAGCGCGAGTGCCATGTTCTTTATCGGTGCTTCCAACACAGCTTTACCTTCCGATGTTGCGGCAACTGCCATCAGATCAAGGTTTGCTTTTGCGAACAATATGCCTTCGCCTTGAATAAAGTCCCGAAAGCTTTCACTTGTACAAATAACAGCCTCATTACCAAGCAAAGTCATTTTTTTGGCAAGCGCAAGGCATGGCTGCACATCGCCCCTGGTGCCAAGTGTCATAAAACAAATTTTCATATAGAAGCCTCCGCTACTTTTATGGGGCTGATCATGATCTTTTAAATCAAATTCTGGTTTATCTCCTCATCAAGTTAAGCGCATTTTCTACATATCCATCATAAACACACTGCGAAATTTAAAACACTTAGATTATACTCGATTCTCCACGACAAATCGGAATTTATCTCTCGTTCAGTCTATTTAGAATGTCAATTGTTTTATAAACCATACCGCAGTTTGGGCATTTCCAGTCACAATTGCTTTTCTTTGCTTTCTTATGCATAAAGGCCAATGTGCTACCACACTTTGGACAAGGTGTCGGCTGCTCACTCCAAAGCCTTTTAAGAAATGTCACAACCTCATTTCTATCCGACATTCCTAATTCCAGCAGGACGGCTTTTTCCATGTGTTTTCCTCCGTAATAATCCGCCTTATTTCAATTTATCGCCTCATCAAATTAAATACATTTTCTATATATCCATCATAAACATTAAGCGAAGCTTCTTCAGCTAACCATTCTATATGTTTTCAGGTCTCAAATTTATATTCAGATCATTCCCTATTTTAATCTAATGGACATATTGGGGCGTTAAGTTAGTTTTTTTCTCAAGGAACTGAAGAAAGTCATCATGTGCTCCATTAAGTAAATCCCGCTTCTGCAAAATGGTCACCCTGTCTTTCCAAATTAGAAGATAAATGTTCTCGGTATCCACGATGGTTTTGAAGCAATCATAAGAGATAACTTCCTCGTTAGGCAGATTCATGCCCTCTTGTGTAAAGGACACATCTCCCAACTGTTCAGAAGTCTGCGCCGTAGCAAGGAGTTTTACCGCTGCGGCGTGGAATTTACGAGAAGGCTTTTTTTCCCGAGGGAGCAAGCACACCAATCCGAATGACACTGAAATTGCCCCTGAAATAAGCGGGACAAGCAATTTCTTCGGTTCCATCAGACCAGGGATTAAAAGATAAATACCCATAATAAGCAAGATAACACCATATATTTTATAGCGCACAGCCCGCCGTCTCAAAACTGGCATTGGTGCTTTCGGAACAGCATTCAGTCGATCAATGTATTTCCACAACCACGGCAACCTCTTTCGGGAGTTCAACTCTGCTAGTTTATCCAAGGCTTTGCTTAACTGCAATTCCAAATTGTCTTGGTTGTATTTACTGATTTGAAATAAAAACTCCATATTTGCTCCTTACACATAGTAGTCGGTAGTTGGATTTGAATTATATAGTGTAATATCAAGCAATAAATGTCCAGCATCTGATCAACATACTTAGAAATTGCATACAAATTCTGCATAGTACTTGTGTCATATCATTGTAGCACAGGTTTCTTTTCATAATTGTTGCTATCGTCTGTATGTGCATACCTCTGGTGATACTTCGCATAGAGGGTGATAATATGCAGCCTGATAAAACATGTCCCATTCTGGAACAGTACTTGTCTTATTTAATTACAATAAAGGGACGTAGCCAAAATACGATACTTGAGTACAGATTAGATTTACTTCAATTCTTCCGTTTCCTTGCCGATCAACGAGGTGTTACAGAAGCCAGTTTTATGTTTGCTGATGTGGGTTTCATCCGTTCCATTCAACTTACCGATATGTACGGCTTCATAGTCTATCATCAGGAAACGAGCTAATGGTTTCTTGGGCAAAATAGTATTCTCCATCACTATAACACATGGGAATAGCTAAGATATCCGTACTATTTAATTTGTCTTGTGCTTGTTCAGAAATATCTTGAATTGCAAAATAGCTATCAAACGAGACATTTGCTTCTCTGATCTGTAAATTTTTCTTCATATCAATTTTCTTTCCTATAGCATGAAAAAACGATTTGGGTATCTATTATTTCAGACATTATTTTGTTTGTTTTACTTTTTTATCAATATATCGATTGTATTCATCTACAGTAAATATATCGTTTCGTATTGAATACCTTGAGGTCACCGATTCATACTTAAGCGTCCTAATGGAAACCATACTCCTGTATATGGCATTTTTGTTCTTGTAATCGTAAATGGAAAGGTTATTGCATAATGGTTTTCTGACGCCAAAATCTCTGTTCAAGTATTGTACGATCTCCATAGAAAATGAAAGGAATGGAACGGTGCAGTTATCATCTACTGGAACCTCATACAAGTACTTTCTTTTGAATTGTTGACACCTAGCGTCTTCCTCCTGTACTCCAGAGTATCCCACGGTTACATTTTTAAACACATCTATCATATAGAGCGCATTGTATAGATACGTAAGTATCAATTTTCTTTTGTATCGTGTATATGTAAATGGCTTTATATTGCTGCGTATTTCTCTAAGAATGTCAATCATTCTATCGGCTTGTACTAATGCAACAGAATATTCTGAGTACTCTATTGCATATTCAAATTGTCGCGCACAATTGCATTGCATTTCCAATAGATAATCAATGTTCTTCCGGCTTTCAAAATCATATAGTTTTGTAAAAACAATCCAGATCAGTGTTGCAATTAAACTTGATATGATACCAATTACAGCGCTAAAAAACTCCATATTTGCACTCACTCTCACAATAAACCTAAGGTAACGTAAACTTCCCATAATTGCTAGAACGAAATAGCTTACGCTATTGTGTACCGCCAACAGGCAGCGTTTGCAAGTTTATAACCACATCTGCCAATTGCTCCTATATACTT
>JAEWSH010000035.1 GCA_023398375.1 Bacillota bacterium | reverse complement strand
ATTCCATATTGGGCTTTCAAAACTGGAACCCTATTCACGGAATAAATGCGGATCTATCTGCGGGTCATTTAACAGGCATTTCGGAAAAAGCTCGTGTACTTTGATCTAATAATTTTCACTGCTCATTATCATCAAGAAACCGGCCACCCGAAGGCAGTCGGCTTCTTCTTTGCGCAGAGCCGCGGTGTTGGCCCACAAATAGCCTGTTGGCTGCTCCGCATATTGCGCCACAGAGGATTCGAACCTCACGCGCAGCACGGCCCGAGCCTGTGCACAAGCTGACCGCGTTGCAGGGTTCCCCAAGTCACCCCAAATCATGGCGCATATCTGGGAACCGCCGTCACCGACGGCCCCCATTAGGAGGAAATCCTTTGATCTATGAAAATCCATACTGACATCTTATGCTTTTATAAGGCGGTTCTCTGCCAACTTTTTAAATCAGCTTTAAAAATTCTGCAATTTTAGAAAGGAAATCATCTTTTCTTCTGTAAAAGTCTCTCTCGGATAATTCCGGAAGATTCAAATACCTAAATGGATATTCCTTCCCTGACTCGCAGTTTAGCAGAATCCCTTCCGTCAGCCTCTGCCGCAGTTCCTCGTTCTCCAAATCCAGCCCGATATGTAGCTTGGCATTCTCGACTGCCCGCATCCGCTGTGTCTCCGGCCAGTCCTCAATCGCGGCTAACTGTTCCATTTTATTTTCCGCCTGTCTGCTGTCTCCGGCACCATGCGGCATAAACACCCTCACGCTTGGCTTGTCCTTTGCGGCCTTAGTATCGACGAACCCGCAGGTTGCACCGTCGATGATCTCCCGGCGGGCCTCATGATATGCTTTCACGCGCCGATCATAGCCGCGGACAATCCAAAGACATACCTGCCGAATGTCATATGGCATCATTGCTTTTTTACTCATTCTCTCTTTCTCCCGGTTCATTCACTCCCGGCAATACATACCGGATATATTGGGCCATGCCCGGTTTATACGGACTGCGATAAAGCAGCGTTGCCCCTTTCGGAAGGCGCAGCTCCGAACCGTTGATTGCAATACGATCTTTGGGCCGTGGCCGAATCAGATTCCGGCTCGGCGTATACTTCTTTGCATCGGGCAACCGGCGCACCTGCTTCATCAGGTATTCGGCCAGATCCGTCTGATCGTCCCGTTTCAAAAGCGCTTCATAGTCCACACCACCCAGCGTCCATTTTTCCTTGCAGATATCCAGAGCTTCCGCATTTACGATCATGTGATGGTGGACGCGCACGGCCTCGCCGGTCTTTCCGTCCATATCGGAGGTGACCATCAGGTACCGGAAGGGGATTCCCCGCTTCTTACATTCTCTTCCAACTCTCCGAAGGAATAACTCTGCCTGATGTTGAGCCAGGGCCATAACCCGATCCATTTCCGGAAGGCCATCTAAATCTTTCACACGACCGGCCAGCATCTTTTTATATCCCACTTGCGAGTAGTCCAGTCCAACCAGCTGATCTACCCCATTTCTAAAATTCTCATGAGTTAATCTCGCAAACGTTCTCTCACAGTTTGCTTCATTTGCCTTCTGCTTCCGAATATCAGATTTAATTCTCCGCTGTGATCGGCTCGGCTTCTCTCCCGGAATCCAATACTTGATTGACTCCCCCACCGGACCGGCCGTATATTTGCGCAATGCCCAATATCCGTCCTTCATATCTGCTCCTCCTGTAAGATGGTGCTAAACTTAGGCTCTTACCAAGCCCGCTAAATACGCGCGCGCGTATTATATATAATGTATAGGGTTTGTTTGGCTGCTCAAACGTCCGTTCGATTGAAACGGACGTTTCAAAAGTCAAACCTCGCGGATGTCGATTCCCAGCTTGTCCTTCATTAGCTTCTTTTTTAATATGTATTCTTTCGTGCGTGTCGGCCGGGTTTTTACATCCTCAACCACTGGTTCCCATTCGTCATAGTTGTCGCCTGTGCGCTGGTCGTGATGATGTCGCTCCATATAGGTAAAATCCGCGCGGTACCGGATGGCGTGGACACGCCGGCCATCCGGGTCCGTGAAAGCCTCTTGGAGCGTGAAATCGTGCTGAAGCCGCAAATCTATGATTTCTCCGGCCTGAAGCATGGCGTACAGCTCCTGAAAGCGCTGTGCTTCTTTTTTGCTGTCAAAATGAAGGTGGGCGAGCTGCGTCTTCTCGTTTCCGAATTTGCTCCGCCCCGATTGCGATTTCGACAGCCGCTTGCCCTCCTGGGCAGCGCATTGGATCAGTGCCTGTTCCTGATATTTCTGCGGTAGGTCCGATAGACTATCTATTCTCATATTGTTCACCGCAATAGCTTGTTTTCCAGTTCTTCGCTTTCATACGATTCTCTTCTGTCCCGGCGCATGGCCATCCATTGGCCGTATGTCATGCCGTGCTGCCTCGCGGCCAGCGCAGTCTTTTCAAGGTCAGACATTTTTTCGAGCGGCTTCCTTCCATTTGGCAAAAATCCATTTCTGGCCCGCCATCGCTGGACAGCGTATTTTGAAACATTACATTCCTCTGCAATTTCAAAATCACGCTTTCCGTCCTTGTAAAGTTCCATTGCCACATCTTCATTTATTGTGCTTGTCCGCATTGCGTTCCTCTTTCCGCCAATAATACCCATGACGATTTCCGCCGAGCATACAAGCTGTGGATATCTGTGCTGGCTTAACGCACATGGCCGCTGCTGCTTCCTTAACGGACGGGTATCTGGTCTCGGTTCCGGTAATGGCGTCTGTTGCGATTACCGGAGTAAGTGGCTTATTTGGCATTGTCTCTCCCCCTCGCCTACATGACAAAGTTGCTCAATCATTCTCCAGCACACCCGTCCGGGGTGCATACATTCGGTGTTCCTGACGCTTCTCAGCCTTACGCACATCCCCAAGAACGCGCTCCAGAGCCTTTATAACCAGCTTGTTTGCCTCAGACCATGTGACAATTGGAGCAGTCGCCTCCTGGGTTTCTTTTGCTACCCGGCGCCGCTGCGTTACCTCCACAAGCTTCCGCGCCAGCTTGGCCTGTTCGTTGTAGGTGTGCTTGTCCAATTCAAGGCTATGTAGGATATCCTGTGTCTCGTCATTGGCCTGCCGCTCATCCTCCTGGGCCATGCGGTACCGTTCATCCGATGCCCGCAAATAGGTGAGGAAATCCGTCAGGCCGGTGCTTTGTGCATTGTTCTCCATTCGCGGTCTCCTTTCACCATAAGAGAGCTATAAAGAATAACGCCCATAAGCACCATGCAGATTTTGTTATCCAGCACGCCGCCGCTATCGCACCGCATATGGCCGTTGAAACTATCGTCTTTGCAATGATCGTCGTTTTGTTATCCATCATCATTCCTCCGCTGGCTGCCGGAGCCAGTCAAGTTTCTCAAAATAGAAAATCACCTTATGCGGCTGCGGCTGAACCAACCCGTAGCGCACCGCAATCTCATATGTAACGCTGTCC
>JAEWSH010000054.1 GCA_023398375.1 Bacillota bacterium | reverse complement strand
AAGAAGTAAACTTACATGGTTGTGTCAGCGGAGTAATCGCAACACCAGAAATTGGAGAAAATGGAAATTGGTTTATTGGAAACGATGATACCGGAGTATGCGCAAAAGGTGCTGATGGGGCAGTCGGCCCGGAAGGTCCACAAGGAGAAAAAGGAGATCAGGGTGAGATCGGACCAGCGGGTCCACAGGGAAGCCAGGGTATCCAGGGAGAAAAAGGCGACAAAGGTGACAAGGGAGATCAAGGAATTCAAGGAGAAAAAGGTGATAAGGGAGAGAAAGGAGAAGATGCAGACGCTAGTGAACTGGAACGCCTAAGTAATAAGATCGGTACACTAGAAGGAAATTTCGGTACATTTAAGAAAAATTTTCAGGATGGCTGTAGTACAATTGCTAGCGCGATTACAGCCCAAGGCGTAACAACTGCTAGCAATGCAAGTCCTACCACAATGGCGACAAATATCTCTTTGATCGCAACTAATAAATACAATTCAGGATATAACAGTGGTTTTAACAATGGATACAACTCTGGCTATTCTGTAAGTGGAGTTACAAATTTGTATTCTGAAATATCTACAAAGGTAGATGCATCATTGTCTTGTACGCTGAATACAGACATAGCACTCGGAATTGTTAACATATCGGTATCTGGAGAAAAGAATGGTGTTACATTATACCCATCATTAAGTACTGCTACCGGAACGGCTGAGGTGATTACAGAAAAAACAGCGTCCTATATTAATGATAATTCTATATATGTGAAGAATTATAAAATAACTAATTTTAAAGCCGGAGATGTAATAGCGTTTACAAGCGGTCAATATTCGAGAAATGGTGTTTTAGCAGTTTATAAAATAAAATAGTTTTATAGCATTTATTTTTAGAGGCACTGTGCATCTGCATGGTGCCTTTTCGAATAAAAGAGCCGACTTATCAGCTGGAACTTTTATCTAAATCAGGCAGGAATTATTTTTTATATTATAAAATAGAAAGGGGAATTAATATGGGAAACGAAAAGCAGTCTTGTGAAATATGTCCTTATGTAGCGCAGATCAGTCAATTAATGGAAGACAGCGTAAGGAACACAAAACAGCACAAGGTATTTTATGATAAGTTTGAAAACTTAAATATCAGTACTGCAGTGACAGAAGAGCGGTATAGCGTAATCATCCAAAGTATCAACAGTCTGACAGCAAAAGTGGAAGGAATCAGTAATGTACCGGCAAGCCGTTGGAATGCATCTGTCATGGTTGTATTAGGCGCACTGTTAGGCGGGATCATAACAGCGTTCATGACAAAGATTTTATATTAAATGGAAGCAGTAAGCAGGCTGCAGCAAAAAAACAGTGATAAGAGTCAAAATAAGGACACGTAAAACATCGAATTATCATGAAAGGAGCGTGATTATGTGTTTAAAAAAGTTTTTATAGAAATATTTAGAACAAATGTAAAAAAAACTACATATACTTTTACAAAGGAAAAAGTTGAGATTTTATTTAATTCCGGTATCCGGTGGATGTATATCATAATTTTTTCACTTGTGTTCAGTGGATTATTAAAGATTGGAGATCAGGCAGTCATCGCATTATGCACAATTGCCGGACTGGTAATAGCTGAAATTATAACAGTAGCTTACAAATATATGACAAAAGCAGAATCAGAATCTGATAAGGAAGCAAAAATACAGTTGGAAAGAGAAAAATTGGGATTGGATCTTAACGGCGAAAAGTCTGTAGGTGGTTTGGAAGGGGAGGAATCAGTATGAAATCAGCCATTCTTAATCTTTTAAAAGTGAAATCGATCGTAACAGTTGTTCTAACATTTGTGTTTTCGTATTTATCAATCAGTGGAGCGATCGATGAAGATCGGTTCATGACAATATTTTCTATGGTAATCGCATTTTACTTTGGTACGCAATATCAGAAGGTACAAGAATCTCAGACAACACCAGCTGCAGAAAGTGAGGATTTGTAATCATGGGATTAACAGGAAAGGAACTTGCTGAGTTCGGCAAGGCAAAAGTAGGGACACCTTATTTTTATGGAGCCAAGATACAAGAAGGAGTACTAACAGAGAAAAAAATGGCAGCTATGCACAAATTATATCCGTCTGTCGTAACATTTTCCTATATGACAAAAGCAAGAATCAAAAAACAGGTTGGAAAGGTGAATGTTGACTGCAGTGGTCTTATTTATGGATATCGGGAAAAAAATCTTGGCTCGTATCAGCTTTATTCGACCGCATATACAAGACTTCCAATAGAAAAGTGGCAAAAATTTGCGGTTGGAACAGTTCTGTGGAAACCGGGCCACGTTGGTATTTATCTTGGAAATGAAGAAGTAGCAGAAGCGAAAGGACTGAACTATGGCACTGTGCTTTCCAAAATCAGTGCAAATAATTGGAACTATGGGCTTACCTTCAGTGATATTGATTATTCTTATACAGATAATCTTGTTTCTAATGCCAAGTGGAAGGATGTAAATCCATTTACAGAACCTGCCGGTCTGCTGAAAAAAGGTTCTGAGGGAAATGATGTGAGATGGCTGCAATGGGAACTAATGGAGGCCGGATTCAACATTTCATTTTCATATAAAAATAAAAAGTACAAAGCAATCTCAGTCGATGGAGAATTTGGAAAAATTACAGATGCAGCGCTTAGAGCATTCCAACAATCCTGTAAAATTAATGTTGATGGAAAGTGCGGAGCGATGACACGAAAATATTTAAAAGCAAATTAATTTCAGGAAACAAGCCCAGGTCTGGGACCTAGGCTTGTTCTCCGTTACTCATACGATCTAATAATTCAATTTTAATCTGATACAATTTTGCTGAGAGATCAACATATACATTGTGGGGATTTACAAGACGTCTTGTCTCATCCCATAGTGTATTTAGTTCCTGCTGGCAGTAAGTGCGGATATCCATGACTTTTGGAGATTCGTATACACATGCCCCATCGATGAAGATTGGAACCATGATTTCTCTTAATGTATAGCTGCCGGCTTTTAATTTGGTCTTTTTCCAAGGTTCCATTGGGTCAAAGAGAAGAAGCGGGTCTTTTTCATGGAAAGTTTCATCAGTCAGACAGATAAGGTCAGCCTTGATCTTGCCGGAATCTTTTTCGTAGACACGATAGATTTTCTTATCTCCCGGATTGGTGATTTTTTCCGTATTCTCGGATAATTTAATTTTAGGAATGAATACGCCTTCCTCGTTCATGACGGCAGATAATTTGTATACACCACCGAAAGCCGGCCAATCTTTAGAAGTAATCAGATTCGTACCAACACCCCAGGAAGTAATGGCGGCACCTTGCACCTTCAGACTGTCGATCAGGTATTCATCTAAATCATTGGAAGCGGAGATGACAGCATTTGGGAAACCGGCTTCATCCAACATTTTTCTGGCTTTTTTGGATAAATAAGCTAAATCACCACTGTCAAGACGGATACCGTAATTTGTAAGCGGAATCCCTGCTTCCTGCATTTCTTGAAACACACGGATAGCATTTGGTACGCCTGATTTTAGAGAATCATAGGTATCTACTAATAGAAGGCATGCATTTGGATATAATTCAGAATACTTTTTAAATGCAGTATATTCATCAGAAAAACTCATAATCCAGCTGTGCGCATGGGTACCTTTTACAGGGACATCAAAAAGCTGACCGCAAAGGACATTGGAAGTTCCAATACATCCACCGATCATAGCGGCTCTTGCACCATAGGTTCCGGCATCCGGACCCTGTGCACGGCGAAGTCCGAACTCCATAATCCCATCTCCGCGGGCAGCGTAGCAAACACGGGAAGCTTTGGTGGCAATTAAGGATTGATGATTGATAATATTCAGGATTGCAGTTTCTATCAATTGTGCTTCCATAATAGGAGCAATGACTTTTACAACCGGTTCCCTCGGAAAAATAACGGTACCTTCCGGTATTGCATAGATACTGCCCGAGAAACTAAAATCTTTTAAGTACTCTAAGAAATCTGTATCAAAAATATGCAAACCTGTAAGATAATCAATATCTCCCTTAGAAAAATGCAGTTCTTTAATATATTTAATGACCTGCTCAAGACCGGCAGCAATTGCATAACCGCTTTCCAGTGGATTAGTTCGGTAAAACATATCGAAAATTACGGTTTCATTTTGTGCTTCATTTTTGAAGTAGCCTTGCATCATCGTTAGTTCATAGAGATCTGTAAGCAAGGTCAAGTTTTGTCTGTCCATTTCATTAAGCCCTCCGCTTTTGTTCTTTTCTGATATAGAATATGTATAATGTGCCCCAAAACAGTACTATGGGGTGACAAGACACCTACTTTTCTAATATCATACGTTATCTTGGAAAAGAAATCAATCAAAAAGCGCTAAATCAGTTGACAAAACGTTTGCCTGCATTCTATAATTATTCTCGTTAAACATTCCTATTAAGCTTTGACATGACTTAATAGGAAAGTGTGTATATTCTTGCAGTAGGAATAATATGTGAGAAAGAATAGTTTAAACAAATAGTATAGAGCCATAAAGACTATGATGAAGAAAGTATATAATTTTCGAAAGGCAAAGAGAGTCCGGGCAGGTGAGAGCCGGATGCGAGTAGAGAATGATAGAAGATCACTTCTGAGTTGCATCGCTGAACAGGATTTAATTGATAAGTAAGCGATGACGGTCTTCCTACGTTACAGGGAACACATATGAGAAGAGCAGTCTTTGGTGTATGGTGTAACAGGTGGTATCACGAGTAACTTCAGCCTCGTCCTTTTACAAAAGGGACGGGCTTATTTTAGTTTATAGGAAAGTTCATTCTTAGGAAAGTAAGAATCATATTAAGAAAGGAAGATAATCATGTACGAAAAAGTATCAACAGATTTGAATTTTGTAGAACGTGAAAAACGAACAGAAAAATTCTGGCGAGAAAATGACATTTTTAAAAAAAGTATGGAGAGCCGTAAAGAAGGAGAAACTTATACATTCTATGACGGGCCGCCAACAGCAAATGGAAAACCGCATATCGGACACGTTTTAACGCGTGTTATCAAAGATATGATCCCAAGATACAGAACGATGAAAGGGTACATGGTACCAAGAAAAGCTGGATGGGATACTCACGGTCTGCCGGTAGAGCTGGAAGTGGAAAAACTGTTAGGTCTTGACGGAAAAGAACAGATTGAAGAATACGGTTTAGATCCTTTTATTACAAAGTGTAAGGAAAGTGTTTGGAAATATAAAGGAATGTGGGAAGATTTCTCAGGTACAGTTGGTTTCTGGGCTGATATGGAAGAACCATATGTAACATATCATGATGACTATATTGAGTCTGAATGGTGGGCGTTAAAAGAAATCTGGGATAAAGATCTTCTATATAAAGGATTCAAAATCGTTCCTTATTGTCCTCGTTGCGGGACACCATTATCCAGCCACGAGGTAGCACAAGGGTACAAAGATGTCAAAGAACGTTCTGCAGTTGCCAGATTTAAAGTGAAAGATGAAGATGCCTATATTTTGGCCTGGACCACGACACCATGGACACTTCCGTCAAACGTTGCACTTTGTGTCAATCCAAATGAAACCTATGTAAAAGTAAGAACTGCAGATCAGTATACGTATTACATGGCAGAAGCATTGGTAGAAAAAGTATTGGGCGGTGAACAACCGTCGGCTCCTTATGAAATACTGGAGACCTATAAAGGAACCGATCTTGAATATAAAGAATATGTGCCGCTCTATGAGTGTGCTGCAGACATTGCTGAAAAGCAACATAAAAAGGCGCATTTTGTAACATGTGACACATATGTCACATTAACGGATGGTACTGGTGTGGTTCATATTGCCCCTGCATTTGGTGAAGATGATGCCAAGGTGGGACGCAATTATGACCTGCCATTTGTGCAACTGGTAGATGGCAAAGGTGACATGACACAGGAAACACCATTTGCAGGACTTTTTGTAAAGAAAGCAGATCCAGAAGTATTAAAAGACTTAGACGCAAGAGGACTTTTATTCTCGGCACCGAAATTTGAGCATAGTTATCCGCATTGCTGGAGATGTGACACACCATTGATCTATTATGCAAGAGAATCCTGGTTCATCAAGATGACAGCGGTGAAGGATGATCTGATTCGTAACAATAATACGATTAACTGGATTCCGGAATCGATCGGAAAAGGCCGTTTCGGAGACTGGCTGGAAAATATTCAGGACTGGGGTATTTCGCGTAACCGTTATTGGGGAACTCCTTTAAATGTATGGGAATGTGAATGCGGCCATATGCATGCGATCGGAAGCCGTGAAGAATTAGAAAAGATGAGCGGTAATCCGGCGGCTAAAACAGTTGAACTGCACAGACCTTATATTGATGAGATTACAATCACCTGTACGGAATGCGGAAAACAGATGAGACGTGTACCGGAAGTGATTGACTGTTGGTTTGATTCTGGTGCAATGCCTTTTGCACAACACCACTATCCATTTGAAAATAAGGAACTATTTGAACAGCAGTTCCCCGCACAATTTATCTCGGAAGCAGTTGACCAGACAAGAGGATGGTTCTATTCTTTACTTGCAGAATCAACCTTGTTATTTAATAAGGCACCGTATGAAAATGTCATCGTACTTGGACATGTACAGGATGAGAACGGGCAGAAGATGTCTAAATCCAAAGGAAATGCAGTCGATCCGTTTGATGCATTGGAAACATATGGGGCAGATGCGATCCGCTGGTATTTCTATATTAATTCCGCTCCATGGCTGCCGAATCGTTTCCATGGCAAGGCAGTACAGGAAGGACAGCGTAAATTCATGGGTACCTTGTGGAATACGTATGCATTCTTTGTATTGTATGCAAATATCGATAACTTTGATGCGACAAAATATACATTGGACTATGATAAGCTTCCAGTCATGGATAAGTGGTTACTATCCAAACTGAACACATTGATTACAGAAGTGGATAACAACCTCGCAACCTATAAGATTCCGGAATCCGCAAGAGCCTTACAGGAATTTGTGGATGATATGAGCAACTGGTATGTAAGGCGGGGGCGTGAACGTTTCTGGGCGAAAGGAATGGAACAAGATAAGATCAATGCATATATGACGCTTTATACATCACTGGTTACCGTTGCAAAGGTTGCGGCACCAATGATTCCGTTCATGACAGAGGAAATTTATCTGAACCTTGTAAGAAGTATTGATAAGACAGCTCCGGAAAGTATCCATTTATGTGACTACCCGGTTGCAGATGCAGCATTTATTGATAAAAAGCTGGAGGAGGATATGGAAGAAGTCTTAGAGACAGTCGTTCTCGGCCGTGCAGCAAGAAATACTGCGAATATCAAAAACAGACAACCGATCGGTAAGATGTATATCAAGGCAGAGAAGTCATTATCAGATTTTTATGTTAAGATTATTGAAGATGAACTGAATGTAAAAGAAGCTGTATTTACAGATGATGTAAGAGATTTTACATCCTATTCTTTTAAACCACAGCTAAAAACATTAGGAAAGCGTTTTGGTAAACAATTAAATGTATTAAAAGAAGTATTGGCCAACATAAACGGCAATGAAGCTATGGATGAGCTGAATGCAAAAGGAACGCTTACGATCACACTGGATGGTATCGAGGAAGTATTGGAAAAAGAGGACCTTCTTATCGATGCAGCTCAGGTGGAAGGATTCATATCGGAATCCTATAATGGTATTACGGTTGTCCTGGATACAAATCTGACAGAAGAATTAGTAGAAGAAGGATTCGTCTATGAAGTAATCAGTAAGATTCAGACAATGCGTAAAGATTCCGATTTTGAAGTAACAGACCATATTACAGTATATGTAAATGGAAACGAAAGAATAGCAGACATCATTAAGAAAAATGAAGCCTCTATTGCAGGTAAAGTATTAGCAGACCGGTTCGTGACCGGCAAAATGACGGAAAACGGCAAAGAGTGGAATATAAATGGTGAGAATGTTGTATTAGCTGTTGCAAAATAGAAATATCCCTTTTTTGACGACAGCAAGATCCGACTCCTTTCTGAGGTATGAGAAAGGAGTCGTTTTTATATTAATGAGTCTATAAAAACAGTCAGTTATTTGTGCACCTTACTAAATTGTAAGCTGAAATTCATGTGAGAGTAAGCATCAGATGTTAGTCTATTATCAGGGCAATTATAATAATCTCTCAAAGAGCAATCGTTTAGAAAGGTGTGATCGAATGAATAGCTATCTAAGTCTTGTTTCGGAATATGCAAAAGTACACAGAAAGAAAAACCGGCTTACGGTTATATGCATTGCAATATCTGTAATGTTAGTAACGGCCATTTTTGGTATGGCAGATATAAGCCTGAAATCCCAAATCTATGAGGCGATACGCCAGTATGGTAACTGGCATGCTATTATTACAGGTATATCAGACAGTACGGTCTCTTCCATAGACAGCCGTAAAGATGTAAACGTGTCGGGATTTTTGGGTATGGCTGATGCTACAACTTATCAGGGCAAAGAACTCATTGTTCAGAGCAGTAGCGAGGAACTGGCAAAACAGATGAACTTGTTCGTATCGGATGGATATTATCCGGTATCTGAACAAGAAGCCTTGCTTGATCGGCAGGGGCTTAAACAATTTGGGATTTCTGTTGGAGATACAATCAAGGTCAGCTTTAGTGATGGGCAGACAAGGCAGTATAAAATCACTGGAACATACGGCGAATTTTCAAGCTTACAAGGAACTGATGCCCACGGGCTGCAACTTTCACCGGAGGGGATGCGGGCGCTCCCGGACGATCAGTATCAGGAGTATGATTATATTCAATTCAAAAGTGGTGTGAATATCAACCGGGCGCTTTCAAATATCAAAATAGAATATGGCTTGACAGACAAACAAGTTTCTACAAATGTCATGCTCCTTGGCTTAATGGGACAAAGTAACGATACCACGATGCTAGAGGTTTATCTTACGGCGGGAATCTTATTTCTTCTTGTCGCAATGACTGGCACATTCATGATAGCCAGCAGTTTTAACATGAGCATACTGGAGAGAACACAGTTCTTTGGACTATTACGTTGTCTGGGTGCTACTCAAAAGCAAGTCAAACGGTATATCCACTATGAGGGCTTTCAATATTGTATGAAAGGGATCCCTATAGGATTACTTGCCGGATGCGGGGTTCTGTGGACAGCGATTTTTTCTCTAAATACATTGAATTCGGAATATATCCCTGAAATGCCTTTGTTTCAAATTAGCTGGGTCGGTTTGGCTGCTGGTGCCATACTTGGTTTTTTCGTAGTCATGCTTGCTTCAAAATCCCCTGCAAAAAAAGCAGCAAAGGTATCTCCGCAGGCAGCTGTAACGGGTAATATCAATCAAACAAATAATATGCGGATCAGTAGAGCATCTAATACAAGGCTGTTTCATGTTGATACGGCAGTGGGGATCTGCCACGCTTTTTCGAATAAAAAGAGCATGGTATTGATTGCAGGCTCCTTTGCAATCAGTATAGTGTTGTTTTTGTGTTTTACCATTCTCATTACCTTTATGAACCATGCTTTAAATCCCTTAAAGCCTTACGCACCGGATCTGTCTATTGAGGAAACAAAGGATACTGGTCTACTTGACCATTCGCTCTTGAAAGAAATAAAAGCACTTCCACATATTGAGAAAATATATGGCAGGATGTTTTATGCAAATGTGCCTGCAAGAGATAAAAACGATACCAATAAGGCTACACTGGTTTCCTATGATGCACCCCAATTTGCATGGGCACAAGATGCACTCATTTCAGGGAGAATTGATAAGGTGCAAAATGGCAGCGGTATATTGGTCGATTACGGATATTCACAAAAATTTAATTGGAGGATTGGTGATACGATCACACTGAATATTGAAGGAAAGTGCCATGAAGTACAGGTTTCTGGTATTGTTTCCGATGTACCTCTTGATTCGGCCAATGGAGAATGGATTATTATTTGTTCCGAAAGTACTTTTACAGATTTGACCGGGGTCGATAGCTATAAAGTCATTGATATGCAGGTTGATCGGAATATTTCCGGGCAAGTTAGAAGTCTGATCACACCGGAAATAAAACTGCTTGATCTACAGCAGCACAACAGCGAAGTCCGCACAGGGTATTTTGCTATGGCGGTATTCGTCTATGGATTTTTGGTGGTTATAGCATTGGTTGCGTTGATTAACATTATCAATACGGTAAACGCAAGCGTTTCAAGCAGAATGTGCAATTACGGAATGATGCGTGCGGTAGGATTGTCAGGCAAACAGCTTAAAAAGATGGTCACAGCCGAGGCTGCTGCCTACGCCATACCGGGTAGCGTGGCTGGAGGTGCTTTAGGCCTTCTCCTGCACCGTTTCTTTTTCGGAATGCTGATAACTTCCAATTGGGGAGAACTTTGGCAGCCTCCGCTCGTGATTTTGGCTGTTATAAGTTCGGTCGCAATCCTTGCCACCTTTATTGCTGTTATCTCACCTACAAGGAAAATTGAGAAAATGAGTATCGTTAATGCTGTAAACGCATTATAATATAAAAACATTATAAAGTAAGCCCCCTCTTTTATTGTATTTACAATTTAAACAATTTAAGTTATACTAATAGATAATTTCGATAAAACCAAACACTTATGAAAAAAGAAAGGGAAAGAGGAAGCGTATGAATACGATTATAAAAAAACCCAAAACTACGTTTGATAAAGATCTCTTTATTAGAAGCGTACTTTATAATATTAAGACCCTATATAGAAAAACGTTGGAAGAAGCGACAGAGCAGCAAGTATTTCAGGCAGTGTCATATGCGATAAAGGATGTTGTCATAGACGGCTGGATGAAAACACAAAAAGAATATGACGAAAAAGATCCTAAGATCGTATATTATTTATCCATGGAATTCCTGATGGGCAGGGCTCTTGGCAATAATATCATAAATTTAAAAGCTTATGCCGAAGTTAAGGAAGCTTTGAATGAGCTTGGCGTTGACTTAAATGTAGTAGAAGATCAGGAACTGGATGCAGCGCTTGGCAACGGTGGTCTGGGGCGTTTGGCGGCCTGCTTTCTGGATTCGCTTGCAACACTTGGATATGCGGCATATGGTTGCGGTATTCGTTACCATTATGGAATGTTCAAACAGGAGATCAGTGACGGATATCAGATAGAAGTACCGGATAATTGGTTAAAAGAACCTAATCCGTTCGAACTTAGGAGAACAGAATATGCCAAAGAGGTTAAATTCGGAGGCTATGTCGTGATTGATACAGATGCAGAAGGCAGACAACACTTCAGACAGGAAGGGTATCAGTCTGTGCGGGCAATTCCGTATGACCTGCCTGTAGTTGGGTATGGGAATGGAATCGTAAATACACTTCGTATCTGGGATGCAGAACCTGTAGAATGTTTTCGTCTGGATTCTTTTGACAAAGGAGATTATCAGAAGGCTGTAGAACAGGAAAATCTTGCAAGAAATATTGTTGAAGTACTATATCCGAATGATAATCATTATGCCGGAAAAGAGCTTCGTCTAAAACAACAATACTTCTTTATATCTGCAAGCGTTCAGGAAGCAATTGAAAAATATATGCGTAAACATGATGACATTCATAAGCTGCACGAAAAAGTAATATTTCAGATGAATGATACGCATCCGACAGTAGCCATAGCGGAGTTAATGAGACTGCTCATGGATGAGCATGAGTTGAGCTGGGAAGAGGCCTGGGAGATTACAACACATACATGTGCGTATACGAATCATACCATTATGGCAGAAGCATTGGAAAAATGGCCGATTGAATTATTTTCAAGATTACTCCCAAGAATCTATCAAATCGTAGAAGAGATCAATAGAAGATTTTTAATAGAAATACAAAAAAAATATCCGGAAGATCAGCAGAAGATTCAGAAAATGGCAATCATTTACGATGGACAGGTGAAGATGGCACATCTCGCAATCGTAGCAGGCTATTCGGTCAACGGTGTTGCCAGACTTCATACAGAAATATTGAAAAACCAGGAATTAAAAGACTTCTATGAAATGATGCCTGAAAAGTTCAACAATAAAACGAATGGAATCACACAGAGAAGATTTTTATTGCATGCAAATCCGTTTTTGGCGGATTGGATAACTGGTCATATCGGTACAGACTGGATCACTGATCTGCCGAAGATCAGTAAGTTAAAATTATATGCGGATGATGAGAAAGCGCAACAAGAATTCATGAATATCAAATATAAGAACAAGATCCGGCTCGCAAAATACATTATGGAGCATAATGGCATAGAAGTAAATCCGCGTTCTATTTTTGATGCACAGGTTAAGAGATTACATGAATATAAACGGCAGTTACTTAATATTCTGCACATTATGTATTTATATAATGAATTGAAAAAAGATCCGAATAAAGAATTTTATCCAAGGACGTTTATTTTTGGTGCAAAGGCAGCAGCCGGATACCATAATGCAAAATTGACAATTAAATTAATTAATTCTGTGGCAGATGTGATTAATAATGATAATAGTATTGGGGATAAAATTAAAATTATATTCATTGAGAATTACCGCGTTTCCAATGCAGAATTGATATTTGCGGCAGCGGATGTATCAGAACAGATCTCAACAGCAAGTAAAGAAGCATCGGGAACCAGTAATATGAAGTTCATGTTAAATGGTGCTCCGACACTCGGAACTATGGATGGTGCGAATGTAGAGATTGTCGAAGAAGTAGGAGAAGAGAATGCCTTTATCTTTGGACTTAATGCAGACGAAGTAATTAAGTACGAAAACTTTGGCGGTTATAACCCAATGGAAATTTTCAATAATGATGCGGGAATCCGTGAAGTACTGATGCAGCTCGTAAATGGAACTTATGCAAAGAATGATACAGAGTTATTTCGTCCATTATATCATTCACTTCTGAATAAACAATCTACTACTAAGGCGGATACCTATTTTATACTGAAGGATTTCCGGGCTTATGAAGAAGCGCAGAAACGAGTTGAAGAAGCTTATAAAGATGAGAAACGTTGGGCAAAAATGGCAATCATGAATGTTGCATGTTCCGGTAAATTTACATCCGACAGAACGATACAGCAATATGTAGACGAGATATGGCACCTTGATAAAGTAATATTGCCAAAGAATTAGGAGAAAAAGTTTATCACCTAAAGTTATCAACGAGTAGAAACATGCTTTGCGAGTTTCTACTCGTTATCGCGGTATTCGTCAAATGCTTCTGTTAGCAGATCATTTTCCTCATTACTCGCGTAAAACAATAGCATTGAATGGTTATCCAACAGAAGACACGTTCGCACTCGATTGTCGCTCATAGCGGTACATAAGTTTGTGACAGATTTTATCTGCCACAAACTAAGTACCGATGGCGTCAAAACGGTCTCTTTATGGATAATCCATTCACTGCTATTTTATTTTAGACTGTTTAGTGATAAACCGATCAGGTCGTGGTGGGGCGCTGTATTTAGAAAAAAATAACAGCTCAGATTTCGAAAATTCGGTTGTTGGTGTATCCAAAAAGTTGCTGATACTGCTAAAATATGCAAGCACTTTAATATATTAACAAGACAAATGGATTGCGTAAGATGGCAGAATACTATATAATAACAAAGGCTAGACTTAGCAATAATTAGATAATGAACAAACACAGAAGTACTATATAAATGAAATACACAAGTAGGAGGATTCACATGGTTACATTATTCGAAGGTGGCGCATACCTTTTAAATGGAACAGAAATTATTCCTGATAATGCGGAAGCTTTATCAGCGATTAAGAGTAAGACTGGAGTGGAAATCACCAAAGAAGCAGCAGCTAAGGATACGATTGCATATGGTATTCTGGAAGAACATAATACATCTGATAACATGGACAAGTTAAAAATCAAATTTGATAAGTTGACTTCGCATGATATTACTTTTGTTGGTATTATTCAGACAGCACGTGCATCAGGACTTGAAAAGTTTCCGGTGCCGTACGTATTGACGAACTGCCATAACTCACTTTGTGCAGTTGGCGGAACGATAAATGAAGATGATCATGTATTTGGTCTTACCTGTGCGAAGAGATACGGCGGAGTATATGTACCGCCGCACCAGGCAGTTATTCACCAGTTTGCAAGAGAAATGCTTGCAGGCGGAGGCAGAATGCTGCTCGGTTCAGACAGCCATACCCGTTATGGTGCATTGGGTACCATGGCAATGGGCGAAGGCGGACCGGAACTTGTAAAACAGTTATTGAATCAGACGTATGATATCAACATGCCGGAAGTAGTTGGTGTGTATATGACAGGTACTCCAATGAAAGGTGTAGGTCCTCAGGATGTGGCACTTGCAATTATTGGTGCAGTTTTCAGTAATGGTTATGTGAAAAATAAAGTCATGGAATTTGTAGGACCTGGAATTGCATCTTTAAGTGCTGATTTCAGAATTGGCATCGATGTTATGACTACGGAGACAACATGTCTGTCTTCTATCTGGAAAACAGATGATAAGATCAGAGAATTCTATGATATACACGGACGATGCGGGGATTTTGCAGAATTGAATCCAGGTGAAGTGACTTATTATGATGGTATGATTCAGGTAGATCTCAGCAAGATAAGACCGATGATTGCTATGCCATTCCACCCTAGTAATGTGTATACAATTGAAGAAGTAATTGCAAATTTGAAAGATGTTTTACATGATGTGGAACAAAAGGCATTCATAAGTCTTGACGGAGCCGTAGATTACAAATTAACAGATAAAATTATAGATGGTAAATTATACGTAGAACAAGGCATTATCGCAGGATGCGCTGGTGGTGGGTTCGAGAACATCTGTGCAGCAGCTGATATCCTGGCAGGAACAAGTATTGGACCAGATGAATTCTCACTTAGTGTATATCCGGCATCTACGCCTATTTATATGGAACTCATAAAAAATGGCTGTGCTGCAAAATTGTTGCAGACAGGTGCGATCGTGAAAACAGCATTTTGCGGTCCTTGCTTTGGGGCAGGAGACACGCCGGCAAATAATGCCTTCAGTATCAGACATTCGACCAGAAACTTCCCCAACAGAGAAGGATCTAAATTGCAAAATGGTCAGATTTCATCTGTTGCACTTATGGATGCAAGATCCATTGCAGCAACCGCGGCAAATAAAGGATTCTTAACCGCGGCTACAGATGTTGACGGTACATGGAACCAATATAAATACTTTTTTGATAAATCTATTTATGAGAACCGTGTATTCGATTCAAAGGGTGTTGCTGACAAAAGTGTGGAAGTAAAATTCGGACCAAATATCAAAGATTGGCCTGCAATGAGTAATTTACCGGATCATTTGATATTACGTGTAGTTTCAGAGATTCACGATCCGGTTACGACAACAGATGAATTGATTCCATCAGGGGAGACATCGTCTTACCGTTCCAATCCTCTTGGACTTGCAGAATTTACATTGTCCCGTAAAGATCCTGCCTATGTAGGACTCGCAAAAGAAGTACAGACGGCTGAGAAAGCAAGAGAACTAGGCGAGGATGTAGCTAAGGCATACCCTGCTGCGGATTCTCTTTTTGAAGCAATCCATAAAGAGTTCGAGAATGCAGATCAGCAGAACACTGGATTCGGATCTACTATTTTTGCAGTAAAGCCTGGAGATGGATCGGCCAGAGAGCAGGCTGCTTCCTGTCAAAAAGTACTTGGCGGATGGGCTAATATTGCAACAGAATATGCGACAAAGAGATATCGTTCCAACTTAATTAACTGGGGCATGCTTCCATTCTTAATTGAAAAAGGAGATCTGCCATTCCAAAATAAAGACTATCTTTTTATTCCGAATATTAAGAAAGCAGTAGAAGAAAAACAAAAAGAGATTTCAGCATATGTGATAAAAGAAAGCGGTCTTACAGCATTTACATTGCAATTAGGAGAACTGACAGATGAAGAACGCAAGATCATACTGAAGGGCTGTCTCATTAACTATAACCGTGTCGATTAATATATCAAGTGAAAAAGAGAAGTGCAGTTTTTGCGCTTCTCAGATGAATAGAAAAAACGCTTTTCAGAATGTTCATTCTGAAGGCGTTTTTTATTTACGCAAGCAACGAGCCAAATGCAAACTAGCTCGTATTTGGCGACTGCCGCTGAAACTATCGAAACTCGCGAAGCGTGTCCGAATTATTTCATACCCATAAACCACGTATTATGAACTATGCAATATACAAATTAAAATAGATGCGTTATACTAATAATAGGATTCAGGTGTCAAAAGCCTAGCATAGAACTTGGCTTCGTCAATTTGCACATATACTTACAAAACAAAAATTGATGCACAACGTAGTTTAGTGAGCAACTGTATGAAGCCGCTGGTACTTAGAGCATGTATTTTATGCTCTTATGTACCATTGCGTGCTGAATCCAAGCGGGAGCGTGTTGCGAATGAACTATGTTGTGTATCATTATGCATTAACATAAATTGTGCAAATTGACGAACTCAAATACATAAGCTTTTGACACTTGAATCCTAATAGAGAATCTATTTGTTTAGGAGGGGCTGCATGACAATTAAAGACATTGCAGAAAAAGCGGGAGTATCTGTAGCAACTGTTTCATTTGTATTAAATGATAAATGTATTGAAAAGAAAATATCCAAGGCAACACAGGAAAAGGTCTGGGAAACTGTCAGGGAATTAGGATATCAGCCCAATATATTAGCCAGAACTTTAAGAAGTGATTTAGAAGAAAGCAATAAATATTATATTACTATTTTTTGGACAACGGATAAACGTGATAGAATTATGATTCGCTTTTTAAGAGGATTACAAGAAGAAATTTTAAGGAAAAAATTGAATTGTGAAATAACCATAAAACCATATCAAAATGATCATTTACAGGAAGCGATGACGGATAGAACACTTAAGATGTGCCATGGAATAATTTTGTGCAACGCATCAGAAAAGGATATGGAATATATCAATCATATAAAATTAAACAAAGCATTGGTAATTTATAATAGATATTCGGATTTTTATTGTACCGTAAATGTTGATGACAGAGAATTAGGAGAGAAGGCGGCACAGGCTTTCATAGATAATAAATGTACCAATTCTTTAATTATAGCCTCAAAAGCCAGATTTTCAGGTATGAATCTGAGGACATCCCAGTTCCAGGAAAAAATCAGTTCCTACAATTTGCCTAAACCTCATAAAATCAGCGCTGATGATACCATTAGCGGAGGCTTTCAGGCAATCAATAAATATTTTGATAAAGGACTCAGTTGTGATAGTGTTTTTTGTACATCGGATTCCATCGCATTAGGAGTTTTAAGAGCCTTTTATGAGAGAAATATAAAAGTTCCGGAGGAAATAAAGGTGATTTCGATCGGTAGTGCAGAGGATGAGCAGGAAGAATATGCAATCCCATCACTTTCTGTTGTAAAGATTCCAATTGAGGATATGGGAAAGAAATGTATCTCTCTTTTGTATAAAATATTAAATTTTAATCAAAGAGAAATCGTAAGAATAAAAGTCCCGATAGAATTTAAAGAAAGAGAAAGCTGTCCCAAAGAAATAAAAAGTTTGTAGAAAGTTAACAAAAATTAAAAACCAAACGGTGTGATTTGAAAAATGAATTTGTTGATTGTGACGAAAGTGCAACTATTATGACGAAAATAGTTGCACTTTTTTAATGTCAATGTATAATAATGTTAAATAAACACAAATTAAACGTTTAACTAATACGTTTAATTTGTCAATATTATAAAGGAGAAGGAATATGAAGAAGAAAGTATTGGGTATTATTATGAGTGTCGCGATGGTAGCGTCATTACTTACCGGATGTGGAGGCAGCCAAGATTCTGCGAAAAGTGCAGACAATGCGGCAAGCAGCGAAGCAGAGAGCCAGACAAGTGCAGATACTGCAAACGCGGCTGAAACACAAACAAATATTGGTGAACCAAAGTATGGCGGTACGCTGAAGTATGCGACACATATTACATGTTCAACACCAGGGTATACACCGGAGATTACCAATAATGCAGGTCTGGTGTATTTAACGACTGCTTATGAGTCATTAATTTATTATGACGAACAAGGAAAGGTAATACCTAAACTGGCGACAGAATGGGAAACAGATCCGGAAGAACCAAGTATTACATGGACACTTCGTGAAGGAGTAACATTTGCAGATGGTACTGCGTTTAACGCAGATGCTGTAAAAACCAATATCGAAGAATATCAGAAATGCGAGCGAAATGAAGTAAAGAATATTAAAAGTTGTGAAGTAATAGATGATACGCATATCAAAATGATTTTAAATAATTGGAATTCTTCTACCTTTGAATCAGTAGGATTTTTTGTTTACTATATGTCCCCAAAAGCATTAGAAGATGTAGACGCACTTAGAAATTCCTCTTGCGGAACAGGAGCGTTCCAGGTAACGGATTTTCAATCCGGAATTTCTGTGACCTATGAGAAAAATCCAAATTACTGGCAGGAGGGAAAGCCGTATTTAGATGGGGTAAAAATAGATATGGTTTCAGAGCCTACAACAAGGGCATCGGCATTTGAAGCAAATGAGTATGATATGGTACATATGAATAATCTCACAATAGCAAATGATCTGATTAATACCGGAAAGTATGTTGTGAATAAGAATACATCCGGTCAAGGTTTAGTTATGACAGGATTGATTCCGAATAGCGCCGCTGAGAATTCACCATTTGCAGATGAAAAAGTAAGAAGAGCAATGTGCTACGCATTAGATACGGAAGCGTTATGTACTGCTTTAGGTTATGGTCTGATCCAGCCCACCAACCAATGGGCAGCACCAGGTTCGGTTACTTATGATGAAAATTTAGTTGCTTGTGAATATAATCCTGAGAAGGCAAAGGAATTATTGAAAGAAGCAGGATATCCGGATGGTTTTGATACAGTGTTGACCACCGATGCAGGAAATAAAGATATGTTTACAGCAGCAGCCAATATGCTTACAGAAGTTGGAATTCGCTGTCAGCTCGATCTGGTAGACGAAAGTGCAGGATCAAAGCTATATATGACTGGAACATGGAAAGGCATTATGGGTCATTTTGCATCGATAGCTCCAGATCTTGGATTATATATGGGACGTCATTTGGATAAAGACGGTGCTTTTTATGCAAAAGGCATTCAACATCCGGAGGAAGCCATGGAATTGCTTGAGAAAATCAGAACAGCTCCGACGGATGAAGAGAAAGTTAAATTAGAACATGAGATGCAAGAGTTACTTTACAATGGAGAAACAGGTCTGGCTCTATTTGGAAAACCTATTTTCGTACAGAATGAGCCTAATATTAAATATGATTATGTAATTGATGATGAATGTGGTGTTTGCAACTCAAGTACATGGAATATTGAGAATTGCTGGTTAAATAAATAAAGATAAAGTAACTGTATTGTCAGAAGGTACTGTTAAGTATCTTCTGACGATTAAATGATTGGAGGTTTATCAGTGCAAAATAAACTAGTTAAAATGATAGTAAAACGAATTGTCCAGTCTATTCTTGTAATATTAATAGTTACATTATTGGTATTCTTACTTATGCAGCTAGTACCGGGAGATCCCATTGCAAACTTTCTGGGAGCAAGTGCGTCAGAAGAACAGATTGCACATTATACAAAACTTTTTGGATACGACAAACCAGTTATAATTCAATATCTAAAATGGATTCAAGGCCTATTTCATGGTGAGATGGGACGTTCTGTAATACTTCAAAAAGAAATATCGGAGGTAATATTTCAAAGATTAAAAGTTACACTTTCCGTTACACTTCCGGCATTTATTCTGGCAGTAATAGTAGGAGTCACGCTCGGAATCATTGCGGCTATAAAAAGAGGCAGCGCGATTGATTCCATGATTTCCTTTTTTTCTAACATAGGTATGTCAATGCCAATGTTTTGGTTTGGAATGATTCTTATCCTGGTTTGCGGACTTAAATTAAAAATTTTACCTACTTCTGGATATGTTCCAATAAAAGAAGGAGCTGGAGAGTGGTTCAGACATTTAATCTTACCAATGATTGTGTTAGCAATGGGACCATTAGCACAGTTTGCCAGACAGACTCGTTCTTCGATGTTAGAAGTTATCAGACAGGATTATGTGACCACAGCGAGAGCAAAAGGGCTTGGACAAAGAGCGATTATTTTTAAGCATCAGCTTAGAAATGCACTCATTCCGATCATTACGATTATGGGTGTTCAGCTTGGAGGAATGATCGGTGGTACGGTCTTGGTAGAAAGTATTTTTGTAGTTCCGGGCTTGGGAAATCTGATGATCACATCCATTCAGGGAAAAGATTTTATGGTAGTAGAAAATGGCGTATTAATTATTTCTATTGCTGTAGCACTATGTAATCTTATCGTAGATATATTATATGGAATTATTGATCCAAGAATAAGAAATGCGTAACTACACAGACAGATAAAGGAGAAAATGGAATGAGTAAAAGAAAGAATAAGATTAAGAATTCCAGAATTGTCCGAGTGCTTCTTGCCAGAAAATCAGTAGTTGCATGCATGATCATTTTAGCAATATTAATTTTTTCGGCTGTTTTTGCACCAATAGTTGCACCATATGATCCTAACAAACAAGATTTGGTCAATATGTTGAAGGGCGTTTCGATGGAACATATATTTGGAACAGATTCTATGGGGCGAGATGTCCTTTCAAGAATTATTTATGGCGGAAGAATATCATTTACGGTTGGTTTGGTCTCTGTAATGATTGCAGGCGGCATTGGAATGATGTTAGGTTTGATAGCGGGTATGGTTGGAGGTATTACAGATGCCATCATTATGCGGATTATGGATGCTATGATGTCAGTACCCATGATCATTATGGCACTATTTTTAGGAAGTATTTTTGGAAAAGGATTAGGAAATATATGTTTGGCCATCGGAATCTGTATGATTCCAATTTATGCACGTGTTACGAGAGGACAAGTATTAACGGTCAGAGAAATGGATTATATAACGGCTGGGACACTATGTGGTGCTTCCAGGGTGAGAAATGCGATCACACATATATTTCCGAATTGCATTTCAGCTAATATTGTATTGATGACCATGAATTTGGGAAGTGCAATATTGAATGAGGCAGCATTAAGCTTTTTAGGTATGGGGATCAATCCACCTACAGCAAGTTGGGGGAGTATGGTGAATGATGGATACAAGTTCATGAATTCATCGCCTGTTATTGCGATTGCACCTGGAATATTTATTATGCTTGTTGTTTTATGCTTCAATATGATCGGAGATGCATTACGAGATGCATTAGATCCGAAGCTCAGAGGAACACTTGGCGCAAAGCGTAAGAAGCATTGATACATATAATGAAAGAGAAAGGGTATGCAATATGGAGAATAAGCTTCTAGAAATCAGCAATCTTAATGTGGAATATAATACTGAAATAGCAAATGTTTATGCCGTGAACGGACTGAGTTTATCGTTAAGATATGGAGAAACCCTAGGACTTGTCGGAGAAACAGGTGCGGGTAAGACAACAACTGCTCTTAGCATTATGAAATTATTACCTGAAGGAATTGGATATGTTACTGCCGGAGAAATTATGCTGGATGGAAATAACATGTTAAATATTTCCGAAGAAGAAACCAGAAAATTGCGCGGAAATACTGTTTCTATGATATTTCAGGATCCGATGTCCAGCTTAAATCCTGTAATGACAGTTGGTGATCAGATTTTAGAGGTTCTTAAAATACATAATGAAAAAATGAGTAAGGAAGAACTGGATGAACAGGTCGATCAGATGATGGAGCTCGTAGGTATTCCGGCAAATCGAAAAAATGAGTATCCGCATGAATTCTCAGGAGGCATGAAACAGAGAATTGTAATTGCCATGGCACTTGTATGTGAGCCAAAGTTAATATTGGCAGACGAACCAACGACTGCACTGGATGTAACGATACAGGCGCAGATGCTTGGTTTGATAAGTGATTTACAGAATCGCCTGAACACAGCCATGATTCTAATTACGCATGATCTTGGAGTAGTGGCTCAAACATGTGAAACAGTTGCTGTAATGTATGCAGGTGAAATTATTGAATACGGTTCAGCAGAGCAGATTTTCAGTGGAAGATACTGGCATCCGTATACAAAAGGATTATTTAATGCAATACCAAAGCTGGATGCGGAATCAAAGAGATTAGAGACCATTGAAGGAATGATGCCGGACTCTTCTATTAAAATCACAGGATGCCGTTTTGCCAACAGATGTAAATTTGCGGAAGAAAGGTGTAAACAGGCGCCACAGATGAGAGAAGTCGAAGAGTCTCATTTTATAAAGTGCCATCTTTATGACGGATATCGTACCAAAAAGGTTGGAGGGTCGCAGATGGGAGCTGAACATGGAAGATAAAATATTATTGGAAGTAAAAAATTTAAAAAAATATTTCAAAACATCCAAGGGCATGTTACATGCAGTCGATGGTATAAATTTTCAGTTAAAAAAGGGGAAGACGCTTGGTGTGGTAGGTGAGTCAGGATGCGGAAAATCTACGCTTGGCAGATTGCTCTTACATTTACACGAACCGACAGAAGGACAGATTATTTATGACGGAAAAGACATTACAAAATGCAGTACAAAGGAAATTAGAGAAGTAAGAAAAAAAATGCAAATGATTTTTCAGGATCCTTCAGCTTCTCTGGATGCAAGAAAATGCGTCAGGGATTTAATTGGCGAACCTCTTAAAATTTATAAAACTTGTAAAAATAAAGAAGAATATGAAGAAAAAGTCAGAGAAATCATGAAGACCGTAGGACTTGCAGATAGATATAAGGAAAGCTATTCTCATGAACTTGATGGCGGAAGGCGGCAAAGAATCGGAATAGGGCGAGCTTTGGCGATGAATCCTGAATTTATTGTCTGTGATGAACCGGTTTCGGCATTAGACGTTTCGATACAGGCGCAAGTCTTAAATCTGCTAATGGATCTACAGGAAGAAAAAGGACTAACCTATATTTTTATTACGCATGATCTTAGTGTGGTAAAGCATATCAGTCACGAAATTGCAGTGATGTATCTGGGTCAGTGCGTGGAATATGCGTCGACAGAGGTACTATTTAAAAATCCGGTTCATCCGTATACGAAAGGACTGTTGGATGCAGTTCCTATTCCTAGTCTGACCGGAAAGAAATTATCGAAGGAAGTTATGCGAGGGGAACTTACAAGTCCGATTGAGCCCAAAGCAGGATGCAGATTTGCAGCGCGTTGTCCTAAGGTCAGTGAAAAATGCAGAGGAGCGGACATCCCATTAAAGGAAGTCGAACCCGGACATTTTGTTGCATGTACATTATATTAGGAGGAAAGATTAGAAAATGAAAACGGTTAAAATTGGAGGCGGCCAGGGATTCTGGGGCGATAGTAATGATGCCGCCATACATATGGTAAAGCATTCAGATATAAATTATCTGGGATGTGATTATCTTGCAGAATTGACGTTATCCATAATGCAAAGGCAAAAATTAAAAAATCCTGCAAGTGGATATGCAAGAGACTTTATCAAATTAATTAATGAAGTCGGTAAAGAATCTAAGGAAAAAGGAATTAAGATTCTTACCAATGCAGGAGGAATGAATATTAAAGGATGCGTGGAAGCAGCAAAGAGTACGTTGTTGGAACAGGGGGTGGATCAGTATAAGATAGGTTATGTATTAGGAGATGATATGCTGGAACGTATCCCGGAATTGATCAGGCAAGGTGTTACATTTGAAAATATGGATGATAGCGGAAACTTCGATGAAATTAAGGATAAAATTGTCAATGCAAATGTTTATTTTGGACATGAACCGATTTTAGAGTGTCTAAAACAGGAAGCAGATATGGTAATCACAGGCAGAGCAACGGATTCAGCACTATTTCTTTCTCCAATGATGCATGAATTCGGATGGGCGCCTGATGACTATGAAAACCTAGCACGAGGAATCATGACGGGACATTTATTAGAGTGCGGCGGACAGGGTGCTGGCGGAAACTATATGTATGATTGGAGAAATGTTCCGCGAATGGACGAGCTTGGATTTCCGATTGTCGAGATGCAGGAAAATTCCATGTATGTGACAAAAGCACCTGATTGCGGCGGAATTATCTGTGAACAATCCTGTAAGGAGCAGTTCTTATATGAAGTACTGGATCCTTCCAATTATCTGACACCGGATGTGAATGTAGATATTAGTCACGCAACATTGACAAATGCAGGTGAGAATAGAGTTAAAGTGGATGGCATTAAAGGAAAAACAAGACCTGATACCGTAAAATTATGTATTGGATATCATGCAGGATTTAAAGTAGCAACTTATTTGAGCTTCGCATGGCCGGATGCTTATGAAAAAGCACAATATGCAGCAGAAATATTAATGAAAAAGATGAAACGGAAAAACCTCAGATCTGAAGAAATTCGAATCGACTATCTGGGAGTGAATGCGCTTCACTTAGGTGTAGCGAATATGAATCCTGAGATGCTTAAGAATATGAATGAAGTAGTTCTTCGTATTGCAATAAGGACGAAGGAAAAAGAAGAAGCAGAAAAGATCATTCCTGAAATTTCTCCGCTGCAATTGAATGGACCTCCGGGAGCAAGCTTTTTTGGGGGACGTGCAAAAGTGCAGGAAGTAATTGGCCTATGGCCTACATTAATACCGAGAGATAGTCTGAGACTTACCTCTCATATTTTGGAGGTGAGATAATGGCATTCGTATATTTAAATGATATTGCGCATGGAAGATCCGGTGATAAAGGAGATACTAGTAATGTGTGCGTATTTGCAAGAGACACCAGATTTTATGAAACAATAAAAAGAGAAGTGACAGTTCAAAAGGTCAAGGAACATTTTGGAGATATGGTAAAAGGCGAGATTATAAGATATGAAGTGGCTTCTTTAAATGGCTTTAACTTTGTGATGAAACATGCATTGGGAGGCGGAGCAACACATTCGTTGCGCCTGGATAGTCTTGGAAAGTCTATGGGTTCTGCCTTTATGCGTATGAAAATATATGTGGAAGATGAACTGCTGGATTAAATTACAAAAAGGAAACGGGAGGAAGTAAATTGAGTACTCATAAAGCATTGGAAGATATACGAATACTAGATCTTACAAGAGTAGTTGCGGGACCGTATAGCACAATGATCCTTGCTGATTTGGGAGCGGAAGTCATCAAGCTGGAAGTTCCTGAGAAAGGGGATGATACCAGACATTATGCGCCATATCGAAATGGTTCAAGTATGTATTTTGCGAATATTAACAGAAATAAAAAGAGCATTACTTTAAATCTGAAGTCTGGTGAGGGGAAAATCATATTTAAGGAACTGGTTAAAAAAGTAGATATTATTGTGGAGAACTTTCGCCCGGGAGTCATGGAGAAACTGGGTCTTGGATATGATGATTTAAAATACCTCAATGAAAAAATAATATACGCAGCAGTTTCTGGGTTTGGCAGTTATGGGCCGTATTCACAGCGTCCCGGATATGACATATTAGCACAGGGAATGGGCGGACTGATGAGTTTGACAGGTTTTCCTGACATGCCGCCTGTAAGAGCAGGAAATGCGATGGGAGATGTACTGGGTGGCTTGAACCTCACAATTGGAATTCTGAGTGCCTTGCATGCAAGAAACATCACAGGGAAAGGACAAAAGGTCGATGTTGCATTAGTAGATGCAGTGGTATCGAGTCTTGATTCAGCAACACAGCGCTATTTTGAGAACGGTGATATCCCGCAGCGGATTGGAAATCGTTATGCGCCATGTGCACCTTATGATGTATTTAAGGCAAAGGATACAGATATGATTATTGCCTGTGGAAATCAGGGATTATATGAAAAGCTTTGTAAATTAATGGAGATGGAAGAACTAATTAAGGACGAACGATTTTCAGTAATGGAAGAACGTGTAAAAAATAGTGCATTGCTAAAAGGTATTATTGAAAAGTGGCTTGGTAATTATACCGCAAAACAAGCAATTGATCTGATATTACAGGCAGGAATACCGGCCGGACCCGTATATAATTTAAAAGAAGTGGCAGAAGATGAACATATTGCACGATATAGAGAAATGTTTGTTGAAATGGAACACCCGGAGATTGGTATCATGAAGGTGAATGGTTCTGTAATAAAATTGTCAGATACCAGAGTAGAAATAAAGAATCCGGCTCCATTACTTGGCGAGCATAACGAATACGTTTATAAAAAGATATTGCAAATGTCAGATGAAGAAATTCAAGACGAAAAGATAAATGGAGTCATATAGGGGGAAGTGCTGTGGGACAGAAAGAAATTTTGGCAAGAGAAAGGGAAGAGTATATTAGCTCTTTATATAAAAAGCTGAACTGCAAAGTTTCTTATAAAATTGGAGATATTCAGGAAGTCATGCTTCCTATGCAGGATGGTATCAAACTGCGGACGAACATTCATTTTCCCTATGACGTGGAAAAAGCTCCTGTAATTATAGTGCGTTGTTGTTATACAGATATGTCGAGAGAATTAAATATACATGCGCAGGAATACTGTAAAAGAGGTTACATCTTTATTGTTCAATGGTGTAGAGGGATTGGAGAATCAGAAGGAATCTGGGAGCCTAATGTGAATGAGCGCGAGGACGGAATTACGACTTTAAATTGGGTAGCGGAACAAGAATTTGCAGAATCGATAGGGTATTGGGGGAATTCGTACCTTGCGTTAACCGGCTGGTGTATCGCGGATCAGGTTCCGGAGAAAGTGAAAACAATGTATCTTGGCGTATATGGAACTGACAGGCATGTATCCGCATACAAAGACGGTCTTTTCAGGCAGGACATTCTGACGGCATGGGCGATGGGAAATGCCGGAACTCCGATTCAGTCAGATTATATTACCTCCTGTAAATACAGACCACAGGAAAAAGTAGACGAAGAATTATGGGGCAGGCACCTAGATTGGTACCGTGACTGGATATGTAATGAAAGTGTAGACAGCAAATACTGGTCAAAAGGATTCTGGAAAATGCTAAAAGATATACCATCAAAAGTTAAGATTCCGATTTATATCAGAGAAGGGTGGTATGATCATCATTTAGGCAGTGCTTTGGTGACCTATCAGGATTTGTCGGAAGAATCCAGAGAGCATACGACATTGCAGATAGGACCATGGAATCATGGATATGAAACAGCAGTACAGAAGCAGGATGTGAATGGATTAAAAGATGACTCTGTTTCATCTCCGTTTGAGTGGTTTGAAAAAACACTGAAGAGAGGTATCGTTCCAGAAAAAGAGATATTATTTTATGCTATCGGTGATCAAAAATGGTTAAAACTGGAGAAGTATCCGGTAACACCTGTTAAGTATAAAAGAATGTATTTGGACATGAGGCAGAACAAGAATGCGTTTTCATTAGTATATAAGGCAGGTTCTACAGATAGCATCTGTTATACCTATAATCCGGATAATCCTGTTATGTCACATGGAGCTGAGTCTCTTTTTTATACAAAGACAGAAGTTGGAAGTCTATTGCAGGAAGAATGCGGATACAGGGATGATGTTATTAGTTTTGTCTCGAAAGTATTTCATGAAGAAACTGAGATCTGCGGAAAAATCAACGTAAGGCTTTATGTCAGTTCAAATGCCGAAGATACAGCATTTACTGCAAAAATAATGGAAGTATTTCCGGATAAAGAGACAGTAAATATAAGAGGAAGCATCACGACGCTTGGATATAGGAATAGCGCTAAGTCCCGTATTCAGTACAAACCTAACGATATTGTAGAAATCAATATTCAAATGTGGGATATTGCATGGAAAATTCAAAAGGATTCAAAAATACGGATCGATATCTCTTCCTCGGATTTTCCACAGTATTCTGTTCATAGTAATTATGCTGAAAATTGGGCCAAATGTAAAAAAGTAAAGAAAGCAAAGCAAAAAATTTATACTGGAATCGAATATCCATCAGTTGTTGAACTTCCGATTTTATAAAAATGGAATTGTAGGAACCTTGCAACATTTGGATATTGTAAAATAGTAGTTTGAGTCATAGCGGATAATTTATCCTCATAAAATAAAGTATGCAAAGAAAAGAAGGTTCTTTGCATAGAATAAGAGGATATCATGAGAAGACGCGTCAGAGATAACATAGAAAATAAGAAAATCGTACTGAAGTTACATACTTATGCAAAGGACTTCGGTGCGATTTTTTTTGTCATTCTTTTTTTTCCATATTTTATTCATATCTGTGCTTATGGAATTGATAAAAATGAGCCGAAAAAAGAAGTTGTAAATGACACCTTTGTCATAATGGAAAGTTCCATCGGTAAGCAAAAAATTCCAATAGAAGAATATCTGGTCGGTGCATTGGCAGCCAGTATTGATACAAGCTATGTAGATGAGGTGCTGAAAGCACAGGCGGTGCTCTTGCGTACGGAAATTATGCACAATAAGACAAATCAGGCACATGCAGAAGAAACTCCCCAGGCTGAGCTGGTATATCTTACAGACGTCCAACAGGCCTATATCAGTGTTTCTGATATGCAGAAGCTTTATGGAAGTGAATTTGAAAATACATATACCCGTTTAAAGCGTATTGTAGGAGAAACGCAGAATATTATTTTAGTATATGAAGGAATTCCCATAGAAGCGCCGTTTTGTGCAGTTAGTGCAGGAAATACGCGTTGTGCAGATGAAATATTTGAAACGAAAAAATATCCTTACCTGCAATCTGTTGTATGTGAGAGTGATGTGCTAGCCAGTGACTATTGTAAAAACAATTATTTTACATGGAAGGAACTGGAGCGTGTGTTAGGTCTTGGGGATGCTTATGAGCATAGAGCGGTGGTTACAAAGAAAGATTCTGCAGGATATGCATTACAAATAGAAATAGGAAATAAAGTAATAAGCGGGGAAGAATGTAGAGAAAAGCTGCATTTGAATTCAGCACATATGGATATAGATGATTTGGATAAGGGCATTCGGATACAGACAAAAGGTCTGGGGCATGGTCTCGGCATGAGTCAGAATATGGCACAATACCTTGCTGGTAAAGGATATGATTTTATTGAAATTTTGTCGTATTTTTATGCAAATACGGAAATTGAAAAAGAATGAATAAAGAACTTCAAACAGGTAAAACTAAGTTTGAGGTGAAATAATATGAGAAAAAGAAGAAGACCTGGATTACAAAAAGAAAAAATAATCATGTTGTCAGCTTCTCTGTTTGTATTAACAGCGCTAACCATGACGGGAGTCTATGTAAAAGAAAAAAATAAATCAGATAATGATGAATATGTTGTGGATCTTAGTGCGATAGAAAAACAAGTACAAAGTAAGGCAGAAGAAATTGGTAAAACAAAAGAGGATACAAAAAATGAGCAGGCAATGGCCGATGACCTGGATGCTGATCCAGAATATCAGGAGGCAAATTCCGGTAGTGTAAAAAATTCAGTGACCCCGCAGACAGAAGGTGCAATACAGATACCTGGTGTTGGATATGCGAAAGCGGATAGTCAGAAAAAATCAAACGACAGGATGAAAAATACGGAAGATGAGCAGGATACAAAAAAAGAAACAGTGGATGAGGAAGCCAACGCAGATGATAGTCAGGAAGTGCAAGCCACAACAGCAAAGGCAAATTCGACCAGGAAGGCAAAATATGCATTCTCAGAAGCAGATACACTGCAATGGCCAATTGTCGGAAATGTACTGATTAATTATAGCATGGATAAGACAGTATATTTTTCAAGTCTGAATCAATACAAATATAATCCGGCGATTGTAATTCAAGCGACGGTGGGTGAACCTATCACAGCAGCAGCGGCTGGTGAGATCAGTGCAATTCATGAAGATGCTGAAACAGGAAATACAGTTAGTATGAATATTGGAAATGGTTATGAAGCAACATATGGTCAATTAGACAATATTCAGGTCGGAACAGGACAGAATGTACAAGCAGGCGATATCATTGGATATGTAGCAAAACCAACAAAATATTACAGCGTAGAAGGAAGTAATGTATACTTTAAGTTAACTAAGGACGGGGTGGCAGTAAATCCTTTGAGCAGATTAGAATGAAAGAGAAACAGGTAAAGTATGTATTATAACTTTACCTGTTTCTGAGTTTGTAGTAGAATTGTAACGTAAGTATTATAGAAAAATTAATTATTCTCAAAAAACGTGGATAATTAAGTAACGAGTGTGACGAATGAAAAAGATATTCAAAAAAGTAATCAATGCAGTAATTGTGATGTCTATGCTGACAGGATGTACCGCCGACCCGGCAGAAGAGGTTTCCATTGAAAAACCGTCACAGGTTCAGGAAGTAAATTATGAGATACCCAAAAGTATTCCTAATGTATTGGTGGATCAGGTAGGGTATGAAACGGAAAGCACAAAAATAGCCATTTTCAGAGGTGAAAATCTGCAGAATACATTTGAAGTCATTGATGCAGTGAGTGGAGAAACGGTATATACGGGAGAGATCATAAGCAAAGGATACAATGAGTCATCAGGTGAGTATACAAGCTATGGTTCTTTTACAGAATTAGAAAAAAATGGAACCTATTATATACAGACAGCAATCATCGGGCAATCCTATCCGTTTGAAATCGGTGACAAATTGTATCAAGAGTTAATTCCGCAAATAAGCAAAAATATATATTATAACAGATGTGGAGTCGATATATCAGCAGAATATGCCAAAGATTCCTATGTACATAAGGCATGTCATACTGGAAAAGTGGTTACTCCGGATACGAAGGAAAAGATAGACGTATCTGGCGGCTGGCATACGGCTGCCGGATACGAAAAGGATGTTGCAGAAGGCTGCACCATAGCAGCAAATCTGTTACTAACGTATGAATTTTATCCAAGTGAAATAACAGATGAATCAGGAATACCCGAAAGTGGAAACAAGATACCGGATATTCTGGATGAAGTGAGATATGAGATTGATTGGCTGTTGAAAATGCAAAATAGTAAGACTGGAGGAGTTTATAGTGGTATAATAAACTCCGCGGATCCAGCGAAAGCGCACGTAGACAGCGATGTTGGCCAGCAACAGTTAAATGAAGTCACATTTTCAGCAACTGCTGAATTTGCGGGTACCATGGCACAATTTTATCTGAATGAAAAAGATTACGATCAGGCATTTGCCATACAATGTTTGAGAGCTGCAGAAAAGGCATGGAATTATTTAGAGGATAATACAGATAAACAGAATGAATGCTATATACCGGAGCAGTACTACGCTGCTGCACAGCTTTATAAAGTGACGGGTTATACGAATTATCATAAATATATCACACAATATCATGCTGCCGAAAAAGAAAATCTGCAGGATGAGAACAAACAGTTATATGGGGATATTGCATATCTGACTACGACGAAAAAAGTAGATTCTAAATTGTGCAGTAAAATTATGGATAGATGGATGAATAAAGCAGAACGTATTGTAGAAGAGTCCAAGCAAAGTGCATATTTTGTAACAGGAGATAGCAATATAGATATGCTGAGTGATATGCTTTGTCTTGCAGTTATTGACCATGTCATCACCAACCATGAATACGTGACCGTACTGGAAAGTCATCTTCATTATTTTCTGGGCAGAAATTCAGAAGGTGTCAGCTTTATTGAGGGAATTGGAAAAGTACATTCCTCGGCTGCGGATGTGCAGATCGAGATAACAAAACAGCCGGAATTAACAGCAACGTTAATGTTCATGCTTGGAGAAATCATTACGGAAGATACAAGGACTAGAGAATAAAGAAATGATTGCCGTTAACGCGGCAGATTGGAGCGATTATGAAAATAGTAGTACTTGCTGGCGGTATCAGCACAGAGAGGGATGTATCACTAAGTTCCGGGAAGATGATATATAATGCGGTAAAGAAAAATGGACATCAGGCGATTATGCTGGATGTGTATTTTGGATATGAAGGAAGTGACAAAAATACAATTTTTGAATTGGAAACGGACTGGGCAGCGCAGATCGGACTGATCAAAGACGAAAATCCGGATATTGAACAGATTAAAAAGTTGAGAACAGATAATACGAATGGATTCTTTGGACCTAACGTGATTTCGATTTGTCAGATGGCAGACATGGTATTTATGGCATTACATGGTGAAAATGGTGAAAATGGAAAGATTCAGGCAGCATTTGATTTGTTGGAAATCCGATATACGGGAACAGATTATGTCAGCAGTGCATTGGCTATGGATAAAGGATTGACAAAAGATATCTTTCATATGTATCAGATTCCGACACCACAGGGAATCCGCCTGATGAACGGAGATATGTCCCAGTGTAAGGTCGATTTTCCCAATGTAGTCAAAACCAGCTGCGGCGGGTCCAGCGTTGGCGTTTATATCGTACATAACGAAGAAGAATACCGGAAAGCGATCAAGGAGGCATATTCTTTTCAGGGAGAAGTCATTGTGGAACAATACATCAGGGGCCGTGAGTTCTCGGTCGGCGTAATCGGTGGGAAAGCGCTCCCGGTTATTGAAATTGCTCCTATTTCAGGTTTTTATGATTATAAAAATAAGTATCAGGCAGGTAGTACGATTGAAACATGTCCGGCAGACCTGGAAGAATCTCTGGCCCAAAAAATGCAGGGATTTGCTGAGACAGCATTTCAGGCATTGAGACTAAAGTGCTATGCCAGAATGGATTTTATGATGAATGAAAAAGGGGAAATGTATTGTCTTGAAGCAAATACATTGCCTGGAATGACACCAACGTCACTTTTGCCACAGGAAGCACAAGCAATTGGATACAATTTTGAACAATTATGTGAATGGATCATAAAAGTATCAATGGAGAAATACGAAGCATGACAGACATGAATTTATTGAATATTGCAAAAGCCTGCCAGGGAACTCTTGTATGCAGGAAAGAACTGGAAGAATCGGAAATTGCCGGAGCAGTACTGGATTCCAGACAGGTAGAAAAAGATTTTCTATTTATCGCTACAAAAGGGGAAAGATCAGACGGACATCAATTTATAGAACAGGTATTTGAGAAAGGTGCATTGTGTGTAATCTGTGAAACGGAACCGGAAAATAAAGTGCCTGCTTATATTCTTGTGGAAAACAGTTTCACTGCATTACGAGAAATTGCTGCATATTATAGAAGTACCTTGGATATCAAGATAGTTGGCATTACCGGAAGTGTCGGTAAGACGAGTACAAAGGAATTTGTCGCAGGTGTACTGGAGCAGAAATTTAATGTGCTAAAGACAGCAGGGAATTTTAATAACGAAGTTGGTGTTCCGCTTACGGTACTAAAGATTCGGAAAGAACATGAAGTTGCCGTATTGGAGATGGGTATCAATCATTTTGGCGAGATGTCAAGATTGACCCAGATAGTAAAACCGGATATCTGTGTTATGACAAATATAGGACAATGTCATTTAGAATTTCTGGAATCCAGGGAAGGCATATTAAAAGCCAAATCGGAGATCTTTGAGTCTATGACCGAAGAGGGCAGTGTATGTATAAATGGCGATGATGATATGTTGCAGACTATAAAAGAGGTGCATGGAAAAGTACCGATTCGCTTTGGACTTTCTGATAAAAATCAAATATTTGCAACGAATATAGTTGATCAGGGACTATTTGGAAGTAGTTGTCAGATTCATATAAGCACAGATTTTTTTGCAGCCGAAATACCGCTTTCCGGACAGCATATGATATATAATGCACTGGCTGCAACAGCAGTTGGTAATTTACTGGGATTAACTAAAGATGAAATTGCAAAGGGAATTGCATCCGTGAAGGCCATGAGTGGCAGAAATAATATCATTCAGACAGCAAAATATGTATTGATAGATGACTGCTATAACGCCAATCCGGTATCAATGAAGGCAGGCATTGACCTCTTAACAACAGCCCGTGGCAGAAAAGTTGCCATGCTGGGAGACATGATGGAGCTTGGAGATGATACCGATAAATTTCATACAGAAATAGGCCGCTATGCAGCAGAAAAGAAAGTTGATGTATTACTATGTGTAGGTGCATACTCAGCACATATGCAAAAAGGTGCCGAAGAAGCAAATAACAAAGGTGCGATGACTACAGAAGTACATCATTTTGCAGATAAAGACACCATTATGCAGCAACTACGGAATATTTTAAGGCCTAAGGATATTATTCTAATAAAAGCATCCCATTCCATGGGATTTGAAACAATAGTAAAAGCCTTGCAGGAAGAGTGTTGACACTTCCACAAGGCTTTTAAACTACGAACTTGGCTTCGTCAATTTGCACATATACTTGCAAAACAAAATTGTGCAAATTGACGAAGCCAAGTTCTATGATAAACTTTGACACTTGAATCTATCAGACAAGTTCTTTATTTTTATAATACATGAGTTTAATCTCTGCTAGTACGATATCACTGATTTGTTTCTTTTCTTCGCGCTCCATGGCAGACATGTCGATTGGCTTTCCGTATTCGATCACGACATGTGTTTTCCTGATTTTTGGAAAATGATCTTCGAAGATATCAGCAGCATTATTAATTGCAATCGGGATGATTGGGCATTTGGCTTTTTCAGCGATTTTAAAACTTCCCTGATGAAAAGGCAGGAAAGTATCGTTTTGTTTGTTTCTGGTACCCTCTGGGAAGATACAAATGGAAATACCGGATTTGACTAATTCAACAGCAGTCAATATCGTCTTCATTCCTTCCTTTAAGTTTTCACGATCCAGGAACAGGCAATGCAGGTTCTTCATCCAGATATTTAAAAGCGGAATTTTTTTCATCTGTACTTTTGCAACATATCCAGTAGGTCTCGGGACACGCGTATAAGTAAGCAGGATATCAAAATAACTTCTGTGATTACCAATATAAAGTACGGGAATATCTTTAGGTACATTTTCTTCCCCCAAAACGGTAACTTGAACGCCGCTTAAAAAGAGGCATACACGGAATGCCCAATTTACTATGGCAAGAGAACTTCTATTCTTGACATTCCTATTGAATTTTCCAATGATCCATTCCACAATCATAAGAGGTATGCTAAAGATTAAAAATAAACTGACAAATGCCGCTACAAGTATAAATCGAATCATGTATCATCATCCTTTGGAATATAGATTTTTGTATATGGTATCTATGCTTAAGAATTAATTATAGCTGACCATAGTTGTAAAATCAATAGGCATAGAATAGGGAATGGATTAATAAATTAATAAAAAGAAAAAGGATATGTGAAAATGCAGAAAATAGTAAGGAATGTTCTTTTCTTTATTGTACTGATTGGAATACTTACAGGGTGTGGTAATAACAAAAAAGAAATTCAAAAAGTGAAGGATCTTGACTATACAGTGGTAATAGCAGAAGAGATTCCAGAAGAACTGAAAGTAAATCTGGAAGAAAGAAAAGCAGAAACGTTCAAGGTTACTTATGTGGATAAGGGATACCTCTATATCTGCGTCGGATACGGAGAACAGGCGACAGGCGGATATAGTATAACTGTGAAAGACCTGTATCTGGCAAATAATGCAATTTATGTAGATACCAGTTTATGCGGACCGACACCCGAAGAATCCCAAAATCCCGTAAAGTCTTATCCATACATTGTTCTTAAAACAGAATACATGGATAAAACAGTAGTATTCGAGTAAATAATCATGCTATAATGAGCGCAAGTGAGTCAAGTGCGGATATACTAAGGGAAACAGGCAGAGGGAGAAACTACATGATATTAATAAAAAATGGATATGTGATCGATCCGAAAAGCAGGACAGAAGAAATATCGGATATTTTGATAGATAAGAAAAAGATCGTAAAAATAGGAAGAGATCTGTTAGGAACCCTGAAACAGAGACCTGATAAAATTATTCATGCAGATGGTCTGGTGGTTGCGCCCGGACTTGTTGATGTGCATGTGCATTTCAGAGATCCTGGTTTCACCTATAAAGAAGATATAGAAAGCGGTGCCAGAGCTGCGGCAAGGGGAGGTTTTACTTCGGTCGTATTAATGGCGAATACAAATCCAGTCGTAGATAATGAAAAAACGCTTTCTTATGTATTGGAAAAGGGAACAGGAACCGGTATCCATGTGTATTCCTGTGCTGCGATTACGAAGGGAATGAAAGGACAGGAATTGTCACCCATGCAGGAACTTTTGGATAAAGGGGCTGTAGGGTTTACGGATGACGGTATACCAATATTGGAAGAAGCAGTAGTGCGTTCTGCTATGGAAGAAGCGAAAGCTTTAAATGTTCCCCTTAGTTTCCATGAAGAAAATTCGAAGTTGATTACAAATAATGGAGTGAATGCCGGAGCTGCATCGGCTCATTTTCAGATAGCAGGTTCCCCGAGAGAAGCAGAGATCGATTTGGTCAGCCGGGATCTGCAGTTGGCAATTGAAACAGGGGCAGATATTAATATTCAACATATCAGCAGTAAAGAAGCTGTTGCCTTGGTACGCGAAGCAAAAAAACATAGCAGTCATATTCATGCCGAAGCAACTCCGCATCACTTTACTTTGACAGAAGAAGCTGTGATTCAATATGGTACACTTGCAAAAATGAATCCTCCTCTTCGTACAGAAGAAGACAGAATGGCAATTATTGAAGGATTACAGGATGGTACGATTGACTTGATCGCGACAGATCATGCACCGCATAGTATAGAAGAAAAGCAAAAAAACATTACAGAAGCACCGAGCGGTATTATTGGACTGGAGACTTCTTTAGCACTCGGCATTACGAGTCTTGTGCAACAGGGTAAGTTAACAATGTGTGAATTGCTGGAAAAAATGACATGTAATCCGGCTGAATTATATCATCTGGAAGGTGGAGAAATAAAAGTCGGAGGCCCCGCCGATCTGGTGATTTTTGCAGAACATGAAATGCAGACGATACAGAAATTTGCATCAAAATCATCAAATTCACCATTTATTGGGAAACAATTGCAGGGAGTTATTATATATACGGTCTGCAAAGGTGACATCGTTTTTGATAACAGGAGGAGATAATACATGGCACAAAAGAAAAAGGAAACTGCTGTTATTTATAGTCAGAAAGAATTGGCAGCAGACATTTATGATATATGGATTTCAACGGATCTGGCATTACAGGCAAAACCGGGCCAGTTTATCAATGTATATCCACAAAATGCAAGTACGCTATTACCACGTCCGATCAGTATTTGTGAAGTAGATCAGAGAAACAGGAGACTTCGTATTGTCTACCGTGTTGCAGGGAAAGGAACAAAGGAATTTTCGACCTATCACGACGGACAAGCAATCAGCATCCTCGGCACATTGGGCAATGGATTTCCAATGGAAGAGGGGAAGGGAAAAAAAGTATTTTTGATGGGAGGCGGAATTGGTATCCCACCGATGCTTCAGTTATCCAAGGAATTGAATGCGGATAAACAAATCATTCTTGGATACCGTAATGATGAATTATTCTTAAAGGAAGATTTTGAAAAATATGGAACTGTATATATTGCAACGGAAGATGGCAGTACAGGTACAAAGGGAAATGTTATGGATACAATCAGAGAAAATGCACTTGACGCAAATGTCATATTTGCCTGTGGTCCAATGCCAATGCTTCGTGCAATTAAACAGTATGCAGAAGAAAAAGGGATTCCTGCCTTTATTTCATTAGAGGAGAGAATGGCATGCGGAGTGGGGGCATGTCTGGGATGTGTATGCAAGACAAAAGAGAAAGATCACCATTCTCATGTGAATAACAGCAGAATCTGTACAGATGGACCTGTATTTGAGGCAAGGGAGGTAGAGATCTAATGAGAACAGAAATAGAGATTGCAGGTGTTTCCTTTAAAAATCCGGTTATGACCGCTTCAGGGACATTTGGATCAGGGGTAGAGTACAGTGAGTTTGTAGATTTAAATAAACTCGGTGCAGTAGTTACCAAGGGAGTTGCCAATGTGCCCTGGACAGGTAATCCAACACCCAGAGTGGCGGAGACCTATGGAGGTATGCTGAATGCCATTGGATTACAAAATCCTGGAGTGGACGTATTTATAGAACGTGATATCCCATTTTTGAGACAATATGATACCAGAATTATTGTGAATGTATGTGGAAAAACGGTAGAAGATTATATAGAAGTTGTGGAAAAATTGGGAGAGCAGCCGGTGGATATGCTGGAAATCAATGTATCCTGTCCGAATGTAAAGGAAGGTGCAATTGCTTTCGGCCAAAAGGCAGATGCACTTTTTCATATTACGAAAGAAATTAAAGCAAAAGCAAAACAACCCGTTATTATGAAACTCAGTCCAAATGTGACCGATATTACGGAGATGGCAAAAGCAGCAGAAGCGGCGGGGGCAGATGCGATATCTTTGATCAATACCATTACAGGAATGAAAATAGATGTGAATAAAAGAACATTTGCAATTGCGAACAAGACCGGCGGACTATCCGGTCCGGCAATTAAACCCGTAGCGGTCCGGATGGTGTATCAGGCAGCGAATGCAATTAAGATTCCGATTATAGGAATGGGAGGTATTGCCGATGCGGAAGATGCTCTGGAATTTATACTTGCCGGTGCAACGGCAATTTCTGTGGGCGCCATGAATTTTGTAAATCCATATACGACAGAAGAAGTCGTAAGTGGTATTGAAGCATATATGCAAAAATACCATTTTGAAGATATCCGGGAATTAGTAGGTGCTGTCAAATAACGTTGTTGCCACATTTTTGAAAAGTCAGGGTTGTTGTAAATCCATGATTAGCAACACTCTTTATCTGCATTGTTCCCTCATGGGCGTCCACAATCTGCCGGACAAGCAGCAGACCTAAACCATGTCTCAAATCCAGCCTTTCATCAGTACTGTTCATGTAATGAGGTCTTTTCTCTAATTCTTGCAGCTTTTCATCCGATAATCCAATACCGTTATCAGCGATAATAAGGATAAGGGAATTATCGGAGTAATCAAGGGATAGCTTGACATTACAGCCTTGCGGATTGTGTTTCATACTATTCTGTACTAAATTGTTTACAGCCCGTGAGATTAAACGGGGGTCACAGTCTATTGCGGCTGTTTCAGCAGCCGGAGTAATTTCAATATCAATAGAATAAATATCGGAAACCCCTGTATTGAATAATTCTGCCACATAGGAACGCAGCAGCTTTGATAATCTAACAGGTTCCTTGTGTAACGGCTGCATTTCATATTCCAACTGTGATACTAAGTTCAGATCCTGTACCAGCTCTTTCATCTTAACGCTTTGCTTTCGCACGATTTCAGCCTGTTCCCTTACGGTGCTGCTTGCGGTTTCATCATTCGCGATGCGTCCGGCATACCCCATAATCATAGAGAGCGGGGTGCGTATGTCGTGGGAAACTCCGCTAATCCAATTAGCGCGGGCTCCGTTCTGCCTACTTAAAATTTTTGACGCTTTATTTACACTGTCAGCCACTTCCGATAATTCTCCGTTGATAGAAAGAGATACCGGCTTACCATTGGAGAGCATTTCAATGGATAAAATAATCGGCTCCGTACTCTTGATGATTTTCTGCTTCGATAAATGGTAAGAGAAAAACAGTAGAAGCAGATCAACAGCTAACATTCCTGAAAAATAGAGCGGCAGGGTTCTAATAGCTTGAATGGAAAAATAATTGCTTGTCAGTTTGGTATAGCTGTCTTTCGGATAGCCTAATACCAACAGCCCGCTATCGGTATTCCAAACAAAAACAGGATAATCTTCAAGATAGCCCCTTGAAAATATAGAGACATCCTGAACGGTATAATGCGCCGGAATGTTTTCCGGCGCATTAACAGACCACATGGTATCTCCTGTTGCATTGAGGAAAATAGCCCAAATATGATTGCTTACCAATTTATTGCGGGCTTTATCTGTTAATCTATCCAATGTAGACGCTGCGGCAACTTCTTCCAACATATTATTAGGTGATATAGCCCCATAGTCCTTTTTAATAACACTATGAAAAGTCCATCCAAAGGCAATCACATTGATAAGCAGCAACACAAGAATAAAGCCTGCAAAAGATACCAGGTGCTTAGAGATATACTTTCCAAATGATTTCATAATGTCACTTCCTTGTATTCAATTTGTAGCCTAATCCCTTGATCGTAATAAGGGAAACAGGTTTTGACGGGTCTGTTTCTATCTTTTCCCTTATGCGCCGTACATGGGCATTTAGGCTGTTTTCATACCCAAAAGGATTATCTCCCCAAAGAGCTTCGCAAAGCGCGTCCACAGTGACAATTTTTCCATCATTCCGGGCGAGTGTTTCAAGAAGAGCATGTTCTTTTGCTGTTAAAGGGATGACATCACCGCTCCTGCTTACTTCTGCACGACTGAAATCAATTGTACAACTGTCCAACTTCAACAGTGGAGTATCCTCTTTATAGCAACGACGCAAGACTGCATATACACGCAATAATAATTCCTTCGGCATAAATGGTTTTGCAATATAATCATCTGCACCGAGCCCTAAGCCTGCCAATTTGTCAGCAGCTTCGTCTTTGGATGTAAGGAAAATAATCGGAACATCAGTAAACGAACGCATTTGTTCCATGAGCAAAAAACCATCCCCATCCGGCAGCATAACATCCAGAATTGCCAAATCAGGTTTTTCTTCTTTTGCGGCAGCAATGCCCTCTTGGACAGAAGTAGCCAAAACGATATTTTCAAACCCGTCGTCCGTCAGGATGGCCGTCACCATTTTAAGCAAATCAGGCTCGTCGTCGACCAGCATGATTTTTTTTGTTTGGCAAAATGAATTGTCCACAGCATTACCTCCAGTTGAGAAATATTATAGCATAGATTGCATGTTTTAAGTATCGGCTTGCTGAAAAAGTAAGATAAAAGTAAGGAAGCGAGAATGTAGATGTCAGGATGGCATTGTATCATAGGAGTATCGAAAGGAGATGATTCATATGGACTATGTTATCACAACAGAACAGTTGACAAAAAAATATAAAAATTTTACTTCTGTTAACAATGTTTCACTTCACATTCGGAAAGGCAGTATTTACGGTTTCCTCGGTCCGAATGGAGCAGGAAAATCCAGCACTATGAAAATGCTGTTGGGGCTGACTACCCCTACAAAGGGCAGCTTTACCATTGACGGGAATCACTTCCCGGATGATCGACTGGCAATCCTGAAAACGATTGGTTCTTTCATTGAATCACCCTCGTTTTATGCGAACCTGACAGGACGAGAAAACCTTGAAATTATCCGCCGGATTATGAGGCTGTCAAAAAGCTCAGTAGAGGACGCTTTGGAATCAGTTGGTCTTTCTGAGTTTGGCGACCGTCTGGCAAAGAAGTATTCGTTGGGTATGAAACAGCGTTTAGGTCTTGCCGGGGCATTGTTGGGGCGTCCGCCTATCCTTATTCTGGATGAACCGACCAATGGACTTGACCCGTCCGGTATCCATGAAATCCGTAATTTGGTGAAATCCCTGCCCGAACTTTACGATTGCACCATTTTAATTTCATCGCATATGCTCTCTGAAATTGAATTGATTGCGGACGACATTGGTATTCTCAATCACGGGCGTTTATTGTTTGAGGGCAGCTTGGATGATTTACGTCAAAATGCATTACAGGCGGGGTTTGTTGCGGACAATCTGGAGGATGTGTTTCTTTCAATGGTCGAAAAAGACAATGCAGCAAGAAAGCAGAGAGCAAAGCTATGAGAACACTTGCAATCGAACTTCAAAAAGAGAAACGGACGGGCATCATTCCCGTATTGTTAGCGGTTGGTATTTTGGGTGGTGCATACGCTTTTGTCAACTTTCTTGTGCGTAAAGACACGCTTTTGAACCTGCCGTTAGCTCCAATGGATGTGCTGCTGACCCAACTTTACGGCATGATTATGATACTAAATATGTTTGCCATTGTAGTAGCCGCCTGTATGGTCTACAATATGGAATTTACGGGAAATGCAGTCAAAAAAATGTATCTGCTTCCTATAAACGTTCCGGCTATGTACTTTTGTAAATTTTTGATTATAACCGTGCTGTTTATGGTGGCTGTCGCCCTGCAAAATCTGGCACTGGCGCAAATTGGAATGACAGACTTTCCGCAAGGAGCGTTTGAATTAGGGACGCTGATGACCTTTGCCGCGTACTCGTTTATTACTTCCATGCCGGTACTGTCCTTTATGTTATTGGTTTCCTCACGCTTTGAAAATATGTGGGTTCCCCTGGGAGTAGGGATAGCCGGATTTTTAAGCGGCATGGCTTTGGCAACATCAGATATGGGGCTGCTGCTTATTCATCCCTTTGTTGTAATGCTAAAGCCCGCAGTAGCTATGAGTGCACAGCCTGATCTGGCAGTTACTATTGTTTCTGTAATCGAAACAGTCCTTTTCCTTGGCGCAGGATTATGGATGGCAAAAAACCTGCGCTATGAATAAGGAGGTAAGTGAATGAACTTTTTAGAATTACTCAAAATTGAGTTTATGAAAGTGAAACGCTCTAAAAGTATTCCCCTGATTTTCGTTGCACCGTTGTTGGTGGTAGCGTCGGGGATCGCCAATTTGAGTAGCTATTTCACGCCTGAATATACCAATGCCTGGCCCGCCATGTTCATTCAGAGTGCTTTGGTCTACGCCTACTATCTGCTTCCATTTTCTATGATTGTAGTCTGCGTGATGATTTCAGGACGGGAAACACAAAACAATGGAATATTAAAAATGCTGGCTCTGCCAATCAGCCGTTATATGCTCTCGCTGGCAAAGTTTTGTTTACTTATGTTTTATCTTTTCATGGAAATGGTAATTTTCCTTGTAGTATTCATAATTGCAGGGTTAATTGCAACAAGCTCAATGGATATTACCGAAACGCTTCCAGTGCTTTATCTTCTAAAATGGTGTGCAGGCTTATTCCTTACCATGCTGCCTTGCTTGGCAACCATGTGGGCGATTACGGTTCTATTTGAAAAGCCCCTGCTTTCTGTAGGCTTAAACCTACTCCTTGTCATCCCCGGCGTCTTGGTGGCTAACACTCCGCTCTGGATTGCCTATCCATATTGTTACAGCGGCTGTCTGGTGTCCTGTTCGCTGCATGATTTCACAGCAGCATCTTCCGACAGCGCATTCTCGCTGATACCGTTCCTGCCTTGCGCGATACTGATCTTTGTGCTGGTTCTTGCGCTGGCTGTCATCCAATTTGGAAAGAAAGAAATGAGGTAAATATGATGGATAACAAAAAACTTCAAAAATTAAGTGTGGCGGCTCTGGTCGTTAGTGCCTTGCCACTGGCAACAGTTATTTTAACGCTACTCAAAATTACTCTTTCAGATGGGGTACGCAGTCTTTTGGCGGGGGCAAATATCATATTTGTTCTTGTGGCTCTGTGTCTTTCCGTTATCTGTGTACGGAGCAGCGAAAGCCGTAGTGCCATAAATATTATTTCTACGGCAATCAGTGCCTTTTGGGTACTGATGATACTTGGGATTGTTGTTCTGGCTTTGTTCCTGAACTTCTTTTAAAAGGAGGTTAAAACACGCTATTTTCTTGTTGTTCCCCAAAATAACATGTAAGAAAATACATGCAATATATGAATAAAATCATCTCCCTAAGAATACAATGAAGTAAAGTTGTTAGGGAGGTTTTTTATGGAGTTAATTAAAAAAAATATACATATGGATCGTATTCGATCCAGAGCTACAACACAGATTACCTTAGAAGATGATATGAATGTATCCGATAACAAACCAGATGTAGAACGCATTGTGTATGATAAGGGAAGGATTCAGATAGATGAAATAAAGACGAGCTCGGATCGTGCACAAATCAACGGCAGGCTGGAATTTTTCTGTTTATATATTACGAATGAAGAAGGAAGGAAAATCAGGGTGCTGGATGGAATAATACCATTTCAGGAACAAGTCTATATGGAAGGTCTGAAAAACGGAGATTCTGTCAATGTGAAAACAGAGCTTGAGGACCTGACGGTAGGTCTCATTAATTCAAGAAAAATAAGTGCGCAGGCGGTGGTGACATTGCAGGCTTATGTGGATGAGATTGCAGATGAAGAGACTTCCGTAGATGTAATTCGTAATGAGAATGGATTAGAGCAGATGCCAATAGAATATCGTAAAAAAAGAATAGAAATTTCCGAGCTTGCGATACAAAAAAAAGATGTATTTCGTGTCAAAGAAGAAATTCAGCTTCCGCAGGAACTACCAAATATTTTTGAGATTCTTTGGCAGAATATCGATGTAAATATTACAGAATTTAAGTCTTTGGACGAAAAATTGTCTTTGCAGGGCGAGATGAGAGTTTTCTTTCTATATGAAGGAGAAGGTGAAGAACAACCAATCAGATGGTATGCAACTACGATCCCGATCAGTGGCGTTATAGAATGTCATGGATGTGAAGAGGGATATATTCCAGATATCAGCTATAGCATTTCGCATATAGATGTGGATGTACGTCCGGACTTTGATGGAGAAGAAAGAGTCATTGGCATTGAATTACCATTAGAGCTGCAAATTAAACTATATGAACAAGAAAATGTAGATATTCTATCGGATGTTTATGGTTTACAAAACGAAGTAAATGCAGTCATGCAAAAAGGACACTACAAGAATCTTCTTATAAGGAACAGCGGTAAATTTTCAATAGCAGATCATATAAAATTGAATTCCGGAAATGAAAGAATTCTTCAAATATGTCATAGTGATGGGCAGGTACAGATCGATGAGATGCAGGCTGTCGAAAATGGCATTGAGTTAAAAGGCAACGCAGCTATCAAGGTACTATATATCACCAATGATGATCAAATACCGTTTTCGTCTGTTGAGGGAAACATACCATTTGTACACACGATTGAAGTACCAAATCTGAGTGAGGACTCTGAGAAGCACGTTCAAGTAGACATAGAGCAAATGAATGTTAGTATGGTAGATAGTGAAGAACTTGATGTTAAGGCAGACTTGCATGTTGCAGCAGTAGTATTTAAACAATTGGATGAAGATATTATTAAAGAAATACAGATCAGAGATTTGGATATTGACCGCTTGCAGGATCTGCCCGGAATTGTAGTGTATGTTGTAAAAGAGGGGGATACTCTATGGCAGATCGGTAAAAAATATTATATGTCAGTGGAACAAATTAAAGAATTAAATAATTTGACATCTGATCTTATTCGACCAGGGGATAAATTAATACTCGTAAAAACATTAAGTGCATAATACCATAAAAGAAATGTGCTACGAAAACGTTAAAGTTTTTGCGGCACATTTCTTCTGTAAAAAACTAAACACCAAGATATGCTTTACGAACTTCATCATTAGAGAGGAGTTCCTTTGCACTGCCAGACATTTTAATGCGTCCGGTTTCCAGGACATATGCGCGGTCAGCAATGGACAAGGCCATCTTCGCATTTTGCTCCACTAATAAAATGGTAATTCCCTGACTATGAACTTCCTTGATAATATTGAATATTTCAGCAACAAGAATAGGGGAAAGGCCCATAGAAGGTTCATCCATCAGAAGAATTTTTGGTTTTGACATCAATGCACGGCCGACAGCCAGCATTTGCTGTTCTCCTCCTGATAAGGTACCTGCTAACTGTTTGCAACGCTCTTTTAATCTTGGAAATCGTTGATACACATCTTTCATATCAGACTGGATCTGGTCTCTATTATTATGAATATAGGCTCCCATTTCTAAGTTTTCTTCAACAGTCATGCCTGCGAATACATGACGTCCTTCCGGGACATGTGCCATTCCATGGGTAATAATGTTACTTGGTTCTGTCTTTAAAATATCAATATTGCCAAGCATGACGGAACCGCTGGTGGCTTTGTGCAGACCTGTAATGGTGTGAAGAATCGTAGTCTTGCCGGCACCGTTGGCACCGATCAATGTTACGATTTCCCCTTCATTGACGTTAAGAGAGACATCATGAATAGCATGAATGGCTCCATAGGATACATTAAGATCTTTTACTGTTAACATGAACTACACCTCCTCATCGCCTAAGTAAGCAGCGATTACTTTTGGATTTTGTGAGATTTCCTGTGCAGTACCTGTAGCAAGAATCTCTCCGTAATTGAGAACAACAATTCTTTCACATACTTTCATGACCAGACTCATGTCATGTTCAATCAGCAGGATAGAAATATTAAATTTCTCACGAATTAAATTGATAGATTCAAGAAGTTCTGCTGTTTCTGTAGGGTTCATGCCTGCAGCAGGCTCATCTAAAAGAAGTACTTTCATATCAGTTGCCAAAGCTCTGGCAATCTCTAATTTACGTTGTTGTCCATAAGGGAGATTTTGAGCAGCAGAGTCCGCCAAGTCTTCCAGATGAAAAAGGGAGAGCAATTCTCTTGCTTTGGCATCGATCTGTGATTCCTCCTTCCAGTATCCTGGACCACGGAAAATAGCAGATAGAAGACTATATTTCATATTTTTATTAAATGCGATTTTTACATTATCGAGTACGGACATTTTCTTAAAAAGACGAATATTTTGAAATGTTCTGGCAATTCCGGCACTTACGACCTGATAAGATTGCTTGCCGTTCATTTTTTCGCCGTTTAAATAATAAGTTCCTTCTGTTGCCTGATATACACCCGTTAAAAGGTTAAATACTGTTGTTTTTCCCGCACCATTAGGTCCGATGAGACCAACTAATTCACTTTTTCCGATGGAAATATTAAAATTATTAACAGCTTTCAGACCGCCGAATTGAATTCCTAAGCCTTTTGCTTCCAAGATTGGAGTTTCTTCCTTACTCATGATCTATCCCTCCTTTGTCCTTTTTAGCAAATATTTTTTTCAGTACTCTTGTTAGGGAAAATTCGTAAGTACCGAACAGACCGCTTGGTTTGAAGATCATAACGAGTACTAATACAATAGAATACATTAACATACGGTAAGATTGAAAACTACGTAGTGCTTCAGGTAGTGCTGAAAGAATAGAACCGCCAATGATAGAACCTGTCAGAGAGCCGGAACCACCAAGGATGACCATAGTTAAAAATTCTGAGGAGTACATGAAGCTGAATTTTGTAGGAATCAAAGATGTAATGTAGTGTGCGTAAATAGCACCGGCAACACCTGCAAAGAAAGCAGAAATAGCAAACGTCAATACCTTATAATAAGTAACATTGATACCGGAAGCACTTGCTGCGATGTAATCCTCTCGAATAGCAGTAACCACACGCCCAAATCTGGAACGAATGTACATGTACATAATAGTGACCGATACGGCTGCTGTAATGTATACATAATGGAAATCGGATACTTTACTGATACCGCTTAATGTTTTACCGCCGCCGGTAATCTGAAAATTTGTGAATGCTACACGTACAATTTCGGCTACAGCTACGGTAACGATGGCAAGATAATCGCCGCGTAGTCGTAAAGCCGGAATGCCGACCAGAACACCGCAAATGGCAGTAACGACACCTCCAACTAGAATAGCGATCAAGAAAAGTATAAATGGTGGTAACACAATACCGGATTCATGGATTGCAATTGTTGTAATGGCTCCTGCATAGGCACCTATGGACATAAATCCCGCATGACCAAGTGAAAATTCGCCCATGAAACCTGTGATCAGATTAAGAGAGCAGACCATGATAACGGTAATCATACACATAATGATGATACCTTTAAGATAGCTTGTTTTACTACCAAGAATATTTCCGTCAAATACAAAGCACAAAACTCCAAATAGGAGAATGGTTCCAATTAAATTAATGATATATGATATTTTTTTCTCTTTTGGCATATCCGCTCACCTACACTTTCTCACCGACATTTTTACCTAAGATACCAGTAGGTTTTACTAACAATACTACGATTAAGATACCGTAAGTAATAGCTTCATACCAGCCTGGAGCAATATATACTTTTACAAAAATTTCAAGCAATCCTACGATAATACCACCAAGCATAGCACCTGGAATACTTCCGATACCACCAAGAACTGCAGCAATAAATGCCTTGATGCCAAGCATACATCCCATCTCAGTGGTTGCTCTCGGATAGGTTGAGCAATACATAAGGGCAGCAACGGCAGCGAGACCGGAGCCAATGGCAAAAGTGATAGTAATAATTTTATTTACATTAATCCCAACAAGTGTGGATGCTACTTTATCTTCAGGAACTGCACGCATTGATTTTCCGAGTTTTGTCTTCTTTACAAAGACTTGAAGGGCAATCATCATAATAATTCCAATTGCTAGTGTAATCAAATATTTGGACTGCAATTTTGCACCGAGAACATCGATCATCGGAAGATTAAAAACAGCAGGTACTGATTTTGGATTCGCACCAAATAATACGAGGGCTAAATTTTCTAAAAATAAACTCATAGCAAGAGCGGTAATCAATGCAGATATGGAACCCGCATTACGTACTGGTTTATAAGCGATTTTTTCCACGAGAACGCCAACAATAACACAGACGATAATAGCTATGAAGACAGATAACCATGCAGGCATTCCGGCATGGACCATAAGTGGTATGGTATAAAATAAAGTATAACTGCCGACCATGATGAAGTCACCATGTGCGAAGTTAATCATACGGATAATACCGTATACCATTGTATATCCCAAGGCAACAAGTGCATAGACAGCGCCTTGATTCAGTCCATTTACAATACTTTGAATAAAGAGTGACAAGGTAGCCACCTTCCTTTCTGAAATAGTTTAGTTTATATTGTAAAACTAAATGAGGCACAGAAGATATGGGCTTCTATGCCTCATTTCTATAGGAATTTTGTTTTGTCCGCTTTATTCAGCTGCAACATTTGCTTTCCATGTTGGAACACCATCGACAAATTCAACAAATGTAATAGGTTTCTTAGGATCACCATTTTCATCCAGTGTGAAGGAACCCGTAACACCTTCAAAACTCATGCCTGTCATTGCTTTTACGATTGCTTCTGTATCTGCTGAACCAGCACTTTCGATTGCCTGAGCCACCATTTTAACAGCATCATAGTAGCAAGCACCGATAGATGTCAAGCTGTCTTCCCCATAAGCTTCTTTATAAGCAGCAACGTAATTTTGCACAACTTCTGCAGGATCTTCCGGAGCGTAGTGATTTGTGTAGAAAGTATTGTTAAAGTAATCTTCAATACCGGTCGTATCAGAACCATCCCAACCGTCACCACCAACGATCATTCCTTCAAATCCAGCTTCTCTGGCTTGTTGAACAACAAGAGGAACTGTATCGAGCATGAAAGGATAGAAGAGAACTTCAGCACCGGATGCAACTACTTGTGATACCTGTGCTGTGAAGTCAGCATCTTTTGAAGTACATTCACCTGTGTAAACTAACTCAGCGCCATCGTAACCAGCCCATGCTTCAGAAATCGTTTCATATAGACCATTTGAATAATCATCATCTTTTGCATAGATGATAGCTGCTTTTTTAGCACCTTGGTCATATGCAAATTTTGCCATTGTAGGTCCCTGAATTGGGTCAATAAAACATGCTCTAAAAATGTGGTCACCGACTAATGTCAATTTTGCGTTTGTAGCAGATGGAGAAATCAATAACATGCCATCTTCCTGTGCTCTTTCTGCCATTGGAATCGAGCAGGAGGATGCAAATGTACCGACTACTGCACATACATTTTCAGAGGTTAATCTGTTGTAGCAGTTAACGGCTTCTGTTGAATCACCTTTATCATCTACTGTTTCAACAATCTTTAGTTCTTTACCTAAAACACCGCCGGCTTCGTTAATTTCTTTTACTGCAAGTTCTGCTGAGTTTTTACCGGATTGACCGAACAAAGCCCATGAACCTGTTAAAGGAGCAACAACACCAATATTGATTGTGTCACCGCTTGCAGCAGCAGTTTCTGTTCCTGCTTCTGTAGCAGCCTCTGTAGCAGATGTATCTGCAGGTGCTGTTTCTGATGTAGAAGCGGTCGTGCTTGAACCGCATCCGGTTAAGCAGGTTGCAACCATTGCGGATGCAAGTACCATGGATAATAATTTTTTCTTCATAATATTTCCTCCTCTTATAAAATTATGTTTTAAAGAAACAAATATAGATATCGATTCATAAAAATAGGGCTCCATCACTTGGTGATGAAACCCTTTTGTTTCTTTACTTATGAAACGTATTATAAATAATGTTTTCTGAAAATGCAACTACTTTCTATATAAAAAAATAAAATTTTGTAAAATGAGCACTATGTTGTCTGAAATATACAAAATAACGCACGTACATCAGAGCATAAATTTGGTCTGTAAATAGTATGTAATAATCGCTACGCACTGTTCGTAAGTTAATTCGCCTGTGTTTAGACAAAGGTCATAGTTATAAGGCGTGATCCATTCTCTGCCAGTATGGTATTTGTAGTATTCGCTTCTATAGCGATCGGTTTTGGCTACGTGTTTTTCTGCTTCTTTACGGCTCATACCGAGGCGCTCCATTTCTTTTTCAATACATCTGTCTCTTGGTGCGTAAATGAAGATCTTTAATACATTTGGTTTATCACGCAGAATGTAATCAGCTGCGCGTCCAATGCAAATATAAGACTCACGTTCGGCCAATTCTTTTAAGACCTTTGCCTGATAGTTAAACAGATTGTCATTTGAAGTAAAGTCATCGCTTTCAGGAGGTATGAGTTCTCCGCTATATACTTTTTTTGAAATACGATATAACATACTGTTTTTAATATGTTCATCAGCCTGGGTAAAAAGAGCTTCGTTAATACCACTATCATCGGAAGCGAGACGAAGCAGCTGTCTGTCATACATATCGATACCAAGCTGATCGGCCAACATTTTACTGATTGTTGTAGCACCACTTCCACAAGTTCTGGTTATTGCGATTACAAATTTTTCCATTACAAAGCCTCCTTATTATTAAAATATATATTAATAGTAAGATGTTTGAATTGGAATGTCAATTTAAATTAATAAGCATTAATTTACAGAAATATTGGAAAATACAATATAATATACAAACAAATACCACATAACGTACATCGAGGCTCTCATACTAACTTGTACGGCACCCTTTACATGTTAGTGATGTTTATCACATTTTGGGATTATAAAAATAGCGTGTGATTATTATCCAACAGAGACACGTTCGCACTCGGTTGTCGCTCATAGCGGTACATAAGGTTGTGGCAGATATGTATCTGCCACAACCTAAGTGCCGATGGCGACAAACGGTCTCTTATGGAATAATAATTCACACGCTATTCTTTTTAAGTTATTGATGTGATAAACATTCTAGTTTTCTGAGGGTGCCGTTCAACTTTTACAAAAATAATTAATATTTAAAAATTTAGTGCGACAATATCATTGACTAGAACTTTCCTATAAGGATTCTAATGTCAAAAGCCTATCATAGAACTTGGCTTCGTCAATTTGCACATATATTTGCAAAAAAATAATTGATACAAAACATAGTTTGTTGAGCAACTGTATGAAGCTGCTGGTACTTAGAGCATGTATTTTATGCTCTTATGTACCATTGGAGCTGAATCCAAGCGAGAGCGTGTTGCGAATGAACTATGTTGTGTATCAATTTTTAATAACCTAAATTGTGCAAATTGACGAACTCAATTAACTAGTAGTTTCTGATGAAGCTGCTTTATTTTCTTCCGCATATTTATCAAATTTATCCATAACGGCATCATAAGTACTTTTTGAAATGCTTGGAAGATCTTTTCCCCAGGCGCTTGTGGCTTCCTTGAATCCCTTTTCAAACGCTTCACGCATTTCTTCCATTTTTTCAGGATCGCCACCAGATAAAGCCTTTGCAAAATCAAGAATACGATCGGATGTTTTATTAACGCCCCAGTATCCATCTTCAGCAATATCAGCCTGCGCCTGTGCCTTGGTTGCAGCATCTACAGTATAGTTGCCGCTTGCTAAAAATTTCCACATATCAGTGGCTTGTCCGTAACGATCGCCTTGTTTACTAAGCATCTGTTGAACAAGTGATTGCAATTGGGCAGCTCTCTGTTCAGAATCTGCTTTTAACTGTGCAACAATCGCCGCATTCTGTTTGGATGTAGCTTCGGTACTGTCTTTTGACGGTTCATAAATGACACCGGTTGTATTTGCAGAATCAGTTTTTGTGGTTGTATCTTTCGTCTGTTTTGATGTTGCAGAAGATTTGTTTGAATAATCTGCTGCGTTAGTATTACTGGTAATTCCATTTACGTTCATAAGAAACCCTCCTTGGCTAAAAAAAATTATAGTATCTGATAAAAGTACGTCCTTGTTCTCTATCTGCTGTATATATCGGTAAATCTATTCAGATAATTTATAGTAAATGATAGAAACTCACAAAGCGCGCTTTTCACAACTCAAATTTATCTGTTAAAAACTTAAATTTAATTGGCAGAAAAGAATAAATATACTATGATAAAACGTGTAATGGTGAGCACAAAATAAAATAAAAGAGGAACTGCTATATGAAAATGCGAATGCGGATGAAAATTTTAATATTATGTTTAAGCAGTACATTGCTGGCATTGGTGATGCAGACATATTTATTTCAAAAAGCATCTGCATCGTTGATCTATAATCAGGCCAAAACAGAAAGTTTTGGTACGTTACAGAATATGCAGAATGAAATCTACACGTTTGTTAAAAATATAGAGAGCAATCTCATAGAAGTATATAATGATAAAGAATTTCTTCAGGAATTAAAGAGTGATAAGAATATCAAGGAACTGCAGGAAAATAATTACCGTTTTGCATATAATCTGGTATCAGAGAACTTTGCAACTTCTGATGGTGTAGTGGCATTATATGTATATAATACTGATCACAAGATAGTCAGCGCCTATCGAAGAGCGGTTACACCAAAACATAATTATCCAAAAGACATTTATGACGGATCTGGAGATTATAACGAAGGTAAGATTAAAGAGTATATTGCCTCAGATGATACAAAGATGCTGATTTCCAGTTACTATAATCCGTACAGAGATACGAAAATTATTCATTTTGTATTGAAAATTTATAATAATACGAATATAAATGATAAGATCGGATATGTTGTCTGTGATGTAGATAGTAATGTCCTGAATAAAATTATGGAGAAATACCGCACGCAGGCCGAGATGTATGTGTGGCTGCAACCATTGGGGGACAGACAGATTATTGCAAGCGGTAATCTGGAAGAAGCAAGTGAGACTTACTATAATGAGATTAATCAACGCATACAGAATCAGACGCTGGATGAATTTAAAGATACTTCAGAAGGAAATAAAGTGTTATTTCAAGTACCACAGAATAAATACAATCTGGATGCGTATTCCATCATGCCTCAGGCAATTCTTAGGCAGAATCAAAAGGCATTGACACAGAATCTGATATTAATTGTAATTGTTATGAGCATCCTGATCACGATTTTATCCGTGTATCTATCAAGAGGGTTGACAAGGCCTTTAGAAGAATTGACGGGTACCATAGAAAAGATCCGTTCCGGACATACTAGTCAGAGAGTTAAGTATTTAAAAGAGGATGAGATAGGGCGATTAGGTCAGGAATTTAATGAAATGTTGGATGAAATCGAAAGACTGATCAGCCATGAATATGAATCAAAATTGTTGTTGAATAAGGCTGAGTATAAGGCGTTGCAGGCACAGATCAACCCGCATTTCTTATATAATACTCTAGACACCATGAGTAGTATTGCAAGTATACAGAACTGCCAGACCGTAAGTAATCTTTGCCAGTCACTTTCAAATATCTTCCGGTACAGCCTTGACATCAAACATCCTTTTTCAACGGTTGCGAAAGAGATCGTACATTTAAAAAACTATATTTTTGTAATGAATGTAAGAATGCGTGATAATGTTACGTATAGCTTCGATATAGATGAGTCGGTATTGCAGGATTCCATACCACGTATATCTATCCAACCCCTAGTAGAAAATGCAATCAATCATGGACTGAGGAATAAAAAAGGTGAGAAAACAATTGCGATTCAAGCGGTCAAGGAAGATGGTATTCTAAAAATTGCAGTTAAGGATAATGGAGTCGGTATGGATGCAGATGAAATGAATCAGCGTCTTAAGCAGAATAGGATTGACGTGGTAGAAACAGGAAATTCCATTGGATTATTCAACATTAATGCACGTATGAAGATGCTGTACGGAGAAAAATTCGGGCTTCTTATTGAGAGCAGTGATGCTGGAACCAATGTTATTTTGAGAATTCCGAGTGTAAAGATAGAAGAGGTAGAAGCATGGCAGCAGAACTAAAATACAAATTGTTAATTGCAGATGATGAATACTGGACGAGAGAAAAGATACGTACCATGATTGAATGGAAAGACTATGGTCTGGAGTTCATGGATCCTGCTGAAAATGGAGAAGAAGTATTACAGAAAATAGAAAAAGAAAGACCCGATATTTTGATTACAGATATCAATATGCCTTTTTTGAATGGAGTAGAACTGGTGGGTATCGTAAAAGAAAGATATCCGGATATTGTTGTATTTGTAATCAGCGGTTATGATGATTTTGATTATGTGAAGACAACATTAATGGCAGGTGCAATTAATTATTTGTTGAAGCCTGTAACGAAGATTGATCTTGTAAATGCCATTTCTAAAGCACTTGAAATTATTAGTAAGGCGGAAACTGACAATATCCAGATACTGAAGGCATCTTCTTTGATTCAGGACAGAGAGTTAAGTCTGCTTGTGGAAAAAGAAGATACCCCTTTTACACCAACAGTGACTATAAATAATAATTTGGATTTTGCCGGCTGCAGTCTTATTCTCATAAAAATACATAATATGACAGAATTAATGATGCAATATAACTATGACATGAATCTCCTGTCGTATTCAATGAAAAAGAAATGGAAAGAACTTTTGGCGATTGACAATCTGCTCATATTTAACCATATCTACCGCTCAAATGAATTTATTATTGTGACGGAGCTGGAAAACTCAGAACAGAAAAAGCTGGCAGTTAAAATTTTAAATATGATGAAGACGGAAATGCAAAGTCCTATCAGCATTGCAATCAGTGAGCATTCTTATTCGATAGAAAGTATTCATACGGCCTATATTCAGAGCGTATCCGTATTAATGACAAGAAAATATAAAAGAGAAAACGTAATTCTTTTTTGCCGCAAGGAAGAGGAAATGATTCGTAAAGATGTAAAAAGTAAAATTACGGAAGAGATGGAAAAGAAGTTAAAAAGTCTGTTAAAGAGCGGGAATCAAAAAGCTATCTATGAACTTATATTCGAAAATATTGGGATCGCACATTGTGAAGAACAGGAGTGGGAATACCTTGAAGTAAAACAAGCGGTAAAAAGAATCTGTAACATTTTAACTGATTATATGGTTGAACAGGGAACTTTCAAAGAGATATTGGATACAGAAAATCTGGTAGATTTAGCAGATAAAAAAATAGAAAGTCTGGATATTAAGAATCTGACAGAGGTTATCTGTGAAATTATTCAAATCACGGTTACCGTGCAGAAGGAAGAGTCCAGTGGAACGACAAAAGATGTTGTAAAACAGGCAGTCAAATATATTGAACAAAACTATTTTGAAGAATTGACACTTGTTTCATTGTCTGAAAAATTTCATGTAGAGAGTTCTTACTTTTCAAAGATGTTCCGACAGGAAACAGGAGAAACTTTGATGCTCTATATTGCGAAAGTAAGAATGGAAAAAGCAAAAGAGTATATGCGGGATATGAATATCAATCTGACAGAGATAGCATTTATGGTCGGGTATGATGATTATACTTATTTCAGCAGAGTATTTCGTAAGATGTCAGGAACCAGCCCGAGGGAATACCGCAATTCAATCGGAACAGAATAGGATACAAAATGGAGAATACCTTATGAAAAAGCGGAAGACAAAAACAATTATATCGTTAGTAGTGACAGTCATATTTCTGACTGGCTGTGAAGTTTATCCGGTTGAATTTAACGAGAATGTCATTACAAAAGAAGATGATACAATCGTGCTTACAGTCCTTGCCGGACAGTCTACTTCTGATGCCGGAATTGAAGACATGATAGATGAGGTAGTAAAAGAAGAATTTCCAAAGGTGCAACTGGACTGGGAGTGTGTAGATTGGGGAGAAAAATTTGATTCCCAGTTACAGGGAAGATTTGCTTCAGGAGATGCCCCCGATATTATTATAGGAAAAGCACAGGATGTTAGTGCATATGCTGTGGGTAATAATCTGGCACCTATCCGGATAGAAGGAATGGATCGCATTGAGGAACAGGCATTGCAGGCCGTGACGGTTGAAGACGAAGTGTATGGTCTTCCATATAATGCATGGTATCAAGGCGTTTTGTACAATAAGGATGTTTTTGCTAGTTTAGAGTTAGAGGTTCCGACAACGATAGAAGAATTACAACAAATAACGGAGAAACTTAAGGTACATGAAGTGACACCATTTGCTTCGCATTTTCAAGAAAGTTGGAATGTTGGTAATATAACGATGCAATTCCTGACCAATTCTGTATTTCATGAACTAGAAAATTGGGGAACGCTCTTCCGGCGTGGTAATGTAAATTTTTCAAATAATAAAATAATTGCAGAATGCATGAAACAGAATCAGTATATACTTGAAAATTCATGGGACGATGCTTTGATTATTGATCAGTATGAAAGCGACCGAAGGTTTGCGGAAGGAAAAGCAGCGATGTATCTTACTGGTTCGTGGTCAATGCAATCTATCAATCAGTATGATATAGATACGAATTATGGAATCTTCCCATATCCCAATCAAGAAGGAGATGCGGATCTGATCAAAGAAACGAATCTGACGTTTATGATTAGCAAAACATCTCCAAATCAGGAATTATCCATGGATATCATTGAAAAACTGTTTGATAATGAGAAGCTCATGCAGGAAATATTGGATTTTACACAGACATATTCAGTTGTAAAGGATGTGGATATCAGATACCAAAGCAGCATAGCAGGTGATGTAAAGTGGTATGAAGAAAGCGGAAAAGTGATAGATGCATCCAATGGCAATAACCAGCTCATATGGAATTTTCAAAATGCGTTGGCTGTAGAGACATTAAAATGGCTTCAGGGAAAGGAAAGCCTGGAAGAAGTTCTTGCATATGCTGATAAATACAGGGAAGAAAGCAGTAACTAATAGAAGATTCATGGGCCAAAAGCTTATCGTAGTTGTATTATTTCAAAATAGTACAACTGTTTTTTTCAAAATAGTCCTAATTGGGGATAAGACAAATACGCTACAATTTACCTATCAACATTAACAAATCGTTTTTGAAGAAAGGGAGATTTGAAAGTATGAGAAAGAAACTATTGAGCGTATTTTTGGGAACGGTAATGGTCGCGTCTGTATTAAGCGGATGCGGCAATAAGGCAACAGAAACAGCAGGGGAAACAGCTGCTTCAACAACAGAAGCTACGGAAGCAGCGGAAGAAACGAAAGCAGCAGGGGAATCTACAGAACCGGTTACCCTTACAGTGTTGGCAGGACAGTCGACAACAGATGCAGGCATTGAGGATTTGATTGATGAAGCATTAGCGGAACAATATCCAAATATCACATTGGAGTGGGAATGTGTAGACTGGGGTAATGATTTCCAACCGAAGATGCAGCAATATATGCAGTCAGGACTTCCAGATATCATGATAGGGAAAGCACAGGATGTATCTACCTATGCACCACAAGGTATTTTAGGAGAGATTGACAGCAAATATCTTGATAAAGTATTAGATGCAGCAAGTGAAAATGTAACAATAGATGGTAAAACATATGGTGTTGTATATAACGCTTTATACCAAGGTGTGTATTATAACAAAGATATGTTTGCAGAAAATGGTTGGGAGATTCCGAAAACATTGGATGATCTGCAGGCAATCATAGATGATTGTAATGCAAAAGGTATTACACCATTTGCAAGCCATATGGTAGATACATGGTCCATCGGCAATGTAACAATGCAGTTTGCGATGAATGATGTATTTAATCATAATCCTGCATGGGGTGATGAATTCAGAGAAGGAAAAGTATCCTTTAGCGATAGCAAAGAGTTTCAGAATGCCTACCAATACAACAAATTAATCTTTGACAATACATTTCCGGAGACATTTTCTACAGAACAGACAGATTGTGATGCAAAGATGGTAATGGGTGAAGCAGCTATGAAAGTGTCCGGTTCCTGGTCGATCCAGAACTTCCTGGATATTGATGAAAACTTCAACTTTGGTATTTTCCCATTTCCTAACCAGACAGGGGATTCCAAATTAATCTTTGAGCCAAATATCACAATTATGAAAAGTGCTGCAAGCGAACATCAGGATGCAATTGATTGCGTATTAGATGTTCTTACAGGAAATAAAGACTTAGCAGTTGAAATTTATGATTATACAAAGACAGCACCGATGTTGAAAGATGTTACACCTACATTTACCAATCCTAGCCAGGAAGACATTGATAAATATGCAGCGGGCGGACAGATCGTGGATGTTACATTGGGTAACAACCAATTAGTATGGGGTGGTTTTCAGGAAGAAAATGCAAAAGATATCGCAGCATGGTTACAGGGGGATGAAACTTTTGAAGATGCATTAAAGGCATCTGATGGAAGAGTGGATGCAAGCAGTGCGAACTAAAACAGTTTACAGATAAGACAGAAAAGGCTGTTGCAAGAAGTTGTAGCAGCCTTTTACCAATAAAAAGCTATGATTGAAAATGATTTTAAATCAAGGAGTTGAATGGAATGAATAACAAGAAAAACAGTAGTATGGAAAAAAACATGGAGAAACAATATCTTGTGATGGTACTTCCAGGGCTTATTATTTTTACCATAGGTTTGATTATTCCTATGTTTATGGCAATCAGATATTCTTTTACAAGTTGGGATGGAATGTCATCAGTAAAACCATTTATAGGGCTTCAGAACTATATTAATCTGATAAAAGATTCAGAATTCCGTTCAGCTTGGTGGTTTACCTTTAAATTTACAATTGGAAATACAATTATCCAGAATATATTAGCACTTCTGTTCGCTATGGCGCTTGACAGTGGTATTAAGGCACAAAAGCTATATAGAACAGCATTTTTTGTACCGTGTCTGATAAGTTCTGTGATTGTAGGATTTGTGTGGTTACGGATGTATTCCAATGTATTACCCGCAATCAATGATTTGATCGGAACGAATTTTAATTTTTTATTATTTGGAAGTGGTAAAACCGTATTATCAGGTCTCTTAATTGCGAATAACTGGCAGTGGATCGGATATTGGATGCTCATTTATCTTGCGGGCTTACAATCAATTCCATCAGATTTGTACGAAGCCGCCAAAGTAGATGGCGCAGGAGCAGTTACCAGATTTTTCGATATAACGATTCCTATGCTTGCACCGGCGATTACGATCTGTGTAGTTGGAATTACGACAGGTTCTCTAAAAGTGTATGATTTATTAGTATCTTCTACAAAAGGCGGACCCGGAAGATCTTCAACCTCTATTATTTATCAGACCTATACAACAGCCATTAATGGACGTCAGTATGGGTATGGGTCTGCAATGTCAGTTTCATTGGTCATTGTCTTATTGCTTGTTGCATTGATTCAGGTAAAAGGTTTGAAGAGTAAGGAGGTACAGGCATAATGAGCGGAAAAATAAAAAAAGAACAATTGGATATTACAAGGCAGCCATATACGAAAAAGACATTTTTGATTCAGACTGTTATGACAATAATTGCGGCTGCATTTATTGCACCAATTTTCATGATAATCAATTATTCTTTTAAAACGAAAAAAGAATTGTATTTATCAAGTCCGTTGTCTTTGCCGAACGGGATACAATTTGACAATTATAAAAAGGCATTCGATAAACTCAACCTGGTAACAACATTTTCAAATACATTTATCTACACAGCGATCAGCGTATTGATCTTGGCGTTTTTGTGTGGTACAACAGCATGGGCAATTGCCAGATGTAAGGCAAAGTTCTTTAAGTTCTGCTATGTTTATTTTATTGTCGGCATACTGATTCCTTATCAGGCGCTATTTTTGCCAATTTATATCATTGGATATAATCTGAATCTGACAAATACAAGAATCGGAATCGTATTTATGTATATAGCGACCGGCATTTCTTTCGGTGTATTTTTAATGACAAGTTTTATGTCGACGGTTCCCATTGAATTAGAGGAAGCGGCAAGAATAGACGGCTGTTCTGTTTTTCGCACCTACTTTACAGTGGTCATGCCTCTGTTAAAACCGGCAATGGCCACTTTGATTATCATGCAGGCATTTCAGATCTGGAATGATTATCTGCTGGCAAGTCTCTATGTGAGCAAGAAACAACTGAAGACATTGACAGTGGCGATACAATCATTGTTTTCCGCACAGACAAGTGACTATACAACAGCAATGGCAGCAATTATAATATCTGTATTACCGATCGCTGTTTTATTTATCAGTCTACAAAAATACTTTATTAAGGGAATGACAGTTGGAGCAGTGAAAGGTTGACATAACAGGAGGTAATCATGGTTACAGTATTACAAAAATATAGAATAGGTGATATGCAATGTTTTTATTATATAGATCAAGATAGCAGAAACGTTGAATTAATGCTCTTACCGGAAAATTGCAGCCCTATGGAATACCATCAAAAAAAACAGGATATTGACTCTCTGGTACAAATAAAAGTGGTTGGAGACACCTATCAGGGTGGATATGCCGGTGGAAACACAATGCGTCAGGGAGAATCTGTCACCAGACTTGCATATGAGAAACAGGAAGTAGTAACAGAGGAAGACGGGACGGATATCAGCACCTATCTGAAGGAGACAAGAGGTTATCAGGTAATTCACCATTTAGAATGGAGGAAAAACAGTAAGAGCTTTCGCAGTTTTGTGACTTTTAAAAATAAATCTTCAGAAAAGGTCACAATAGAGATGATTTCGAGTTTTTCCATTGGCGGCATCTCGCCATGCGTTGCAGATGATGCACACGACCTGCTTAGGGTACACAGACTGAGAAGTGTATGGAGCATGGAGGGAAGACTGGTAACAAATAGCATGGAAGAGTTGCAATTGGAACCATCCTGGGCCGGTCATGCCGTACGGGCAGAACGGTTTGGACAAGTAGGTTCTATGGCCGTGAACCATTATTTTCCATACCTTGTAATAGAAGATACATCAAATGATATTTTCTGGGGCGCACAATTGGCGCACAATGCATCCTGGCAGATGGAAATTTATCGTAAAGACGATGCGGTATCCATATCAGGTGGAATTGCAGACCGCGAATTTGGGCACTGGATGAAGGAAATTGCGCCGGGCAAAGAATTTGAGACACCTGCGGCAATTATATCAGTATGCAGGGGCGGAGGCATTGATTGTATTTCACAGCGTATGACTGCTGCATTAGCGCCGATTGTAGATGCCGGGCCGGAAAGTGAGCAGACTCTGCCAATTATATTTAATGAATACTGTACGACATGGGGATGTCCGTCTCATGAGAATATCTCGCAGATATTGGAAGCTATTCAAGGAAAAGGATTTGATTATTTTGTCATTGACTGCGGCTGGTATAAAGAGCCAGGTGTGCCATGGGATATCTCCATGGGCGACTATCAGGTATCAGAGGATCTATTTAAAGAAGGCATGGATAAGACAGTTCAGGCGATTACTGATAAAGGTATGAAGCCAGGTATCTGGTTTGAAATAGAGAATGTCGGATCGGCATCAAAGGCATATCATATGGAAGAACATCTGTTGAAAAGAGATGGTGTAACACTTACGACTACCATGCGTAGATTCTGGGATATGCGCGACTCATGGGTGCAGGAATATCTGGAAGAGCACGTAATAGGAATCTTACAGAAATATCAGTTCGCATATATGAAAATTGATTACAATGATACCATTGGTTTAGGTTGTGATGGCGCAGAGTCATTAGGTGAAGGATTACGCCAGAATATGGAAGCGTCCATGAATTTTATTAGAAAAGTGAAAGAAAATGTACAGGGTATTATTCTGGAGAATTGCGCTTCGGGCGGTCATCGGCTGGAACCTCTTATGATGAGTGAAACCAGTATGGCTTCTTTCTCGGATGCACATGAATGTGAGGAAATTCCGATTATAGCTGCCAACTTTCATAGAGCCATCCTGCCGCGTCAAAGTCAGATATGGGCAGTCATCCGCAAGACAGACTCCCTGAAACGTATCGCATATTCGGTCGCGAACACATTCTTAGGAAGAATGTGCCTGTCGGGAGATGTATTGGAATTAACAAAAGAACAGTGGAATGTAATAGATTGTGGAATCGCATTCTATAAGAAGATCGCACCTATTATAAAGTGCGGAACTTCCTATCGTTACGGAAATGAAATAACAAGTTATCGCCACCCGGAAGGGTGGCAGGGTATTTTGAGAGTGGGGGACAATGGAGAGGCTTTCATCGTAATACATGTATTTAGCGGAATATTACCAGAGAGTATCCATATCCCATTCCCAAAGAATAGTCACTTCAATATATATGATATTTATTCTGAACAGGAAGAACAGATAATGCTTGAAAATAATTCCATTACATACAAACCAACAGAAAATAAGAAAGCAATCGCGTTATATTTGAAAAATAGTACTAAATAATAAAAATTTACTAATACTTCTGAAAATACTGTGCTATAATATGTCTATAGAAAATGATCGGCTATGGGATAAAGTACAAGAGAAGGAGGAATTCTTATGAGATGTAAAAGAACTTCTTTAGAAGTAGAAGTAGAAAAGTATGAAGTGGGAAAAGGGATGGAAGATGGATTTGAGCTTTGGACGGATGTCGTGACAAAGGGATGGGTTGTGTCTGATTTTCTGGTCAAGGTAAAAAAACCTGACGGAACAATCTGGTGCCCTTACGTAAAGAACCGCAGAGGCTGCACATTCATTGGAGAAGGCGATTATATTATTACTGAAGATGATACAAAGCATGTCTGTGGAGCGGACAAAGTATTTAAGCGTTTTCGACCGATTGAAGAAGGAAAATAGGCAGGACTTGACATGACGGATTTTAAAATCAGTAAATTTCTTTTTATAAAAGAGAAAGATTATTATGTATAATGCCTAATATCAAATTACCTCTTATGCAGGAAACTGTTGTTACTGACAGTTTCCTGCTTTTATTATTTGCATTTTTGCATAAAAATGTATATAATTAAGTAGAATATAGCTAGCAGTAAAAATTACCGCATGCCAGTACATTACAGCCGAAATAGAGAATCGAGGAATTATGCAGGAAATTGAATTAAAGGCAAGAGCAAAGATCAATCTTTCGCTTGATGTAGTGAGAAGACGAGACGACGGTTATCATGAAGTCAGGATGATCATGCAGACGGTTGACTTATATGATGAACTTACCATTAAAAAGAGAGAAGAGCCGGGAATAAAAATAACTACGGATGTTAAGGATATACCGGTTAATGAAGATAATCTGATTTATAAGACTGCGAACATGTTGATGGAAAAATACCGCATTCAGCAAGGAATTGATATTTATTTAAAAAAAGTAATACCGGTGGCGGCTGGAATGGCTGGGGGAAGTACAGATGCAGCAGCAGCATTTGTTGGCATAAATGAGTTATTTGAATTGCAGATTCCAAAAGAAGAACTTATGAAAATGGCGGTTAAGATAGGAGCCGATGTGCCATATTGTATTTTGGGTGGTACAGCACTATCGGAAGGTATTGGAGAAGTACTGACACCTCTGCCGAATCCGCCTCAATGTTATCTGGTAATAGCAAAACCTGATATTTATGTATCTACAAAGTATGTATATGAGAATCTTCGGGCAAATGAACTAAAGCATCATCCGGATATTGATGCTATGGCAGCATGCATTAAAGAAAAGAATCTTAAGAAGATGGCGCAATTAATGGAGAATGTATTAGAAAATGTGACGGTGGTTGAGTATCCGATTATAGAAGAAATAAAAAATACTATGAAAAGATGCGGTGCATTAAATGCACTTATGAGCGGCAGCGGCCCGACAGTCTTTGGTATTTTTGAATCAGAAGAGAATGCTAATAAAGCAAAAGCTGTAGTAGTACAGAACAATCTGGCAAAGCAGACTTTTGTCAGTGCTTTTTCATATAACGATTAGAGTATAGAAATCTGGGTGAGAAGCAGATAGGAGCTAACAGGATGGATGACAATTTACAAGCAAGTTTAGATGAGTATTTACCTTTGAGAGATGTTGTGTTCAAGACGTTAAGGCAGGGAATCCTGACAGGAGAATTAAAGCCGGGTGAGAGACTGATGGAAATCCATCTGGCAAACAAATTGGGAGTAAGCCGTACACCTATTAGAGAAGCGATTCGTAAATTAGAATTGGAAGGTCTTGTTACAATGATTCCGCGTCGTGGTGCAGAAGTTGCACAAATTACGGTAAAGGGTCTGAAAGATGTCCTGGAAGTCAGAAAAGCCTTAGATGCGTTAGCTGCTGAATTAGCCTGTGAGAGGATTACAGAAGAAGAAATGCAGGCATTGAAGCATGCATGTGATCATTTTGAACAGGTCACTAAAACAAAGGATGCTACTAAAATAGCAAAGGCAGATGTAAAATTACACGATATTATTGTAAGAGCGACAGGTAATGAGCGATTACTACAATTGGTAAATAATCTTGCAGAACAAATGTATCGGTTCCGGTTTGAACATATTAAGGATGCCACTCAGCATGAACGCCTGATAGGCGAACACAGGAAAATCTATGACAGTATCGTGGCAAGAGATAAATCAAAAGCTTCGATGATGGTGAAAGAACATATTGATAACCAGGAAAAAGCAATTATGTTACTTTTGGAATAAATAGAATAAGCTTGATTAAAATTGAATAAACCGGTCTCAATGTGTCTATAACTCTTTCTATAACAGGAAGGAGTTATTGTGTTCATGAAGAAATTTATTGAGATTGGAATCTTATATGTGTCGATGGCAGCTATGATTGGAATGATGTATCCAAAATATTGCTTTGCTGATGGCACATATCGTATTATAATAGAGGAATCGGGAGAAGAAATAGAGATACCATGTGAGGAAAGCGACTATTATGATATCTTTATGGCGGATTCAGATCAGATTGTAGTTAAGAGCAAATTACTTGAGCTGCTGAAAGAAGCCGGTTTATTAAAGTAAATTTAAAATATTTACAGACTGCAAGAAAATATTAGATTAACAAAGAGGTATTTAGATGTCTATAGAAGATGTTTGTCAGGCGCCTATCGGGGTATTTGATTCAGGAGTCGGAGGATTAACTGTAGTACGTGAGATAATGCGCCAGATCCCAAACGAGAGAATTGTCTATTTTGGAGATACAGCAAGAGTTCCCTACGGGAGTAAATCGAAGGAAGTGGTAACCAGATACTCCAGACAAATTATCCGTTTTCTACGAACACAGAATGTGAAGGCTATTGTAATCGCATGTAATACGGCAAGTGCAATGGCATTGGAAGAGATAGAAAAGGAAATCGACATTCCCATCATAGGTGTCGTAAGACCAGGCGCAAAAGTTGCAGCGGATGCAACACATAATGGAAAAATCGGTGTGATCGCAACAGATGCAACGATCGGTTCTAATGTATATTTGGAATACATACAACAGATTAATCCAAATGTGCAGGTGATTGGAAAAGCCTGCCCGCTATTCTGTCCTTTGATTGAGGAAGGTCTGTTGAAGGATCCTGTCACAGATGAGATAGCGATGAGATATCTGACTGAATTAATTGACATTGATATTGATACACTCATTCTTGGATGTACACATTATCCACTGATTCGTTCTACTGTTGGCAATATTATGGGAGAAAAAGTAACACTTGTGAATCCGGCATATGAGACTGCAAGAGAACTCAAGGAACTTTTAGTGGCAGAACATATTTTGAATGAAACAAAAGTGGGACTAGGGACAAATAAATATCAATTTTTTGTGAGTGATGGTGCTAAAAAATTCCAGACATTTGCAAATTCAATTATAAAATATGGAATCTTATCTGCAAAAGTAATCAATATAGAAGAATATTAACGAATAGGAAATACTATTACAGCGAGGAAGTTGGAAATAACAAAATGACAAAAGATGTATTAATTTCCATTCAGGGTCTTCAATTTCATGAAGGAGAATCTGACAACATAGAAACAATCACTTCAGGTACTTATTATAAAAAAAATAAGAGCCATTATGTGATATTTGAAGAAATAACAGAAGGGTATGAAGAACCTACAAAAAGTATCATCAGATTTAATGAGAAAGAAATGACACTAACGAAGCATGGACTTGTGAATGTGCATATGTTATTTGAGGAAAATAAGAAAAATATTACCAATTATGGTACGCCATTTGGTAATATTATAATCGGCATAGAAGCCGGAAGAATAGAATTGACAGAAGAAGAAAGGCAGATGCAGTTACGTGTGAATTACGCACTTGAAGTTAATTATGAACATCTTGCAGACTGCACGATTCATATGAATATCCGAGAGAAGGGAACAGAGGGATTTTCGCTACAGGGAACTATTCAATAATTGTTGCTCTTAAAAAGTGCAGGAATAGAGAAAATAAAAAAGACTTGGAATTCAAGTCTTTTTTTAATCGAAGAATCGTACCGGTTAAGGCGTACTTATTTAATTGGCTTTGCACCGGCTTTTTCCTGAGCTTTTTCTATAGTACGTTTGAAGAAGCCCTTTTTTACAGGCTCTTTTTTTATAGTTCCATGCAGTCCCTTAACGTCAGTGATATAGATTCCGCTCACAACAGCCTTGACTTCTTTTTTTACAGGTACGGAATTGAATATCTTTTCATCACATACAAGAGACATAATCTGAGGACCGACTTTTGCTTTTACGATCGGCAATTTTGAACGACGTAATAATTTTGGGGTCTGATCAATAACCATCTGTGGAAGACCGGAATCTTTCATTTTCAAACGTTTCTTATCAATAATTAACATGGATACGGTCTGCTTATTCGCATTGATCTGTTCCTGTTGTTCTGCTTGTCTTTTTTGTGCTTTTTTACCTAAAAAATATAATACAATTACTGCAATAATAAGAACTGCAAGTATGGATAATAATACGATTGTTACTGTATTCACAAAATACCTCCTAATATAATAATAAAACTTTGTTCATTGTATCATTCTTTTAGGTAAAGTGCAATACAGATGCATTGAATTGTGCCATAAAATCATTTATACTACATAGAAGTAGAGGTGGAAAAAATGGAACTTATCGTTAAGCAAATATATCAGACAATTCAATTTATGCTGGAGCATATGGTAATCATTAATCTGCTGCTGTCCATTGTGATCGTTTTTTTTCAGAGGAAAGAACCCAGATCTGTCTGGGCCTGGCTGTTAGTGCTCTATTCTGTTCCGATTGTTGGTTTTATTATTTATCTGTTTGCAGGTACAGATACTCACAAGAGGAAGATGTTCCGATTAAAAGAGATAGAAGACCGCATAAATGAAGCGATCAGACAACAAGAATATAGAATAGAAAACAGAGAAATGGAAAAAGAAAATCCGGAGTTAAAAGGATTTTTTGATTTGATATATTATAATCTGCATAGTGGAGGTTCGATTCTTACAAATGATAATTCTGTGCAGGTATTTACAGATGGCAATGCAAAGTTCGATGCATTGATGGAAGATATAAAACAGGCCAAAAAGTTTATTCACATCCAGTATTATATCATTCGCAATGATATTCTGTTTAACAGAATCAGAGATGTGTTATTGGAAAAAGTAAAAGAAGGGGTAGAGGTCCGTATTCTATTTGACGGAATGGGCTGCCGTGCTGTTCCGGGAAGTTATTGGAAGAAAATGCAGATGGAAGGTATTAAGATCGTTACTTTCTTTCCTGCTACCATGCGTCGGCTGCATCTGCGTATTAATTATCGAAATCACCGAAAAATAGTAATTATTGATAATGAGATCGCATATGTAGGTGGGTTCAATATTGGAAAAGAATATATTGGAATGTCAAAGAAATTTGGGTTTTGGAGGGATACACATTTAAGAATAGAGGGAAGTGCAGTGAGTACGCTGCAGATTCGGTTCATTTTAGACTGGAATTATGCTGCAAGAGAAAATTTATTTCAGCAGGAGAAGTATTTTTTAGCAGGGAATTTGAAAAAAGGAAATACGACGATGCAGATCGTCTCAAGCGGTCCTGATTCTGCAATGCAGAATATCCGGAATAATTATTTGAGGCTGATCAATAAGGCAAAGAAAAGTATTTATATACAGACGCCGTATTTTATACCGGACGAATCTATTTTTAATGCGCTTATGATTGCTATTTATTCCGGTGTAGAAGTAAATATTATGATACCGTGCAAGCCAGACCATCCATTTGTATATTGGGCAACCTATTCCTATGTTGGCGATATGGTAATGTCAGGGGCTAATTGTTATACATATGATGATGGATTCCTGCATGCAAAAGGTATCATAATAGATGAAAATGTCTATAGCTATGGAACCGCAAATATGGATATTCGCAGTTTTCAATTGAATTTTGAAGTGAATGCGGTTGTTTATGATGAAAAAGAAGCGCAGAAGATGGTTGCTATTTTTAAGACAGATATTCGGAAAAGTACCCGGATAACCAAAGACAGGTACAGCAGGCGGACGATAGTGGTCCGCCTGAAGGAACAATTTTGCCGGCTGCTCTCTCCGCTCTTATGAAATATCAGGAAATTCAGAAGAAATACTTTAAAGAGAGAGCAGAATATGGTATAAATGAAGTATTGCTTATTTAATAATGAAGAGGAGATTCGGACCAGATGAAAAAGAGAATTGCAATATTGGGAATATTTGTCGGAGCAGTGGCCGCATTGACAGCATGCGGTGGAAATAAATATGTAACAACGCTGGGACAATATAAAGGCGTAGCTGTTACAGTAGAGCCAAAAGAGGAAGTGACTCAGGAAGACATAAACACATATATCGATCAGGTTCTGAGTGCTAAGACAACTTATGAAGAGGTTGACAGACCAATTAAAGAAGGCGATCAGGTAAATATCGACTATGTCGGTAAGAAAGATGGAAAAGAATTTGACAAAGGCAGCTCACCTGAGGGTGGATATGATCTTGTCATAGGATCCCATAGCTTTATTGACGGATTTGAAGAAGGATTGATCGGAGCCAAAAAGGGAGATACTCTTGACCTCAATTTAACCTTTCCGGAAACATACTCGGCTACAGACCTTGCAGGACAGGATGTTGTATTTACAGTAACTATTAATACGGTAAAAGAATCTGTTGTACCGAAGCTAACAGATGACTATGTCCCAACTCTTCAGGAAGACTGCAAAACAGTAGAGGAGTATAAGGAATATGTAAAGGGCTCATTGGAAGACAGAGCAAAATATACGTATGACCAGGCAGTTCAGAAGGCAGCGTTTGAAGTAGTATTTAATGAGAGTGTAGTATCTGAACCGGATCAGAAATTAATTGATTCCTATTATGATAAATCCATGAGCCAGGCGGATCAATACGCATCCTACTATGGAATCGACAGAGATACTTTTATCAAACAAAGTCTGAATATGACTACGGAAGAATTTGAAAAAAAAGCAAAAGAGGATGCAGTCGTTTCTGCAAAAAAAGAATTAGTCATAGATGCTATTGCTAAAAAAGAAAAAATAAAAGTAAAGAAAAGTGAGATTTCCGATTTTGCAAAAGAAAACATGTCATATTATGGATATGATTCTGAAGATGCTTTGATTCAAGGCATGGGTGAAGACGCTATTGAGCAATATCTGATATTTGATAAAGTATTTAAAATATTAGCAGAAAATGCGAAGGTAACAGAGCAGGAAGGTGTATTACAAGAAAACACGACGGAAACCGTAACGGAAGAATCTGGTACAGAACAAGTAACCACAGATTCTGCTAATGAAGAAACAGAACAGCCAGCAACAGAAGGAACAGCTGAGGCTGCTACAGAATCCGCTGAATAGGATATGATTCAAAAGAAAACAACATGTAAAGCACAGAAGTTTATAAAGTAATGGAGTGAGAGTATAAATGAAAAAAAGAAAAACATATATACTGTTATCTCTCATATTGAGTTTGATAGTGGTAGAGCCGGTAAGCGCTACCACTATTTCTGACATTAAAAAGCAGCAACAGCAGACGCAAAGTGCATTGGATAACGCAAATAGTAATGTATCGAATCTGGAAGATCAGCAGGACGTGCTGGAAGAAGAGATCAGTGATATGGACTCGGAATTAGTGGAGATTATGGCAAGTATCAGTATGCTTGAGGATGAAATCGCAAAAATGCAGGTGCAGATTGAAAAAGCACAGGCAGAATATGATGAAGCAAAAGCATCAGAGGAAGCACAATATGAAGCGATGAAGCGCAGGATAAAGTTCATGTATGAAAAAGGTGATACTGCTTATCTGCAATTGTTTATGGAAGCCAAGAGTATGACAGATATGTTGAATAAAGCAGGTTATGTTGAAAAGATATATGAATATGACCGAAAATTATTGGTATCTTATCAGGAAACACAAAAAAAGGTTGCAGAAATCAAAGAAACGCTTGAAAATGAACAGTCCGAACTAGTAGCCACCCAATTTGAATACAAAGAAGAACAGACGTCTTTACAGGCTATGCTGAATCAGAAGAAAGCAGAATCCTCCAATTATGAAGCAATGATTGCACAGGCACGGGCAGAAGCCGCTACATATAAGGAAGCGATCAAACAACAGAATGCATTGATTAAGAAGATTGAGGAAGAAGAAGCAAAGAAAGCGGCGGCAGAAGAGGCGAAGCGTAAAGCTGCAGAAGCAGCTTCAAAGAAAAAGGATTCCTCAAATGAAGCTAAGAATGGCGATTCAACAGGAACGATCATTACAAGTGCGACCGGAAGCGCTCTCGGTAAGGAAGTTGCATCCTATGCATGTCAATTTGTAGGAAATCCTTATGTCGCTGGCGGGACGAGCTTAACGGACGGGGCAGATTGCTCTGGATTTGTTTATGCAGTATATAAAAAGTATGGTTATAGTGTTCCGAGAAACTCATCAAGTCTGAGAAGTGCAGGCGGAGGCGTGAATTATTCAGAGGCACAACCAGGTGATATCATCTGTTATGCAGGTCATGTTGCAATGTACATTGGTGGTGGTAAGATTGTGCACGCAAGTTCTGCAAGGACAGGCATTAAAATATCCAATGCTACCTACAAGGAGATTCTCGCAGTCAGACGTATCGTAAGTTAACCTTACTCAAGGAAGTCCCCCGCTTTTCAAAGCGGGGTATGGACTTGCTTGTTCCAGTAGGAGTCCAAGGCTCCTACTGAAATATCACGAAGTGGTAATAAGATAGAGCTAAGTAGCGAAGCGGATTGTGAATATCCGCTTTGATTAAGGCAACAGGGGGCAATAATGAAGCACGAACTTTATGATGGAAGACCAGCAGATGAGAGCGGCCGCGAAAAGAAAGAGATCAGGGTATATGATCTTTTAGATGAATTAGGAATTGCATACCAGAGAACAGATCATGAGGAAGCCGGAACTATGGAAGATTGTCAGGATATCGATGCGGTTCTGGAGGTTGTTATTTGTAAGAATCTATTTTTATGTAATCGGCAGAAAACACAGTTCTATTTACTGATGATGCCCGGAGATAAGAAATTTAAGACAAAAGACCTGTCGGAACAGATACATAGCGCCAGACTGTCTTTTGCGGGCCCTGAGGAGATGGAAGCTTATCTTGCTATCAGACCGGGTTCTGTCAGTATCATGGGGCTGATGAATGATACAGAAAACCGTGTACAATTATTGATGGATGAAGATGTTTTACGTGGAGAATATGTTGGGTGCCATCCCTGTGTCAATACAACAAGCCTTAAGATAAAGACAATGGATGTGGTAAATTTGTTTTTACCAGCAGTACATCATGATATGATAACAGTGCAGTTACCAGTATATGAGGAAACTGCATAGTGTGAGAAGAAATTCTAAGCCGCAAAAATATTTTATTTACGAACAAACATGACAATCAGTTGTCATGTTTGTTTTGTTATATTCAGAATGATAGAAAGAGAGGTTAAGAAAATGAAATATGAATGGAAAAAAAAAGAAAAAGAGTTGTATCTTTCAAAGGCAACACCTTGTATCATTGAAGTTCCGAAACAAAGATTTTTTATGATCAGTGGAAAAGGAAACCCAAATGAATTAGATTTTTCTGAAAGAGTAGGCGTGTTATACTCTTTGTCATATGCAGTCAGGATGATGCCAAAAAGTGGATATACCCCTAAGGGCTATTATGAGTATACCGTCTATCCTTTAGAGGGATTATGGGATATGACCGAAGAAGGTAAAGAACAAAACGTTCTGGAAAAAAATGAATTATTGTATACAATAATGATACGGCAGCCGGAGTTTGTTACGGATGAGGTTTTTGAGAGGGCACTTGAAGCTGTGAGAAAGAAGAAGCCGCATCCATTTCTGGAAGAAGTGCTATTTGGAGAAGTGGAAGATGGATTAAGTGTCCAAATGATGCATACAGGACCTTATGATGACGAACCGGAATCTTTTGCATTGATGAAGTCATTTATAAAAGAAAATGGATTTGAAATTAGCACGCTAGTCCATCGCGAAATTTATATAAAGCCTAAAAAAGAAGAGTGCAGTAAAGAGGAGTTACGGAAAATAAAGACGGTGCTAAGATATCGCGTTAAAAATAAGTAAAAATTTTACCCTTTTTAAGCAAAATACAAAGTTTCGTATCATTGTCATATTTGCTATAATATAATTAATAAAAAAAAATAGCGTAGATTTCAGGTGTGAGAACAGTATTTTGGAGAAGCGTAAATATGAAAAATGTTGTAAAATTTGCTAGGGATCTGAAAATAAAAACAAAGATCATTATCATCTATATTTCTATTCTAATTATATCCATATTACTTTCTTTTGGCGTATTCCGGATTATCAATGCGCGCTACATTGAGCAGGAAGTTGGTTCTGTCGCCATGCAGACAGAGGGAGCGCTAAAGGGAAATATGGATTTTATCTTTGAAAATGTATCACAATTTTCCAACTTAATCTATTTTGATAAAAATGTACAGGATTCTTTGAATCAGATCAGGAATACATCCATTGATCCTGTCATTCAGCAGACTCTGAAAAAGAGTCTTGTAAATATGCTCCTTTCCGGGGATTACATGGAAAGTGTATTTATATTCGATAAATATTTTCTATGCAGGTATCAAATCTATTTCTAGTGATTACTACGAAGCAGCCAGAATTGACGGTGCCACGAATTTGCAGGTGGCAGCTAAAATTACGATTCCTTTATTGGCGCCAGTGGTAAAGACCTGCATGATATTTGCACTTACCGGTTCGCTCAGAGCATTTGACCTGATTTATGTCATGACGAACGGAGGACCAAATCATGCAAGTGAAGTACCGGCAACGTTGATGTATAACAATCTGTTTCGAAAAGGTCTATATGGTTATGGAACGGGTCTGTTGTCTGCAATGGCCGCTTATGCACCCACGAGAATGCATTGGAAGTTACGTACGTTCGTATTTGCGATTTTTACGTTAGGGATCATGATTCCGACACAGGCAGCATTACTTCCATTATTCCAAGTGTTAGATAAATTAGGATTAAAGGGAGGATATCTGGGATTACTCATTCCTTATATCGTATTTGCGATTCCAATGAGCATTATGATCCTGTCCGGATTCTATAAAGGAATTCCTAAGGAAATGGAAGAGGCTGCCTATATGGATGGCTGTGGTGTTTTCCGTTGTTTTGCCACAATTATGATTCCAATCATTAAACCGGCACTGGCAACTGCCTCTATCTTTACTTTTCTTGGCACATGGAATGAATTAATGTTTGCAAATACATTAGTAGACAGTGACAAATACCGTACCTTACCGGTCGGAATCATGTCGTTTGCAGGACAATATTCCACTGATTGGGGGCTTATTGGGGCGGGTATGGTGATTGCCACACTGCCAACTATTCGGATCTACTTCGTGTTAAGTAATCAAGTGCAGGAGAGACTTGTGGCTGGAGCCGTAAAAGGATAGCTGATTGATAGAAAAATTCTGATTATTGGAAGAACGATCTATCGTTCCTTCAAAGCAAACTTGTTTGCTATTTTTAAAGAATAAAGCATACAAACCCTTTATAAAACATAATATGTAAAAAAGTATTGTAGGGGGATTTTTTGAAAGATTATATTGAAGAAAGAGCAATTGATATTGCCAATTATATTATTGACTATAATGCTACTGTCAGGCAGACTGCGAAAGAGTTTGGCATTAGCAAAAGTACCGTACATAAGGATGTTACAGACCGTCTCATTCAAATTAACCCAGCGCTTGCCAAAAGTGCCCGGAAAGTCTTGGATGTAAATAAATCAGAGCGTCACATCCGAGGGGGCATGGCAACAAAAGAAAAATACTTACATTATTTAAATAAATAACATCAAGTGACGAGTCAGTAAAAATTTCGGGATGGGTCAAAGTGTGTTTATGTCTTAAGTGAGTGCGTATGCTCACTTAAGACAGTTAAAGATGGGCATTTACAGTTGTCGGAAATAGGCATACAATAGATACAATAAAAGAAATAAAGATACGAAAGAAGAGACAACTAAATGCTTTTTTCAAATAAGGACCTAAAGAAATTAATCATACCGTTAGTCATCGAACAGATTCTGGTGATTACGGTCGGTATGGCAGATACTGTCATGGTTGCCGGGATAGGAGAGACGGCCGTGTCAGGAGTATCTCTTGTAGATACGATCAATGTACTGATCATCAATATACTGAGCGCCCTGGCGACCGGCGGTGCTGTTACCGCGGGACATTTTCTGGGACAGAAGGATCCTGAGAACGCAGGCAGATCTGCCTGGCAGTTAATCCTGTTTTCTGGATTATTGGCAATCGGGATCACCATATTATTCATTGGCGTGCATGATCTGATCCTAAAAAAGGTATTCGGGAGCATTACACCGGAAGTCATGCAGAATGCAAAAACTTATCTGCTCATAACCGCACTGTCATTTTTTCCATTAGCAGTCTATAATGCGGGTGGAGCCTTATTCCGTGCAATGGGAAATTCAAAAGTGACCATGTGGGTCTCCACAATCATGAATGTGGTTAACATAACTGGAAATGCAATCATGATCTATGGCATGAAGATGGGGGTGGCAGGAGCAGCGATTCCGACGACAGTATCCAGGATAGTTGCAGCTGTTATTATATTTGTCATGTTGTTTGACAGGAAAAAGGAAATTCACCTGAATGGACATGTTACGTGGAAATTACAAAAGAATATGATCAGGAAGATCCTGTATGTAGGGATTCCGAATGGACTTGAGAACAGTTTGTTCCAATTAGGAAAAATCCTGCTTCTTAGCCTGATCTCCACCATTGGTACTGCAGCCATAGCAGCAAATGCAGTTGCCAATACCATTACGCTGTTCAATATCCTGCCGGGTATTGCGATCGGTTATGCGCAGCTGTCTACCGTCGCTATCTGTGTAGGAGCAGGCGATGCCGGACAGGCCAGATATTATACGATAAAATTAATGAAGATCACATATGCCGGTATGGCGGTCTTATCTGTTCTTATATTCTTTTCAGTGGGCTTTCTGCTTCGCATATATGGACTGAGCCATGAGACAGAACAGCTTGCCATAGAAGTCATCAGATATCATGCGGTCATGGTACTCGTGTCATGGGTACCTTCTTTTTCTACACCGAATTCATTTCGGGCGGCAGGCGATGTCATGCTTCCGATGGTGATCGCGATCATATCCATGTGGGTATTCCGGATTGCCGCTGCTTATATCTTAACAGGATACTGCGGTCTGGGTCTGATGGGGGTATGGATCGCTATGACGATTGACTGGACATTCCGCGCAGTATGCTATACGATCCGCTATAAGAAAGGCAGCTGGCTTCATAAGATGGAAACAGTGTGAAAAGAATTTCTAATAAAAGCGAAAGAACCGCTTTTAAGAAATACTAAGTCTCACACAGGAAGAAGCCTCTTATGAGTCTTCTTCTCCAGGGTTGTTTGTGCCGCATATAGCGGCATGTCGGGGAGAGTGAGAAGTAATTCTAAGCAACAAAAATATTGCTACAAGGATTTTATAATCTAACACTGTAAAATGTAAAAGAGTAACAAAAATATGATTTGACATCATATTTCCAAAAGATTACTTTGACAAGGCCTGATTACTTTCTTATACTATATACAATTAGGCAAAAATAGCTGATTCACGCAGGAGGAAGAACATGGTTGGAGAAATGATTGTCGTATTGGACTTTGGCGGCCAATATAATCAATTAATTGCAAGACGGGTAAGAGAGTGTAACGTGTATTGTGAAGTGCATCCGTATACACTGAGCATTGAAAAGATGAAAGAAATGAATCCGAAAGGTATTATCCTGACAGGCGGACCGAACAGTGTTTATGAAAAGGAATCACCTCTTTGTGATAAAGAATTATTTGAATTGGGAATTCCGGTACTTGGCATCTGTTATGGATCTCAACTTATGGCACATCTATTGGAAGGAAAAGTTGCAACAGCTCCTGTCAGCGAATACGGAAAGACAGAGGTAGCTGTTAACATTACCAATAAATTATTTGAAGGGATATCAGCAAAAACAATATGCTGGATGAGCCATACCGATTATATCGCAGAGGCTCCGGCAGAATTTACGATTACAGCCAACACGCCGGTATGTCCGGTAGCAGGCATGGAAAATGCAGAAAAGAAGCTCTATGCAGTGCAGTTCCATCCGGAAGTAGTGCATACTCAGGAAGGTACGAAGATGCTATCGAACTTCGTATACAACGTATGCGGATGTAAAGGCGAGTGGAAGATGGACTCTTTCGTAGCGTCGAGTATCAAGTCGATCCGTGAAAAAGTAGGAGACGGAAAAGTATTATGCGCCCTGTCCGGCGGTGTCGACTCTTCTGTGGCAGCAGTACTGCTGGCGAAAGCGATCGGTCCTCAGCTGACCTGTGTATTCGTGGATCACGGACTTCTCCGCAAAAACGAAGGTGATGAAGTAGAAGCTGTATTTGGCCCGAACGGTCCTTACGAGCTGAACTTTATCCGTGTCAATGCTCAGGAAAGATTCTATAGTAAATTGGCAGGAGTGACAGAACCGGAAGCAAAGAGAAAAATTATCGGGGAAGAATTCATCCGCGTATTTGAAGAAGAAGCTAAAAAAATCGGCAAGGTAGATTATCTCGTACAGGGAACCATCTATCCGGACGTGATTGAAAGCGGTCTTGGAAAATCAGCAGTCATCAAATCCCACCATAATGTGGGCGGTCTTCCTGACTGCGTTGATTTCAAGGAAATCATCGAGCCATTACGCCTTCTGTTCAAAGATGAAGTACGCAAGGCAGGACTGGAACTTGGAATCCCTGAATATCTTGTTTACAGACAACCTTTCCCGGGCCCGGGACTTGGCATCCGCATTATCGGCGATGTAACAGCCGAAAAAGTGCATATTGTCCAGGAAGCAGACTACATCTACCGCGAAGAAATCGCAAAAGCCGGCATCGACAAAGGTATCGGCCAATACTTTGCAGCCCTCACCAACATGCGTTCCGTTGGCGTCATGGGTGATGAAAGAACTTACGACTATGCAATCGCTCTAAGAGCAGTTACCACATCCGACTTCATGACCGCGGAATCTGCTGAACTTCCTTGGGACGTGCTGGGTAAAGTAACCACCAGAATCGTGAATGAAGTAAAGGGTGTTAACCGGGTACTGTATGATTGTACTGGGAAGCCACCGGCGACGATAGAGTTTGAATAGAGAACAAAGCCCCAAGAATGGCGTATTTACGCGGTTCTCGGGGCTTTGCTGTGGAGCGTGATACCTTTTTGATACCTGAAATTCTACATTTAAGATTCATTGAATAATGGCAATCTGCTATATTCAAGCAAAATCGATTTCATTTGTTCCCAGTGAGTATCTACTTCATTTTTGTAAGTTGTAAATTCTTTGTTCTCCAACAATTCATTAGTAATATTATAAGTTGTTAATTTAAGGTTATTAAACTTAATTTCTGCTTCAGCAGCACCTTGAATAATTTTTTCACTAAAACATTTTTTTTCTTGATCAGTAATATTATATTGTGGAATCAGCTCTAGTGCTATAGTTAATATCATTATCCATCTAGCATGACTTGGCAAATGGGTCATTTTCTTGTAAAATTTATTATCAATAAATTCATCTTGGCATACTAAAAAGTGGCTTCTGATAGCGAAAGCCCACCAATAAAAAATATCTGTTGATTCCATCATTTTTATATTTACTTGTTCATCAAAATTAAAGTATAGGTATAAAACATGTAACATTGATTGTGTAGCTGCAAATGCATCTGCATCCATTTCCATTGTTCTTCTGTCAAGAGCTTCGTCTGAGCTCATTGATTCACTTTTTGTAGTATGATACATAGGGATAAAATGGGCTTCTTCATAAGATTTTGAAGCCAGTAACTTACAATGCCCATTTAAAATATGTCCAATTTCATGGGTTACAATAAAACGCGATACAAAAATTTCAAGCAATCTAGCTTTGGAGTCATCTATTAGTTTATTATCAAAAATTATCGGTATTCCTTCTTTGTATATAATTCCTTCATATGACATTTCTTTCAGTTTATCTTCTTCTATATCTTTGTTGATCATTTTAAGAAATGTAATTTTATCTTGCTCCATTATTTTTGAAAAGTAATTATAATATAAATCTATAACTCCGCTGTTTATTTCTATATGATCTTTATCATTTTCACACCATGCCTTACCATTAATCTCCTTATCGTCATTAATTATAAATTCTAGTTGTGAATTATACCATTTGTCTGGGTTTAACTTTTTTATTTGCGCCTGCATATAATCATATATCGATTTTACGCGATTAATAATATCGTTTTCTAATGATTTATCCATAAATATTTAATCACTCCATATAATTGTATTTTCTCGTAATATGAACTTAAAAAGTATTAATAATTACAAGAGGAATTTTTGTATTAGAAATAAATTCGACTATGTGTTTCTCATAAATATAATATAGTTACATGATAGTTTTCGTAATATAAAAAGGAACTATTTTATTGTTTTAACGCAATATTTCCATCCTTTCTTTGCTTCAAACTTCCCACAATCATCACAAGTATCCGGCCAATTCAGTTTCCATTCCAAATACTCATTTTCTGTAATCTCATTTATCGCCAGCTCCTGCTTTCGAACCATCCATTCTCTCATGAATTCATCAACCAACCCATAATTAAACCACATACCGACTGGCGGTTCATCTGGCCAGTAATCATCATTGTCATCATATTGGGCTACCGCCTTTGTGGTGGCTTTTTCTTTTTTATTACTACGGATAAGAGAGAAAAGATTGATTGCACCACGGTTGTCTTCGTCCAGCCAGAAGAAAGTCTGCATAATATCTTCTGCGCTTCCTGGAACTTCGCTGACAAAGTTCAGGGGATTGATATCCATAGCCTTTGCCATATCTATAAGCATGTCTTTTTGAGGAACTCTGTAATCGCATTCATATTGTGCAATGCGATTTGCAGCTCCTTTTTCTTCTAAACCAACAGCAACTCCAAGTTCCTGCTGGGTCATTTTTCTGAGTTTTCGTACAAATTTTATTTTTTTACCAATGGTCATAGTCTGCCTCCTTTACTGGAAATTAAATAAAAATGAAATATTATAGGACTAATTATATCTGATAAATGAGATACAGTAAATAAAAATATTCGCCTAGAGGCGAAAATAATATTGACATTCGCCCACAGGCGAATTATAATGGGTATCACAATAGGACATTCGCTATGAAGCGAACACAAATACAACTGAATGAGCGGTACCATATGTTAACAGACATTCGCCAAGACCTTCTGATAAGGAAGCGAGCGATGATGACACTCCCAGAACTGGCGGGAATATCTCACACAAGAGCAGGCCCGAGGCGCATAGCCGAGGTTGATTGAAACATCAACAGCATATGAATACACAGAACGCCAACGATTTCCAAACAGGAAAACCGTAGCTATAACGTGAGTTATAGCACCTGATCTTGCTGCAATAGTCCAAACAATAGTTGAGCGGCCGGGGTGGTTCCCCAGGTCCCTAATTAGATTTTGAAATTTTTATACAAAGGAGGTGGACGGATGGAAGGAGCAATTTATATTACAGCAGCTGAGATGGCAGAAATGCTTGGCATTTCAAAACCGTATGCGTATAAACTCATCAAACAGATGAATGAAGAGCTTGACGCAAAAGGTTTTATTACCATTCCTGGCAAAGTAGCAACTAAGTATTTTGAAGAGAAGTTTTACGGAGTAAGAGTAACAGCGTAACGAAAGGAGAAATTGATGGCAGCATATAAAGACGAGGAGCGAGGCACATGGTATGTCTCGTTCCATTATTATGATTGGACGGGCAAGAACAAGCGCAAATTGAAGCGTGGGTTCAAGACTCGGAGAGAAGCATTAGAGTGGGAGCAGCATTTTCGTATGAAGGAAGAGGCTAATTTGGAAATGACTTTTGATGACTTTGTAGAAGCCTATACAAGAGATATGAAACCCAAATTAAAGGAAAATACTTGGAACACGAAAGAGGCGGTTATTAACAGCAAGATACGCCCTTATTTTAAGGGTAAAAAAATGAAGGATATCAAACCGACAGATATTATTCAGTGGCAGAATCAGATGATTAAGCTTAAGAATCCGCAGGGAGCATTATTTAAACCAACGTATCTGAAAACAATTCAGTCGGAGTTGAGTGCATTGTTTAATCATGCAGTACGATTTTATGAATTGAAAGAGAATCCAGTGGTGAAAGCGGGGCCATTGGGAAAAGGGAAAGCAGACGAAATGCTTTTTTGGACAAAAGAAGAGTATTTGAAATTTATCGAGCAAGTAAAGGACAAGCCAGTTTCCTATTACGCATTTCAGATTCTCTATTGGTGTGGGCTTCGAATGGGAGAATTACTGGCACTGACTCCAGCAGATATTGATATTCCAAAGAGCATGATTCATATCACAAAATCTTATCAGCGAATCAGGGGTAAGGATGTCATTACAGATCCGAAGACTCCTAAAAGTAAAAGAGATGTAGTGATTCCTGATTTCTTGCGTGATGAATTGCAGGATTATATGAGTCGGTTATATGGAATTACCAAGAAAGACAGATTGTTTCATATTACAAAAACATATTTGCACCATGAAATGGATCGTGGGGCTAAGAAAGCAGGAGTACAGAGAATCAGAATCCACGACCTGCGCCATAGTCACGTATCACTTTTGATCAATATGGGATTTACAGCGGTAGCCATTGGTTCAAGAGTAGGTCATGAGAGTTCGGATATAACTTTCCGCTATGCACATATGTTTCCAAGTGAGCAAAAGCAGATGGCAACCATGTTAAATGATGCATTTGTGATGACAGATAAGGAAGGTGATGAATAATGCCAGGAGTTCATAAGAATCCAACAATCAGTTTTCGTATCTCTGATTACGAGAGAAGAGAAATTGAAGCAAAGATTAAGGCAAGTGGAATGTTGAAAAAAGATTATTTTGTTCGTTCCTGTATTTATAACCATGTGTGTGTTGTTGGTAAGAAGGAGACGGTTTATGTGCTGGTGGAGGAATTGCAGAAAATGCAACGAAATCTTCATCGGTTGCATGAACAGATTTTATCAGAAGATATTCAGATAACCAGCGAAGAAATACATGAATTACAGCTGGACTATGAATATATGTTAAAAGCTATTTTATGGATGCTTGAAGGTGCAAGATATTTGTGGGAAGGAAAAAGTACAGCAGGGAAGGAGAGTGAGAATTGTGGAGGAAACAAAAGTTGAACTAAAGATGATTAATATGGCAGATGTTCAGGCGAGTTCCATTGATTGGCTTTGGTATCCATTTATTCCATATGGAAAACTTACCATCATTCAGGGCGATCCTGGTGATGGTAAAAGTACTTTGGTGTTGAACATAGCTGCGAGACTATCAAAGGGAGAAGGTCTTGATGATGAAATGAAGACTACGGAGCCAATAAATGTAATTTACCAAACAGCAGAGGATGGTTTGGCTGACACTGTGAAGCCTAGACTGGAACTTGCAGGAGCTGATTGTAGTCGAATTTCTATTATAGATGAAAGTGAAAAATCAGTGTCTATGGTAGATGAGCGATTAGAGGAGGCGATAATGAAGCAACAAGCAAAACTGCTTATTCTAGATCCGATTCAGGCATATCTTGGTGGTGGTACGGATATGAATCGTGCCAATGAAGCTCGTGATATGACAAAAAAGCTTGGAGCATTAGCTGAGAAAACTGGGTGCGCCATTGTTCTTATCGGTCATATGAACAAAGGTGGTGGAGCAAAAGCAGCATATCGTGGTATGGGTTCCATAGACTTCTTTGCAGTTGCAAGAAGTGTGATTCTAGTTGGGCGAATCGAAGGGCAGGAACAAATGAGGGCGGTGATTCAGATTAAAAATAACTTAGCTGCCTTTGGACATGCCAAAGCATTTGCCCTTGAAGAAGATGGTTTTTGCTGGATAGGTGATTATGATATTACTGCGGATGAAGTACTTGGTGGGATTGTTCCAAAAGCAAATAAATTGGAACAGGCAAAGCTGTTATTGAAAGATTTGTGTGCAGGCAAGACCATGATGTCGAGTAGCGAAATTATGGATATTGCCTCGGGTGAAGGAATTTCCAAGAGGACTTTGGAAAGTGCCAAGAAGGAATTAGGAATCAAAGCAAAGCGAATCAACAATACCTGGTATTGGGATTTGAAGCACGAGGATTCGAATGAGTTTTGATTTTAAGACCGCAACATTGCAAAGTATCAGATTTTACGGTCTTAAATTTGCGGTGTTACACATGATTGCAAGGTTGCAAACACCATAGGCTTTGCGGTGTTGCGGTCTTGCAGATTAAAAAAGAAAGGACGTATGTGTCATGAAGGAAGAAACAATATTTGAGAAGTTGGGGATAGAGTATCAGGAGATTAAAGGGATTTTTTATCCGATTTTATCTGCTCCATCGGAGGATAGTCAGTGCCTTAACGTTGGAAAATATGGTCGTATGTGGATTGAGCATATTAAGATAACTTACCCACAGCGATATCGCAGTCTGGTGCGCTTTGGAGAATTAAAGGAGCGAGCTGAAATGGTTAATGAAACAGCATATGAGTTATTAGAAGACATTGAAGTCAGATGGCTGAATAAGCATAGATCAAAGAATCCGAATTCCTTTATAGAACAGTTACACCTTCGCAATCAGGCGCGAATGATGGCAGAGGAAGTTGTGCTTCATGATGTAGTCAGACAGTTTCACTAAAATTAGCAAACACAAGAAAGAGAGGATTTTTTTATGAATCAATATAGAGTAGATGGGAGCCTGATTATTGCTGTAGATCACGGTTTCGGAAATATGAAAACAGCAAATATAGTATTTAGTAATGGAATGGCGGTATATGACACAGAGCCGATTATGAGCAGAGATTATCTGTTCTTTGAGGGAAAGTATTATGTACTGAATCAGGGGCATAAGCCATATGCTTCTGAAAAAATTAACGATGATGATTTTTATTTTCTTACCATTGCAGCGATTGCAAAGGAACTTCGACTAAGAGGAATTACCAGAGAGCGAGTTCACCTTGCGGTAGGGTTACCACTGAAATGGAGAGACGTACAGCAGGAGGAGTTTAAGAAGTATTTGCTACGAAATAAGCATGTGGAATTTACCTATTGTGGTAGCAAATATTTTGTAGACATCACTGGATGCAGTGTAATGCCACAATGTTATGCTGCTGTGGCAGAAAAGTTAGGTTCTTATCAGGGGCTTAATATGTTGGCTGACATTGGAAATGGAACCATGAATGTTATGTATCTTCAGGATGGTAGAACCATTGAGAAAAAGATGTGGACGGAAATTCTTGGCGTGAAACAATGCGCCTTGTTGATTCACGATGCAGTGCTCAATAAATTTCAGGTGGAACTGGATGAAAGCCTGTTAAATTCCTATCTCATGAAGGGAAGAGCCGATGTGGATGAAGAATATTTGATGTTTATGTAAGAGACAGCAAAGATCTATGTGCAAAGTATTTTCTTGAAATTAAAGGAGCTTGGCTATAATTCAAAACTGATGAAACTGCATTTTATGGGTGGTTGGGCAAAACTGGTAGAGTTATTTGGAGAATATGAATCGGCGAGAGTATCTTTTAATCATGATATTTGTGCCAATGCCAAAGGCTTCGAGTATTTCTGCTATCTTGCAATGCGTAAACAGAGACGTGCTTAGGAAGGGAGCTGGGGCAAATGAAGGACACAGAGCAAAAGACAGTTCGATTCTATGCCAATAATCTTAAGCATAAAGAGGCATGGGAGTATCTTCACCAACTGGATAAGGATATTTATTCCTCACAGCAGGATTTTATAATTGATGCTATTAACAGCTATTATCACAAAATGGCAGAGTTGAAGGATGATCCTTATTTGGAGACGCGAGAGCGTGAAGAAGAATTTATCAAGCGGATTACAAATGGCGTGATGGAGCAATTAACAGCAGATCTTCCGAAGGTAGTTGGTGGATTTTTGATTGGTCTGCTGGCTGGAGAAACAGATGGTGTGTCATCCATTGGGAGAGCACTTGCAGAGAAGTATAGAGGTGTTGCGGCTGATGAGAGGAATGTTAGTACTTCATCAAATGTTGAAGTAAAGAAAGCTGAAATCAAAGCTGATATCAGTGAAGTGGAAGTTGCTGACAATGAGTACTTGGATTTGGACAATATTTTCTAAAAGAAATCAGAAATGAAATCACTTGTGAGAAGATGACATCATGAAAAAGTCATTCTGACATCAAAAATTGCTGATGAAATGACTGGTGTCAGATGTCTTGGTTTTTGCAATCAGAAGAGGCTGATAGATTTCATTTCTGATATTTTTATGCTTTTGGTAAATATCATAAGTGTAATTTTATTGTATATTATATCGCCCACTGCGGTGGGCTAAATATCGGGTGCAGGTGCTCCTGCCAAGACGTCCGCTGTTGCGGATGGGAAAAGTGCTACCTTTTCCGTATCTTGCAAACCCTGTGAACCGTACTAAGAGAATTACCCAGGCATTAGCCAGGGAAGAAAGGAGATAAAGACAATGGCACAGATAAGAGAGATTTGTACCAAAACACTAAGGAAGATTGGAGGATTTTTATATGACAAATGGAAAACGAAAATACCTATCCTGTAAGAAGGATTGTCACGTTTCTTTGAAATTATCAGAGGAAGATTTTATGAAACTGGAATCAGATGCGAAATCAGCAGGAATGGATCGAAGCAAATATTTGCGAGCTTTGATTCAGAATGCAAAAGGGATTGATCCAACATTTATGGCAGATAGGGCACAGTTGATCAGAAAGGTTTCAGGAGTATCAAACAATGTGAATCAGATGGCACATTTGGCAAATGCGCAAGGACAGATATATTTTTCAGCAATAGAAGAGGCGCGTCAGGAAGTAGTAAAGCTTCAGGATATTTTGAAGGAGGTACTAGACTTATGGCAATTACGAAAATCATGCACATGAATTCGGAGAAAAACCGTAATCCGGCACAACATCTTCAAAATGCATTGGAGTATATTCAGAATCCAGACAAGACGCCTGATAGATTTTCGGAGTATTCTCATTTATCTGTAGAAGAAAAAGTGAAGCGTTATAGGATGACGGGTAAGGAAGACACCTATGCTATGGTGGAAGCTTATTTTAAGAGTATTGCTCATCCGATTTATTTTGGTGAGATCTATAATGAAGCGAAAGAACTAGAAACTGCTCATAAATCCTGTTTGATAGCGGAACAATCGGAATTAATAGCTGTAGAGATGCTTGTGGATGGAATTACTCCTAAATCATATTCTCTTTTATCTGTTGTTTCTAAGGCAAAGTATTTTGAATTTGATATGACCGATAATAATTATAATTTGAAGTTGTATAAAGAGGTTATGCGGAGGATGAATCAAAAGATGTCTAGTTCTGAATTGTTTGAGGGATATCAGGAGATTTATGAGGCGAAGATGGTGAAGCGGGCAGATGGAATCCAGGAAAAGAAATGGGATAGAAGTAGGTAGTTTAGGGACGTGTTGTTATTGGTTATATATTAACTGTAACAGCACGTTTTTTAAAAAAATAGTTATTTGAATAAAACTTCAAAAATCGTTTGTTTTGCAAAAGTGGTTATGGTAAAATGGTTTTAAAATAAAACCATTAAAAGATGATTTTTAGATGATGAGGATTAGAATATGAATGAAATACTTGGCTTTGTAAATGAAAAAACAAAGGTATTAGTAATTCTAAAAGAAAACCAATTACAAATCGATGGGAAGAGTATCTGCCCATTGAATCAGCAAGAAATAGCTAATCTGGTGCCCTGTGGGAAACTTAAAGTGAATCAGATATTGAAGGAATTGATTGACGATGGGTACGTTGAAATGCTTCATACGAAGGGGCGGTATATTGTTACGGCTAAGGCATATGAAGTGTTGAAAAAGTTGTCGTTTACGTAGTGTAAGATCAAAAACAACAAATAAAAGCACTTCAAACGCTACAAAACATCTTTGAAATAAGAAGTTTGAGTTTATCTCCAGTGATTCAACATCAGAAAGAGGATTATGGAAGAATATATAGAAAATTATGAAAAAAAACTATCAACAGAATTAACGGATGATGAGTATGATTGTATTTATACAGAATTAGTTACGATGATTTTCCTTTGTGCAATAGATTTTGCTGGAAATATTGTTAGTAAGGTTCCAAGAAATAGTAGCGCTGATCATAATTCATGTTTTAAAATTGTAATAGAAATGATTTGTCATTTGATAGATGATTCGGATGAAACTAGAAGAGTGTTTGAACCTAATACTATGTACTTATCTAAAGTAGATGAACTAGTATCTTCCGAAGTTTATAAAATGCTTGAAAAAGAATTTTGCAGGAGATTTGCTGAATTATTTGAGCTGAATTGTGAAAAATCTATTAAAGAGGGATTATGGATACCATGTCTTGAAGAAGAAGTGGTAAGATTTAAATTACATAAATCAATAAGAAGAGCAGCTATTCATTTAGTTTCTATTAAAGCAGAATATTTAGCAAGTACAGAAGAAATAAAGAAGCTATTATCTGCTGAGAATAATACTGATTTGGTAAAGCTTACGTTAGAGATTGGATTAAATGAACTAGAACTAATAACGAAAGGACTTGAGTGTGATTGGAAACTATTTATAAAAAATTTTTCATATACTGAAGATAACATTATTAGCTTTTTGGGATTTATTGCATATTTTGTCAAAAATTCAATTAATTTGGTTTGATGAGGATTTGTTATTTAATATATGGGATGACTATATTAAGGAATATAATCAAGCAGAAATTAGTAAGGAAATATTTAAAGAATTAATAGAGCTATTTGCTGTTACAATTGAAGAGGCTGATTCATGGAGTGTTCAGTCTCCGTTTATCAAGTTTGGACATAATTATGCATTTTGGTCTCATTATTTTCGATCAATGCATCCAAATTTATTGCTAATAGTAATGTGGACTAAAAAGTATTCAGATCTATGGAATAATATATTAGGCGGACAATTTGCTAAAGTGGCTTCTTATATAAGTGGAGAACTTAGTAACTATGAAGGGAATTTTATTGTTACTGAAAAGAAAAGGGATTGGTGATATAGATTTAGCAATATATGATTCGACTCATGACCATATTGTTATATGTGAAATCAAATCGGTATTTGATAAATTCAGAACAAATTATCAGTTACAAAATTATATTAATCAACGAGTAAATTTTGATAAGGCAAATAAACAACTTAAAAAAAATTATGATTCAATAGAATCTGGTATTTGGTCTATGCAAGAAATATTTGGTCATAGATTTAATAAACCTTGTAATATTACAAAAATAATTATTACATGGTGGGATATTATAAATCCCAATATGGGTACGCAGTATGAAGAGAATATAACATGTAATATTGCTGTATTTAAATATTTATACAATAAATGCAAAGGAAACGTACCAGAATTTATAGAGATTATTAAGGAGCTTATTAAGATATATTGTTCAGCTAAATTAGTGGTCAATTCAACTTGCAATGGTGATGAAGAAATTGAGTTTATTAGAGAGGTTCAAACAGATATTCTGCCAACACAAATAAATATAAGCACAATGAATTTGTCTAGAGGTACAATGAATGAAATAGAAGATATTGGAAAGTTTCCTGATAATTGGCAAGATCAAATAAGGAAGAGTGGCGATGATTCAGCGTCGTGGTATTTTTATGATGATTGAGTAATATATTAAAATTTGAATTAAATGGAGGATATTATGGAACAAAAAACTTTATTTCGTGTTAAACCAGAGGAGATATCACCAAATCCGCATAATCCGAGAATTATATTTGATATGGAGAGTATGGATGAATTAAAAAAATCTATAAATAAGGTAGGGATATTGGTTCCCTTAACAGTTTACAGGAATACCAAAAATGTACCAAAATCTGAATATATTTTGCTTGACGGAGAACGACGCTGGAGAATTTCCAAAGAGTTAGGGTTAAAAGAGATCCCTGTAAATGTTATCGATGAACCGGAAGATGTAACTCAAAATATACTATATATGTTTAATATACATCATTATAGGAAAGAGTGGGAGTTATTTCCGACGGCACTAAAATTAGAAACTTTAATGAAGGAAATGGGAACAGATAGCGAAAAGGTGGTATCGGATTTTACAGGTGTTAGTAGAAGTACTATAAGAAGATGCAAAATGCTATTATGGATGCCAGAAAAATATAGACAAACACTTATGGAGAAAAATTCAAAAATTTCAACAGATTTTTTTATTGAGTTATATCCAATTGTTCACAGAGTGAGCTATAGTATAAAATTTCCATATCCAGAGGGGATAGAAAAAATTATTGATAATTTAATTGATATATTTGAAAAAGGCGACATTATTTCAGATGTAAAAGAATTCAGAGAAATTAGAAAATCAATGGGTTATTATGAAAAGAAAGGATCGTTTGATATTTTTGAAGATAAACTACTAAAATTCATTCATGGTGAGGTTAATGTCGAGATATTTGAAGACGCAGAAATGGAAGATGATAGAAGTAGTAAAAATATTAATAAATACATTGCATATTTAAGGGATGAATTAAGATGTGTAAATGAAGATTATATGAGCGATTTTGGATTTGTAGAAAATTTAAAATCTCTAAGAGATCAGATTGATACACTTATAGAAAATATTGAGTAAAGGGTGAAAGTATGAATTTTGACAAAATATATTACTCGCTCAATAAAATCAACAAATACGAGATCAAGCTAAGCAAATACGGCGGGTATAGAGGAGACCAAATATTATTATGGAAAAATTGCACAGGATTAAATTGGAAGATTACTAAAATAATTTTAGAACAGCTTAAAATAATAAACTCAAAAGATATTCGCGATATTTTTCGAGAGAAGGTTGAGGAGAATAGAGAGCTATTTGATTCACCCAATACATATTTTACAAGTTTTGGGTTAAAAGGCAAAAGTGGTGATGTTGTGTTATATGATTTTTCACATACATTTAAGAAGTATGCTAAAAGAATTGTAAATGAATGGGATATTGGAAAACTCCCACAGGGGAGTACAATAATTTTTTTTGATGACCTAATTGGTACAGGTAGTCAATCTGTCGAATATATTGATGAAAAAATAAATCATATTATAAAGCCTAGTTTTCAATGCTATCTATTTAGTATCTGTGCAACTTCAAGTGGAGTTAAAAAGTTGGTGGATGAGAGTAATTTTAAGATCCTTGTAGGAAGTATTGTAGATGATTTAGCACTAAATATGCAGTGTGGTATCGGAGATAAAGAAATAGAGATGGTCGAAAAGGCAGGTGAATGTCTTAAAATTGATCCTTTTAACAAAAGATTATTATTGGCTTTTTCATATGGGATACCTAATAATTCCTTACCTATTCTATGGAAAGATAAATACAAATATAAGGATTCAAAAGGATCAAGTCAAGAATGGCTAGCTTTATTGCCAAGAAGTTATTAATATAAAAATAAATAACTTTTATAACAATTTCGTCTACTAAATAAAGCATATTTGAGTACAAAAAACTGTGAAAAATGCTTTGTGATTATTGCTAAACAATAAAAATTCATTTCTAATTGAGAAATAATTTTATGTTGAGAGCAGTGTAAAGGAGGAAGGGAATGTCATCTTTAACGGATATTAAAAAAAGAATATGCGAACTTGAAGGGGGAGCATTCCAAGAACTATGTGATGCACTGCTCTCAAGAAATGGTTATGAGGGAATTCACGCATATGGTATGCAGTCTGGGACTATGAAAACAACAATAGGTAATCCAGATACATATTTTAAAAATTCAGCAGGAAAATATATCTTTGTAGCTTATACAACTCAGAAAGAACGCTTATTTTATAAAGCTAAGGAAGATATAGAAAAATGTCTTGATGTTTCCAAGACTGGAGTAGAAACAAAGGATATTGCTGAAATAATTTTTTGCCACACTTCATCTAATTTATCGGCAGGAGAAGATAAAACGTTATCAGATATTTGTACGCAACAAGGAATTTTATTCAATATATATGGTATAGACAGGATAGCAGATGAAATTTACAGATTTCATAAAATACTATCGAAAGATCACTTGGGATTAAGTATAGATACAAATCAAATTATGGATTACAAGACTTTCGTAGAAAGATATGATGCCAATGAAATGGCTACACCATTATCTACAATTTTTCAATTTAGAGAAAGTGAATATTCTCAAATGATCACATCGTTAAATAATTCGAAAGTGATTGCTGTGGTTGGACAAGCAGGTGTTGGGAAAAGTAGAATTTCGCTAGAGGTTGCGAAAAATTATGGATTAGAAAATGGATATAGAATATTATGTATACGTAGTACTGATTTGCCGATATCAGAGGATATAGCATCATATATTGAAAGACCAGGGAAGTATTTAATATTTATTGATGATGCAAACGAATTAATAGGGTTAAAATCTGTTCTGGAATATTTAAACTATTTACAGAATGGATATGATGTGAAAATTATCACAACTATGCGAGATTATACGGCTGAAAGTGTAATTACACAAATTAAGGAATATACGACACCACATATTTATAGGATAAATCGATTTACGGATGATGAAATCAAGTCCTTCTTAGATGTTAATATGGAGATACGTAACTCTGATTATGTGGATAAAATTATAAAAATAGCTGAGGGAAATGCAAGAATAGCATATATGACAGGAAAACTTGCAAAGCTAACACAAAATATTGATGCTATAAAAGATGCAACAGATTTATATGAAAACTACTACGGGAAAATTCTTTCAAGTTCACCGCTTATAGTTGAAAAAAAGTTATGTTTATCAGGGAGCATAATTGCTCTTTTACATACGATTAATTTAGGGGAATTAACTTGTTTAGAAACTATACTGGAAAAATTTGAGATTAGTACTGATGAATTCAAAATAAATGTTTATAGATTATTTGAATTGGAATTTGTAGATATTAAATTGGATAAGGTTGCTATTATTTCTGATCAGTGTTTAGGAAACTACATGTTGTTATATTGTTTCTTTAAGAAGAAATATATTACATTTTCGGAGATACTAGAAGTTGGCTTTAGAAACTTCAGAACGGGTATTATTAAAGCAACAAGTGTGCTATGGAACATTTTTAGTTCAGATGAGGTTCACAGTTATTTAGATTCTGAAATAAAAAAAGTATGGGATATTTTTGAAAGCGAGTCAGAACAAATATTTTGTGAATACGTGAAAGTTTTCCATGACTTTCGCCCATTAGATGCGCTTTTATTTGTAAAAGGGAAAATTGATCAGGTTGAAAACCAAGTAGTAGATATAACCACAATTGATTTTGAAAAAAATGAGTATAGAGAAAATGATACAATATTGGAGCTGTTGGCGGGATACCGTTACCAAGAGAATTTGGAAATTGCTATTGAACTTATTTGTGAGTATGTAAATAAAAAACAAAATGTAGTCAGAGATGCTTATGATTGTATTAAGAATTATTATAGTATTAATCAATATTCAGATAGGAACGATTATTATGTAGAAAAATCACTTATCGGTACTTTGAAAAGAAAGCGTGAGAGTGAAGTGCAAACTAAGTTATTTCTTGGCATTGCGGAGCATTTCTTGCAAACAGTATTTAGTCCGGTAGAAACTTCCAGAGGAAATAAGATAGTGATGTACAATATTCCAGTGATATTAACTGAGGGAAGCAAAGAATTCCGTAAGGGGATATGGGAGGAATTATCTAAAATTGCTGATTTAGCAAAGTGGCAAATAGATGTTTTACATGTTTTGCAAAAATATGCGCAAGGATGGCAAGAACAAGAGGAAGAAATAATTTCATTTGATCAAAGTTATATAATCCCTATTATTTTAAAATTAGGAAGTTGTAGTGAAATAAAAAAAGGTGAGTTATATAATCAACTTATGAAAAAGTGGAAACATTATGAAATCAATACAAAAGAATGTATAAATAACATTTATGATTCCGATATTTGGAACGTATATCACACGTTTTCAGAACGATATTTTGACACTGATTTAGAATATGAAGAAGCAGAAAAAATCAGACAAGAAAAAATCGTAAGTTTTGCAGAAGGTATTATTACAAGTAAGATGGAAGAGTTAGTCAAACAACTAAATGATTTAATTGGAGAATTAGAGAATAAGAGATATGAGTTTATATCTTCAATTGACATATTTGTTTCTGCAATTTTATCTAATAGATGCAAATTAGAGACTTTTGTAGATGCGTTAATTAGTTATGGTTCCAATATTGATATTCATCCAGGACAAATAATTACTGAATTAATCATACTATGGGGAGAAGAGAATACATACAATTTTATTTCAGAAAGGCAGTTCCAATACTCTAACCAGTGGAAATTTGTGTTTTTTGAATCTCTATCGCAGGAAAAAATTAATAAAGAATGGACCGAAAGACTTATTACATTTCTAAATGAAGATTCTGACAAGTTCATTACATCTTCTTCATATAGAAAGCTTATTTTTTTAGAAAATTACTTATCTTTCGATACGGAAATATTCTGTAGATGTGCTAAGATTATTTTAGAAAAAAAACAATATAGTATTTTTATAGTTAAAATTTATTTTGATCTATTTTTCAACAAGCATTGCTGTTCACCAGATCAACTTTATAAGTATTTCAAGGGAAATAAGGATATCTTAAAAGAAATATATTTCTTTCTAGCAGACAATGATTCACATATGGATTACGACGGTACCTTTATTCAATATTTTATATCAGTGGATACTTCTTGGCTTCACTCGTATGCAGTATATTTTTATGAACATCACGATGGACATATAGGGTATGAACAAGATCGGATAACATGCTGTTGGAAATTGGATAATTTCAATGAAATATTTGACTATTTATTTGATTATATTGCTGAAAGAGAAAAAAACTTTTATTGGAGAATGAAAAATAAATTTGCAAATATTTTAGTTCACAAACAAGGCGAGGATGATATTGTCAAAAAGCAAAATGAATGGGTTATCCGCACAATTCGTAAAAACTATGATAGTGAAAAAATTTTTGTACTTTTTGAAATTTTGTCTGAGAAAGGGGCAGAACTTCGAGTAGAAGCCATTAAAACTTTTGTTTCTTTAAATAAAAGTTTTGAGATGTTCAGTAAATTAACACTAGAGCCTAATCACTGGGGCGGATCAGGAAGCATGGTTCCACATATGCAGGCTAGAGTAAAATATTATGAATCATTACTTCCAATTTTCACAGGTTTGGATTTTCTTCAACATAAAAAATTAATTCAAGATAATATTGAAGTGTGGAAGAGAAGGATAGAAAAAGAAGAGATTGATGAAATCATGGAGGAACGTTTTTTGTAAAGAATAAGTAATCATAATTGGAATTGTCAGATATTTTCCGGCTATTCGATGTGCTGCGATTGCACGTATGCTTCGGAAATTCAAAGTAAACAGACAGATTTCTTTGTGCCGTATGTTGATCCTGAATCAAATAGATTGAGAAAGCATTATCCTGATTTTCTTGTAGAAATGAATGATGGAACCTACATGATTCTTGAAGTAAAAGGTGACAATATGCTAGACGATCCAATTGTAAAGGCAAAGAAAGCGGCGGCAGAAGAAGTGGCAGTTGAGAGTGCTATGAAATATGAGATTCTTGCTGGAAGTGAGATTATGAAAGGGCATGGAATCTGATCTTAATTTGAAAAAGAAAATCAAAAAATAGGTTTAAATTTAATAAATGAAAAGTCGCTACACTGTCGCGACTTTTGGAAAGGGAATAATATATGCCAAATGATATTGCTTTACCAGAGAAATTTAATAGCGTTTACCAGGAGATAAATACATTAATTGCTGATAAAAAAAATGAAGTTAAAAAAGTTGTTAATAGCGCAATGTTAAACCTATATTGGGGTATTGGAAAATGCTTGACAGAAGAGATTCTTGAGGAACAAAAGCCGGAATATGGAAAAAACCTTGTGATTGAAATAAGCAATCGCCTTACTTCTGAATATGGCAAAGGATTTAATCGTGCTTCGTTATTTCGAATGATACAATTTTATCAAGAGTTTAGTGATTATGAAAAAGTCGCGACACTGTCGCAACAATTAACATGGTCACATTTTGTTGAACTTTTGCCAATAGACGATGAATTAAAGAGAGACTTCTACGCAACAATGTGTAAAAATGAAAATTGGTCAGTACGTACATTGAGGGAACGTAAAAAGTCAATGTTATATGAACGCACTGCAATCTCAAAAAAACCTGAAGATACAATTGCAAATGAAATAGCAGAGCTACGAGATGACAGAAAAATGTCTTTGGATATGTTTTATCGTGATCCATATATGTTAGATTTTTTGGGTTTGAAAGACACATATAGCGAAAAAGATTTGGAGAATGCAATTCTTGTAGAATTAGAGAACTTTATTTTGGAAATGGGATCTGATTTTGCATTTTTAGCAAGACAAAAGCATTTTGTATTAGATGGAAAAGACTATTACATGGATTTACTCTTTTATCATCGTACGCTCAGAAGATTAGTTTTAATTGAATTGAAACTTGGAGAATTTGAGCCGCAGGATAAAGGACAAGTGGAGCTATATCTTCGTTGGCTAAATAAGAATGAAAAAGCAGAAGGCGAAGAAAATCCTGTGGCATTGATATTGTGTGCTGAAAAATCACAGGAAACGATAGAACTGTTGGAACTTGATGGAGGAGACATTCACGTTGGACAGTATTTGACAAAGATGCCACCAAAGGAATTATTGGAACAGAAACTGTCGTTGGCTATTGCAAATGCAAGGGAACAGTTGGAACAGAGAAATACAGGTCGCTGATAAAAATGTGTGAGGAATAAGTAATTATGAAGCAATTAAAATTCATATGCTTTCTTGTGAAGCATAAAAGGGTAATAAGGCTAGTTGTCGGAGCAGCTATTACTGTATCAATTATTTATGCTGTGAGCAAACTAGATAGCAGCTTTCTTCTGAAAAACCCTACTTTGTTTGGAGTTTTTGGGACGTTATTAGGAGCTATAATTGGTGGTTTTTTTTCATTAATGGGTTCAGTTTGGGTAAATGAAAATCAACATAAGGCATTACAAAATGTAAAAAGAAAAAATGTGATCTATTGTCCGTTGTATGATGAGCTGATTGATATACAAGATAATATACTAAATTTAAATCCATATCCAAACTATGTTACTTTTGAGAAAGGACCTCAAACAATATCGCCACATCCGCAGTTCTCTGCTTGGAATCGAATAAAGTCAGATACGAGATTTCTCGAAGTACCAAATGTTTTGTTACTTCAAATGGAAAGGCTTGATAAATCAATACATGAATATTTAGATATACGTCCTAAAGCAAATGTAGAGTCTCAAAAAATATTAAATGCTGAATTATTAAAGAACGGATTAGAAGCATGTCGGATTACTAATATTGGAGATGTGATTTCGAAAGACATTTTGGATGAAAAGTATGTTGATATTTATCACCATGCTATGGAAATGGGCAGTGATAAACTGATAGAAGATTTGTTGCGAGAAAAAGTAAATAAGAAAATTTATGTTAAAGCTAATGAAAATCAAATCATAATTGAAACAAGAGAAAAATATCAAAGTTGGTTGAAAGTGCAGGCAGAAACTATAGAACTGCTTAGTTTATTGATTAAAAGAGTTTTGATGAAATATGAGGGATAAGACATGCATGATTGCGGATTAAACAAGTATGAGGTAAAGAGAAAATTAAGCGAAAAAATAAATTCTGATCCAGATTTAAAGTATTATGTCGATAATGAATATGTAATGAAATTAATCGATTTGCTAATTGATGGTATGGGGGAAATAGTGGAGGAAAATAATAAGAAACTTGTAGATGGGTTGTTTAGAAGGAGATGATTAGTGTACTATTATATTGTGAGGATAGTGATACCGTTATGATACCCGAAGCTTATTATACTCAAAATAATACATAGAATACCCGGACTAAAAGCAATTAAATGACAAGAAATATATCAAATAAATTCGCATTAAAGCGAATGGTTAGGGAGTTTGAGTGACATCCAGTGGATTGCTCACATAGATTATATAAGACAATTGAAGAAATTCCGTTGTCTTTTTTTCTTTTGTAGTAAAATATAATTCGTAGTAAATAATATCCTTTGTGAATGCTAATATATAAGTGAGCCATTTCCACACCTTGTGCTAACCAAAAAGTGAGCCACTTTCGACAAATACCCTGTATACTAATTTTTAGATTAGTACAGGAGGACGAAAGGGTGATTATTGA